>JBGTBY010000018.1:0-141918 GCA_041749075.1 Balneolales bacterium | reverse complement strand
GGGAGTCTTCAATTAACTGTGTCATCTTTTAAGAGCCGGTCTTCAAAATAAGCATACAGGTCCCTTCGGATTGCCGACCAGCCGAATATGGATCCAGACCATTTGGTCTGAGCATTGATCGTGGCCAGATAGATCTGTTTCAAGATCGCGGTCTCTGAATTGAAGGCACCTTTGGTTTTTGTCACCTTGCGGATCATCCTATGGTAGCTCTCAATGGGGTTGGTGGTGTAAATAAGCCGCCGCAGTGCGGGTGGATAGTCAAAAAAGTTGGTCAGCCTGTCCCAATTCGCATTCCAACTCTTGAACACGACCCGATACTTGGCACCCCATCGCAACTCCGCTTGACGAAGATGATGGGCGGCCATATCCACGTTTTCCGCTTTGTAGATCTTCTTGAGGTCGCCCACCATCGGCTTCATGTCCTTATCGGAGATGTACTTGATCGAATTACGCATCTGGTGGACCAAGCACAGTTGGACATCGGTGCTTGGGAACAGGTCTTCTATGGAATCGGCAAACCCGTTGAGATTGTCGATGCACGCGACCAGAATGTCGGAGACCCCACGCTGCTTGAGGTCATGCAGCACCTGACGCCAGAACCGGCTGGACTCACTGTCGCCAAAATAGATGCCGAGCACTTCCTTGCTGCCCTCGATATTGACCCCGAGGATGTTGTAGACCGCCTTGGATTGCACAACCCCGTCCTGGCGCACCTTGAAGTGCATCGCATCCAACCATATAACCGGATACAGACTCTCCAGTGGGCGGTTCTGCCAGTCCTTGATCTCCGGGATGATCCGGTCGGTGATCCCCGACAAGGTTCCGTCGGAGACTTGAAGGCCGTACATCTCGGCCAGATGGCGGCGGATGTCCTCGTAGCTCATTCCCAAAGCGTACAACCCCAAGATCTGCGCGTCGATGTCAGAGGTGATCTTGTGCTGGCGCTTTTGGACGATCTGAGGCTCGAAACTGGCGTTGCGGTCGCGCGGCGCCTGGATATGGAAACCTCCCAATGGGCTTTGCAGCTGTTTGTCAGTCTTGCCGTTGCGCCGGTTCCCCGCCGTTTTGCGGGTGTCGCTCAGGTGGGAGTCTAGCTCACCCTCCATGGCCGCTTCGATGATCGCCTTGAGCAGGGGTGTGAACACCCCGTCTTGGCCGACCATCGGCTTACCCGCTCTCAAGTGGTCGGCCGCTTCTTTAGAAAAGGCCTCGAAATCAAATTTTGTGTCTTCTTGTTTCATGTGTCAATTTATCCAATTATGGTTTTGACACAGTTAATTGAGCATACCCGAGGTGTTTCTCGGGAAACTCTAATTCGTGCCTGCCAATAAATACTCCCGTACTCACGTCCTCTTGTGAATATTACCTCCTCTCCTCCCGTCCTCCTGTAAAATCAATAACTCGTGCACTTCCGCAGGTACACATCCCCTTCGACCGGCTCGGCGTCGGTGACCTGGAACGTATGATCGGTGGATCCTTCCACCCGCATGCGGATGGAGTAATGGCCGGGCTCGAGGGTCATCCGCAGGATGCCTTTGTGGATGCGGAGGGTAGTGGATGTCGGGTTGTACAGACCGATCACGGACGTCACATTGCTCAGATCCAGATACCCCGTGTAGGGTGTGGCGGTGGTATCGGGCGCGACAGGTGGGAAGCAATCGCCGGTGGAGGCGAGGACGCGGAGGTCGATGTTAGGCTCGTCGATCTCCTGGCAGGCCACGAAGAGCAGAAGGGTGAGGATGGGGAGGTAGCGCATGCGGTAATATAACAGGGAGGAAGAAAATTAACAGGAGGATGGGAGTATGGGAGAAGAATTGCTCGGTGGGCTTTCATTGGGGCATGGATCGATCATTACCTCCCATCATTCCTGTAAAAATACAAGGCGGGTTCATCCTCGTCGAAAAATACGCTAGCATTTTGGAGATCCTCTCGTCGGGATGCCTCGATGATGAGTTCACAGACAGAGTAGGCCGCATCGAAGGCATCGGAATGGGATTTCAGGGAGCCGAAGTTCGGGCGGAGCTCATCCGGAACGGCGAAATCCATCAGGGCAAAATGGAGGCGGTCGGTGATGGTGGAGCGTTTGCCGGTTTCGCGGTCGAACCCGTCGGATTCGAGCGGGAAGCAGGTTTCGATCGGGTCGATCGAATCGGGTGGGAGGTTGTCAATTGTTTTCATAGAGCAACATACACTGCGCCGGTGACAGATTGTGTCACTGTGAAATCAGTATCTTTTCATGTGGATATTTTCACCTCTCAAGATCGCTGAACAGCTACCTAACTACAAAAGAATGGGCATCTTTAAAATTGATGAATTCTCAATTATTGAGGTTTGAAGCGCACGAATTTCGGAACGATCATGCGTGTATCGAATAAAGAAAATGCCGACCTTGTTTAGATGAAAACACTAGAAGGATCAAATTGAAAGAAGTGACATTTAAACTAGGAGAGTTATTCTGTGGGCCAGGCGGTATTGCGATTGGAGCTCGTGACGCGGGTTTTGTTGCGCACAACACCAAATATTCCATTCAGCATGCCTGGGCAAATGATATTGACTATGACACATGTGCCACTTTTGCTAAAAACATCTGTAGCGGGGACCATGAGACCGTTATCTGTGAGGATGTCAGAACTTTAGATTATTCAAAACTTGGTCCGATTGATGGTTTAGCATTCGGGTTCCCCTGTAATGATTTCTCTATAGTTGGCGAGCAACTTGGGATTAATGGAGAGTATGGTCCTTTGTACACCTATGGTGTCAAGGCGCTCAAATCATTTAGGCCAAAGTGGTTTCTTGCTGAAAATGTAAGTGGGCTTCGAAAATCGAATGAAGGCCTAGCTTTTCAACAAATTATTCAAGAATTCCAAGATGTTGGTTATGAAGTTGTAGCGCACCTATATCGATTTGAACAATATGAAGTGCCGCAAGCGCGACATCGAATTATTATTGTCGGCATTCGCAACGATATTCCTGTTGAGTTCAAAGTGCCAATTATTCCCAATGCCAGAATTGTGACGTCAAGAGAAGCGATCGAAAACCCACCAATTCAGATCGATGCATACAATAATGAATTGACACGTCAATCACTTACTGTGATTGAAAGGCTTCGACATATTCGCCCCGGGGAGAATGCATTTAATGCGACAATGCCGGATGAATTGCGACTCAATGTTGTTGGTGCTAAGATTTCTCAAATCTACAAACGCCTTCACCCTGAGAAACCAGCATATACTGTGACTGGAAGTGGTGGTGGAGGAACTCATATATACCATTGGGCGGAAAATCGCGCCCTAACCAATCGTGAAAGAGCTAGATTGCAAACATTTCCTGATGACTTTGTTTTTTTGGGTTCGAAAGAGAGTGTTAGGAAACAAATTGGTATGGCGGTCCCCCCAAAGGGTGTTCAGGTAATATTCAATGCGATATTGAAATCATTTGCTAGAATCAGTTATCCACATACTAATCCAAATATCGAAATTCGAAATAAAGACCTTTTTGGCAACATGGTAGCAGAGGAAGATTTGGAGTATTCTGAACTAAAGCCTTGATTTATGTATACAGATGATTTGTTCAATAGGTGCCTAATTGAACCAGCCAGGGCCCACCGTGTGGATAGTTTGTTCATAGTCAGCGGTTATGCATCTGCAACATTTGCTCGTCGACATCTTATCGAACTCAATAAAACGAGACCTGGTGTAACGGTCAATCTTATTATTGGCATGCCATCAGAACGAAATGATCTAATTTCATTTCAAAATCTAGTAAATGAGTATGATGGTCGTTTTAAGGCATATTACTATGAAAGGCGTCCACCAGTTCACGCAAAAGCATATTCTTGGTTTACACTCGACGAAGCCGTAGTTGGTTTCGCAGGTTCTGCTAACTACAGTCAATATGGATTTCTATCTGATCAACAGTTGAATCAAATCAGCAATGAAGATCCGTCGGAAATCCATCAGTTTTTCACCTATCTATTACATGGTAGTGTAGATGTAATGGATTTAAAAGCAGTGGTACCTGCAACTGCACGACAACCACGTGTTGATAGCGTTCCAGCTGGGCAAATCAGATGGGATATACCCAATCGAAAAGTAACTATCAGCTTCCTGGATAAGAAAGGAATTTTGCCAAGGATCTCAGGCTTGAATTGGGGGCAAAGAGTTGAACGAAGATTTAACCGAAAGACAGGGGTATTTGTAACAGTTAATAGAGAACCTAATCAAGCTTATTTGAGTTTAAAATGTGATGCTAGAAGAGAAGGCTTTTTACCAGAACGCGCTTACACGTTTTCGATGATTACCGACGATGGTTATTCATTCGACTGTGTAGTTGCCCAAGGAAGTAGAAAAGCAATACTAACTACAAATAACAACAGTGATATGGGGCGGTACTTTCGAGGTCGTCTTGGAATACCAGAAGGGGCTTTTGTACGAGTTGAAGACCTCGAGCGCTATGGTCGCACAGATTATACAATCGAAAAAATAAATGAGGAGACTTTTTTACTCGATTTTAGGAATAGCTAACATGAATTTATATTCTTGATAAATGAAGAATCTTTACGTTGAGTATTTGAAAGATCATGGGGGATTTAAAAGTCAGGCTACTCCAGGTCGTTATGGTCGATCACTTGAAAGGATGTCAAAATGGCTTAAAGTTAAAAAATTAGTTAGTCCAGATTTTGATATATGGAGTTTGAAGATTGATTTATCCCGGATAGACAAAGAGTTGGCATCCCATCAAGAATGGTTGGATATCAATGATCAAAATCACGGTGAATACCGCGCTACGTGGCGAAAGTATTTAGAATTCAAAAAGTTTTATGAGTCGAGATCGAGGAGTTTACAGATCGATGATAAGTCCACAATCGACACTGCGGCAATAGCATCATTTTCAAGTGGAATATTGAAATCTGGCCTAGTGTCATCGCAACAGCTAATCAGTCGCACTATAGCCTCCCTCCTCGCCAAGCGTTTCCTCATTTTCACTGGCCTTTCCGGGTCTGGCAAGACAAAACTCGCTCAAGCCTTCTCGATGTGGATTTGCGAGTCGAAAGATCAATACGCGTTGGTGCCCGTCGGTGCAGATTGGACGAATCGGGAACCACTGTTGGGTTATCGGAACGCGTTGGATGATAAGCGATATGTAAAACCAGAGACAGGTGTGCTGGATTTGATTATTCGGGCTGAAAGAGATGAGAAGCGACCCTACTTCCTCATTCTTGATGAGATGAACCTCAGCCATGTGGAGCGCTATTTTGCGGATTTCCTGAGTACGATGGAGTCGCGGGAAGGCATTCTTTTACATTCTTCCGAGAAAGCTTTGGACAACATCCCATCCAAACTCTACATCCCTGACAATCTTTTCATAATCGGAACAGTGAACATCGATGAAACCACATACATGTTCAGTCCTAAGGTTCTCGATCGAGCGAATGTGATCGAATTTCGAGTTAGTCGGCAAGAAATGGCAGAGTATCTCGGTAGTGATAAGACACTGGATCTGACCAAATTGGAAACAAGGGGGTCATCTCAAGCGAAAACGTTTCTCGATGCGTCGAGAAATAATGAGATCAGAGCGAATGATTCTGAGAAAATTAACAGTCGTTTGTTGAACTTCTTCGAGCAATTGAAGAAGGTCGGCGCGGAATTCGGATATCGCAGCGCTAGTGATATCCATCGTCTTGCTGGTCATTTGTCGGTGTTGGATCCTGAATTGAAAGTGAATGATATCATCGACATCGCCGTCATGCAGAAGCTCCTTCCCAAATTGCACGGATCCCGACGGAAATTAGCAAATGTGCTGATCGAATTGGCCAATCTTTGTGTGAATGAAAAGCAAAGTGATGCGCCGGCCATCAAAAAAGTTTTGGAACTAAGCGACTACAATGTTGCTAAGGAGGGCCTCGAGATCATACACCCCATTTCTTTCGATAAAATCTGGCGCATGTACCGCAACGCCATTGACAATGGTTACGCGAGCTACGCTGAGGCATGAGTATGGCGGGCAATCCGGGTGTTCCAATCAAGCTTGACCATATCGAAGACAAGCTGAAAATTACACTATACGAGACAAAGCCCGGTAGTTTGATCGACGCAGGCTTTGATGCTGCGGAGCATGGGGAAGCCCAATATCAGATGAAGGAGGGCTACACTTATCAGTATGGGTTTTCATCAGAAGACTTCATGTTCGGACCCTACGGTGAGAACATCATACAACCGATGAAGAGCCATCCGCACCTGGGTGTCATTTCACCTAACATCTTCGTCGGCACATTGAATCTGCCCATTCACCGTAAGTCGGATGGGGCGGAAGTCGGCCACTTACCCCTTGAAGTCCGTTCGAAGAAAACGGGATATAGGGGTGATTACCGAACCATGCTCGAATTCATCACGGAAAAGTGCGTGGATCTGATTTTGCAGTCGGAATCGGTGGTGGCACAGAACCTGACGTCCGACTTTTCCAAAGATGCCTCGGACGTCCTCTATCAACGCTTCATGTTTGTGAAAGCGGTGGTCGGTTCGGAGGAATTCGAGGAGGCGGTACTGCGGGTTTTGTCGGCGCCAGTGACGCAATGGGCCGACAAAATCGAGCTGAGGGATATCCGGCAAGCGGGTCGATTCTCACCCACGAACATCCGCGAGATCTTGAAAAGAACGAACCGAGTTCCTGTTCCTAAAGGACATCCGCTCCGAGATATCGGTCTGGATTCTATTCCCGACCGCATCAGTGTCACCTTAAAAACCGATACGGTTAATACTGCTGAAAATCGCTTCGTGAAACATGCGCTCGAAAGTTTCCTGAAATTCTGCGAGGATGTGGAAGCGGCCCGAAATGCCGGTGCGACCACGAAGGCGGAAGCCCGGCGTTTGGCTGAACGCATTGAGGGCTGGTTGCAACACGACGTGTTTCGGTCCCAATCGCGCGCCACTTTGTTGAAACTCAACAGTCCGGTTCTACAACGTAAGGCCGGCTATCGGGAAGTTCTCAAAGTTTGGTTGATGTTCGATCTCGCTGCAAAGCTGATCTGGAGTGCTGGCGATGATGTGTATTCCGCCGGAAAAAAAGACGTTGCAACACTCTATGAGTATTGGCTGTTCTTCATGCTTCTTGAACTGATTCGATCGATATACCAGATCGAACCGCAGGAACTCGATCAATTGATCCGACCTTCATCGGATGGGATGACATTGTCGCTGAGGCAGGGAGATTTCATCGCACTTAATGGAACTACCGAGAAGAATGGCCGGAAACTAAGCATTCGTTTCAGCTACAACCGATCCTTCACAGGTAAATCAGACTATCTAGATTCCGGAAGTTGGACCTCTACATTACGACCAGACTATACATTGTCCATATGGCCTTTTGGAGTTAATGCGGATGAGGCCGAAAAACAGGAACTCATTGTCCATGTGCATTTCGACGCCAAGTATAGGGTAGACGTAGATTATAAGTCGATGATGGAGTCGAGTGCCAATGCTGATCCGGATGAGAAAAAGGAGTTCAGAAGGGGTAATGTCAAGAACGCCGATCTGTTGAAAATGCATGCTTATAAGGATGCAATCAGGCGAACAGGAGGAGCGTATGTTTTATATCCCGGCGATGGAAAACCAGTTAAACCCTCTGCGTTTCATGAAATCGTTCCAGGTCTGGGTGCGTTTTCAATTCGTCCTAAGCCTGAGGACACAGGTATAGAGGAATTGAGAGCGTTTCTGGTTGAAATTACTGATCACTTTGTGAACCGTACAAGTAGGCGTGAAAAACAAGCCTATCAAACTTACAGAATTCAAGATCCTAAATGGAGAAACGATTTCACCATCTCGGAGGCTCTTCCGGAAGTTTATGACGACAATCGAGGTCTAATACCGGATGAGACCTATGTTTTGGTGGGGTTCTATAAAGACACGGCGCACCGAGCATGGATCAAAAAGCACGGATTGTACAACTTCAGGACGGGGAGCGAGCGCGGATCGTTGGTGTTGGATCCGAAGACCGTAGGTGCACGGTACCTTTTGTTACATACGCGAGGGGATGATGAATCCGGAGACTTGTTGAAGGTCACTAGTGCCGGACCCAAAGTCTTCTCTGCCGAGGATATGATCAAACGGGCTTATCCGAATCAAGCTCCCCACCCCCATTATTTGGTTTTGAATGTTTCTAATGTCGTTGAGAAAGAGTTATTAGGTAAATCTTGGAATTTCAAGAACCTTCCAGGTTATGAGACTGGTAGGGCCTCAGCAGAACCGTTCGCAGTGAGTTTGGCTGAGTTGATGAGATATCAGATTTAGAGTGAGTTCACCCCTCCACATAAACAAACGCCTGCGGCGGACCGACCCCGAAATCCAAACTCAATGAAAGAGGCTCCTGATATCGGTTCACCGTTCTGATTTCGATCGCATAGCCGAATTCCTTGCCCTTGAAATAATCAAGAAATCGCTCTTCGGATATCCCGGCATAGTCTTTCGTCATGGTCCAAAGGTCGTGGACCGGAAGTTGATGGATCTGCTTCACATCGAAATCAGCGACAACCTGACCGACTGGCATGGTTGAATACACCACAACCGATCGGACAGGTTCTTTGAAGATGGTTCGTCTGAATTCGAACCGCTTAGTGCCATCTAAAATCCGCTCGACGAATTCGGGCTTAATCGACAAAACCACTCGGGATTTGCCCATTCCTACTGCCACTTCTGTAACGTTTCAGTGAATTTTCCACGATGTTCTCGGATCTCTTTTCCGGTGAACCGCAAAACTCTGTAACCGAATTCCTGAAGCTGGCGGTCTTGGTTACGATCCTTCATCACCTGGTCTTCACTCTTTTCATGGAAAGTGTGCCCATCGGCGTAGATACAGATTCGCTCGCCTTTCGATTCGATATAGAAATCTGGAATGGTGAGAACATTGATGAAGTTGTTTGTCGGATGCTTGTCGGATCTGCCATTTATGTGGATCGGGCTTCCTTGTCGGTCGATTCCGTATTGGCGTTGAAATCGAATCCGCATCTTTGTCAAATCCACGAACATCGCACGTTCAAGAGGACTTTCGATCTCAAACGCACACACCACGCACGTTTTCGTCGATTTAAATGAGCATTGTTTGCAAAGTGAATCGGTCTCGTACATCTGTTCAAGTCGATCGGCATCAGCCTTGCTCAACCCCAGTGCTTCCGACAGATCATCCCCACTGAGCACGGATTGAAGATCTTTGAGAAGGCGCTCAAGCTCTCTCCTATCGCATTGGATTGATTGATCCCACGAGGAACCTTTGTCCTCAACCTTCACAAGATAGTTGATCACTTCATTCCCTAGATTGGTATTGGTAGTGAATTTTGTGAATGAAATTGGGATTCTTGCCATAAATATAATTTGGTTCAGTGCGGAGTAATGGATCGGTCAATAAACCCATTTCTATATGTTGATGCAATAGTGGTATGTGATATTTTAAATAAGTGATACCAACCAGTATGCCCCTCCCCATGTCCTTCTACTCCGCCAACTCTCACCGCTTAGCCCCGATGTACGATGCGATTCCGTTCGAGCGCATCCATGCGTCGTTGTTGAATTGGCTGCCGTATCCGCCAGCGACGGTGCTGGATGTGGGCGCTGGCTCTGGACGCGATGCCGCCTGGTTCGCTGCCAAAGGCTATGATGTGGTGGCGATAGAACCCGTTATGGAGATGCGGGATTTTGCCCAAGTCAACCATCCGCACCCGAAGATCCAATGGATGGACGATTCGCTCCCGGCGCTCACCAAGGTGATCGCCACCGGACTCCAATTCGACCTGATCCACCTCAGCGCGGTGTTCATGCATCTATCCCGCGCAGATCGCGACCGCGCGTTCCGCAAACTCACTCTCCTTCTGAAACCCGGCGGACGTTTGTACATCACACTTCGTGATGGTCGGGTCGAGCCCGAACGCGGTCTTCATGACGTCCCCGATTCCGAAATGGAAGCCCTCGCCCGCGAACATGGCGCTTTGATCGAATTCAAAAACACCGCTTCCGATTCGATGGACCGCCCCGAGGTGTCGTGGCGTCATTTTCTGTTTCGGTTGCCTAGTTAGAGAAATTCGCGTCGCGGAAGCGGCGGTTATGATCACCAAGCGCCTCGGCAGCAGGATGGACTCGGGAATCGTTCGGCAAATGAATGCGTTTGCGATCGAATTCGATGGTACCTGTCAGATGGTTCGGTGATTGGTAAACAACGGGTGCGATTTCGATCTCATGACTTGGCCGGATGGTGATCATATATCGGTCGAATAGCCAGTGATGTGTTCTGCAAAGTGCGAGTCCGTTTCTTGGGTCGTCATTGAAACTGGTGCTATGCGGCACGATATGCGCCCCTTCGACAAGAATATGCCCGGATGGAGTGATGAGTCTGGACCGGCAGACCGCACAGGTATAATCATATGATCGGCGCACGGCAATTCGAAAAGCCTGGTTCCGTACGTTTTGTGTCACATTGCGCGTTCTCGGAGGTTCGTTCAAGTGATTCAGCTGAAACGGAAGGTCGATTCTGGAATAAAGCTGCTCGATGAATGCATTCTCGACGCCAAAATCCGCATGTCGCGAGTTCAGACGTTGACCCGTATCGACATTGAAATATTGGCTGATCAAAAGGCCTCTGACCACATCCCGACCCATTTCTGTCTGCAAAAGGTCATACAATTCATCGCCGAGTTTCGCTTCACGTTCGTTGATGTGGAACCAGAGTCCGTTATCGGATGCGAGGTGATGGAAGGGCAGTTTTATGTCCCATGTGCCTACGGATTGAATCATTTCGCAGTACGCTTCAAACCGTTCTATCAATCGTTCCGACAACGTGATGTGATTTGTTGGAATCCATCCTTCATCAATCCCATCCACAACACAAAGTAGGAGCAGTGGTTTGTAAGGTGCCCGATGCAGGGTGCTTTCATTCCAAAGGGAGCCTGTTGCTCTGCGAAGTGAGCGAAGCGAGTCGATGAGGTCTTTGTTGTAAGAAAGCATGGGAGAATATAAGGCGTCAAGTATTCACCGTTGTCAATCCTGCGCCAATGGCGTATACTCCTCCCATGAACCCCACCGATTTCTCCGACCTCAAAAAAAGCATCCGCCAAGCCGGACGCATCCGTCGTGGGGAGCGCAAACCGTCACGTCGGTTTGTGATCGACGAACCCGATGTGGCCGACATCCGACATAAATACGATATGTCGCCTAATGAAGTAGGAAGACATAAGTAGGAAGTAGGAAGAGCGGACTGAAAGTTGATCTTCACCCTTCCTACGTCACCCTCTTATTTAATTCGCATTGCCGCTCGATGCGATGTTTCCATGCCTGTTCTTCGGCATCTCCCTGTTCCGGAAGCTTCACAATTCCCGCGAATGCCCGAATGGTATCGGACAAACGGTCCAACTTGACACGTGTATCCAGCTCAGGGCTCATATTGTATTTGTTAGTTGTTTGTTGTTTGTGGTTAGTTGTAGAATAAAAGACTCTTCTTTCAACATTCAAACTTCAACATTCAACATTTACTACAACCAACAACTAACAACAAACAACTACCTATCTTCCGAGATGCGCACCTACCTCATCATGCTTATCATCTCCTCCTGCACGGGCAATGAGCCGCCTACGTTTCCGAATGCCACGTTTGGTGAACCTGTTGTGATGGGGGAGCTTCGCGGCGCGGATATGAGCGAGGCATCGGGTATCGTGGCGTCGTCGGCCCACCCCTCACATTATTGGACCCACAACGATTCTGGTCACCCCGCTGAGCTGTTTCTGATCGATTCAACCGGTCTGGCCAAAGCGGTGTTCAATTTGCCGGACATCACAAATCGTGATTTCGAGGACATCGCCCGCCGAGGCGATACTCTCTTCCTGGCCGACATCGGCGACAACGCTTCGATCTTTTCCGAGATCCGGGTATACACCATTTTGGAGCCCAAAAACGCTGTTTCAGGGAATCTGACTCCGAATGGCATCTATCGGATGCGTTACCCCGACGGCCCTCGCGACGCCGAAACCCTCATCGTCGACCCGATCACAGGCGACTGGTACATCATCACAAAACGTGAACAAAATGTCCGCCTCTATCGATATCCGTCACCTCAGTCCCGATCCGGAACCTATACATTGGAACGGATTCCGGGCATGTTGCCGCTGACGAGAGTCGTGGCGGGCGACATCAGCACCGACGGTTCCGAAATCCTTCTGAAAACCTATAAAGAGGTGTTTTACTATCCGCGAGTCGGAAACGAGCCTTTGTCTGTGACCTTGATGCGCCCCGGCATACGGCAACCCTATGAGGAGGAGCCGCAAGGCGAAGCGCTGGCATTCACAATTCGTGAAGATGGATACGTGACCACCACGGAACGTGTGGGTGGGAAGGCGCAGTGGATTAAGTTGTATAGAAGGAAGTAGGATGGGAGAAGTAGGAAGATCATCACTCTTCCCACTTCCTACTTCTTACTTCTACCTCTTAAGGTCTTCCACGCATACATCCCACCAGCGGCCGCAAGCAGGCCCAAACCCCCATCGATGGGAGCTTGGTCTGGAGCCATTGGGATGACAGGTGGTGGGGGCTGGGCCTGAAGCGTGGAGATGGCGCCCAGAAGCATGAGAGCGAAAAGAATGGGTTTCATATGTAGCATTTCTATCCTACTATTTGATTAGAGTGAATTTGCGGGAAAGGACCTTGTCTCCAGACTGCAGTCGGTAGATGTACATCCCGGATGCGAGGTCTTTCCCGTCGAAGGTCACCGAATGCCGCCCGGCCGGCATCACGCCATCCACCAGAACAGCCACTTCGCGTCCAAGGACATCATATATCGTCAGTCTTGTTCTTCCGATTTCCGATATCTGATATCCGATCACAGTACTTGGATTAAACGGATTCGGGTAATTCTGATCCAATCCGAACACAAGCGGCATTTCGGCAATCGGCTCGACATGGGTGATGGTGTTCGGCGAGATCTTGAGCACGAAGCGCGACGATTCGGCGCCGGCTCCGGTCCAGGTGAACTCGAGGGCGTCGTCCAGGCGCGACATCCGTCCAGTTTCGGTATCGATGATCGCAAAATCCCATCCGCTTGGCAAGGCATGTCCATTCAGCGAGAGGCGGTAGGTGCCGCTGGCCGTGGATTTGATGCGAAGCGGAATGCTCAGCTCGTCGGTGAGTATCGGCAGGTGATTGATGTCGAGACGGATGGAGTCTTGAATGACCGACGACAGTTGCACATACTCTTGCGAGTAGGGCGCGAGTTTGAAGGCGTCGAATTCATCCAGCCCGAGTTTGCCATTCGCATCGAACGAGAACCAAGCGCGGTTCGAGCGCCCATCGGGACTCTCGATTTTCAGTGAGAAGGTGGATGCGTCCTGTGTTTGGACCACTTTCCCGACGAACTGGTTCGTTCCCGCGCGGCGTGCTGAGAACGGCGCCGTAAGGCTCGGATTCTCGCTCATCGTGGCCACGAAGAAGGCGTTGAACGCGCCGATGCGTCCGCCGGCGAGTGCGCCGGTGCTTCCGTTCCAAGTGATCCATTCTTCGGAGTTGGCATCCCAGAGGTAGGGCACGTTGTACATCCCGCTTCGGCTCAGGTCGCTCCAGACGATGTCGGTGGAATACGGATTGCCCACGAGCGCCCATCCATCTGGATTCGGATTCAGGCGTGATGTGAGTGCGGATGCGCCCCATATGCCGTTTCCAGTGACGCTAATGGTTTTCGGGAAGCTGCCTTGTCCGTATGGATCGGTGGCGTAGACGTACACGAAGACGCCTTCGCCAGGTGCGACCGCTTGGCTGGCGCTAGTCGCAGTGATCCAGTTCGAGGCGCTGTTGTCGGTGGCCGATGCGTTCCATGTGTACACGTTCGGTGAGCCGTTGGTCGTGGTGGCGCCAGTGAAGCCTTGGGTCCAGATGTTGGCCAGAAGCTCACCCACGGTGGTTTCGACCGGTGAGGAGAGCAATCTCCATCCGGCCTGACCGGTCAACGAGGTCGAATAGACCGCGTTTTCGTTGATTGGGATGGTAGACGGTACCCAGCCCTGATTGCTGACGAAGCCGTGCAGGTTTCCAACGATTCCATTGGCTGCATCGGTGAGACTGCTTCCTGTGCCTTCATTCAGTTGGGCATAGATCACCAAGGAGGCGTCGAGCTCACTTGGAGTGGTGCTGTGCATATCGTCCCAGACTTGAAGCTGTGTGCGACTGGTGTTCCAAAGGCGGATTTCATCTATTTCGCCTCCGAAATAGAAGCTGTTGTCGGAACGTCGGCCGATATTCAGGTTCGTGCCTGTGCTGAATGAGCCCGAGAAAGGCACACCGGAGTTGTAGCCCAACGAGGTGAGCGGCATGTCGATACCATTCAGATACACCTTCGCCAGGTTGTTTTCCACATCCACCGTGGCGCTCAGATGGGTCCAAACGTCGGATTGGATGCTGTTGGTCGGCGTATCGAAATACTTGCCCGGACGTGTGATGAACCGCAACGACTGGTTGTTTCCAGAGAGGTGGACTTCCAGGAATTCATTGCCTTTCGACGTCAGGAACTGTACTGCGCGGGTGGCGTCGTCCGTTTTGAACCACATTTGGATGGTGTACGATGCGAAGGTAGTGGTCGCAGCGGTATTGGTGAACTCGAGCCGTGCTGCAGACGCATCGAACTGGATTGCTGTCCCGGCCACCTGTTGGAAGTTGATATTGGTTCCGACAGGAGTGGTGAAGGTGGACGTATTCGTCACCGAAATCTTGTTCAAATCGGCTTGGTCTTGCACAAGAAGTTTCACCTCGTATTGGGTGGCCGACGCCAATCCGGTTAAGAACATGTCGAAGTACTGCATGTTACTCTCTGTGGGTCGGGCTACGGCGGCTGTGGTGTCGGGGAAGCCGGATCCGACCGGTCCGTAAGCCAAGCGAGAGTAGGTGTCGATGCCCTGTGAATTGATTTGGACGGAGACAACGACCGTATCCGAATGTACAACTTGGATGTCGTTGATTCCGATTCCGGGAATGCGCGCATTGAAATGGAACGTGTCTGAGATAAATTCAAACCCGTCTCCAAAGATCACCATTCGTGCCACATAATCGGCATTGAAGAAGAGATTTTGATCGGATATGAAGGTGGTGTCGATCACGGTAGTTCCGCTTCCGAGGTCGATGGTCGGGCTGACTCGGTCGAAACCGCCGAAGGCTCCCCACTCGAATCGGATCTGAGTAGCTATGCCCTTCGGGTTCACCGATGCGTCGAAGACGGCTTTGTAATCTTGTCGGGCGAAGGCGCGGAGGAAGGTGAATTCGGGCGCATTGGTGGTGTAGCTTAAGGTGTCGCTTCGGCTGATCAATCCGTCGATATCAGCCACGGCTTGCATGTGAATCAAAACTCCTATTCCAGGATTCGGAACTTGTATGGTGACCAGAACCGGTTCATTGGATCCCTCAACCATAGTGGCGTTGGTGGCCGAGCTTCCGTACTCCAACAAGACCGACATGTCGTATCCGCCATTGTCGATCGTGATGGGGACGCTCACGTTTCCGTTCTGCATCGTAGTTGGAGTTCCAAATGCGAAGGTCGGAATGAGCAATCTTGCGGATAGGGTATCGGTTCGAACGGGGTCGTGGCCTTCGCTTTCAATCACCACGGATGCGTACAGTGTACTGAAACGCTCGCGGTCTGTGATGAGTTCGTCAATGAAAACGGAAGTGCTGTCACTAGCAACGCTAATCGTCTCAGTACGTTGGTTGAGGTTGTTCCGGTCTTGTCCGTACGCCACATGATAGGTGAGGTCTCGACCGAACGGAAACAACGTGCCAGTGAGACCGATAGAGAGATCGGGGTTCGCCTCGATCGCCAAATTCTCGATCATTGGCGATGCTTCGAACATTAACTGCAAAACGTCGGAGCTACTGAAGATTTGGTAGTTGTGGTTGTCATAGGCCACCACTTTCATATAGTACGTTTGCCCGATCACCAAATTTTCGAAGACATACACCAACTCTTGAATATCCGAGCTGGTCAATATCACATCCCCATTGCTCGTGGCATCGGAGAAATCAGGCATTGTGGCGATCTCTTCGCGTATGGATGTCGACATGCCCTTAGGATCGAGTAGTACCGTCACGTCAGCGCGGAACGTGCCACCGCTGGTGGGGGTCAAGATTGGCGTATCGAGTGTGAATTGGTGCCCGATGGTGTACACGCTCCAGATGGGCGACCACGAGATGAATCCCGGATTGGACGCCGCGACCTGATAGTAGATGGAATCGTTTCGGTTTATTCCATCCATGAAGAAGCTCAGATACGACAGGTCTGCTTGAGCGGGATAGGTAAAGTCAGTTCTCGTATAGATCAGACTGTCCGGATGATTCGCATAGCCATATCGCGTGGTGATGGTGGTGGGTCTACCGGGGTTGCGGACTTCCACGACTCCGGTGACTTGGTTGTCTGTGATGTATGTATTGGCATCATCGACGCCCACGATCTCCGGATAATCAAGGGAGAAGGTCGTGGTATCGGCATAGGCCACTGGCTTTCCATCCGCCTTTAGAGCCAAAACAAAGGTTGCATCCACGAATCGCTCAAACGTGCCAATCGGAACACTCACATCCACTGGGGTTTCGCTTGCGGTCACACGGAGGGTGTCGGAGCGATTCCATCCATCCACGCCATTGTACACTTCCACCCAGAAATCGAGGTTCATGCCTTTCGTATCGATGGTGGCTTCCACCGATGCGGTCAGATCTTGGGTGCTGACCACACGGCTGCTGTCTACCGCCGGGTAGATGTAGTCCCAATTGAAGGTCGCGGTACGGCCGATTTTCCCGCCATAGCTGCGTGCGTAGAGATACGCGTAATAGGTATTGCTCTGGTCGAGATTGTACAGTTCAAATCCGGCGTCGAACGGCTGGGAATTGGAGTTGAACGTCCGCTCATTATACGTTGTGTTCAAGGAATCGGGGTGTGTGCCATATTTCATCCCGTAAACACCGTCGAACCCGTTGGGTTGGATGTTCCCCAAAATGTACACCTGTCCATAAGCCGCATTCACGCTGGTCACGCGGATGCCCGGGTAATTGGTTATGGTCTGCTGTATGCTTGAAACGCTCTGTCTGAAATCGTTTTCGACGACCATCGTCGCGTAATAGGTTTTATTCGCATCCAATGGACCGAACGGGATGTCCAGATAGAGTTCGTCATATTCCGAATCCGTTTCCAGCTCGATCGCGTCGGTGCTATGGATCAGGCTGTCGGGATGGGTACCGTACACGACCCAAGCGGTGCCTTCAAGTCTGTTGTTCGACACATAAGCGCTGAAGCGGCCCATGATGGGCCATCCGTCGGACTCTTCATCTACCTCGTTGAGCACATCCAACACGTAGATGTCCGCAAATTTTGTGTCGAAGGTCACGGTATCCGTGCGGGCGATGGATGACTGGCCTTGTTGCTGCACCGCTATGGAGACATAGTAATCGTTGAACGGCGTCAACCCGGCCATCTGAAGGTCCACGAGAACGGAGTCTGAGCTCGCGGCCACATCCGTCGCGTCGCCAAAGATCGACAATGAGTCGGGATGGGTGCCGCGCATGATCCAATAGCTGATGGCTCGTCCGTTCGGATAGACGGTGGCGCTTAGGTTCGCGGAGTAGTTTTGAAAGGCGTCCACCTGAGGTGTAGTTGCGTACGGCGGAGATTGGTACAAGAAGCTCAGGGTGTCGCTTCGGGTGATCCAGCCCGATGTGCCGCGCCCTTCGATGGTGAAATAGTACGTGGTTCCTGGAGTAAACGAGCTGGCGTCGAGAATCGCTTCGATGTCGGTGTAGCGATTGGAGGTGTTCATGGTCACGAACTCACCCGTGGCGGTCAGCGAATCGGAACGAGTCCCTCTCAGGATGCGGTAGGCATAGGCGAGATTGGGTTGTGCTTCGAGTTCGACACGAATAGCCACATCCGCACCAGAATAGGAGACTGTGGGTTGGTAGTAATCGACGAAGTAGGTGTCGACATCCACCGTGTCGGAATAGGTGGTCTTGTTCGACGAATTGGTAACCCTGAGTCGGATTGCGAACTCCTCGTCTTCGTCGAGTTCCGTCATCGGAATGACGACGTTCACTGGGGTGTTGCTGCCGCTGACGGATATCGTGTAACGGCTATCCTGCGTACTGAAACTCCCTCCGGGGGAAGCGTATTCTCCACGTATGGTGATGTCCTGGTTTTTCGTATTGACGGTGGCGTAGGCATTCAAGACAGGATAGCCGACCGCCAGAACCGAGTCGATGGTGATGGTTGGGAAGATGGTGTTGAATTCAACGACTTCGGAGTACGTGGTGGGTCCGCCAGTGAGATCGGTGATCACCCACTGTGCGTAATAGGTTGAATCGGGCGAGAGGTCGTTCACAAGTAGGGTACGTGTCACCATGTTCGTACCGGAATATTGAGTGGAATCGATGATGCTTCGATTCAGATGATCGGTGCTCGCACCGTAGTTGACCTGTCCTATTTTGAAGGAACCATGCGGATTGGAGCCCATGTAGAACCGCACATCTGTAGGATTCTCCACATCTGGGTTGAAGTAAACGACGGTCGCGTACCTCATGTCGACCTCGAGCGTATCGCTTCGCTGCGTCGGGTAATTACCGTTGGTGACAGCAATCGTGGCATAGTAGACGACACCTGGGGTAAGGTTCTCCACTGTGGTCCACTCCGCTACCGGGTTCAGTCCAGTGTTCTCCACGGTCTGCACGGCGCTGGTCTGGTTCAAATTGTTGCGGTCGGTACCGAACTGAACCACGTAGCTCACATTTCCGGCATTTGGGTTGATGCTGCCATCGAACCGCGCGGTGAGTGACTGTGATGTGGTGACGCTGTCGAGCACGGCGATCGGAAGTCCGGCGAAGCGGATGCTTTCGAGCGGGCTGGTGACCGAACGATCCGTCGCACCAATCGCCTCCACTTGGGCGTAATAGGTGTTGCCAGGTATGAGCGCACCTTCGTAATCGATGAACCGACTGAGTTCATACGGCGCGGATTGAGACTCACCTATCAGCGACAGGTCTTCGGGGTCTGATCCGAAACGGAGGACATAGATTGCGTCCTCGTTTCCAAACGCATCCACAATACCACTGACGATGATGCCTAGCACACCGTCTTGGGACCCTAAGCTGAGCGCCACATTCCGCAATTCAACATAATAGGTGTCGAATGTGAGGGTGTCTGATTGGATGATGTTGACCCCGATCCGGGCCTCCAGAAACACGTCATACGTCGCGTTGTTGGGCACCTGGATATCGGCAACCTCTACGGGGATTTCGATCGAACCGAATCCTGCCGAGGTCCAAGCGGTGGAATCCGCTCCGAAACGGAATCGGAACTCCGTTTCGAAACCGTTCGGGTTCACCAAGCCGCTGAAGGTGGCGCCGGATTCGCGGGTACTGGTCACGTCAACCATCGACGCGCTGGCCCATTTCGTGGTGAAGGTCAGCGTGTCCGACTCGACGGTGAATCTGTCGTTCTCGGCATACAGGTAGATGTGGTAGTTCTGCCCCGGAGTAAGGGATTCGAATGTGCGGTCGATGGAGACGGGGGACGTGCCATTGCCCACAGACACCAACGCGGTTTCGGTCAGGCTCTGCAGATCGGTTCCGTACCAGATGGAGTAGGAGGTGGCGGCACCATTCGGATTCACGCTGCCGACCACCTCAACCGTGCCGTCGGGTGATGCAGTGGCGGAGGTGAGCACCACCGATGGCTGCCCGTAGTACAGTGCCGACAAGGTGTCGCTGTAGGTCAGTTTTCCGTTGGGGCTTTTCCCGATCAGCACCAACTCGTAGGTCTGCCCGTAGACAAGATCCTCGTTCGGCAGCCAAACCGTCTGAAAGAACGTGCCAGAGAGGTGATCGGCGGAGGTGTACTCGGTTTCGTACGATCCTAAGCGGATTTTGTACTCCGATCCGGTGGCGTCTGGGACTCCGAGCTGAAACGAGGCGGAGAGAAGGGTTTCTTGCGGGTTTTCACTGTCAGCGCCAATGATCCAGCCAAAGCTGATCACCTCGAGGTACGATGTGTCGAACGATAACAGTCCGGTTTCGACGGTCTGGAAATCGGTGGATGCGATCAGTTTCACAGAATAGGTCTCGAAACGGGAGAGACCCGACACCATCGCGCTCACGTCCACATCCTCAGTCCCGCTTCCGATGGAAACCGGGTCGGTGAGAAGATTCAGATTCTCAGGATCGGTACCGTAGGCGAAGCGCACGCTGGTGGCCACACCGTTCGGATTCACCGTGCCCGTGAAGTTGGCCGTCAGGTCTTGTGTCGTGGTCGGCATGTCAATCGATGCGGTCGGGAGGGTCAGATTGTCGGAGTCGACCGCATACTTCTGCGCCAGATAGTTTTCCACTTGCGCACGTTCTTGCGTGGTCAGGGTGCGGTTGTAGAGGAGCACTTCGGAGATGTGCCCGACCAAGGGATAGGAGCCATCGCTTCGCATTCCGAGCCGGAACATGGCATCGACCGAAGATCGGGAATCGGTAGCTTGGCTCGCATCCACACCGTTCAAACGCGACACACCTGTTGTGGACGACGCCCGGACGCTGAAAATCCGCTGCAAGCCATCGGTGTAGGCCTGGTTGGCGCCATTGTCGATGAACACCGAATTTCGAGGGATGAATCGCATGCCCGAAGCACCGTTCAGGTGCACTTCATGCTCGGGCAAACCGCCCGATGCCAAGAACTGGATGTTCGAATTGCTGCTCTTCGCCACAAAGAACATCTCGTAGTCGTTGTTGGTGAGGCCGATCGAGCCGGTGTTGGAAATGTGGAGCACTTGAGCGCCGTTGAATTGCAACGCTGGGAGACCGTTGATCGAGCTGGAGACATAGACGGGTTGTCCGGCCGGTGCGGTCGCCGTGAATCCGTTTCCGGATTGGTCGAGCCATTGGTTGACCGCCTGGTTCTCAACCGTGGTCGAAGTGCCGGCATCGGCCTTGAGATGCAATCGAAGTCCAATGGCCGGGATGGATGCGGTAGCGGGCTCAGTGGGCTGGCCCAAAATGGTGAACTCCTGAGTCGATGTTCTAGCCCCATGCGCGGCGTTTTCGGCGACCAAGGCCACATAATAGGTCTGCGATAGGGAAAGTCCGGGTATGGAGGCGCTCACCGCGACAGCGCTCGTGCCGCTGCCGACCGTCTTCGGCTCTGTGCTCAGAGTGAGGTTGTTTTCATCGGTTCCGTATAGAAACCGGTATGTGGTGGCCGTGCCGTTCGGGTTCACGCTGCCAGAGAAGGTGACACCCTGTAGCTGACTGGTCGAATACGAATCGAGGGTCAATGTTGGGGCGTTCGCCGTTGCATTGGCCACTCCATATTTTTGAGCGAGGTACGTTTCCACCTGGTACCGTTCAAGCTTGCTCAACACCCGGTTGTAGATGATCACTTCGGCGATGTGACCGATCAGCGGATAACCGCCTACGCTACGATCTCCGAGGCGGAACATGGCGTCGGATGAAGACCGTGAGTTCAGCGAGTTGCCCACATCCAGGCCATCCACCCTCGCCAATCCGTTCGCGCCCGTGGCCCGTACGCTGAGTATCCGTGGATTTCCATCGGTGTAAGCTAGGTTCGTGCCATGGTTGATCCCCGCATCATCGTTCGCAATGAAGCGCAGTCCGCCGAGTCCGTTGTAGTGCACCTCGTGGTGTCCCAAGCTCCCAGCACCGAGGAACTGGATGCCCGAGTTGCTGCTTTTGGCAACGAAGAACATCTCGTAATCGCTATTTACCAAGCCGAGTGCACTCGTATTTGCGATGTGGAGGTACTGCGCACCGTTGAAGAACAACGCCGGCTGACCATTGATCACATTCGACTGATAAACGGGCTGTCCACCGGGTGCCGTGGCATGAAAGCCGTTACCCGATTGGTCGTTCCACTGGGTGATGGCAACCCCATCGAATGTGGTGGATGTGCCGGCATCGGCTTTGAGATGGACACGGAGTCCTGAGCTCGGAATGTCTTGTGCGGATACAATTCCGGATGCCAGTAAGAGGATGAGGATGAATAGAGTTTTCATGTGGCTGAAACAGGTGATGGTTCAGCCTCAGGATAAAGCGACCGTCGTTCAGCCGTGTGCCAGTTTACCGGCGTTTTTGTGCCATCATGCCGACGTCACCTCGTCCAACGGATGCACCCCGAAACGCTCTCTATACACGTTGCGGAATGTCCGTGCGTTGGTGTACCCGACATTCGTAGCAATGTTCTCCATCGTGGTGGATGAGCTGTTTTTCAACAAGGAACGTGCCGTTTGCAAGCGGATTTCGCGGATGAACTCGGCTGTGGTCATTCCGGTTTCCGCTTCGAGCTGACGGTACAAGGTTCTGCGGCTCATGTTCAAGTGATCGGCGAGGCCATCTACCGATAAGCTCTGGTCTTTGATGTTCTTCTTGACCCACTCTGCTGCTTTCGGTGAGATCTGCTCCCGACCGGGCAACGTCGCATCCTCTCCGAGCACGATCCTCGCTTTGATGCGTTTCTTGGAGAGGGCGATCAGATTCCGGCATTTGAATTGAAGTTCATCCACCGAAAACGGTTTGGTGATGTAATCGACCACGCCGATGCGCAACAGGTCGAGCTTGTCGGCTTCCAACGATTTTGCCGTAAGTACCACCACTGGGATATGCTTCCATTCCGGATGTTTCATGAGTTCATCGACCAAAGCCGCACCGCCCATTTTGGGCATCATCAGATCCGTGATGATCAGATCGGGTTGGAAGGTTGCCAGTTGGTCCAAAGCGTCCTTTCCATTTCGTGCTCGTTTCGCAGTGCCGGTGTCGCTCAGAACTTCCTGGATATAAGAGGCCATATCATCATTGTCTTCGACCAATAAGATGTGATGGTCTGGTGTTTTGTTCGATACCGTCACGGCTTTTGTGGAAGTGAAGTCTGTTTCCATATCCAGTAGGATATCTTCCGGATAGGGCGACGAGGAAAGCGGTATTTCGAGTTCGAACAGCGATCCAGCCCCTGAGTTTGGTGTTCGATGGCGGATATCGCCACCATGCAATCGGGCGATGGTGCGACTCAGTTCGAGTCCGATTCCCATCCCTTCCACATAGTCGTCGCTGTTTTGCTTGATTCGATGGAAGCGTTCGAAAATGGCGTCTTTTTCTTCCGGAGGGATGCCTCGACCCGTGTCTTCCACGGTGAGGATGTAGCGTTCCTCATGGATCGTTGTGCCGACCTGGATCGATCCCCCTTCCGGTGTGAATTTGATGGCGTTTGATATCAGATTGTTGATGATGATTTCAAACTTCGGCCGATCCGCATACACGATGGCCCCCTGGCTGTCCGATTCATAGAAGAGCATCTGATTTCGTTGCTCGGTGAGAGAGCGGAACGACTCGACCGATAAGGCCACGATCGAATCGGCCAGATAATGCTTCGGATGCAAGGTCATCTGATCGTGATCCGCTTTGGTCAAATCCACGATCTGATTCACCATGTCGCCCAATCGACGCAGATTGCGTTGGATGGGCTGTATATCGTCCGCTATCGAGAGATTGGATGGATGCCGCACGGCAAGTCGATCCGTCAACCCGCGCGCGATGGTGAGCGGCGTGCGGAACTCATGCGAAATATTCGCGAAAAACCTTGATTTGTATTCATTGGCCTGATGGAGCTGGGCCGTACGTTCGATCACTTTTTGCTCCATCGTCTTGAACAGACCCGAATAGCTCTTCGCGATGTTGAATGTGAGGGCGATCGGTATGCCCGTGTAGGCGGTGAGCGCCGAAACGATGAGAAGGACATCATTTGTGCTGCGGAAAGCCAGATAGAACAGAGAATAAGCCAAGGCTCCACCCATGGTCACAAGAAACCCGATGAGGATGGTGGCGATCTCGTTGTCTTTCGACGCACGTTTGGCTTCCCACATCGTCCAAACTCCATAGACAACTGCGATGATGGCTAGACCGGGATGCAGGATGTGCAAATAGGCTCGGCTATTGAACGCCGAATGGATGGCGATGATCAAGGAGAGGATCAGAACAACCCTGAGTGGGATGTAGTTAGTGGGTAGTTTATAGTTGTGGCGTAGCGACATGGTGAAATAATAGGCCACGAAGATGAATGCCGTGGCATACGAGATTTCGTAGAAGGGTGCATAGGCGAACGTCCAATCGATCATGCTGTCGGCGAGAGTGGTGAACGCATGCAAGGCGATGAAGCCGATGGTGAGCATCACCGAATGATGGTATTCGTTTCTGAATTGGATCGACAGGAACCCATGGATCAGGATCAGCGTGAGGAGAATCAACAAGGTACCGCCGAAGATGAAGGCGCGATGCCGGCGTTGATACCCGTCCGGAAATGGCCTCTTCAAGTAAAGGTCGATCATGCCGAGCCGCACATTGCCCAATCCTGTGACAAACTGGAATGGCACCGTATGCTCGGAATACTCGATACGGATGGTGTTTAGCCCTTCTCGAAGGAGCACGGGTCGATTCACGATGTTCAGAAACCGAGCCAGCGTTTCTTCATCCGGGTTAGGAGATGGATGTCCGGTTCGCAACACGAGTTGATCGTTGAGCCAGATTCGGACACCACCAGGCGAGTAATACCCCAGATCCCAAGGGCGCGAGCTGAGGACCGAATCAATCTCCAGCGTGGTTTCAAAGATGCCGTACCCGTTCCATTGGGGCAATGTCCGGATACTGTCCATTTTGTTGATGCGGACAGGTAACGATTCCGAGTCTTCCGAAATCCGCAACGACCATACACCGGTGTTGGCCATGTTGAAACTGCCCCATCGTGTGGAATCAGCCATTGAGATCTTGTGGACCGATTGTGCGTCGGCCCATAAGGGTAATACGAGAAAAAAGAGGACGGAGAGGGTTCTCACAAGGGTGCGGTTGTGGAATACAAGGTAGCATGAGCAAGTTGACTAGACAAATTGCCCGTTGCAGTGGGTGTAATTGCGTAGATTTCGGGATGTTCCGAATCATCTACTTTTTGAGCGTAATTGCTGTTTTTTCCGCTCGTCCGATTGCCGCTCAACAGCTTAACGAAATCCAATCCTCGAATCTGAGTACCGTTGCTGATGAAGACGCGCAGTATCCGGACTGGATCGAGTTGCATAATCCATCCGCATCCCCCATCGATTTAACGGGATTTGGCCTTTCCGATAACCCGATTTCACCCTTCAAATGGGTGTTTCCGGATGTATCGCTCGCACCAGGCGCCTATTTGATCGTGTTCGCTTCGGGCAAAGACCGTCGCGATGCGTCGCGAAATCTGCACACGAATTTCAGCTTGTCCGCTGAGGGCGAGCCAGTGGTGCTCACAGCGCCGAACGGAACCCGCGCCGACATCCTTCCCGCAACATCCCTGTATACCGGAATTTCCTTCGGACGTACGGCATCGGGATTTGGATATTTCGCGCAGCCCACGCCTGGCGTGGCGAATACCACGACATCATACGAGAGTTTGGTGGCACCTCCCGCGTTTTCCCGCGAAGGCGGCATGTACCTCACGAATGTGACGCTCACTTTATCGGCCGAGCCCGGTGCGCAGATTCATTACACCACGGATGGCACGATTCCACGTCCAGGAATGTCGACTCTATACTCGAATCCGATTTCATTCACATCGAGCCAGCGCATCCGAGCAATCGCCACGCGCGGAAACGATTTGCAAAGCGCCGTGGTGACGCATACCTATGCTCGAGTCAGCTCCACCATCCCGAATTGGAGTTCGAATCTGCCGATCGTGGTGTTGATGCAGCACAATCTTCCGATCACAGGTGGCGACAAAACGCCAGCGAGCATGATTCTGATCGATCGCGAGGCGGATGGTCGGGCACGGCTGGCCGGACCCACCACCCTCCACACCCGTGTCGACGCCGACATCCGTGGATCCAGTTCCCAAACCTTTCCTCAGAAAATGTACGGCGTGGAGCTTCGCACCGAATGGAATGGCAACCGCGATGAGGACTTATTGGGGATGCCAGTCGATCACAATTGGATCTTGTATGCGCCTTATGGCGAAAAAACCCTGATGCGGAATGTGTTGGCCTATCAACTGTCTGAAAACATGGGTCGATGGGCGCCACGAACCCGTTATGTGGAATTGTTTCTGCATTCAGGCACGGGCTCGGTCAGCCAAACCCATTACGCCGGCGTGTATGTTCTTGTGGAACGGGTGAAGTGGGGCGAACATCGTGTGGACATCACACAACTGACCCCGAATGACACCTCCGAGCCGGACATCACCGGTGGCTACATCATCCGAAAAGACCGTCTCAACGAAGGTGAAAGTGGGTTCAGGCCCGTCAGCAATCATCAGATGGCCTATTACCGACCCAGCGAAGCTGAGCTGACGACATCCCAAAAGAATTACATCCGCAATTACGTGAATCAGTTCGAAAACGCGTTGTATGGGTCCAATTATCGGGATCCGGGCGCCGGATATGCGGCCTATATCGAACCGGATTCTTTCATCGATCATTTTTTGATTACCGAATACCTGAAGGAAATCGATGGGTATCGCTTGAGCACGTTTTTGCATAAAGACCGCGGTGGAAAATTGGTGATGGGCCCGGTTTGGGATTTCAACATCAGCTCTGGAAACGCGGATTATGTCAATGGATGGTCGCCGTACGGCTGGTATCACATCGACCTTCAGAATGGATGTTATCCGGATTGCGGCATCCGGAATTGGTATTCACGTCTGCTAACCGATCCCGATTTTGTTCAAAAAATGAGGTATCGCTGGTGGGAATTGCGACGAGGAGTGTTTTCGCCGGAAGCGATCAACGGCATGATCTCCAGTAATGCGCAAGCATTGGCGGAGGCGCAGGTTCGTCATTATCAGAAATGGCCGATACTGGGTGTAAAAGTCTGGCCGAATTGGTATGTGGGTCCGACCTATGATTCGGAAGTGACCTGGATGCGGAATTGGCTCATGACCCGCATGAGCTGGATGGATTCGCAAATGGGCACACCGCCGGAAATCACTCCGTTCCAAATCCACCGATTTTGGCATTTCGGAACCTCGGTCCCGAATGATGAGCCGTTGATGCGCCTCGATGCCACATTTCCCGCCAGTTCTAACGCATACATCGAGTTCAAATCGGCATTGGCTGGTTACCCCTTCACGGGCACCCATCCCAACTGGCGCAAAGCGTCGATGGAACGACGGAATTCGCCGACGTCTGTGAATTATTCATCCGATGCGATGGCAGGAAGCGCCTTCGTGGCCGGAGCGATGCGTGGGGTGCAGATCAAACAACCGTTTCGTGGGGATGCGGGCGAAACCGAGCTCATCGTCCATCTGCCGACGTCAGGCTCTAACGGCGTTCGATTCGCCTTCGCCGTGATGGATGAAGGCGCGGCGGACCGACTCATCATCGATTATTCGGTGACATCCGGCACGCCGATCTGGATCACATCCGGCTTGAACAAGTCCGTCTTCGCACTGAGCGAGGTGTATCAACGCATCGACGTCGATTTCAGCTTCATTGACGAGGTGGATGACAACCCCGATTTCAAGATCCGTATCCGGTTCGATGGAGATCGGATGAATGATGATTTAGGGAATCGAGTCACGTTCAACAATGTGAGTCTGGAGGCAAAGCAAATCACGGTCGGCATTGAAGGGGAAGGACATGAATCGCCGCATCGTTTCGAGCTGGAGCAAAATGTGCCGAATCCGTTTAATCCGAAGACGGAAATCGGGTATCGGAAATCAGAAATCGGCCCGACCCTTTTAACCGTTTATGATACTTTGGGAAGGCGGGTAGCTATACTTGTGGATGGCGTACAGGATGCGGGCCGGCACAGTGTGAGTTTCGATGCGTCGAACCTCGCCTCAGGTGTATATGTGTATCGTCTAGAATCGGGCGGGCAGGTTCAGACGAGAAAGATGGTTCTGGTGAAGTAGGCCTACTTTCTTTCCCACAAGCGATAGCCGATGCCGATTGCCCATACCCGGTGGGTGGATTTTACGAGACTGCTGGGTGGATAATGCTCCACCATCCCTCTCGAATAGGTTAGTTGGATGTGAAAACGTGGAAAATTCCAACCGGAACCGAGAGTCCAACCGTAATCGAATTTCTGCATATGGTCGTCTTCGTCCGATCCGATCCGCAGATCTTGCGTGTTTTTTGTCGTTTCAAAGATCCCTACTTCGGAAATGGAGGTAGATCCTTGGATGCCGATACCGGCATATGTACCGATGATGGCATGCGGACGTGTGCCGTCGTTCAAATCACCCAAGAGGATTCGAAACGGCATCTCAACTTGATGCAATCGAGAATAGCCGCGAATCTTGACAGGTTCCGCCCAACCGCCTCTGATCGTGGCGTATCGAATGCGAGCTCCTTTGGTGGTTTTCTGCACTCCGGTTTGAAATGCCAGATAATCGGTCACGGGAAAGGTGGCAAGTGCGCCATAAGTGAATCCGTAAAGAGCGAAAAACGATTCTTGGTCTTTCGCACGCATATTCGCCGAACTGGCTCCGCCTTGAAAATGAAGTGTTTGTGCACTTATTGTCGATGCCGATATGAGAACTAGGGAAACGAGGATGAGGTGTTTCATAATGATCTGTTCTGAGTTATTCGTTGCCCGCGGGCTTTGGTCTACCGTACACGGCACTCACCGCCAATTTATCCACACGGTTATTGAGCTCATCGGTGGAATGGCCTTTCACTTTTTTCCATGTGACGCGATGAGACAACATCGCATTCATCATCTCCATCCATAAATCTTTGTTCTCGACCGGATCTTTATCGGCTTTGCGCCAGCCACGCTTGATCCAGTTATCGATCCATCCTTTGGTGAAAGCGTCGATGATGAGGGCGCTATCGCTGCAAATGGTCACATTGCAGGGTTTTTTGAGGGCGTTGAGTCCTTCGATCACGGCGCGCATTTCCATCCGGTTGTTGGTGGTATCGGGCTCGCCGCCTTTGAGTTCTTTTTCGACGCTGTTCCAGATCAGGATTACGCCCCAGCCGCCTGGACCCGGATTCCCGCTACACGCGCCGTCCGTATACATCACCACATCCGCCCGACGCTCAGCCATAGTGACGCTCCGATATCGCTGCCAATTCCTGATGATAGTACGACGCCCGGCCTGCCGGGTCCGTGGCATATAAGATATCGCGTGTCACGTTCACGAGCGGAATGCCTTGGTGTGCGGCGAGTGCGACGCGTAACTCCGAGATCGATCCGCCTTGCGTACCCACGCCAGGGATGAGCAACGTTCCGTGCGGGTGCCTGGCCACCACGCTCGCAATCATCGCCGGATGTGTGGCGCCGATCACCATACCGATATGACCGGGCGTGTCCATGGCGCCCAACCGTGCGGCGATGTGTTCGGCCAGGGTCGATTCACCGGCGAAGGGCTGTAGGAAAAAGTCCGCGGCGCCGGGATTGGAGGTGAGGGTGAGTACGAACGCCGCCTTGGTGGGATCGTTCAAGAACGGAAGCAAGGTTTCGAAGCCCATCAGCGGGTTCAGGGTAATGGCATCAACGTTGAGTTCGTCGAAAAAGGCTCGGGCGTAGTGCTCGGCGGTGGTGCCGATATCGCCGCGTTTGGCATCGGCGATGATGATGCGATCGGACGGGATGTGGCCAATCACGCGTTCGAGGATGGACCAGCCGTCGGGCCCGAGGGCTTCAAAGAACGCAAGATTCGGTTTGTAAGCCACGGCATAGGGAAGGGTGGCATCGATGACGCGTCGGCAATGGTTTTCAACGGAGGTTGTGAGACGCGCGGGGGATGGATCTAAGCCCACACACAAGACCGAGCGTTGGGCTCGGACCGTCGCCGAAAGTTTGTCAATAAACGTCATGCCCGAAAATACGCATAAAAAAAGGGGCGCATTGGCATGGGCGCATCATTGATGCGCCCGACCCATGCGCCCGAAAGAGAAAAAAGGGGCGCATCATTGATGCGCCCATAGATCAGAACGAGTACGTCAACCCGCCGATCGCGAAGAGGCCGATGTCAGGCGTTCCGGCGAATTGTGGTTTTGCGTTGTTCGTCAGGTTGTTGACCGATGCGGACAAGCGCAGACCATTAATTTGACGGATGTCGTAACCCACGTTCAAGTCCACATTGAAATAGGAGTCGATGTTGTCGTAGTTCCCTGTGTTCGAATTCAAGGTGGTGTAGATTCCAGACTCGATCGGGAAGCCAGACACATAGCGGAATTTGAGTCCCGCATCCAAGCCCAATTCACGGTTGTCGTAGCCTACGCCAAGCATGAATTTCTGGGTCGGTGCGTTCAGGATCAGGTTCAGATCCGGGTTGCCATCCAACCCGAGCCATTTGTCTTCGCTCACGAAGGAGTAGTTACCCATGAGGCGGAATTGGGTGTTCACCAGGTATTCGAATCCGAGATCGACACCGAAGTAATCGATTTCACCGAAGTTCCGGTAGGTCAACATCACGGCATCGCGGTTGAATGCCTCTTGTGGAGTCACAACACCGAGTGGTAGACCGGAAAGACCCGTGCCTACGGCGGTTGCTGTCGGACCTGGGTTCGGTACGCCAGCTGCGGTGAAGTAGGCCGTCAGATAGTTGATGAACTCGACACGGTTAATAAAGACGTTCGGGGTTTCCACGACCAGAGGGCCCACGAAGTTTTCTGCCTTGGTGAAGTACACATCCGCACTCAACAGCAATTTGTTATTGATGATGCCTTTGTAGCCGACTTCGAAGGTGTTGTAAATCGTTGGTTCAATTCCCGCGATGTTGTTCACATCCGATACAGGATCAAACGAACCAGTGCCGGTGTTCAGACGGCGCATGTTGAAGTCGACGGTCATACCGATGGTACTTGGCACGGGTGCGTTGGCACCGAGTGCGGGGCTGCCTGTGGCTCCAGCGATCAGGTTGCGGATGATGCCCCAAGCCACTGGATCGTTCGTGCCAAAGTTCAGCTGACCAGCAGCTGGTGCGAAGTTGGATACCCAGACCGGTTTGCCATTCGCATCACGTGCGAATGTGAATCCATTCTTGGGAACACCCATTGCGCGGACACCGAGTGTGTAGAACGATCCAATCGGAATACGTGCCGCTTCCAGATCCAAGAACAAATTGTTCGAACTTGGTGTGCTGAACGAGCGGTTGTAGGTCAAGCGGAAGTTGTGGTTCTGAATTGGACGATATACGATGGCCGCACGTGGCGAGAACACCGGATTGTTCAATTCGGAGTGTTGGTCGACACGGAAGGATGCAAGAAGATCCAAGTTGTCGGTAAGACGGTATTTCGCCTGAAGATATCCGCCGAATTCCCGATAGTTGTCTACTTCCTCATACTGGCCGTTTACCGTTCCATCGGTTTCCGGATTTGTCTGGATGTAATCCAAGCCATAAACGAAATTGAACTTGTTCCAATCCGCAGAATGTTGAATCTGACCCACTAACAGTGTGGATTTGTCCACGATGGCATTCCCCGTAGGAATGATGTAGGTGTCGCCGGAGTTCGACGCATTCAGGAACGCTTGGATGAAGAAATTGCGCCACAATACACGGCCTTGATAGTAGGAGTAAGTCCAATCCACGGCTTGACCAGCACCGAGACCCGTCAAGTCGATGTTGTTCGACTGGTTGAAGCCCGAATTCAGAATCAAGGTCAGGTCATCGCTCATGCGGTAGTCCAAACGTCCGTCGAATCCGATTTTCTTGATGTCATAATCACGAACACCGATACGACGTCCTTTTTCGTCCAATGGGCTGTTTCCCGGGATTGCCAGGTAGGCGGAACGGGCATCGAGTTCCGCTTGGCGATAGGAATTGGACTCATCCAATTCGAACTCTCGAGCTTGCAGGTATTGACCTGAAATCTTGATTCCCAAACGGTCGCTGAATGCATGAGCGGTCCGGAATTGACCTTTCATGAATCCTTGGTTGCCGCCGAACACACTCACAGTGGTTCCGGCAGAGGTCAAAGGTGATTTGGTGAGCATATGCATCACACCGGAATTGGTGTTCGGACCATAAAGCGCGGCACCGGGTCCTAAGACCAATTCGATCGACTCGATGTCGTCGTTGGTCTGAGGGATGAAGTGCAAGGCATTGGCACGCAATGAGGGAATGGATGTGATTCGGTTATCGGTAAGAACCAGCAACGAACCCGAGAAGATGTTGTTGAAGCCGCGGGTAACAACCGTCTGCGAAGCCACACCTTGTTGTGCGACGTCAACCGCAGTCAGACCTTTCACATAATCCGTGGAGGTGGCGGTAGACACGTTGCGGATATCGCGGGATGTGACCACTTGAATGGATGCCGGAGCTTCCGTCACTTTCTCCTGCGCTTTGGATGCGGAGATGACTACAGGGTTCAGACTCACACCTGGCGTCAATTGAATATCCAGTGTCGTGGTTTGACCGTTTTGGATCGTTATTCCGGTGATGGTCCGGTCATTGTATCCCACATAGCTGATGCGGGCGGAGTATGTGCCAGCAGGCAGGTTGGAGAACGTGAAATGACCATCCAGGCCGGAGTTGGCACCCCTGGAGATCGACCCATCCGAGCTGGAAAGCAGGATGTTGGTTCCAGACAGCATCTCGCTGGTGGAGGCATCGGTTACGTTACCGTGCAGGGATCCCTGGGCGAAAACCTGGGTGACGCCGACGCATAGTATCAAAACCAAGAAGAGTTGAAACGACTTCAAATTCATAAGGGAGACCGTTAGGTTATTGTGATGTATAGCACTGGAAAACCGCTTCCAATGAAGCAAAATACGCCCATTAAGCGGCATGTCAAATCATTTATTACACGGTTCATGAAATGAACGAACGGTTAGCGACGTACCTTTGGAGATGAATCCGGTTCAAGATTGGTTTGATAGTCCGCTTTACGAAACCTTATATGCGCATCGCGACGACGAGGAAGCACGCCAACTCAGTATGTTGATCGCACGATTGTACCCCTCGGACCAGTTTCCCGAGGTTTTGGACCTGGCCTGTGGTAGAGGCCGGCATACGCTAAATTTGGCGCGTTTGGGTTATCAGATGACCGGTTTGGACCTATCGCCACGTGCCACCGATATCGCGAAAGACCGGCTGTTGGCCGAAGGATATCCCGCCCGCTTTTTCACCGCCGACATGCGCTTTCCGCTTCCCTATCGATTCAATGGCATCGTGAATCTGTTCACGTCGTTCGGTTATTTCGAGCGCGATGAAGACAATATCATCGTGCTGGGTTCGATCCGAACCATGCTCAAGCCCGGTGGCTTTTTAGTGATGGATTATCTGAACGCCGATTGGGTGCGCGCCACATTGGTCCCCGAAGAATCGGGAACCTTGCCAGGCATGGACTATTCGATTCGTCGTCATATACGCGGCGATATGGTTCATAAAGAAATCGAAATCTCGAAACAAGGCGCCGACACGATGCGATTTCGCGAGCAGGTGAAACTGCTGGATGCGGACTGGTTCCGGGAGCAGTTGCACGCAAAGGGCTTCACGATCCAAGCCATGTTCGGTGATTACGATGGGGGGAGGTACGACGCGTCGGGGTCGCCTCGATTGATCATTTCTGCGTCTCTTTGAAGACTTCTTCAAACCCATGTGGCGGTTGGTCGAGCGACCACGTTTCGAAGTAGAACAGCCTCTCGCTGCGGGCCCGTTTCGCATTGATGCTAAAAAACCGGAAATCGGGGGCGATGAACGGCTTAAAGCTGTGAAATAGCGAATCGTAGATGTTCTTCATCGAAAACAGATGGAAATCGACGCCGTGGTGCGCTTTCTCCAAGTACAACGCGATATGGCCGTTGTGAAGCACTTCGAGCAAATCGCCGATCTGTTCACGCAGTCCCTGCCGATTTGATAATCCGGGCAACGGACATACGAACGAGTCGTTCATCACAGCCACAATTGATGTGTCGCTTGGGGCCTGCTTCACCAATTCCCATAAATCCGGGTTCGTGGCTCCATCACTGCGGAGGAAGTATTTGGCATGAAGCGCGATCTGCAACGCATAGCAGAATTCCCGGTAGTGGGGAAGTGTGCTGAGTCCGAATGACGGACCTGTGAGGTCGGTGGATGTCAGGTAAAAGCGGGAATAGGTTTGCGTCGGCTTCAGGAAATCAGCCAAAGTTGAGGTTTTGGAAGGTTTTACGGGCTGACCGGGAGCGTGAAGCTGCTCGAGCACCATGTCGTGCTCGAAAAATAGTTTGAATAGTTGCATGGCGTAAAATAGAAAGGCCTCGCCGGTAAACCGACGAGGCCTTTTGGAAATCAGAAGAAATCCGGGATCAGAGCGCGGTCGCGATCACAAGAGCGACAACCGAGATCAGTTTCAACAGGATGTTCAAGGAAGGACCCGAGGTGTCTTTCAACGGATCACCTACGGTATCACCCACAACCGCAGCTTTGTGCGGCTCAGAGCCTTTGTAGTACATCTGGCCGTTAATTTCAACACCGGCTTCAAACATTTTCTTGGCATTGTCCCAAGCGCCGCCGGCGTTGGCTTGGAAAATGGCCATCAATACACCGGTAACAGTTACACCGGCAAGCAAGCCACCAAGGGCTTCTTTACCGAACATCGGAGCGAAACCAATGATGACAGGAACGGTTACAGCGAGCAATCCTGGAAGAACCATTTCGCGGATGGCGGATTTTGTGGAGATTTCCACGCACTTGCCATATTCAGCGGATCCGTCAGCGGCACGGAAGATGTCTTGGTCGGCCTGTGACCACGTATCCATCTCTTTGCCATCGTTCTTACGCATCACGGCAAGAGCGGCTTTGAGAGGAGGAATCTCGTTGAATTGGCGACGTACTTCGTGAATCATCGCCATGGCTGCGCGTCCTACGGCACCCATCGACAAGGCGGAGAATACGAAGGTGAGCATTCCACCGATGAACAATCCGGCGATCACGTTTGCTTTGGATACGTCGATCGTCGCGATATTGGCAGCCGTCATGTACGCGCCGAAGAGGGCCAAGGCGGTAAGAGCGGCAGAACCGATAGCGAAGCCTTTTCCGATGGCGGCGGTGGTGTTACCAACAGCATCCAGGCGGTCGGTGCGCTGACGTACTTCTTTCGGAAGCTCGGACATTTCGGCGATACCACCGGCGTTGTCCGAGATCGGTCCGTAAGCGTCAACCGCAAGCTGGATACCCGTGTTGGCCAGCATCCCTACAGCAGCGATGGCGATGCCATACATGCCTGCGAAGTGGTAGGCTCCGATGATTGCGAACGCGATGATCAGAACTGGAATACCCGTCGACATCATACCGGTTTGCAAACCAGCGATGATGTTGGTTGCGGATCCGGTCAACGACTGACGAGCGATATCCAAAACAGGCTTTTTGCCATAACCGGTGTAATACTCGGTCACAACACCAATCGCCACACCGGAAATAAGACCGATGATTGTAGCGAAAAACACACCATTGGCGGTGTAATAGCCAGAAAACGACGTAGATAGCGGATCTGCGAAGTACCAGGACTCAGGAAGGATCGCTTTGATGATGAACCAAAATGCGACAACCATCACAGCTGCGGAACCGAATTCGCCGATGTTCAAAGCGCGTTGCGGGTCGCCGCCTTCTTTCACTTTCACGAAGAACGTGCCACCGATCGAAATCAGGATGCCGGATGCGGCCAAGAACAACGGAAGCAGGATCCCTGCGAGCGGATCAAAGGCTCCTGCTGTGAACTCAGGAACCGTCATGAACACGGCGCCCAATACCATGGCTGCGATGATGGAACCGACGAACGATTCGAACAAATCAGCGCCCATACCGGCTACGTCACCTACGTTGTCGCCAACGTTATCGGCGATGGTGGCAGGGTTGAGGGGGTGGTCTTCCGGAATGCCGGCTTCCACTTTACCTACAAGGTCAGCACCCACATCCGCCGCTTTGGTATAGATACCGCCGCCTACGCGTGCGAACAATGCGATGGAGGATGCACCAAACGAGAAACCGGTGATGATGGTGATCACTTTGTTCACATCCGTGATGGTTTCAACACCGAACATGGAGCTGTATACCATCAACAAGATGCTCAATCCAAGCACACCCAGACCTACGACGGCCATTCCCATTACTGAACCACCGGTGAAGGCGACGTTCAATGCGGCGCCGAGGCTCGTGCGAGCGGCATTGGCCGTACGTACGTTCGCTTTGGTGGCCACTTTCATACCGATAAAGCCAGCCAACGCCGAGCAAAGAGCGCCAACGACGAAGGATAGCGCGATCAAAGGTGAGGAATTCTCTGTATTTGCCCCTTGAATACCCAATAAGATGGCAACGACCACAACGAAAATCGATAAAACGCGATATTCGGCACGAAGAAACGCCATGGCGCCTTCCGAAATATGTCCGGCGATTTTCGCCATTTTCTCGGTACCGACCTCTTGCTTGCTCACCCAACTAGCTCTGTAGAAGGTGAAGAGCAGCGCGATCACGCCGGCTGCCGGGATTAGATAGATTAGTTCAGACATGTGACAGGTGTTTGGTTTAGGTTTTGTTGATTGAAATTCAATTGTAGGTATTCATCGTAGTGACAATACCTTCGCGAATGAAGCATAGGACCGCATCGACCGACCGATCCACTCCCGCTTGAACCGCATCCTGATCGTCAGGATTGAATGCGGAAAGGACATAATCCGCTTGTCTTCCTCTTGGAAAGTCGCTGCCGATACCGAAACGGAGTCTGGGGAATTGATCGCTGTTCACAGTTGTGATGATGCTGGACAGACCATTATGGCCCCCATCGCTGCCGGAAGAGCGGATGCGCACCTTCCCGACGGGTAAATTCAGATCATCTGTGACGACCAGACAATCCATCAACGCAATATCGAAAACTTTCAAGGCTTTCGAAACCGCTTGTCCGCTCAAGTTCATATAGGTGGTTGGAAGCACCAATGCCACTTTTCGGCCTTTATGGCTTCCAGTGGCGACCATGAACGGACCTTTGCCAGGTTGGAACTGGATACCCAGTTTCTCGGCGACCTCAAATAAAACATGGAACCCGATGTTATGTCGGGTTCCATTATATTCCGGGCCGGGATTACCCAATCCGACAATCAACGTCATGCGGATCAGGATTCAGCTGATTCGCCTTCCGTAGCCTCGGTTGCGGCTTCTTCCGTCTCTTCAGCAGGCTCTCCGCCTTTCACGCCACCTTTTGGCGAACGAACCATCACGATGGTGCGCTCAGGTGCGATTTGCGGAATCAACCCTTTCAATTGAAGGTTTTTCACACGCAACGACATACCCATGCGCAATTTTTCAATGTTGATGTTCAATTCAGCAGGCAAGGCTGATGGCAAGGCTTTCACTTTGATGGTGCGTACCGATTGGTACAAGCGTCCACCCTCAATCACACCAGGTGCGGTGCCGATCAAACGGATCGGAATCACAACGGTCACTGGGGTTTTGTCGTTCGTCACCAAAAAGTCGATGTGGATCGGCTTGTCGGTCACAGGATGGAACGATGCTTTTTTGAGCAAGGTCACAAATTCGCGTCCATCTTCAAGTTTGATGTTGAAGAATTGAAAGCTTTTAACTTTCAGGATGCGTTCGATATCGAGTAGGCGAACCGAGAAGTGTACGTTCTCGGCCACCGTTGGTCCGTACAAGACGGCAGGTACACGTTCTTCAGAACGCACCGACGCAGAAGCTTTGCTGCCAAGCTCACGCGGGTACCCGGTCAAGTCTACGGTTGTTGGTTTTTCCATTGTTTTTTTTATGGGTTGGTTAGTCGTCAAACAGAGTGCTGATCGAATCGTCCGTGAAAATGCGACGGATCGAGTCAGCAAATATCTCCGCCACGCTCAACACCTTGATCTTCGACGACGGCCGCTTCAGCGGAACCGTATCGGTCACAAGCATGAGGTCGATGGGAGAATCTTCGATTCGCTGATATGCCGGACCCGACAGGATCGGATGCGTGCATGCGGCGATGATTTGCTTGGCACCTCGTTCGCGTAGCGCGGAAGCCGCGTTCGTGATGGTGCCTGCCGTGTCGATCATATCATCGACCAGCAGAATATTCTTGTTTTCAATCTCACCGATGATGTTCATCACTTCGGCGACATTTTGCTGAGGGCGACGCTTGTCCACAAACGCCAATCCCGCATTCAGTCTCTTTGAATAGGAGCGGGCCATTTTGAGGCTTCCCACATCCGGTGCCACCACAACGAGATTATCGATGGGGTTGAGCGACAGATATTCCACGAAAATGCTGCTCGCATAAATGTGATCAAGCGGAATATCAAAAAATCCTTGGATCTGGGGAGCGTGAAGATCCATCGTCAACACACGGTCGGCGCCGGCGGTGGTCAACAAGTTTGCCATCAGTTTGGCGGCGATGGAAACGCGAGGCTGATCTTTACGGTCTTGACGCGCATAACCGAAATATGGGATGACAGCTGTCACGCGATAGGCGGATGCTCGCTTTGCGGCATCAATCAGCAACAGGAGTTCGACCATGTTGTCGCCGGGAGGGGGCGTGGATTGGACAATGAACACATCCACACCGCGAATGCTCTGCTGGAATTTGCAATAGAGTTCGCCATCGGAAAAGTTTTTGATGGTCACTTCACCTAGGTTGGTGCCATAGTGCTCCGCCATCGCCCTCGCCAGGGCGATATTACTTCTACCCGCAAAGATGGCTAAGGGCTTTTCCACAGTTGCCCGGGGAGGATTCGAACCCCCACGTACGGTACCAAAAACCGCTGTCCTACCATTAGACGACCGGGCAATACACACTTCTTGCGAAGACCCCAAAATTATCAAGTTTCAACCGATATGTCAAGAACGGATCAGTGTTTGCATGATCTTACATTCTGAGCATCCTGATTTTCGGCATCGTTCACGCAATTGCCATGTGGTTCCGGACGATTTCCCGACGATGGATTCCGGAAATCCCGCATCCCTGAAGGGGGCGGATACCGCATTGGGCACCTTCCATGCCCGTTCCATCCAAGATTCCAACACCTGATGCTCGCGTTGACGGTCTCCCGACCATTGAGCGAAAAGGGATACCGCCGGAAGCCAGGCGTTTCGATACAGCACGGATTTTCGCTCTTGTCCGAGCTGAAGCCCGGCGATCAAGTTGTCCCAATTGACCGATTGAGGTTCCAGGCCCTGCAATCGAAACCAAATCAAAGCGGCTTGGGTCACACGCTTGAGGGGTTGGTTATCGGGCCTCGATCCGCTCCGATCCCATCGGGGTGAATCAATCTGACCGAAAGCCAGTTGTTGGAACGACATCACCGCTTCGTCGGGTGTGGAGAACAGGGGGCAGATTCGCTCCATCTTGTCGTGCAATTCACACATGGTGCCTCGGTTCAGGGATATACCGAGCACATCGAAACAAGCTTTACGGAACATCCGGATCCACCCTGCTGATAATCCAAGGCTGGAATCGTAGAACGCGAGCAGGTCTTGCTGTTTTTTGTCGAAGTACCTCGATTCCGCTTCTCGGAATTGAAAATCGATCACGTCCGTCGCTACTCGCTCCACCTGTCCGTGACAGGCCAATTTGCCGCGGAACGCGGATTGTCGGAACAATTCCGGTAGGTGTGCGGTGACGTGCGAAAACAACACCAAGGTTGGTGCGAACGTACCATCTTGACGACGCACTGGAGCGGCATGCTCAGGCATCAACACCACGTGCAGGATCACATTGTTGTAGGCGGGGTCTTGCTGATGCCGATGGTGATACCAATCTCGGCACCGTACATGCAGTTCGATGTCGCCTTCCCAACGCATTTGGTCGAGGGAAATAGTGGCGTGCCTGAAATCAGGCCCATCGCCTACGTGGAGAGCTCCGGATGCGAGTATCCGAAGGGGGAGGCCTTCCGTGGTTGTCAAAAAATCGGATCGAAAAAGACGCTCTGCCCATACGCGATGGAACAGAGCTTCGGTCATGCTTTGCCGGTCAGAACGTCGTTTTCATCGAGTTCGATGTCGGTCGTAGCCGCGTACAGATCCGGAAAATTGCGCTTCATTTCGTTCGAAACGTCCGCTTTCACTTTGCGACCTTGTTGAGCCACATAGTTGGCCATGTCGTTGGATTTTCTACGGATCATTTCACGGTTATCGCGTCCGGATTGTGGAGATACGAGCATACCTAATGCAACTCCTCCGAGGAATGCACCGGCTGCTACAACGAGGTAAGGAATGGTTTTGGATGCCATAATGGTGATGATAGTTTTGTTCGGGTTGTCTTCCTGTAACGTAATGAATCTTGAAATCTTTTGCGAAACTTTTCGGGGAACAAGGAAAGGAAAAAAATGTATATTTACAGAGGTTTACACAAGATGAGACGCTCAACGATTCCTTTTCTACTGGTGATCACGATTCTGACACTCGGGTTTCAATCCGCAGTGCTCACATCGTTTCGTGCCGAGCTCAATCCAGCCAACACGTCTGAAGTGATGCTTTCTTGGACCATCTCGCAGGCCGATCAAGTGGGTGGCTTCCGTATTGTTCGCAGTTTGCGCAATGAACAGAGTTACGATGTGATTCATGCGATCCAAGTAAATCCAGGCGATGTGCCGTCTACCGGACGCGACTACCAATTCGTCGATCGCTCCGTGTTCAAACCCGGCGATGCAGGAGATGCGGTTTTTTATAAGCTGTACATCGATTATCGCAACGGGTCCGTCGAAGAAAAAGGTCCTGTTAGCGTCAATTACACATCGACGGCCATCCGCCGCACATGGGGTAGCATCAAATCGATGTTCCAATAATCCGAGTATGGATACACGGATGGAATTGATGCCAAAAGCCCACATGCAACGGGCGATCAAGCGCATGGCCTACCAGATCATCGAAGATCATAAGGGTACGGCGCCTATTCAGATTTATGGCATCCATGTGCGCGGATACAGTTTGGCAGAAACATTGGTCGAAGCACTAACCCCCATCAGCACCCAGCCCATCGAGTTGTTCCGCATCGAAACCACGCCCATCGAACCGAACGTCAAGGCGTATGTGGTTGTGGTGGATGATGTTTTGTTCAGCGGAAACACCATGTTGAACGCCATCAAGCTGCTCACACAGTCCCATATACCGGCCGTATTAAGGGTCGCAGTATTAGTTGATCGCGGACACCGCCAGGTTCCCATCCATCCCGATTTCACCGGGCTGGTATCGCCCACTAAATTTAATGAACATGTGGAGGTGAGCTTCAACACCTCCGGAACGCCAGAAGCGGTGGTTTTGCAGCGCGATTAGCCGTATTTTTGCGAAACCTTCGATCGCATGAATATCATTATCATCTCATTCATCACGCTATTAAGCGTTGCACAACTCGGTTTCGCTAAGACAGATTCAACGGAAGCCTATTCACCGTGGAAGAACAGTTGGATCGGTACATTGAACGGAGCGCAAGCCCAGTATCGCAATTGGTCGCAAGGTGGTGTGAATACCTTGGCGGTCACAGCTGGAACACGGTTCACCTCGCGCTATGAACACGAGCGCTATGTGTTGGATCATGTGACGAGCCTGAAATATGGCCGTGCCCGAATCAACGGCAATGAAGGTCGAAAGACGGACGACGAGATTCGAATTCGAAATCAGGTGAGCCGTCAATTCAACGATCCTCAGTTCTCATTGATCGGGCAGTTGAATTTCGACACACAATTCTATGAAGGATATGACAAAGCCTATTTGAATGTCGTGTCGACGTTCATGGCACCAGCGTACATCACCGAAACAATCGGTTTCGCATACACTCCTGAGAAGAACACCCAGTTCAATGCCGGTCTGTCGCTGAAACAGACCATCGTTCAAGACACAACGTTATCGCGTAGATATGGACTGAAGCCCAACACCTCATTTCGCAATGAAGGGGGAGTATCATTGGGAATCCGGATCACGCGAGATGTGATGTCCAATGTGAGTTATGCCGGCTCGGCCGATACATTCACCAATTTCAAACGTCCGTTTTCCAGCACAGTTGTGAAGATCAACAATGACTTCGTGGGTAAAATCAATAACTTTTTCACGACCAACATCCAGCTCGCCTTCATTTTTGATGATAACGTGACCAAGGATCTGCAAGTGAAGCAAGTGCTCTCGGTCGGATTCAGCTACACCATTCTCTGAGAATGAAGGATCTTCTGACACAGGCCTTATCCGATTTCAATGATTGGAGACGGATGTGGCCTGATGATGCGGATGATCCGTTGATCCAAGCCTCGATGGGCGCGGCGCCTGCCGTGATGAACGAACTTTCGGAGCGTTTGAAAGGGAATTTTCCGTTTCATTCCCCTTTCTATGCTGGACAGATGCTCAAGCCTCCTCATCCTGTCGCTTGGGCGGCGTATGCGTTGGCGGCCAGCATCAATCCGAACAATCATGCATTGGATGGGGGTCCGCCTACTTCCGAGATGGAAAAAGAGGTGATCCGCGAATTGGGAACTCTTTTTGGATTTCCTTCCGCATTGGGGCATCTCACCAGTTCAGGAACCATCGCGAATTTGGAAGCCTTGTGGATCGCGTCGAAATGCGTACCTGGTAAAGTCGTTGCGTTTTCTTCGGATGCCCATTACACGCATCAGCGGATGTGCGAGGTGCTGGGTTTGACGTATGTGATCTTGGATGATATTCGGGATGTGGTGATGCGTCCGGACATCGGCACGTTGGTCGTGACGTTGGGTACCACCGGACTCGGACGGGTAGAACCGCTGCATGACATCCTACCCTTTTGCAAAGAAAACGGCATAAGAATTCATGCGGATGGAGCCTATGGTGGATTTTTCAAGCTGTTGGGTGGAGATGCTTGGGACGTTCTTGGCGAGGTAGACAGTTTTGTCGTGGATCCGCATAAGCACGGCATGCAGCCGTACGGATGCGGATGTGTGCTGTTCAAGGATCCGGCGGTGGGGCGATTTTACAAGCACGATTCGCCGTACACCTATTTCTCATCGGATGAGCTTCATTTGGGCGAAATCAGCCTCGAATGCTCGCGCGCGGGCGCGGCGGCGGCGGCGCTATGGGCCACGATGAAGGTTCTACCTTTTGAGCGTGACCGTGGCCTTGGCCAAATTCTAAGCGCGTGCCGCGACGCCGCCGTGGCGCTGGCCAGCCGGCTTGAAGCATCGGGGCGTTTTGACATTCTCGAAGCTCCGCAATTGGATATCGTGGCGTACCTGCCTCGGACGAGCCGGCCCTTGGCCAGCGCCATATCCGCCGCGTCGGATTCGATCTTCGAGCAGGGGATGTCTGCCGGCGCGCAGGGCATCTGGGTAAGCAAATACCGTGTCCCGACGCGGCGGATCGCCGCGCTCCGCCCCGGGCTCATCGCCGACTCCGAATTCACCACCGTGCTTCGAAGCGTGATGATGAAGCCATCGCATCTGACCTATGTGGATCAGATCGCACAGCGTCTAATCGATATCGAATTTGATGCCTTGGGCTAACGGCAAGGTCGCGCCCCAGTTGATCGTGTTCGTCTGCCGGCGCATGTAGGCTTTCCAAGCATCGGAACCGGATTCACGTCCGCCTCCCGTTTCCTTCTCGCCTCCAAATGCGCCGCCAATCTCCGCTCCGCTCGTTCCGATGTTCACGTTTGCGATGCCGCAATCGGATCCGGTCGCGCTCAAAAAACGCTCCGCTTCACGCATGTTCAGGCTGAAGATCGCCGAGCTCAATCCTTGCACCACGCCATTTTGAATCGCAATGGCTTCATCCAGATTGTCGTAGTTGATCAGATACAGGATCGGCGCGAAGGTCTCATCTTGCACCACCAGATACTCGTTTTTCGCGATACAGATGGCAGGACGAACATAATTTCCTTCAATCACCTCGCCGCCATAGACCACGGTTCCACCGCTTTTTTTCAACTCGGAAAGCGCATTCTGCATCGCATCCACCGCGAGTTTGTCGATCAGGGGACCTACCAATGTTCCCGTCTCCAATGGATTTCCGATCTGGATGTTCTGGTAAATCCCAACCAAGCGGTCTTTCACCTGCTCGAAAATAGACGAATGCACGATGAGGCGGCGTGTGGAGGTGCATCGTTGTCCGGCAGTTCCCACAGCACCGAATACGGTGGCACGGATTGCCATTTCGATATCGGCGTTCGGCGTGATGATGATGGCGTTGTTCCCACCCAATTCCAACAAGGTGCGACCCAAGCGCGCGCCCACCACTTGCGCCACTTGTTTGCCCATGCGGATGGATCCTGTTGCTGAAACCAATGGTACGCGGGGGTCGGATGTCATCCATTCGCCGACTTCGCGATCGCCGGTGATCAGGTTGAAGACGCCTTCTGGCACATCATTTTTCTTCAACACATCCACGATAATGTTATGGCAAGCTACAGCACAAAGAGGTGTTTTTTCCGATGGCTTCCAGACCGTCACGTCGCCACAGACGGCGGCGATCATCGCATTCCAGCTCCAAACTGCCACGGGAAAATTGAATGCGGAAATGACTCCGACCACACCCAGCGGATGCCATTGCTCATACATCCGGTGATCCGGACGCTCGGAATGCATGCTTAGTCCATACAACTGGCGGGAGAGTCCGACTGCGAAATCGCAGATGTCGATCATCTCTTGAACTTCGCCCAATCCTTCTTGATAGACTTTACCCATCTCGAGGGAAACAAGATATCCGAGCGCTTCTTTTTTCTCGCGCAAGGCGTTTCCGATCTGACGAATGATTTCACCACGTTTCGGTGCCGGCATGCTGCGCCAAACGGCAAAAGCTTTGGTGGCTTCCGACATCACGGCATCGTACTCGGCGCGGGTGGTTTCGGAAACCGTGCCGATGAGGCTACCATCCGCCGGTGAATACGACGCTCTTTTTTTGGCATTAGGGGCAGTAAAAAAACGGGTTCCGGTGCTCGTTCCGGGGTTGTCGGCTTTCAAACCGAGCGATTGCAAGGGATTGGATGTCATGGCGTTTGGCGAAAAGGTTTAGACCCTAAAGATAGGAAATCCTGCCGTCAGAACCGGAACCGGACCGTCATGTCGATGTTCGGGAACACCCTGGTCAAGGGTTTCCTCTCCGCCCGCATGAAAGCGGCCCGTACCTCTTCAGGGTATGTTGTATAGAGCTTGGTTCGGGTTTCCTGCACCTGATACCAGCCTTGGACATGGATTTCTTGTCCGTTGCCAAACGGCCAGAGAACCCGAACCAATGGACCGAATTGGACTGTCGTGAGCAATCCGGTTGCCGTGCGCGACACATCCCCACCATCCATAGGGATCGTCTGAGTGGCGCGGATGAGAAAATCCGTCTTGTGGAAATACCTCATCCCGACGGCGATTTCGCCGAAACCACTGACTTTTCGGATTTCCACTTTTCCGTCGTAGGTGATCAAGGTGTCGATGGGCAATTCTCGAAACTCTTTCCAGAACAATTTCCCGATGCGCAACTCACTTCTGGATCCTTGGAAACCGATATGCCAGTTGGGGATGAACCGATAGTCGACATCCGTGCCCATCACCAGTTCACGAGCGGATTGGTCGTTGTTCTGCCGTCCCTCCAATTCATAATCCTCGACCGTATAATTGGCTCGGATCAGAAAAAACGTGCGCCAATGGATGGCGGATGTGGGCTGCCAGATGAATTCCGGCATCAAGCGAAGCGACCGTCTCCAATTGTTCTCAATGCTTCGTTCGGCGAACAGATACACATAATGATAGGCTTCTCCGGCGGTGGTGAAGACGGTTTCGAAGGTGTCGGAGAATCGAAATCGATTGGTGGTTCGGAACAGGAGTGAAAGTTCATCGCGATCGTCTGGGTTGGTTTCCGGCGTATCGTATCGAAGGATGGATGCGCTTGTGAAGACGGACATTCGATGTCGGTCCGACAACCTCATATCCTGATTGGTGAACAGCTCGAACCGGTTTTGTGTGAAATTCGAATTGGTGAGGATGTCGGAACGTCGGCGGACCTGATCGGGCGGTAGATCTTGGGTATCCGTGAGGCGTGAATCACGAATCCCCACTCCGATCGCCATACCCAATGTGGATCTCAAGCGTTCGCCTTGCCGAGAAATCAAGACCCGTGTATCCACCGCTTGACGCAACGTGCGGGAATTGAACAGGGGGACATCGGATATGTCGCCCATCGTACGATTTTGCATCAGTCGCAAATGATTGAGTGCTTCCACATCCAATTCACCGGTCCATCGTTTCGCGATTGGAAATCGGGATCGGAACCGAATCAAGGTGGTATCAATGCGGATAGATTCGATGGTGTTCGCCTCCAAGTACCCTTCCCGGCGGGAAATCCCATGTTGGAGGGCCGCATCCAACTCGAGTCCTAGATTGCGATAGCCCATGTCTGCTTCATACCGGGTGGTAACATATTTCCGTGGCTGAATATCTGCGATTTCGAGGAATAGACTGGGTGAAAGTCGGAATCCCTCTGCAGGTTGAAGATCGGGTGTCCAAGCTTTCAGGCCGTAAATGAAGCCTTGGTCGGGGGAACGGTTGCGGCTGTCCGACATCACCCCGAATTGAGTGCGCAAGAACAAGAGATTTCCGGGACGGAATTCGATGCCTGCCAAGGCCACATCCTGCCGGGTTTTGGTGGATGTGAACTCGAATGAGCGCACATCTGCCGCGAAGGCGATGCCGGGAATCATTAATGTGGAAATGCTCAGATCGGTCTGGCGGTCGTTTTGGATGTTCTGAGCCTGATTACCGAGCAGAAAAAAACGGGACCCTAAGCGATTGGATAGGGAGACGTCGAACGCCGGATTCTCATACAAAAAGGTGGATTGCTGACGCCATAAGACGGCATCGAGTTGGCGCTGGAATTGGGTTTCACCGAACAGGCTTTGCGCGGAACCGACGACCGGAACAAGCAAGAAAAAAAAGACGAGATAGGATTGGCGTCGCATGGCACGCGCAAAGTACAAAAATGGCTACATTCCGGTATGCTGAGCCGACAAAAACGCGCCGATATCCGCAATCTCGCTCGAAAATCTTACCGCATCGAAGCGGGTCGGTTCATCGCCGAAGGTCAGCGCACCGTGGAACAGATCATCCGGAACGGAAGGATTGATGTCGATACGATCCTGACGGATGGTCGGGCGGTCGATAGTGGCACCATTCCGGTCATATCCCTGACCAAAGACGCCTTTTCCGAAATCAGCGAAACAGAAACGTCGCAAGGTGTCATCGCGGTCTGTCGGATTCCCGATGCCGTTTCAGTTCAAGATTTATGCGCGAAACCAGGTGTTCTAATCGCTCTCGATGCGATCCAAGACCCAGGTAATCTCGGAACCCTGTATCGCACGGCGGCGTGGTTCGGAGCAACCGGATTTTTGGTGGGCACCGGAACCACGGATTTGTTCCAACCCAAAGTGGTTCGCAGCACGGCGGGCGCCACAGGGATGATCCCTTATGCCTTGGGAACTTTGACCTCATTGATTCGAGAAGCAGCGGCGGCCGGACGCGAGGTGTTGATTTTGGATGGCGGTGCAGGTTCCATATCCCTGAACGATGTTCGTCCGTCAAAAAACGCGGTCATTGTGATCGGAAACGAAGGAAATGGCGTGTCGGATGAGGTCTTGGCCTTGCCTTTCCAACGTGTCGGAATACCCGGAAATCCAAATCATGTCGAAAGTTTGAACGCCGCTATTGCAGGTTCCATCACTTTGTATCATTTTCATGCCCATAACGCTCTTTGATTCCATACCAGATGCCCAAAAAAGCAACCGCCCGCAGCGCTAAGAAAATCTTCGTGCTGGACACCTCGGTGATTCTCTATGACTTCAATGCCATCTACAACTTCCAGGAACACGACGTCGCCCTACCCATAACGGTACTCGAGGAAGTCGACACTTTTAAAAAGGGCAATACCATGTTGAACTTCCATGCGAGGGAGTTCATCCGGAATCTGGACAAATTATCGCATAAGAATCTGATGCAGAATTGGATCGCATTGGATGGACCGACGCACGGAAAATTACGCGTCCTAGTGGATGAGGGCTCGAAAGTGGATAGTAGCGCCGCTTTCGGAGTTCATAAGAATGATCACCGCATCTTGAATACAGCGATGCGATTGGCGGAAACCGAGAAAGAAAAAAGCGTGGTGCTAGTGACCAAAGATGTGAACTTGCGCCTGAAAGCGCGGGCACTGAATCTGCCGGCAGAAGATTATGAGACCGGTAAGGTGAAGGATGTGGAACACATGTTCACTGGTAAGATGGATGTGAAGGTGAAGAATCCGGAGGTGATCAACCGCTTGTATGTGAATGGATTCGTGGAAGTGGAGGAGGTCATGAAAACGAAACCCATCGCCAACCAGTACATTTCGTTGCAGAACGACAAAGTGACCGCGCTGGCTTATTACAATGCTCAAACCGGGAAAATTGAGCGTGTGGCGAAAGAAGTGGCGGCGAGCATCCGTGCGAGAAACGCCGAACAGACCTTTGCCTTGCATGCGATCATGAATCCGGATGTGTTGCTGGTCACCATTTCCGGTTCGGCCGGAACCGGAAAAACGTTGTTAGCCCTTGCCGGGGCTTTGGAGCAACGCCGCGATTTCAGGCAGATTTTCCTGGCGCGTCCGATTGTGCCACTAAGCAACAAAGATATCGGGTATCTGCCGGGCGACATCAAATCGAAAATCAATCCTTACATGCAGCCGCTGTGGGATAATCTGAGCTTCATCAAAAACCAGTATGGTGAGAAGGACAAGGAATACAAGAAAATCGAAGAGTTGGTGGAGCAGGAAAAATTGCACATTGTTCCGCTCGCATACATCCGTGGGCGCAGTTTATCCAACATCATTTTCATTGTGGATGAGGCCCAGAACCTGACGCCTCATGAAGTGAAGACCATCATCACACGAGCTGGTGAAAACACGAAAATCATCTTCACTGGGGATATTTTCCAGATCGACACGCCGTTTTTGGATGCTCAATCCAATGGCTTGTCCTATTTGATCGATCGCATCAAAGACAATCCAATGTATGCGCATGTGACCTTGGAAAAAGGAGAGCGTTCGGAGTTGGCCAGCTTGGCCAGTCACTTGCTTTAAGTCACATTCACAACTTCCAACTGATTCACTGCGCGACCCAAAAAGCGCTCTGCGAGAAGTTGGAAGCGTTGTGGTTTGTCGCTCACATAACAATCCAAGGCACCCTTTCCGGTCTGATTGCGCAATTCGGATGAGCGCAATGTGGTGTCGACCAATTCCGCCACCGCATCCGCTGAATCAATGATTTCCACGGTTTTCGGTAAGATGTTTCGGATGGAATCCTTGAACAAGGGATAATGCGTGCATCCGAGGATGATGGAATCCAGATTCTTGTCTTTAAAGTCGCTCAGATAGTGTTCCAAGGTCAATTTCGCCACATCATTGTCGATCCATCCTTCTTCAGCGAGTGGGACTAGCATCGGACATGCTTTGGAGAACACCCGCATCGACGAATCAATCTGCTTGATGGATTGCTCATAGGTTCCGGAACCGACCGTGGCCAAGGTTCCGATCACACCGACCAACTTATTTCGAGTAGATGCGGCTACGGCGACTTTCGCTCCCGCTTCCACCACACCAATCACTGGAATGGGCAAGGCGCGAGCTCGAACTTCTTTTTCCGCTGCTGCTGAAACCGTATTGCAAGCGATGACAATCATTTTAACATGTCGTTTCATCAGAAAATCCGTGATCTGAAGTGCATATTCTTTCACGGTTTCTGGAGACTTGATGCCGTATGGCACGCGGGCGGTATCTCCGAAATAGATGATGCGTTCTTCCGGCATGCGTTGCATGATGGATTTGACCACGGTCAGTCCGCCGATTCCCGAATCGAAGACGCCGATCGGCGATTGTTCTGTGAGATTCATGTTCAGGAAGGATAACCATTCCGAGGCCTAACGGGCAAGTACCAGAATATGTCTCCATTGCTGATTTTTTGCCCGCGAACTTCCGACCAGATCCGCAACCAGAACATAGATGCCGATCGGAGTTTTTTGTCCATCATCGCGAAGTCCGTTCCACCACCAATATCGTCCATTACCCAATGGATCGTTCTCGCTCAAGATGCGGATCAGGCGTCCATATCGGTCATATATGCGCAAGCGGACCAGATAATCGGGTTCATCTGCCGACACATGAATGGATTGCAAGCCACTGAATGGGTTCGGGTCTGCAATAATCTTCGCTGAATTCATAGTCTGATCCGGAATCCGAAGTACAGAATTCGGTGCCGCAGGAGTCGCTCCAAAATCGGATGCGGATGTGGTCCAATTCGCTTTGATGTGTGATTCCAGAGTAGGATCGATTTTTTCCATGCTATATCCAGCAGGCTCAACTCGCTCAGGATGATGCCAAGTCGGGGAATACCGCACCGAATCGATCACCAATCCGTCAACATCCACGACACGGATCACTTTTCCACTTTGGGTGAGCGACAATGTGCTTCGTTGAAATCGCATCGTGCCGGATTCAATGGTTTCAGGAAAGGCCCGAGCCATGCGGGTGTCCGACCATGCCATCGCTGTATCCGCATACATCGCCAGATAGCCACCGGATGGAATCCATCGGCGCGCACTTCTCGCCGGCATCATGCGACTCACCGATCCATTTTTATCCGGCTCATCCGTGATGTGAATGCCTTCAATCGATACCGCAAAGGGCATCGAATTGAACAGTTCGACGAACTGTGGCTGATCCGGTTTGCCGCTGTACCGATGGCTATGTGGTTGATATAAGATTTCATTGATGAGCAACGCACCGAATGTCGATGGGCGACTTATCGGAACCGGACCGATCACCTGCGCGCTGGTTTCGATGGTCAACGCATTGCCGTTTGGGATGTCCAGATACCAGGTATCGGCTTGCATCCAATTCACTGGCAAAACGGGAATGAGCACATCATCCACATACACACGAACAGATGGTTCCGGCACTCGGAATGTCGGAAACCGGATGCGGATTCGGTTCTCAAAAAGATCCACGATGTCTGGATGTGGAAACTCTGATACCGCTTGATGATGATGGTTCTGCGCCAGCCGGCTGTGCGAGGACGGATGAGGCCTCCAATTGGTGGGGTCGTTGGTGAGTCCGTCCGGACTCCGTCGTTCCAATGAAACGGATTCGGACCCGAACACCCAATGGCTACCGTATCGAAGGGTATCGATCAGGGTGCCGTTTGGATGCCGGATTCCGATTCCGCTGGAGGTTTTCGTTAGTGTGGCCCAGGAGGTGAACTCCGCGTAGGATTGCGGCCGAAGCGGGGCAGGGATATGGAAGCCGGTCAGAACCTCGGGTTTGGGCAGCGCCCGACCGTTCAGAGAGAGTCCCGACATGTCGAAGGTGTGATGCGTGGGATTGAAGATTTCGATGAACGGCTGTGAGCCCCACAGGAAGAGTTCATTGAGAAGGATGTGGTGTCGTTCGGGGCGCACATACGCAGCGTGGATGGGAATGAGGGTATCGGGTAGGGCGTTGCCGAAGAGGTCGGATAACCGTATAACCTCTAGGTTGAATTCGGATGCAGATGCGGTGATGACCACCAGATTCGGCTCTCTGAACTCCACCATCAGACCTGCTTCCGCCGATTGAAAACATGGCTCGCAACCGATGGATGAGTCATCCATTCGTCGTGAGAAGCGGATCGCAACCTGGTCGGGTTCTTTGATGCCGATTGCTTCGATTCGCAATGGAGTTGTGGGTGGCCTTGCGTGATTGGTTCTGCCTGGTGACAATCCCGGTTCCCAATTTTCGGAATAGGTCGCATCCACCATCACCGATCGCCTTTCGTGGGATGTGCCTCGTATCCAAACGGACGGATGGTATTGAAGGGAATCGATCCGCGTGCCAGACGCATCAAACAATCGTAGTTCATCCGCTGTTGTACGATTGAAGGTCGGATATCGCGTCATCACGTGATAGAGGCCATCGCCATGCGCATCCCTCATCGCCTGAACATCCGCAACCAAAACCAAGAAGGCTCCGGGATCCAGAATTAGATCGATCGTGCTGATGAATCGATTCGTTTCACTACTGGTTTGCCGACGTTGCAACCGCCAGTTCTTCAAATTGATGGCTTGTCCCGTGGTGTTCTGCAGCTCGACATACCCCGGGCGGCCCTCCACCGGATCGAAATTGAATTCGGTGATGGCAATGGGTGGAGGCAGAATGAATAGCAGAAGCAGAAGGACGGCCATAGGTGTAAAAATCAAGGCCGAAGGCTATCCGCCCCCGGCCCAGGATGGACTGTAGTCATGCGCTGTGATCGGGTTTGGCGTCCGAACCACAAGGTCATACCCTATAAAGGCCGGATTTGGGAAATTCTTACAAAAAAAGCACGGATTCCGGAACGATAGGTCCCGAAAACCATGCTTTTGGCACAATCAGTAGTGATGTGATTCCGAAAAAACTTATCTCTTTCGGAGAATCTCCTTTCTGGGTGGCTGGTTTTTCAAGGAACCCATCATTTCGGGACGACCAATCGCCTTGTCTATCCCAACAACCACCATTCCGACGAACCAAAACGCCGCGCCCGCTATCAGGATATTCCTCATCACAAACAAAAATCCTAACTCTCCGATGTTGAGGAACGGATAGGGATAGATTTCGGTAAGCAAGCCGCGGATGATCACAAACAGCAAATAGAGGAAGGGGATTTTGAGCCAGCGAACCGAGTCGAACCAATTGAAATCACCTTTTTCAACCACAAATCCCCAATGCATCACATAGGTGACAGGAATGATGTAATGCATAAGGATATCAGCCACGAGTAGCCATCCTTGTGGGTCCAATAGGTCTCGGAGGAACAGGAAATACACCAGACTCACAATTGTGATATACACGGTGATCGCACCATGTGTGGTGTTCGTCGCAAAGTACCGATTGTTCACGAACGTGAGGCTGCAGGCCACAAGCAGGTTGCTCACAATCGTGAAGTAGCTGAAATAGTTGACGATCACTGCAGAATAGGTAACGCTTTCAGGTGCATGGGTGATCATAAAGCCCAACTGTATGATGAGCGCGATCCAAGCTAGGACGGCAATGGGAATCCGGACGTATTGCATGGGAAAAGATAAGGTCGATTAGGGGTAAAGTGGTACTTGGGTGTAGTCAGTACATGAAACCTCATCACCTTCTTCCATATGTGTTTGCCGCGGTTGCGGCATGCTCCACATCCACCACTCAGCCGGACCCCGATCTAGATACATCCGTCATAGAAGATGTTCTTGCGATTGATTTGGACCAGCTTCCTTCTTATGGCATCACGTATCCGGCGCATTACAATGCCGGGGTATTGAATACGGACAATGAACCGGCCAACAATCGAGTGACGGATATCGGAGCCACCTTGGGTCGTGTTTTGTTCTATGATAAACAATTGAGTGTGAACGGGACCGTATCGTGCGCATCCTGCCATGGTCAAGCCGCAGGATTTTCAGATTCCAATGTGAAAAGCATCGGCTTTGAAGGTGGCGAGACCGACGTGCATTCGATGCGTCTCACGAATACGCGTTTTTATACCGCCAGCACCATGTTTTGGGACAAGCGCGCCGCGAATCTGGAACAACAGACCACTCAACCCATTCAGAATAGTGTGGAAATGGGGTTTGATGCGGCCCATGGCGGAATGAACGCCCTTATCAGCCGGATGGATGAATTGCCCTACTATCCGGTGTTGTTTGAACTCGCGTTTGGGGATGAGGCCATTACAGAGCAACGGATCCAGCGAGCGTTGGCCCAGTTCGTTCGTAGCATGGTTTCGGTGAACAGTGCGTTCGATACCGGAATCGAGTTGGCAGGTGGAAATCCCAATGCGTCGTTTCCCAATTTCACAGCAGAGCAGAATCTGGGAAAAAGCATCTTCTTGAATCCGCCGAACGCCGGTGGCGCCGGATGCGCAGGTTGCCACCAACCTCCTACCTTTGCCTTGGTTGCGAATTCGCTGACAAACGGACTCGATATGCAGCAGTCCATCATCTTCAAATCCCCATCCCTGAAAAGTGTGGCTTTGGATGGCGCTTTCATGCACGACGGACGATTCACCACACTCGAGCAAGTGGTCCGGCATTATAACAACGGCGTGATGGGAGGTCCAAACCTCGACAATCGCCTTCGCGTGCCGGGAGGGATGCAGCCCTTGCGCTTGAATCTTTCGGACACGCAAATCGATGCGGTTGTGGCCTTTCTGCATACATTGACAGATGAAACCCTTCGTTCTGATGCCAAATTCAGCGATCCGTTTATTCGGAATTAGTTTTCTCATCCTATTGATGTCCTGCGAACGATCGACATCCCCACTGGAGCTCGACGCCTATTTTCCACCTGCCGATGCCGTCGGAGATTGGGAAACCATCACACCCGCATCCCTCAAATGGAACGCATCCGCTTTGCCGGCCCTCGATGCGTACTTGGAATCGACATCCACCTATGGGTTCATCATTCTGCATAAGGGTCGCATCGCGCATGAGAGGTATTGGAACGGCTGGAATCGCGATACGGCCTACATCTGGGCATCCGCTGGGAAAACACTGACCGCCTATCTGGTGGGCGTGGCGGAGCAACGGGGCGAGTTGGATTTGGATGATCCGTCGCGACAGTATTTGGGGGCGGGCTGGACGTCGATGACGCCCGAGCAGGAAATGGCGGTCACGATTCGGCATCAACTGACCATGACGGCCGGTTTCAATGAATTTCATGATGGATTGAACGGCCTGGATTGTGAAACCCCATCGTGTCTCACCTATCAAGCGCCGCCAGGCACACGATGGGCGTATCATAACGCGTCTTATTTGCGGTTGATAGATGTGTTGGAAGCGGCCACCGGACAAACCCGGAACCAGTACACGGCCACTCATGTACGAAATCCGTTGGGCATGAGCTCGAAAGCCGTCTGGTTTTTGAACGAAGGGAATGTGTTTGTAAGCACCACGCGCGATGCGGCGCGATGGGGATTATTTATTGAAAACAAAGGTCGTTGGGATGGGAGTCTGGCTGCGATTTCAGAGTCGTACTTCGATGCGATGACACGTCCTTCGCAGACATTGAACCCGGCGTATGGGTATTTATGGTGGCTCAACGGGCAATCCACGTACTTGCAACCCATCCTTCGTCAGGAAACCCAAGGACCACTGATTCCATCCGCGCCAGCCGATCTGATCGCCGGATTGGGCAAAGACGACAAGAAAATTTATGTTGTTCCATCTCTCGATTTGGTGGTGGTGCGCCTTGGCGATGAAGGACTTTCCGGCACCTTCGCCATCTCGGGTTATGATGAAGAGATGTGGAAGCGGATCATGGCCGTGATCGAATGAGGTCAACTTGACAACTTGTCAAGAAGCGCATACATTGTTGTATGAAGACGAAACAAATGACCGTCGGCGAGCTGAAAGCGCGCTTTTCAGAGGTGCTGAAGGAAGTCCAGCAAGGGCAATCCATCGAAGTGGTGTTTGGCCGGGCGAAGAAACCAGTGGCCATGCTTACACCGCCCCCAAAACCCCAGAAAAAATGGCGGGTGGCGGGCGTATTGGCTCATCGGGGTCCCGTCAACATCGGACCCGATTTTAAAATGACCGCTGAGGAACTCATTGGTCTTGGTTGATACCCATATTCTTCTTTGGTGGCTGTATGAATCGTCACGACTTCCTCGATCCATATTCATGCTGTTGGGGGATTCTCAGACGCGGGTCCATGTTTCCGTGGTGAGCCTTTGGGAGATTTCCATCAAAGCGGGATTGGGGAAGCTGGACTATTTCGGTATTTATGTTGATGAACTTCTTAAAGCTATTGAAGGGCATGGATTCACTATCCTGGATTTGGACCCTCAAGAAGCTCTCGGATCGATCGCGTTGTCAAAAACCGTCCATAAAGACCCGTTCGACCGGATGCTCGCCTGGCAAGCCATTTCAAGGAATCTCACATTGGTGTCCACAGACCATTCCATGGCGGAATTCGAAGGATTCGGTCTTAAGAGATTTGAATTCAACGACACGGATTTTCTTCTGAACGAGGAAATCGAGGCGTATAACGCGATGATCGACAACAATTAAACCAATTTCGTCTTCCACGTGCCGCGTTTGAACAGGATCATCGCCATGATTCCGAGGATGGATTCGGCGATCACAATCGACCAGAACACGCCGTCTTCCCTCCATCCCAATGCGTTCGCCAAATAATAGGCCAAGGGAATTTCAATGATCCAAAAGGCGATGAAATTCAGGATGGTTGGGGTCACCGTATCTCCGGCGCCGTTGAACGATTGCGCCATCACCATCCCCATCCCATAAATCAGATAGCCGAGGCAGATGATTTTCAGGCATCGCACACCGACTGCGATCACTTCGCTGTCAGATGTGAACCAGCTCATCATGTTTTCCGCAAAGATGTAATAGCTGATGCCGACCATCACCAGAAACACGGTGTTGATGCCGCCGATCAACCAAGCGGAGTATTCGGCTCGATCGGGATTGCCGGCACCAAGGTTTTGTCCGACCAATGTGGCAGCCGCATTGCTCATGCCCCAGCTCGGAAGCAGCGAAAAGATGAAGATCCGGATGGCGATGGTGTACCCGGCCAACACATTGCTGCCGAATTCGGCAAGGATGCGGATAAGCACGACCCAACTGGCCGTTCCGATCAGGAATTGACCCATGCCGCCTAAGGAAAGTCGGACGAGCGATTTCACAATGGCGATATCCAAGACCCAATCCCGTCTAAAGACGGCGATCCGGTTGCTTCGACCCGTGAGCATGTACAATTGATAGAAGACTGCCAAGGCTCGGGAAAACGTGGTGGCGATGGCGGCACCGGCGATGCCCATGGCAGGGATGGGTCCGAGACCGAAAATAAGGATCGGATCAAGCACGATGTTCAGCGCGTTTGCATAAATGAGCACGCGCATCGAGATCGCCGCATCACCCGCGCCACGGAAGATGGCGTTGATCACGAACAGAAGAATGACCACGATATTCCCGCCAAGCATGATGGTGGCGTAGAGACTCATATCGGCTTGAATCGTTTCCGACGCACCCATCCATTTGAGCAATTCCGGAGCATAGAAGATTCCAGCGATCATGAAGGGGATGGAAACAGCGGCCGACACAAAAATTCCTTGAACTCCGGCTATGGCCGCGGCGTCTTTGTTGCCTTCACCGATGCGTCGGGCCACAATCGCTGTCGTGCCCATGCTCAAGCCCATGGCGATGGCGTAGAGGATGGTCATCATCCCTTCGGTGAGTCCGACGGCGGCGACGGCTTCCGGACCCAGTTTCGACACAAAGAAAATATCTGCGATGGCAAAGACCGATTCCATCATCATTTCCAACACCATCGGAATCGATAAAAGCAGGATGGCGCGACGGATACTTCCTGTCGTGAAATCGTATTCGTTGCCAGAGACCGAGCCCTTGATGTCGGTCCAGAGAGAGGAGGCGCTCAAAAGTGTGGAAGTGTGAAAGTGTGGAAGGGTGGAAGTGTGGAAGTGTGGAAGTGTGGAAGCGTTAAAGCGTGAAAGCGTGGAAATGTAAGAATCCGGAAACTGGAATCTGAAATCAGAAATCGGTTATTTTCGCACATCGATCCGGATGTCAGTCACAGCGGATAATGGGAGCGGTGCAATTTTCGGAAGGCCAATCGGCACGCCTCCAGCAGAAGGATTGCTCATTGAGTGGGATGATGTCCCAAATGACAGGCTCGCCACTTTCGGTCAATCGTTCTTCGCCTTGGATGCGGCCTCGAATATACTCCGGTGTGACCTCAAGCACGTCATAGATGGAAACGTGTGTCGAATCGCTGTCCTTATTCGGTTCGGATCGATTGATGAATTGGGTTCGATCTTCCACAACGTCCAAGGTGAAGGGATTCACCGTGCAAGCGGGTTCATCGGTTGTGTAATCCCATCGGCCTTTGATGAATTCAAACAAGTCGATCGACGTAGCAAATTGAATGCGAAGGTCGTTATCTCGTTGCCGAATCATGCTTTCAAGTACATGTGCGTTACGAAAAAACATTTGCTGACCGATATCAATCATGGCGACGGATAGTTCTCCTTCCAATCGCTGAATTTTTTGCCCGGTCGATGACTTGTAGAATAGAATGAGGTCTCGAATCTCTGCTTCATCGAATTTCATCATATACAATTCGGCAATCTGCTCTTTTACGAATTCGAAATCGAGCTCTTTGGTATAAAAATCTTGAAAGACATCACGATAGGGCTCAAATTGAGGTTGATTTTCAATCATTTTGTCTAAATGGAGCGCCATAATTTCTCGCATTGACGAATCAACATTCATCAAATCGATCAGTTCATACGTGGCTTCGACCAAGGCACGTGATTTTTTTTGGGCTGAGGCCGTTGTGGCGATGCACATCAGCATAACGACGAATAAAAGACGCAAAGAGTGATTCATGCGTGCCAAGAAAACAAATTGTTTGTTAAAAAGGAAATCGGAAATTGTGGACATTGCTTTTGCGCATGATGATGCGCATATTCATGCGTATGAAACCGATATACGATACCAACGCTCCCAAAAAACCGACCAATCTGAGCATCAATAGCGATTTGTTGAACCAAGCGAAAGCGATGGGTATCGCTCTTTCAGCCGAAATGGAGCATCGCTTGATCGAGTTGATTCGCGAGCGTCGGCGTCAAGAATGGGAGGTCGAGGTTCGCGAACAAGTAGACATCTATAATGCATCGGTTGAACAACACGGCGTATTCAGCGACGGAATACGGGGGTTCTGATGACCTGCCGCGTATTGTTGAATGCCAATCCCTCAACGAAACACCGATATCCCTTTGTGGATCGAGGGGAATCCGCATCGCGTCATCATTCCGATGATGGCGTCTGTGCCGCTTTCCGTGCTTGGACCTGAAATGACGGATGTGCGTTTGGACCGCGTCGAGATCCAATCGGCCGTGGATCGCTTAATAACCGGTTTTTAAACGCTTCTGTTCAAATTTCAAGGCTCTGGCCAAACCCAAATGGGCCACGGTGAGCTTATATCCCAGCCAGGTGAGGGATCCGGCGAAGACAAGATTGAGTCCGCCGGAAAAGAGGCTGAATCCGTCGAGCATGTTATATATCAGAATCAGCGCGCTCACACCCAGAACCACATACGCGCTCATTAAGGATGGCATCAGGCGCACATACAACGCCAGCATCAGAAAGATGATCGAATCGAAAAACATGCTTCTGAACAGCAGGATACTCATTACGAGACAAACCACACTGTAAATCAGATAGCTGTTGGATGCGGATTGGACTTGGTTCTGGGCTTGTTCGAGCATGTGAAAGTGTGGAAACGTTAAAGCGTGGAAATGTGAAAGTGTGGAAATGTGGAAATGTAAAGAAGGAAGTGTAAAGTAGGAAGTAGGAAGAAATTGGTATAATCCCACGTCCCACGTCCCACGTCCCACGTCCCACGTCCCACGTCCCACGTCCCACGTCATCACATGTCCCGATCCCAAGCCCTACTCGAAACCCTCTACCGTTACTACCCCAATCCGCATTGCGAGTTGAACTATTCGAATGCGTTCGAACTGTTGATCGCCACGATCTTATCGGCTCAATGCACGGATGTTCGGGTGAATATCGTGACCGAAACGCTGTTCAAGAAATATCCGACGATTCAGGCGATGGCGGATGCGGACTTGGCCGAGCTCGAGATGGATGTGAAATCGACCGGCTTTTATCGGAACAAAGCGCTATCAATCAAGGAGACCGCGAATCGGATACTGGATGTGTACGGAGGCGAGGTGCCGAGCACCATGGAGGACTTGTTGACGCTGCGCGGAGCCGCGCGTAAGACGGCCAACGTGGTGCTGGGGAATGCCTTCGGCATCAACCATGGTGTGGTGGTGGATACGCACGTGGGACGGCTGTCGCGTCGGTTCGGGCTCACCACACATGAAGACCCTGTGAAAGTGGAAAAAGACCTGATGCGGCAATTTCCACAGGAAGAATGGACTAACCTCTCGCATCTGTTGATTTTACATGGCCGGGCTGCCTGCAAAGCGCGTTTCTCGCAGGCGCCCGATCATGAAATCTGCAAAACCTTCGGGGCGAATTGCCCTTGTAGGTCTATGCGAAAGCAAACGGATTAGTCACTTAGAGTTCCGTGATGAATCAGATTCGAACCCATACCGAAGTCATTGACAATGAAAAAAACGTCGTTCTCAAATAAGAATGCATTATGATTGATGCTCATACTGGGTTGAGAAAATGAAAAGAGATATTGTGAGTTATTTCCGTTGTAATGCATGAGTTCATTACTCATTCTTATGAAGAGGTCATTTCGATTCCGGCCATAAATCTGATATCCGAATTTGGGCTCCTGAATGACATGGATTTCACTGAAGATCCCATTCGAATAGCTGTTGATCGTGTTGCCCATTACAAAAAGGATCTCATCTCCAATTTTGTTAAGCGTGGCGCTTCCCATTACGGATGCTTCAATCTCCTTAATTATGTGAAGACTATCATTCGCGAAGGTATAGAAAAACCTTTTGTCACGTGCAGATCCTCCGTCATTAGACTTAAATCCGGAGATGAAAACGTTGTCTTGAGTACTCCTGACCCGATGAAATTGGCCGTTAAAATCGGCGACGAATCGCTCTTTCCACTGTGTTCCATCATACGACAATATGAAACCATAGTATGGTCTAATTTCATTACCCGAATAGAACGTGCCGATTGCATAGACTTCGGAGCGATTCGTACCAAATATCCCTGTAATATTTGGTAAACTCATACCCTCTATTGTATGGATGTGGTGAATTGACCACATGTTCCCATCAAAGTGGTAGATTTTACCATCATTTCCACCCATCCAAACATCGTCTTTTGCAAATCCGAATATTGTGTTCAGTTGTGGTCCAGGACTCGGCCATTCATTCCATTCTTGCCCATCATAATGCCACAATGGAGATATGCCCCCATCCATGATTGCCCAAACATCATCCGCAGAAGCACCCCAAATATCGGTAACTACCCCACCAGGTTGGCTATACAACGTATCGGCCTTCCAAACATAATCCCTTCGACTGGATTGTGATGGTGGATCGGGATCGTCTTGGCGAAGGAGATCGCAGCCAGCGGTTGCGATAAGTAACGAGATTAGGAAGATGTGGGGGCGTAACATTGGGGCGATTGACTTATATCAATCTAATAAAAAAAGCCGGTACCAAGCATCTTGTGCTTAGCTACCGGCTTTTCAATTCGATGTGTTCGATTCGCTTACGCGCGGTCGAGACGCATAACGACTTTGTTGCCTTTGATCTTGGCACGGTTCATCTTGCTGATCACCGTTTGAGCTTCGTCGGATGGAACATCCACTAAACTGAAGTTCTGCTGCAAGGAGATCTGACCGATTTGCCCGCCGCTGAGTCCGGTTTCACCGGCAATGGCACCGACGATATCGCCCGGACGCACATTGTGGGTTTTTCCGACATTCACGAACAAGCGGGTCATGCCGGCTTCCATCGCACCACGATCGCGTCCACGCGATGGACCACGATCACTGCCTCTGTCGCCACGGTCACTTCCGCGCTCACGTCCACCGCGCTCAGAGCGCTCCGGACGGTCGCCACGGTCGAAACGTGGGGCTTCGAATTCTTTGGCTTGCTCAGGTTTCAAAGCGACTTGCATTTTCAAGCAAGCTGCTGCGATTTCGATCGGTGAGTAGGTGGTTTCGCCCATCGCTTCGATCATCTCGATGTACGGACGCAAGGCGCCGCCTTCGAGCGTGGCACGGATTTGTCCGATGAATTCATTCGCACGCGACGCTTCCACTTCTTTCACAGAAGGCAAGGTCATCGGCTTAAGGGTGGTTTTCACCATTTTCTCGATGAATCCGATGCGACGATTGCGGAAACCTGCAGCAAACGTAATAGCGGTGCCAGAGCGACCCGCACGGCCCGTACGACCAATCCGGTGCACATAATATTCTGGATCGTTCGGGATGTCGTAGTTGAACACCACATCGATATCGTCCACATCAATTCCGCGAGCGGCTACATCCGTAGCGATCAACAAATCGAGGTCCCCACGACGGAACTTGCCCATCACGGTGTCGCGCTGACTCTGCTTCATGTCGCCATGCAACACGTCGCAATCATAACCGCGAGCGCCGAGGTCTTGCACGAGGATATCGGCTTGCATTTTCGTGTTCGTGAAAATGAGTCCGAGCTTGAAATTCTTCACATCCATGATGCGGCTGATCGCTTCGGTACGCATCGAATCGCGCACTTCAACGATGAACTGCTCGATGTTCGGTGCCGTGGTGACGGTGCGATCGATACGGATCGTCAATGGATCCACCATCTGGCGGTTGATGATATCGCGGATGGGGGCTGAAACCGTTGCCGAGAACATCACCGTCTGTGGTTTTTTCGCACAGTATTTCGAGATGTTTTCGATGTCTTCACGGAAGCCCATGTTCAACATTTCATCGGCTTCATCCAAAACAAACATGGAGAGCTTGGAGATGTCGAGCGTGCGGCGTTCGAGGTGATCGATCACCCGGCCTGGCGTTCCGACCACGATATGAGTGGCGCGTTTGAGGGCTTTGAGCTGGCGGTCGATCGGCTGTCCGCCATACACTGGAACAATGTGGATGCCTTTTTTGAACTGTCCTAGCTTCATCAGCTCACCGGTGATCTGGATGGCCAGTTCGCGGGTCGGACAAAGCACCAAGGCTTGCACGTTGCGGTTTTCAGTGTCGATGTGTTCGAGGGCCGGGATTCCGAAGGCGGCGGTTTTGCCGGTTCCGGTTTGTGCCTGACCCAGCACATCGCGCCCAGCGCGCAACGCCGGAATACATTCGTTTTGGATGGGGGTGGGAGCTTCGAAGCCCATCACCGTTAGAGCTTGAAGGATTTCAGGGCTGAGATTCAGCTCTGAAAATAGAGGAGTCGTCATGATGTTGTTTTATATAGTCGAATGGAACCTGGCATCTCAATTCTCTCGCGTGTTCTGATGCCGGCCTAAAAACAACCCATCTGAAACCGAAAATCCTGTGAAGCAGGAGTAGGGGCGTAAGATACGGTTAATTAACGATGTAGCCTAATGGTTTCGTATACCCTGATCCCATTCCATTGAGTTGGGAGGGGTTAGCACCATCTTCTTCTCATGATCCACGGTAGACGCTAACATGAGTTTTCCATCGTCGGTCAGACCCAATTGATACTTGCCCGAATGGGCTTCATCATAGGATGGAAGGGATTCCAAGGTGATGTCGGCAGGGGGTGTACCCGCGGTCAACAATATGACGGCGTCGAATCCGAGATTCCCCATTTCGATGGATTGCCGCATGCTTTCTTGAGATGATTCAATACTCGTTTTCGCATGAGCCATTTGCTTGGAGATCATCAGTATCGACATCGTATTGTAGGGGATGGTACCCACTGTCAGAACCATGCCGATGACCAACATATAATGCCCGGATCCATCCCGGATTCGCTTCACGGTGGCTTGAAAAAGCAAAACAGGTCCCACGAGGTAAAAAAGGATTAATGTGGCCATGCTGAGCCATTGCATTCCGGTCAGGGCGGGTGTTCGGAATCCCATGTCGGACATATTCGCCATTCGTGCAAGTCCTGCAACCACATCCCAAGGTGAGTACGGAGTGGTGGAAAAACCAACGAAGTACAGCAGAATGGCCTGAAATACGACAGCATACACGATGGCGATCAGCCATTCGCTTCGTTCAATTTTGGCGCTCATATTGCACTCCTTCTGAGGTTACGGTTCCGGTGAATTGAATCATTCGTGTATCATCATTTCCTTTTGATCGGTTGGATCGGGCCGTGAAGACGATTCGATCCGCCGTCGATTCGGTGATCTGAACGGTACCAAATTGTTCGATTTTTGTCGAATCGATGGCGCCGATGCCCGATCGCATCAGTTCATCAAACCCGACTGTGCCATCGGACTTATTGTAAGCGTCATACAATTCAAGCATGGACAATCGAACCACTGACGTGAGAATACTTTCATCAATGAGTGCCATCGTGGCGGTCATGATCTGATCCGATTGCTCGGTGTGTGAATAGTTTGTGCGAGCGGCTCCGATGCCGGTCAAAAAAAGCAAGAGGGTAAACAGGATGGGCAAAGACATCTCCCTAAAGGACGTTTCGCGGATGGATGCCCAAGCAAACCATGTGGTTGCCGCCATGCATACGAGGAGGCCGATCCAAGCGGCGGTCCACAAGCCGGAACCTTGATCCGCGCTCAGAAAAAGAGCGACTGTGATTGCCGCAGCACTGGCAACCACGATGAATGTCTGTTGGTTTCGCATAGGTACTTGAGTTGTAATCGGGAATCAGGAATCAGGAATCAGGAATCAGGAATCAGGAATCAGGAATCAGGAATCAGGAATCAGGAAATTCGCACTAATAAATTATCAAGTCAAGCCCATCTTACAGATTCCCGATTCCCGATTCCCGATTCCTGATTTCATTCAACCTTCAACATTTCCTAAACCAACGAATCCGGATTCTTCGGCGCGATCTCCATCTTCTGAGCGAAATACTCGCAGAAATCCCTCATATCCCCGGCGATGCGCTCGTCGGTGGTGCTGCGTTGCAAGGTATCGGCCATGCTGAGCAGGGTTTCGTGGAAGAAGATCTTCATTTCGTCGACGGTCATGTCTTTGGTCCATAGATCCAGACGAAGGGTGTCTTTTTTCTGATGATCCCAAAGCGCCAAGATCATCGCTCGGCAAGCGGTGACGCCTTCCATGCCTCCGTCTTCGGCTTCCCATTCGATATCGGTTGGAAATTTGGATTCGTCGAGGGTGACGTTAATTAGGATGCGCTTCTTAGTCATCGAAGAAATGTTGAATGTTGAATGTTGAAAAGTTTGGAATCGGGAATCAGGAATCAGGAATCGGTAAGAAGGGCTTGACTGAGTTTCAAATTTGGCAAACATTCCCGCTTCCCGCTTCCCGCTTCCCGCTTCCCGCTTCCCGCTTCCCGCTTCCCGCTTCCCGCTTCCCGCTTCCCGCTTCCCGCTCACAGTTCACAGAATTTCGTCAATTTATCCACTACGTTGCGGAAATCGCCGGGGAGTTCGGAGTCGAAATGGACTTGTTCTCCAGATCGCGGATGCACGAAGCCCAAGGTCTTGGCATGCAAGCATTGCCGACCCAAGGTCTGAAACAAGTTATCGAACATGGCTTTGCGTGAGCCGGTGTTCGAGCCGAAACGAACGGAGTCGCCACCATACATCCGATCGCCAAAAACCGGAAACCCATGATGCGAGAAATGGATTCGGATCTGATGCGTGCGCCCGGTTTCCAGCCACACATCCACCAAAGCCAAGTGGTCGAAATACGTCAATACTTTGTAATGCGTGACGGCGCGTTTCCCTTCTCCATCCCCAATCACAGCCATTTTCTTACGATCGTTGCGTGAGCGGCCGATGTCGCCGGTGAAAGTGCCCTCTGCGGGCGGATGTCCCCATACCACGGCTTGATAATGCCTCTGCAGGTTGTGCTTTGCAAATTGCGCCGAAAGCTTGGCATGAGCCACATCATTTTTTGCGACCACCATCACGCCAGACGTGTCTTTATCGAGCCGATGCACGATGCCCGGACGAATCGTCTCCTCATCGGGCTCAGACAACGAATCGACATGATGAAGCAAGGCGTTGACCATCGTTCCGGTCCAGTTTCCGAACGCCGGATGCACCACCATCCCCGCCGGCTTGTTCAGAATCACGATATCGTCGTCTTCGAATAGGATATTGAGCGGGATGTCTTCTGCCACGGCTTCCGGTGGTGGTGGCTTTGGAAGTGTAATGTCGATCACATCGCCAGCCAATACTTTATGGGATGCGTTCCGCAAACCCCCATTCACCAGCACATAGCCGGCTTTGATGCCTTCTTGCACTTTGTTGCGGGTCGCATTTTCGATGAATTGCGTGATGTAGATATCCAACCGCTGGTTTTCGGCATAGCCTGCGGGGACAATCAATTGAATTCGGGTGACGTCGGTTTCTTGCACCCTCAAAGATACCGCCATCGGGTGTATTTTAACCGACCTATGATGCTAGCCCTCTTTTTGCTGTTCCAATTGCTGGATGATCCCTCACTAGGGCATCAGAACCAGTTTCCTCTTTATGCGAAATCGTTGACGAGCCTGCCACGTCCCATTTCAAGCACAAAGCCGATTTCCTATCGCATCACGCAACGATATACTGCGATGAATTATCTGGTGAACGGTTCCGAATGGCGATACGATCTGGATATGGAAATCTGGCAATGGCAGGCGGATGTGGCCTGGACCACCGACCGCACCCAAATCATGCTAAGTCTACCGGTGACGATGCAATGGGGTGGTTTCATGGATCCGTTTCTGAATGGGTATCATCAAAAACTCGGATTACCCAACTATGCGCGGAATGGTCAGCCTGCGAACCGGCACAAATTCCTGTTCGCGGATGCGGATGGCGACTTATGGCGGGTTCGTCCAGGAACATGGTTGATGGGCGCACCGATTGTGAGCGTGTCGATAGATGCGCCTATAGAACTGACTGCCGCCGCAAAACTTCCATTGTTTGACAGCGAGACCTTTGATGTGGGTGCGGAAGCGCGCTACGCAACCGGCTCACCGGCATTTGGAACGTTCGGGAGCCTGGGCTACATCCATCGCCAAAAAGCGGAAAGGGATGCGTTTGCAAGGGTCCGAAGCACACCAATAGCCGGGTTCGGATTTTGGTTCGCACCGAAAACTTGGACGTGGGTCGCCGAAGTGATGACTCACCCGCCGTTGTTCACGCATACCGGTTTACCGAAGCTGGAAAAACAGACCATCGAACTGGTGATGGGAGCACACATTCCAACATCCGCAGGACGATTGACCATCAGTTTTTCCGAGGACTTGTCGTACAATGCGGCCGACTTCACGATCGGAGTGAGATGGACCCCGGAACAAAGGAAATGATCCGGGGTTCATACTCGCAACTATCCGTTAAGAGAGACCATCATTGCCACAGGCTGCCATTTAATCCGGATCGATTCCGGAGTCGATGGTGGCCTGTTCTTTGATCATTTCCTCGTAACGGTCGCCATAGATGTCGTACATCACTTTGGCGCGGAATTCTTTGGCTAAGCGGAACGCTTCCTCTTCACCGTACTTCTTCACGCTCCATTGGCGGTTTTTGATTTCGCCTTTGCGTGGTGACCATGTCACCTGGAAGTACACCGATGTGGTGTCGTTTTTGTTTTGCTTAACGGTACGGCTCACACCGATGATGCCCGATTTGTTGCGGCGATCATGGGTTACCAATCTGCGATTTGGCTTCTCCGGCAGATTGTGCGCATTCGCATAAAGAATGTCGCGTTCTTTTTTAGCGAATTTTAGAGCCCGATCTTTCGTGCCGTACTTGCTATCAGAGAACAACCTGGAATAGGTTCTGCCTTGACGGTAAATACGAACATACCAACCATGGGTTCCTTTGGCATCGATACGCGAGATGCCTTTCAGATCCGGATTTCTTGGTCTTCTTCCCACTTGAATCCTCACACTTTAAATATATAGTTAACAAACATGATCACACGACCTTAGACCGATTTTACGGCTTACAGTTCCCAAATCCAACCTTTAAGCGGGTGGCACCCAGCTTTTTGACTGAGTCCGGATGACCTCTCCGACCCGGTCCCAACCAATCCGCTCTTGCTTCATCGTGTCGCGATGCCTCAATGTAACGGTTTGATCTGATAAACTGTCAAAATCTACGGTTATGCAGAATGGCGTTCCCGCTTCGTCGAGCCGTCTGTACCGTTTTCCGATAGATCCTTTCTCATCGTATTGGACGTTCATGTCTTGCGACAGATCGCCCTCGATTTTCCTGGCTATCTCGGTCAATTCAGGCTTTTTCATCAGCGGAAAGATCCCTGCGGTGATGGGGGCTAATTTCGGGTGCATTCTGAGCACCGTCCTGACTTCCGACGATCCTTCCTTCTCGCCGGCGACTTCTTCCTCGTGATAGGCATCGCAAAGCACCATCAAAACAGTGCGATCCAATCCTACCGATGTTTCTATGACATAAGGAACATAACGTTCTTGGCTGACAGAATCAAAGTATTCCAGTTTTTTTCCGCTAAATTTTTGATGTTGGCTCAAATCGAAGTCTGTGCGGTTGTGAATGCCTTCGATTTCTTGCCAACCGATAGGGTATTGATACTGGATATCCACCGCTGCTTTCGCATAATGGGCCAGCTTATCCGGTGGATGGTTGGCGAAACGCAGGTTTTCCGGACGGATTCCGTTCGATATGTGCCATGCCATTCGCTTCTCTTTCCAAGCCTCATACGAGTCGTCATCCGACCCTGGCTTTACAAAATATTGCATTTCCATCTGCTCAAACTCGCGCATCCGGAAGACGAATTGGCGGGCCACCACCTCGTTTCTGAATGCTTTTCCGATTTGGGCGATCCCGAACGGAACTTGAACACGCGAGGTATTCAGCACATTCAAGAAGTTGACAAAAATTCCTTGTGCGGTTTCGGGACGCAGATACACGATGTTTTCATCCGTGGCGACCGCCCCGAACTGGGTGCTGAACATGAGGTTGAATTGGCGTACTTCGGTCCAGTCGAACGCACCTGAATCGGGCGAACGGATTTCCTCGCTCATGATGATGTCGTACAAATCCTTGGCCATGGAACTGCGGGTTCCGGCGGTATCCAACAGATTCTGGATCTCATCCGCCTTGCCGTCTTTTCCTTTATCACGCAATTTGTTGATGTGGCCTTCAATGATGTGATCGGCACGGTACCGCATTTTCGATTGCTTGTCGTCGATCATCGGATCATTGAAACTGTCGACGTGTCCGCTCGCTTTCCAAACGGTCGGATGCATCAGGATGGCCGCATCAATTCCGACGATATTATCGTGACGATGCGTCATCGCGTTCCACCAGGTGGAGTTGATCTTGCGCTTGAGTTCGACACCCAACGGAGCGTAATCATAGACGGATGCGAGTCCGCCGTAAATTTCAGACGATTGGAAAATGAAGCCGCGGGATTTTGCGAGCGAGACGATCTTCTCGAGATTCGTGAGCTTGGACATACGGAATGATGATGAACGGAAACGTGGAAGATACAAAGGAAACGCCACTTTTTCCGTAAATTAACCCATTCAGTTAGGGTACAAATCAAATCTTCGATCCATGAGACGTTTTCGTGTAGGGATACTCGGTGCCACCGGCGCCGTCGGACAAAAATTCATCAACTTGTTGCAGAACCATCCGTGGTTCGACATTGTGGCGGTTGGAGCTTCGGAGCGTTCAGCAGGAAAACGGTATGTCGATGCCGTGAATTGGATCGAGCCGATCCTCATTCCTGATGCGATCGCGTCGATGGTGGTGAGTGAGTGTGATCCGACCAAAATGCCAGAACTCGACCTTGTTTTTTCAGGTCTGGATGCGGGTGTGGCAACCGACATCGAAGCTGCTTTCGCGAAAGCAGGTGTTGGCGTGATTTCGAATGCAAAAAACTACCGGATGGACCCGACCGTGCCACTGCTGGTTCCGGAAGTGAACCCCTCCCATACCGCGCTCATCCGCCAACAGTCGTTTGATCCCACCGGCAAAGGATTCATCGTCACCAACCCGAACTGTGTGGCCGTGCCCTTAGCGATGGCTTTTCGTCCGCTCCACGACGCTTATGGCGTGGAAACCGCCGTCGTGACCACTCTGCAATCGGTCTCCGGCGCTGGATATCCGGGCGTCGCATCGCTCGACATCCTCGGCAACGTGATTCCCTTCATCGGCGGTGAGGAGCCCAAAATCGCCGACGAACCTCGGAAATTGCTCAGCGTTCTGAATTCGGACGGCACGCTCACCTGGCCCGACATCACCATCCAAGCCACAGCCACTCGTGTTCCGACCATCGAAGGACATTTGCTCACCGTTGTAGCGAAGCTGAAGAACAAGCCTTCATCCATCGAGGAAGTGAAAGAGGTGTTCCGGAACTGGGAAAACCCGATTGCGCAGTACGACCTCCCATCCGCACCAAAGAATCCGATATTGTTGTTTGATGACGATCGGTATCCACAGCCTCGTCGCCATGCTTATCTCGAAAATGGGATGACGGTGAGTGTGGGACGTTTGCGGATGTCGACTGTGTTCGACCTCGCGTTTGTCGCTTTGGGACACAATACCGTACGTGGTGCCGCTGGTGTCGCGATATTGAACGCAGAACTTCTCATCGCACAAGGATTGCTCGTACCTTGACGGGATGAGCACGCCCTATTTTCCGCATAATCCGTCGCTGAAGCAGAGTCGTTTGCGTCAGCTGTTTGAAATGGCGCCGAAAGACGCCATCAACTTAGGGTTGGGTCAGCCCGGTGAAGACACGCCAGGCTTCATCCGCGAAGCGGCCGAACGCATTCTGTCGTCGAAGCCATTGGGCTACACGCTGAATGCCGGCATCCTTCCACTAAGGGAAAAACTGGCGGCGGAATTGGCGGACAAGGGCATCACGCCGGATCGGATTTGCATCACAGCGGGTGTGCAAGAAGCCTTATATGCCTTGTTTTATGCCATTCTGGATGCGAAGAGCGAAATCTTGCTTCCGGATCCGGGATTCTTCACCTATGCCTCGCTCGCGGACTTGTGCAAGGCGCCGCATCGCGGCTATGATCTTCGAAAAGAGGACAATTTTCGTTTCAATGCGGATTTGGCCATCGACGCCATCCGTCCAGAGACCACAGCCATTTTAGTGGCGCATCCGTCGAATCCTGCCGGATCGAATGCGTCCCGCGACGAGTTGAAAAAGTTGGTCGATTATTGCAAGAATCGCAAAGAAGGTCCGATTTGGATCGTTTCGGATGAAGTGTATTACGGCATGTCGTATTCGGAAAACGCGAGCATGGCCGAGTTTTTGGATGAGTATCCATATATCGTCTTGTTGCGGGGCGCATCTAAAAGTCATCATATGACGGGATGGCGGCTTGGCTGGGCCGTGCTGCCCAAAGACTTGGTGAAGCCGTATATCGCCGTTCATCAATATGTGACCACGTGCGTGAGTTCGGTGACCCAGCACACCTTCAATGAAATCCGTGGCTCAAAAGACGAAGCGCAATGGCTCGTGGCTCAACGGAGCATGTACAAACGCAAGCGCGACATGGTGTTCGATTCGTTGAACGGCGTACGTCCTCTATATGGAGGGGAAGGAGCGTTTTATTGGCTAGTGGAATTGACCGAAGCCGATTTGAATGGCGGCACGGACGACGATTGGGTGGTGCGCACGCTCATGGAAGACAAGATCATGACCACGCCCGGTTCCATATTCGGGAAGAACTCGGATGGGATGATCCGGATTTCGTATGGTCCGACATTCGATGTGCTGGCCGACGGACTTACTCGTCTGCGTCGGATTCTTCAACCAGGCGCTTGATCCGGATTTCGGAAAGCGTAAGTGACAAGCGTGAAGCGAGTGATTTCGCTTCCGGTACATCCGCTTTGTTGATTTTCAGACGCACTTCACCGGATGCGGCGCCGGGCACATCCCGAAGGGTTTTCATGTCTTTTGCCTGAAGGATGAGAAAATGCCGGAACCATGATTTCTTATACTTGATGTCGCGGATCTGTGAAAGTAGAATGAGTCTGGATTTCACATCCGATTTGATGACGCCGAAAATCGCGTCTTTTGATTGGAATTCGAGATGAAGTCCTAGAGAGTCATAGCGAAGCAGGCCACTCGCATCCACGAAATCGTTGGCATCGGGGCAGGTGAATTTGACGGAATACTCGGTCGTGTACATATCAGGGTTTGCTCATCCAAGGGTTGGCCACGTACGTGTCTTTCAACATGTAAGCGCGGCTGTAGGTCACATAATTATTGGAATACGAGACGATCGAGGCAATTTCCTCAGACGATAATTTTCGCACGGGTTTGCATGGACTTCCCATGCACATCCATCCTGATGGCATCGTTTTTCCGGGTGTGACCAAGCTGCCCGCCGCGATGATGCAATCCGACTCGATCACGGCTCCATCAAGAATCACAGATTTGATGCCGACCAGCACGCGGTCGTGGATCGTACAGCCATGGATCATGGCCGAATGTCCGATCGTGACTTGATTGCCGATCGTGGTGGGATGGGTGCGATTGGTGACGTGAATGCAGGTGTTGTCCTGCACGTTGCTGCGATCCCCGATCCGGATCCAATTCACATCGCCTCGAACCGTGCAGTTGAACCAAATACTGCTTTCGGATCCGAGGGTCACATTGCCGATGACATCGGCGCTGGGAGCGATGAAGTTGGACTCGTCGAATTGGGGTTTGTGCTCAAGAAAGGCGTAAATCATGGCCTAAACGTACCACTTTCGACAATCAAATCAGATACGTTCGTTGAAATCGATGAGATTGAATGCGTGATAGTATTTGAGAATCGCGGTTTTGATCCGATGGATCACAAACGCATCCGCATTCATATGGGGTTTGAGATTCTCATACAATCGGGCTCGGGCGCTCATCACATCCGGCTTGGTCCATATGTAACGGCAGCACGTTCGGATGATCCAATCGCGGCGCTCATCGGTGAGCTCGCTCAGATCCATTCCTTTTTCCTGCTTGAAGAGCCATTTCTGCCAACGGTTGCTGTCCCGCACGGCATTCGTTAGAGCCTCGTACAAACCGGAATCCATGCCGAATTTTTTCTCACGATTCATGAGGTATGTAAGAGCGAAGTATTCTTCCTCGGTGAATTCGGGACCCACGTTCGCACCACCCATCCCGCTAGTCGGGTAATCTTCCGGATTGTCCACATAATCGCTGTAATGACCTTTCACCAGTGCGCCATATTTGATGGTATGGGATGTGAGGTCGATCGCCATTTGCGGCTCGAAGTAGGTGGTATGCAGATCCGTACCCACTTTGCCGACCACGAAACATGGCCAGGCGTCTTCCAATTCGAGTTGTTTGAGGCCGGCATCCAACAATGACAGAAACTGCTCAAAACTGTCGAGATTCGCCAGTCCTCCATGCACTTCTTCGGTGCCCACTTCATACGCGATGCGAGGAAAGCCGTTTTGGATGCGGAACGTTTCGGCGTGTTGAATCAATTCGATGGTACGATCTACCACAATGTGGATGGGGATGGGATCGTCTTCAGAGATGCTGCGATCGACGGTCGGATCGATGTGAAGCAAGCCATAACCGGCACGGATGCATGCTTCCAATGAGGATTTCACCGCGGCCATGGTTTCGACCAAGGTAAGTCCGAGGGTGGCGTGCTTGTCTTTGAGCCAGGGTCCGCCATGATCCAAACAAGCGATGATGGGCGTGTCGATACCATACGCGCTCGCTGTGGTATTCAGGTAATCAACGAGTTGCTCTGGCGTCCAGCCGGTGTAACCGCCATCGGTGTCCACCTGGTTCAGGGTGGCGGCATACAAAATCGGCGCGTTCACTTCGCCTGCGGCAATGAGTGCGGCACGTGCTACGGCTTCCGAATTCGGGCATACCGCCAGTAGGCAGGTATTATTCTTGAACGGCTCTTGTTGAAGGGATCGGATATATCGGGTTACTAACGGAAGATCCGTGAGTGTCTGGGTAGACATGGTATTTTCGCAATGGATGCGGCGACCCGGGGCATGGGACCCTCCGCAAGGAGTTATCGTTCATGTAACCGAACGCCTTGAACGATGCGGCTGTACAGGGCTTTCCCCAATGCAGGATTGTCGACATTGATGTTCCTCCGGCTGGATGCGAACAGGCCATACATCTGGCCGAACAACACCGCCAGATTCACTTGATACAGGGATGGGATGTTCCAAATATGGTCGGGATCGTACGATAGATAATGGGCGGATTTGTTGCTTGCACCACGTTTATGATTGGATCCGACCACCACGCTTGTGACACCCAATTGATTGAATGCGGCTTCGTATTGGTTCAACACATCCATCTCATACCGAAGGGTGAGATTGTCTTCCGATAGGAAAAAACAGACCATCGTGGTCTCATCCACTGCCGATATCGGTCCGTGGCGAAATGTGAGGGTATCTTCGGCTTTGGCGATGAGTTTACCCATCGTCAATTCCTGCACTTTCAGGGCCGATTCGTTTGCGGCGCCGAGCAGATCCCGGTTTCCGAGATAGAAGGCACGAAGCATGGTCGGAGCGGCGAGCGTGTAAATCTCTTCGGAATAGGTATCCATGAACTCTTCGGCGCATCGGGCCATTCGCTCAACCAAATCCACATATTGATCGATGTCTTGGATGTTCGCGACCGCTTGTCCGGCAATAACCATGGAACTGTAGGAACTGGTCATGGCCAGGCCGCGATCGTTGCTCGCATCCGGCAAAATCAAAGCATACACTCGATCAGGATTCTGATACGCCAATTTGGCCAATTCCCCATCGCGGTTGCAGGTGATCACCAAATGACGCGTAGTTTCAGGATACTGCTGCAAAGCCAACTTCAGAACCGCACAACTTTCAGGACTGTTACCTGAGCGAGCGAAATGCAAGATCAAGTAATTGTGATGCGTGTTGATGTAGTCTTCCGGACTCGCCGTGATTCGGGTCGTTGACCAATTGATACTAGGGGTTTTGAATTTGACCCGAAACAGATCGGCCAGGGAAAGTCCGACATAATCCGACGTTCCTGCACCTGTCAGAATGATGTGGCAACGGTCTTTCGTGTTGAAGAGCTGTGCCTGTTCCAGAAAATTGTGGATAGCCGATGCCTGATCGCGGACCATTTCGGCAGTTTGACGCCACAGGAAGGGTTGCTGTGCGATTTCAGAAGGAGTGAACTCCAAGCCTTTCTCCGGTTCCGGATGGTTCACCATCTGAGCGAGCGGATTCTGTTTATCCGCGAACCGCTTCAGGTAATCTTGTACGGTCTGTCCCATGATCATTGTTGACTTGGATGATCGATGAAACGCCTGTGGCTGAACCACGGAAGCGCGTTCGTGTTCGCATCCAGGATGCGGTTAAAATGATGGGCGGCTTCGTTCCGGATGAAATCGGTCATTGCAGCTTCATTCGGGTACTGTTTGATGATGTGCTTCCAAACGGCACGTCCGCAAAGGAAACCACTGGCACCCGCCTCGTTGCTGATTTGGATATTCTCAATGAATTCATCGGGATCTACGCCAGCACTGAGGATGACCCAAGGCACGGACGACGCCTCGTTCAATTGTTTATTGAACGAACGGACATCTGCGAGTGAATACACCGCTTTGCCAGCACCATAAGGTCGGTCTTGAAATTCTTCTGTGAATTTGAGGTTACCCGGAAACTCCATTTTGAGAACATCCACACCGAATTCAGGGGCGGAAAACGTGCGGGCCGCATCAATCACGCGATGGGGTTTTTCTTTGGCATAACCCGCATCCGCCACGTCGGCATCGGACAACGGATATGTGACGATTTCAAGGATCAGGGGAATTTCATACTTGGCGCAGGCTTCGCCCACTCGGAACACGATGTCGCGTTGATGTTCCAATGTGGCTTTACCGGCCTCATGATTGTACCAGACCAACAATTTGATGCCGTCTGCACCAGTGACCAGTGCTTGTTCCACGCTCCATGATGGAATGAGGCGGGTGAGACGTTCGTACGAGTTCACAACTGCGTAGCCGGTGGTTTCGATCGAGAGCATCACACCGGTATCAAACGGAACCACATCGAACGTGGTGGGATATCCGAAAAGAGGGTCGGTTAGCAAGGCGCTGGCTTTGCTGGATAATTCGCGAGTCACAACCCGTTTCACCAATTCCAAACCTGTGGCAGGAACCGAATCGGGAGCTTCACCTGTTTGTGCCGAAATCATCTGCCGCAAGGATTTGCGCTGATCGATCGCCAACATGGAAAAGGTACCTTTGGCATCCGAAAGGCGGGTGAGTCTGCGATATTTTCCTGCGGGGTATGTCATATGGTTTGGATGCTGGTGTCGTGGACACGCATGGTCAAGTCGTGTTGCTTGATGAAGGCTTGAAAGGCGTCGAGATGATCGAATGCCGCTGTTCCTCCGGCGTATTGCGTGGAAAAGGCGCTCGACAGAATTCCCAACCGCAGGCAGTCTTCTAGTGGCGCGCCATGAATGTATTTGGACAAGAAGCCGGAATTGAAGGTGTCACCGGCGCCAACCGCATCTACGGTGTTCAGGCTCAACCCATCGATTTCGAACTGTTTCGAACTTTGGCGGGCGCGAATTCCTTTGGAACCACAGGTGGCCACAACCACACCGCACATGGACGAGAGAAATTCGAGGGCTTCATCAAGCGTCGATTTCCGGCTGATCCGCATCGCTTCGTCGTCATTGGGGAGAAAGACGTCGACGAATGGAAGCACATCATAGATGTCGGTGTCCCATTTGTCGTCCGGATCCCAATTCGTGTCGAAGGATGTGGTGAGGTGCAGGTCTTTGGCGCGTTGGAACAATCTTGCCACGTCCGCCCGCAGCCCGGATTGGAGATAATAGGATGACAGATGTAAATGACGGCTTTCGAGCAGCATTTCGTCTGTGATATCGCTTATTGTGAGGCGTTCCATGGCACCAGGATAGGTGAGCATGCCGCGTTTCCGGCCGGACGTAAAAATGCAGGTAAGTCCGGTTTGAACACCGTCGGTTGTGATGATGTGGGTGGTGTCGACACCCCTCATTGATAGTGAATCGACGCAAAGGCTGCCGAATGTATCGTGGCCAACACGACCAACGAACGCCACCTTTAAACCGAGTGAGGCCGCATTGGCTGCAAGTATGGCGGAGGAGCTACCCAATGTCAGTGTCATTCCAGATGCGATTTTCTCTTTCTCGAGTTCTGGAAGGCCTTGGATTTGATCTAAAATCAGGTCCACATTCAACTCGCCTACCACAAAAAGGTCGACGCGTGGGGATCGGTCGGAATGGAGATGAGTATGAAAGTTTGGCATGGTCGCGATGCGATGGTCAGGCGTCTATCTTAACAAATCGTAATGTAATGCGTGTCATTTCGATATCAAAATAATAATATTTGAAAGCAAACGAAATGTCCAAGTTGTCGATTTTTGCCTTTCGTTTTGGATTTGCTACTTTAGTTAACTAATCGAACCTATTACGGTGTCTAATAGAGAATTAAGTGGGTATCTTCAATTAAACCAAATTATTCTAACGAGTTACAAAGTATGGCAGCCTTCAGTGTAGCTGAGCGTCGAAATAAAACGCTCAAGATGTTGAAAGACAATGGTCAGGTATCGGTTGTGGAGCTGAGCGACCTGCTGAATGTGTCGGAAGTGACGATTCGAAAGGATTTGCAATACCTTGAAAGGCGAAATCTGCTGATCCGCACCCATGGCGGAGCAATGCTCAATGATTATTTGGTGCAAGACCAACATTTTGAAGAGAAAGGAAAGCGGTACGCCAATGAAAAGCAACGTATCGGCGAAGCCGCCGCCAATCTGGTTGAAGATGGCGACACTTTGCTGATGGATGCGGGCACAACGATGGTCCAAATCGCACGACACCTTACAAATAGGCGGAAATTGACGATTCTCACATCCGCGATCAATGTGGCGATGGAGCTGATGCGGATACCGGATGTGCAACTTGTGATGTTGGGAGGCGTGATCCGGTCCACATCCGCTGCGGTTGTTGGTCCTTACGCCGAGATGATGGTCAAAGAACATTATTGCAGCAAGTTGTTTTTGGCTGTGGATGGGTTGGATCCGGATTTTGGACTGACCACCACCAATGCACTCGAGGCCCATTTAAATAAGATGATGATTGAGTCGGCTCAAAAAACCATTTTGGTCATGGACTCCTCTAAATTCGGCCGCCGCGGGTTGTCTCGTATTTGCGGGCTCGACCGCATCAACCTCATCATCACCGATTCGGGTATTTCCGATAGCATGAAGAAAATCATCGAAGATCGGGATATCGAGCTTTTGATTGTCTGAATTTGCTTTCAATCATTCAATTCAGTAGGTTTTCGTAAGCAAACGAAACACTTTTGAAAAAAAGTGTAAACACCTACGAATTGAAAACGGAATTGGAGGCACTGCATGAAGTCAAAGCTATGGTTGGTTTACGCGATCATCACAACGGTTTTTTGGGGTATTTGGGGCGCATTGATCGAAATTCCTGAGAAAGCAGGATTCCCATCAACACTCATTTATGTGGTTTGGTCGTTGACCATGATTCCGCCCGCACTCGTGGCGATGCACCTCATTGGGTGGAAGTTCGACTTCCGGCCGAAATCCATTTTCCTTGGAATGACCGTAGGGATTCTAGGAGCCGGTGGACAGTTGATCCTGTTCAAAACACTGGCCATCAGTCCGGCTTATTTGGTTTATCCGTTTATTTCCATGTCGCCGGTGGTCACTATCGCTCTTTCGATGCTCCTATTAAAAGAGCGCGCCAACAAGTTTGGTTGGGGTGGTGTGTTTTTGGCCCTTGTAGCGATTCCTCTGCTATCCTATTCGCCGGGCGATGGCGGCGGTGTTCAGAATCTGTTCTGGATCATTCCGGCGTTCCTGGTGTTCTTTGCTTGGGGTTTGCAGGCGTATGTGATCAAAGTGTCGAATACCAGCATGGAAGCCGAGAATATTTTCTTCTATATGATGGTGTCTGGTATCGTTCTGGCGCCGGTAGCATGGTTCATGACTGATTTCACCCAACCTATCAATTGGGGCTTCTCAGGACCTGGTGCATCCGCGCTGATTCAAATTCTGAACTCGGTAGGTGCTCTCTTCTTGGTGTATGCGTTCCGATATGGCAAAGCCATGATCGTGTCGCCGATGACGAATGCCGTGGCACCGGTTATCACAATCATCCTGTCTCTGATCATCTATTCGGTGGTGCCGAACGCGATCACACTCACAGGTATGGTATTGGCTGTTGTGGCAACTCTTTTGCTTTCGCTTGAAGAGGATGCCCCTACGCTGAATGAAAGCTCAAAATAGTTACATTGCCTTTCGAATAGTTTCGAAATAGTAAATATTGAGTTGCATTTAAGAACGTTCTTTGTTATGCTAAGAACGTGATGAGAAATGACCACCGCTAGTTCCAAATGGATGGAAATCATGAAATGTCTACAATCAAGCCTCAGGTTCATTTTTGCAGCCATTCTGCTGTTTGTATCTGTTGATGCGTTTTCCCAAGGGGCGGGACGTATCACAGGACGAGTACTCGAGACGGGGACAAATGAGCCCCTAATCGGAGTGAACGTGTTTCTGGAAGGAACCACCCAGGGTACAGTGACGGATCTGGAAGGCTATTATGTTATTCTAAACGTCACTCCGGGTACCTATACGGTCCGATTTTCCATGATTGGATTCGGTACGAAGGTGGTGCAGCAGTTTCGGATCCACATCAACGAGACCGCCAACTTGAACATGGATATGGCAGAGGAAGCGTTTGAAGGGGATGAGGTTGTGATTACGGCAGACAGGGAGATCGTGAAGTTGGATCTTTCGTCGAGCCGGACCTTGGTCACATCGCAGACGCTTCAGAATAGCCCAGTTGCCAACTTGGAAGAAGTATTGGCCACGTATCCGGGTATTTCACTTAGCGCCGGTGCTGGTGGTAGCGGGTTGGTGATTCGTGGGGGTAACATCAACGAGACGAACATCATCGTGGATGGCCTTTCCACTCGCGACATGCGAACCCAGCAGCCGAACACAACCTTGAACCTGACAGCCATCAATGAATTGGAAGTGATTTCCGGTGGATTTACGGCCGAGTATGGCGGTATCCGGTCGGGTGTGGTGAACGTGGTGACCAAAGAAGGACGCCTCGACAAATACGAAGTCGCCGTTGATTATCGTATCGCACCACCTCAACAGAAGCATTTTGGAGAAAGTCCTTACGGAATCAACGGACCATTTTGGCAAGTGTATGCCGGGCAAGATGCGATGACAGGAATTACACCCGAAATGGTTACAAACGGGCAGTATCCATTCACATTTATCGGTTGGAATGAGTTTTCTAAACAGCGTTTGGCGGATGGAAATCCAGCAACAGACTTGACCCCACAGGAAGCGTTGGAAGTGTGGAAGTGGCAACATCGCAAGCGCGAATATGCCAACAAGCCCGATCATATTTTTGATGTGACCCTGAGCGGCCCCATGCCATTCCTGAACAACACATCGTTCATGTTATCGCAACGATATGATGATTTGCAGTTGGTCTATCCGTTGAGCCGGAACAACTCGATCGCATCGTCGACCATTGCGAAAGTGACCACGCGTTTTTCTGGTGGCAAGAAAGTCAGTTTGAGTGCCGGGTATCTGGTCAAGGAAGGGGTCAGTTCCGGGGTATATAACTCCAGTGTTGGTGTGATTGACGGAACCCGTCAGGGAAACTCCTATGCTCGAAACTCATTGAGCTGGGAGCATTTGTGGCACGATGCTGCGATGAACCCTGTGGCGACGCACCATTTCCGTACCGGAGCGCAATTCAGCCATGCGCTGAGTCCAAGCACCTTTTATGAAATCACCAGTGAATTCACCACCTATCAGACCAAGCAAGAGCCTGCAGGTGTTCGAGACACATCCGCCATCAAGTTCATTGGTGGACGTTGGTATGATGAGGCTCCATTCGGATATGTATCGAGCGACATTGGTAGGATCGGTGAGACATATGATCTTCTGAACGAATTCCTGATGTCGGGTGGTGGCCGTGGCCGCGACAATTCCAGTTATTGGACATGGGGAACGAGCTTCAATTTCACATCGCAGCTGAACCGCTATAACCAAGTGAAATTCGGCCTCGATTTTGAATATGCCGCCTATAGCGAACGGCAGGAGCAAAACCACGAGATGTCGACGTCCACCTATGAAGATCGTCCGCAATACTGGACCCGTTTTGATGCGAAACCGATCAACGTATCCGCCTTTCTTCAGAACAAGTTCGAGTTTGGTGGGATGATCGCCAACGTGGGTCTGCGGGCGGACTACATGAGTTATGGTGAGAAGGCCTATAACTTGGATCCGACATTCATCTTCGACAATTTGCCATATTCCTTATCGACGTTTCGGAACAACGAAATGTCGTTCGCGAACCTTCAAACAGGTGGCAATGTCACGAAATTATATATCAGTCCACGGTTAGGAGTCTCACACCCGATCACCACAAAGAGCAAGGTGTTTTTCAACTACGGTCACTTCTATCAGCCACCGGTGATCGAACAGTTGTACACGGTGCGTCCGTTGGCCCGTGGTGCCATTCTTCCGAATTTGAATGCCGAATGGCCACGCACGATATCGTATGAGACCGGTTTTGAAGTGGCGATGTCGGATGTGTATGTACTCTCGTTCACCGGGTATTACAAGGATGTGCAAAATCAGTTGAGCCAGACGAACATTGTTTCCTGGGATCAAGACAACAACATCCAGACCTTTGAAAACAACAGCTATGCGGATATCCGAGGCATCGAAGGTCGCTTGCAGAAAGTGGTCGGAAACTGGTTCCAAGGTTGGATGTCGCTCGAATACAGCACGCGAAGCACCGGATTCACCGGATACCGTTATTTCTTCGAAGATCCGTTGCTTGCCCGCTCCCAACGTGAGTCGATCAATCAACAGCGTCAAGATCCAACTCCATCCGTTTCAGCGAATCTCACATTCATGACGCCGATCACGTTCGGTCCACGCTTTGCAGGAAACCATCCGATCGGAGGATGGAGATTGAACATCAACCAATCCTGGAGTGATGGGGGCAAATTTCTGACCAACCCGGATGCTCGTGTGGGCCAGCGTCGATATGTTGATCAAATCGACTGGTACAATACAGACTTGCAGTTGAGCAAGAATTTCCGAGTGGGAAGTTCGGTCGTGGGTTTCTTCGCACAGGTTACCAACTTCACGAATTATCGTGGATTCCCGAACCCTCAAAATTTCATCCAGTATCGCGAATCCTTGAGATTTCCATGGTACCAGGGAGAGCGGAAAGGAAACGACAAATGGGGTGATTGGGACAAAGAGCATATCAAGTTGGGCTACCATACTTGGAATCAGTTCATTAATCCACGGCATTACACGTTCGGATTGCGCATGCAACTCTGATCGACACATTTAGAACGCACAACCTTTTTTTGTTATGATGAAGCTTTCAATAACCCGATTCGTGCTGCTCAGCGTCATTTTGGCCGGGCTCAATGTGGAGTCTGCCGATGCTCAACGACGTTTTCACCTATTAGGTGATTTTGAGTACGCGGTGGACATACAGGACATGTATAACACCAGTAGTCAACCTGAATTCTCATTCACCGGAACCTATCCTCAGGATCATTTCAGATATGGGACGATCGCCTTCCATTGGAATATCCACTTGTTCGGCAAATACAAGAATTCAAGTGGTGTTGACATCCTTCGTGAAACGCAGGCGTGGCCTTCGAACTCCGGATATCGGTTGGCGCCGGATTATGGATTGACCGAAGTACACCGTGTTCGTCCCCCTGTCACGCTCTTGGAAAAATCGGATGGAGCGATTTCAGTCGTTTCTCGACGTTCAGAAGTACAATTGGATCCGGATCTGCCATCCGACATGATGATTCAGCTCAAGTACAAGTCTCCTCCTGGCCTCGAGGTGACCAAAAGATCGTACTCGTTTGCCAATGGGCATCATAACGATTATGTGATCACTCACAATCAATATGTGGTCACATTCGATGCCGATCAAGATCCAGGTGTGGATATCGGGATGGACGATACCCAGACTATCGAAGACGTGTACTTTCTGGTCGCTTATATGTTCACGAACATTGCCGGTACGAACATGAACCAAACCCAATGGTATAGCGAATCGCGTGGGGATTGGTCGAACTTCGAAACCATTCCGAATCCATTGGTTCCCGGTGTCAGGCCGATGACGTTTGCTTATGCATATGATGGCCAGCACCCTGACATCACCACCTTCGAATCGGGTGGATCTGCATTCGACAACCGAGGCAATCCTCGTCATGCGGTTGGCATCATGCCCGGAACCACATTCATGCCATCGGGTGAATTTACATCCTCTTCCTATGCTGGATACACCACCTTGCATGTGGATACAAGTCCGAGTAATAAAAGCGATAACAACGCACAACCCGTTTCGATACTGACCGCCGCACATATCAACAATGTGTGGGACCGCAAGTTCGAAGGCTTCGCCACTATGTGGGATTGGGCCGCATCGAACACCAAACAACGTGGTGAAGACCAACAAGGATGGCCTACCGATCCGTCTGTCCGTCCGGGCAAGTTGATATTCAAAGCCTATGGCCCATACAATCTTGTGAAAGGCGACACCGTGAACATCGTGTTCGCAACGGGTGCCGGTGGAATTTCACGCAAAGTGGCTGAAGAGAAAGGGAAGGAGTGGTTGTCGTGGTATCGTGGTGAATCAGGTGCCACCTTCGATAACGCAGCCAAGAATGCCTTGATCACATCCGGTCGTGATTCCCTCATCCAGAATTTGTCCCGTGCCAGCTGGGCTTGGCACAACGGCTTGAATGTGGTAAACCCACGTCCATCTCCCGATTTGACCATCACCGAAGGAGCGAACAAGATTTCACTGTCGTGGACCGATTTGAACAGCCGCTTCACGGATGTCACCCATTACAATATTTATCGCAAGCGTGGATCGTTTCAAAATGATACCGCTGATGAGATTGAATCCATCATGCGCACTCGCGATGGCAAGATGTGGCCGGATGGTGAGCGTCGCAGATGGGATAAAATTGCTACTGTACCAGCAACGCAGACCGAATACGAGGATGTGTCTGTGATCCGCGGCGAGCCCTACTATTATGCGGTCACCGTTGTGGATGACGGAACTCGAAACGCAGCCGGGTTGGTGACAGGTCCTTTGGAAAGCTCTCTATACACGAATCGTAGTCAAACTCCTGCGTTCTCTTTCGAGCCAGGTGCGGGAAATACGAGCAATGTACTCATCGTACCCAATCCGTATTTCGCATCGGCAGGCGATTTCAACTTCTCCGATGAGACGAATAAACTCCTCATCGTGAACCTGCCGCCTTATTGCATGATTCGCATCTACACAGCGATGGGCGATTTGGTGAAAACCATCAACCATTCGAACGGAAGCGCGGATGAATCGTGGGATCAGGTAACGGATTTCAACCAGCTTGTTGCGAGCGGGGTTTACATCCTGCATGTGACGAATGCGCGGGATGCCGATCAGAACCCGCTTCCAGACGCCATCAATAAATTTGTCATCGTACGCTAAGGAGTCTTATGAATCATCATCGAAACCGTATCCTTTTCGCTGTGATCGTACTGATCGTGGCGACGCCCTTGGTTGGGCTGGCACAGACTCCGAAAGCGGGTCAGGCTGGGATGAGTTGGCTAAACATGCCACAGGGTTCGCGAGCCGCCGGTATGGGTTATGCCAGTGTGGCCGTTGTGAACGATGCCAGTTCGTTCTTCTGGAATCCAGGAGCGGCAGCGTTCTCCGATAAGTTGGAGTTTTTCGCGCATCGCACGAATTGGATCGCCGACATCAACGTGAACTCAGCGGCCGTGTCCTATAACTTGGGTCGTTATGGAGTTTATGGTTTGAACATCACATCGATGGATTGGGGAATCTTCAAAGGGACGCGACGCGCGGACAACGCAACCGGCTATGAAGAAACCGGCACGTTTTCTCCAGCCAGCAGCTCGATCGGATTTGCCTATGCATACCGCATTTCCGGTGAGTTCGGGGTCGGATTCAATCTGAAATACATGCACGAACGGTTAGGTACGACCTTGGTCGGCACCTTGGATGAACCCGAATCCGCCACGGCGGAAATGAACCTGTTCGCGATCGATCTTGGAACCTTGTACTACATCGGATACCATGATTTGCGATTGGGCATGTCGTTGAGAAACTTCTCTAACGAGGAAGCATACCGCGCGGAGACCTTCCCTCTACCGATGACCTTCCGTGTGGGTGTGGCGATGGATGTTCTCAAGCCGTTCACGGATGCCAGCATGCACAGTCTAACCGTGGCTACCGATTTCATCCACTCGCGGGATTACAGCGAACGTGTGAATATCGGGGCGGAATACGGGTTCAACGATCTGTTCTTCCTTCGTGGAGGGTACAAAGTCAACTACGATCTCGAATCCTTTGCATTGGGAGGTGGTGTGAAAGTGAATGCCGCCGGACTCAAGGCGAAAGTCGACTACTCTTATGTCCACATGGACATGTTCAGTAGTGTGAACATGCTGACACTCATCTTTGGAATGTGAGGCCTATATGAAACTGCATCATCTGCTTGCACTTGCTTCAACATTGGTCATTGCTTCTTGCAATCCGCCAAGCAACCCGAGTTATGGAGATGGACGCCCCGATCCGTTCCCGACCGGAGGAACGCCGGCAACGGTCACATCCGTCACAGATAACAAGGGATTCGCGGGTGATGAGATTGTGATCACCGGTTCCGGGTTCAAAACGGCTCCCAATCATACCATGCTGAATATCGGTGTCGCTACGGCAACCATCACCAATATCACGGAAACCGAAATCCGAGCGATTGTTCCGAACAATGTTTCCGGAGATCAGCGGGTGCGCGTGGCCACTTGGGGCGCCGAGCAATGGAGCAACGAACTGAACTTCACCTACCTGAAGGATTTCCTCACATTCGATCTCGCCATCGCAAATGCGGTAGGTATAGCGGTTGATGATGCCGGAAATCTTTATATCGGTTCGTCCAACCTGAACCAGATACTTCGTTTGGATGTGATCGATAGCACATTGTCTGTGTTTGCTGCGGCAAACGTGCGCGGGCCGATGGAATTCGGTCCGGGTGGGGATTTGTACTACGTTTCGACCACAGGCATTGACCGCGTCAGCGCGGATGGAGCCACAACAACAACCGTACTGACTCAGACGGGCGTACAGGATTTCGACTGGCATTCGAACGGTGATTTGTATTTCATTATCACAACCCGGGTGCGTCGCATCAGCAATGGTGTTGTGAGCGGCGATCTGGGCACCATCGCACAGGGTCGTCGGATCCGTGTGTTTGAAGGATTTGTGTATGTCACCGAATTCACCCAATTGCGCGTCTCCAAATTTGAAATCCTGGAGACGGGATTGCTGAGTCCGCGTACGGTCGCGTTCCAATCGAACACCGCCATACAAGGTGTTGAGTTCGATGCCGACGGAAACATGTACATCTCCGGATATACCCGTGATTATGTGTTCAAGGCCGCTCCGGATCGTGCAAATGATGGTGAGACGACCCAAATCCCATCCGAAGAGGATCGATTGAATCCATTCCGTCGAATCACCACAACGATCGGTGAAATCAAACTTCATGGCTCGGTGATGTACCTCACTCAAGTGGTGCCGAACGGTCAGATATCCAAAATCTTCCGAATCTTCATCAACGAGAAAAACGCTCCGCGTCATGGACGCGATTAAGGTTCTCGCCTTTGCATTGATTCTTTTTCCGGTATCCAGTTCCGCTCAGGATCTGGATACCTTTTTTCCTCGACCCTTCGGCATCGCCGTGAACCAGGTCGGTTATATGGATGGAAGTTCATTGGGGGATGATGGCGGACCCTGGCGAGCGGGTATCCGTCGCGACATGGATGTGCGGGATTACCGCCCTATCGCGGACGTCGGAGATGCGGTTGGCGTCCGGTTCATGTCTTTGTTCGCACTCGCCGAAATGGATCGATTGAATGTTGTTGCCACGCTTCCTCATGCCACACGCGACGGCTTGAACTATGACAACTCGCCTCGCATCTCCAACAAGCAGTTGGAGATCATGAATTTTGTGAAATCCAATGCCGCCACCATCGAAATGGGAGTGACCGGCGTCGGACATGAATGGTGGGTGGATGGAGTTCGCACACGGTCTGAGTGGTACGATTTGGATAACAATCGTCCGCGTGACCCGGAGATGCTCCGTCGTCATATGGAGGTGATCAAGAACATCTTGTGGCAATATGGATTGGCGGAAGATAATGGTCACCGCTTTCCCAGATCGTTCAGCGCATTGGGGTATCACTGGAATCCTGCCGGGCCTCATAGCAATGGAAAGCTGTTCGGCGAGTATGGCGTCCGATTCGTGAGCACGAAATTCTACATCATTCCGGAATTGAATCCTCCCGCATCGCGAGATGCGGGATACGACCACAATGTATTGGTAATGGATCGGGAAGGATATGGCAACGAATGGTATGAATATGCTTCACTTCCATCCACTGAAATCGACACGTTCGGCGTGGATCTGATCGAAAGCCATTGGGCGAATTGGTTGGCCACAGATGATCATTTGCAACCCGCATTGAACCAGCAATGGATCGACTATATGAAAATGGTGCAAGCGCACCCTCAAAGGTATTTGGCCAAGAATACGGATCAGCTGCTGTCACAATGGTTGTATAAAAAATATGCGAAGGTGGCATTGACCGGAGCCGGAAGCGCCACGATCGACAACCGCGCGATGCCCGCAAAAGCGTATGACACCGATATGGTGGGAAATCTGGTTCTGGCTATTCCGTTGAAGGAAGGCGAGCGCTTGGAAATGGCCAAACTCGGCGAACAATCCATCGCGTCGTATTTGGAAGAAGCCGGGTATGCGTTTTTGTATCTGCCTCCACTTGAACGAGAGAATTACTTCGTGACGTGGTCTGTGGGAACGGGATCTCGGCATCCAGGCGTGTTCAATACCGGAACCTATTCGGTCTATCGTTCCAAGCAAAACGGGACGTCCACCTCTTATGATATTCAGATGCATGGCACCCAGACCATGCGATTCGTGGTTCCGGAAGGCTATGAAGCCGCAGGAGCCACATCCGGCTTGACCATCACCAACCAATGGTACGATTCAGGCACCTCGGAATTGCATGTCTCCGTCGCGGGACACGACATCCAAGGCCAAATCGGCACCATCACAATCGACAAAAAATGAACAGCATTCGCCAACTCTTTCCCATCGCAATAGTATTGATCGGGGCCGCATCCATCCAAGCCCAACCGATCTTGTTTCAACGACCGTTTCAGGTGGCCATCGATGATTTGGGATGGAACCGGGGCAGCTCGCTAGGCGACGAAGGCGGTCCGTGGCGCGCCGGTGTGAAGCGCATTTTTGATGTGAAAGATTATCAGGCTGTGGTTGACATCGGCAAAGGCGCCGGAACCCGCATGCAAGGGTTGTTCATTCTCAGTGAGATGGATCGGCTCGGAATCGTGGGCCAATATCCGCATATGACCTATCAGCAGGCAAAATGGGACAATTCCGAGAACATCAGCCGGTTGCAGTTGGACATCATGACATTCGTGAAAAACAATGCCGATTACCTCGAGTTCGGGTATCACGGTGTCGGACATGAGTATTGGGATTCCACCGGCAGACGCACCCGCGCCGAGTATTATAACACGGATGAGAATTCACCACGTCCCGAAGCGCTGATGCGCCAGAATCTGGATGTGTTCGAGAACATCATGGATCAGTATGGGATGGGTCGCAAAGACGGGCATAGTTTTCCAGAGAGCTTCGTGCCGCCAGCCTATGGCTACTATTGGAACCCGACCGGAAGCTATAGCACGGGCAGCATCATGTCGGAACGCGGATTGAAATATGTGAACACGAATTTCGATTACATCCGCGAATTGAATCCGCCCCCAATGGCATCTGGTGGTTTTGACAATGGCGTTCTGGTGGTCGATCGCCAGAACGAGGGAAACCCGTGGTTCGAGTATGATTCCTTCCCTACGATTCCCATCAGCGAGTATCGCACAGACATCATCGAAACGCATTTTCCGAATCTGCTGGCACAAGATGATTTTCTGCAAGCGGATGTGACCAAGAAATGGGTCGATCTGTATGCGGAGATCCAACGAAGTGCGGACCAATATGTGGCGAAGAATTCCGAGCAGTTCAACTCGCAGTGGTTGTACAAACGTCATGCAACGGTGACCGAAACGAAGCCAGGAGAGGTCCGCATCGACAACCGAAACATGCCGGATGAAGCCTATACGCATGATTTGCTCGGAACCATGGTTCTTGCTGTGAAGTTGGATGCAGGCAAGCACGTGAGTACCGCTACATTGGATGGCAAGCCGATCCCTGCGTATTACGAAGACGCCGGTTACGGATTCCTCTACCTGCCACGATTGGAGAAAAAACAGTATGTATTGGCATACACGGTAGGCAATGCAACCATGCCATTCCATGTCTATCTAAGTGGCACCTACAATGTGTATGCGACGGATATCCAACGGAACGCGGCCACCATCGATCTGAAAATCTATGGCACTCAGGATGTCGAAATCAAAACCCGCGCGGTCAAATCAGTAACATCCAATAATCCCAAGCTGACGATCGAATCCCAATCCTATGATGCCGCCAAAGGCACGCTGACATTGAGCGTGAGAGGCCATGATATCCAAGGAGAGAGAGGAATCATCACATTGAGGTATTGATCAATGAAATCCATCCCTGTTCTGCTTTTGGCAATTGGTTTGATATCGGCGTGTTCTGAATCCGCCGAACCACCATCCGAAGGCGACATCCTGCTGAAAGATTATCGTCCGGTATCCATCTATAAGGTGCCGGTTACGGATGTCCGGAAAGCGAAATTCCCCATCATCGATGTGCATTCGCATCCCTATCCTGGTTCTTTGGAGGATGTGGAACTATGGGTCCGAAACATGGATTCGGTGAATGTGAAACGCACCGTGATATTGACCTACACAGTGGGTGCGCGTTTCGATTCGTTGATGTCGGTATATGGCAAATACCCCGATCGATTTGAAGTCTGGTGCGGATGGGATCTTACGGATATTGAGAATCCTGATTTCTCGGAACGGGTTGTGAAGGAGCTCGAACGATGCCATGATATGGGCGGATTGGGGATTGGTGAATTGCACGATAAGGGATGGGGAATGCGCTCAGGTACCATGACCACTCGGATTCCCTTAAACGACCCCAAGCTTCAACCCGTCTTGAAACGTGCCGGTGAGTTGGGTATGCCCGTAAGTATCCATGTGGCCGAACCGATCTGGATGTACCAGCCCATGGATAGCACCAACGATGGCATGATGAATGCCTTCACTTGGCGCTTGGATAATCGCGACGACATCGTAGACCATGCCGGCATGATCGACATCCTCGAAGACGCGGTGAAGCAGAACCCCGGTACCACGTTCATTGCCAATCATTTCGCGAATCTATCCTACGATTTGGCTCAATTGGGACGACTGTTCGATACCTATCCGAACCTGTATGCCGACATATCGGCCCGGTATGCCGAAACGTCTCCCATCCCAAGGCACACCAGAGCTTTTTATGTGACGTATCAGGATCGGCTGCTATATGGTACCGACATGGGGTATGCCTTGTCGATGTATCGAACCACTTTCCGCATTCTAGAAACCGCAGACGAACATTTCTATGCTCGCGATTTGTTTTCCTATCACTGGCCGCTGCATGGATTCGACCTACCGGATGACGTTTTGAGGAAGGTTTATCACGACAATGCCGAAAGGTTATTCAAAAGCATCCGAAACAAATAATGGCCTTTGAGCTCATTGGGTAGGACCCAATACTTTCATTTTCTTTCTTATAGAAAAAAAGTATTTCTATTTGTTGACATTTTAATTTCGTTTCGTTACACTTCTCTCGGGTATTGATGCCTCGCCGAGGTCGATTGCATTCGTCAGCGTCGGGCAGTTTGAATTAACATGAACAAACAAAAACCTTTAGGAGGTTTTATGATTAAGAAAATTACAATGTCTGCCTTGGCGGTGATGTGTATGCTAACGCTAACTTCGATGACAGTGAGCGCGCAAACCACCATCACGATCGATGGCAATATGAGTGATTGGACGGAAGATATGCGCCGGGATGGCGGTGCGAATCGCGCCATTACCACATGGCATGATGGTGTCGCAAACTCCATCCCATTCTTTCGTGACAATGCTCCTGCCGATCCTGCGAATCTGAACTATCTCAAAGATTTGAACTACGCCGCTCTCTATTCTACAGATGATGATCTGTATTTCTATGTGAGAGTGGACATGAACCCATTAGCCGACGTTCGTCGTGCGTTTGCTGGTACGGATCAGTACGATGCGGCCATGTATCCGAATGGTGGCGAATTGACCTTGAGTCTTTCTGTAGACCCGAATTTGTTGGCTGATTTCGCCGATACGACCGGTATGACCTGGGGCTGGTACTTCAATGGTATCGACTTCAGCTTATCGCTGTTTCCGAATGATTCCGCCTTCGCAGCAGATACGGAATTTGATGTTCCATTGTCTGAGCACAATCAATCCGGGAATGGTTGGGCTTTTGGTACCTACTCACGTCGTCCAGATATCGGAGCGAAAATTCGTTGGAACTCGACTTGGAATTCCGTGGAAGTCGCCATTCCGAAATCCATCCTTCAGCAACCTGTTCATCTTCCGAATTATGAAGCTGACGGACACGGCTCGTATGTGACCATGATGCTTCGTAGCGCGCATGCGAATGCGGTTACTGGCAACCAATGGTGGGCACAGACCATCGCCAACGACGAAAGCATTGCCGGTTATCTGCATACCTATGAAGCCGAGTGGAGTGGTGCAGAGCCAATCGCTGATCCGGTATATGCCGTAACGATTGATGGTGATCTGAGCGAATGGACCGAAGAGATGCGTATCGATGGCGGAGCAAACCGTCCGATCACCACGTGGGCTGCCGGTGTTGCTGGTGAAATCCCATTCTTCCGCGACAACGCGCCTGCGGATCCGGCCAACCTGAATTATCTGAAAGACTTGAACTACGCCGCTTTGTATGCGACCGATGACGAAATGTACTTCTACGTGCGTGTCGACATGGAACCAACCGCAAACGTACATCGCGCATTCCCAGGCAACAGCGCCTACGATGCGGCCATGTATCCGAACGGTGGTGAATTGACCTTGAGTTTGTCTTTGGATCCAAATCTATTAGCTGATTTCGCAGATACCACAGGTATGACTTGGGGATGGTACTACAACGGTATCGACATGACGACCTCGCTCTATCCGGATGCGGAATTCACCGAAATGACGAATGGGTATAATGCGCCAATCGTTGAGCACGCACAAGATGGTAATGGGTGGTCGTTTTCAGCCTATGCTCGTCAGCCCTATATCGGCACCAAAATCGCTTGGAATGCGGAAGGCAACAAAGTGGAACTCGCTATTCCTAAATCCTTCCTCCTGCAACCAGGCCATCTGCCGAACTACACAGCTGATGAGCATGGTTCCTATGTGACCATGATGCTCCGCAGCGCGCATTCGAATGCGGTTACCGGTAACCAATGGTGGGCACAAACCATCGCGAACGACGAAAGTATCGCAGGATACCTGTACACCTATGCGCAAGAGTGGAATGGTCAAGACCCTCCAGTGCTGACCAGCATTGATCGTGATCCTACGACTCCATCTGAGTTCACCTTGGAACAGAACTATCCGAATCCGTTCAACCCAACCACACAGATCCGTTTCACATTGGATTCGGCACAACCTGTGACGGTCAATGTCTACGACATTTTGGGTCGGATGGTATCGAGCGTGAATGCAGGTATGCTGAGCCCAGGTACCCACAATATGACCTTCGATGCGAATGGTCTGAGCAGTGGCATCTATCTGTACACCGTTACCGCTGGTAATGTGACCCGTACAGGCAAAATGGTGCTTGCCAAATAAGTCGATCTCGACAGGTCTGCTACTCAAAAAAAGGTTTGATCTCCTTGTTCCTTTTTGATCGTTGGGTAGAGTAGCAGACCCTTTTTTCCGAACGCTTGTGGCAGTGGGGCGAACTGCCAACGATGCGGATATCAGGCAGCGATTTCGCTGCCTGATGTTTTTTAACCCCATATACAGACCAGTTATGTCCCGTTTCTTTTTTCTCGTTCTGGTTTTGCTTTCCGCCTCCCCGGCATTCTCGCAAAACCTTAGCGTGATTCCCTACGCGCCAACGAACATCAATATTCTCAATCCGGAACGCGGATTCCATCATTACACGGAATACCGGCCAGGGTCATCGGCCTTAAGCGCTGGAACACTTCAAAACGTGAAAAATCAAGGTCACACCTTGATCATCCGGCTCTATACAATCTCTCCGTTCATATCTAGCGACATCAGCCAAGCCTGGCTGAACGTAATGACGCAGGATTTCCAAACACTTCGCAATGCCGGTATGAAAGCGATCGTGAAGTACCGCTATTCGACATCGATCGGATCGCCCGACGCCCCTCTGTCTATCGTGCTTCGCCATTTGGAACAACTCACTCCCATTTTGCATGACAATTCGGATGTGATTTTGACTGTGCATGCCGGTTTCATCGGTGCTTGGGGAGAATGGCATTCATCCACGAACAATCTGGAGACAACGCCCAACCGACGTGCCGTTTTGGAAGCCGTATTGGATGCGGTGCCGGTCGATCGCCAAGTGAACATCCGCACGCCAGGTTACAAACGCGCCATTTACAACCGAACAACGCCCATTACCTTAGAAGAAGCTTACTCAGGCTCCGATTATGCGCGAACCGCACACCATAACGACGGATTTTTAGGCAGCTCCACCGATCTCGGCACATACAGTAACGTGGTTGTTGAAAAAGCCTATCTCGAAGCCGATACCCGTTACGCAGCCATGGGCGGCGAAACAGGTGGCGTGTCGTCGGGGCAGCATTACTTGTGCGCCAACGCCATGCGCGAAATGCGACGGATGCATTGGTCGTACATCAACCGCGGTTGGTACGGACCCACCATCGATTCCTGGATCCGTGATGGCTGCTACAACCAGATCCAAAATGAACTCGGTTATCGTTTTGTGATGGATGAGGGACGTTATTCCGAATCCGTCAAACCCGGAAGCGCGTTCCGATTTGAGCTTGATTTCCGCAATGAAGGGTATGCCGCGCCGTTCAACAAACGCGATTTCCGAATCGTGCTTCGCCATTTGACTCAGCCCGATTTCGTCTATGTGGCCTATCCTCCATCCGACCCGCGTTTTTGGGGCGGAGGCGATACCTTGTCGCTCGCATTCGATATCGGAATTCCCTCCAATATGCCCGCAGGCTTGTATGAAGCCTTCATCCACCTGCCGGATCCATACGAGTCGTTACGTGATCGTCCCGAGTATTCGATCCGATTCGCGAATGAGGATGTCTGGGAAGCCACAACCGGCTTGAATCGCCTGAATCATTTTCTGGATGTCGATCCATCTCAAAACTCGGATGTGTATGAAGGCGACGTATGGTTTATGTCTGGGTGGGATGCGACCTCCATCGATCCGGATTCCCGCGAAACGCCATCGGGTTTGATGTTGCATGCCAACTACCCGAATCCGTTCAATCCATCGACCACGATTGGTTTTCAATTGCCAGTTAGCGGACACGTCACCCTCCGCGTGGTGGATGTTCTGGGTCGTGAAGTGGCTCGTCCCGTCAACGGAACCCTCGCCGCTGGCGAACATCAGATCCGATTCGATGCCACAACCCTCGCATCTGGAATATATGTGTACACGCTCGAAACATCGGTCGGCACCCGGTCGGCAATCATGACACTCATCAAATAATCTTACGACCATGTTCCGCATAGCCGCTTTTTTGTTACTGATTCCGGTGATGGTTGCCGCTCAGCCCACCAAGGAAATCCAATATCTGCATTCGGATGAGGTGATCCTGAATCCCGAACGCGGCTTCTTCCGACAAATCAGTCATTCGCCGGGTTCTGACGTGTTGACCGTTGAGGAAGTTCGTCAAGCCCGGTCGGATGGATTCACCGTCATCAAGCGGAATTACACCTTCTCTGATTTCCGCGAAAAGGACTTGGATGATGCCCGCTTACAAGTGATCCGCACCGATTTACAGGCGTTGAGGGACGGAGGAGCGAAAGTAGTCGTCCGTTTCCGATACAGTACCCGCATCGGTGAGCCAGATGCCTCGCTAGAGGTCATTCGTCGCCATATGAAGCAGCTGAAACCCATTCTGCATGAGTATGAGGATGTGATCGCGGTCGTATCCGCCGGCCTGATTGGCGCATGGGGCGAATGGCACGCATCCACCAACAATCTGGAAACCCCGGAAAACATGCGACATGTGTTGGATGCCTTGTTGGATGCGGTTCCGGTCAGCCGACAGGTGCAAGTCCGCACGGCGAGATACAAAATGACCATGTTCGGACCCGAGCCACTCACTCAAGCTGAAGCGTTCAACGGATCGGCCAAAGCACGAACGGCACATCACAACGATGGCTTTTTAGGTAGCGCGAACGACATCGGTACCTATTACAACACACAAGTTGAAAAAACCTATCAGGAAACGGAATCCTCGTGGTTGGCGATCGGCGGCGAAACGGGTGGCTTCCGAGGCGGAAACGCCTATTACAAATGTTATAACGCGATGCTTGAGATGCAACGCATGAAATGGTCGTTCATCAACATCGGCTGGTATGGTCCGACAGTTCAGAGCTGGAAGGATGACGGTTGCTTCGACGACATCGACCGTGAAATCGGGTATCGCTATGCATTGTTGGAAGGCGTTTTTCCGGAATCCGTGAAAGCAGGGGAAACCTTGCCATTATCCATCACATTTCGGAATCATGGATGGGCGTCGAATTACAATGAGCGTCCGGTTTTTCTTGTGTTGAAGAATGAGGCGGATGGGCGCACGCATCCGATCCGATTGTCCGCCGATCCGCGGTACTGGTTGCCGGGCGAGACGTTGTGGATCAAGGAATCACCAAGCCTACCTGCATCCATCACACCGGGTTCATACAGCGTGCATTTGTGGTTGCCGGATGCGGCCGAACCGTTGAGAAATCGGTCGGAGTATTCCATTCGGTTGGCGAATCAGGATGTGTGGAATACGGAAACAGGCTATAACTACCTGCACCACACCATCCGAATTGAGTAAAAAACATTTCGTTTAATTATTTTTTATTACGATTATACTTTCGTTTGGGAGTTTAATCCATTTCACAGGCTGCCATGGTGCGCGTCATCACTGTTTTCATTCTCTTGTTGTTCGTTGGTTCCTCCGCAATCGCTCAAACGGATCCGCTAAGCGAGTATATCTATGTGGTGTCGGACGAGATGTTTCCGAATCCGGAGAGAGGATTTTTCACGTATTCCGAGGCTGTGCCGGGAAATCCGACGTTAGCTCCGAACACGTTGAGATCGAATCGAGATGAGAATCGAACGTTGATTTGGCGTTTGTACACCATTCCATCGTTTCGGAATGCGGATTTCACGGAGACGTTTCTGAATCAACTCACGGGTGATTTCGCGGCGATGCGTGAAGCCGGTGTGAAATGCATCCTGCGATTCCGGTATTCGACCGACATCGGCGATCCGGATGCTCCCTTGGAGCAAGTGTTGAGGCATATCGAGCAATTGAAGCCGATATTCGAAGAGAATTACGATGTGATCTCGTTATTGAACGCCGGATTCATTGGCGCTTGGGGCGAATGGCACGGCTCTACCAACAATTTGACGACCGTCACCAATATGCGCACGATTTTGTACGCGCTCATCGATGCGATACCAGAACGAAGCGTTCAGATCCGCTACCCTCAAGCCAAGACTCAAATTTTCGGAGACAACATTCCGGTTTCAGCCGCTGAAGCCTTCAATGGCTCTTACAAATCAAGAGCCGGTCATCTGAACGACTGTTTCGTTGCGAGTTCGACGGATGTGGGCACCTATCGGGGCAGTATCGTCGCTGAAAAAAACTACTTGCATCAAGACACACGGTATACCTCCATGAGTGGGGAGACATGCAACCCGTCGGGGTCGTGGACCAATTATGGGTGTGATCGCGCCATGACCGAACTGGTACAAATGCGTTGGACCGCCCTCAATACCAATTATTCGCGCACCATCTTGGATCGTTGGGTAAATGAAGGATGCATGCCGGATGTGGAACGTCGCTTGGGCTATCGTTTGGCCGCGCTCAATGGGGCCTTCAATGAAACCGTCGCTCCGGGTTCTCCATTCACCTTCAATCTGGATCTGGTCAACCAAGGTTTTGCCGCACCCGTGAATCGTCGTGGGTTGCAAGTGATTTTGCGTGATATCCTTGACCCGACGGTGATGTTCGAAGTGAACCTTCCCGAAGATGCCCGATTCTGGCTGGGCGGAGACACCATCCAACTCAGACATCAGATCCGCTTGCCGGACGATTTTCCAGAAAGTATTTATGAAGTGATTCTGCATCTGCCCGATCCGATGCCGGAACTCAAAAACAGACCGGAATACTCCATCCGCTTAGCGAATCCCGATGTATGGGATGATGAGAAGGGTTTCAACCGATTGAGCCATTTATTGGTGGTAGATAGCGGACATCCATCCGAACCGTTCACTGGTACACTGGAATTTGTGCCGTTCGGAACATCGACCAGCATAGATCAATCCACTGGATCAGAGTCCCCATCCCATATCGATTTGCATCAAAATTATCCTAATCCGTTCAATCCATCGACGGAAATCAGTTATCGTCTCGCATCACCAATGGTCGTCAAATTGACTGTATTCGACATGCTGGGACGCGAAATCAAAGTTCTTGTTGACCAATCAAAACCCGCCGGAGATCATCGCGCCACTTTCGACGCATCCGGATTGTCGTCTGGCATTTATCTGTATCAATTACGGACTGCCACCGACATGATCACCAAATCCATGATCCTACTGAAATAAAACCTATGAATATCAAATATCTATCCATATTCGTCGCTGCCGTGGTAGTAGCCTGCGGTTCTCCTGATCCGGTTGTAGAAACCAGCTCCATCCGAGTCGAAGTCGACGAACGGATGCATACCCGAGTCTCGGCGAAAAGCGCTGACGGATGGTCGGCCTTGACCGATTTCCAAGCCTCAGAAACCGTTACCATTGACGGAGTGGTGATGTCCGATTTCGCATTGGAATCCGTCTCGAAAAAACGTGTGACCGGCAAAGAAGGAAAAGGTAGTTCCTTGATTCTGACAGGAACCGCAAGCGGACTCACCAAAACCCTGACCATCACCACGTATGCCGATTTCCCATCCATCGCGGTGACCGATGTCCGCTATACGAACACGTCTGGTGCGGATGTGGCCGTCTCGAAGTGGGTGAACAATGCCTACACGCTGGCCAATACCACGCCCGAAGACAATGAGAACCGGTTTTGGAGCTATCAGAGCGGATCGTACATCAGTCGTCCGGATTGGGTGCTGCCTGTGAATGTCGGTTTCGAGCAAGCCAACTATATGGGAATGAACAATTCCGATTACGGTGGCGGAACACCGGTAACAAGTCTATGGCGTCCGGATGGTGGCTTGACGGTCGGACATTTGGAGCTGGTTCCGAAATTGGTGAGTGTCCCTGTATCCATGCCCGACGCTTCCGGAGCGAATCTTCACATCGAATATGAAAAAGACCAGGTGCTGAAGGCCGGCGAGTCGCTGTCCACCTTCACCACATTTGTCCGCGTGCAAGAATCCGATTATTTCGCATCCTTGGTGGATTACCACGACATCATGGTCAAGCGTGGCATCGAGTTTCCGGAAGTCCGCGCAAGCGCCTACGAAACCCAATGGTGCGCATGGGGCTATGAGCGTACATTCACCATGGAACAAGTGTACAACACACTTCCGGCCGTAAAAAACATGGGTTACAAATGGGCGGTGCTAGATGATGGCTGGCAAACGAACGTTGGCGATTGGGCTCTGAATCCGGAGAAATACCCGACAGGGGATGCGGACATGATCCAATTCGTGAACACGCTGAAAGCCGAAGGTTTCCGTCCGAAATTATGGTGGGCTCCGCTTGCCGTTCATCCGTCATCCGACCTGTACAAGGAGCATGAAGATCATTTGTTGCTCGATAAAGACGGAAATCCGCAGTTCATCACCTGGTGGAATGCCTACTACCTATGCCCCGCCTACCAACCGGTCGTGGATTATCACACCGATCTGGTATCGGAAATGATGGAAACCTGGGGTTACGAAGGCATCAAGATCGATGGCCAGCATTTGAACGGCGCGGCGGCTTGCTACAATCCGAAGCACAACCATGCGCGTCCGGAAGAATCCGTTGAGGCGATGCCGACGTTCTTCAAAGCGATTCATGATCGTGCGACCTCCATTGTGGACGACGCCCTCATCGAAATCTGTCCTTGCGGAACCGCATACGCGTTCCACCTCCTTCCATATATGACACAAGGCGTGTCGTCGGATCCCACAAGTTCCTGGCAGGTTCGCCACAAGGGTCGCACGCTCAAAGCCCTTATGGGGCGCAGCACGCCGTTCTATGGCGATCACGTGGAGCTGACACGTGGTGGAACGGATTTCGCATCCCAAATCGGTATTGGTGCGGTGATCGGAACCAAATTCACATGGCCGGTGGGCGCGGGTCCGGATCCGGATACCGATCTGACTCCGGAGCGCGAAGCGTACTGGACGAAATGGTCGAACATCTATCAATCCACCCGACTTGCCGAAGGCGAGTACATCGGCGAATTGTATGACATCGGATTCGATCGTCCCGAAGCGCATGTGGTTCGCAAAGACAATGCGATGCACTATGCCTTCTATGCGGATCAAGCCCAAGGCCGGAACGTCGCCGATATCGGCTCATTCTCGGGCTCAGTGGAATTGAGAGGCTTGGAAGCGGGCAAAACGTATTCCATCGTCGACTATGAGAAGAATGTGGACTATGGAAGTGTGACCGGCCCGACGGCACGAATCGATGTGGCCTTCACCAATCATATTCTGCTGAAGGCCACTCCGAACTAAGAATCACGGACGGATAAACGTAACGAAATCCTTTTTGAATTGCACGAGAGAGGGCATATGGATATACATCATATGCCCGCTTTCATAATAGGTCATGGTGATGTTCTTGCGCAAAGACGGATGCAGATTCATCTGATTGATGGTGTACTCGGTTGCGAAGAACGGTGTGGCCAAATCATAGTACCCGTTCGCGATCCAGACTTTCAGATGCGGATTCTCATGCATTGCGCCGCGTAGGGTTTCGGCCACGTTCAAGAACTGGTTCTGCACATTGTTGTAATTCCACGGACGCACACGCCCTGTCAGAATCTCATAAGGCAGATCGCTTTCGAATTTCAGATCGCGACGCACATAATCGTTGAAGGCGCCGGAGTAGGGGCCATAAATCGTGGCGTCATAACTCGGATCGAACTCATACCGCTCACCAGCGCTATCGTATTCCCAGGCTTTCATACGGCTATCGAGACGACCTACGCTATGTCCCGCATCTCGCGTCAGTTCTTTCGTGAAGCGACCGATCTCAATCCGCAAGTTCGTTTCTTCAATGTATTCACGCGATAATCCGGTGTAGCGGACCAATTGCGCCACCACGCGGTTCCGGTCTTCGGTGGGAAGTTGGTCTCCCTTCATCAGCGCGATTGAATATTCATTCGTGGCGAAATCCCTCACTTCATTCAAGGTCTTCCACAGGTTGAGCTGCAAATCGGGAGCCAGTTTTTTGTGATAGTAGGCCGTCGCGGTGTAGGTAGGCAAGAAAAGCACGTAAGGAAGCTGATGTCCGCGGCTGAACCGTGCTGTGGAAAAATCCATGATGGATGAAATGAGCATCACGCCGTTGATGTACATCCCATAACGGCTTTGCAGGTAGTCGGAGAGTCCGGCCGCGCGGGTGGTGCCATAACTTTCGCCAGCAAGATATTTCGGCGAGCCCCATCGTAGATTTTGTGTGGTGTACAAGCGGATGAACTCGCCTACGGCTCGGATGTCCTCGTTATATCCATGGAAATCTTTCGCATTCTTCTCGTCCGCCGCACGGGAAAACCCCGTTGAGACGGGGTCGATAAACACGAGATCGGTTTCATCCAACCAGGTGTATTCATTGTCGACGTATTTGAACGGAGGGGCGGTCATTTCGCCGATGTCGGACAAAACCACGCGCTTCGGACCCAATCCGCCCATATGAAGCCAGACAGAAGACGAGCCGGGTCCGCCATTGAACGTATAAGTGATCGGGCGTGCGGCTTTGTCGCGGATGTCGTCGCGCGTATAAGCGGTATAAAACATCTTGGCTTTGAGCGTGCCGTCTTCGTCTTTAAGCTCCATATAGCCAGTAGTGGCGGTATACGGGATGACTTTTCCGGCAACGGTGACACGGTGTTGTGTGGCGACCGTTTGCGCCGAAATCAAGACAGGAAAGAGAAGAAATAGAGTCGATAGAAGGTGTCGCATAGAAGTAGATGTTGGTACGATGGGAATATGCGGGGAAAGGATGGTGTCCGCAAGTGTCACTAAACTACGAATGTTATGTGCGGGAATGAGCTAGAATCAACGTTTCTAGGTCGAACCACTTGCGGACAGTGTACATATATAAATAACTAATTAGTGATTTGATCTGCAAATACTCAGTACATTATGCCGTCGTGAAAGCAGTCATTTTTTATATCGCTTTGTTAAGCATGTCCACGCTAGTCGCCCTCTTGCTCAGCGAAGGAATTATGCGTATGGTGGCCCCTCAGCCCACCGGACCTGTGATGTTCCAATTCCATCCGGAATTGGGAGCGGTTCCGTATCCATCGCAGTCGGGCCGACGAACCATTCCGGATGTGTATTCTTACACGTTCTCGAACAATTCGGTCGGATGGAGGCATTCGCCGGAACCGGATGAATTGAATTCGGATGCGCGTCCCGTCTGGTTATTAGGCGATTCCTTCCTATATGGCATGGGGGTGGATGATGATCAGACCATGGCTTCCGTCTATGGAAAGAAGACCGGAAACGAGGTAATCAACTCGGGAAATCCCGGACAAGGCACCGATTTCGCATTGTTGCTTTTGGATCGTTATGGAAAACAGGTGAAGCCCTCGAAAGTGATCATCGGGTATTTCCAGAACGATGTGCAAGACAATATGAGGGATGCGTACTACCACCGGGATGGAGATTCTCTGCGTATTCGTGACGCGCTCGTTTCGCCGAAACCGGGTCGTGACCGACTCGCCGCGAATCCGATGTATCAATGGATGATGGAGCGCTCGCATTTGGCGAATAAGCTCCGGATCGAATTGCTGCGATTTGTGATGCGGCGTGATTTTGTGGTCCGGTATGCGGCCGACCCAGAGGCGTACCTGAACGAAGCGGGTCTGGAGGCCACGCGTGCGTATATGAACGCGGCAGCGGAGAGGATAACGGAACTCGGTGCGGAAGGCGTGGTGCTGTATGTGCCGAGTCGGGAGGATGTAATCGAATTCAGAGCTTCGGGACAGGTATCGGCTCATGAACTAGCGTGGCTCAGTCTGGTGCCCGCCGGGTTACGTCCAGTCTCGGCCACGCGTGCCTTCTCGGAAAGTGGCCTTCCGCTGCATGGCATGTTTTTCAGCGAAGGGCATTGGACCGCGGCGGGGCATGGGTTGGCAGCGGATATTCTTGCTGGTCGTTAGTTGTTCGTTGTTTGTTGTATGCTGTCCGCAAGTCCAACTAAACTCCGAATGTTATGTGGGCTGATGTAGCCGAATCGACGTTTCGTGGTTGAACCACTTCCCGAAAGTCTACATACATAAATAACAAACACAGGGGTTTTTCGATTCCACGTTCATCAGTACATTGCATTTCGTTTGTTGTTAGTTGTTCGTCGTAGGTTGAATCAAACGTATCGGTAGGCATAGATTTGGATACACTTTTGAATTGAATCCGACTCACGACTCACAACTAACGACAAACAACCAACCACTAACAAATTCTTATGTCGTTTCAAATTCAAGCACACCCGGAAGAATATGATGTCGTGATTGTGGGCTCCGGGGCCGGCGGCGGCATGGCGGCCAAAATACTGTCCGATGCCGGGCTGCGAATTGCCATACTCGAAGCCGGCGGCGACTTTGATCCCGCGAAAGAAGAGTTCCGCACCCAGCTTCGCTGGCCCTGGGAGTCGCCGCGACGCGGCGCCGGCACAAAGAGACCCTTCGGCGATTTCGACGCCGCTTGGGGCGGCTGGGAGATCGACGGTGAACCCTATACCCGCGTCGCTGGTACACGCTTCGATTGGTTCCGGTCCCGCATGGTCGGTGGACGCACAAACCACTGGGGTCGCATCTCTCTGCGCTTCGGTCCGAAAGACTTCAAACGTCACGACCAAGACGGCCTTTCCGATAACTGGCCCATCTCCTACGCCGACATCAAACCCTACTACGACCGCGTCGACAAGATGATCGGCGTGTTCGGCACCAACGAAGGCCTTCCCAACGACCCTGACGGCTTTTTCCTGCCTCCTCCTAAGCCGCGTCTGCATGAATTATATATCAAACGGGGCGCATCGAAAGTGAAGGTGCCGGTCATTCCGGCACGATTGTCCATCCTAACCCGACCAGTAAACAAAGAACGAGGCGTGTGCTTTTTCTGCAATCAATGTAACCGAGCTTGCAGCGCCTATGCCGATTTCTCTTCTGGAACATGTTTGGTGCATCCGGCAGTGAAAGGAGGAAGAACCGATCTCTTCACCTTTGCGATGGTCCGCGAAGTGACGACGGATGCTTCAGGGAAAGCCACAGGCGTGTCGTACATCAGCAAAACGGATCTGAAAGAATATCAAGTGCGGGCGAAAGTGGTTGTTCTGGGTGCATCCGCGTGCGAATCGGCGCGAATTCTGTTGAACTCGAAATCTTCGAAACATCCCGACGGACTCGCGAACGGAAGCGGCGTCGTGGGCAGATACTTGCATGATTCCACCGGTGCGGATCGGATGGGAATTCTGCCCGATCTGATCGATCGCGAACGATATAACGAAGACGGCGTTGGTGGCGCGCATATCTATTCTCCGTGGTGGCTCGATAACAAGAAGCTCGATTTCCCGCGCGGCTATCACATCGAATATTGGGGCGGAATGGGCATGCCCGGTTATGGCACCGGCGGTGGAATGGATACCATGCGCCGGCATCTGAAAGATGAGTTCGGAAATCCATCGCCGAACGGCGGGTATGGAGTTTCGCTAAAAAAAGACATCAGACGGATCTGGGGATCCACATTGGGGATGTCGGGTCGTGGCGAAAGCGTTCCCCAGTACAGCAATTATTGCGAAATCGATCCGGATATGGTCGATAAGTATGGCATTCCGGTGTTGCGCTTCCACTACAAGTGGACTGAGCACGAGCGCACGCAGGCCCGCCATATGCACGAAACCTTCGAGGAAATCCTTACGGGGATCGGCGCCACTATTTTGGGGAACAAGCCGGGTGCCGACTCGGAATATGGCCTCCACGCGCCGGGAAGGATTATCCACGAAGTCGGCACGACGCGGATGGGGGATGACCCGAAAACCTCGGTCCTGAATCGCTGGTCGCAAGCCCACGAATGCAAAAACCTGTTTGTGGTGGATGCGGGCTCATTCGTATCGCAAGCGGATAAGAATCCGACCTGGACCATCCTCGCGCTGTCGTGGAGAACCTCCGATTACATCGTGGATCAACTCAAAAAAGGAAATATCTGATATGGATCGTCGCGAACACCTCAAATTATTGCTGACGGGATCGATGGGTGCGGGATTATTGGCATCCGCCGCCTGCAGCCCCGAAGAGAAGAAGGAATTGGATGCGATCGTGTCGGATTACGGTCGAACACCCGACGAAAAAGTGGTGGATGAGGCCTTGCATTCCAAGACATTCTTCACAAAACGTGAACTCGCCATGGTCGCCATCCTGAGCGATATCATCATCCCCGCCGACGAGACCAGCGGTAGTGCAACCGAGGCTGGCGTGCCCGAATTCATCGAATTCATGATGAAAGACGCCCCATCCTTTCAGACTCCTATCCGTGGCGGATTGATGTGGCTCGATTCACAATGCGTGAACCGATTCGGCAAGGAGTTCACGAATTGTGATGTTTCTGAGCGTATGCAACTCATTGAAGAGATCGCGTGGCCTGATACAGCAAAACCGGAGATGATTCATGGCGTCCGCTTCTTCAACCGCATGCGGAATCTGGTCGCATCCGGCTTTTTCACCACGCCGATGGGATTCGATGAAATCGGGTATATGGGAAACATCCCGGGCGTATGGGATGGGGTACCGGATGAGGTGCTTGCCAAGCATGGATTATCGTATGATGCGAAAACCTTGGGTGAGGTCTTGGATCCCGCAACCCGAGGCAAATTGGTTGAGTGGGACGATAAGGGCAACATCATCGGTTGATTTGTTTACATTGCTTGCTCGATTGAGCATAGATCTTCTGCGTTAGCGTCTTCAAGGATTGGAAATATCAGTTATGGCCGTTTATAAAAAGCCGGAATCGGAGTCGGACTTCTATCACAATTTTGCGGAAAAACAACCGCAGATGAGCGCTTCTGAGGCGTTCATTGAAAGTTCACGATGTCTGTTTTGCTACGATGCGCCATGCATCACCGCGTGTCCCACGCATATCGACATCCCTCTATTTATCAAACAGATCCATACCGGAAATGTGGAAGGATCGGCCCGCACGATCTTCGATTCGAACTGGTTAGGTAGCGCCTGCGGAAAAGTGTGTCCCACCTCGGTGTTGTGCGAAGGCGCCTGCGTGTACAATCACGAAAATAAAAAACCGATTGAGATCGGCAGACTTCAGTTCTATGCCACTCAACAGGTGATAGAAGCGGACAAACACTTATATGGCCCCGGTTTGCCGAATGGTCGCAAGGTCGCCGTGGTGGGCGCCGGACCTGCGGGCATCGCCTGTGCGTGTGAGCTTCGCCTGATGGGATATGAAGTGGATGTGTTTGAAGCGAAAGACAAACCGTCTGGACTCACCGTCCATGGAACCGCGCCCTATAAGATCACCAACGAACAGGCGCTCAATGAAATGGCTTATCTGCAAGATCAGATGGGTTATGTGGTGCGGTACAACACTCCGATCGAGACGAAAGGCCAAATAGACGACTTGGAATCCAAGTATGATGCCGTTTTTCTGGGTGTGGGAATCGGTCCTACCGCCGAGCTGAATGTGAATGGGGAATCGTCACATCGCGTGATTGGTGCCGTCGAATTCGTGGAAGAACTGCGCGAAAAACAGCATCAAATGAAGGTTCCGGATCGCGTAATCGTTTTAGGTGGAGGAAATACGGCGATGGATGCGGCCTCCGAAAGCGCCCGGATGGGCGCGGCACATGTGGTGCTGGCCTATCGCCGCGGACAAGAGGACATGGGCGCTTATGCGTTCGAATATGATATGGCTGTTCGTGCCGGCGTGCGAGGGTTGTTTCATGTCGCACCGATTGAGATTCGTGACACAGATGATGGAGTTGCGGTCACCTTCATCCGCACGCAACATCTGAACGGAAAGCTGGAATTCATCACCGGTTCCGAGTTTGTGATGGAAGCGGATTGGGTGATCAAAGCCACTGGTCAATCAAAAATGGGCTCTTTTTTCAGTCTGATTGATTCGCTTCAATTGGATACGAGTCGGCGCGTGGTTGTGGATCCCATCACCTTTCAAACATCGAATCCCAAGTATTTCGCAGGTGGGGATGCCGTGAATGGAGGCGCAGAAGTGGTGAATGGCGCATTCGATGGAAAAATGGCCGCGCGTGGCATCGACGATTGGCTGAATAAAAAGTGAGAAAACTATGATCGATTTATCTGTCAATTTCGCCGGGATCAAGGCACCGAACCCGTTCTGGCTCGCATCCGCACCGCCGACCAATTCCGGTTATCAGGTGATGAAAGCGTTTGATGCGGGATGGGGTGGCGCCGTCTGGAAAACCTTAGGTGTTCCGGTGATCAATGTGTCGAGCCGTTATGGATCCACGAATTACCGCGATACCCGGATGGCCGGCTTCAGCAATATCGAACTGATTTCGGATCGTCCGCTGATCGATAATCTTCGCGAAATCGAAGAAGTGAAGAAGTATTTCCCCAATCATGCCGTGATCGCATCGCTGATGGTGGAAAGCAAAGCCGAGTGGCATCAGATCATCAAGGATGTGGAAAACGCAGGTTCGGATGGGATTGAATTGAACTTCGGATGTCCGCATGGGATGTGTGAGCGTGGCATGGGTTCGGCGGTAGGACAAGAACCGGAAGTTCTGCAACGCATCGTGGAATGGGTGATGGAAGTGGCTACGATTCCGGTCATCACAAAATTGACACCGAATATTTCCGACATCACCGATCCGGGTTTGGCGGCCGTACGAGGCGGGACCGACGCGCTGTCTCTCATCAATACCATCAAAAGCATTGTGGGGATCGATCTCGACAGTTATGCGCCGTATCCGATTGTGGATGGAAAAGGAACGAATGGTGGGTATTGCGGTCCGGCGGTGAAGCCCATCGCGTTGAATATGCTCAAAGATTTGGCGCAGCATCGCGACATCAACAAGGTCCCCATCAGCGGAATCGGTGGTATTGAAACGTGGCGTGATGTGGTCGAATTCATTCTATTGGGGGCCACATCCGTGCAAGTCTGTACCGCGGTGATGCATTATGGCTTCGGGATTGTGAGAGAGATGGATGCCGGACTGCGACAGTTCATGATGGATAAGAATTATTCGACCATTTATGATTTCGCCGGACTCGCTCTCCCCAATGTGAAAGACTGGAAAGACCTGAATCTGACGCATAAGGTCGTCGCCAGCATCGATGAGGATTTGTGTATCGGATGTCAGCTTTGTTATATCGCGTGTGAAGATGGCGCGCATCAGGCCATCGGATTATCGGTTGTGAATGGCGAACGCACGCCTCATATCATCGAAGAAAATTGTGTGGGATGCAATCTGTGCTCGCTGGTTTGTCCGGTGGAACAGTGCATCACCATGGAAAAACGGGATTCCGGAACCGAATTCATCAGTTGGGACCAAAAATCACAGCGCAACGAAATTCCGGTGACCTTCAACGACGAACGCGCGGGCGGATTGGGACATTGGGTTCCCGAGCCCGCATCGGCTTTAAAAAATGGACAACGAAGAGTATGAGTGAATCGAAAGCAACTTACCCGCAGGTACGGAATTTCATCAACGGCCAGTTCGAGCGAAACGGCCAAGCCAGTATGGATGTGGTGAGTCCGTTGGATGGGAAAACGATATCAACGGTTCCGTTATCGGGAATGAAGGAGCTGGACAAAGCCGTTGCGGCGGCCGAAGCGGCGTATAAGGATTGGTCGGCCAAAACCTTGAAAGAACGTGTGCAGGTGTTTTTCAAATACCGTCAGTTGCTCGAAACACATATGGAAGAACTGACCGAACTTGTGCATCGCGAAAACGGGAAAATCCTGTCCGAAGCCCGAGCCGAGATCGAGAAAAGCATCGAATTATGCGAATTCGCCGTCTCGATGCCACAAATCGTGACAAACGAGGTGCAGGAAGTGAGTCGGGGCGTGGAATGCCGCATCGAGAAAAAACCACTAGGGGTTGTGGCGTCTATCGCGCCATTTAATTTCCCGAACATGGTGCCGCATTGGACAGTCCCGAACGCGATTGTACTGGGTAATTGCATGATTCTGAAACCATCCGAACTGGTCCCTCTCAGCGCGATGCGAATGGCGGAACTGTTGAAAGAAGCGGGTCTGCCGGATGGGGTCTTCAATGTGGTGAATGGTGGACGCGATATCGTGGAAGCGATCTGCGATCACCCCGGCATCAAGGCGGTTTCGTTCGTGGGATCCACCAAAGTAGCGAAGTTGGTCTACGCACGAGCTTCATCCAACTTGAAACGCTGTGTGGCGCTCGGCGGAGCGAAGAATCATTTGATCGTGATGCCCGATGCGCACATCGACATGACCGCGAGCAATGTCGTGGCCTCGATGTCCGGTTGTGCCGGACAACGATGCATGGCCGCTTCGGTGATGGTGGGTGTGGACAAGGTTCAGCCCATTATCGACAAGATGTGTGTCGAAGCCAGAACCATTGTTCCGGGGAAAAACCTGGGCTCGGTGATCAGCCAGGTCGCGAAAGACCGCATCGAACGATATATCGATGAAGCCGAAGCTGCCGGCGCCAAGGTACTGGTGGATGGACGGCATACCACCGTTCCAGGCATGGAAGGCGGCTTTTATGTGGGTCCGACGATCATCGATTTCGTGACGCCGGACATGGCCATCGCGAAAGAAGAAGTATTCGGTCCCGTCATCGCCATCATCCGCGCGAAAGATCTGGATGAAGCGCTCGACATCGAAAACGGTTCCGAATATGGAAACGCCGCCGCTGTGTTCACCCAAAGTGGAGGTTTGGCCCGTCTTGTGATGGAACGCGCCAGTGCTGGGATGATCGGTGTGAACATCGGTGTTCCGGTTCCGCGCGAACCGTTCGCATTCGGTGGCTGGAACGACTCGAAATTCGGCACATGCGACATCACCGGAAAGAGTTCGATCGAATTCTGGACGCAAAACAAAAAGACCTCGGTGAAATGGAATCCCGAGGCCAAAACCAATTGGATGAGCTGAGCATATGGCAAGAACCCGGGCGGATATCGTACAAGACAATCTCGACACCACGCTGTTTTCATGGTCGAAACAAGGCGGCCTGAATCCCATCGCCATCGATCATGGAAAAGGGGTGTATGTGCATGACTATGATGGAAAACGCTATATCGATTTCTCATCCCAACTGATGAACGTGAACATCGGTCATGGCAACCAACGCATCACTCAGGCGGTTGCGAAGCAGATGGAGAAAATCAGTTATGTGTATCCGGGGATGGTGACGGACGCGCGCGGACAGTTGGGACGGAAGCTCGTCGAGATCGCACCCAAAGGACTCACAAAAACCTTTTTCACCTTAGGTGGTGCGGAAGCGATCGAAAATGCGATGAAATTGGCGCGGATGGTGACGGGTCGAAGCAAGATCGTCTGCCAATATCGCTCCTATCATGGCGCCACGTATGGCGCGCTCACGGTTAGTGGCGATCCGAGGCGGTTTCCGCAGGATGTGCATCAGATTCCGAACATCGTGAGAGTGGAAAATCCTTATGTCTATCGCTGCCCGTGGGGCACGCGCACCGCAGAAGAATGCGGCGAAATGGCGCTTCGGAACATCGAACAAGTACTGATTTATGAAAATCCCGACAGTATCGCCGCGATCCTATTAGAAGGAGAATCCGGGTCGTCGGGTTGCATCAAATATCCTCCGTTTTATTTGAAGAAAATTCGTGCGTTATGCGACAAATACGGAATCCTATTGATTGATGACGAGACCATGAGCGGGTTTGGCCGCACAGGAAAGATGTTCGCGATTGAACATCATGGCGTATCTCCGGATATCATGGTCAGTGCGAAAGGACTTACTTCTGGTTATTTGCCGTTGGGGATGGTGATGGTGTCGGATTCCATCGCCAATCATTTCAATGAGAACGTGATGGCGATCGGGCTCACCTATTCCGCGCATGCGGTTTCGTGCGCGGCGGCAGTGGAAAATATCGCTGTGCTGCAGGAAGAAAACATGGTGGACAATGCCGCGAAGATGGGCGCATATATCGATCAAAAAGCGGAACAGATGAAGGAGCGACATCCATCCATCGGTGATTTCCGCAATACCGGGTTATTGGGCTGCTTCGAGTTGGTGAAGAACAGAAAGACGAAAGAACCCATCGCGCCGTGGAACGCCAAAGCCGCTGACATGGGCATATCCAATAAAATCGCCGGAAAAATCCGGGAATTGGGCATGTATACCTTTGTGAGATGGAATTGGATTTTCGTGGCACCGCCGTTATGCATCACGAAAGCGGAAGTGGATGAAGGAATGGCCATCATCTCCGAGGCTATTTCCATCGCAGATCAGCACACCACATGAGACCGATGCACGAGTCGCCGCTGTACAGCGAGAGTCTGGCGCCGGTTCCGCAAGAGCAGCGTACCTGGGGAATTTGGTCGCTGGCGGCATTGTGGATCAGCATGGCGGTGTGTATTCCGACCTATTTGTTGGCGTCTTACATGATTCGGTCGGGGCTGAACTGGGTCGAAGCGCTGTTGATCATTGGTGTTGCGAATCTGATCATCACGATTCCGATGGTGATGAACGGTCATGCCGGTGTGAAGTATGGAATTCCGTTTCCGGTGATGGGTCGGGCTGCCTTCGGCATCAATGGCATCCATGTGGCATCGATGTTTCGGGCGATCGTGGCATGCGGCTGGTTCGGCGTGCAGACCTGGATCGGCGGACTCGCCGTGTATGCGATCGTCATGGCCGCGACGGGGCAGGATTTCGCATCCGGAATCACCATAGGAAAGTTTTTGGGCTTCGCAGTGTTCTGGTTCATCAACATTTATTTTGTGTGGCGCGGAACCGAATCCATCAAATACTTGGAAGAATTCGCCGCGCCGATCCTGCTGTTGATGGGCGTTCTGCTCATCCTCTGGGGAAGTTGGAAGGCGGATGGTTTCGCTGTGGTTCTGCAGCAGAACAAGCAGTTGGAGAATCCTGTGCTGATGGTGACACTCGAATCGGAAACCCGGATCCTGCATCTGAATCCGTTCAAACATGTGGATGGAAGCTATAAGGCGGATGAATTCCAGATCAGCGATAACGGGGCAGCAAGAGATTGGCAGCCCGTAGCAGGAAATGAGCGCATCGATTTGGATGCAGCTGGCATAACAGGTCCTGCGACAGTACAATTCAGAGTCGCATCCGGTGACAGTCAAGTGCTTTCATCGTTGGTTCCAGTACCGGCTCCATCCGTCGCATCGACAGGAGTCGGCGCCAAGATGTGGCAATATGTATTGTGGTTGACGGCCATGGTCGGATTCTGGGCTACGATGTCGATCAGTATCGCCGACATCACCCGATATGCGAAAAGCCAGAAAGCGCAAATTGTGGGTCAGTTGGTCGGCTTGCCCGGAACCATGATGTTGTATTCTTTCGTCGGTGTTTTTGTTACCTGCGCGGCCATCATCAGTTTCGATGACATCCTCATCGCAAATGATGCGCCTTGGGATCCGGTATCCCTCATCGCGAAGTTCGACAATCCAATCGTTGTGATCGTGGCGCAATTGTTCATGATCATCGCCACGTTGAGTACGAACATCGCCGCGAATGTCATCGCTCCTGCGAATGCGTTTGCGAACCTGTTTCCGAAGAAAATCGACTTCAAGACCGGCGGACTCCTCACTGGCATCATCGGCATCATCATCTGTCCGTGGTGGTTGATTGATGAAATCAGTGGCATTTTGTTGTTCATCAGCGGATTATTGGGGCCCGTATTGGGTGTGATGATCGCCGATTATCATGTCGTCCGGAAAGCCACCTATCGCATCGAAGACTTCTATGATACCGATGGTCCGTTCACCTATGGCGGAAACGGAGTGAACAACGCGGCGATGGTTGCCATGGTTGGCGGAATCCTACTGGCCTTGGTCGGATATTGGGTTCCCCAGCTGTCATGGCTGTACTCCCTGTCTTGGTTCACCGGCTTCGCATTCGCGTTCGCTTCGTATTCTTTCATGATGAAACCACATGCTTATGTCCATTCTCATTCTAAACGGTAGAGTTGTAACGGCATCGGAAACCTATGAGGCCGATGTGTACATCGAAGGCGAGAAGATTTCGCAGATCGGGAAAAATTTGCGCGTAGACCCCGATAAGGTGATGGATGCGAGCGGAAAACTGGTGTTTCCTGGCGGCATCGATCCGCATGTGCATCTTGATATGCCTTTTATGGGGACATCCTCCAGCGACGATTATGAGACCGGCACGCGCGCGGCCTTGTTTGGGGGAACGACGATGGTGATCGACTTCATCCTGCAAACGCAAGGAGATTCGCTGTACAACGCGCTTCGCACCTGGCAAGGAAAAGCGAAAAAGGCCATAGGAGATTATTCATTCCATATGGCGGTCACCGATTTCAATGATACTACCGCGAACGAAGTGGTGAGCATGATCGAGACGGAAGGCATCAATTCGTTCAAGACGTTCATGGCCTATAAGGGCGCGTTGATGATCGACGACGGACAAATGGTGCAACTCATGAACGTCGTGAAAAAACATGGTGGCATCGTGACCGTTCATGCCACGAACGGCGACATGATCGATTCGATGATCGCGAAGAACCGCAGCTTGGGAAATCGTGCGCCGATCTATCATTATTTGTCGCAACCGGAAGTGACTGAAGCCGAGGCCTCGGGACGCTTCACCGACATGCTTCATCATACCGGATGTACCGGTTACATCGTGCATATGACCTGCGAAGGTGCACTGAACGCGGTTCGCCGGGCCACGCAACGGAATCAAAAAGTGTTTGTGGAAACGTGCACCCAATACTTGGTGCTGGATGCATCCCTCTATGAACGCGATTTCGAGGGCGCGAAATGGGTGATGAGTCCGCCGCTTCGCGAAAAAAAGGATCAAACAGCGCTATGGTCCGGCATCAATCAAGGATTGGTGCAAGTGGTCGGGACCGATCATTGTCCGTTCATGTGGGCTCAAAAGGAGATGGGGAAAGAAGATTTCTCCAAGATTCCGAACGGACACCCTGCCATCGAACATCGCATGGAATTACTCTTTTCTGAAGGAGTCGGTAAAGGCAAAATCTCCCTCACCAAATTCGTGGAGGTCACATCCACAAATGCCGCGAAAATCTTCGGGATGTACCCGCGCAAAGGAACTATCGCCATCGGTGCGGATGCGGATCTGGTCATCTTCGATCCCAAGAAAAAGCATGTCATTTCCGCCAAAACCCATCACATGAATGTCGACTATTCGGCGTATGAGGGATGGGAGGTGACAGGTAAGACCGAGTCCGTCATGCTTCGCGGCCAGGTCGCCATAGAAGGTGGCAAATGCCATCTGAACGCCGGTAATGGTCGCTTCATCCCGCGCGAAAAAACATCCCTCATCATCTAATTCATCTTATAAATCTATCGCCATGTCACGCATTGTCAAATCCGGACTGATCCAAATGAGCCTTCCCATCAGCGAAGGCGAAGGCACCATCGAAGAAATCTGCGAAGCCATGTTTCAAAAACATGTGCCGTATATCGAAGAAGCCGGAAAGAAAGGAGTGCAGATTTTATGTCTTCAAGAGATTTTCAACACGCCGTATTTCTGTCCGGGGCAGGACCGCGCTTGGTATGCATCCGCCGAAACGGTTCCAGGTCCAACCACGGAGCGCATGCAGGTGTATGCGAAAAAATACAATATGGTGATCATCGTTCCGGTGTATGAGAAAGAGCAAGCCGGCGTTTTATACAATACTGCCGCGGTGATCGATGCGGATGGCACCTATTTGGGCAAGTATCGCAAAAACCACATCCCGCACACGTCCGGATTTTGGGAGAAGTTTTTCTTCAAACCGGGAAATCTCGGATATCCTGTGTTTCAGACGAAATATGCGAAAGTGGGTGTCTATATCTGCTATGACCGGCATTTCCCGGACGGCGCGCGCGTTTTGGGGCTGAATGGAGCCGAAATCGTGTACAATCCGTCTGCAACGGTCGCCGGATTGTCGCAGTACTTATGGAAATTGGAACAGCCCGCTCATGCCGCGGCGAATGGGTACTTCATGGGCTGCATCAACCGAGTGGGAACCGAAAAACCGTGGAACCTCGGGAAATTTTATGGGTCGTCGTACTTCGTGGATCCAAGAGGTCAGATTTTCGCTCAGGCATCGGAAGACAAAGATGAGTTGCTCATCGCCGATTTCAACCTAGATATGATCGATGAAGTACGTTCTGTTTGGCAGTTTTTCCGTGACAGACGCCCTGAAACCTATGGGAAACTAACTGAATTATGACCTATTTTGGTGGGGATGAATTGTCATTCTAACTTCCAGCCCCTACCAAAATGAAACGACAACTGATTGTGCTTGCGGTCGCAAGCATGGTGCCGCTGACTGTGTCGGCACAGAATCTTGCGGACTTCGAAAAAAATGTGACCGAGTTCAACTTGGAAAATGGCTTGAAGGTCATTGTTTTGAAGCGGGACGTGGCACCGGTGGCCAGTTTCGTGACGTTAGTGAAAGTCGGCTCGGCGAACGAGCCTGTTGGTCAGACTGGCATCGCCCATATTTTCGAACATATGGCGTTCAAGGGAACGACCAAGATCGGATCGAGCGATTGGGCCAGCGAAAAACCTCTGATTGAAGCCACCGATGCCGCGTATGTGGCTTGGCTCACCGAACGCAGCAAGCCGGGCGCTGATCCAGCCAAAGTGCAGGAGTTATGGGACTCCTACAAAGCCGTTGAAGAGCAAGCCAAAGCGCATGTTGTGAACAATGAGTTTTCGCAGATCATCGACCGTGCCGGCGCCGTCGGACTAAATGCCTTCACCAGCGCCGATGAAACCGGATATTTCTATTCCCTTCCGCAGAACAAAGCTGAATTGTGGTTCACGTTGGAAGCCGGTCGGTTCAAAGATCCGGTGTTCCGCGAGTTTTATGTGGAAAAGGATGTGATCAAAGAAGAGCGTCGGATGCGAACGGATTCGAATCCCATAGGTCGACTCATTGAAGAATTTTTGAGTGTCGCGTATTCCGCCCATCCCTATAAGAATCCGATCTTGGGTTGGCCAAGCGATATCGAAGCGGTGACCATGAAAGACGCCTATGAGTTTTATTCCGATTTCTATGTACCGTCGAACATGGTGATTTCGATCGCGGGGGATGTGGATCCGGCAAAAATGCGTGCGTTCGCACAAACCTATTTGGCCGACATCCCGAAGGGCAATCCTGCGCCACAATTGTTTGTGAAAGAACAGCCGCAACGTGGCGAGCGTCGCTTTGTGATCGAAGAAGAATCGCAGCCGTTCTACATCAGCGGGTATCGTGCGGTTGAATCCACCCATCCGGATGCCTTGGCCTTGGAAATCTTGTCGGATATTCTGTCTTCGGGCAGAACAAGCCGCTTATATAAGCGCTTGGTGGACGAAGACAAGTTGGCGTTGGAAGCGGCTGGATTCTATGGCTTTCCTGGCACGAAGTATCAAACGCTGTTCGTAGCCTATGCGGTACCGAACCAGGATATTTCGATGGATGTGATCGAGTCGACGATGGAAGAGGTGCTGGATGCGGTTCGCACGGGTGGTGTCACAAAAGAGGAGTTGGATCGGGCCATCACGCTGCGTCGGGCCAGTCTCATCCGCTCGCTCGCATCCAACAATCAGTTGGCGCTCTCTTTGGCTCAACACGAAGCCACCTATGGCGATTGGCGCGCCTTGTTCCATAATCTAGACAAGATGAGAACCCTCACTACGGCCGACATCCAACGCGTCGCTCAAACCTATTTGGTCAAATCCCAGCGTACGGTTGGCATCATTCAGACCGCTGAAACGGAGATCACACAATGAAAAAACTCATCTTCACATTTGCTATATGTGTTCTGGTGTTCGGCTCCGCCTCGGCCCAGACACCGCATGACCAGCTCACATTTCCGGAAATCAACCGGTTTGTGATGCCTAAAATCGAGACCTTCACCCTTCGGAACGGAGTCAGGGTGTTCTTGGTCGAAGACAAAGAACTGCCGTTGATTCGGATGAGTGTGATTGTCAGAACCGGATCTTTTTTGGTGCCGGCTGAGAAAACCGGTTTGGCCTCGGTGGTCGGAACCGTGATGAGATCCGGAGGCAGCACGGCGTATCCCGCCGATAAGTTGAATCCGTTTCTTGAGAACAAAGCCGCATCGATTGAAACATCGGTCGGATTCACATCCGCATCCGCCGGCCTGAACGTACTGAAAGAAGATTTCGATGCCACGCTTCCGGTACTGATCGATATCCTGCGCAATCCGTTGTTTCCAGACGATAAGATCGATCTGGCGAAGACCCAGTTGCGGAGCGCCATTTCACGACGGAACGACAATGCTTCGGCCATCACCTCTCGTGAGTTCCGGAAATTGATTTATGGCTCGGAGTCGGTGTTCACACGTTCCAGCGAATATGCCACGATCGATGCGATCACTCGCGAGGATCTGGTGGCGTTTCATAAAGATGCGTTCGTCGCACAAAACATGATGGTGAGCGTGATCGGCGATTTCAACACCCGCGACATGCGTCGGGCCATCGAACGTGCGTTCAATCCGCTTCCAGCAGGAAAAAAACAGGAATTGACCCTTCCTAAAGTCACCTATGAGTTCAAGCCAGGGATTCATTTCGTGTCGAAGACGGATGTGAATCAGAGCAACATCCTGCTGGGACACATCGGTGGCGAGCGCAACAATCCGGATTATGCCGCACTTCAAATGATGAACGAAATCTTGAGCGGCGGCTCGTTTTCAGGTCGTTTGATGCAGGAAGTTCGCACAAACAAAGGCTTCACCTATGACGTGGGCGGCGCGTACCAGAGCAGCATTCAGTACCCCGGACAGTTTTTCGTGAGTCTGAGCACCGCAAGTGTATCTACTGCGGATGCGATCACATCCACCATCGGCGAAATCCGGAAAATGCAGGATGCCCCGGTCAGCGCGACGGAATTGAACGAAGCGCGCGACCGCATCCTCAATTCCCTTGTGTTCCGCTATGAAGGCCGTGCTGATGTGCTGAACGAGCAGGTGAACTATGCCTATTATGGCTTGCCGACCAACCTCTTTGATCGGTACATCGAAGATCTTCGCAAGGTGACCGTCGCCGATGTGCAACGTGTGGCGAAACAGTACTTGAAGCCGGATGCCTTGCAAATCCTGGTCGTAGGAAATCCTGCGGAAGTGGGTGATCAACTGTCCCGATTCGGAACGGTGAATTCGATCGACATCACGATTCCGCGTCCGGCTGTGGCTCGTGCCGCTACATCAGGCGATGCGAACTTGGGACGTCAATGGGCTACAAAAATGGCTTCAGCGATTCTTCCGGATGGGGGACCTGTCCACTCCATCACCTATAGTGGCGTGTTGAATCAAGGCGGAATGTCGTTGCAGACCACCACTCGAATCGCGTTTCCGGATTCCTTGGTGCAGAACATCACCACGCCGGGCGGCATGCTCACCATCGAATATGGAAATGGGGTTGGCAAGCAGAAAATGGGTCCGCAAGAGCAAATCTTGCCTGCGCAGTTCTCGGATGGGATCCGCAAACAGATCACATCACATTATGTGAATCTGGCCCAGAACATCGCAACCGCGGAAGTGGAGTTTTTAGGGAATGAAGAGATCGAAGGGGTGACCTATGCCAAGATTTTCTTTACGGATCTGAACTCGACCTGGTACCTGGATCTGGAAACCGGATTACCGGCTCGGCAAGTCGTGAAGGAATTCAATCCGATGGCCGGAGCCGAAGTGGAAACCGTGAGCCTCTACACGAATTGGACGCTGGCGGATGGGGTCCGCATGGCGTACGGCGAATCCACGCTGATGAACGGTCAGCAAGCCGCATCGCAGACCGTCAGTTCGCATTCGGCTGACTAAAGGTTCTTAACAGGGCAAATACGTATTAACAGGGAGTAAAAGAGAAAAGGAGTTTTGTTTCTTGGAATCCTTGGCCAGTGCCCGCCAATAAAACCATCTCCATTGCTCCTTTGCTCCCTGTTAAAATTCTTACTCCCTGTTAGAATTCTTACTCCCTGTTCATTCAAAATCACACATCGCAGATGTGGATCGCTTCTTTCAGCGAAGCGATCTTGGCTGCGGTGGACTCTCGCGTCGAAATGAATTCCTGCGCCACATATCCTGTGTATCCGGTGTCGACGATGGCCTTCATGATGGCCGGATAATTCAATTCCTGCGTGTGGTCGATTTCATTTCGCCCGGGGACGCCCGCCGTATGGTAATGTCCGAACCACTGATGATGATTCCGGATGGTGGCGATGATGTCGCCCTCTTGCACCTGCATATGATAGATATCATAAAGCAGCTTGAAATTCGGCGAGCCGATCCGCTCGCATAAGGCCACGCCCCACGCACTGCTGTCGCACATGTAATCCGGGTGGTTCACCTTGCTGTTGAACAATTCCATCTGGATCGTCACTCCGTGTTGCTCGGCCAAACTCATGATTTGTTTGAGTCCGATTTCGCAATGATGCAGCCCGGTTTCATCATCCATCCCTTCCCGGTTTCCACTGAAGCAGATCAGATTCCGGTACCCCGCCTGAGCCACCAGTTCGATGTGTTTCGTGTAGCGCTCAATCAGTTCGGGATGGTATTCGAGATGATTCCAGCCCTTTTCCAGGCTGATTTCCGCGCCATTGCACATCGACGAATCGATGCCATGCCGCTTCAACACATCCCATTCGCCGGGTCCAACCAGGTCGATCGCGTTGAATCCCAGTTCTTTGACGGTGGTACATAAGGCGTCGAGCGAAAGCATGCTGAATGTCCAGCGGCAGACGGAATGGCGGATGTTGCCTTTCAAGGGTTCCGACGCGGAGGCCGAGCCAAGGGTCGGGAAGGTAGCGAGGCCAAGGCTGCCAACGGCCATGGTTCGGAGCAGGTCGCGACGATTGATCGGAGGTGTCATATGCAAATTTGAATTGGTTTCAGGCCAATATATCAAATCATCGCCGAATGCAGTGCGATGCGTTGCGCGCTTGGACCAACGGTTTCAGGATGTCGTCCAAGCCGTTCGTTTTAATTTCGTACATGGTCGACAAGTATTGCCCTAGGGTCCCTTTCGGGAATCCTTCCCTCGAAAACCACTCCAAATAATGGACAGGAAGATTTGTCACATATTGACCCTCATACCGACCGAAGGGCATCTTTGCGAAGACCATTTCATGGAGAAAATTGGGGTCGGGATGGACGAACAAGCGGATTTTCGTATCGTTAAGAAAAAGGGGATTACGGGAAAATATGGTGTTTTTGATCTTATGGCTATTTGTCGGCTCCCCATCGGATTCACTGATTCGATCTGTCTCGACTATTCCAGGGGTTTCTGGTTTCATGATCTATCAAAATGGTGTGCTCAAACAGGAACGGTATTGGAGAGGAGGCTGGGACCGCGACCCGAAAGGCATCTATTTCGGGGGAAATAATATGTCATTGAGTCCTGCCGGACTACTGGCCTTCGGACGAATGTATATGGATGCGGGCCGATACGACGACGTGCAGGTGGTGCGAACGACATCATCTATTCGGTGATGGTTGATGCGATCGTACCTTACTTGATCGAACATCACTAGGAAAATCGTACGTTCCGTTTGTGAAGCACCTACATCTCGTCATCCTGTTACTATTAGTCGTGTCAACATCCGAGGCCCAGCAATCGGTGCGTCGACCGTATGTGGTGACCGCGTGGGGCATGGAACAAGGTCTGCCTCAAAGCTCGGTGAATGATATCCTTCAAACCCGCGATGGTTATATCTGGCTGGCCACGTTCGGAGGCTTGGTTCGCTTTGATGGGGTTAGTTTCACCACCTACGACCGTTTCAACACGAAATGCATGCGTACCGATCGCATCCTTCGGTTGTTTGAAGACAGAGAGGCGCGGATGTGGGTGTCTACTGAAGACGGTCTGCTCCGTTTTAAGGATGGCGAATGCCGGTTGTATGAATTTGACAAGATTGCCAATTCCCCCACCGCTCTGGTCGTACGGCAGGATCTCGAAGGATTCGTTTGGGCATCGATATATGAAACCACCTATTTTCTGGATGGGGACGAATTCATTCCGATAGAAGCCGAAAATGGGGAGTATTTAGTTCATTCAGCAGTATCCAATCCGAACGGAATGTGGATGGGATATTCGCACAAACTGCTTCGAACCTATGGTCGTCGGATCGTACTCGTCGAAGATTTTGGCGACACCACGAGCGATATCATTGATGTGGTTGAACATCCCGCCGGTTCCGGCATCGTATACCTCGGAACGAGCGGCAAAGGTATTTTCCGGTATGATGGGGATACCACCGTACCCGTCCCCATCCCACAGCGAGAGCATTCGAACTTCATCTGGAAGTTGCATGTGGATCGAAATCAGCAGTTATGGGCGCTGAATTTCTATGGGATGTCCCTGTACAATGGAACTTCGTTCGAAGACTACGAACCTTTTGTCGGGAACGAGGATGTTGACATTGTCAGCGTTCTGGCCGATATGGAGGGGAATTTGTGGTTGGGTTCGACCAACATGGGCCTCTTTCAACTTCGTGAATCCGTCATCAACATGATTGATCGAGATCAGGGTTTGGATACCGAGCAGATGCTGTCGCTAACCCGCACCCCAGACGGCCGCTATCTCTTTGCCACCAACTGTGGCGGGGTATATGAGTGGAAAAACGGCCGGGCGACTCCCTTAACGGCAAATCGATTTCTCACCAACCAATGCGTATGGTCGGTATTCGTCGATTCGAAAGGACGCCATTGGTTCGGCTCACGGACCGTCTATCGGTTGGATGATTTGAATAAACCAGGTGTGGAACTCAAGGTCGAAAATGGATTTCCCTATGACAATGTGAACGCGATCATGGAAGACCGTTCCGGTACGCTTTGGTTCGGAACCATGATGGGTGTGGTGAGAGATGATGGCACGGGGTATCGAGCCTTTCCGACAGACGATGCGCGCATTCTGTATGAAGACCGCTTGGGGCGGATGTGGGTCGGCACCACGCAAGGCGTGTTTCGAATCGATGCAAATGAGTTGACCGACATCCCTATACAATCCCAACCCTATGTGAGGGCGATCCATGAGGATGTCGACGGCGTGATGTGGTTCGGCACCTACGGCAGCGGCATCTACCGCTGGGAAAACGGCGTTGTGACCAACATCCGCAAAGAACATGGTCTGTACGACAATATTGTCTCGCATCTGATCGAAGACGAGAACGGAGATTTTTGGTCGGGGAGTAACAATGGCATTTTTCGGACGAGCCGAGCCATGCTGAACCGGTTTCATCGTGGTGAAATCAACCGCGTGAGATCCGAATTCTATGGCAAACGCGATGGCATGAACAGTGCCGAGACGAACGGTGGATTCCAGCCGAATGTGATCCGCGATGACGACGGAAATCTGTACTTCCCGACGGTGATGGGAGTGGCCGTGGTTTCGACTCGCCAAGCCGCAGAAAACGAACGGATTCCGCCTGTTTACATCACATCCATCCGATCCGATTCGCGAGAACTTCCACTTCATTCGGGTATCGAATTGCCGTACAACAGTCCCTATCTGGAAATCGAGTACACCGCATTATACTACCGAGATGCGGCCAAGCTCCGCTTCCGTTACCGGCTGGATGGGTTGGACGACACCTGGCTTGAAGTGGGAACCAGGCGCTCCGCACTGTTCACCAGGTTGCCGTCCGGCACCTACACCTTCAATGTATCAGCTTCAGCGGACGGAACCGTCTGGAATGAAACCGGTGCCTCGATCATGGTCACCGTCATCCCGCCGTTTTGGGATACGCCTTGGTTCCGTGGGTTTTTGGCATTGATCGTGCTTACGGTAGGCCCAGTCATATATGCGACACGAGTGAAGCAGTTGAAAACGGAACAGGAGAAGCAGAAACGGTTCACCGAGAAGCTCATCGAATCGCAGGAGCAAGAACGCCGTCGTATCGCAGCGGAGCTGCATGACGGGTTGGGTCAGCAGATTCTGGTCATTAAGAACCGGGCGGAAATGGCGCAATTCACTGTCACGGATAAAGAAAAAACCTCCCATCACCTTACCGAAATCATGCATAGTGCAATGAGTTCGATCAGCGATGTTCGGTCCATCACCCACGATCTGCGTCCGGTTCACTTGGAACGATTCGGACTCACAGACTCTTTGAATACCCTATGCGAAGAAGTGCGCCAAACCGCGAGTCTCGAATGCAGTTATCATATCGAGAATATCGACGACCTGATTCCCATCAACAGTCAGATCCACTTTTATCGGGTCATTCAAGAAGGGATCACCAACATCCAAAAACATTCAAAAGCCGATAACGCGTCTGTGTTCGTGAAGCGCATCCATACTGGAATCAGAGCCATCTTATGGGACGATGGAATCGGGTTCAATCCGGTATCCGTCAAAACGCCGGTCGGCTTGGGGTTGACTGGCATGCGTGAGAGAGTTGAAACCCTTGGCGGCACCATCCAATTCAAATCCACACCCGAAGAGGGAACGACCATCACCTTGAATATCCCGAGTAGCACCCATGGATAGAATGGCAAATGTACTAATAGCCGATGACCACGAACTCATTCGGGGCGGACTCCGGACCGTATTGCAAGCCCAAACGCACTATCAGGTTGTTGAGGCCAAAAACGGACTCCATGCGCTCACGATCATCCGTGAGCAAAAGCTGGATGTGGCCATATTGGACATCGAAATGCCTGAGATGTCGGGATACGAGGTAGCCAAAAAGGTGCGTGAAGAGGGATTGCCGGTCAAGATCATCTTCCTGACCATGTTCAAAGACGAATCGATGTTCAACAAAGCCATGGACATCGGTGTGAAAGGATATGTGTTGAAAGAGAACACCGTCACCGATATACTGAATAGTGTGAACACGGTGTTGGAGGGGAGGTATTATCTGAGTCCGGCTATTTCCGATTTTCTGATGCGTCGGAACTCGAATACCCAAGCAAAAGAATCATCAGGCGAATTGGACCAACTGACCTCGGCTGAAATGACCGTGTTGAATCAGCTGGCGGAGATGAAGACGAGTCAAGAAATCGCCGAAACCCTGCATGTGAGTGTGAAAACCGTGCAGAACCATCGAAACAACATCTGCTCCAAGTTGGGGCTGAACGGCGCTCATGCGTTGCTGAAATTTGCGCTAGAAAACAAAAAATAAACTCATAACTGGGTAGTAGTACCCATGAAAATGAGCAGACTTGCTCATTGTGGTCCGCCTCGTTGAGCAGCAACTTCCGTTTGCATCGAAAGATGTCGTTCGTGTCACCTTGCAATCCGGAAACATCAGTCAATGAGAATTATGATCGTCGATGATCATGCCGCCATGAGGCGGGTATTGAAAACCGTCGTTTCGTCGATCCCGAAAACCTCGTTCGAGTTCATCGAATGCGAGAGCGGAGAAGACGCGGTGGTCCAATACGCATTGAAGAAACCGGATTGTGTGCTGATGGACGTTCAGCTCAAGCAGATGAATGGTTTCGACGCCACCAAGCGCATTCGGTCGATTGATGCGGATGCGAATGTGGTGATCGTGACCAGTTTCGACTCACCATCCATCCGCCTCAAAGCGGAAGCCATGTCGGTAAAAGGGTTCGTGTCGAAAGAACATCTGTCGGACATCCATCCCATCATTCTCTCCATCCACCAAGATCCATCGTTCCTATGAAAACAAGCATACTCACCTCGTTGTTCGTTCTGTTTACGGCTGTCGTGGCTGTGGCGCAAACCTCCACAACGTACTCGACTGGAGACCTTCCAAGCACTGTACTGATCGCCGATGTGGATAACGACGGCGATCTGGATATCGCCACGTTTGGCACGGGCTCCGAGTTCGTCTCCATCCGCCTGAACAACGGCGACGGTACCTATGCCGCGGCTGTGGATTACAGCGTGGGCACGGGGTTGCATGTGAAAGCCGGCGCCTTCGGTGATATCAATGGCGACGGATTTACAGATCTGGTATTGACAAATAATTCGTTCACTGATTATGTCGTTCCCTTTTTGAACGATGGGGATGGCACCTTCACTTTGGGGACCAAATTCACCGCTTTGGCAAGCTTCTATCCCGATTTCGTGGGCTTCGCCGATCTGGATGGGGATAATGATCTGGATCTGATGCTGTCATCACAGTTCGCTTATAACCCCAATCCCCCAGGAAACACTCCGAACAACTACGTGGCCGGGCGCATGCTCAACAACGGCAGCGGAGCGTTCAGCGGCCTTGCGATTTATCAGGTGGGCACTCAGCCCGTCAGCATGACTGCGGCGGACATTGACGGAGACGGCGACTTGGATATCGCTGTCGCCAACATGAATAGCGACAACATCACATTGATGTTCAACGGTGGCACCGCGAATTTCAACAACTTTCATACAGTTTCGACGGATGTGGATTCCCCGCGCCGCGTAGCGTTCGCCGATATGGACGGAAACGGAGATTTGGACATGTACGTGGCCAACCACGACGACAGTAATGTCCTGCGGTTCACGAATAGCGGCAGTTTGACGCCTTCCCTCATTTACAACGGGTTTCCCACCGTCATCTCCACAGGTGCGAACACATTCCCGCAATTCCTGGCGTTCGATGATGTGAACGGAGATGGGGATCTCGATTTAATTGTGTCGGGTGCGGATGTGTACACCTTTCTTGGCAATGGACTGGGTGGATTGGGAAGCGTAAACAACGTCGGCCTCGGCTTCGGTCCATCCGGTTTCGCGGTGGGTGACCTTCTTGGTTTGGGCGGTGCGGATTTCGCCGCCACCAATTTGGCGACCGACCAAGTGACCATTTATCTGAACGCCGTGGTACCTACCGTATCGACTTCGGCGGCCAGCGCCATCACAACAACCGGAGCCACACTGAACGGCTCGGTCAACGCACGCGGATCATCTGCCAATACCTCGTTCGATTACAAACTCAGTTCCGCTGGCACCTTCGAGAACACGATCGCAGCGACCCCAGCCACGGCGACGGGCTCTTCCGCCACCTCGATCTCCGCAGATTTGACCGGACTCTTACCGAACACCTCCTATGACTTCAAAGCCGTAGGTTCGAACGTGGCCGGTGAGATTGAAGGCACTGTATTGTCATTCACAACGGCGGATGCCGCGCCGCTGGTTACCACCAGTTCCGCGAGTAACGTTTCGGTGACCATGGTCACCTTGAATGGCACAGTAAACGCGCAAAACGCCACCGCCACTGCCTATTTCGAGTATGGAACGACCACAGGCGTCTACACGACATCGGCGAATGTATCGGGCACCATCAACGACGGCATGAACGCGGTCAACGTATCGGTTGGCCTGACCGGCTTGAGCGCCAACACGACCTATTTCTACCGTTTGGTTTCCACAAACGACGGTGGCACCACGGAAGGAAGTGAAGAAACCTTCACCACCACCATTCCGACCATGCTGGTCGAATCGGTCACGCCGGTTACGGGTGCGTTCAATGTGTCGGCATCCTCAAATATCGTCATTGAATTCAACGAAGCGGTGAAGTCGGCTACGGTGAACACCGGGACCATATTGGTTTCGGGTTCCTTCACAGGTACGGTTGCCGGAGCATTCTCAAGCAACCTTACCACGGTCACCTTCAACCCCACGAGTGATTTCCTTCCAGGCGAAGTGATTACTGTCACCCTGACCACAGGCATCCAAAGCGATGCCTACAGCGAGCCTCTCGACGCGGCATACAGTGTCACGTTTACCGCCGCCACAGTAGCCGTGAATGATGTTGCCTTCGCGTTAGCCAACTACGCTTCCGGAACCGGTCCCAATCTGATTGCCACTGGCGACTTGAACAACGACGGTCACTTGGATCTGGTCTCGACCAACCAAGGCGGAAGCACCGTATCGGTGAATCTGAGCAACGGCAACGGCACCTTCGCGACCGCAAGCAACCTGGCAAGTGAAGGGTTTCCCCGTGGCGTTCGTTTGGGCGACTTGAACGGTGATGGATACTTGGATATCGTCATAGCTCAAGGCAGTGCGGCTGGAGTTTCGGTGTATGTGAACAACGGATCTGGCGGTTTTGCTGGCCGTGTGAACTACGGAAACGCCAGTGGCGAGGATGTTGAAATTCTCGATGTGAATGGCGATGGAATACTGGATATCGTCCAAGCCTCGACCGGACTCAACGTGCTACTCGGAGTTGGAGACGGAACCTTCGGCACGGCAGTGAATTACGGATCGAGTCAGAACACCTTCATGGCCAAAGGGGACCTGAACGGCGACGGAAGGCTGGATATCGTCACGTCGTCTTATGCGAACAATGCGGTCCGTGTTTACTTGAGCAACGGAGTGGGTACGTTCGCCGAATCGGCCTCATACGGCGCTGGCACAAACGCGAACGGCATCAAGACCGTCGACATTGATGGGGACGGGGATTTGGATGTCGTGGTCGCAAACTACGGCGCCAACACAATCGGCGTATATCTCAACAACGGATCTGGAGTTTTGGCCGCTGCGGTGACGTACGACGCAACGGGTGGTCCCTACGATTTGGATGTCGCCGACATCAATGGCGACGGATTCATGGATGTGGCTGTCGCCTTGCAGGTCGGGGATGGCGTGAACGTGTACACGAACACTGGCACTGGCACGTTGAACACTCCTGAATTTTTCGCAGCGGACAACAACCCACGTGGCATCGCACTGGCCGACTTCAACGGCGACGGCAAAATCGACATAGCCACGGCGAACAATTTCTCAAATAATGTATCTGTCCTTAAGACCTCGATACCTGCCCCAACGGTAGCGTCTGTCACTCCTGGCCTGAATGCGGTTGATGTGGCCTCGAATGCCAATATCACGGTCACCTTTGCGACGCCGATGAAGGCTAGCACATTGGTGGGCGCCAACATCCAGGTGTCCGGTTCCATTGCAGGTACCTACACCGGCACCGTTTCCAATACCTCGAATTCAATCACATTCAATCCATCTGAGGATTTCTTTCCTGGTGAGATTGTGACGGTGACCGTCAAAACAGGTGTTCAGAACGCCGAAGGAACGGCCTTGGCCGGCGCCTACTACGGTAGCTTCGTTGTGGCTACTGAGCCTGCGAGTGGCATTTTCCGTGCGGCAGGCACGCTGGCCATGGGGGATGTCAGGCGGTTCGAATTCCGGGATTTGAATGGAGACGGTCACGCCGACCTCATTCGGTTCGTGACCTATGGAAACTTCATGGTTCACTTGAATAACGGTGATGGAACCTTCACCAGTGGGACGTCTTACAGTGTTGGTGGAACATCGGATGACATCGTTCTTGCCGACATCAACAATGATGGGCATCCCGACATGGTCTCTGCGAATGGCGCGAATGGAGGGTATACGACGCGCTTGAACAATGGCGACGGGACCTTCGCAGGCCCAGCGGGTGGTTTCGCCGTGACCGACCCAAGAGCCGTGACTGCGGCCGATCTGAACCTTGACGGCACGGTGGATCTTGTCTTCGCCAACCGAAACGCGAACACCATCTCTGTCAAACTCAGCGCTACGTCCTGCTCGTACTGTTCCACCACCGCGTACAATGTGGGCACCACACCCGACTTGTTGACCCATGCGGATGTGAACAATGACGGCCGTTGGGACATCATTGTCAGGAATTCTGGATCATCCAACGTGTCGGTGTTGCTTAGCAACGGAGACGGAACACTCGCCGCCGCTGTAAACTACACGGCAGGCACCACGCCGTCTGAAGTGACATTCGCCGATGTCGATGGGGACGGATTTGTGGACATGCTCGTGAGCAATTCGGGTTCCGACAATGTGTCCGTGCTCATGAACAGTGGAGACGGAACCTTCGCCGCCGCGGTGAATTATGCGGCTGGAACCTCGCCTTCGTCTGTAACACCTTCCGACATCGATGGCGATGGTCACCTCGATCTTCTGATCGCCAACTCCGGCTCGAGCAACATCTCGATCCTCGTGAACAATGGGGATGGGACGTTCGCGACCGCAACCAATTATGCGGCGGGAACAGGGCCTTCGGATATCCAAGTCTTGGATTACGATGTGGATGGAGACTTGGACATCTTCACGTCCAACCTGGACTCCGACAACATTTCCATTCTCAAGAGAGTTGGTGGGCCAACGGTGGCAGACATTTCGCCTTCATCCAATGCCCTTTCAGTGGCCGCTACCTCGGATATCACCGTCACCTTCGATTCCGCGATGGATGCCGCCACGCTCACGTCAAGCACGATCACTGTACGTGGATCCTTCAGTGGCGATTATGCCGGAAACGTATCCTACAGCGCAAATGTGGCCACATTCAACCCATCTAGAGATTTCCTGTCGGGTGAACAAATCACCGTGACCGTGACCACAGGCGTGGAGAATGCATCCAATGAGATTTTGGAGTACCCTTACAGCTGGACCTTCACTGCCGAATCCGCTGAAGGTAGCGTATCCTTCGTACGTGCCGATAATAGCGATGTATACGATGTTCAGGGAGCGGTTGCGACCGATATCGACGGCGATGGCGACCTGGATTTGGTGGTCGTCCAAACCGAAGACGGTGTTGTATCCATCCTGTTAAATGATGGATCCGGATCCTTCGCATTCCCCGAAAATCTCGCTGTCGGCTCGAGTCCCTACAGCGTGGTGGCCTCAGACCTGAATAACGATGGGTACATGGATCTGACCTCTGCGAACGAAGGCACTGACAATATCTCGGTACTGTTGAACGATCAAAATGGCGGATTTGAAAGCGCCGTTTCCTACTCCGTACAGAGTGGTCCACGATACCACCGACACGCAGATCTGAACGGCGACGGCTACATTGACCTGGTGGCCTACAACGGCAGCAGCGGCAGTTTCTCCGTGCTGATGAACGACGGCGACGGCACCTACGCAAATGCCGTTCATTACACCAACCACTTCTACACCAACACCACCCGCCTCTTCCTTGCCGATATGGACGGTGATGGCGCTCAGGATGTGGTTCTGATGAAGAGCGAAGTGGAATACGTGAACTTTACGTATCAAGTCATGATTCGCATCGTGAAAAACCTGGGTGATGGTGTGTTCAATGGAAACACGGACTACACCTTAGCCAACCAGAGGGTATCGGATTTCACCCTTTCCGATCTGAATGGTGACGGACGCTTGGATGTGGCGATGACCTACGACAACAACAGCCAAGTTCGCGTCTTGCTCCGTAATTCGGATGGCACGTTCCCCAGCGATGTGAACTCCACCATTTCTGTGGTTACCAGCCCGCAGCGAATCACCGCCGCTGATCTTGATGGCGATGGCGACCTTGACCTTGCCGCCGCGGGCAACAACGGAGAACTCTCCTTCATGCTGAACGCTGGCGATGGCACCTTCGGCTCGGCGACCAGCGTGTCCACCAGCCACAACCCGTACGCACTCATCGCAGCCGACATCAGCGGCGAGGGGCAGATGGACCTCATTGTGGCACACAATAACGGATTGAATATCCTCGGGCCGATGCCGGCACCAACAACCTCCGCTTCGAACGTAACCTTTGATAGCGATTACGGCACCCAAGTCAACGTCGATTGGAACAACGGAAACGGCGCAGGTCGGATCGTGATCATGAAACAAGGCAGTGCAGTGGACTTTGTTCCAGAGGCCAACACCAATTATACCGCCAATGCCAGCTTCGGCAGTGGAACGGAATTGGGAACCGGCAACTATGTCGTGTTCAACGGCACCCAATCTTGGCAGAGTAATGTCTATGTAAGCAATCTGACCATGGGTACCGAATACCACGTCAACGTGTATGAGTACAATCAGGATGGCGGTGTCATCAAATTCAAGACGACCGACCCGGCAAGTGGAAGCACCACAACCGCATCATCACCGGATGAACAAGGGTATTTCGGTAGTTTCATGTTGGATTATGGTCAACAGATATCGGTAGACTTCGGCTCGGGCTCCGGATTGTATCGGATTGTGGTCATGAAAGAAGGCGGCGCAGTGGATGCGACCCCATCCGACAACACCACTTACCTTGCCGACACCAATTTCGGTGACGGCGCCGAGCTCGGCACCGGTAACTTCGTGATATTCAACGGATCCGGAAGCGGACCGGTCACCGTCACTGGCGTCGCGGCCGGTACGTTGTACCACGTCGCTGTGTTTGAATACAACGGCTCTGAAGGCTCTGAGGCCTACAATACCACACTTGTGGCCGGAAACAACATCGGAAGTACGACCACCAACGCCGTGGCTGGGTTCCCGTTTGACACCACGGCCGGATCCGCATTGTCCTTCATCGGTTCATCGAGTGAAGATCCCTACGCATCGCTTTCCGACAGTCCGATCCTGAGTGAGGACTTCAGCACCGAATTGTGGGTCAAGACGGATTCCATCGGTACTGCGATGACCTTTTACAGCATCGCGGGTACCTACGATCTGCTGAGCATCGGACTCAACGAGACGGGTCAATTTACCGCCTCCGTGGCTGATACGATCACGTCGTCTATGGTCACGGTGACCGGCACTCAAACAGCCGTCAAAGGCAACTGGTACCATGTGGCGCTGACCGCTGAGAGCAATGGCTTCGTTCGCCTTTATGTGAATGGGTCTCAGAAGGCCTCCGCGGCCATCAATGAACTCCTGTTGGAAGGAGAATACGGCGACCAATACCTGGGCGCCAAAGGTGAAGTTTATGGCGTTGGTGAAGGCGGAGGAAGTCCGGCGACCGATTTCTTTGTGGGGGTTATTGACGAACTCCGTATCTGGAACCGTATCCGCACGGCCTCGGAGATCCAAACCGAGCGGCGCACCGATGTGGCCGGATTCCCCGAAGGCTTGATCGGTTACTGGCAGTTCAATGATACCGATGAGGGCAGCTATACCTACGACCAGTTCCTAATCCAAGAGTATTTCAGATTTGTCACTCGTGTGACGTCGTCTGTACCCTTCGGTGGAACGACCTCTATCTCGTCTGCGGTGCAGTCGGGAAGCGTCTCGGCCGGTAACGTCCAGTTGAACCTGACAGACGGGTTCGACAACCCCGTGGATGTCCATATCTCGGAAATCACCACCGATCCGAACGTCTTCCCAAGTGGTTACCGCTCGTCGTTGGGTAGCAAAGTGTTCTTGGTTGAGTTGTTCGGCGATCCGGGCACCTTCTCGGCCGATTTGACGCTCAACTTCGGTACGAGCGCGATCACATCGGAACAGGAAACGGATCCCTCTCTGTTGAAACTGTTCAAGCGTGGCTCAAACGAAACCGGAACTTGGACCGAGCTGGGTGGCGCGTCTTCCGCTGTCGCCTCCTCGGGCGATGTGACTTGGACCGGCATCACCTCCTTCAGCCAGTTCGTGGTGGTCACCGACGCCGATCTTACTCCTCCTGTGCAGATCTGGAGTCTGTCTGAAGGGTATCTGGTCTTCACCAAAGCCAATGGTGCCGATTGGACCTTGGAAGCAAACCAAGACCGGATTACGGACAATGTCTGGATCACGCGCAAAGCCAACCAAGGGTTGTTCAATATCGCAGCGGAAACTGGTTACACAGGGTCTTATGATGACAGCCCATCGCCGCAGGGTACCCTTTGGGCTTATGGTACGGCAGCCGATTATGAGAACTTGACGTTTGATACCTGGAGCAACACCCATGGAGGTACTCCCCCTAACATGGTGGGTGAGGACATGGTGATGTACTTGGCGGATGATAATTTGTACATCGATGTGAGATTCACTTCTTGGACACAAAGTTCGAGCGGCGGAGGCTTCTCCTACATCCGTGGTAGCGGTGTACCGAACGAGCCTATCGCTTTCGATGAAATCGCGGGAAGCGCACTCGCCTTCGATGGCGTGGACGACTATATGATACGGCCCACGACCAGTAGCTTCCCCGCCAACGTCACCTTTGAAATGTGGGTGAAACCGGCGGCCATCCCCACAACCGGTGAGATGGTCTTCGCCAGCGGCGAACAGGACAACTACAAGATCGGGATCAACACAGCCGGCCAGTTCTTCATCACCTATTACGACAACGGATACGGGACCATCATCGGCACCACCGTGGCCAACGCGGGTCAATGGTACCACATCGCGGCATCCGCGAAAGCCAATGGGGAAATCCGCCTCTACGTGAACGGGGAGTTGGAGGCTAGTGAGGCCATCACTCCGATTTATTCCTCCATCACCTACTTCGCGTACGGACGGGCGGACTATGATGAGGATTCGTACTTCCAAGGCGAGCTCGACGAAATCCGCATCTGGCTGGTCGAACGCACGGCGACCGAAATCCGCGCCAACATGTTCAACGGAAAACCCGATGCCACCATCTTCAACACCTTGGCCATCTGGCAATTGAATGAAGGCACCGGCACCATGCTGACGGATTTGGTGAACGGGAATAACCTCAACTTCACCTCGATTGAAAACACCAACGTATATCCGACTTGGGTCACCTCCAACGCACCTCTTGGTGGCGTATCGGGTGTGGCCTCTGCGGTGCAGTCGGGAACGGCGACTGTAGGCGGTGCTACCCTTTCCTTCAATACGCCGTTTGAAAATCCGGTGGATGTGTTCTTCAACGAAATCACGACCGAACCGAACGTGTTCCCGACTGGATTCACGTCTTCGATCGGTGGCAAATACTTCGTGATCGACCTGGTGGGTAACCCCGGTACCTTCTCGTTGGATCTTACCTTGACCTTCGGCGAAGGTGTTGTGACCGAGGCCCAAGAAGCGAGTCCGAGCATGCTCAAGCTCTTCCGCCGTGCCAGCGGATCGACGGGAGAATGGACGGAACTCAGCGGAGCAACCACAGCGGTCGCATCCACGGGTGACGTCACTTGGGCCGGCATCACGTCATTCAGTGAATTCATTGTGATGGAAACCGAGCCGAGCGACATTGTTACGATTGAATCGGCCGACGTTACCGTCTTCTTCGGAAACGCTTACACCTTCTCTGAGGGCTTCTTCAACATCGATCCATTCTTCGGCGACAGCACCTTCACTCTCACCCTCATTGAGGCAGTGGATGGCACTCTGTTCGTGGACCTGAATGATAACGGAGTGGCGGATGTGGGCACCGATCGAATCGTTGCCACAACCCCGGGCGTGGACTACACCCCGTCCGTTCTTGAAAAACTTCGCTTCCTTTCGGATGGTTACGGCCCGCTTTCCGCATCCATCATCTTCACCTCGGGTGAAGTGGCGGATACTGTCATGGTGAATTTCACTACCGTCGCGTCCACAAAAACGCTTAGCGGTGAAGCCAACGAAGCCGGATGGTATCTGCTGTCGAACCCGCTTGATACGCCGCTCGGAACGTTGTTCAGCTCGGTTTGGACCCAAGGTGCAGTCAACTCCGATGCTCCAAACGGGGGTGCGACACTCTATACCTTCAACACCACGACCTCAGCTTACGGCGCCGTGACGACCGACCTCGACACGACGAAAGTCCGCACAGGTCAAGGTGTCTTGGCCTACATCTACGCCTTCGACACCTATGGCGAACCGATTCCAGAAGGTGGCGGCTGGCCGAAAACGCTGACCAACGAAGGAAATCCGTTCACCGCGAACGTGGCTTCTGTGAACGTGAAAAATGTGGACACCTACATGCCGGAAGGCACCACGGGCAGCGAAGGCTTCAACCTCTTCGGTAATCCGTACGCTTGGCCGATGTCAGCCGACTCGCTCATCGCGACGCTCAAACGTGCCGATCCGTTGGCCAACAGTTATGTGTATCGCTGGAATCAGCCGTACCAGACCTGGCAGTTGATCACATCGGGTGCCATCCAACCCTACGAATCGGTCTTCATCCGCGCGATCACAACCGGAACGGATGCCAACCTCGAGTTCACCTATGATGACCGATACATCGAACAGCCAGGTAAAGAAGTGGCAAAACCAATCTTCGCGCTTATGCTGACTCACTCCGAATCCGGTCTCGAGTCGATCTCGAACCTCCGATTCGGTGAGAATGCGTCTGAAGGAATCGATCCTTATGATGGATACTACCTAGGCTCGTACTCCAGAACCTTCGCGAATCTGTTCGCACAGGTCGAGGGTCAGTCGCTGGTAATCAACAATCTGCCTGCGGGCTTGGATCGGGAAATCGTCGTCCCGATGCACCTGCATGCATCGGTTAATGGTGAGTTCGAGCTGACATGGGATCAGACGACACTACCCACAGGCTGGTCGTTCTCAATTGAGAATGTAGCCACCGGAACGGTAACGGATCTTGTGGAAACCGGTTCTCTTCGCTTCAACAGCGAGCGTCTGGCCAAAGTGGATGCCAACCGCAACGGCGTCTACACCATGCAATCGAACGATGAGCCGGTCTTGATCCTGCGTGCCCGCGGACCTGGATATACCACCGACATCGACGATCGCGCATCGCTTCCGACCGAAGTGGAGCTGAATCAGAACTATCCGAACCCCTTCAACCCATCCACACAAATCCGCTATGGCGTACCAAGCCAGAGCACGGTGAAACTGGAAGTGTTTGATGTGCTTGGACGTCGGGTGACGGTGCTTGTGAACAACGAGTTGACCCAGCCTGGTCGCTACACGGTATCGTTCGATGCATCGCGCCTGTCGTCGGGTGTGTATGTGTACCGACTGATTGTCGGAGACAAGGTGATATCCAAACGCATGGTTCTCATCAAATAATCATGAAACAAACAGCGAATCTTAAACCACATACGATTATGAAAACACTGCTCTATGTTTCACTGACCCTCATCCTGTTGTTGCTGATGGTTGAGCCCGGAATGGCCCAATCATCACCGCCGCTCCCGGCGATGCCACCCGCACCAGATGCGGCCCCCATCGACGGGGGTCTTGGCATCTTGGCTGCGGCTGGGGCTGCGTATGCCTATCGCAAGCTGAAGAAGAAAGACTGAACGTCAATATCGTCGAAAAGAGGGGGATCTTAGCGCTCCACGCGCCCGGATCCTCCGCTTTTCATCAGTTTTTCGACTTCATCGGCCCGTACGAGGTTGAAATCCCCTGGAATGGTATGCTTCAAGCAGGAAGCGGCCACGGCAAATTCGAGAGCGTCTTTGGTGTTCGATTTGGAGAGGAGTCCATAGATGAGCCCCGAAGCGAACGAATCGCCACCTCCCACCCGATCCACGATCTGAATATCATATCGTGTCGATCTCACCGGCTCCACGCAATCGCGCTCATCATGCAGCATTGCGCTCCATCCATTCCGGCTTGCCGAAAAACTTTCGCGCAGCGTGATGGCGACCGTTTTGAACCCGTAGGTTTTTTTGAGTTCCTTGGCCAGCACCGTATAGCCTTGTTCGTCGAGATGGGCGCCTTCCACATCGGTGGTTCCAGCATGGAATCCGAGGCTTTTCTCGGCATCTTCCTCATTCGCGATGCACACATCCACATATTCCATCAGCGGATTCATCACCGCTTGCGCTTCTTTTTCGGACCACAGTTTGGCCCGGAAGTTCAAGTCACAACTGATGGTCACTCCCGCCGCCTTCGCGGCTTTGCATGCGGCAACCAGAGCCAAACGCGGTTTTTCACCTAGCGCTGGCGTGATGCCGGTCCAATGGAACCAGGATGCGTTCGCAAACACATCCGCCCAATTCACCATGTCAGGCGACATGTCGCTGATCGAAGAACCCGCCCGATCATAAATCACTTTCGAGGCCCGCTGACTGGCGCCGGTTTCCAGGAAATAGATACCGACGCGGTCACCACCGCGAACCACATACTCTGTTTTCACACCGAAGCGCTGCACGGCTTGCAGTGCGGCTTCGCCGATCTCATGTTTCGGCAGACGGGTGATGAAGTGGCTGTCCAGACCATAACCAGCCAGGGCGACCGCCACATTGGCTTCCCCACCGCCATAAGTGGCTTCAAATGAATTGGTTTGAACGAAGCGGCTGAACCCAGGCGTCGCCAAGCGAAGCATGATTTCACCAAATGTGACCGTTTTTTTAGACATGGATGATCAGAGTTAAGAGTTTTGATAGGTGGCGACGGCTTTGGCCAAAGCGGCGGCGTTGTCGCGGATGATGTCGAAGCGGCCTTCTTTGACGGCTTTCACGTCCACCAAGGCGCTTCCCACGCCCATGGCGACCACACCGGCCTTCAGCCATTCAGGCACATTGGCCAGGCTCACACCGCCGGTTGGCATCAGTTTTAGGAATGGCATGGGGGCGCGGACACCCTTGATGTAGGCTGGTCCGAGCGTATCACCCGGAAACACTTTCACGATATCGGATCCACCTTCCCAAGCCGCATAGATCTCCGTCGGAGTATATGCGCCGACCGAAACCGCACGATCCGCTGCTTTGGCCGTATCAATGATTTCCTGCTTGAAAATGGGACTCACCACAAACTGCGCGCCAGCCCGAATCACATCATCGGCCATCTTCGCATTCAGTACCGATCCTACCCCGAACACCAACTGAGACCCATACCGACCCACCAGATCCGGCATATGCTCCAGCAAACCAGGGATGGTCATCGTGGCTTCGATCAGATTCACACCCCCTTCCAACAAAGCGTCGATGGTCGGATATAAGTCCTTCGGATTGTCGAGGCGCACCACGGCCACAATCTTGCTGGTTTCGATGCGGTCGAGAATGTCGGTTTTGTTCATAGGTCGATGACGTTTAAGCGAATAAGTGTAGATACTTTTTGAATTGACGTACCAAGCCCTCAACGTACTTCGTTTCGTTCTGAGCCAATAGGGTTCGGACGCGCGGAAGAATGTCGGAATGAGTCAATATCGAGCCAAAAAACAGCGCGCAGAATGAAATGGGGATAGGTGACATGATTCAGTGCAATCGGTTGTCTTTCATGATATTAAAAACGGGATGAGAAAGCAACTTTTCTGCGACGGATAAAAAGCCAAATCAAATCCCATGATGCGATAAGAACCATTTTTTAATGCTTATGTCGATTGCACAGCGGTTGCATTATTGCCATTTTTTTGAGTCAAAAAGTGCGTATCTTTGCGAACAATCGATTACGTGATTTATGTCTATCCACTACACTACCCGATATGCCTGCCATCCGCAGGATTTCGCCACATACGACACGTCACGACTCCGTCAGGACTTCTTAGTGGAAAACCTGTTCGAGTCCGGCCAGATCCAACTGGTTTACACTCATTTCGACCGATTCATTGTCGGTGGAGCCACTCCAGTCGGGAACGATCTTCGCTTGGACACCATCCCGCCCCTCAAAGCGGCCGAATTCTTGGATGGACGTGAATTAGGCATCATCAACATCGGTGCGAAAGGCACGGTGATGGTGGATGGCAACGCGCACGAGCTTAATACCAACGATGCCTTGTATGTGGGACGCGGAGCGAAGGATGTCGTTTTCAAAGCATCATCCGCCGGTCAACCCTACTTCTATCTGAACTCGGCACCTGCGCATGCCTCGCATCCGACGGTGAAGGTATCGGAAGACCGTCAGGAGCGCGTCGAACTCGGCTCGATCGAAACATCCAGCCATCGTGTAATTAACAAATCCATCGTCAACAGCATCGTGAAAACCTGCCAGTTGCAGATGGGCATGACCCAGCTCAAACCTGGTAGCGTCTGGAACACGATGCCGGTGCACACCCATGAACGACGGATGGAGGCGTACTTGTATTTCAACCTTCAGGAAGGACAGGTGGTGAGCCATTTCTTGGGTCAGCCGAACGATACTCGTCATATCTGGGTAGGTAACCGTCAGGCGGTGTTGTCGCCTCCATGGTCGATTCATTCCGGTGCCGGAACATCGAATTATGCCTTCATCTGGGGAATGGCCGGAGAAAACCTGGATTACAGCGATATGGACGTGATCAAACCAATCGATTTGCGCTAAGAAGGAACCCATGATGACCAATTTGTTTGATTTGACCGGAAAACGCGCCATGATCACGGGCGGCACCCATGGGTTAGGTATGGCCATGGCGAATGCATTGGCAGAAGCGGGAGCCAGCTTGGTCATCACCGGATTCCAGGAAGACCTGGTGAGTGCCTCCATCGAAACGTATCGTAGCCTTGGATTCACGGCCGATGGTGTGCTGTTCGACATCACCGATGAGCCTGCCGCCGCGGAAGCTATCAAACAAGTAGAGCGGGATCTGGGTCCGATCGACATCCTCATCAACAATGCGGGCATCATCAAGCGCGTGAGCATGCGCGATATGTCGGTGGAAGATTTTCGACGAGTGTTGGATGTGGACTTGACCGGCGCATTCATCGTATCGAGACAAGTTGTGGAAGGCATGATCAAGAATGGCGGCGGAAAAATCATCAACATTTGCTCCATGATGAGCGAGCTGGGGCGCGATTCCGTTGGCGCCTATGCCGCGGCCAAAGGCGGACTCAAAATGCTCACCAGATCCTTGGCCACCGAATGGGCGCGGTTCAACGTGCAGGTGAATGGCATCGGTCCGGGCTACTTCGCCACCGAGCAAACGGCACCCATTCGCACGGAAGGACATCCATTCAATATGTTCATCCTATCCAGAACACCTGCGGGTCGATGGGGAGAACCGTCGGATTTGGCTGGAACGGCGGTATTTCTGTCATCCAAAGCCAGTGATTTTGTGAACGGACAAATCGTGTATGTGGATGGGGGAATTCTGGCAACGATTGGGCGTCCATCATCCGAACGTTGAGATTTTGTACTTTTCGAGGATCATTTTTTTTCATCATCCATATTTACGAGTGCATGACCGACGGTAAAGCCACCATCCATCACATCGCGAAAGAGCTGAACATCACCGCATCGACGGTGTCGCGCGCATTGAACGATCATCCGAAAATCAGTCAGAAGACGAAGAAACTGGTGTTGGAAAAAGCGCGTGAGATGAACTATCAGCCGAACAACATCGCCGTCGCCTTACGTAGCGGGCGCTCAAATACCGTTGGGGTGATCGTGCCGGTAGTGAATCGGAACTTCTTTTCGTCCGTCATCCGCGGAATTGAAGATGTGGTGAATCAATCCGGTTACAATGTCATCATTTGCCAGACGTACGACCAGATGGATACCGAAATCAAGAATCTGCGATCGTTGAAGAAATTGCGTGTGGATGGAATCCTGGTTTCGTATGCGAAAGAAACCACCTCGTTCGGTCACTATGAGGAAATGATTAAGGAGGGATATCCCTTGATTTTTTTTGACCGGACGGATGATTCCCTCGATATCGGATCGGTTGTGATTGATGATTATCTGGGTGCGTTTCGTTCCTGCGAACATCTGATCCAACAGGGATTCAAACGGATCGCGCATTTCTGCGGTCCGCAGAATGTGAGCATTTACCGCGAGCGGAATCGGGGTTACCTCGAAGCCCTTCGAAAACATGGTCTTCCTGTGAATGAGGCCTGGATCATTGATAGTGAATTAAAATTTGAATCTGGAACACAGCATGCGCGCGAGATTTTAGCGATGACGGAGCGTCCGGATGCGATTTTTTCAGCGAGCGACTTATCGGCGATGGGTGCGATGATCGCGTTGAAGGAAAGCGGATTGTCGATTCCGGCGGATATGGGATTTGTCGGTTTTTCGAATGAGCCGTTCACGTCGTTTGTGGAACCCGGCCTTACATCGATCGAACAACATCCCCTGAAAATGGGTCAATTGGCGGCACGCATTTTCCTCGATCAGATCGAGAGCCGCGACCAAAGTTATACCCCAACAAAAATGATCCTCAAACCGGAACTGATCATCCGAGGGTCGTCCATGCGAACATAAACCGAACATAAATCAATCAAAGCTTAGCGCATTTTCGGTGCAGTGATAGGGTTTGTATACTGCTTCGAGGAGAGAAAAAGCTCCGTTTCGTGAAGAGGTGGGGCTAAAACCCCACCTCGGGAAGAGATAAGGATTAGAACCTGCTTCGATGAGAGAAAAGCTCCTTTTCGTGAATAGGTGGGGCTAAAACCCCACCTCGGGAAGAATTAAGGAAGTATTTTTCTTTTCGGGGTGGGGCTTTAGCCCCACCTATTCGTTAAAAAGTTAAGCGCCACCTCGGGAAGAATTAGGGAAGATCTTTTTGTTTAAGACGGAGCTAAACCCCCACCTCGGGAAGATTTTAGGAAGTTCTTCTCTTATCGGGGTGGGGGTTCATCCCCACCTTTTCGTTAAAAACTAACCCCCACCTCGAGATGAATTAGGGAAGATTCTCCTTACTATATCGCCCCAAATATAGCCTTCCAAACCCGATCCCCGCTCGAATGCCGACCCGTCTCACGTACTCCCGCGAATTCAAAACAGAAGTCGTTTTATGTTTGCTTCAATCCAATAAATCCCAAATCGAAGTGGCTGCAGAATATGGCCTTACTTCGCAACTCATATCGAACTGGAAACAGTTGTTTTTGAAGCGTGCGGCGTCCGTTTTCGATGACCCGCGCACCGTTTCAAAACCAGTCTCAAAATCGAGCAAGATCAGCGCGAAACGATCCCTGAAACGGATCGAAGAACCATCCACCTGGCTTCGGAAAGTCGTCGTGAATCTGAGTGTATCCGATCGCCGGCTTTTGGTGGATCGAACCTCATCCATTTCTGTTGCGAAGCAATGTGATTGGCTGGGTATTTCGCGATCAGGATTCGATTACACACCGAAGCCGGAAAATGCCTTGAACGCGGAGCTGCTCACCCGCATCAACGAGATATTAGAAAAAAATCCGGCGCGTGGATCCCGTCAAATCCTGGCCGACCTCGCGTTTTCTGGAATCAACGTGAGTCGAAGTCGATTGAGGCGGCTGATGGCAGTTGGAAAGAAGCGCTCGTCATCTAAACAACCGAAGAGGACTGTCATGAACGGTAAGTCCGATGCGTCTCCGAATCGAATCCGAGGTGTTGCCGCGATAAGGCCCAATCATATCTGGCAAACCGATATCACCTACATCCCCCATGATGGTGGCGATTGATGTGTACAGCAGGATCCCCAATTTTTGCATTCCGATCGAGGCACACAATTCACCAGTCATGTGTTCAGACGCTATCTGCGCTCGCTGGGTACGGTGAGCCAATCCATGATTGATCGCCCGTTGGCCACCGAAAACATTTATGTGGAGCGCTTTTTCCGGAGCATCAAGCACGAGTGCCTTTATTTGCGGCAACCCAAGACTGTGGAAGACATCGACGCCCTATGCGAGGCGTATATCGTGATGTACAATGAGGAGAGATGTCATTCCGCGATCGGGAATGTGCCACCTGGGCACTACTTCCGAGAGGGCATTGCCATTAGCGAAGGAATCCCTAGATTGCGGGATGAAAACCGTCCTAAATAATGCGGACCAGTATACCTAACTCTTTTAGAGAACTTAAAAAAGTAAAGAACTATGTATCGAGGTCTTGGGGAAAAAATTGCGGAATACTTACAAAGCATTGGGATTAACCCGATATATGCAGCGACGTTAGTTGGTATAATTATTTCTGCCAGCTACATCAAGTATTTTAAGACTTGGGATGAAGAACCAATATTGAGAAAGTGGTTTGTAGTATGCACCTTTATAGGTACAGGAATGTTAGTATTATCTAGCATACTTTGGTTCTTGGGCTATATGAATGGATAAACTTCCCCAAAGATATGAAGCCATTATGCGGACAGGGGAGCCGGATCAGATGGTGATCGGCTACGCCCGACTGGCTTTGGCCATCAGTTACATGGCGGAGTCCGAACCTGACAGTCTGGTGCGCGCACGCTCTCCGCTGATGGCGTTGGCCCGAACCCATCCGGACGCGTCGATGCGTCGGCAGGCCTGGGGGCACCTCGACCAAGTTGCGACTCAAA
>JBGTBY010000017.1:0-108212 GCA_041749075.1 Balneolales bacterium | reverse complement strand
CCATTGTTTGGCGTTCCTTGAGCGCTTCGAGAACTACCATGGTCTTGAAGCCAGGTGTGAAATTGCGTCGTTTTCTTCTGTTCATGACAGTAAATTAGGGATTCAGGATTTACTGTCCGCTTTTTCAGGACCATCTCACCTGGATTGGTGCAAAAATTTCAAACTAAGTAAACAAATGAGAAATGAATTACGACTGTTGATCGCAGTAATCTTACTACTACCTATTGGTCTAGTAGCCCAAACAGATCAGAACAATGTGTTAACCGATTTGCGCAAGTTGATAGAAGAAGTCAATGCGCTGAGAGAGGAGAACCAATATCTTAAAGCCCAACTACTCGTACTTAAGTCAGATATTGATAGTTCGAAACTAGATGCCGCTACTCGGATTAGTCGGTTGAGTACAAAGGTGACCGCTATAGAATCAGAATTAAATGGTTTAAACCAAACTGCGGATAGTTTGAGACAGCAACTGAGACGTGAGGTTGATTCTCTAAATATGACGACAGAGAATCTGAATCAGAACCTATCTAAAAATCAGATTGATGTGACGAATAGAATATCTGATGTCGATAGTGTGATAAGCAAGAATGCCCTACTAGGAATAATCGGTTTGTTGTTAACGCTTTTAATATCGGGTGGGCTTTTTTGGTTTTTGAGAAAAAGACAAGAGACCGACAAATCAGATCTAGTTTCACAATTAAGTAGTGCCAAAGCAGGAATTGAAGAAAGCCTGGTCAAAGAGTTTGGTAAACAAACCGAGTTGATGGAAGCACAAATGTCGGAACTCTCTAAAGCGTCAACTCTGATTGCCCCTGGACAATCAAAGGAAATTGATCATTCATTTGCGCTGAAACTTGCTGGTGAGATCAATTTAATTACACGAAATATGAAAATGATGGATCAAAAGACAAAAGGGCTTAAGCAGTTGCAGGCATCGGTCGGAAAATTGAAAGACAATCTTAATGCTCACGGTTATGAAATGCCTGAGTTACTCGAAAAACCGTTCGATATTGGATTACGTGTAATTGTTTCCGCATCTGTGCCTGATGAAACAATGGAGAATGGAAGTGAAGTAATTTCAAAAATCCTAATTCCACAAGTAAACTATAATGATAAAATGATCCAGGCTGCACAAGTAGAAGTGACAGTTGGTTTAATGAATAAATGAGAGCGTAATGAGAACAAAAGTTGACTTTGGTATTGATTTGGGTACAACCAATTCGGCAATAGCTAGAATGGTAGATGGTGTACCAGTGATTATCAAAACAGAAATTATGAAGGATACTCTTCCGTCGTGTGTAAGCTTTTCTCGAAAACAGGATGTCATTGTTGGAGATAGTGCACTTAATGCAAATAACAATGATAGGCTTAAGGCACTTAAATCATTTGAAGAGGGACAGACAAATACATTTTTGGAATTTAAACGAACTATGGGGACTACCCATAGATATGCAGCAGCAAACACAAAGAGAGATTATTCTTCCGAAGAATTCTCGGCAGAGGTGTTGAAAAAGCTGAAATCAGTGGTCACTGACGAGAACATACATTCAATTGTAATTACAGTACCTGCTAAATTTCTTAATCCACAAAATGAAGGTACAATGGCAGCTGCTAAGCTCGCCGGATTCAAACGAATTGAGTTATTGCAGGAGCCTGTTGCAGCAGCAATTGCATATGGACTGAATGCAAAAAATAAGAATGGCTATTGGTTAGTATTCGATTTCGGCGGGGGTACATTCGATGCTGCGCTTATTAAAGCTGAGGAAGGTATACTTACAGTTAAGGATACTGACGGTGATAACTGGTTGGGCGGTAAGAATCTAGATGAGGCTATAGTTGATCACATATTTATACCATACCTCCAAGAGAACTATAAAATTGATTTCATATTAGAGAGTCAAGAAAAACGGCAGATTCTTAGATCTGCCCTAAAGCCCTTTGCCGAACAAACTAAGAACGCTTTATCTTTTAAGAGCACCCATAATTGGTTGCCCCAAATGGATGATATAGTTTTTGAAGATGAGGATGGTGTTCAACCAGAGATTGATATTGATGTGACTGAGGGTGATTTGGTTTCAACTTTTGAACCACTTTTTCAGAGATCTATAGATATATCTCAAAATCTATTATCGAGAAATAACTTAAAGGGTTCTGATCTAGGTGCGCTGATATTAGTGGGTGGCCCGACATTCTCTCCGATTTTAAGAAGAATGCTCAGAGAACAGATTACAGAGAAAGTGGATACTTCTGCAGATCCAATGACTGTTGTTGCTAAAGGTGCTGCACTATTTGCTTCAACAATTGAAGTGACAGAGGAGCAAAAAGAGGAGTCTCGAGATAAAACTAAGCTTCAATTGGATATTAAGTGTGAATCAACGACTACTGACATGGACGAGATGGTCAATGTCAAAGTTTTGAAAGAGAAGACATCAGGTAATTATCCTGATAAAATATTTGTTGAGTTTGTGCGATCCGATGGGGGTTGGTCAAGCGGGAAGAAAATAATTGGTGAAAAAGCGAGTATTATCGATGTTAATCTCAGTGAAGGGAGAGTCAATAATTTCGAAATTGTAGTATATAATGAAATCGGGGATAGGCTTGAATGTGAGCCAAGTCAGTTTAGTATTCTACAGGGTATTGGTGGTGTCGAAGGAATGCAAGTTCTACCATATCACATTGGCATTGGGAGATACTTTGATTCAGAGGAGAAGGATCTTTTCTTTCCTGCTAAAGGATTAGATAAGAACAAAAAAGTCCCTGCAACAGGAGTGATTAACGGATTGAAGACCCGAAGAACGGTTCGCCCAGGGATGGCAGAAGATGTAATTCGAATACCCATTTATCAGGGCGATCATGATGCAATGGGTACAAATCCGGTTTTGAATAACTTGATAACTGAAGTCATCATAACCGGCGAACATCTACCGGCCCTGCTACCAGAAGGAAGTGATGTGGATATTACAATCAAGGTTGACAAATCGCAATTAATGAAGTTTGTCGCTTACTTCCCTTTATTGGATCATACAGAAGAACTTGATGTTGAGATCAAGCAAACCGAACCACCTTCTGCAGAATTACTATTGAAGGAACTGTCGAAGGCCAAGCTTATTGCTCAAAAAATACGATCGAACGATGTCCTTAGCACGTTGGTCGACCTCGAGAATCAACTTGAAAATGAACGTGGTAGCGCGGATGGGAGAATGAAAATCTTGGATGCACTAAGAAAAGAACTCCTAACCCTCGATAAAGCGGAGCGCCTTGCAGAGTGGCCCACAGTGGAGCAGGATTTGAAGAAGGCATTCTATGATTTCGAGGAATTAATAAAAAAAATCAAAGTAAACGGTGCGGGTGAAAATCTGAACATGGACATGGTGGAAGCGCATCTTCTAGAGTACCGCTCTTCGGTTGAACATATAATCAGAGACAAAAACACGAAAGAAGCTAAAACGGTAACCAACGATATTCGATCTCTGGATTTTGAAATGCGGAATGTACTTACGGGCAATGCAATGGATGTCCAATACCTTCAACATCTTCAAGGTTCCTTTGGATCATACCACTGGAAGGATCAGAATAAGGCGAGAACACTCTGTACCCAAGGCATGCAAATGGCCGCATCAGGGCAAACAAGTTCAATACGAGCCATTCTGATACAGTTGATCGCGCTCATGCCGGATGATGAAAAGCCAAAAGACACGTTGAGGTAATCTCGTGACAAACCGAGATAAAGGACTTCTATCCAAAGGGTTTGTAATTGATGAAAAATACACTGTGGTACTTTTCATCAAAAAGGGAATCAATGCGGAGACCTACAGGGTAAAATCAAAGAATGGAAAGGTCTGCTTTCTCAAGCTTATCGATTATTCAAAACTTCACCACACAGCATTTAACGTAGACAACGACCCAACTGAGATAGAGATACTTAAGGCTGTTAAACACCCTAATCTTGCAATCTATAAAGACAGTGGCGAACTGATTCACGGAAATAAGAGGTTCGGGTATGTGGTGCTCTCATTTATTGCTGGTGAGACCATTGATGATCGAATTCGAAGAGAGTCAATCAATTCATGGTATGATATCAAGCAAATTGCTGCTGGGGTCTTGGAGGGGTTGAAATATCTTCACGGGCTACCCAATCCGATCATTCACAATGATATTACACCTTCAAATGTGATGTTGGATCTATCTACAGATATACCCACTCCAAAAATCATTGATTTTGGATATGCCAGGTACTTTAATCAAAGTTTGAAGTCATTTCCTAAGCATGAGCTCAATAAGCATTATATCGCTCCAGAAGGGTTCAATAATGTGTTCTCTACGCAATCGGATCTGTTTTCGGTGGGTGTTATCATGTACCAATTGGTTTTTGGAACGGTTCCCTGGGTGAAGCAACATTCGCGGTTCTCACTAGAGCGGAGCGATGAAGAGGACCTTACTCAACAAGAAAGGAGTAAACCTCTCCAATTTCCGGAACCTCCGGATGCAATGGTTGACTTCGACGAGTCAGTTGTACCAATTATTAGAAAAGCACTGGGACATCAACCGGATACGCGATTTCAGTCAGCGGATGATTTTCTCAAAGCCATACGAGGCGACTTAATCGAATCCGAAGATACAACAACACATCGCATGACGTCTGAGGCGTTCAAATCAACAAGGCAACAAAGAGAAACGTCGAAAGGCCGGGGATTTGACGCAATTGCAGGGATGGCGGATTTGAAAGCTCAATTACAATTGGATGTAATCGATGCCCTACATAATCCTGAAGAATATGCGAAGTATGGAATTACAATTCCCAATGGAATGCTATTGTATGGGCCCCCAGGGTGTGGTAAAACCTTCTTTGCAAAACATTTTGCAGAAGAGGTTGGGTTCAATTTCATTCATGTGAATCCAGGCACTTTGAAAAGCAAATGGGTGAATGCAACAGAAGAAAAGATCGCCAAGCTTTTTAGAGATGCAGAAGAAAATGCCCCAACAATCCTTTTTATTGAAGAAATTAGTGGCCTGTTTCCAAGTAGGGATAGCGATGTTCATGAGATGTCAAAAAACGCTGTTGAAGCAATGTTAGCAGAAATGGATCGGACGGGTGAGAAGGGGATATTTGTGCTCTGTGCGACCAACTACCCAAACAAAATTGATCCTGCTTTACTAAGAGCCGGTCGACTTGATAAGAAGTTTTATATGCCACCACCCGATCACGAAGCAAGAAAGGCTCTATTTGAGATGCACTTAAAGTCGCGACCAATTGATTTTGGGATTGACTATGATCGACTGGCTAGCATGACTCAAAATTATGTATCGTCGGATATTAAAGATTTGATTGTCGATGAGGCCTCAAGAGTCGCGCTCAAGAAGAAAGATCGGATTACAATGGAGATTCTAGAAGATGTAATCGGGTCGACCATTCCATCAGTTCCTGTGCAAGAACTCGAGAAGTATGAGAAGATCCGCGCAGCCATGAATGCAGAAATAGATACCACAAACACAAAAGCCCCACGAATAGGGTTTTAGTCAAAGAGGATATTATGGATACTATATCGTTCGATAAATTGCTTCTTAAGTCTGCTTTTTGTTGTATGGCAGCCGATGGGCATATAGATGATCGGGAGGTTTCGATCATTCAATCGATGTGCAAGAATTCTACTCTTTTTGAAGGAATGAATTATCAGGAGGAAATAAATCATCTTGTAAATCTGATTAATGAAAGTGGTAAAGCATTCATTCAAGACTATTTTGCTCTTCTAGGCAAGACCCATTTAACGGAACAAGAGGAACTCACCCTCATTGATTTTGCAATTCAGACAATTAAGGCAGATGACAAGATTGAATATTCTGAGATCAAGTTCTTTAAGAATATTCGACATAGACTTAATGTAAGTGACGAAATAATCTTAACTCACTATCCGGATATTGAGATATACTTGATTGATGATATTGTAACGGAATCATTTTTGGAAAAGATTACTCATCAATACTTAGAGTCGGCTGATTTGCCCACGTTCAAATTGATCAACATTGATCCAGCAATGAATTAGAGAATGATTATGGTCAAGCCGGTAAAAATATTTCTGGCAGTGATTTTATTCCTTTGTCTGGCCGATATGCCCTATGGCTATTATCAGTTTGTTCGGTTCTCATGCTTTGTCGGATTTGCGCTACTAGCATTCAACGCGAAAAGCCGAGATAAAGACTCAGAAATTGTCATCTATGGCATACTTAGTTTGTTATTCCAGCCCTTTTTCCCGATTACGTTGGGTAGGGAGCTTTGGGTAATGGTAGACCTGGTCGTTGGTGGTGGCTTACTGGTTTCTACTTTTCATCAAAACCGAATGAATACGAATATTGACGCTCATTGACTCAAGACAATTTCAAATTTTAAAACAGTTATGGGAATCTTTGATCTATTTAAGAAAAAGAAAACTCCGATGGAGGAATTATATGAAAAGATGTCAAACATGATATTCCCAAAAGGACCTAAAGATATTGATGCAGGAACCGCAGAATTGCTAAGCATCTTGAATCATAAAGTTAGTGAGGAAACGGCGAAATCTGTATTCTTGAAGTCAGCATTCATTAGCCGAATTGTAGAAAATTTTGATGAAGACAGATTGCGGTCACACCTAGCTGGTTATGCTCTACAACATTTCAATCAAAGGCAACTTGTTCAATTCTATATCTATCTAGTTGCAATAAGTGCAGCTATTATTATAAATGGAATAACACCTTCAGAAGTGCGACGCGATGGAGATGAATATGTCTGGTAGCACCAAATATGGACCTCGGGATCTTATCAATACAATGATTGATATGAATAGGACCCGAAGGGAGAAACCATCGTGGTATCATTTTCTACCAAGAGATATTGCTGATTTACATTTAAGTGAAATCGAGAGCAATCCACAAGCAAGCACAAGTGGTGAAATTATCAGTGGATTTGGAATTTTTGGATTAGAACCAACAAATCCGATACCTGTGAATGGTATTCCCATGAATGAATTGTATCTATCTAACCTATGTTCTCAGAACAATTCAGCTATTAAATGGAGAAGAGTTGGTAGTATCGAGGTAAAAAATATTTCAAAGCCGGTGGACAAATATGAAATATTTGAAAAAAAGGGAAATACAATCTGTTTTATATATTTATCCCCATATCATTGGAAGACATCCGAGAAATGTCCGGAAGGGTTTAAGTTTAAGGACTACCCCAAAACATTAAATGATGTATTAAATGACTTGAAACATCGTTTCCTTAATCTATTTCAATGAACAAATGTAACCCCTCCCAAAAGTTGTCAGATTATGTATTCAAATCTGACTGTTTTTTGGGATTATGCGACTCAAAAAATATTGCCTGGTAAATACTCCGCGTGAGTTATAAACCAAACACCATGCATAGCTGATCCCATTCCTGGCAAAGACTCCACCATTGAGAACTTCAAGCGTCTGCCGGGAGTGATTAGGCTTCCAAGATTGAATCCGCAAACACGACACATGTCATTATCTCCACCAAATCCATTAACATCGATCCAGACGGTCCAGTCTTCCCCGGTGATGTCTCTGAAGTACTGATGATCGTTGTCCATCCTAACGACACGTACACGAAAATTGGAAACATCTTTCTCAACTTCCGTGATGATTCCATACAAATAGCCTTGATCCTCAAACCAATGCCCGCCACTTTCTTGATCGGCAATTAGATATTCACGCTCGATAAGCATATTTTTTGTATACACATAAAAATCTTCGGCATTATCTATTGGAGGAGGTGGAAGCGCTGCGGTATAGCGTTGATTGTTTGCTTCATTCCATCCAGCTGCAATAGCGTTGATTCGATCCGATCGAGCAGGATGGGTAGTTGATTTATAATCACTGCCCAAGAGTTGAATGGCCTGCAAGGCTTGATCTAGAGTAGCCCCCATTTTGTAAAGGACAAAACCCGAAAATCTGTCAGCTACTAGCTCGTCTGATAAATTGGATCCGGAGTTGGATAAGGTGTGGCCGGATAAATGGTGCCCAATTTCGTGTGCGAGAATAGACATTGAAGTCCAATATTCACCGCTTCTTGCGTCCGCAAAGTTGAACAAAATAGGATCGTACACTATGATTCTTCGACCATCGATAATCGTTGCGATAGCATTCTGAATGTCAGCCCCAAATACCTCAAAGTTCATCATCAATCCAGTATGTCTCAGAATGGATTCTAACTGATTGAATTCTCTGGGTCGTGCTTGTTGGATTCGAATATTCCTTTGAGTTGCGGGGCCATTAAATCCGCATCCGTGGGTAAACCCGGACAACACATTAGGATCAGAAGGCGCGGTTTTGATTGTTTGCGAATTATTCGACTCCGGCATACAACCGATGGTGTATGCGACGACTAGTACTAGCGCATTTATTATGTATCTGTTCATGGTGTTCTAATTTTCTTCACACCCACTCCCTACAAAGCACCTCCGCCTGTTGCAGTACCGTCTGCACCGCGGCGTCTTGGAGATCGGGAGGATATCCGTATTTGTTTAAGATTCGCTTGACCATCACGCGGATTCTGGCTCGGGCGCTTTCGCGGACGGTCCAGTCGATGGTCACACTCGCCCTCACTTTGGTGATGAGTTCGGCGGCGATGACTTTCAATTTATCATCGCCCATCGCCATGACTGCTCTCTGATTGGCCGATAAGGCGTCGTAGAACGCGACTTCATCATCCGACAATCCAAGGTCTTCTCCGCGCTTGGATGCCTCTTCCATCTCTTTGGCCAAGGCGATGAGCTCTTCGATCACTTCCATTGTTGAAATGGCACGATTGTGATAGAGATTCAATGTTCGTTTCAGCTTTTCGCTGAACAGCTGACCCTGAACCAAATTCCGCCTAGAACGCGTTGATACTTCCCCTTTCAACAGTTTAGCTAGTAGCTCCGCGGCCACATTCTTGTGCTTGAGCGCCCGTACTTCAGCCAGGAATTGATCCGATAGGATGCCTATATCCGGTTTGGGTAATCCCGCTGCCGTAAACACATCAATGACTTCACCTTCTGTGGTGATGGCGGATGAAACTAACTGTCGGATTGCGGAATTGATATCGTCCGGAGTCGCTCCATTGCTTGGCGAACTCTTGCGAAATACCGCCTGAATGGCCTGAAAAAAGCTGATATCGTCGCGCAAAGCCGTGGCTTCATCGCTGGCTGCGCATAAAGCAAAGGCTTTCGAGATGTCGGATACCACCAACAAGAACCGCCCCCGACCATCTTGCTGCTCCAGAATCCGCTCTTGCGCGACCGGCAGTAAGGCCAGTTTCTCAGTAGGTGTTCCGGTGACCCATTTGGACCAATTCAGTCCGTGCAACATATCGCACGCCACCCGATGTTTTTCCACAAGGATGTCGACCGCAAGCTGAGTGTCGTAGGTTGGCGAGCCTTTCCCACCACTTTGTGTGTAGGTCGATAGTGCCTGCTTCAATTGGTCTGCCAGACCCAAATAATCCACAATCAGACCACCTGGCTTGTCGCGGAACACCCGATTTACCCGCGCAATGGCCTGCATCAAACCATGACCTTGCATCGGTTTGTCGGCATACATGGTATGCAAGCACGGCGCATCGAAGCCAGTAAGCCACATATCGCGCACAATCACGATTTTGAACGGGTCTCGGCTGTCTTTGAACCGATTTGCCAGCTTGCGACGCCTATCTTTGTTCCGGATGTGGGGTTGCCACTCGGGACCGTCGTCCGCACCACCCGTCATCACGATCTTCACCACACAGTCTTGACTCGATTCGGCCTCAGCGTCATCGTCTTTTGCGCCTTGCCATTCCGGACGCAACCGAATCAGTTCATTATACAAATCCACACAGATTCGGCGACTCATGCACACCACCATGGCTTTTCCGTCCATGGCCGCCTGACGCTTCTCGTAATGATTCACCAAATCCTGCGCCAACAGACTGATTCGTTTCGGATCACCAACTAAGGCTTCCAAAGCCGCCCATTTCGATTTCAGGCGCTCTTTGCTGTCGATTTCCTGTCCTTCGGTGATCGTTTCAAAACCCGCATCAATTCCTGGCATCGCCGAAGCATTTAGCCCCAATTTGGCGATGCGACTCTCATAATAAATGGGCACAGTAGCTTTGTCGGCCACAGCCCGCTGGATGTCATAGATGCTGATGTAATCTCCAAAGACTGCGCGGGTGTTCGCATCGCTCTTCTCGATCGGAGTTCCTGTGAAGCCGATGAACGAAGCCTGAGGCAAGGCGTCGCGCATGTGGCGAGCCAAGCCGTCGATCAGATCATACTGACTCCGATGCGCCTCGTCGGCGATTACTACGATGTTCTGTCGATCACTGAGCGCCGGCATCGACGCACCAGGTTCAGGCAAAAACTTATGGATGGTTGTGAACACCACCCCACCACTACCCACATTCAATAAATCCCGCAGATTCTCGCGGTCGCTGGCCTGGATGGGGAACTGACCCAAAATCTGTTGGCAGCGCTGAAATTGTCCGAAGAGTTGATCGTCGAGATCATTTCGGTCGGTCAGCATCACCAAGGTCGGATTCCTCATGACTGGATGTCGGATCACACGAGCCGCATAAAACAGCATCGAAAAGCTTTTTCCACTTCCCTGAGTATGCCAAACCACACCTGCGCGACGATCTCCCCGTTCGCCACCTTGCATGGCTCCGGCCCAGAACACGCCAGACTCGCCCGTCTTTGCAACCTGTTGCATCCCACTGGCACGCACGGTCTCCTCAACCGCGGCATTCACCGCATGGAACTGATGGTAGCCTGCAATGATTTTGTGAAGAGCCCCGGTTTCCGAATCCTCCTCGAACACAATGAAATGCTGAAGCAAATCCAGAAATCGTCGACGCTCGAACACACCTCGAATGAGCACATCCAATTCGAGGGCTGTTTTCGGCGCATCGGATTCCCCTTCGATCGTGCGCCAGACCTTGAACCACTCTTGATTTGCCGTGAGCGATCCGATGCGGGCCTGAACCCCATCACTCGCCACCATCACCGCATTGTATTGCAACAGGGATGGGATTTCGGACTTGTAGGTTTGAAGTTGTGCGTAGGCACTCCAGATCGTCGCATCCTCATCGGCGGCGTTTTTCAGCTCGATGAGCGCCAATGGCAAGCCGTTCACAAACACAACCACATCAGGGCGGCGGTTGTGCGAATGCTCGATCACCGTGAACTGATTGACCGCGAGCCAATCGTTGGCCAACACCTCATCGAAATCGATCAATCGCACATGATCACCGGCGATGCTACCATCCTCGCGCTTATACTCGACCTGGACCCCATCTCGAAGCAGCGCATGCATCGCTCGATTGGTCTGCGTGGGGGATGGGGACGTGATGCGAAGCACCTTGCGAAGCGCGTCTTCCCGAGCTTCAGCCGGAACTGTGGGATTCAACCGAACAATCGCATCGGACAAACGACCGACCAACACCACCTCTGAAAACGTCGACCGTTCCGAACGAGGTTCGCCGGGAGCGATGGATGGTCCGTGATCGATGGCATATCCAAGATCGCGGAACCATTCGAGCGTGGCGTCTTCGAGGAGAGATTCGGTTAGCATATCGAGTAAACTGTCATAAACTTCGTCATGGTCAAGAATCAGCGGTTAATCAGCGGTTAATCAGCTGTTAATCAGGGAATAATAGGAGGTGAATAGAAAGTAAATAGGAGGTAAATAGGCGGTGATTAGAAAAATGTTATAGAAATCGTGCAACCAAAAGACAACAAATGACTTTTTATTGAGCTTACACGGAATATAGATTCAATCACCCGCATCCGCACTATTCGAAGTGCAGATTGATACTTTGCTGATCGCCAACTATATTTGACAGGTAAGTAAAAGGTCCCACCCTGGTGACAAGAGCTCATGGAGCTCTCCGAAAGGTAGCCGGGGTGGTCAATTTTATCTCATTTCTTGGACAGGGGTTAGCCCGGTCGGAATAAGGGTTCCGGGATTCTCGGACCCCTCATTTTTATATGTGTTGTTCAAATTCGGGGAGCTAGATTTCAAATTCGCCTCCCCTCCAGCGACCGGATATAAGGGTCAAACGCATTGAATAACACAACCGTGCGCTTGGCAAGTATGGCATGCTGTCGTAGCCAGTCATTTTTAATCGGAAGGATTCAGCCCCTCGACCGTGATGCTGATCCACGCACTATTTTGAGCCTCATTCGACTGCCATTGAATCGGATAGCCCACTGCGACGACGATTTTCTGTCCGCGCACCTGGAGTTTTGCAAAAAACTCAAACCGGCGGTCACCTCGTCAACTCAAATACAACAAGCAGCCACCGTGCAATGAGCTTGCATACACATGGAGTACAAACATTGTTAAATTTTACTGATACTGAGCCAAATACTCTACTAGCCCTATTTCAGCGTCTAGAAAATCCAATTTTGTCTGTTTTCTATTTCCACTAATTCCGATCAACTCGACACAATAGCCTACTACCGCGGCATTGAAAATTGCGATAGACTTTTTATAGGCTCGCGACTCAGCCCATCCAATCTGCGACTTATCAATCTCAATTGAGTTTACATCCAGATTAGTAATCTTTATCAGAAGCAACCTTTCTCCTTTTTCCAAATTGTGAGATTCAGCAATCGCTTCAACATATGAAATTGACAACTCTAGCAAGTTGTCAATTTCAAGTAAAAAAATTACTGATCCGGCTCGGTATGGATCAAATTCCTCAAATGACATAGGAAATTCGCCGTCACTTACAATTTTTTTTGCTTCAGAAAAGCTGGCAATTCTTATAAACATTTTGTGTGAATGTATTTTCCATAACGAAACATCATATTTAAACACATTACAATCATATGCTTATCATTTTCATACCATCAAAAAAGCCCATAACGCCCAGATTCACTTTTGCTAAAATGTATATGATTGATCAAAGAAGACAAATGTTCAGGAGGATCCTCGTTCTCAAAAATAACTATCTGGCCTCTTGAATCACCAACCGCTAAAGAAGTGTAGAACGCTTCTTTCACACCTGCCATTCTAAGTTGTTGATCCTCGGTGCCTTCAGCACCATTGTCTGGTTCCCTGTAAGCAACTAGTGGAGAATCTAGCAAAACCACTGATGGGTGAGGAAGATTTTTCGATCGACAGTGCCTGAGCAATCCAATCATGAAAGCTGAACATGTGAGTGCTCGCACGCCTTTTCCATGGCTGATTCGTTGTTGGCCAGAGATGACTAGGTCTTGGTCATCTTCTGAGAAGACCACCCTACCAACGCCCGGATACTCCCATGCCTCCAAGAGTTCTTGGACTGCCTCCGCAAATGCTTCCATTTCGCCGGTAGACGCACTAGTTGCAATTACCAGTGAAGTCGGAGTTGGTGCGGCTGTGGCTTCCTCCAATTCTAATTCGCGAATCCGAAGTTGGTCTAATTGGTCAAGAATGCTCTTTGCTTTGATCAGCAAGTCGCGTCGAGAGTCTTGTAACTGAAGAATCGCTGCGGATTCCTTAACTCGAGGCATAAGCTCACCACCAATCGTTGTTTGAATCCTTTCCAACTCTTTTCTTGCATGCTCTGCACTAATCTCGAGCTCTAAGTTCTCAGTCTCTAGTTCTTCCAATACCTTACGCAGATCTTGGCGCAATAGGCCAATCTTTAACGACTCTGCTCGCGCGCTTTCCTCTACCACATCGGGCCGAAACTGTTCCGATGGACTGTGATTGTCAGGATCTGCTCCACAGACTGGACATTCCTTAGATGGAAGGGCCATAAGTAACTTGCCGGACTCCTCAATCGCATGTAGCCGCGCCATGTCTGCCTGATATTGCTCGTCAAGGAGGGTGAATCGTTTGGTTAATCCGTTTACGACTAGTTGTCGCGCCCGCGCCTGCCGCATGGCTTGGGCATGCTCGGCGAGGCTCACCTCCAGTGAAGCGACTTCGAGACGGGTGTGTTCATATTCTGCGATAGCGGCGGACTTCGCGGATTCAATTGCGGCAAGTTCAGCGTCGACACTATCTATACTCACGCCAATTGCCGAAAACCGTGCTTCAGCTTCAGTAATCATACTCCCGAGGAGCTCCAGTTTTGCTTCCGCACCCGCTGCTTGCTTACTCGGAACAACTGAATGAACCACCCCGCTATCATTTCCAGTGACCAGCAATCGAAAGGCTTCACCTTCTGAGGTCTTCTCCACTGGACTTCCTGACAGGTGAGGCGGGTGGCGGGCGATGATTCGCTCTTCGTCGACGACTGAAAGGAAGGCAACATCACGGAAACTAAGCGTTCTGCGCGATCCCTGTTTATTCTTACGTACTTGTTTTCCGTAAAGTCCAGACAGCTCTAGCAAGATCCCGGAAAGGGTATTTCGGTCTGTCGGACTGTGTCTTGCGCTAACTAGAGTCTCCACAAGGAGGGCGCCGTGTGCGTCAAACTTGGTAAACTTCACATCTCCACCAGCTAAACCACGTTCAAAAACAAAACGCTCCTTTGTACTGCGTGAAATTACCGAAAAAACAACGGCATCGTAGCCGTCGGCCTCAGGAATCGGGATGGGCGCGCTGCTCGCTCCGAACCCAAAATCGATGCAACTCAGGGCATACGACTTTCCGGTGTCTGAGGCCCCTGACACCACATTAAGCCCATCCACAAATTTGAGTTGTGCGTCGGATTTATCTGGCCCTTTTATGGTCAACGATTCAATGAAGAAGCCTAGATTTTCATTCATATTGCATCCTCCTGTTCCTCTTCGACGACAAATTGAGTTCTCCATCGGCCGATCGATTCTTCGAATAGCTCCCGAACCTGACTATCGGAGAGCCTATTCAACCTTTGTACTGCCCACTCCGCGCGGTCTCGCACAGCGTTCGCATAACCTGAAGAAAGCGCGTCCAAGAATGCCGTGATTTCTGACTGGGCAGAATATGAGATTCCTGACTCGTCGAGGTGTCGGGCAACAAGCCCCTTCATCGCCAGCAAATGAAGGCCGTTTTCCAGCAATCCTCTACGAACCGAAACCTCACCAGCACGGAGTGGCATCGGGGGGTGGAGACTCGGCGGGCCATCCGGAATGTCCCCAGAATGGACCACTATGTAGTCGAGAATTACTAACCGATTGAGGTCAAGTCGGTCGGGAAATGCATTCGCCAATACCATTGCCGCTCGCATGCCGATTTCGACTGGTCCATTGAAAAGTGCCCGTGTTTTCATGCTTTCCAATTGAGGAGTTTATCGTTCGCCAACTGATGGCACATCCCGCCCTTATCGGGTGAAGATATTCGTGCAAAGAGAGGACTGGATGACAGAGGAAGAGTTTTCGCATGTCCCACCGTTGCGAGTACGCGTTCATACGCATCCGGATGTGAAGCTTGTAAGACGTCTGCTACGCCGTTGAAAACCTCGTCGAGGAGCGCGTCGAACGTACCAAGGGGAACAGTGTCTCGGGAGAATCCCTTCAACGCCTCCGCACTGAAAAATTCAAGTCGCGCACGTTTGAAATGATGCTGAAGCGCCGTGTCCGATATATCGTCCGGAGATTGGAGGATAGTCCGCAATCGGTCCTCATAGGCATCCAATAAGGCACGAATGTAGTTGGCCTCGCTCGCGGCAATGGTGGGCGGTGGAGTTGGCGCAGGCGGGCGGGCTGGCAACCCACCCCCGAATCGGGCCGCGTAGTGGCGTGTCAGGCTGTGCTCTTCAATGATTGTGAGAGGTGACGGGGCACTAAAAATAGAGAAGTCGAACGCGTCTATGTAAGCCTTCAGCGGGGCGTCGAGAGGAATTTCTGTTATTGAAGTAATCCCACCTTGACACTTCGACTCCCAGTTCTCCAGTAGCCCCTCACGTAGTTTTTTTGGGGAACGAAGCAAAGACGAGAGCTTTGGTCCCGCCCCCTGGGGAGCGACAAAGTAATAGTGGCGAGGAACTGTAAACGCACCAGAGTGGGTGTAATGAATGAGCTTCCCAAGCTCCAACCATATATCACCTGGTGCCAACTGGTGGTCGTAATATTTGCATTGATAGTTATCCCAAGGGTCAGTCACAGCAGATTTTTGAAAAGCAATTACGTCACGTCCCTTGTCACCCGCTCCGTCACATCTTTCCACGAGTTCGTACTTCGTTCTTAGAGAATCTGCCCATTCAAGAATGAAGTCCGTCCATGCGCCAGGACTCATGATTCGCAGGCGATCAATTGGCGCGACCGGAAGACCGGCGGCAATGATATCTGCAGACGGCAACGAATTTGGAGTGGGTGCGCTCTGGAGGGGTATCGTATTCATGATTCTGAAAAAATAATTTCACCCCCCATCAACTTCGGCAACAAGGTATCGCGGAGCGTGGAAAGGGTGCGGGATTCACGTTCGTTGCAAACTATCTGCCGAAATATCGGCGTCGAAATACGTTCAAAGGCCTCAACTATTTCATTATTTGGTAGAACTAACACTTGCCGTTTGAGGTCTGTCTGTGTCAATAAAGGCTGAGTCAATCCACGGTTTAGTGTGAGAAGGTCGAATCCCTTCAACACGAAATAAGTGAAGTCAAAAAATCCGGTCTTAGGTTCGATAACAAGCGTGTTGTCGGACGGCCAGGAAGGTTCCGATGTCCGAAAGATTAAACCTAAAGTTCCGACCCGCCCTGTAATAAGTATCGGTTTCTCGTAATACGCTGATTTTACATAGCCCATTCGCCCGCCGCCGCCATAGATTGGGATGTCGAATTCAAGAGACTTCACATCACTTCGCCCCTCAGGACGTTTCCCGCTGGCAATATTTGCAATTTCATCGAGGCGAGCCGGATGCCATCCATGCGGTATCGGGCCGAGTTCGGACTCATTAAAGGAATATGGAAACAAAACTGCTGTCTCCGCATCCATCCCTTCCGGCCGCCGACCCTCCATTTTCGCCCTCACCGGATCGAAATCCACGAACCAACTCTTAAACAAGGTTCTGGCCATGTCTTCCAATGTGGCGTTCATGCGGCGATTGAGCTCGATCTTGTCATCTAAGGTGCCGAGGATGTCGGCGATGCGGCGTTGGGTGGGGAGGGGCGGGATTCTCGTCCTTATAACCTTTAGTCCACCTTGAGTCATCAACGGTTGAGCACTACCAATAGCCGTTCGCTGAAGTTCGAGTGAACCGAGAAGATAGAACAGGTACCGGACATCACTACTGTCTTTGGGCAATGCAACGATTGCATTATCAGTTACCCATGACGCATTTGGAACGTAGTGAACACTGCCGCAGTAAGCACCGACCCGTCCAATAACGATTACGGAAAAGGCATACAAAACCTCATTTGAATATGCAATTTGACCATTTGATCCAAAAACGGGATGCTTACCATTGGGGGTGTATTTATCTGTCGAAATAGCTTTTCCGTTGCGGAAATCAGCGATATCACCTAGCAAAACCTCTACAAAGGTATTAGCCCCCATATCCCAATCCCTTCATATTCTCACGAATCTTCGCTTCGAGCTTGGCCGATTCCGCGAACATCGATTCCAATTCGGCGACAAGTTTGGGCATCTTCACCTCAAACGGCTCGCCATCGTCCTCGACATCTTCCGCGCCGACATAGCGACCTGGGGTGAGCACATATCCGTGCGAAGCGATTTCTTCGATGGTGGCGGACTTGCAGAATCCGGCGACATCCGAGTAAATGACAGGATCCATCAGGATGCCGTGTTTTCCGGCTTCAATTGAATTCTGCATCCAATCGGATTTCCAGATCGCGTAGGTATCGGCGATTTTCCGGATGTCGCCTTCGGTCAGTTCGCGGTTCACGCGGCTCACCATGCTTCCCATCTTCCGCGCATCGATGAACAAGGTCTCACCCCGCCGATCGCGCAAACAGTCCGGGTATTCCTGTCCGGGGACCATCACCTTCCGCTTCTTCTTGTCTTTGCTCAAAAACCACAAACACACCGGAATCTGCGTGCTGTAGAACAACTGTCCGGGCAGGGCGACCATGCAATCAACGAGATCCGCATCGACGAACGCCCGGCGGATGTCACCCTCCCCGCTTTGGTTCGAACTCATGCTTCCGTTGGCCAACACGAAGCCGGCCGTGCCGTTCGGCGCCAAATGGTGGATGAAATGCTGCACCCAAGCGAAGTTGGCGTTCCCTTTGGGCGGAATGCCATACTGCCAACGCACATCGTCGTCTTTGCGGAACCAATCCGAATCGTTGAACGGCGGGTTGGCGATCACGAAATCAGCCCGCAGATCGGGATGCACATCCCGCCGGAAGGTGTCGGCATGCTCCGGACCGAAATCGGCCTCGATGCCCCGCAACGCCAAGTTCATAACCGCCAAGCGACGGGTGGTGGCGTTGCTTTCCTGTCCGTAAATGCTGATGTCGCCGATGCGTCCGCCATGCGCCAATACGAATTTTTCAGATTGCACAAACATCCCGCCCGATCCGCAACACGGATCGTAGATGCGGCCTTTGTCCGGCGCGAGCATTTCAACCAGAAGCCGGACGATGCACGATGGCGTATAGAATTGTCCGCCGTTCTTGCCTTCGGCGCTGGCAAACTGCGTGAGGAAGTACTCATACACCCGGCCGAGGATGTCTTTGGCTCGGTTTTCCTTATCGCCAAGGCCGATGGTTCCGATCAGGTCGATGAGTTCGCCAAGACGATGTTTGTCCAACCCAGGACGCGCGTAATCTTTCGGAAGCACGCCCTTCAATCGCGGGTTGTCGCGTTCGACGGCGACCATGGCATCGTCCACGAACTTGCCGATGGTGGGTTGCTTGGCATTGGCGAGGAGCTCAGTCCAGCGCGCCTCTTTGGGCACCCAGAACACATTTTCGGCCAGGTATTCGTTGCGGTCTTCCGGGTCGGCGCCTTCATAGTCCCCTTCGCCGGAAAGCAGTTTCACGCGATGCTCCTCAAAGCTGTCGGAAATGTATTTGAGGAAAATCAGTCCGAGCACCACATGCTTGTATTCGGCCGCATCCATGTTATTGCGGAGCTTGTCGGCCGCTTGCCAAAGCGTGGCCTCGAACCCGAGATTGGCGGAATTGGCGGAGGTGGAGGCTGATTTCTTCGCGGAAGCGGGGCGCGCGGCGCGTTGGATGTCCATGGGATAGATTCGAACCTGACTAAAGATGCATGACTAGAGGAATATAGGGGGTGTGAGGCAAAACGCCACTTTAAATCCGCCTCAAATCATGAACATCTCAGTCTGATCGCACTTCACATCGAATAAGCTACATTTCGAACAAGGCATCAAGCACAGCTTTGGTTTTTGATCGTTTCAAATACGCTTCCATGCCATGATCATCCCAGAATAAACCCATGGATGTGTTATTTCTCGACCAATCCAATCGTTTGACATGAATTGAAATACCCTCTACCTGTTCAAGAGTTCGAATGGGTCGGTTCCAATGTCTAGATAATTTTCCGAGACATGTGGCACCTCTGAATCTACAGGGAACAATAAGCTTGGTGATTGCATAATCCCGATAGTTGACACCAACAACAAGGTCGAAATCAGGTACATGTGGTGCCTTGAATTTTTCGAACGTACTGTTTGAGGCTGCTGGTACGATCATACCAATCCGAAAATCATCGAATCTCAAACGTCCATACCCTTTTTCAACCCAAGTTGTCTCATCGTTCTGAATCAGATAATATCGTTTAAACTGTAAACTGCTTGATTCAATTCTCTTCTTAAATGGCTCAGTCGCATTACCGAGCGTATTCATAAACAGTGGTGCTCCTGAACTGTGAGCTAGAACACGAACTGGAATGGATGGATCTAGACGATTCAGCATTCTTCGAAACTCCAAACCAACGATTGGAAAATTATGCTGAGCTTTGGCCCAATTATTTGGAAGTCCACTTGTTCTCCAACCGTCCCAATACAGATTCAAAAAAACATGCGGCTTATCACCATAACGATTACGGATTGTGTCTCGTGCGATGCTGTACCAAGTACGACTCTGTTCCATGGTTGAGTTGAATCCATGAATCAGGATCACCAAATGAGCGCCAGGTCCGGCTTGATCCAATTGCTTGTTAATCTCATCCACAGAACGCTGAATCAACAGTTCCTGAACATGCAGCCATTTTTCTTGCCATTCAACTGGTCGATTGACACTTCCAGTCCATGATTCAAACACTGATTCACATCCATTCAATTTCACCTGGTTGTCAAAAACCTGTCGTATAGCGTAACCTCCGTCTTTCAAGTCTGAAGATGTGATTCGAACAGTTTCATCTGGGTATATATCTCCCATTCGATCATAATAGACAGATACCATTTTGTGAGATGTTTCATACCGATCTGTGTATAACACACGAACAGGCTTACAATTCGTGAACAGGATTAGTCCAAGAATGACTAGAATGTGGTTTTTAAAATCCATAATTCCCCGATTGATTGATTGATTGATTGATTGATTGACTGACTGAATTACACAATGATCCCGAAATCCCCGAAATGTTACAGTTCAGTCAAAATTTCCTCAACCACTTCTCCTTCTTCCTGACATTCTAATAGCGGGATGCTAAATGCCAGATGCGGGATGCGCACAGATTTCGGAACGAAATTTCTTGCCATACACTCACCCGTGAAGTACATTGAAGCATGTCACCACAAGAACAATTGAAGTCATGGATCGACACTCTGGAAAACCCTGAGTTGCTCGAGGTATTGGACGACATACGACGCTCAGAAACTGAGTCGGATTGGTGGACATCATTGACCGAAACAGACATCGCGTCTGTGCAAAAAGGACTTTCGGATTTGGACTGCAGTCGAATTGTGAGCACGAGTCAGCTGCTATCCAAACTTCGAAATGTCTCGCCGAAGAGTTGAACTCAGCATACATTGGTCCGAAGAATCGTTGGTCCAGCTGATTGCGATTCGTGATGAGTTGTTATTCAGATACGGGGAACATGCTGTTGATTGGATCAAACGAGTCCTCTTTCGATTTGCAAAAACAGTATTGATCGCACCGCGAGCATTTCCACGGTCAACATCGAATCCAGCAATCCGGAAGGGATTGATGCACCCGCACATATCCGCTCTGTATCGAATAAATGGAAAACGAGTTGAGGTCATTACGATCATCCTGAATAGGTCATTTAGACAGGAGGGTTCACCTTCGGGATGACAAATACCGAACCTTGAGGCAAGATTCGTAAATTCCTCATCATGAAAACCAAGCCCGACATAGACGACAGCAAACAGCTCGAGAGCAAGAAATCACCCAACGAGTCTGTCACTTCATATGAATTCCCAGTCATCCCCAGGAAATCAGATGCGATTGTGACGGTCGAGCATATCCGACAGATTCAAGAAGAAGCTTGATGCGGGATGCGGGAAACTAGGTGCTAGGTGCTTTATGCTTGATGCCGGAAGCAAGATGCGCCCCTACAAATACACAATCTCCCATCCTCTCATCCTCCTGTAAATTCTATCTTCCTCCCTGTGAGCAAGCCATCACCCCGCATCCTCTCCCAAGCCGTCTGCCTCTATCTCGACATCGACCCCGTGCGCGTCTTCGAGCCGTGTCGGCGTGCCACCGGATCCATCACTGAGGCTTGCGTGCTGCTGTTGCAAAATCTTGAGCCGGCGACTCGGGCGGATGCATTCAGGGCGGATGCGATCCGCCCCGACAATATTCCACCGCGCGTGATGGAAGCCTTGACGATGCTGAGGGAGGGGTGGAGGCCGTCGGGGCGCGTCGCACGCGCCCTTGATATATCGTCGTCGAATGAAATGTCGGGGCGGACGTCGGGGCAGACGTCGGGGCGGATGGCATCCGCCCTTGATGCGCAAAGAGAGGGCGGATGCAATCCGCCCCTACGTTTGATCCTCCTCTATATCTCCCCTCCCTCCTACACGCTCGGCATCCAAGCCGCGGATGGCGCCTTCATCCCCATCGGCAAGGTGGACCGCCTCTCCGACCTCCCGCCCGACGAACGCTTCAAGCTGCGCAAACGGGCGCGGGCGTTGGTCACGGAATCGTTCGGTCCCACATCCCTCCTCAAACCCGAAATCGTGGTCGAGGCAACCTACTCCCATATCGAGATCAATAACCGCACCAAAGCAGGGATAGTGCTTCGGAATGTGGCGATCACCCGAATCTGTTGGGATGAATCAGTTGAGAGCATCGCATCGTTGGAATCCCTCTAATTTCGGGATTAATCGATTGTAATCGGAAATTCTTATGGTTATTTTCGATTATGACCCAGAAATCCATGCTTTTACGATCTATTGATCCGTTGATCCGCGAGCGGTTATTCCGTGGACGGGCGGTTGTGGTGGTGGGTCCACGTCGTGTCGGTAAAACAACCCTTCTCAAGCACATCGCCTCAGAAATCACATCCGACGTGCTCTGGCTGGATTGTGATGAGCCCGACATCCGCACGTTGTTGACCAATGCGACGTCGACCCAACTGAAATCGCTAATCGGTCCGGCGAAACTGGTGGTGATCGACGAAGCCCAGCGTGTGAAAAACATCGGACTCACGTTGAAGCTGATCGTGGACCAAATTCCAAGCACCCAACTCCTTGTCTCCGGTTCATCCGCGCTGGAGTTGTCGAATGAGATCAACGAACCTCTTACGGGACGTAAATTCGAGTTCGAGCTCCTTCCCTTCTCCCATGCGGAGTTATCAACGCATCATGGCGCTCTGACGGAACGCCGGATGCTGGAGCATCGATTGGTGTATGGGGCGTACCCGGATGTGGTCAATCATCCTACCGATGAGATTCGCATCCTCAACGAGCTGTCCCAGTCGTACTTGTACAAAGATCTGTTCAGCTATCAGGAAATCCGCAAGCCGGACCTGCTTCCGCGTCTGCTCGAAGCCTTGGCTCTTCAATTGGGCAATGAAGTGGTGATGAACGAGTTGGCGCAGACCATCAGCGCCGATTCGGAAACGGTGCGACGATATGTGGACCTTCTTGAAAAGACCTACGTCATCTTTTCCTTGCGATCTTGGAGCCGTAATCTTCGCAACGAGTTGAAGAAATCGCGCAAGATCTACTTTTATGACAATGGTATCCGCAATGCGATCATCCGCAACTTCCAACCGGTCGGTTTACGAAGCGACGTCGGTGCGTTGTGGGAAAACTATTTGGTGAGTGAGCGACGCAAGTCGAACATGGCGAACGGACGGTATGCATCCACCTGGTTTTGGCGGACGAGTCAGCAGCAAGAAATCGATTACCTTGAGGAACAAGATGGGCGTCTTGATGCGTTTGAATTCAAATGGAACCCCGCATCGAAGGTCCGTTGGCCGAAGACCTTCATCACCGAGTATCCGGACCACCATCTGACGGTAGTGAATCCCGACACGTATCCCGACTTCTTATCATGAAACTCACCTCGCATCCGCCCCACGATTTCTTCCTGAATTTGGATGTCGATTCGTATTTCGATCTGGAGCACGACCCCGAAGCGATTCTCACAGACGGATTCATCCGCCCGATTCCGCTGACCGATCGCGATGTGCTCGCCACCATCCGGTTCAATGGCGATGCCGAAAAACCGGTGTTCGATGTGCGCTTCGGCGAGTCACTGTCCGCCAATGAGGAAGAGGTTGCGGCGCGTGTGATCCGTCGGATGTTGGGATGCGACCTGGATCTGCGTCCGTTCTATGAAAAAGCCGCGGACGATCCGGTGCTATCTCCACGATTGAACGAGTATTACGGACTCAAGCGCCTCGCCCGCGCCAATTTCTTCGAGGAATCGATGAACCGGGTGATCGAAAGCCAGATTCAGCACAAACCGACCGCCAAGAAAATGGTTTATGGGGTGCGGGAAGCATACGGGCAACGTCTCGACGGCCCGAAAGGTCCCATCGCGGCGTGGCCACGTCCGATGCGGATGATCAGCGCCGATCCCGTGGCCATGAAAAAACATGGCTTGTCGGAGCGAAAAGGCGAGTATGTGGTTGGCATCGCGCATGAAATCGTCTCGGGCGAGCTGAATTTGGATGCGCTGGATGCGATGAGTCCGGTCGAGTTTCTGGATCGCATTGTGAAGATCCGTGGTATCGGTCCGACCATCGCACAAGATTTGTCTCTCTATCGGAATCGGACGGACGCGGCGTTCCCATCCCGCATCGACAAAGGGATGGAGATGGGATTCCGGCGATGGATCATCCGAAGTTATGGCGGCGATCCGAACGCGACGAGCGAATCGGAATACCGCCATTTGATCCGAAACTGGACCGGCTTCGAGGCCAGCGCGATCGAGTTCCTGTATGTGGATTGGGTTATCGGGGAGAAGCGGAAGCGGGCGGCGAAAACCGCACAACGGCGCTCTTAATCGGGCGAACGGTGCGCAAATAGGTGTAGATCGCGCGCAGATCGTCTTCCTGCATGCCGGCATACATGGTCCATGGCATGGGTGTGTTGAAACCACCTTCCCCGACCGGTATAAATGCGGTCGAATCCGGATCGAACGCTTTGAAACGGTTGACGAACATTTGTTCATTCCATAAACCAATACCTGTGGTACTATCGGGCGTGATGTTGGCGGAGCGGGTCACTGAGCCGTTCGGAAACTTAAATTCCATGCCACCACGGAAAGGATTGTCATAATCGGTGTTGGGTCCATCGGAATAGTTATGGCAGTCGGCGCATGCCCCAATGGTTGTCAGATATTGTCCGTAAGCCAAGCGATCGGCCGCATCCGGACGTTTCACATCCTTGAATTCCGGGATGTCCAGTTTGATGAGTAGACTCACAGGGAAATCCACTTGTGATGCCGGAATCACCTTCTCGATGGGTTCCAATGTCCGCAAATAGGCGATGATGCTATTCACATCCTCACGATCCATTTTGCTGTACGCCATGTATGGCATGAGGGGAAACAACACGCGGTTGTCACGGGTCACGCCAGTGGTGATCAAGCGGAACAGTTCCCCATCCGTGTAGTCCGAAATTCCGAAAGGTGTGACGTTCGCGGAATGCAACTCGCCGGGCAAGCCCATCTCCGATCCGAATTTTTCCCCACCGGCGCCAAGAGAACCATGCATAGGTGGCGCGGCATAGAGGGACCAGTCGCGCACGGCATGGCAATCCATGCAGGCGGCCACATGGTTGGCCAGGTAAGCGCCTCGGACGAGTCGCTCTTCGGTGATTTCGACGCTCAATTCAGGTGCGGGATCCACATTCGGCAATCCGTAGCTCAAATACATGATTCCGACGAGAATGAGGGATGCGACAATGCCGATGAGTCCGGCAAGGACTTTCATTGCTGTTTTCATAGGTGTGCTATTTTTTGTTCCTGGTGCAAAACTTCGGCGCCCCTTACGGGTATACGCGCCTTTCAGTTCGATTGACGACACCAATAATCTAAACAAAAATTATGCTCAAGTCATTGTATGCCATCTTGATACCACTAGCCTTACAGGCCCAGCCAGATCCGACGGCATTGGATACCATATTCCGAAACGCTTACCCGGCCGATCAGCCGGGCGCTTCGGTCCTCGTTGTGAGAGATGGCACCATTTTGCTGCACCAAAGCTACGGACTGGCGGATGTGGCCAATGCCACGCCCATGAAACCGAACTCGATCCACAAGATCGGCTCCATCACCAAGCAATTCTCAGCCATTGCGGTGCTCCGCCTGGTCCATGAAGGCAAGCTCGACCTCGACAAGACGGTGGATGACTATGTCCCGGGTCTGCTGAGCTACGGAAACACGATCACCGTGCGTCATTTGCTCACGCATACGTCCGGAATTCCGAGTTATACCAATCAACCCAATTTCATGGACAACATGGGTAAGGCGGATTGGGCCACGCTCGACATCCTGCGTCTTACATCCGATATGGAGCCTGAATTCGCCGCGGGTGAGGCATATAATTACAACAATTCAGCGTATGTGTTGTTGGCTGAACTCATCAAACAAGCCTCCGGCATGAGTTATGCCCAATATGTGGAAACGGTGATGGCGCCTCTGGCCGGACTCACCTCCACCCAATACGGAACCGATGCCACTGTAAAAGCCAGCGGAACCATCGGATATTCTCCGAGCGCGGAAGGATTTCAGGTCGCACGGCATATCGACATGTCGTTTCCTGGTGCCGCAGGATCCTTGCTGTCGACCGTCACCGACTTATATAAGTGGACGGTTGCGGTGGATGCGGGAAAACTGCTGCCAAAACCCCTTGTGGATGAAGCCTGGACGAGCGCCGTGCTGAACAATGGCGAACCGACGGGTTATGGATACGGATGGTCGGTGTCTGAATGGCAAGGTAAGCGTATCGTTTCCCACGGTGGCGGCATTCCAGGATTCGTTACGTTCGCATTGTGGCTACCTGAAGAAAAGGTGTTCGTTGCGGTGCTGGGGAACAGAGACGGCGGGAACCCGAACCCCGAAATGCTCTCTTATGAGGCCATGGGAGTGGCGCTGGGGCTGCCTTTGTATCCCGAAGCGTCGCCACTGAGTGCGGATCAGGCGAAGGATTATGCGGGGGTATACAAGGTGGATGAATCGTCACGCCGCATCATCACGGTCGAAGGAAACCAAGTGAAAAGTCAACGCACCGGTGGATCGATCATGGACATCGTGTACATCGGCGACGATACGTTCTACTACTTGGGAAGTCTATCGCGCGTCACCTTCACCCGCGATGCAAGCGGCGTTGTGGATGGGATGTTGTTTTCGACGGGGAGCGGCGCGGCGGCGAGGGCTCCGAAAGTGGATGAGGCTATTCCGACCGGACCGGTTGAAGTCAGCATCGATCCCACCATATTCGACGCGTATGCCGGTGAATATGAATTGGCACCCGGTTTCACGCTGAAAGTCTGGCGGGATGGGGATGCGTTCTGGACCCAGGCTACGGGTCAGGCCCCCTTCAATGTCTATCCCGAATCCGAAACCCGATTCTTTCTGAAAGTGACGACGGCCGCCATCGAGTTCGCCAAAAACGAACTGGGTGAGATTACGCACCTCACCCTGTATCAGGCTGGACGAGCCATGCCCGCAAAAAAAATAAACTGACGGTGATTAGACGGCTTTCGCTACCCAGTTCTTACACCAGCCTTCTTGAGTGACGGGTCCTTTGAACAGCAGACATCCGCTGCAGGAGGATCCACCCTCAGGGGCTTTCAATAGTTGGCAATTGGCGCATTGTTGCCCTTCGACCATAGATTTGTTCACGTACTCCAGATTCTTGCGCATATCGAGATCGCCTTGGGCCAAGCCGGTGAGATCGGTGCACGGGTCGACCGCCGCTTTTTCGGATCCACCGCCACATGCGGTCAATAGTGCGCCCGCGCCTGCTGCGGTGAGGCCCATCAGTCCGAATTGTTTGAAAAAGTCTTTTCTAGAGACAGAGTTGTTCGATTCCATGAAGAGGTTGTCCTTTGTATGATTAAAGGAAAGTAACTCCGTTTCGGTCTCAAACGGTTTCCGAAATCGCGCTAAAGACTAATTTAGAATGGGTTTAATCAGGGTTGCGGCAGAATTTTGAACGAGCTTCCGCTCAATCGAGCCGAGATGTTGCCATTCGGACTCACGACGTCGATTTTCACTTCGACGGCTTTCTGCTCATCCACTGCCAAATCCACATCTTGTAGCGTGAATCGGAATTCGGTGGTTCCTGGTCCGCTACTTTGGGTATCGGGCATGAGTACCGACGCATCGCCCAGTAGCTCCACACCAGAGCCTTCTGCCGTCACGGTGATGGTTGAGCCGGGAGCGAGCGGATTTCCGTTGGCATCCCGAACCGTAAGCACGAAACTTTGGGATCCGCCATGCGGCACATTCACGACTTGAGGTGCGATGTTCAACGTGGATGTGGACGAAAACAGAACCACGATCGAGCTTTCGATCGTATTGTTGTTGATATCGGCTGTGCGGGCACGGACGGTTGCGAAACCAGGACCCAATGTGGGATGCGTCGGGCATGGTGCGGCACCTAGCATCGTTGTAGTCGCGATGCCAGAAGGGCCTGACGAGGCGGATCCATTAATGATTCCCCCATCCGTCGTGAAATATACGGCGGTGTTCGGTGGCACAAAGTTTCCATAACGATCACCCATGAATGCGGTGATTGTATTTGGATCGCCATATCGCGCGCAACCCGGGATGTTCAAAAATTGGGTTGCCAAGCTGAAATGGGCTGCATCCGGCAACCCGCTATTGATCATCAGATTCACTGGCTGTGAGCGAAGAACGGTACCACCAGGTAAATTGACGGTCGCTAAGACCTGAACGACTCCGGAAATGGTACCCGAACGGATGATGGTTTTTGCCAAACCTGAGCGATCGGTTCGAACGGTGGTTTCAGAAAGGACCTCACCTCCATTCGGGCGAGCGCCGAACGAGAACACCACATCGACGGCTCTATTTTCGGATATGGCTCGACCCAGAGAATCGCGTACCACAAAAGTCAATTGGGATTGTTCGATACCACCTGTGGACACCACTTGAATGGATGCATTTGATACACCTGAAAACTGAATGCTTTGAGCGGTTCCGGTCTGAGATCCGTCACCTGGTCCTGTTCCGGGATCGGTACCTGGATCAGTGGCACCTTCAACCCGCAATCTAAAATCCGGCATGGTGATGTTGCGGTTCGGAACACCGAATGCTTGTTGCGTGGATTCATTGAATCCTTCCTTCAACGCCCTCAACGTAACAGTAACCAGACTATCTACCCTTACTTCGAACTGGTAGGCACCTTGATTATTTGTGACTTGGACGGAGGTTTTATTCCCCACTCTCAGTTCCACAATCGCATCTGTCAGCAAATTGTTGGTCGCATTGCTGACCACCACACCGCTGATGGTGATGATGGAGCCTTCGGATTCAGATCCACTCGGTGTTCCGCAGGAAGCGGCCAAAAGGAACAAAAACGTCGTAAAAAGTAAGATCGGATGGAGGTGCTTCATAAGGGGTTTGGTTACATTATCTAAGAATAATGAAGTATACTCCAAGCCACAATCCCAAACGTCATCTTTTATGCTTGCTTTTCAACAGCGCCTATCCAACGGGTTCTATGCCCTGTTAGCCCTTCCTGCGACCGCAATGGGCTTCGCCTTATCGGTTCAGATTGCCGCACTCAGTTGGATTTTGAACACGAAATTCGGTCTCGACATCCACAGTATCGGCTTGGTTTGGCTCGCCGGGCCCTTAGCGGGCATTTTCGGTCAGGTCATCATCGGCGTGATCAGCGATGGCGTTTGGTTCTGGAACGGCAGGCGGCGTCCGTTCATCCTCATCGGGGGAACCATCGCGGCACTCATGCTTCTGGCGTTGCCCAATATCGGGGTCATTAACGACGCGTTGGGTCTGGATTCGATCGTCGGTGTGGCGATCGTGGTGGCGCTAACCTTGGATCTGGCCATCAATATCAGTTTCAACCCCACTAGGTCGGTCATTGCGGATGTGACCCCCATCGGCGATCAACGCACGAAAGGCTACACCTGGATGCAAACGATATCAGGGTTTTTCGGAGTCATGGCGTACCTGATCGGTGCATTCGTGGGAAACAACGAACTGATTTATCTGTCGGTGTTCATGGTGTTTGGGATGTCGGTCATCCCCATTTTCTTTGTCACCGAACCACGCGAATTGAATGTGCAGGTTACCGAATTGGGCCAAGTAGGAAAGTCATCCACCAACATGCCTGAATTTCTGAAAATCTGTTTGGCGCATGGCTTTTCATGGTTCGGCATCCAGATCATGTTCGTGTACAGCTTTTTCTATATCAAAGAAACGATCATGGGATATGGGGCTGCCGATACACTATCCAACGACATCAACAACGAGATGGGCTTCACATTGGGCATCGCGTTCGCGGTTCTGAACACCGTCGGATTCTTGTTACCCGCGTTTGTTTTGGAACCCATCACGGAGAAAATCGGTCGCGTGAAAACCCATTTCCTCTGTATCGCGGTGATGGCCATCGGATATTATTTGCTGCATTTTTATGGGGGCAGCATCCAATCGTTTTTCTTGCTGATGATGATTGTTGGCGTGGGTTGGGCGGCTGTAGTGAGTCTCCCCTTCGCGATCATGAGCGAGCATGTGAATCAGGCGAAAATGGGCCTGTTTATGGGACTCTTCAACCTTAGCGTGGTGATTCCCCAGCTCGGTGCGTCTGGGATTGGCGGTTGGTTGGGAAGCTTCGATGATCGCGGCATCATCTATCTCGTCAGCGCCGTAAGTCTCACCATCTCCGCAGCACTGTGGCTGTTGGTGAAAGATACCCAGACCACAGGCGTTGGCGCGGGATCGGGGCACTGATGGTAGGATAGTAGGATGGTAGGATGGTAGGATGGTATCTGAGGTACTTAGTTCCATTCTTACATCGCACTTCGCGCCTCGCACAACAACGAACGACATACAACTAACAACAAACCACTAACGAATATGTCAGCACAAAATAACGCCGTTACGGCTGGTATCAGTTTCGGAAGCGCATTGGCCATGGTCATCTCCTGGAGTCAGAATGGATCCGTCCTTTGGGCCATTATCCATGGATTGTTTTCATGGTTCTATGTGCTTTATTATGTGTTTTTTAAGTAGTTAGTTGTTTGTGGTTGGTTGTTAGTGGTGAAGACTCACGATAATGGGACTTTCCCGAAAACAACAAACAACTAACGACCAACAACCAACGTCCCCATCACCGCTTCCACCATCGCCTTAACCCCGGTTTCGATGGCGAGATCGGCTTTCGGCGCGAAGAACGGTGAGTGAAGGCCGACACGATCTTCGGGTTTCACACTCGGATCTGCGGCTCCGAGCCAGAACATGGTCGCCGGGATCTTGTGATCGGTGCGACTGAAGAAGCTGAAATCCTCTCCTACCATATAAGGCGGCATCTCCACGACATTCGCTTCCCCGAATCGGGTGTTGAAGCGACCCACTACATCTCTCGTCAGCTCCACATCATTCAATGTGGCTGGAATCTGTGGTTCACGAAGTGAGAAAACGGGCATCTTGTCTTCGGGCAATCCTGCCGCCCGTGCCATGTTTTCGGCGATTCGTTTGATGGACGCCCGGGTATTGAGCCGAACGTCATCCGAGTAGGAACGCAGTGTGAGCTGCATCCGAACTTCATCCGGAATGATGTTGTGCACGGTTCCACCATGAATGGATCCCACGGTTAGCACCGCCGGCTCAAGCGGATTCGTCTCACGGCTCACCACCGTCTGAAACGCCATGATCATTTGCGCACTCAGCACGATAGGGTCTATGGACTGATGAGGGGCGGCTCCATGTCCGCCAACTCCGAACACGGTGATGTCCATCATGTCCACACTCGCCATGAATGCGCCTTCTTTGTATCCCACAGAACCCGCAGGCAAAAATCCATTCATATGAACTCCCAATACCGCATCTGGAAGCGGGAACCGTTCATACAATCCGTTTTTTAGTGCCAGATCGGCACCGAAACCGGTTTCTTCGGCGGATTGGGCCAGGAACACCAGTGTTCCCTTCCAATCCTCACGATGCGAAGCAAAATATCGTGCGGCCCCAATGAACACCGACATGTGAACATCATGTCCACAGGCATGCATCACGCCTTTGTTCAAACTGGCATAGGTAAGACCTGTTTTTTCTTCAAGGGGAAGGGCGTCCATATCGGTACGAATCATCACTGTCGGACCGTCGCCATTCTTAAGCACGCCTACCACATTGTGCGCGCCCACGCGTTCGGTCACCGTGAAGCCAGCCGCACGAAGCTCCCTCGCCATGATGGAGGCCGTTCGCTCTTCTTGCATGGACAATTCGGGATGTCGATGGAGGTCGGTGTAAAGCTCGATCAGTGGTAGTTGAGCGGAAGCAGTCCGAAGACAAAACAATAGGATGCTGAAAAGGATATAAGGTTTCATTTTTAAAGATAGGAATTTGACATCCTGTGCCATGCGAACTGAAAACCGAAAACGGACAACCTTCTTTTCAATACCTTCCACCATGCCCTATTCCGATCACCAGCTCGAAGATGATTTGGTCGCTTCCGAGCGGAAATGGGTGTTTACCGGTGCAGTGATGCTGTCTTCGATCGCCGGATTCGTGAATGTGTCGCTTTTGGAGTTCTTCACGGTTCCGGTGAGCCATATGTCGGGTGCGATTTCTCGCATTAGCATGGACATCGGAACGGGAAACATGTCCGACCTGAACGTGATTTTAAGCATCGTTGCAGGCTTCTTGTCCGGCGCCATCCTATCGGGCATGATCATCGGTGGTCGGCAGTTGAAACCAGGCCGACGCTATGGTGTGGTGATCATCATGGAAGGATTGATTCTGATGCTGTCCACCATCCTTCTTGTATCGGGAAACTTCTGGGGCGTGGCTCTCACCGCGTTGGCTTGCGGCTTGCAGAACGCGATGGCCAGCAGTTATTACGGCCTTGTGATCCGAACCACGCATGTGACCGGCATCGTGACCGATATTGGCATGATGCTCGGCCAATGGATTCGCTACGACGACCTGAAACCTTGGAAGATCGCTTTGCTGATTCTCATCCTACTTGGTTTTTTAATAGGTGGAATTGCCGGAAACCTCTTATTCGGGTGGATGGGGATGAGTGCGTTACTGTTCCCATCCGTTGTTTGCCTGATCTCCGGATCGATCTACTACGCCTGGAGGCAACAAAAAAAGCCCCAGTCGCAATGACCGGGGCTTTTTTCAGAGTGTTCTGAATCAGAGGCGGATCAGAAGCTGATGACCGCTTCGAGCATGAATCCGCTAAATTTAGCACCGTCGAAGATGGTCGCTGTTGGGAAGTCGGAGTACGATTGTGTCACGTATTCCGCTTTGGCCAGGATGTTGTTGGTCAGGAACCAACCGCCACCGATGTTCATGCGGGAGATGCTCACATCTTGGCGTCTGTCTGCACCGGTGATCGGGTCTTGTCCTAAGTTGATTTGACCATCCACCATGTTGTAGCGGCCGCCCACGTAGAAGTTCTCGTTGGCACCCAAGCGGTAGAGTACTTCGCCTCCCATTTGGTTGACCGTGCGGCGTTCGTTTTCAGCTGTTACTTTTCCAGATACGGTTTCAAGCACACCGTAGATCTCAAGACCTTGGAATTTCACGAAGGGGTTGATCATGATGGCGGTCAACTCGTTATTGAAGCCAGGGTTGAAGCGGGGAGATCTGAACTCGGTGGCACTGTTGGTGATCACATTGTAGTAGCGGGATCCGGCACGGTCGCCAGAGTACAAGTATGCGCTTGCGGTTTGGCCAGTGTGGTAGACGGAGCCGGTGACACGCACTCGAAGGTCTTCGTTGAGTTGGCTGTCGTAGCCCACTTTACCGACCAAGGAGATCTTAGTGTTGATGGCTCCAGGAGCGGCGGCCAAACGTGTGCTTTGGTTGAGTTTACCGTTGGTGACACCGGCCATGGCCAAGAATCCGGAATTCTGGTAGTACACTTCTCCACCCACTTCCGTGGTGAACGAATCCATGATGTAGTTGCCTACGAAGGGGTTGAACATGGCTTGACCGTTGTCGGAGCGGCGGAAATGGTTGTCGCCGTAGTTGATTTGCATGTGACCGACTTTGATCGTTACATGATCCATCAAACCATCCATGAAACCATCTTGGATGAAGTCCAGGCGGTCGATCTGCATGTATCCACCTTTCACGTAAGGCTCTGGGTGGTGACGTGAAGACAGGTAGGTGCGAAGGTGCATCCGTACACCGCGTGCCAGTTGAACGTCCAAATCCAAGTTGGATGTGGCCAAATTGAAGTTGGGTCCGAGTTTGAACATCGGAGCCGCTCCGGTCGCGTTCTCTTGATCGATGGCTTGGAACTGAAGCGTATTGGATGCGCCAATACGGATTTTCAGACCTTCAAAAGCGGGCTCAACGGTTTTCTTTGTTTCGAATACGTTGATTCCGTCTTTGCCTTGCGAGCGGTAGTTCTGAAGATCAGAAACGACCTGAGCGTTCAAGCCGGCGGCTACCCCGAGGATAAGAGTGGCGGCTAGCGCCATATTGAGTTTGAAAGTGATTTTCATTTGATTTCTGGTATGGTTGGTTAGGGGATTATAGTGGGTTGTTCGTTTGATAAGATTCCATTCAATAGTCGTGCCAAACTTTGTAAACCTTATCCTGGATGCCCAAATAAGCGTTTTTTTCGGATGTGGCTGGATGTTTCCGTTCGAATCGAGAGGTGCATCGTGCGAGATTGCATGATGGCAAGATCAGGTCGGATTGCATTGTCGCAAGACGCATCACACACTCCTCCGAAGGTCGGTCGACATCATCGATGCGATTCGGGATTTCAGCTCGTCCATGTCGAACGGCTTGATCAAGGCCTGGCCTAAACCAGCATCCGACATCCGTTTCGCATGGTCATCCACACAATAGCAGATGATAGGCAAGATTCGTCCGGCATAAGGAGAGCCGCTCGCCGCAAGGGCTTGGATCGTTGGGATGTGTTTGATCTCGGAATCTAGATCCACCAGAATAAGGTCCACATGAATGAAGGTGTCCAGGTGTTGGAGGATCTGTATGTCTCGTGAGGTCGCCACGATGTACCCATCCTCATGCAACATCGTGTAGACGCTGCCGCAAATATCCGGGTCAGGCTCGATCAAGAGGATTCTGAGTGGTTTCATAAGGCTGCCGATCCGGTCAGAGACGGGCAGTCGGTGTTCAACGTCTATGTGTCTATACAATCAATGGACTGCCATATCCAAACGCCGTGCCAAGAGTGAAAACGGCGGATTATTCACAGGAGGATGGGAGTACGGGAGGATATCGAGTGGAATTCGTGCAGAACTGCATTGATCCATACCATTCTATGTTGCAATTTCGCAATGACCCCCACATGAACCTCCTGTCCTCTTGTCCTCCTGTGCATATTCCCCCTTTGGCATGATTGTTGGATGATGTTCGTTATCAACACAATCAAACCCAACTACTATGAAATCCCTTCTTCTCATTCTATCGCTTGTCTTCTTTTCCTCTAATGCGATCATCGCCCAGTCGGTCTCCCTCAATCCGGATTCCCGCATGTGGGTCGATGGCACATCCACCGTTCACGACTGGACGCTTGACGTGGAAAAGGTGAATGGCCGACTGTTCCTCAAAGGCGAGGTAGTGGATTCTCTTCGGTTCGTCGTTCCCGTCAGCTCCATGAAAAGTGGGAAAGGCGGCATGGACGACAAAGTCTTTGAAGCGCTGAAACACAAAAGCCATCCGACGATCACCATTTTCGCTAAGAATGTGACCTTCACGGAAGGTTATGGCTCGGCATCCGCTGACGTGACTATCGCCGGTGTGAAACGCACGGTGCCTGTCTCTGTGGTTCGCACCACGCAAGGCAACGTGGTCAGTTATACTGGAAAAGTGGATCTGAAAATGTCCGATTTCCGCGTATCGCCTCCAACGGCCATGTTCGGTGCCATCAAAGCCGGCAACGAGATCACACTTCGTTTCGACCTTAAATCCAATGTCCGCTAAAACTTGGTTGTTGGTGTTGTTCGGCATGGGAGGATCCTACGTTCAGGCGCAGGATCTTCCCATTTTATTGGAACCGGATTCGAAAGTATGGCTTCAGGGTTCGGCGGGACCCGTCGGCTTTTCATGCACCGCCGAAAAGCTGGACGTGACCGGATCGGTCCACTTGGCGCGGGTGGGACATGAAAACCTGGTTCTGAATGTTACCATCCCGATCCAAACGATCGATTGCGGGTTGGATGGAATCAATCGCGACATGCGGAAAGCGCTCAAATCCAACCGATATCCATCCATCACCTACTCGTTGGATTCCTATCGCCTGATGGGCGAGAAAGGACTGGGTCATTGGGTGGAGACCAAAGGGAAATTAACGGTCGCAGGAGTCACCAAAGACGTGACGATCCGATTGTTGGGACATCCGGATCAGCGCAAAGGCATGCGTATCACAGGTGTGCATGAATTGGACATGACGGATTTCGACATTACGCCACCCTCTCCCATGATGGGCTTGATCAAAGTGAACAAGCACCTCGACATCCATTTCGATGTCTATTTCCGTGCCGACCGCAATCAGCTGTCGAGCAACTGATACTTTTCCATTTTGCGGTATAACGTCGACGCATCGATCGATAGCGCACGAGCGGTATCCGTCCGATTTCCATTGAATTTATTCAACATGTGCTGGATGTGTTGCTTTTCGAAGGTCGAGACCGCATTGCTGAGCGGCGCGTTCGCATCCGCATCTATCCCATCGCCGATCTTGCCCACGGCTGAAAACGGAAGATCTTCCGGACGAATGTATTCCCCTTCCGACAGCAGGATGGCCCGTTCAAGCACGTTTTCCAATTCCCTTACCTGACCTTTCCAAGGATGTTGAAGGATGAGGCTCATGGCGTCGGAGCTGATTCCCTTCACCGCTTTTCGAAATTCAAGATTGAACCGTTCCAAAAAATACTGACATAGCAGCGGGATGTCGCCGATGCGCTCTCGTAGCGTCGGCATTTCGATACGGATGATGTTCAAGCGATAGAACAAATCTTCTCTGAAGCGGCCATCCACCACATCCGCTTCCAAATCGCGGTTCGTTGCCGCCACGATCCGCACATCCACCCGATAGCTTTGGGATGCTCCGACCGGCTTCACCTCGCTATCTTGCAGCACACGAAGCAATTTCACTTGCATGGAAAGTGGCAATTCCCCGATTTCATCCAAAAACAAGGTTCCACCATTGGCCAGTACGAAATAACCGTCGCGATCGCTGATGGCGCCCGTGAACGAACCCTTCTTATGTCCAAAAAGCTCCGATTCAAACAAGGGTTCTGGGATGGATCCGCAATTGATCGCGATGAAGGGCTTGGTTTTACGGTCGCTTCGCTGATGCAAGGCCCGTGCGATGAGTTCTTTACCACTTCCCGACGGACCCGTGATGAGAACCGTCGACCGACTCGGTCCAACCTTGTCGATCATCTTGTAAATCTGCTTCATCGCCGCGCTTTCGCCGATGATGAAATTGAAATTGAAGGATTTGTCGATCACTTCGCGCAGGTAGCGGTTTTCACGAATCAGCTCTTGCCTTTGGATGAGAGATTTGATGCGCACCGACATCTCATCCAAGTCCAAAGGCTTGAGGAAATAATCCGCCGCGCCCGAACGTAGCGCCGCTATGGCGGTATCCACACTGGCAAACGCCGTCATCAGGATGACCATTGTTTCGGGCGATGATTGGTGCACTTGCTTCATCAGTTCCACACCATCCATCAACGGCATGCGCACATCCGTCAATACCATGTCGATACCCCCTTCCCTCACCAATTCGAGGGCTTTTTCGCCATTTTCAGCCGATTGACACTGATATCCTTCCTCTTTGAGAAACGTCGCAAGGGTTTTTCGGATGTCCGATTCATCATCAACTATCAGGATTCTGGCACTCATTCCGGTAAAGGTAGGGAAATCCGAAACTCCGTGTCTCCCGGCGAGGATGTGAGATGCAACGTTCCACCGAATTGTTGAATGATGTGATGGGAGACGGACAGGCCGAGTCCGGTTCCCTTACCTACATCTTTTGTGGTGAAAAAGGGTTCGAATATGCGGGTGTGCAAATCATCCGGAATGCCTTTTCCATTGTCTCGGACGCACAAGTCAATGGTCGCATCCTCCTGTTTCACAGTAATCGTGATGGTGGGTACGCTCACGTCGATTGAGGCATCCACCGCATTGAGAATCAGATTCACTAGCACTTGGAAGAGCTTATCCGGAATGGCGTTCACAGCGGGAACCTCGTTAATCGAAGTCATATCGAACCTCACATTCCGGCATCGGGCGTCATGCTTCAGCAAGCCGACCACTTCAGCCACAAGAACATTCATGAACACCGGTTTCACTTCGACGGGCTTCGGACGCGAGAAATCGACCAGATCCCGAACAATCTGAGTGATTCGTCCGATATTGGTTCGAATCTGAGCCAGTTGTTCTTTCTCATCCTCATCTTTGGATCGCCGTTGTAGCAGTTGAACCATGGATGAAATCGCGGTCAGTGGATTTCCGATCTCGTGCGCCACGCCGGCAGCCATGTGTCCGAGGCTGGCCAACCGCTCCGATCGCTCCATCTGAGCCAGTTTCATCGCCCGCTCCGTGATGTCGCGAATCACCACCAACCGAGAATCGACTTCGCCGGATGGATCCCGCAGCACCGTAACCGTGGCATTCAGAATCTGCGTGCGGCCTGAGGCCGTGATCCATTCCAATTCGGCTTTTTCCGAGGTCGGATCCACATCCGAAAACGGAATGAAAAGGGATGCGTCCTCATTCAAGGTCGTTTCCGTTGTGCGATCCAGCATCACCAAGGCCGACGTGTTGATATAGCGGACTTGGAAGTTCGCATCGGTGATGAGCACCGCATCGGCCGACGAATCAAGAATTCGCTGATACTGGTCGTCATGTTGTCTGAGAGCAGTGGAATACCGATCCCGATATTCATAGATGGTCCATGCGATCCAACCAAGCAAAACCGTAACGGTGACTGCACCCCGTGTGAGATGCAAATATCGCATCAATTCCGGATCACTGTCCTCCAAAAACGCCATGCCTATGATTTCGAAGAGTCCGACGATAAACAGGAAAATGAGCACACTTGTGCCAGCGATATAAGAAAATCGAACTTCCTTGAGAAACGCGATGAAGGATAAAGATGACAAATCGTTTGTTGTTTGTGGTTTGTTGTAGTGAATCTAAATTACTTCGCTTTTAGGAATCGATGTGTCTACATTTGCGCTAGCTTACCAGCACCTGAGCCCCACAATGAACAACGAACAACGAACCACTAACAAAATGCTTTCCCGCCCTCTCGGCCAGACCGGCCTTACTGTTCCGATCATCGGTCTTGGAGCCGGACACATCGGCTCCCCTCATCTGTCTGATTCCCATGTCGATGCCCTTCTGAATACCGCTCTCGACAACGGATTGACGCTGATCGATACCGCGCGCAGCTATGATTTGTCGGAACGGCGAATCGGGCATTTCGCCAAACGCCATCGCGACAAGTTGGTCCTATCAACGAAAGTCGGTTATGGTGTGGATGGGGTTGAAGATTGGTCGTACCAAGCTGTCGAAAAAGGAATCGATGAGGCCTTGACCGCACTCCAAACCGATCACATCGATATCGTTTTACTGCATTCTTGCTCGTTGGGAACGTTGCAAGTCGGTGAAGCCACCCGCGCGTTATTGGATGCGAAATCCGCAGGAAAAATCCGCTTGGCTGGATATTCCGGAGAAAATGAAGCCCTTGGATGGGCGGTGGAATCGGGGCAGTTCGATGTGATCGAATGCTCTGTGAACATCTGCGATCAACGCTCCATCGCCTGGCAGGTTGAATCGGCCTCGAAACGCGGGATGGGGGTCATTGCCAAACGCCCGATCGCAAACGCCCCTTGGCGTTTTGCGGAAGTTCCACTGGGTGATTATGCCGAAGAATACTGGTGGAGATGGAAAACGATGAACATCAACCGGCAAGGCTTGGAGAAACTAGAAACCGCCATCCGCTTCGCCGCGTTCACAAAAGGGGTCTCGAGCTGCATCGTGGGAACTTCCCGCGAAGACCATCTATTGCAAACACTGAATGCGGTTAAAAAAGGCGCCCTTCCAGATGATCTGTATCGCCACATCCGCGCCGCATTCCATAGCAACGACCCGGGTTGGTGGGTGGGGGAAGTGTAGAAGCGTAGAAGTGTGAAAGCGTGAAAATGTGAAAGTGTGGAAGCGGGAAGCGGGAAGCGGGAAGCGGGAAGCGGGAAGCGGGAAGAAACGGAGAACTGAAAACGTAAACATATCCATGTCTCTACATCCTCGGAACTTGCATGTCGGCGGGTATGATTTTCATGCTCTGGCCGCATCCCATCCTGAATTGGCCCGCTTCATCCGTCCGAATCCGGCCGGAAAAGATTCGATTGATTTCGCCGATCCGATCGCCATACAAGTGTTCAACGAGGCCTTGCTTAAGCATCATTATGGAATCGACTATTGGAAAATTCCAGAGGGATATTTGTGTCCGGCGATCCCGGGTCGAGCCGATTATGTGCACCATATCGCCGATCTGATTGGCAGAAAGGGTGAGCAAGTGAGGATCTTAGATATCGGAACCGGCGCTAGTGCGATTTACCCGATCTTGGGTCGATCCGAGTATGGCTGGCGATTTGTCGGGACGGATGTCGACCGTCGGGCTATTGCCGCGGCGGAAGCGAACATCAGCCGGAATCCGAAATTGGCGGGCGGGGTCCACATCCGGCACCAGGTCTCATCCACACGCATTTTCGAGGGCATCATCCGAAAAACAGACCGGTTTGAGGCGGTGATGTGCAACCCTCCGTTTCACGAATCGGAAGAACAAGTTCGTGCTGCGACCAAACGCAAGTGGAAAAACCTCGGTAAGGAAAAAGCGGATGAGGCGATGCGGAATTTCGGGGGTCGTCCGAATGAGCTATGGTGTTTGGGTGGTGAACAGGCCTTCATCCTTCGTATGATCAAGGAAAGCGTGGCCTTCGCCGATCAAGTTGGATGGTTCAGCACATTGGTTGCCAAGCAATCGCATTTGCCTGTGATCCGGAAAGCATTGGAACTTCTACATACTCAAGAAGTTATAGAAATTGAAATGCGTCAGGGACAGAAAACGAGCCGTTTCGTTGCGTGGCGCATCTAGTAAATCGTCGTAGATTGCAAATGTGTGTAAACCCTGAATTAAGGGGTTTTTAAATTGAATCGTGTCTAATCCGTTAAACCTAATCAGTTCGGTCCTCAATGCGACCGCTATCGGCGTGTGTGTTACGAATGAGTCGGGTCTCATAGTTGACGCAAACACTCGATACTGTGATTACTATGGCTTGACGCATTCTGATGTGATCGACAAACCGTTCACAGACCATCTGCCAACCAATATTCGGAACAAGACCAAAGCATTGCACGATGAGTTCATCCGAACGGGTACTGGGCAGACTTCGGAATGGGATGTGTTCAATATGCAGGGAGAATCCCTCATCCTCTCTACCACACCAACCTTGCTTGAACATCCTGATGGGTCCCGTTGGATCGTGACCACTGTGACGGACATCACAAAAGAACGTCAGGCCTCGCGAGAGCTTCAATTACTCATCAACAATACGGCCGAATCGTATGTGTTGATGGACAAACGACTTCAGATTCTGTCGTTCAACAACAAATTCAAGCGCTTATACCAGCAATTTTTCAATAAAACCGTCACTCGGGGTGATTCCATATTGGACTACGCGCAACCGGAACGTGTTCCGATGCTTAAAACCCTGTATGACGCTGTCTTGGCCGGTGCGATTGAGACGTCCGACATCACCGTACCCATCCAATCCGGTCAAACTCGAACCTACCACCTCACCTATGCCCCTGCGACGGATCATTCCGGCGATATCGTTGGTGTGTTTGTGACTGCGAACGACATCACCGAATCCAAGCAGCAACGCGACCTTCTGGAAAACAACGAGCGGCGTTACCGTTCATTGGTGGAGCATGGAAGCGATGCGGTGGTCATCATTGACGCCGAAGGAAACACCACGTACGCGTCGCCATCGGTTGAACAGGTATTGGGCTATCGGGATGAGGAACTGAAGGCGATGAACTTGTTCGAGGCCATGCATCCGGACGATGCGGAAGGGGCTCGAAATAAGATGTCTGAAGTTATGAACCTGCCGGGTGTGCCTGTAAAGGGGCTAACCGCTCGCATTCGACATCGGGATGGGTCATGGCGCTGGATGGAAGCGACCGTGACCAATTTGCTACACGATCCCGCCATCAATGGCATCGTCGATCATTTCCGGGATGTGACCGAGTACTATACGAATGAACGGGAAGTGAACTTAATGGCCGAATTGAGCCGGATGTTCCGACCGAACAAGAATTTGAATGATATTCTGTCGACTGTCGTCGAACGAGTCAAAGTTTACGACGAGTTCAAACTGGCTGAAATCTGGTTGTTGGATTCTCAGAAAACGACGTTGAGCATGATGGCGAATGTGCAGACATCCCCTGACCTGAAAACGTTCTACGAGGAAACGAAGCGTTTCAGTCAAGCGACATTGGCCAAGGGACTACCCGGAATCACGTGGGAAGCGCGATCGGTGATGTCTTGGTCCGTCTCGCAAACCGAATCGAACTTCATCCGCGCGAAAGAGGCGAAAAAAGCCGGAATCGTTTCGGCTTACGGCATACCGTTGATTTATCAGCAAGAAGTGATTGGCGTGGTGCTTCTGGGATTGACCACATCCAACATCCATGATCGAAAATACAAATCCTTATTCGATCGAATCTCGCGGTATCTGGGAATTGAAATCCGACGCAAGCAGCTTGAAATCGAGCTGAATCAATTGTTCAACATCATCCCGGATGTGATTTGTATCGCCAGTTTGGACGGCCACTTGACGAAAGTGAACCCAGCCATGTGCCGCTTGTTGAAATACACGGAGGAGGAGTTGCTCCAAGCTCCCTTCAAGGATTTGATCCATAAGGATGATCTGGAAACGTGTTTGAACGAACTCGCAAAACTCACCGTCAAATCCCCCACGTGCCATTTCGAGAGCCGATTCATCACCAAGAAAGGAGACGTCCTTTGGGCATTATGGACCTCCACCCTCGCTCCCGAGCATGGTTTGGTCTTCGTCACGGCAAGAGACATCACGGATAAGAAATTGGATGAAGTTCGCATCCGCGAATCGAATGAACGCTTCGAGCGGGTCACATTGGCCACAAATGATGCCATTTGGGATTGGGACATCCGGAACAACACACTGTTCTGGGGACATGCATACCAAACCATTTTCGGTCATCCAGTGAAACGAGACGAGGTTCTCAGTTTGGACGCATGGACATCGAATGTGCACCCTGATGATTTTGACCGGGTTTTGGCCTCCCTGAATGCGGCCTTGGACAACCCGAATGAAACCGTTTACACCAGCGAATATCGTTTTCAAAAGGCAAATGGAACCTATGCGAATGTGGTGGATCGGGGGTATATTCTTCGAGACGATTCGGGATCCGCGGTGCGGATCGTCGGGGCGTTATCAGACATCACCGAACGCATCTCACACATCACCGCCATCGAACATCAGAACGAAAGACTTCGTGAAATCGCTTGGATCCAATCTCATGTGGTTCGGGCACCTTTGGCCCGATTAATTGGCTTCAGCAATATGTTGATTTCGAAAGATTATCACGCGGAAGAAGGTCAGCAATTCGTTGAACATATACGTGCTTCCGCCATCGAACTGGATGGCATCATTCGTGACATCGCCGCCAAATCTGATCTTTTTACCTTAGAATCCAAGTAATATGTCTTTTGAAACCCTGATTGTTGACGACGATGCCTTGATCATCTTCATCCACAAAAAACTCGTCGCCAAGAACGGATTCCCATCCGAACCGAAAACATTCCTCAATGGCCAGACGGCACTTGAGTACCTGTTAAGCCAACCCAATAGCGAGTCACAATACCTGGTGCTCCTTGATATCAACATGCCTGTGATGACCGGATGGGAGTTGCTTGACAATATCCAAGATCAACCGATCGGTAAGCGTGTGAAGGTGGCGATGGTGACCTCCTCTGTAGACCGAAGCGACAAGGTGAAAGCCGACAGTTATCCCCAAGTGGTGTCGTTCTTGGAGAAACCCGTGACCAACGATATGCTTCAATCGTTAAAAGCACACTTCGTCTCATGATGCGTTTTGGTATTCTGGTTTCGACACTGATTATCCTGTCAGCTTGTGGGAAATTGGGCCAAGCTCCTATCCCAGCCGATTACGACCAACAGCTCGAGGCTTGGAAACAAGCCCGAATCGCATCCTTAACCGCTCCAACGGGTTGGATGCGGCTCTCCGATATGCTGTGGCTGGATGAGGGTTCCACACCGTTCATGGGCGATACACTCAGACTGTCGGGCCAACGCGTGATGTTCGGAGACAGCCTTGTGTATGAAACCGACCACGCCCCGATGTTGGAAGCTGGTGACTTCCGGTGGACGATCATCCGACGCGGTGATTTGATCGGTGCACGGGTCTGGAACACCATGAATGCCGAAGTGGATGCGTTCAACGGATTCGACCGCTACCCCACCGACACCTCACTGGTGCGTCGGGCCCGTTTCAAGGCGAATCGCTTGGGCACCACCATTCCGATTGTGAACATCTTGGGTCAGACCGATCAGATTCCATCACCTGGTATCCTTCACTTTGATTTGAACGGAAAATCGTACACGTTGGACGCCTTAGATGGTGGAGAACGACTATTCATCATCTTGGGAGACGCCACGAACCGCACTGAAACGTATCAAGCCGGACGATACATGTACATCGACTATCCGGAAGAAGGTTCTTCCGAAACGGTGATCGATTTCAACAAAGCTTACAACCCGCCTTGTGCATTCTCACCGTATACCACGTGTCAATTTCCGCCGAAACAGAATGTATTGCCTGTCGACATCACCGCAGGTGAAAAACGAGTGAAATGAAAGCACAGCATCAGGTCTTGCTGTTTATTGCTTACCTGGTGGCCGCCCGATTAGGGATGCAGATCGCAACGTTACCACCCGAAAACATCCCAACCATCTGGCTTCCATCGGGTATCGCCCTCATCGGATTGATCCTGTTCGGTTACCGTGCGCTTCCCGCCATATTTTTGGCCAGTCTTATCGCCAACGTGCCATCCCTGGTTCAGACCGACTCGTTGCCACTGCTGCTTCGAACCTCTTATTTCCCTCTTTTTTCGGCGGTCATCCAAACGGCTCAACCGGCGATCGCGTATCTGTTCTATCGTCGGATGATCCCAGACGGTACCCTTCGCGATATGCCCTCATTCATGACATTCGTGGTGGGTGTTAGCTTTCTTCCCTCACTGCTCACGTCCTGGTCTCTGATCTTGAATTTGAATTGGGGCGGGTACATCGATCTGAACAACACAACCGAATGGAAAACCCAAATCTATAACCTCACATTGGCGCACACCTTGGGGATGTTTTTGTTGATTCCACTGTTCGAATCCGTACAAAACTTCAAAAGGAAAGACATCCGCAGGCTGGATCTCATCCAATTCGGATACATGATGATGTTTCTTGGCGTCGTGTTTTACTGGTTGTATTTCAGAGAAAACGGCTATCCGGTGGCACTTATCCTCCCATTGACCGCGATCTCGCTCACAGGCGGACTACTCGGAACGTCGATCGCCTTCATTGCTGTGAGTGTAACGAGCATCATCCTGACCATGAATGGCGTGGGGCCGTTCCTGGTTTCGATGTCGGCCACATCCGCCTATGGATTGCTTTTCGTGATGATCGGGCTCGGCATTCCGAGTTACCTCATCGCTATCTCCACGCATAATGCCCAGAAGCTGACTGTTGATCTGGAAAAGCGCGTGAAGGAACGAACCAAAGAACTCGCTGAGTTGAATCGCAATAAAGATCATTTGATGTCGATCATCGCGCACGATCTGAGAAACCCCATCCAAGGCATCATTGGCGTGAGTGATCTGATGCGGCAAGACGTTCAGACCAAAGATTATGCCGAAATGGGTACCTATTCGGATATGATCTATGGCAGCTCCAAACAGGTCTTGCAATTGTTATTCAACTTGCTGGATTGGTCGGCTACGCAATCCGGACTGATGCGCTTCACACCGAAATGGATCGACTTGACCCTTTTGGTGGAAGAAAATTTCGCCTACTATAAGGAAATGGCCGATTCCAAATCCATCCGCCTGAATACCGACATCCCGATGCGGTATCAAGCCAGTGTAGACCCGAAAATGATGGCGACCATCCTTCGTAATCTGACATCCAACGCCCTGAAATTCACTCCGGAAGGAGGAACTGTCCAAATTAAAGTGACGCCATTAGACATGAACGGATTTCGGCTGAGTGTTACGGATACGGGCGTCGGAATGACGGCCGATCAACAAGCCAATTTGTTCCGAATCGATGACGAATCACAACCGAAACGCGGCACAGGAGGCGAAATCGGATCCGGACTCGGACTCATGCTTTGCAAGACATTCATCGACAAACACAGCGGACATTTATCCATCTACAGCGAACCCGGGAAAGGGTCCGAATTTCATCTGACCTTTCCCCCCATATCTCCCACAACCACGTGAGAACGGTCTTCTACACCTTCGTACTACTTCTCAGCTTCGTATCCAACGCACAGTCTCAAACCATCCCCTTTTCCGTAGATAGCACCCATATCACGGTTTGGAATGGCGAAGCGTATGTTCCGTTGTTCATCAAAGGCATCAACTTGGGCGTCGGTATTCCCGGCACCTTCCCAGGTGAAATGGCCGCATCGCGCGAACAGTACAGGGTTTGGTTCGGACAGATGCGGGATGCGGGTTTCAACACCATCCGGGTGTATACCTTGCATTTTCCACGGTTTTATGAGGAATTGCGAGAGTACAATCTCGCGAATCCGAATCATCCCTTGCTGCTGTTCCAAGGCGTCTGGTTGGAAGAAGAATTTCATGGCTTCACCGGAAACCTGTTCGACCTCACCGATTTTTTCAATAATGAAATGGAAGAGAATGTGAGGGCAGTGCATGGCGATATCACCATCGCGCCACGACAAGGTAAGGCACATGGGGTGTACACGGCGGATGTGTCGCCTTGGGTCATTTCGTACATCATCGGACGCGAAGTGATGCCCGAAGAAGCGTTGGCCACGAATGAAACGAACCCCGGTGTGACCTCCTATTCCGGCACCTATCTATCCATCGCAAACACAAAAGCCACAGAAGCGTGGTTCATTGAGCGCTTGGATCGATTGATTCAGTTTGAAGTGGGACGGTATAACACCATGCGTCCCGTCAGCTTCTCGAGTTGGCCCACGCTCGATCCATTCAATTATCCGGATGAAGCGGATGCGAACGAAGACCTTGTCGATTTGGACATTTCCCAGGTCGACTTCAGCAATGCGCCGGCCGGCATTTTCGCCAGTTACCATGCTTACCCGTACTACCCGGATTTCATTAGTCACGATGCCCGCTTCACACCCTTTTTCGATGAGATCGGCCAAAACAGTTATCTGGGTTACCTCACCTTTCTGAAAGAGCATTATACCCGATTTCCGCTGATCATCGCCGAATATGGCGCACCATCGAGTTGGGGAACCGCCCACTACGCGCAAAATGGCATCCATCACGGCGGATACGACGAAACCGAGCACGGTGAACATGCCATGCGCTTGTTAAAGAATGCGGCCACGGCCGGTACCGGCGGAGGAATGCTCTTCGCTTGGATCGATGAGTGGTTCAAACGGACCTGGATCGCCGACCCGTTGGATTTCCTCACTGAGCGACGCATCATCTGGCATAATGTGACCGCCGCGGAGCAGAATTACGGCTTGATCGGATTCCGAAATATGGGAACGAATATGAGTCGGGTCGAGACCTTTTGCGGAGATTGTCCGATCCGTAGTCTCGACGCCCGAGGCGATTTCACGTACCTGAATCTGACGGTGAATATGGACCGTCACTTGGGCGTTCTCGACACCCTATGGCTCGCTCTGGACACCTACGACGCCGATCTGGGTGAATCCATCCTTCCTGGTGGACATACCGCCACCAACCGCGCCGAGTTCGTGCTGATGATCACCAACTACAAGGCCGAGTTATACATTACGGAAGCCTACGACACGTACGGAATCTGGCATAATGTGTCGGGACCAGAACAACTGTTCCGATCCATCGCCACCGACGGACGTCCATGGAAAATCGTGCGTTGGAAGAACAACATTTTCAATAACGAAGTGCAGTATATCGGTTCGATGCAGGTGAATCGACTCGATCTGCCCTTGAGTTCGATGGATGCGGTTCGATTGTTTGATGACCGGGTTGAAATCCGCCTACCGTGGACGTTGCTTCATGTGGTGGATCCGAGCCAAGCGGTTGTGTTGCATGATTTCCGCAATACCCCGGACCGTGAGACAAGGAATTCCGACGGCTTCGCATTCGGAATCCATTACAAAAACACATCCTTCGAAACATCCACTCGCTATCTGTGGGAATTCTGGAACCACGCCCTGAACGCGGTTCCATATGAAAAAGACTCGTACGCGATTGTCAGGGAACGTCAACCGGACTTGCCCGGAAATCCGATCGCCTTCACAGACTCCTTTGCGGTCGCTGCCGGATCCCTTACATCGTTCGATGCCGCAAATGGTGTGCTCAAAAATGATCTGTCGCTGGATGGAACGTCGTTGTTCGCCACTCTCGTCACTCCGGCAAAGAAAGGACTCCTTCTATTGGAAGCGGATGGAAGCTTCCGCTATCAGCCTGAATATGGCTTTTCCGGCGTCGATACGTTCACCTATCGAGTGAAAGCCGGAAAGCATTGGTCCGAGCCGGTTTCGGTCATTCTGACCACGGGTGGATCGTCCATGCAAGGCGAAGGATTCGTCACCGTATTCCCGAACCCGGCGCAAGGCGCATTCAAGGTCCAATCACGTGCCATCATCGACAAGATCGAAGTCTATAATGTGATGGGTCAGTTGGTACTCACCCAATCCGCGCAATCCCTGAGCGTGGATGTCCGGGCGGATTTCGCCGCCGCCGGACTCTATTTCGTTGCCGTCTACTCCGGCTCCGAACGGATTGTGAAGAAAGTGATGATGGTGAAGTAAGAGAAGAAAATTTTAAATGATGAATTTTAAATGGTGACGTCCGATTCAGCTCGACGCTCACACTTAAAATTTCTAATTTAAAATTAACTAATCTCTCGTCACCCATGCTCGCCCTCATCCTCCTTCTCCTTCAACTCCACACTGTCGCATCCCCCGGTGCGGTGAACACGATCACCTTTGAGCTGGTGGATGGCGTTCCGATGTATCGCGTCGACCGCCTGAACCGGCCCGTGGTGCATCCCTCCCGCTTGGGTTTCGAGATTCAAGGCCAGCGTCCACTCGATCACGGATTTCGCATTGCGGATGTGTCCACAACCAAGTTTGATGAGACCTGGGAGCAGCCTTGGGGTGAACAACGCCTCATCCGCAACAACTACAACGAAATGAAGGTGACGCTGCGAGAGACCGCCGCGAATCCACGCACATTGGTCATTGTTTTCCGCGCGTATGACGACGGGATCGGATTCCGATATGAGTTCCCATCCCAACCGAATCTGAAGGATTTCGTGATCATGAATGAGAAAACGCAGTTCGCCCTCACCGGGAATCATACCACGTGGTCGATTGATGCCTACCAGTGGAATCGGTTCGAGTATTTTTATGAGGAGCGGATGTTGAGTGAGCTGGATACGGTGCACACTCCTCTCACCATGAAAACGGCGGATGATCTGTATCTGAGTTTCCATGAGGCGGCCTTGGTGGATTACAGCACGATGACTTTGGAAACCGTCGGTGCGAACACCCTCAAAGCGAATCTGATGCCTTGGGCGGATGGAACCTTGGTGAAGGCGAAAACCCCGTTTGTGTCGCCTTGGCGCACGATTCAGATCAGCGATACGCCGGGTGGATTGATCACATCCCACCTCATCCTGAATCTGAACGAACCGAACAAGATTAAGGATATGTCCTACATCAAACCTGCGAAATACGTAGGTATTTGGTGGGAAATGCACCTCGACAAAGCCACATGGGGAAGCGGACCCAAACATGGCGCGACCACCGAAAACACGAAACGGTACATCGATTTCGCGGCAGCGAATGGATTCTCACAGGTGTTGGTGGAAGGATGGAATCTGGGTTGGGAAGGCGACTGGTACCGCGATGGGGCTGTCTTCAGCTTCACGGAGCCGTATCCGGATTTCGACCTGAACGGCGTCGTGGCCTATGCGAAAGCCAAAGGCGTGAAATTGATGGGACACCATGAGACATCCGCCACCATCCTGCATTATGAAGCGCAGATGAACGCCGCGTTCGCATTGTATCAGAGATTGGGTATTACCGCCGTGAAAATGGGGTATGTGGGACACGGACGCGAAATCAAGTGGATCAACGAGAAAGGCGAAGAACAGCGCGAATGGCATCATGGGCAGTACATGGTGCGTCACCATCAGGCCGTGACCGAACTCGCCGCGAAGTATGGAGTCACGTTGAATGTACATGAGGGCGTGAAAGACACGGGGCTGCGTCGCACCTGGCCCAATCTGATGACCCGCGAAGTGGCCATCGGACAAGAATACAATGCCTGGGGCGCGGAAAAAGGGAATCCGCCGAACCATTTATTGAATGTGGTCTTCACACGTGGATTGGGCGCGCCGTTCGATTACACACCCGGCGTCTTGCATCTCACATTGGAGCCGTACCGCGAAGGAAACCGCGTGAAGCACACCTTGGCGAAAGAATTGTCACTGTACATCACCATCTACTCCCCTCTTCAGATGGCTGCCGACCTGCCCGAAAACTATAGCAAATACCCGAAAGCGTTTCAGTTCATCAAAGATGTGGAAACGGATTGGGATGAGACCCTTGTCCTGAATGGAGCCATCGGGGAATACGTGACCATCGCGCGCAAAACCCGAGGTGAAGACGAGTGGTTCATCGGCAGCATGACGGCCGAAACCGGGCGCGATTTTCAAATCCCGCTTCATTTCCTCACACCGGGCGCCACCTATACCGCGCAGATCTATCGGGATGGGGATGCGGCCGATTGGGTCACGAATCAATATGATTTGGTGGTGGAAGAAAAAGACGTGACTTCCGCTACTGTCCTCCGCATGAAACTGGCACCTGGAGGGGGTCAGGCGGTGAGGATGGTTAGGAAGTGATGAGATAAGCTCGATTTTTTTCTAGCCCCCGGTTAAAATTGGGGTCGCAGTGTTCTCATTATTAGTGAGTATCTCAAGCCCATTGTTATCAAAATGGGTCTACAGAAACTATGAATCATCAGAACTGAATATTTTTGATTCACTTGGTGTAGATGCTCTACTTGGTGCTGTTCTTTTGGGTCTGACAGCTCTCGTTGTTAACAATCTATTGATCAAAAAAACCTCATCGAAATAGCACCCCATGCTTCGCGATAACGGAAAATGGGATCTCGTTTTCTGGATGATCAACAGCTCAATCGGTGCCGGCGCCATTCGTACTTGGTACCCATAACTTCTTTCGGTACTTTAAACGTATTCTAAAAAACGTTTTAAGTACTCATATGAACATTTCCATCTCCAGCGATATCGAACCACTCTCCGACTTTCGAAAAAAGTCCGCTGATTTTATTACTCGCTTAAAGAAAGAGAAGCAGCCGATCATATTGACCCAGCATGGGAAGAGTGCCGCCGTCCTAATGGATGTGACTGAATATGAACGAATTGCCAATAAAATGGAGATGTTGGAAGATCTGCTTGAGGCAAAGCAGCAAGTGGAGCAAGGCAATACCTTCACCATGCAAGAGGCGAAGGATCGAATTGATAAACACCTCTCCAAATGGAAGTAGTTTTTACGGATCGTTTTTTGATCCGGGTCGAAGAGTTCACCGACTACATCGCATTGGATCATGTTCCCACCGCAATTAAATGGGCTGGGGGTGTTTTCGAGCATTGCGAACAGCTTCGTGCTCAACCGGAAAGCGGGAGAATGGTGCCTGAATTTAATCGGCCCGAGATCAGGGAATTGATTCACGGGAATTATCGATTGGTGCATGAGCTAAAATCGAACAGAATTGATATGCTCACCATTTGGCATACCCGTCAATCTCTACCCAAGAAACCATAATCCCCATGCTTCGTCGCGATATCGGAAAATGGGATCTCGTCCTGCTGATGATCAACAGCATCATCGGTGCCGGGATCTTCGGACTCCCCGCCGGGATTTTCAACTTATCCGGCATCTACAGCGTGCCGGCAATGCTGGTCTGCGCGGGCATCATTTTCATTTTGGTGCTGGTGTTCGCGGAAGTCGCCAGTCGTTTCGACAAAACCGGCGGACCCTATCTCTACACCCTCACCGCCTTCGGCCCGCTTCCCGCCTACATGATCGGATGGTTGCTGCTGCTCACACGCCTCGCCACGTATGCCGCACTGATCAACCTCTTCGCCACCTACCTCGGTTATCTGCATCCGGTGTTTCAGGGGGGATGGATGCGGACCGGCATCATCCTCATCGTCACCCTCTTCCTATCTGTCGTCAATCATACCGGGGTTCGGAATTCGAAGAACCTCAGCAATCTTCTGGCCACGGCGAAGTTGGTCCCGTTGCTCTTATTTGTCGGCATCGGCCTATTTTTCATCAGTCCGAATGCGGTCGACTTCCATCATCCGATGCCCGATCTGGCCGATTTCACATCCACCGTCTTCATCCTGGTATTCGCGTTCACGGGCTTCGAGGCGATATTGGTCAACACCGGCGAAATCCGTGAGCCCGGCAGAACCATCCCCTTCGCGCTGATCACGGCATTGCTATTTGTTGGTGTTTTCTACACACTGATTCAGATCGTCGCCATCGGGACCTTGCCCGAACTGGCCACATCCAAAACTCCGATCGCGGATGCGGCCGAGCGCTTCATGGGAAGCGGTGGTGGGCGATTCATCACCTTGGGAGCCGTCATCTCCATCGGCGGAACCTTGCATAGCGTGATGTTCATCGGCTCGAGGCTGCCCTTCGCACTGAGTGAATCCGACCAATTCCCGAAATTCTTTCAAAAACTACATCCACATTACCGGACACCGGTTTATTCGTTGCTGGCGTTCAGTTTGGCGGCATTAGTCGTATCTGTTTCCGGAACGTTCATTTATGCCGTCACCATCAGCGTGATCAGCAAAATCCTGATTCTTTTGGCGGTTTGTCTGGCATTACTGAGATTGCGTCAGACTGGCGCTGGAAACGCCCCTCAGTTCGTGCTTCCGTATGCGCGGACCTGGGCCGTCATTGGAATTCTGGCCTGTTGTTGGCTTCTGACCGGCTCCACATCCGCCGAATTCCGGGATGTGGGCATCACGATGGGCGTGGGTGCGATATTCTATATGCTTCATTTGCGGTTCAAGTCGTGAACGTCACCCTACGTGCAGCCACTATCGACGATTTGGACATCCTCACCCATTGGGATGAGCAAGATCATGTGATCGAATCGGACCCGAATGATGATTGAGAATGGGACGTGAAATTGCGACGAACGCCGGATGTTCGGTGAGGATCATACGGTGGTGCATCGCATCAACGCTCCATCCTCTCATGCACTCGAATCGCCCCGGGATGGTCGAGGCTGTTGAGCAGGAATAAGGACCTGTTCACAAATAATGTGCCACGAGCGCGTTCTGGCAATAGGTATTCGCCGGTATATACGCCGGTTTTCGCATCACACCCATGTTTTCGCTATCGGCTTTTGGCAATCCGAATCCGTCGGGACGATTGGTGATCCACGAAAGTCCCGTCTCATCAAACGCCGCCACCCAAGACGCATGCTCGGATGTCATGAACAATTTCCCATCCCGATTCGAAATGAAGATCGACACACGCAGAGCCGTGTTGCTGAATTCGGCGAATTCAGGAGTGGATGAGGGCTGCAATGAATACATAAGGTCTTGCGTATGAATCATCTGGTTTCGAATTCGATACACAGAAATGAAATCATCATTGAGCGTCATCGTCCACAGTGTTGAATCATTGATCAAGCCGGCTTGCGTCATATGTTGCTCCATTGCCGAACCTCGGAATTGATACTTGAACGCGAGTGTAGAATCATACACCATGAGCCGCTGGTTTCCAGAATCGAATAGGGCGATGTCTCCATTAGTGAATGTCGTCGTCCGTTTGTATAAGGTCGGACTCACTTCTCCGGGACCTCTTCCTGTATTCAAATGCCGAATGATGCTGCCCTCATCCAAGCTGAACAATCGGAGGGGATTTCGTTTGTCGGCCAAGTCGTTTATCAACACCTTGGAATCGGTGATGAGCCAGACATCATATGGATCGTAGGCCACATCCTCGAATTGTGCCTTGAATCGATAGGGCAAGATTTCGGAAAGAATGGGCACCCCGATGAGGATGCCCATGAGGAGAGTGCTGAATAGTTTCATGACACTTGAATCATTGATTCACAAACACCGGGTTCAGAAACCGATAGATGAAGTCCCCGGATGCGACCATGAAATCAACTTCGGTCGTGATCAGCGTGGTGGCGCCCATCGATGCCATCACCGCACCGTCGATTTCAACGTCACTATCGACCCTCATGTGGATCGGAGCCTGATTCGGGTCCTTCATATTCAGGGCATACACTCCAAGTGGGACGTTCTGGTACTTATTCCCATTCCAGCAATACAAATAGCCGTCTCGATATTGGAAACTGAGGCAGATGGCGGCCAGACGCAAACCCCATGTACCGAATCGTTGCATCACCTCTACCGATTGTTGATCCGAAAAGCGTCGGGTTTCCACGATTCGGTTCTGAGCATCGAGTCGAAATGCGAATGGGAATCGTTCGATCATCACCCAACGATGTTCATTGATCATCATGACATGTGGCTTGATCGAAAAGGCATTGCCAACCAGTTCGATATTGGGTACATCCGCAAATTGAAGCGCCTTCACTGGGATGGACATTTCATTACGAATGGTCAGAGTTTTCTTGTCGAGGACGACTCCAAGAGTGACATCTCCGTTGAGATTCAATCCGGTAAAAGAAAAGATTCCAACATAAATATGGTCGCGATCGACCAATAAACTATGAAGACTATGTCGTCCAATATTATGCTGCCGCAGAACCGTGAAAGTGGAATCGGTTATGAATAGGAAACCCGCTTGATCCGAGAAATAGAAATGGCCGGAATGGGGATCACGGAAGAATGCGGTCAGTCCACGCGATTCGCCGGGCCCTTGACCTGTCGGAATTCCTTGGCGAATCTGGGTATCCGTCCGTGCATCGTACATCGACACCTGGTACTCATTCTTTTGATGCAAGATGATGTGAATGTCATCCCGCAGGTGAACCATCCCTGAAATCCCATTGAATAGGGTTTCAGACACAACCGGAGGCGCGATCAATAACAAAAGTAGGAACATCATGGTACCCGGGTCGCTTGCCAATTGACCACTTTCCATTCCCCATCCCGCTTCACGAAGGTGCCGCTGTTCAAATAGTAGGTAGTCTTTGGCTCGGATGGGGACACATCCACACCCCTCATCCGAAACGCGACGACGGCCACATCGCCATACACTTGGATTCGGATGTCCTCGGCAGTGTAGGTGGTGGTGGACTTGGCCGAGGGAACCATGAATCCATCCATGATCTGTTGCTTCCCGAAGCGGAGTCCGGCGGAGCTGGTGTAGATCAGGTCTTCGGCCCAGAACCGGTCGTGGATCTTGGCATCGTTCACCGATGCGCCGGCCATGAACTCATGCAGCAAGGTGGTGAGTTCCGCCTCGGGTGGAGATAGGAGGACGAGGCATAATGCGAGAAATAGTGCCATATTTGATAGGTATTTATGTAGACTTACGGACAGTGGTTTCCTCATCGACCGTCGAATCTATGCAAAAAACGGATGTTTTGCGCAATATTTGTCAGTAGTTTATTTATACTGTCCGCAAGTGTCCAATGTCGTATACTCCGGAACGTCGGATCACCTTTTAGTACCAACATCATGTCAAAAGAAAAAGAAGGCAAGGAAAAATCAGTGAAGAAAGTCGCGAAGAAGAATCTCAAGGAGAAGCGCGCGGACAAGAAAGCCAAGAAGGGTTGAACGGAAATCGAAACATCTTGCATGCATAACGCATGCAATGTATATTCATCGATGCCAACATTACAAGTTCGAGACCTTCCGGAAGTCGTTTATGAAGCGCTGAAGCAATCTGCTCAACGCGACAATCGCAGTATTGCGCAACAAACGATCACTCTTTTAGAAGAGTCACTAGGTTTACGCAAACCTTCGGTCCAATCGTACCGCGAGTTCATAACACATATTCAGAAGCACCCGATTGCGAATGCGTCCGATTTTAGTGATCCAGTAGATCTGGTTCGCGAAGACCGAGACAGATGATCATCGTTTGTGATGTCAGTGCCGCCATTTCCTTTCTTCTGGGAGGTGAGAAATCCGATCAAATCGCAGAAATTCTGAAGAATGCGTATCGCGTCATCGCACCTGAACTATTTATCGTGGAGTTGACCAATGTTTTGTGGAAGTACACGCGGTATCAGGGAATGTCTCCCGAAACCGCGAAAGATCTGCAATTAAATGGAATTCGGATGATTCATGAGTTTGAAACAATGATATCATTATGGCCTGTTGCCCTTGACGAGAGCATCCGACATTCTCATTCTAGTTATGATATGATGTACTTGCTCACAGCAAAACGACATCATGCCCTTCTAATGTCTTTGGACAAGAAATTAAATCAACTCGCAGAAACTGAAGGGATTCGCACATTATGAACCGTCCATTAGTCCGACCCGCGGCGTCCACTCCCGATGCCGAACTCACCCAGCTCATCACCTTATATGAGGAAACGCTGGGGTTTTGCCCGAACAGTGTGCTCACGATGTCGCATCGTCCCGAGATCGCAAAGGCGTTCGTGGCCTTGAACAAGGCGGTGATGGACAATCACGGACGCGTCACCTCCGCCCTCAAACGGCTCATCGGCTACATATCCAGCCATGTGGCCGGATGCCGGTACTGCCAGGCGCACACCATCCGCGCGGCGGAGCGCTATGGCGCCGAGGCGGAGCAGTTGGAACATATCTGGTCGTTCGACACCCATCCCTCCTTTTCACCGGCGGAGCGCGCAGCGTTGACGTATGCCCGGGCTGCATCCCTCATACCGAATGCGGTGAACGATGCCATCGCCAATGAGCTTCGTGCGCACTGGACCGAAGGCGAGATCGTTGAAATTGCCGGAGTCGTGGCCTTGTTCGGGTATTTGAACCGTTGGAATGATTCGATGGGGACCACCTTGGAAGGTCCGGCGGAAGAATCGGGTCGGCATTGGCTCGCTTCGGACGGATGGAGCCCCGGGAAGCACAAATAACCCCTTTCTGACATCAGAATCATCGGTTTTCTGACAGAGATATGGGAATTTTGCAAGAAGTTCACCAAATGGTGCAACACTTGGAACCCATGATATGAGCATACTGTGTGCAGACGCAAAACCTCTATCACCCACTCTCATGTCCAAAGAAAAAGTAGTCAAGGAAAAGTCCGATAAAAAAGCGCCTCAGATGAATCTAAAAGAGAAGCGCGCGGCTAAAAAAGCAGGGAAAAACACGTACGATTCCCACGATTCCTAAGCTCATGGTACAAGTAACCAAAGAAGGAATCCTGATCGGGAAAACCGATCACGTGTTCGAGAACGAAGGCGTGCTCAACCCAGCCGTGATTCAGTTAGGAGATAAGATTCACGTCTTGTATCGGGCGGTGAGCAAAGGAAACATCTCCAGTATTGGGTATTGCCTCTTAAGCGACCCACTGACAGTCGAGTCACGAATGGAAACCCCTCTGTTGGTATCTGAATTGGAGGAAGAAGCACAAGGGATTGAAGATCCGCGCCTCGTTCAGATCGATGGCACATTCTACATGACCTACACCGCCTATGATGGCGTGAATGCGCTCGGTTCCTTGGCCACTTCCGAAGATCTGGTCCACTTCGAACGACATGGTGTGATGGTGCCTCAAGTCACATATGAGGAGTTCCTGAAATTCACCAAGATCAAGGGCGATTTGAACGCGAAGTATTCGCGGTATAACGACCCCCGGCACAACTACGAAAACAAGGGTGAAGAAACCTACCTGTGGGATAAGAATGTGATTTTTTTCCCTCGCCGGATTGATGGAAAACTATCCTTTTTGCATCGCATCAAACCGGATGTCCAGATTGTGGTGGCGGTCGATTCGATTGAAGCGCTCACCCAAGACTTCTGGAAAGACTATCTGAGCACCTTCACTGAACATATCGTTCTGGCTCCGAAATACGATCATGAAATCAATTATATCGGCGGCGGATGTCCACCGATCGAAACCTCAGAAGGTTGGCTCGTCATCTATCATGGTGTTCACGACACGGTCAAAGGGTATGTGTATTCGGCGTGCGCGGCCTTGCTCGACATCCACCAACCTCACAAAGAACTCTCCAGATTGCCCTACCCGCTCTTCTATCCGGAAAAAGAATGGGAATTGAAGGGGGAAGTGAATAATGTCTGCTTCCCGACCGGAACCGCACAGGTCGACGACACCCTGTACATCTACTATGGCGCGGCCGATGAACGGATCGCTGTCGCTTCGATGTCTCGCTCAGCCCTCATCGCCGAATTACTTCGTTATCCCACCATCGCATGAAACCACCTGAACTTCTCATCATCAGCTCGTTTCCTCCCCGTGTTTGCGGCATCGCCACCTATACCGAAGATTTGATGAGAGCCCTCACAAAGCAATTCGGAAAGTCGTTCGAACTGGGAATCTATCCGCTACCTGAGGAATCTGATCCCGAATTCGAAACCGTCGCCCGAAAAATCAAAGAGAATGATGCGATCCGGTTGGTCGTCATCCAACACGAATTCGGACTTTTTGATGGACAAGAACAGCAGCTCGTGGCCTTTCTAAGATCACTGACCAAACCCGCTCTTCTCGCGTTTCATACAGTGATTCCCTTCCCAACGCCAGATCGCCTCAAGCATGTGAAAACTCTCGCAAGTTTGTCGGACGGTATTATTGTGATGACCCAACGCTCAGCCAATCTTCTGCAAGATGTTTATGGGCTGGATGTGGACCAGATCATCGTCATTCCCCATGGAACACACCTCGTCGCACCGATCGACATCGAGCAGGAAAAGAAAAATCATGGGTTTGAAGGGCGTAAAATCCTGTCCACATTCGGACTTCTCGGATCTGGAAAAAGCATCGAAACCACGCTTGACGCGCTTCCTGCCATCATCGAGCAACATCCGGAAGTCCTGTTTCTTGCCATTGGGAAAACGCATCCGAGCATTATCAAACATGAAGGAGAGGCTTATCGGGAGATGTTGGAAGCGAAAGTGGCGGAATTGGGAATTGAGAATCATGTGAAATTCATCAATCAGTTTCTTCCCCTAAGCGATCTCTTAGCTTATCTGCAGATGACCGACATTTATTTGTTCACATCGAAAGATCCACATCAGTCCGTCAGCGGCACCTTCGCCTATGCGTTGAGCTGCGGATGTCCGATCGTGTCGACTCCCATCCCTCATGCCAAAGAAGTTCTCAATGAGAAAACCGGAATCACCTTCGATTTTGGCGATTCGGAGCAATTGGCCAACGCCGTGAACCGATTATTGGCGGATGCGAGCTTATGCGTCAATTTTGGACTGAACGGTCTTCATATCATGGCTTCGACCGCGTGGGAAAACAGTGCCATCGCGCATGCCAGACTGTTTCAGAGGCATTGCAAAGACTTTCAGCTCGATTATGTGATGCCGAAACCCAATCTGGCCCACATCCAACGATTGACTACTGGGTTCGGAATGATCCAATTCTCGAAAATCAGTCAGCCCGATATTTCGACCGGATACACGATCGACGATAATGCCCGTGCGCTGATCGCCGTAACCCGACATTATGCGCTCCATCACAATGAAGACGATCTTGCTCTAATCCGCATTTACATGGATTTCATCAAGTTCTGCCAGCAACCGAACGGCGATTTCCTGAATTATGTGGATGAAAACCATCAATTCACCAAACAAAACGACGACGTGAACTTGGACGACTCCAATGGTCGGGCGATTTGGGCCTTAGGCGTCGTGATTTCCCTCGAATCGGCTCTTCCTGAAGACGTTGTGCATTCGGCCGATGAAATGATGGATGCGTATCTGATGAATATGATCAACATCCACTCCACCCGTTCCATGGCCTTCATGATCAAAGGATTGTACTATCGTAATTTGGCCAAACCAGGACGCAAAAACATGGTGTTCATGGCCAAACTGGCCAATCGGCTGGTACAGATGTACCGGCACGAGTCCGAACCGAAATGGAAATGGTTCGAGCGCTACATGACCTATGGAAACAGCGTGATTCCTGAAGCGTTGCTGATGGCTTGGAAAGTGGTGCGAAATCCAGTCTATTTGTCCATCGCTCGATCCAGCTTCGATTATCTGATGGAGAAAACATTCTATAACGACACCCTGCGACTCATATCCAATGTGGGATGGTTGCAGAATGACGACTCACCACAGGAAATCAAACCGGGTGGTGAGCAACCGATCGAGGTGGCCTACACCGTCACCGCTCTTGCGACCTTTCATGATGTCTTCCCCGATGACGGCTATGATCGTCTGAAAACCAAGGCGTTCGAATGGTTCTTGGGAAACAACCAGATGCGTCAGATCATGTACAATCCACGCACCGGCGGATGTTATGACGGCTTGGAGGATGGGTATATCAATCTGAACCAAGGTGCCGAATCGACCGTGAGTTATCTGATCGCTCGGATGGCGATGGAGCCGATCACAGCCCTTTATGCGCAGCCGAAGCGCGCAGTCGAAGTGGATAGGTTGCATAGATAAAGAACCCACCCCTGTCCCCTCCCTGAAGACAGGGAGGGGTACTTTCTAATATAGATTTGGGTTTGCAATCATGTCTTTCAGTTTGCGAAGCCAGTTGTCGGACTCGAAGACATCATGATTCCAACATCGTAAGACTCTGATCCCATTAAAACGAAGCACTGCGTCCCGCTCCGCGTCTTGCTGTTCTTTACCGATGTGAGAGCCTCCATCCACTTCAATGGCGATTCGATGCTCCGTGCAGTAAAAATCAGCAATAATGTATCTTTTTCCGGCTATACCATTTTCCACAACCAATGGAACTTGTCGATGAAATCGAGGGCCTAATTGACGCTTTCGGATGCAGGCCCAAATATGCTTCTCAGCCGGAGTTTCCCGCTTTCTGAGCTCTGATGCCTGCTTTCTTGCATGGGGGATATCGCGACCTTTCATGTATCAATTTGACACCTCGCACAAACCAATGCAAAAATTATCGTTCCTAAATCTGTGCAGAAAGTACCCCTCCCTGGTATCAGGGAGGGGACAGGGGTGGGTCCCCCAACCTGCCCACAAACTCGGACAACGCCCGTCCCCGATGCGAAATCACATTCTTCTCTTCCATCGACATCTGAGCGAAGCTGCGGTCGAACCCCTCCGGCCGAAACACCGGGTCATAGCCAAACCCCCCATCCCCGCGACGCTCACTCAAAATTTCCCCAGCACATACACCGTCCACGTGCCATTCTCCCGTCGGACCCGCCACCGCGATCACCGTCCTGAACCGGGCCATGCGCTGTGCAGGGTCGGGGTATGCGGCCATTTCAGCCAATAATTTGTCCACATTTTGCGCATAACTCGCTCCGTGGCCCGCGTAGCGCGCCGACCATACACCCGGACGTCCACCCAACGCCACAACCTCCAAACCCGTGTCATCGGCCACACTCATCAGCCCGGTCATCGCATAGGTTTCCCTGGCTTTTTTCAGCGCATTCCCCTCGAGCGTGTCTTGATCTTCTTCGATGTCGGGCAGCTCAACGAACTCAAACGCGGAACGCAGTTCAACCCCCAAACCCGCCAAGGCATGACGCATTTCCTCGAGCTTGTGCTTGTTTTTGGTGGCTAATAACATTTGGCTGGTTGTTTGTTGTTTGTGGTTCGTTGTAGGCGCGAGGTGCGAAGTGCGAAGTGCGAAGTGCGAAGCAAGATGTGCTTTTTCTTAGTTCTAAATCAGCACGAAATTTTCATCATTTCATCATTTCATCTCTTCATCTCTTCATCTCTTCGTCCCCCGTCCCCCGTCCCACGTCCATCGTCCCACGGTCTACGGCCTACGGTCTACGGTCTACGGTCTACGGTACACCGCCCACATACTCTCCACCAACTGCGGCAAGTCCGAATATCGGGCTTTCCAGCCGATCCGTTCCCATGCCATGGCCGAGGTGGCCACCAACTCCGCCGGGTCCCCATCCCGCCGACCCACAATCTCATGCGTAATCGCATGTCCGCACGCGCGCTCGGCTTCTTTGATCACTTCAAGCACGGTGTATCCTTCCCCTGTGGCGAGGTTCATCACCAGGTCTTTGTCCACGCGCGCCATGTATTCCATCGCGCCCACATGCGCCGTTGCCAGATCGTTCACATGGATGTAATCGCGTATGCAGGTCCCATCCCGAGTCAGATAGTCATTTCCATACACTTGCAATTTCACACGCCGACCCGAAGCCACTTCCATTACGATCGGCAATAAATTTCCTGGATTTTTTTCCTGTCCCCTCACACGACCTTTCACATCGTACCCTGCCGCATTGAAATACCTCAGTGCCGCATACCGTAACCCTTTCAACTGCGAATACCACGCCAAACTTTGCTCGATGGCCAGTTTCGTGTAACCATAGTAGTTGATCGGCTTGTTGGGATGATGCTCGTCGATAGGCAGATACTCGGGCGAACCGTACGTCGCGGCCGACGACGAAAACACGAAATTCTTCACCCCACATTCCAACATCACATTCAGGATCCGCAAGGTGGCGATGGTGTTCGCTTCGGTGTAAACCTCAGGAACATTCATCGAATCGCCGGCGGCTTTGAGCGCCGCGAAATGAAACACAGAATCGATGCCTTTCAATAATCCGCGTACCAGTTCCACGTCCCGCATGTCCCCATCCACCAAGGTGGCTCGTTGATCCACATTCTCCATGAGCCCGGTGGAAAAGTTATCGAGGATGACGACGTGGTGCCCGGCATCGATCAATTCATAGACCACATGCGATCCGATATACCCGGCTCCACCAATGACTAATACGTTCATTTTTTGGCTGTTTTGACGTTCTACTTGCAAACTCATCGATTCTCATTACTTTGAAATGTTAACCTTAACATTTCCGAGTCATGATACTCAAATCTTCGTTACGATTGAAGCTCCTTGCGTGGATGATCAGCTTTTTGCCATTCATCTTGGTGGCTGCAACAACAGCTCCGCCCAAGCCAAATGTCGTTCTCATTCTCACCGACGATCAGGGTTATGCGGATGTCAGTTACCATGGCTCAACGGAGATTCCGACCCCGAACATCGATCGGATCGCCGCTCAAGGCGTGATGTTCACTCAAGGGTATGTCACGTTTCCGGTTTGCGGACCTAGTCGTGCCGCCCTCATCACCGGTCGGCAGCAAGATCGCTTTGGATCGAGCCGAAATCCACTCTTCGCCCCAAAGGATTCCACACAAGGTGTTCCGCTATCTGAAGAAACGATCGCCGATGCCCTGAAGCGGGCCGATTACACCACCGGTATCCTCGGAAAATGGCATTTGGGAACCCATCCCACCCAACATCCGCTTAAACGCGGCTTCGACGAATTCTTCGGTTTTCTGGAAGGGGGACATAATTTTTTCCCGGAAGAATGGACTTTCCGCGATGATTCGGAAGTCCGAACCCAATATGGCGGCTACCGCACCCGTCTTATGCGCAACAACGGACGCGTGGATGAAACCGAGTACTTGACCGATGCCCTCTCGCGCGAAGCCGTGTCTTTCGTGAACCGGCATTCCAACAAATCGCCGTTCTTTTTGTTCGTTTCGTACAATGCGCCCCATACACCAGTGCAGGCAAGCGATGAGTATCTGGCCCGCTTCAGCCATATCGAAAATGAAAAACGTCGCACCTATGCCGCGATGGTGAGTTCCGTGGATGATGGCGTCGGTCGCATTTTGGAGGCTCTCGAACAACAAGGTCAGCTGAATAACACACTCATCATCTTTTTATCCGATAACGGCGGACCCACACCAGACAACGCATCAAACAATTCCCCCTTACGTGGTGTGAAAGGCAGTTTTTTTGAAGGCGGAATTCGGGTCCCCTATGCGATGATGTGGCCTGATGGGATTCCGGCCGGATCTCGCTATGACAATCCTGTCAGTTCCATGGACATCTTCGCTACGGCGGCGGCATTGGCCGGCGCGACACCCAAAAAACAACTGGATGGCGTGGATCTGATTCCATTTGTGACTGGTAAAAACGATGCGAGTCCACATCCGACCCTGTTCTGGCGCAATCCGGATCGTGGCATTTCTGTGATTCGGGATGGGGATTGGAAGGTGATCCGCCAACGCAACGAGACCTTGCAGATGTTTAATATGGCAGATGATATCCGTGAGGCAAATCCGGTCGCACCTGAGTCTGTATCCCATCTTGCGACCATGCTTGAAAAACTGGATGCCTGGGAAGCCGGACTCATGCCCCCTCGCTATCTCGGACTCTTGCAAGAAACCGAATACAACCGTTTGAATCCGGATCGGTTCAAACTGGTCAGTCCGTTCGAAGTGGATCCCTATCCTGCCGTCGCCCCCGAGGGGTATGAATTGGTTTGGGCGGATGAATTCAACACGGATGGCGTTCCCGATTCGACAAAATGGATCCATGAGCATGGGTTCGCTCGCAACGAAGAATTGCAATGGTATCAAACATCCGGAAACACACAGATCAAAGACGGACGATTGGTGATTGAAGCACGACGTGAATCTTTCCCAAATCCGAATCATGATTCGTCGAGCAAGGATTGGCGCACGTCACGTGTTACAGCCGAATACACCGCAGCCAGCATCAAAACACCCGACATCTATTCCTTCAAGTATGGAATCATGGAAGTGCGTGCGCGCATCGATACCAGCATGGGTTCCTGGCCTGCGATCTGGACGTTGGGTAATGAACGCCGTTGGCCCGATAAAGGCGAAATCGACATCCTCGAATATTACCGCATCCAAAATCAAGCCACCATCTTGGCCAATGCCGCGTGGGTTGGACCGCGAGGCGGCGTATTGTGGGATTCGGCGAAGATCCCGTTTACCGAGTTGCTTGCTGACATGCCTGATTGGCCTGAACGCTACCACATCTGGAAAATGGATTGGAATGAAGACCGCATCGAACTCTACTTGAACGATGTGTTGCTGAACACCATCCCTATCGACGATAAAACCTATGCGGATGGGTTCAACCCCTTCCGTCAGCCTCATTATATTCTGTTGAATCTGGCGATCGGATCCAACGGTGGTGATCCGGAGAATACCCGCTTCCCCATCACCTATGAGGTTGATTACGTGCGAGTGTATCAAAGACCCTGAAGACTTATATTTGATCGTAATGAAATCTTGGATCACACTGCTCATTCTATTGGTTGTTGTCGGAACCTTGGCCGGGGTGACCTATCGGATGGTGTTCGCATATGATGACACCTCAGAAAAACAACCCTTGGAATGCTGTTCCAAAGTGACCCGTGCCTCGCTTCGTACCGCACCCGAAGGCATGGTGTTCATTCCCGGTGGAACCACGAAAATCGGTTCTGAAACGGGTCTACCAATGGAACGACCTGTGTTCGAAACTCAGGTCAAACCCTTTTACATGGACACCACGTTGGTCACGGTCGCACAATTCCGCGCATTTGTGCAAGAAACCGGATATAAGACCTTCTCCGAAACCGTAGGTGACGGCATCATTTTTGATTTCGAAAACGCGAAATGGATCATCGAACCCGGCGTGACTTGGGAATACCCGATGGGAAAAGAAAAAGGGATGGCGCCCGATAATCATCCCGTCACTTTACTCACACAAGCCGATGCGATAGCCTATTTAGACTGGGTTGACAAACGGCTTCCCTCTGAAATCGAATGGGAATACGCCGCACGGGGCATGTCGAACCATGACAAACCGTATTCATGGGGCCATTCTCTTATTCAGGATGGAAAACCCATGGCCAATACCTGGACGGGCACCTTCCCTGAGTTGAACAACTCCGAAGATGGATACTTGACCACGTCCCCTGTCGGGCTCTTCGGCAAAACCGAGCTTGGCTTGTATGATATGGGCGGAAATGTGTGGGAATGGACTTCCGATTGGTACCGCTCGTATTCCGACCGTGACAAACCCTATACGCCCGGACCTACGAGTGAAGTCGTTCTTCGTGGCGGCTCGTTCATGTGCCACGATTCCTATTGTCACGGCTTCCGGGTATCGGCGCGTAGCAACACCCCAGCTGATAACAACATGTTTCATATCGGATTCCGAGGAGTCCGAGATCTCAATTAAATCACCTATTCATTATGGCCGGTAAAGAAAGAGGCAGCTCAACCAGTATCACACTCAAAGAAGTGGCCGCCGTGCTCGGCGTATCGACCATGACCGTTTCACGGGCTATAAACAATCGCCCGAACGTGGATGTGAAAACCAGACAAGACATTCTGGAAATGGCCCAAAAAATGGGATACACTCCCAATCATGTGGCGAAAAGCTTGGTATCGAGTCGGACCTACACCATCGGTGTCGTCATTCCTGAAATCTCACACTCCTTCTTTCCGGATGTGGTGCATGGAATCGAAGAAGCCACAAAGGACAATACGTATCAGATTTTTTTAACCAACACGTCCGAGAGTTTTGAAACCGAACGCCAAGCCATCGACGCCTTGCGGTCTAAGCGGGTGGATGGGATTTTGGTCTCAAGTAGCCTCAAAGACCAAGACACCAGCTATTATCAAATGATCGTGAAATCCGGATTGCCTTTGGTGTTTTTCGATCGTTGCGTGTATGATATCGGCGCGAGTTGCATCGGAGTGAATGACCGAGAGGCATCTCGGCAAATCACCGAACACCTTATCACCCTTCATGGACATGGCCGAATCGGGTTCCTCAGCGGCTCCAAGAAAGTATCCATCGCCAAAGACCGTTACGATGGATTCGTCGATGCGATGAATGCCCATGGACGCGAGATCCATCCAGAATGCGTGATCGAGCACGGCTTCAACGAGAAAAGCGGTTTCGAAGCCATGAATATGCTCCTTGCCTTGCCTGTGGATAAACGTCCGCGAGCCGTTGTGGCCGTGAACGATCCGGTTGCCATCGGCGCCATGGACGCCATCAAGAAAGCCGGGCTCAACGTGCCCCATGATATCGCCATCGTCGGATTCACGAACGACATCCGCGCCGAACTCATGTATTCGCCCCTGACGACGGTGCATCAGCCGGCCCATGAAATCGGAAACCAGGCCGCCACCAAGCTCATCCGAACCATCGAAAACAAAGACGAACCCATCGAACAGATGTTCTTGGAGACCAGCCTCGTCATCCGGAAATCCTGCGGCTGCTGACGTTTTTTTGCGCTCGACCCATGTTTCGTTTATATTGCTTGTTAGCGTTAACAAGTATCTAAGCGACATCGCATGAGTGCCACCAAAGCCACTGTTCTCGATGGGTTTTCCCGTCACTTTCCCGGTAAACCTATCCTCGTTTGTTCACCCGGCCGAGTGAATCTGATCGGGGAACACACCGACTACAACCAAGGCTTCGTCCTGCCAGCGTCCATCGACAAAGCCATGGTCATGGCCATGTCGAAGAACGATCTCGGAACGATTCGCCTGCATTCGGTAAACATGACCCCTCCCTATTACGAAACCCTGATCTCAGAAACGTACTACCCCACCGGTGTCGATTGGGCCGAATACGTGATCGGTGTGGTCGACCAGATCCAAAAAGCGGGACATGTGATCGGAGGTTTTGATTGCGCGTTTGGTGGGGATGTGCCCATCGGCGCAGGATTGTCCTCCTCCGCAGCGCTCGAAGGTGGCATCGCGTTCGGACTCTCAACGCTGTTCAATCTGAATCTCACTCGCCTGGAGATGACCAAAATCTCGATGCAAGCCGAAAATCAGTTCGTGGGTGTTCAATGCGGCATCATGGACCAATTCGCCAGCCTGCACGGCAAAAAAGACAGTGTGATAAAGCTGGATTGTCGCTCGCTCGACTATGAATATTATCCGTTCCAATGGGACCATATCGGCGTGCTACTTTGCGATTCCAAAGTTCGTCGCACTTTGGCCGGATCCGAATACAATGTCCGCCGCAGCCAATGCGAAACGGGTGTTTCGGTTATTGCAAAAACCCATCCCGATGTGAAAACCCTTCGGGATGTGACCTTCGACCAGCTCGAAACCCACAAAGCTCAGATGGATGAGGTCGTTTACCGTCGTTGCCGGTATGTGTTGGAAGAAAATCAACGCGTGACCGATGCATGCGCTGCATTACAACAGGGCGACCTCACCGCTTTCGGCAAATTGATGGATGGATCCCACAAAGGACTTCGCGACGATTATGAAGTGAGTTGCGACGAACTCGACATCCTTGTCGACGCCACCGAAACGCTCGATGGCATTCTCGGAGCCCGCATGATGGGCGGCGGATTCGGCGGATGCACCATCAACCTCGTCGTGATGGAAAAATTGGACGAAAGCATCGCCCACATCCGCAACGTGTATCTTAAAAAAACGGGTATCGAACCGGGATTTCATGTCGTGAAAATCGGCAACGGAACCCATTTGTTGGAGGATGTTTGATGGAACAGAACCCGCACCGACGCTTGAACATCCTCACGAACCAGTGGATCCAGGTATCGCCGCATCGTACGCAGCGACCATGGCAAGGAAAGCAAGAACGTCACGGAACAGGTGAGTCGATCCATCACGACCCAAACTGTTACTTGTGCTCTGGAAACACGCGCGCCAATGGGTTGACGAATCCGGAGTACACCTCCACCTATGTCTTTGATAATGATTTCAGCGCCTTGTTGCCGGATTCTCCCGAAGCGAAGCTTAACGACCACGACTTGTTAGTGGGTCATTCTGAGCGCGGACTCTGCCGCGTGATGTGCTTCTCCCCTCGCCACGATCTGACCTTGCCGGAAATGTCGCAAACCGAGATCCGTAACGTGGTTGACATGTGGGTCGCACAATACCAAGAACTCGGCGACATACCGTGGGTCAATTACGTCACCATTTTCGAAAACAAGGGGGATGTGATGGGATGCAGCAATCCGCATCCTCACGGACAAGTCTGGGCGCAAGCCTCCATCCCGGAAGAGCCGAAAAAAGAACTCGTCACCCAGCAAGCGTACTTCAAGAAACATGGTCGCACCCTGCTTGGCGATTATCTGGCCTTGGAAGTGACCAAGAACGAGCGCATTGTGGCGCAAAACGATCATTTTGTGGTGATGGTGCCCTTTTGGGCGTTCTGGCCATACGAAACGTTTGTGGTGAGTCGGCGTCCGTTCGCGCGTTTCACCGATATGTCGAGCGAAGAAAAAGACGGCTTGGCGGACATCATCCGTCAGATCACCATCCGATACGACAACCTGTTCCAGGTATCGTTTCCGTACTCAGCGGGGTTTCATCCGGCGCCAACGGATGGCGAAGATCACCCAGAATGGCATTTCCATATGCACTTCTATCCGCCGTTGTTGCGGTCGGCCACGGTCAAAAAATTCAGCGTCGGTTACGAAATGCTCGGAAACGCGCAACGCGACATCACCGCTGAATTCGCGGCGGGTGTGCTTAAGGACCTGCCTTCCACGCACTTCAAAAGCGCTTCCAAATAAATTCCGCACAGAGCTTGCTTTTTTGCCAATGAGATGTTATCGTTAACAAAGCAACTTTGTTAACGATAACATAACTTGCTGTCGACACCGGCCGTTCGTCCGTCCGGAAGAACCTTAGGTCCACCGAACCCACCTTCAATAGAAATCTTGCAATCCAAATTGGAACCGCTTCCATGAAACAACCCTACCGCACTTTCTTGCTCGGCCTCGCCGCCGCGCTGTTCCTCATCCCAACCCTGTCCATCGCCCAAACCGTCGTGTATGATATCGACGGGAATGAATACGGCACCGTTAAAATCGGAAATCAGATCTGGATGAGTGAAAATCTGAGGACAAACACATATGCGAATGGAGTTAGTATTCAATACAGATCTAGTTCGCAAGCAGGGGCTTGGAATGATGCAAATAACACTCCCGCCTATACAGATGTCAACGGTAGCGTTGCAAACAAAGCTAATTATGGAAATTTATACAACTGGTTCGCAGCTAATAATCCAAACTTATGCCCAGTAGGTTGGAGAGTACCGTCTGACAATGAATTTATTATCCTGGAGCGCTTTCTTGGTATGGATGAGACTGAGTCCAATACAAGTACTAACGATTCGTACACTCGTGGATCTGGACCAAATATTTCTGGAATGCTCAGATTCACTGGAAATGATTTCTGGACCGGTGATAATTCTCAAGCTACAAATAGTTCTGGATTTGGCGCAAAAGGTGCTGGTCAACGCAGAGCATTCAATACTGAATCTGATTATCTCGGATTTCAGGTTTTTGCAAGATTCTGGACGTCAACAGTAGATCCCGGTAATGCAAATAGAGGTATGAGAAGAATTTTAAGAGCAGATGAAACAGGCGTAGAAAGGGGGGCAGGTAGTAAAAAGTATGGATACTCCGTCCGCTGCATCACCGACGCCACGGTCCAGCTCAACAACTCGTCCGGTTACCGCTTGTTCTCTTCGCCTGTTGAAACGACGTATGCCACACTTTTGAACCAAGTGTGGACCCAAGGGGCGACCGGTGCGAAAACCACGTCAGGATCGCCAAACGTGTTCACCTTGACGAACAATGCCTGGACCGCAGTGACCGATCTCACCGCTACACTTCCTGCCGGAGCTGGCGTGGCTGTGTTTGTCTTCAATGACAATGATTTCGATGGCAATGCCGACACAAAAGCTCGCTCTCTCTACGCCGGTGGAACGCTTCATGGGGCTGCCACACCAACGATGAACACCACTGCAAGCACCTTCACGTTGTTGGGAAATCCTTACCGAAGCACCCTCGACTTCGACAACCTCGACCGCACAGACTTGACGGATGTGGCCTATGTCTGGAGCCCGACCATCAACTCGGGCAACGGCGATTGGGTGACCTACACCGTATCCGGTGGCACAGGTGATCTCACTGATGGTTTGATCGCTCCTTTCCAAGGATTCATTGTTCAAGCCGCAGCGAGCGGAACACCATCTGTCGGAATGGTCGCGGCAGACACCACCTCTTCCGCAGGCACGTTCCGTGGGAAGGAATCCGTTTCTAACGACCCCATAATCCGCCTTCAACTCGATGGCGCAACTCTCTCCTCTTCCACCTGGATGCGATTCAGCGAGAATGGAAGCTTGACTGAATCTGTGAAAGGTGATGCCCTGAAAATGACGTCTATGAGTCCGAATTTCGCTCTTCTGGCTTCCGCCAAAGGCAACACGGCACTCGATATCGCCCACCTCCCGCTGAACAACGACACCTACAATGTGCCCCTTCATGTAGATGCGACTACCGGTGGCACCTACACTCTGCGTCTGACCCAATCCTCCGCGATGGACATGGTGGAACTCGTGTTCAACGATCACATCAAAGGCGTATCGGTTCCGATCACATCGGACTTCACCTACGAGATTTCCCTCGAAGGCCGCGCAACGAAAGCCGCTCCTGTTGGGTTTGATGGTGCTGCTCCAAACATCGAAGCCGTATCAGTTCAAAGCACTGACTACAGCATCACGGTTCAGCCTCCGACGTCCACTTCGATTGACGGAAATCAGAAATCAGAAATCGGTTTCGAGTTGGAACAGAATTACCCCAACCCTTTTAATCCTAGCACTCAGATCCGATTCACACTTCGCGCATCGCACCTCGCGCGTCTCACAGTCTACGACGTATTGGGTCGCGAAATCGCGGTTCTGGTCGACGGAGTGATGCCGGCTGGCGCGCACAACGTGACGTTCGACGCCTCCAATCTGCCCTCCGGTGTGTACATGTACCGCTTGGAAGCCGGAAGCCAGATCGTGACTCGGAGGATGGTTCTGGTGAAGTAGAGACGTGAAAGCGTGGAAACGAAGAAATTTTAAATTGAAAATTTTAAATGGTACGTGCAGAATTCTCACCACGCTTTAACACTTCCACACTTCCACGTTTCCCACATTTAAAATTTATCATTTAAAATTTCTTCCGTATGAAACTCCTAATCACGTTCATCCTGTTTCTAGTGGTGGGACTCATGATCCCCGAGCTTCTCACAGCCCAACCCCCTCCTCCCTCACTTCCGTCCATGCCAAGTCAAGCTCCAATTGATGGTGGCCTGAGCCTCCTCGCCGCCGCCGGCGGGGCGTATGCGTGGAAGAAGCTTCGGGCTGAGAAGAAGAATTAATTCAATTTTAAATTGAAAATTTTAAATGTTGAGTGCTGAATTCGCACCATGCTTTCACGCTCATACACTTCCACATTTTCACACTTCCACACTTTCACGCTTTCACGCTTTTACGCTTTCACGCTTTCACACTTTTACATTTCCACATTTCCAATATGAAACACATCACTACGTTCATCATACTTCTTGCGGTGGGGCTTATGCTCCCCGAACTGCTTTCTGCTCAGCCTCCCGGCCTTCCAGCGGCTCCTAGCCAAGCTCCCATCGATGGCGGCTTGGGCCTCCTCGCCGCCGCTGGTGGCGCGTATGCGTGGAAGAAGCTTAGAAGACAGAAGAAGTGATTCAATTTTAAATTGAAAATTCTAAATGGTAGGTGTTGAATTCAAACATTATTCACGCATGAACACGGTCGCATTTTGACGTTCCCGAGGTTTATCATTTAAAATTCAACATTTAAAATTTCTTCGTTTTCACCCTCATCAAGGGCTGACCCTCTTCACCGGCTCATTCTTCATCAACGACTCATGGATCTCGCGCGTCACATCCTGCCATTGACGTGATTCTTCCCACCACGGCTCTATCAAACGTGTTTCCCACTGCTCCAGAGCGGCTTTGAGGGTTTGAAACCGGGCCGAGTCCGCATCCACCAGATTGGTCATCTCGCCCGGATCGCTCGACAAATCGTACATCGCATACCCGACGCCTTCCACACGGATCAGCTTCCAGTCCCCCATCCGCACAGCGGCGCTTTCTTCTTTTCTGAAAAACAGCTGTTCATGCGGGTCACCTTGCGCGGTTCCATCCAAAAAGGGTAGCAGATTCACACCATCGAGCGGCAGATCGGCCGGTTTGGTGATGCCGGCTGCGGCAAGAGTTGTAGGAAACAGATCGAGTGAGGAGGTTAACCCATCAAAGCGACGCCCCCCCTCTACACGTGCTGGCCAATGGACGAAGAACGGAACCCGGTGTCCACCCTCGAATTTATTCCCTTTGAAGCCTTTAAGCGGAAGGTTGCTTGAATCGTTTACGGGTGATCCGCCATTGTCGCTAAGGAAAATGATCAGCGTATTGTCGAACTGACCCGTTGCTTTGAGGTGCGTCACCACATTTCCAACGGCGCGATCCATTGCCCACATCATGGCGGCGTATTCCGGACGCTGATGATCTTTGAACAACTCGAGATCTTCGGGCTTGGCATCCATCGGAGCGTGAGGCGCGATGAACGATAAGAACAGGAAGAACGGATCGCCTTCCACCTGTTTCAAATAAGCGATGGCGCTGTCACCTTGCGCATCTGTGAAATAATCGCCCGGAAATTGCACATGTGTCCGATTCCAGTAGGCGGCATTCGGGGATGTGGCCGGATAGGTATCGGCGAAATAGGTCCGATGTCCGCCCAAAATGCCGAAGAAATGCTCGAAACCACGGCTATTTGGATGATGCGCCGGGGTTGAACCCAAATGCCATTTCCCATTGAGGGATGTTCTGTATCCGTTGGCCACCATCACATCGGCGATGGTGACTTGCGTGGTGTCGGTTCCGGTATGACGCGGCGGCACATTCGGCTCATGACCGAATTGCTGCTGATATCGGCCGGTCATGATCCCAGCCCTCGACGGACTGCAAACCGTGGCCGTCACATGCGCATCTGTGAAGATGACTCCGTTGCGGGCCAAAGTGTCTAGATTCGGCGTGAGAATATCCGGTGAGCCTTGAAATCCAGCGTCCTCGAAGCCCTGGTCGTCTGTGAGGATAATTAGAATATTGGGTCTGGTTGCCGGTTTCACTTCCCGGTCTGGTGCGCATTCGACGATCAAAAACAACAACAAGGCGGCAAGAAAATGGTTCATGGACATATTTTGTTTTGTTAGCGCTAACATTTTAATCAATTTATCCCATCCGCACAATATCGCTTCGAAGCGCTTTTTTTAGCCACATACTATTGGTTTGAATGAATGGTATCGTTAACATAAGCTCAGAAACCCAGCGTCCATGATCCTAATTCTTCATTGATGTCCGATAGTCCGATACTCACAGAGCCGCAGGCAGCCCCATCTGCCGAACATTTCATCATGCGACGCGATGGCAAGTCCGTTCAATTGCATGTGCTGAAGAATGACAAGAACATGGCGGTATATCTGACCAACTATGGTGCCCGCATCGTGAGTTTGTTGGTGCCGGATTCGTCCGGACGAATCGATGATGTGGTTCTGGGTTACGGTTCCGTCCAAGAATATGTCGATTCGATAGAGAGATATTATGGTGCGACAATCGGTCGCGTGGGCAATCGCATCGCCAACGGTCAATTCGAACTCGACGAAACCACCTACAAGGTGGGCCATTTGCATGGCGGCTACCATGGGTTTCAGGATGCGATATGGGATATCGTCGAATCCGACAGCCAGTCCATCGCCTTCAGGTTTACTGCCTTGGAAGCATCAGACGGTTATCCCGGAAATTTGACAGTCGACATCCGCTACAGCCTCAACGACGTCAATGAGCTGAGAATGGATTACACAGCTACGACCGATAAGCCTACGATCGTGAACCTAACCAATCACGCGTACTTCAATCTCGCAGGTGCGGGAAGCGGATCGGTGGCCAAACACCGGATCACCATCCATGGGGATTCGTTCACTCCCGTCACTCAAATCATGATTCCGACGGGTGAGATCAGTCCAGTGGATGGATCTCCATTCGATCTGAGGGTGCCCACTCCCATCGGACAACATTGGAACTCGATGAATTCTCAAATCCAGATCGCCGGCGGATACGACCATAATTTCGTTCTGCGTAAGTTAGGTGGATCCGATCCCGAACTGGCCGCACGTGTCGAAGATCCAGCTACCGGACGCATACTCGAGGTTGACACCACCGAACCCGGCGTCCAATTCTACACCGCCAATGCCCTATCGGGTCAAGATGTAGGTCGCGAAGGTATTCCATACATGCCACGCACCGCGTTCTGCTTGGAAACGCAGCACTACCCCGATGCGCCGAACCAGCCCCTGTTTCCAAGTATCCGGCTAAATCCCGACGACACCTACCGAAGCACAACGATTTACCGATTTATATAAAATGAAAACACGCGACATTCTTTTATACATCGCTTCAGCCACGGCCGGACTCACTCTACTGTCGTCACCATCCGACGCCCAACCACGTCCGGAATGGGATAATGTGAAGGTGCTTCATATCAATCGGGAGGCGCCACGCACCACCATGACAACGACATGGCAACAGTCGCTCAATGGCACTTGGAAATTCGTGTGGTCGCCGAATCCGGCTTCGCGTCCGGCGCAGTTTCATCGCAAAGGGTTCGATGATTCGTCGTGGGGCGATATTCCGGTCCCAGCGAACTGGGAAATGCATGGTCACGGCGTTCCGATCTACACCAACATCCGCTATCCGTTCGAGATCGCCGAAAAGCGCGCACCCAAGGATGTGAATCCGGTCGGCTCGTACCGCCGCACATTCACGGTCCCGGAATCATGGAACGGGCGACGCACATATATCGCCTTCGATGGCGTCTCATCGGCTTTCTACATTTGGGTAAATGGCCGGCGCGTGGGATACAGCCAGGAAGGCCGCACCTTGGCTGAATTCGATATCACGCCGCATCTGCAGCGCGGCACGAACGAACTCGCCGTCGAAGTGTACAAATGGAGCGACGGCTCTTACTTGGAAGACCAAGACTACTGGCGCATGGCCGGAATATATCGGGATGTGTACCTGTGGAGCGCTCCGAGCGTGCATCTGCGTGATTTTCTGATCACATCCACCCTCGACGACACCTACAAGACCGGCGAATTCTCTTTTTCGGGTGAATTCAAGCGGTTCACCAAGGGTCGCGCGACAAACGTGTCGGTTGAATTGAGCCTGTTGGATGCGAGTGGCGCGGAAATCTATTTGAGCAACACACCTGTTTCAGTACCGGCTTCAGGTGCGACTTTCAGCGTTCCGAGCCAATCCATCCCGAACGTGAACACTTGGAACGCCGAGCAGCCCTACCTATATGATCTGGTCATCACTGTGAAGGCGGCGGATGGAAGCGTGCTGGCCGTCATCCCGAAAAAAGTCGGGTTTCGTCGGGTTGATATTCAAAACGGTCGACTTCTTGTGAATGGCGTGGATGTGCGCTTTCGCGGCGTGAACCGGCATGAGCATTCGCCGAAAACCGGTCATCATGTGACCCGCGACGATATGATGCGCGACATCATCATGCTCAAACGCTACAATGTGAATGCGGTGCGGACATCCCACTATCCGAATCATCCCCTGTTTTATGAATTGGCCGATCAATATGGCTTGTACATCATCGATGAGGGAAATATCGAGACACATGAATTCGGCACGACGAACGACAACCATCTGGCGAACGATCCGGCTTGGAAGGAAGCCCATATTTCACGCGTTCGGCGCATGATGTATCGCGACAGAAATCATCCATCGGTGGTGATATGGTCCTTGGGCAATGAATCGGGAGACGGACCCAACATGACCGCGGTCTATGAGTTTGTGAAAGCCACGGATCCATCCCGACCCTATCACTATGAAGGTTCCACGATGGATGGTGGCTTGTTCAATGCCGATATCGGATCATTCATGTATGCCACACCTGAACGCGTGAAACGGTTCATCGATGAAAAGCCGGATGTGCCACTCATTTTGTGCGAATACACGCATGCGATGGGAAACAGCAACGGCGACCTGAAAGCCTATTGGGACCTGATTCATGCCGATAATAACTTCCAAGGCGCCTTTGTCTGGGATTGGATGGATCAAGGCATCACACAGGATGTTCCGAAGCAGTTCAAGGCCACATCCGGCCAGACCGACTTTACAGCCTACGGTGGATGGTTCGAAGACAAGCATGGTATCCAGCATGATGGGAATTTCAACATGAATGGTGTGATGTCGGTGGATCGGGCAGCGCGTCCGGGCTTGAAGGTGCTGAAGTACTACCATCAGTATGTGAGCGTGACGGCGGTGGATGTGGCCAAAGGCCAATTTCTAATCAAGAATCGATATGATTTCATGTCGCTCGACAATCAACTTGCCGGACGTTGGGAAGTGGTCGAAAATGGTGTGGTGGTCCGCACCGGCGCCTTGACCAACCTCGATATTCCGGCGCGCGCCACTCGTGATTTCAGATTGCCTGCGGATGCGATCCAGTCTCGCGCGGGTGTCGAAACCCATGTGAATTTCATCTTCACGAACCGCAACGAGACCTATTTCGCTGAGGCAGGATATGAGCTCGGATGGGATCAGTTCTTGGTACCGAGCCCCAACACGGCGACTCTGCCGGCGCCCGGGAACGTCGCTCCATTGCAAGCGAGCTTGAACGGAAACCATTTCACGGTGGCTGGAAGCGGGTTTCACGTGGTCTTCGATATGATCCACTCACGGATGGAATCGTATCATATCGGCGACGACCAAGTGGTGTTGGCGGGTCCGCAAGTCGATTTCTGGCGCGCCCTAACCGATAACGACCGTGGTGCGATGCGCACAGGAAACAACATGAACATGATGATCTGGAAAGGCGCGCATCATGGCATCCGTCGCTCATTCACCATCAATGGCGAACGTGTGAATCCGAACACCTTTAACCGCATGCCGACCATGGACGCCGTTAGCTTGAGCTTCGAACTCGACCTTCCCGCCATCCGATCCAGAGTCGTACAAACCTACGACATCCATCAAGATGGGTCGATCGATGTGACCACCGACTATCGTCCGGGAGAGCCGGCAGGTGTGCCACGGATGATGCCACGCTTCGGCACGCGAATGGAATTGGCCGCCGGTTTCGACCAGATGAATTGGTACGGACGCGGTCCTGATCCGACGTATGTCGACAGCCAAGTCGAGCGCGTGGGCGTGTACACATCAACGGTTTCGGACGAATGGATCGAGTATTCGCGTCCGCAAGAAAACGGCAATAAAGTGGATGTGAGATGGATCACCTTCACGGATGCGAATGGACGCGGCATCCGATTCACCGGTGACCCATTTTTGAGCACATCCGCCAGCCATTACCATCGCGACGACATGGAACGCAGCCGGTACACCTGGGAGATGGAAGCTCGAAGCTCTGTTTTCGTGAACATCGACCATCGCCAGATGGGCGTTGGGGGCATCGACAGCTGGAGTCCACGCGCCTATCCGGAACCCGGTTTCCGCATTCAGAATGAAGCGATGACATTCCGTTACCGGATGGAACCGATTCGATAATGATGAAGCTTCGTCACCGCCTGTTGCTGTTGTGTTTCGCGTTCGGTGCGGTCGGAATGGCCGCTCCACCCCCGAATGTGTTACTAATTGTTGCGGATGACCTGGGTTACCACGATCTGAGCCATACTGGAAGCCGAATGTATCGAACACCAAACATCGATCGATTGGCGGCATCCGGTATCCAGTTCACACAAGCCTTATCCAATTCGCCGGTATGCAGTCCGGCGCGTGCGAGTCTCATGACAGGTCAATTCCCGTCGCGCCACGGCATCACCGATTGGATCGGCGCGTTATCTGGCGAGGCTTGGAGAACGCACAATCGCCACACCAAACTGCTTCCCGCCGATTATGTGCATGTGTTATCTTCCGACGCGCTGACCCTCCCAGAAGCGATGAGGGATGCGGGTTATTCCACATTCCAAGCCGGAAAATGGCATCTAGGTGGCGAAGGCTCCACTCCCGAAGATCATGGATTCGATGTGAATATCGGCGGATGGGAGCATGGAAGTCCGCGTGGAGGGTATTTCGATCCATACGAGAATCCGACGCTTCCGAACCGCCGTCCAGGTGAGCATTTGTCGATGCGTTTGGCGGATGAGACGTTGACCTACATCCGTCAGCAAAGGGAAAGCGATAAGCCGGTTTTCGCCATGCTGTCGTTTTATGCGGTTCACTCGCCATTGCAAGCAAGCCAAGAAGCCTGGATGAGATACCGTGATTTGGCCGAATCACTCGGTATCGCCACATCCGGTTTCGAAATGGGTCAGTATTTGCCCGTCCGAATCACGCAAGACAATCCCTTGTATGCGGCGTTGGTCGAAGCGATGGATCAAGCGATCGGTCATGTGTTGGACGGTTTGGATGAACACACCATCGTCATTTTCACATCGGACCATGGTGGGGTGTCATCGGGGGATGCGTTCGCGACCTCGAACCTCCCCTTGCGCAAAGGCAAAGGGTCCACATTCGAGGGCGGATTGCGTGTTCCACTCATCCTAAAAGCACCCGGAGTGACCCAACCCGGCACGAGTTCTGCGGTTCCGGTCACCTTGGCGGACATCTATCCCACCTTGATGGAGCTTGTGGGTAATGATTTGTACCCAGAGCATCATGCCGATGGCGTTAGCATGGTTCCGTTGGCGAAGGGACATCCCATCGAGGAGCGACCTTTGTACTGGCATTATCCGCATTACAGCAATCAGGATGGGCGTCCATCGGGCGTGGTACGCAGCGGCGATTGGAAATTGATTTTGGATTACGAGACCGATTTTGTCGAATTATATGATTTACAAACCGATCCGGGCGAGCACAGGAATCTGGCGATTATGTATCCGGTACGGGCCGACGAGATGCGAAACGGCTTGATGGAGCATTTGAAGAAAACCGGCGCGCGTTTCCCTGTTCCGGACCCGAATTACTCCGCCGAAGCCGAGCAGACCCACTTGAGACGCGTCGAGCAACAGCAGATGGGTCAGCTCGAACGTCAACGACTCTTTTTTCTGAACCCTGAGTACGATCCGAAAAACCGTTGGTGGGGCAGTGAGCCGACACCATGATTCACATGCAACGAACCAATCACGACCTATGAAGCCATTTCTGATCATTGTCCTCCTGTTGGCAAGTGTCTCCACATCCTGCACGCAACCGTCGCAACTGCCCGCATCCAAGCCGAATGTCATCATCATCTATACCGATGACATCGGTTATGGCGATCTCAGCTCCTACGGTGCGAAACAGATCATCACACCGGGTCTCGACAAGCTCGCGGATTCCGGCATGCGGATGACCTCGGCATACGCCACATCCTCGACCTGCACGCCGAGCCGTTTCTCGTTACTGACCGGCATCTATGCGTTCCGCAACCAACAGGCGCAGATTTTGGATGGTGATGCGCCCTTGTTGCTGGATCCGGAGAAGCCAACCCTTGCGGATCTGTTCAAAAGCGCCGGTTACAACACATCATTAATTGGGAAATGGCATCTCGGACTCGGCACCGGCTCGAACGAATGGAACGGCGACATCAAACCTGGTCCGCTGGAGCTGGGTTTCGACGAATCCTTCATCGTGCCGACGACGGTCGACCGGGTTCCGACCGTGTATGTGGAAGGACATCGGGTGCTAGGCCTGGATCCCGCAGATCCGCTGTTGGTTCAATACAAAGAACAGATTGGAGACCTGCCGACGGGTGTGAGTCATCCGGAATTGCTTCGTTATGGTGCCGATCCGCAGCACTCGGGCACTATCGTAAATGGCGTGAGCCGCATCGGATTTCAGACGGGAGGCACATCCGCCATGTGGGACGATGAGATGATGACCCAGGAATTGGTAACACGCACAAAAGCCTACATCACTGAAAACAAAAGCACCCCGTTTTTCCTTTTCCTCGCCATGCATCAGAACCATGTGCCACGAGTGCCACATCCCGATTTCGTGGGAAAAAGTGGCTCCGGACTTCGTGGCGATCATACCTTGGAACTCGATTGGGCGGTCGATGAAGTGATGAAGACACTCGATTCGCTTGGAATCCGCGAAAATACCTTGGTGATTTTCTCGAGCGATAACGGACCTGTTTATGACGACGGATATGCCGATGGTGCCATCGAAGACGCGAACGGTCACAAAGCCAACGGAGTCCTCCGCGGTGGGAAATACACGACGTATGAAGGCGGAACGCGTGTCCCATTCATCGTGAGTTGGCCCGGCGTGGTGAAAGCAGGACTCGTATCGGATGCGGCTTTCAGCCAAATCGACATCATGGCATCGATGGCATCGTTGATTGGCATCGAGCTTCCTGAGGATGCTGGCCACGACAGTATGGATCATTTGTCGACTCTGCTAGGTCAAGATGAGAACGATCGTCCGCACGTTTTGCAGCAAGGAGCTGGTGCCAATTACTATGGCATCCGCAAAGGGGATTGGAAGTTGATTCCGGCCTCCCCGCGTCCAGCATTTGCGAACAACAAGCATAATGGTCGCCCAAACCCGATTTCCACACCGATGCCGGCCGCAAACCAGGATTACTTGTACAATTTGGCCGACGATCCAGGTGAAACCACGAACCTGGCTTCCCAGCATCCTGAGATCGTGAACGAGCTCAAAGCCTTGCTGGAATCCATCAAAACGACATCCGATCGTGAGATTCTGGTCACACAGGAGAAATGATGATTCGATTCGTTTTCCTGTTCCTCATCGCTCTCGCAAGCTGCGCACCCGCAAAAACCGACCGACCGAACATCGTCATCATCTATGCAGATGACCTAGGATATGGGGATTTGAGTGTGAACGGTGCCACGAAAATCCGCACACCGAACATCGACCGATTGGCCAATGAAGGTATCCGATTCACCAGCGCCTATGCGACTTCGGCAATGTGCACTCCGAGCCGTTATTCGCTGCTCACGGGCGAATATGCATTTAGATTACCGGGTGCTGGCATTTTATCCGCCGAAGATCCGATGCTCATCCGTCCGGGCACGTACACCCTCCCCGAAATGCTCCGGCAAGTCGGTTACAGAACCGCGATTGTCGGAAAATGGCATCTGGGCTTGGGCGATACCACGTCCGCGCTGGATTGGAATGCGGCTTTGAAACCGGGTCCGCTAGAGGTTGGATTTGATGAATCCTTCCTGCTTCCTGTGACCAACGACCGCGTGCCGACGGTCTATCTCGACGGACATTTCGTGCACAATCTCAAACCGACCGAAGAACCTCTCCAAGTGGTGTACCCTGCCGAAGGACATCACGCCTATCAAGAAGAGCGTTTTGGGAATTACGATTCTCCGCAGAACGCGAATCGTCCATTGGTCGGAAATCTGCCCACCGGCCTCACCCATCCCCGATTGCAACGTTATCCGGCGGATGTGCAGCATGCCGGGACCATCGTCAACGGCGTGGCCCGCATCGGTCATATGTCCGGGGCCCCATCCGCATGGTGGGACGATGAAACCATGGCGGATGTGTTCACGGAACGCTCGAAAGCCTTCATCCGAGACCAAAAAGATGGTCCGTTTTTCCTATTCCTATCGATGCCCGAAAATCATGTGCCGAGAATCCCGCATCCACGGTTTGTCGGCACCAGCGAAACCGGCTTGCGCGGGGATGTGGTGCATCAATTGGATTGGGTCGTCGGTGAAATTGTGCGCACGCTCGACGAACTCGGACTCCGCGAAAACACCATTATTCTGATTTCAAGCGACAATGGCCCGGTTCTGTTTGATGGATATGAGGATGGAGCCTTGGAATCCAACGGTGACCACCTGCCGGGCGGACCCTTCCGCGGAGGCAAATACCTTGCCTATGAAGCCGGAACCCGCATGCCCACCATCGCCAACTGGCCTAGTCGAATCGCCGCCGGACATGTCTCGGATGCGATCTGGAGCCAAGTGGATTTGTTGGCTTCGTTGGCTGCGCTGACTGGGGCGGATGTGCCCGAAGGCGCGGCTCCCGATAGCCAGAACATGTTGCCTGTCATCTTGGGTGACCAAAAAACGGGTCGGGATGCCGTCGTGCTTCAATCCAGCGACGGACTCGCCTTGCGCCAGGGTCCGTGGAAGTACATCCCTGTTGCGGTACGCTCGGATTGGGGTTACAATCGGCACAACCAAGGGAATACGACCATGAACCTTCCCCGGATGGGTGACGGAGCGTATCTATTCAATCTGGATTCCGATCCCAATGAAACCACCAACCTCGCGGAGGAACATCCGCAACGTGTGACTGAATTGGATCAACGCCTCAAGGACTTAACGAAAGCTCTTGTAGTAAACCCCTAATGGCGTCAAGGTACCGTCCGTATTGAACAATGCGGATGGTGCCAAAGCCGGGTGAGTGGGCGACGAATTGAACCAAGCATAGCGATGGACATACTCCATTTTGTCTAAGCGGGGCAAGATGTTTTGCATGAATGCAAGCACTTGTGCCGATGTGTAGCGATTTTGTTCGACGGATGCAACGCCCCAATCGGCCACACCGAATTCGGTGATCCAAATAGGAAGTCCGTACGTTTCATACACCACTTCGATTTCGCGAATAAAGGCATCGGCATTCGGTCCTTTGTACCAGTGAACCGCGATGAAATCAACACGGTAATTTTTGGCTTTAGCCTGAGCCATGAAATCTTTCAGCCATTGGGCATTCGTGTGAATCGGCGATGGACTTCCAAGAGGCACATTCGCATTCATGAGCTTCGGCCACTCTTCGATGGCTCTGGCTACCGTCATGTTGGCTTGTTCGGCGCCATCTGGTTCATTGAATCCGAGAAGGTATTTCACACGACCTTGGTTTGCCCACGTATTCACGTTGGTCACCGCTTGGTCGATGGAGAACGGTCCCCAAACCATGGGGACAAACTCCACCCCGCGCGGATAGGTCGCTGGAAGCGTCGGACCCCAACTGTAATGCCAGCTGACATCCAAATCCACCACTTTCTTGAACCAACCATTGTTGTCGTTGATCGTGATGCCAAATCCTTTCTTGGGATTGGGGGGTAACACAACGATCGGTTCATCGTCATCGTCCGGATCCGTTGTGCTGGGTGGTGTGCACGACGTGGAAAGAAATCCCACGACCATGATGGATAAAAGCCAATGAAAACGATTCATGTTCCTGTTCCTCTAGGGTTGACTCTGAAAGCGCTTATCTGTGCGCAGATACGCAATGATAACGTTAACATCAAGAAATGGAATTCTTCGATATCCTGCAAGAGATATTTTGCATCCGGACAAATTTCCTATACATATTTCGTTGGTTTGCAAAAAATATAGGTGGCAAACACCTATTTGGGGCGGTTTCATCCAATCGTTCAAAAAAGCGCTTGCATAGGTCTGCGGAAAAACGTTAATTGGTTTGTGTTAACGCTAACATCACTTCACGCTTCAATCCAATATGCTATGAAAAACCGATACAACATCGTGGTCGTCGCCGCTATTTTACTGCTGGCCGCAACTGCCACTCCATCCAGCGGCCAACCGGCACTGGGCGAGCCGGTCATCAAATCCGGATACCTATTCAACCTTGATGGCGAACCTGTCGTGGGCGTCGAGGTATCACTTTACAATGGCGAGACGCTCGTCATCAGCGCCACGTCCAACTACCGTGGCAGTTTCAGTTTGTCGCATCCTGCAGCGGAGGGCACACTACGTTTAGAGACCGCCGTCGCACCGATCTACAACAAACTCATCCTCAATGATGTGTCGGCTCGTACCGATGTCAACCTCGATACTCTCCGTGCTCCCTATGGTGGTATAAGAGCTGTTGTGGATGTGGATGGCAACGAATATCGTGCCGTAGTCATCGATCAGCTTGTTTGGATGGCAGAAAATCTGCGCACTCAGAGATACAACAACGGCGACAGTATTCCATGGCTTCCTGTTCCTGCAGATTGGGGCGCAACCAACACCAACGCTCGGGGTGCATTTGCCGTCCATTCCGGCGACTGGCCTTTCCCACCGGATTCGGTCACCAGCCCGAAATTCCTGAATCGCGGCGGACTGTATAATTGGTATGCTGTGAACGACCAACGTGGCATCTGCCCTACCGGCATGCGTATTCCAAGTGACGATGACTGGAAAGCCCTTGAGCTGTTCATCGGACTTCCGGAAGCTAAGTTGAATTCGGCGGGTTTCCCGAACCGTGGCAACGACCTAGACATCTCGTACAAGCTGCAATCCACGGGCGATCGTTTCTGGGAAGGTCCACATGAAGATGCCACCAACGAAACCGGATTCTCGATGCGCAGCGGAAGCATGCGTTTCCAACTCGGTGCATATGGTGCCCCAACCGCATTCGAAGCGTTGGGACGCTACGCAACCTACTGGACATCCACGGAAAACAACGCGACCACAGCTTTCCGCCGCATGTTCCACTTCACGTCTGCCGGCATCAACCGTGTCTCAACGGACAAGCGTCAAGGCACAAGCATCCGTTGTGTACGCGATTACAATGCGGCTACAGATACGTCTGTGGAACCGAACGAACGTGAGGTTCCAAGTGGTGTGAACCTGCATCAGAACTATCCGAATCCGTTCAACCCGTCCACTCAAATCGCGTTCGATCTGCCGCAACAAGCGACTGTCCGATTGGCGGTATATGACCTTCTTGGTCGTGAAATTGCCGTCCTTGTGAACGATACCCGCAGCGCTGGCAACCACCAGGTGACATGGACTGCGCAAAACCTAGCAAGTGGTATATATCTGTATCAGTTGGTCGTCAATGGGCAATCGACGTCGCGTCGGATGTTGCTCATGAAATAAATCAATCCTTGTTTTGTAAGGGTGGCCAGGTGGTACGGTTCGTTCATGTCCGTCACTGCCTGGCCATTTTTTAAAGGCATAATCCATGATGATTCTCACAACCCTCCTCACTCTTTTGTTGTCCGGAACCACGTATTACGTGAGCTCCACTACCGGAAACGATACCAACAGCGGAACTCAGCCCGAGCAGGCATGGCAGAGCCTCAGCCGTGTGAATTCCCATTCGCTGATGCCGGGCGATTCAGTATTGTTTAGATCCGGAGACGTCTTCATCGGGCAGCTCTATGTGACCCGTTCCGGTTCGGAGGGTGCTCCAATCGTATTTAGCCGCTATGGAACAGGCGCAAAACCCATTCTCAATTCCGCTCCATCCACCGGTGGCGCCTATGAAAGTTCGGTCCTGTTTCGCAACAATTCGTACATCGTGTTACAGGATCTGGAAGTTACCAACGACCGCAAGATTTCGCGAAGCGGCATCACAGACCAGGTCGGCTATGGCATTTTTGTGCACAATAGTGGAGACGAGATCATGAGGTCGTTCGTCTTGCGCAATCTGACTATTCGTAGTGTGTATGCGATCAACACCACCGGCGTCGATTTCGATGCCCTGCAGGTCTCTGGAATCTTTTTCCGAAGCGAACGGAACGCCGAGGTAGGCAAGGAAAAGCATATCCGCGACATCCTCATCGAGGATAATTACATCACTTTAACCGGAAAATTCGGCATTTGGACTCAGCACGTCGGGGGAGCTGCGGGTGTCGGAAACGACTCCATCAACCGGAACATGGACATCGTGATCCGCAACAATCATACATTCCGAACTGGCGGATCGGGGGTTCAGCCGGGACGGTCTTACAATTTGCTGATGGAAGGGAACACATTCGAATACCCCGGCTCGAATGCCGATGCCAGAATGGCCAAACGCGGCAGCGGCGCTTGGTTTTGGAGCACACGTAACGTGGTCGCCCAGTATAACCGCACCTTGCATGCCCGTGGTCCGGCCGATACCTACAGCATCCACATCGATCACGGCAATAAGAATGTCTTCGTTCAATACAATTACAGCGAAAACAATGAAGGTGGCTTTGCGGAAATCCTTGGTGATAACGTCAACTCCGTGTACCGATTCAATGTGAGTGTGAATGATGGAATCCGACATAACAATCGATCGATCTGGGTGTCGCAATATGCAGGTGTGAACCGAAGCGTGACCTCCGACAGCAATTTTGTCTACAACAACACGATCCATGTGGGAAACAACCGAACCACCGGCATCCATCTGGATGGAGACAACACCTACATTTTCAATAACATCTTGTATTCCGCTGCCGGTAGCAGCATCGGAGACCGTGAACTGGTCATCAAAATCACCGAAGGGAGTGAGCTTCGTGTCATGCACAATCTTTACTTTGGCACCGTGAACAATGGATTCACATCGCTGGATGCGAACGCTGTGTTCGGAGATCCTCTTTTCGCGCAACCTGGTGGTTTTGATATCGACAGTTACCGCCTGGCGGCTGAGAGTCCGGCATTGGGCGCAGGTATTGCGTTTCGTCAACCGCGTTTCCCGAATGCGGGTCATGGCGTTTTCAAAGACATCCCCGCATATCCGACACATGATCTGTACGGAAATGCACTCATTTGGGAGGATGGATACGTGCCGATCGGAGCCTATGGAGGAGAGCCCGAACGTAACGCACCACCCGTTGGTACCGAAATCAAAAAGACGGGGTATCTGCAGAACACCGATGGTGAACCGGTAATGGGTGTGGATGTCGCCTTGTACGAAGGAAACAGCCTCATCACGAGCGACATCACCGACATCAGCGGAGCGTTCACATTGACATTTCTGTCGAGAGATGCCGACCTGCGTTTTGAAAGCGGATCCACTCCGCTTCTTAGAAAAGCGGTTAGGGATGAGATTCTTGGCCGGATTCCGCAGCATTTGGGAGACATCCACATGAGCTGGGTTGGCGGGCAGGTTACCGACATCGACGGACAGGCATATCGTACCGTGATCCATGGGGACCAAGTTTGGATGGCTGAAAATCTCAAAACCACCCGGTTCGCAAACGGCGACATCTTTGCGAACATCATCGATAATGTCGAATGGAGTGCCACAAATACGAACGGCACCGCGGCATGGTCGATCCACAACAACAATGTGGTCGATAGGGGAAAGCTATACAATTGGTATGCTGTGAACGATCCTCGGGGATTGTGCCCGACCGGATGGAGCGTACCAAGTGATTCCGACTTCGCCGAACTCGAATCCTTTTTGGGCATGCCTGAAGCGGAATTGACACTGACCAACTTCACACGCGGTCGGGATCAAGGAATCGGAAACAAACTCAAATCAACGGGATCCCGTTATTGGCAAGCACCGAATTCGGCGGCGACCAATGAGAGCGGACTCTCGGTTCGAAGTGGCAGCATGCGTTTCGCAGGTGGTGCCTTTGGTGCAGATGGCGCCTTTGAAGCATTGGGGAGTTATGCCGCATTCTGGACATCCACTGAGGTGGGCGCAACCACCGCATTCCGACACATCCTGCATCTGAATGAAGCCGGAGTCAACCGAAATTCACCTGATAAACGGATCGGTTTGTCGATCCGCTGCGTACGTCCGTTCGATCCTCTGATCGACACCTCTGTCAAACAAGACGCGAAGCTCACTCCAAGCGGCATAGAGCTGCATCAGAATTACCCAAATCCATTCAATCCGTCGACAGTTATCGGTTTTCAGTTGTCGGTTGACGGCCTCACAAAATTAGCCGTCTATGATGTCATCGGCAGAGAAGTTGACCTTCTTGCGAACGATGTGTTTCCAGCCGGCTCGCACAGTGTCCAATTCGATGGATCGGGCTTGCCTAGCGGTGTTTATTTGTACCGTCTGAGTTCGAACGGTCAGGTTGTGACAAAACGGTTCACGTTGCTGAAATAGGCTTCAGAAACAGTCGTCAAAAATTATTTGACATTTGGAAAAATCGAAGTACATTCCAAGTGTTAGCGTTAACATTTGCATTTGGTAGCGCTTTTTCGCCTTGTCGGTCCTGGTCTTTTTTGCCAATCCTAAACGTAACGGTCAACTCTATGCGATTCCATTTTCAACGGTATGCGATCCTCGTACTTGCCCTTCTCACATTGACCATCTCCGCATTCGCTCAAAGTACGCGAGTGACGGGCTTGGTTACCGATGCAACGGATGGTGAGCCACTTCCCGGTGTGAACATCCAAATCAAAGGCACGATGCTTGGAACGAACACCGATTTGGACGGTCGTTTCGAGCTCAACGTCCCAAATATCACGGACGTGCTCATCTTCTCCTATCTCGGATACAACACCCAAGAGATCGCGTTCGATGGCCGGGCCGAGTTGATAGTACGCCTCGAATCGCGGGCCTTGTTGGGTGATGAAGTCATCGTGGTCGGTTATGGTACCGTTTCGAGGAAAGATCTGACCGGTTCGGTATCGCAAGTATCTTCGCGCGAGCTGACTCAGGTTTCCGTGGCCAATGCAACAGAGCTCATTAATGGCCGTGTGGCGGGTTTGATGGCGAAAACGACATCCGGTCTTCCAGGATCGGGTGGCGCGACGCTCCGAATACGTGGTTATGACAACCCCCTTGTCCTTGTGGATGGTGTGGAAATGTCGTTCGACCGTGTGGACCCGAACGACATCGAAAGCATCAGCGTGTTGAAAGACGCATCCGCCGCCATCTATGGCGCTCGTGCGGGTAATGGTGTGATTTTGGTAACCACCAAGCGTGGAAATCGTGGCAATCCGAGAATCAACTTCCGTTCGAATATGAGTTTCGAACAACCCACTCAGTTGATCACACAGGTGAATGCGGCCCAATACATGGAAATGATTCGCGAAGGCGAGCTCAACGGTGGCATCAACCCTAGTGTGACACCGGAAGAGATCGAAGCCTATCGCCGTGGAGATCCCGGTTTCGAAAGCTACGACTGGTACAATGCGGTTTTCCGTCCTTGGGCGCCGACCCGTGCGTTCAGTGGAAGCGTAAGCGGCGGTAGCGACGACGTGGTGTACTTCTTATCCGCCGGTAACATGCGCCAAGAAAGCGCCTTCCGTTCCGGGGATTATAATTTCGAGCGGTACAACATCCGCGCGAACGTCGATTCGAAAGTACGTGAATACCTGTCCGTCTATTTGAATGTGTCCGCCCGTATAGAAAATGTGGATCGCACCTCCGAAAGCATGGAGGAAATCTTCGGTGGATTGATGCGCTCACAGCCGATCTTCAACCCGAATCTGCCGGATGGTCGTCCTGCTTACGCCGGTTTCGGAAATGTATCACCGAAAGCCATTTCATACAGCGATGTGCGTGGACTCACGGAAACCTCCAACGAACGAGTGGAAGGTGCGATCGGAGCCAAATGGAAACTTCCTTTTGTCTCAGGTTTCGAAGCCGAGGCCAGAATGAATTACCGATACACTGCGAATTTGCAATGGGCCAACAACAAGAGTTACGAAGTGTTCGAGTACGACGAAGCGACCGACTCATACATCATGCGCGGTGGCCGAGGCGTGAATTCGGTGACCCGTGGCGAATACCGTGATCGTTGGATCAACCCACTGATTTCGCTGCGTTACGTAGGGGTTTTTGGCGATCATAATGTCTCGGGTCTGGCATTGGCCGAATACATCGACGAAAGCAGACGCGGCTTCAACGCTTCACGACTCAATCCGATTTCCCCTGACGTTCCATTCCTGTTCGCTGGATCCATCGATGGCATCGATAATGGTGATTCTTGGACCGAAGGTGCCCGTGTGAGTTATGTCGGTCGTTTGCAGTACGGCTATCAAGACCGTTATCGCATCGAAAGCACCGTTCGTGCGGATGCGACCCATAAATTCGCTCCGGGATCGCGCTGGGGTGTTTTTCCAAGTATTTCAGGCGCTTGGTCGGTGCACAATGAAAAATTCTTCAATGTCAGCTTCATTGATGAGCTCCGCTTACGCGTTTCATACAGCCAGACCGGGGATGACACTGGAGTGGCCGCTTACCGATACTTGTCCGATTACATCATCCGTGATGGCATCTTCTTGTTTGATGATCTCATCTATCAGCGGATCGGAGAGCAAGGCCTTCCGAACCCGAATGTGACGTGGCTCGAAATGACCTCCATCAACTACGGTGTGAACGTCGGTTTTTTCGATGGCAAACTGTCAACCGAGTTCAACCTGTTCCAACGTAAGACCGACAACATTTTCGGAACGGCGTTGAATGTGTACCCATCCACTTTCGGTGCGGTGCTTCCACCGTTGAACATCAACGCACGCGAAGACAGAGGGTATGAAATCGAAATGACCTACAACAGTACGGTCGGCAAACTGCGTTACTTGGTTTCGGCCAACATGTCGCACTCGCGCGAGAAGTATGTGCGTTGGGCCGAACCTAGCTATGATGATCCGGATGAAGCCCGTTTGTTTAAGCTTCAAGGCAATTACGTGAACCGCTTCATCGGCTACAAATCCAATGGGATGTTCATGACCCAAACTGCCATTGACAATCATGAAATCGATCAAGATGGGCAAGGCAATGTGACACTTCGTCCGGGCGATATCCGCTATCGGGATTTGAATGGAGATGGAGCGATCGACTTCCGCGATCAGACCGATATCGGTCGTGGCGCGTTCCCAGACATGTCGTATGGGTTTACGGTTGACCTCAGCTATGGTGGATTCAACATCAATGCGTTGTTCCAAGGCGCATCAAAGTTCAATCTGAACATGGTGGGTCGTGCCAGGGGGCCCTTCGATAACGACGGCATCCCGCACGTGTATCAGTACAAATACCGTTGGACTCCCGATCCGAACAATCCGGACGTGAACATCAACAAAAATGCGAAGCTTCCTGCCATCGAAATTCCTGGTATCGGAACCAATGTCAACAACAACCTGACCTCTGATTTCTGGTTGCGTGATGGCACCTACCTTCGCTTGAAAAGCTTGAATTTCTCATACACGCTGCCGAATCAAATGGTGAAACGTGCAGGACTCAGCAACTTGAGAGTCTATGTGGCTGGAAGCAATCTGGTGACATGGGATCGTTTGGGAATCTTCAGCGGATCGTTCGATCCTGAAATTCCGACAACCAGCGCGGGCGGTTACCCGAACGTTCGCACAGTTACCTTCGGTTTTGATGTACAAATCTGAGGATCACGCCATGAGAAAGCAATACAACACCACCACGATCATGAAACAAAATACCACTCTGTCGCTTTTGGCTTTGAGCCTATTGATGGTCTTCACGGGTTGTGAGGACATTGTGAACAAGAGTCCACGAAGCAACATCAACGACGCGGCCGTTTGGGCCGATCCGGTTCTGGTAGATGCGTACATCACCGATGTGTATGCCAATACTGAAGTGGGAAACAACGTATTCCCGACGGGTGAAGCTTATAATGCGATGTGGCAGACCGGAGCCAATGTGATTGGAGCGGAGCATACGCTCTTCGCCGCTTGGCAGGGTCCACTAGGTCAACTTTCGCAACCTAATCTGAATGGCGTCGATTTTCCTGTTCCAGGACTCTTCGCCCACTGGCGTTGGGGAAATATCCGTCGTGCCAATACCATCCTCACACAGCTGGAAGCGTCCGACCTCCCGACCACCTTCAAGGCCAGTCGTAGTGCCGAAGTCAGATTTTTACGCGCATTCATGTACTTCCGCCTTGTCAAGCGTTATGGTGGCGTGCCTCTCATCACCGAGGCTCAAGGCATTGATGCGGACAGCACTGAAATCATGCGCTCAAGGAATTCCGAAAAAGAGATCTATGACTTCGTGATTACTGAGATGGATGCGATCTCTGAAGATCTTCCGTGGAAGGGACAAGCGGGACGGGTCAACCGAGGCGCCGTTCTTCTTCTGAAAAGCCGTGCCGCATTGTATGCGGCAAGTATCGCTCGATTCGGCACCATTCAAATGAATGGTTTGTTAGGAATTCCAATGGCCGATGAGACCGCCTATTGGCAAGCCGCATATGACGCATCGACCCGATTGATTCAAGAAGGACCATTTGTTCTGTACAATCAGCTTCCAGACAAAGTCGAGAACTTCCGCCGCATATTTGATGTGGGTTCGATGTCCACGCAACCGGAAGCCATCTGGGGCGAGGTGTTCAATGGCATCGAAAAACATCATGGCTTTTCACAACAATCGTTGCCTCAGGGGCCAGCCTTGGTATGGAATTCGAACTTCAACGTCTTATACGACATGGTTGAACTGTTCGACTTCAAAGACGGCAGGTCCGGTGCCATTCCACGAGCCACACTCACTAGCCGTGAATGGTCGCTTCAAGAATTCGTTCTTGATCGCGATCCCCGCTTCCTGGCGAGTGTGTTTTATCCTGAAATGGAGCTCTTCGGTCAAACGATCTATTTCCACAGCGCTACACTTGTGAACGGCCAACGCCGCACCTCAGGTACGATCGACAATGTGTGGCCGGCTCAAGGGCCTCCTCGAAACCGCACTCGATCTGGATTTCACCTGCGTAAGCGGTCCAATGAACGTTTCGTGGCCAGTGGCACCGATCCCGACGATAACGACATCATCATGTTCCGTCTTGGTGAGGCCTATCTGAACGCGGCAGAAGCGGCATTCTATTTGAATTTGCCGAACGAATCACTCACTCATATCAATGCGATACGCAACCGTGCCGGAATGCCCGACCGCACCATGATCACGGAAGATTTCATCCGCCAGGAGCGTCAAGTCGAACTCGCGTTCGAGAACCACCGTTACTGGGATCTGCGTCGTTGGAGAATCGCGGAGCAGAAATTGAATAACTATCGAGCCATCGGAATCGATTGGGTAAAGAACTGGACGTCCGGCAATTATGTGATCACGATCAAGAACGTGGAAGGAAGTCCACGAATATTCTTACCACGACATTACTACTTGCCATTGGGATTGAACCGTGTTTCAGAAAACCCAAACATGGTGGAAAACCCAGACTACGGGTATTAACGGATTGTTTTAGGGGATCATGCTCAACGCTTTGAACGCATCAAATCGTCGCGTGATCTCCTCTTCCGTGAGCGTGAACAAACGTTCCGGACCGAATTGCTCGACACAGAAACTGGCCATCACGCTGCCATAAATCACGGCGCGACGCAAGTTCGCATCCCCATAATCACCGGTTTTCGACAACCATCCGGCGAAGCCGCCCAAAAAGGTATCTCCAGCTCCTGTCGGATCGAAAATATCAATGACCGGATAGGCCGGCGCGGAAAAGATGCTTTTATCTGTGAACAACAGAGCTCCGTGCTCGCCTTTTTTGATGATGAGGATTTTAGGTCCCATCTCGCGGATGGCATTGGCGGCTTTGATGAGATTCGGCAAACCGGATAACTGACGCGCTTCCGAATCGTTGATGATCAACACATCCACGCGCTTGAGTGTCGTTTTGAGATCATCCGGCCAGCCTTCGATCCAGAAATTCATGGTATCGCAGATCACAAGGTCTGGCTTGGTTACTTGATCAAGCACCATCGACTGCAGACTCGGATGGATGTTGCCCAAGCAAACAATCTTGCTGGCTTTGTACGCATCCGGAATGACCGGATTGAAATGTTCGAACACATTCAACTGGGTGTCTAACGTGTCTCTCGAGTTCAGATCGAAATGATATCGTCCAGCCCAATAGAACGTTTTTCCGGTGGTATCGATCTGAAGTCCTTCTAGGTCCACATTCTTATCGCGGAATCGCTGGATGTCGGCATCCGCGAAATCATGTCCGACCACGCCGACCAGCCGAACTGGAGCAGTGAAAAACGAAGATGTGAGGGAAATGAACGTGGCAGATCCACCAAGAACCGGATCTTTTTTGCCGAAAGGGGTTTCGATGCCGTCATACGCGACCGAACCGACTACAAGAATACTCATTTAGGGAGAGACAAGGGTGAAGAGACAAGAGACAAGGGGTAAGGTGGAAGATACGCAGATGCAAATTCCTATCTTCCCAAATGCCTCATCAACAACTCAACGCACCTGCACTCGACTTCGCGTATCGCGATCTCCCCCTATTGAACCAATCGCTTACGATCGCTCAGGCACTCGATTACATCTATGAGCATGGGGTGAGTGAGCGGATCATTTATTTCTATGTGGTGGATGATTCGGAGCGCTTGGTCGGGGTGTTGCCCACGCGACGACTGTTGGCCACGGCCCGAGATCTGCCGGTTTCCGAGGTAATGATCAAAAACGTGATGGCCTTGCCGAAAACAGCCACAGTTTATGATGCGTGCGACTTTTTCATCTTATATAAGTTTTTAGCGATTCCGATCGTGGATGAAGACCGACATTTGATGGGAGTGGTGGATGTGAACATGTTCACCGACGAGATGGTGAGTTTGAACGAGCCCGACAAACACGGGGATATTTTCGAGACCATCGGTTTCCGATTTTCCGAGATCCGTAATGCGTCGCCGAGCAAGGCGTTCCGCTACAGATTCCCATGGTTGTTGGCCACGATTCTTAGCGGAACGATGTGCGCGCTGCTGGTTGGCGTGTTCGAGCTGACCTTGGCCGCGAGCCTCATGCTGGCGTTCTTTCTGACCCTTGTGTTGGGCTTGGGCGAGAGTGTGAGCATTCAATCGATGACGGTGACTGTGCAGATGCTCAATGTTCAGAATCCGACCATGAGCTGGTTCCGTAAGGCGCTGTGGAAGGAAGTGGTTTCGGCCATGTACCTTGGCGGGGCATCGGGTGCAATCGTCGCGGTAGTGGTTTTGTTGTGGCAATCGGATGCGATCGCTGCGGCGATCATCGGCTTCAGCATCCTCCTATCCATGCTCACCGCCTGTCTTATCGGTCTATCCATCCCCACCGTGTTGCATGCCCTCAAGTTGGATCCGAAAATCGCGGCTGGCCCCATTACCCTGGCCATGGCCGACATCAGCACGCTTCTGATCTATTTCTCTCTTGCGACCATCGTGTTGCGCTAATCGTTCATCCAAACACAGATTCCAATGCCAACCCTGATTCTGCTGATCGCGTGTCTCTTGATGAAACCACCCATCAAGCACGAAGTGGAAACGTCGATCAACAAAAGCGACATGCCGTCAGCGGCGCTGATGTTTCTCGATTCCACCCTCGCAAAAGCAAATGACATCCGCTACTACAAGGAAACCGATGGTCAGCATGTCACCTTTGAAGTGAAATTTCGGCTAGATGGACAAGAATGGAGTGTCGAATTTGATCCGTCCGGCACATTGGAAGACGCTGAATGGTTAGTGAATATGAAGGATCTTTCTCCTGAATGGCGCACCCGAATCCGCTCACATCTCGATTCTCGGTTCACATCTTGGACCGCAACCCGGGTTCAGCTGCAATATCTGACCTGGCCGGCGGATCTTGACCATCCAACAGGCGTCGAATTGATCGTGGAAGGACAAAACTCGTCCGAAATCGGTGTTTTTGAATTCGGATTCCCATCCGACGATTCTGCGGTTTCAGAACGTCGTGTTTTGGAAATCCTTGAATTCTGAAGTCGAATGTCATCTATGCGTTTTATCTCTGTCCTGTTTCTGCTCGTTCCTTTGATCTTGCCAGCACAAGGGGATGTCGACCTTATATGGGAACCATCCGCCACCTACACACACAAAGTGAATGATTTTTGGAGTGTAGCGTCACAATTGACCGCAATTCAATCATCCGTTGGGTTGGAACGGATGGAAGTGAGTGTGATGCCACTAAGGCGGTTGAGTCCGAGAACCACGATTGGTTTGGGATATTTGAACCGAGTAGGTAGTCCGTTCGAATCTCCATCCGTCATTGAAAACCGCTTCACATTGCAGTATGGGTATCAGCACCCGTGGAGAATACATCAAGTGTCGCATCGGTTCCGGGTGGAAGAACGGATTCGGGATGGGGAGTTCACCCATCGGTTCCGGTACCGCGTATCACTTCGGGCTCCCATCCAGGGCGATCGGATCGATGCGGGTGAGACCTACTGGCTCACTCAAAATGAAGGGCTCGCATCTTTCCGAAGCGGCGATTTCAGTGGCGAAAATCGAATCTCAGTACACCTCGGGTACCTGCGTCAAAACCTACAACGGGTAGAAGTCGGCCTTCAGTACCGTGCCGAGTCGTTGTTTTCACGAAATACCGTGGGGCACGTGGCTTTGTTCAGCACCGTCTGGCATGTCTCGAACTAATTAGACAGCGATCGCGATTTTCTCAGCCAAACACATCAGAACGCCGTTTTCGCGCCAAATCTTCACCGTATAACCGTTCATTTCGATGGTGGCTCCATCCACACTGTCGTATTGTGGCTTATCGGGGACCTGATACAACGTCACGGATTGGCCATCCTCCCGCATCATGCGCATATGAAGAGCCAAATCGCCTTGGATATGGCAGTACCGTGCTCCAAAGATGTGATAGATGCTGGAATCTACCTGTTCGGATGTGACCGGAACGAAATTCAGCCTCGGCATCTCCATGCTGATGGTGGCGAGATTGTCGGTTTTCACGTTCAGTGGCATCGGTTCTTCATGATAAAAGACCACGTGCTTGGCGATGGAGGACGCCAATGTCATATCAAAGCCATCTGTTGTTGGGGATGCGGGACGATTCAGCACCCATCCCAAGGCAATCAAAAGCAAGCCTATCGCGGCGATGCGCGACACCTGCATCCACATCGGTGTTCGACGTGCCGTTGCCGTACGCACCAAGCGTTCGAGCCGCTCGGGATCCATCCGCTTCTGAGCGTAATAGCGTTTAAGTTCGGTATTGAAGTTCATGAGAAAGACTCTGACGTAGTTTGATTTTCGTTCGATGCAGCAGACTCAGCACCGTTCCTCGGGGCTTGCCAGTCATTTCCGCGATTTCCGCGGTTGTGTAATCTTCCACCGCCGAGAGATAGAGTACTTCCCTCTCGGCCGGTTTCAGACTTCCCAATATGGTTTCCATGGCATCGTGATCGGTCGGTGCCGGTAGAGATTCATCCTCAACCGTCTGATAATCCACATCCTCCAAGTATTCGAATGGAACGAGTTTTTTGCGCCGATACTGGTCGATGAACCGGTTCCGGATCACTGTCACAAGAAACTGGATGTTCCAAGGTCCACCTCGCCGACTAATCGACAGGGCCGCATCCTGCACCAAGTCTTGCGCCTGCTCGTCGTCGTGTGTCAACGACAAGGCGTAGCGGAAACCCCGTTGCAATAAGTCGGCCATGGTTTGATCATCGGTCATAGGTGAAAGTAAGACGAAACAGGTAGGAAGTCGATTGCAACTGGAAACCCGTTATTTTACCATCCATGTACACCAATTTTTCCCATCAGCGGGTCGACAAATTGCTATCGAATCGACTGCGATTGGCCATTATGGCATCGGTTTCGCATTCCGATGAAGTGGATTTCACGTCGCTGAAGCGCTCCGTTAAAACGACCGATGGAAATCTGAGCATCCAATTGAATCAACTATCGGAAGCGGGATGGATCGTGGTGAACCGGGTGACGACTGGTCCCAGACCCATGACGATGGTTGCCCTCACCAACAAAGGAAAACTGGCCCTGGACGAATACAGAGCCTTGATTGATGTCTGGTGCGCGACCGATTGATCTCTGCGTTGAAGCAGCCGTTGCCTGGCAAAGAGGCGCATCGAAAGATGATGCCATACGGAAGAGATGAATTGATGAAAGGACGAAATGATGAAGTTGAGGTGCGGTCTGCTGTACTTGTACTCTTAACATCGCACTTCGCGCCTCGCGCTTCGAATCGGGTTCTGTTAACCCTTCGTAGTTCGAATCTTCGTTCCCACACCGGGCAAATCTCCTTCCCTGGCGGACGCATCGAACCCGGCGAAACACCCGAGCAAGCGGCATTGCGCGAATGCGAGGAAGAGACCGGAATTCCGGCCCATCTGCCTGAAGTGCTGGGTCGATTGAGTCCGATTTCATCGCCCGCCTCCATCGGAGCGGTGATGCCGATTGTGGCTTGGTTGCATCAGGATGTGCCGATCATCCCCAATCCCGATGAAGTGGATGAAGCCTTTTGGCAACCTCTGGACGAATTAGGAGAACCCGTCGTCTCCGAATGGGAGCTTCGCGGCACGAAACGCATGGTCCCGCATTGGCCGATTCACCGGGTTCCGTTGTGGGGATTGACGGCCTGCATTCTTGAAGAATTGAAGACAATTCTTCAAGAATAATTTTAAATGTTGAATTTTAAATGAAGACGAGCTTTATTGAACTTAGCGTGTGGCGCTGGGAACCCACTTACCATTTAAAATTTTCAATTTAAAATTACTACACCACGATGCTTAGCCTCCTTCTCATCCTCCTGCTAGGTCCTCCCGAAACTGTGATCCGGAATGTGACGGTGATTCCGATGGATTCCGAACGCCGGGTGGAGCGTCAATTCGTTCATTTGAAAGATGGAATGATCGTGTCGATGGGGGATGACGCCTCGTTTCAAGCTACATCCACCGCTAATGTGATCGATGGAACCGGAAAATTTCTGATTCCCGGCATCGCCGAAATGCATGCGCATGTGCCGCCGAGCACGCAAAATTCGGAGTATATGTCCGAAGTGCTGTTCTTATACAAAGCCAATGGCATCACAACCGTACGGGGCATGCTCGGACATCCGCTTCATCTCGACTTGCGGGCAAAAGCGGAACGTGGCGAGATGGTGAGTCCGCGGATTTTCACATCAGGTCCATCTATCAACGGACAATCGGCGCCGACTCCCGAAGCGGTCGACCGCATGGTTCGCGAGCAGAAAGAAGCCGGATATGATTTGTTGAAGCTGCATCCCGGCATCACCCGCGCCACCTTCGATCAGATGGTGGCCACAGCAGATGAAGTCGGAATCGATTATGCCGGGCATGTCTCCGATTTCGTCGGACTTCCACGAGCGCTTGAAGTCCGCCAGAAATCCGTCGATCATTTGGATGGATACATTCCATTATTGATTCCGGATTCTGTGTCAGTGAGCATCCTGCCGGTTTTCTTTGGATGGAATCTGATTCCGAAAATCGATGAATCGCTCATTCCTGAAGCGGTACGTCGCACCAAAGACGCCGGCGTCTGGAATGTGCCCACACAAAGTTTGATCGAGCATTTATTAGGACCCGATCCCATCGATTCGCTCGCAGCCCGCCCCGAAATGGCCTATGTGCCGAAACCGATGCTGCAATCGTGGAGAAACGCGAAGCAAGGGTATTTGAACAACCCGAATTTCAGTACGGAATTGGGTATCGAGTTCATCCGCATCCGGCGCGAGATCATCCGCGAATTGAACAAACAAGGCGCCGGATTGCTGTTGGGCTCGGATGCGCCCCAGATCTTCAATGTTCCCGGATTCGCCATCCATCATGAAATGAGGATGATGGTGGAAAGCGGACTCACGCCGTATGAGGTGCTTCGCGCCGGAACCGTGAACGTGGCCACCTATTTCGATGAATCAGAGACAGCTGGAACGGTTTCCGTTGGCAAACGCGCGGATCTTGTGCTGTTGGATGCGGATCCGTTGCTCGACATCAATCACATGAAAGCCGTCGATGGGGTGTGGATGGGAGGATATCCACTGTTCAAAGCCGACATCACGACTCGACTTGAACAGATCCGGATTAGATACCAGGACTAATTTTAAATGTTGAATTTTAAATGTTGAATGTTGAAATAAGACAGTGGCTTGATGTCGGTTCAACACCAGAACCCCACATTTAAAATTTTCAATTTAAAATTGATAACGGTTGGAACAAGTTCAGTACTATGGAATAAAATCAGCCACTATGCTCTTATTTCTACTTCTTTTCTCTTCCGCTTTTGCGGACACTCTCAACTGGTCCGATGCCGCGACCTGGGGCGGATCCAAACCCGTGCTTGGCGCGACCGTCACCATCCCGCAGGGTAGCATTATCCGCTTGGATGAGGCCACCCCATCGTTCACAGGAATCCATGTGAATGGAACCTTAGTCTTCGCCCGTCAGAATTTGGAGCTTGCTGCAGGTTGGATCATGATTCATGGTCGGCTGGAAATCGGCACCGAATCGCATCCCTTCACACATCAGGCCATTATCACACTCAACGCCACCGATGTGAATGAAAATGTAATGGGGATGGGAACCCGCGGGATCATGGTGATGGATGGGGAATTGGAATTGCATGGAACGCCTCCTTCTGTGGCTTGGACCAAGATCAATGCCAGCGCTACATCCGGAAGCACGTCCATCACGTTGATGGAGGAAACGGGTTGGGAGGTAGGGGATCAGATCGTGGTAGGTCCGACCGATTATTTCGAAGCGGGGAACGGGGCTTCGATTGCACAACGAACCGCCATCAGCTCCATCAGTGGCCCCTCGCTTGGAATCGCAAACGGGTTGAATGCGCATCGATGGGGCGTCTTGCAATATGCGACGCCGACCGGCATCAGTTTATCGCCCGAAAACCGGGTGCAACCGCCTCAGCCGGACACCGATTCCACCTTCACACCCACGATTTTGGATCAACGCGCGCCCGTAGGACATCTGACACGAAATATCGTGATCCAAGCTCCGAATGATGCCGTTTGGCAGAATCAGGGCTTCGGTATGCACATCATGATCATGCGCGGTGCTGAAGCCCGACTCGATGGCGTGGAGATCCGCCGCGGAGGTCAGCGTGCCCGTATCCGCCGCTATCCGTTTCACTGGCATATTCTGAGTTACCAAGGAACCACGACCTTGGCGGATGCCACTGGCCAATACATCCGCAATTCCGTGATCAATGAATCGGCGAACCGTGGCATCGTGATCCATGGCACGAACGGCATAGAGGTCGTCAATAACGTGGTCTACGACATCCACGGACATGGCATTTTCACAGAAGATGCGGCCGAGCGTCGCAACCTGTTCGATCGCAACCTGGTGCTTCATGTGCGAAATCAGGCGTTCGCTGATGCCCTGAAATTGCATGAAACCGGCGAACGAGGCGCATCCTGCTTCTGGATCAGCAATCCGGATAACATCGTGACAAACAATCATGCAGCGGACTGTTGGACCAATGGGTTTTGGCTCCCCTATCCCCGAAACGCTTGGGGTGATCTGCGGAATCTGGACATCAATCCGAGTCGGCTTCTGTTCGGCACGTTCGACCGCAATACCGCGCATTCGAACGGATTGGAAGGCATCATGCTTGATTTTGTGGAAGTGAGCGAGGAAGGAGATCTTTTCCCTCACGCGTATAATTCCACGACCGACGGTCAAGACCCGCATTGGCCGCTGACAACCCTGAAACGATTCACCTTATCGAGGTTCAGCACGTGGAAGAACGGAGGAAACGGCATTTGGGATCGTAGCCGATACGCGACCAACATCGAAAACGTGGCAGCAGACAATTCGGGTCGATCCTTCGCAGGAGCGGGTGACGGCGGACTCATCACTCGAAGCCTGGTCGTTGGAACATCCCTCAATCACATGATGAACGGAACAGGTCGGCCTGAATTCGCTGATTTTTCGGGCACCACCGGTTCACCTGATCCCGTCGCGTTCGCCACCTATCACAGCACATTCGACATCACACACAACATTGTGATGCATTTTCCAGCGGTAGCCGAGCGACGCAGCGGTGTATTCTCCACGGATGATTATTATATCCGCCCGGTGGAAAAAGGTCAGTTCCGAAATGTGGGAAATATGATCATCGACGCGCATCCCGGCGTGAAACTGAGGTCTCCGTTCAACTATTTCACACTAGCAAGCGCGCTATGGGATCCACATGGGATGTGGGGTCCAGCCGGAAATTATGTCGTCTATGACGAGACCTTCCTCACACATGGCAAAGAGGTGACACCTATCGCTCCTGCCGAGGTAACTGGCGGAGTAAGCGTACCCGGACCGTTTTATGGATTCGAAGGCTTCGTACTTCACGGTGTCGGGTTCGATCCACCGCAAAACCAACCCTATTTCGACTTATGGGGCTTGCATGTCCGCCGCCTGGACGCCGACCTGAATGAAGTGGCCTCCCTAACCGTACCTGAGGCAGAAGAACACTTCATCCTTCAACACATGCGGGACTTTTCGACGGTTCCGGAAGCCATTTACGAACTCACGTTCCCCGAGGAAGAAACCCATCCGACCGAATTCCAAGTGACGGTCGAAAACATGCTGACCGAAGACGATACCCAAGTCATCGGCATTCAATTCGACGGTGGATTGGAGACGGAAGTCAGAACCCAGTCCTTCCATCGATTCTATGTGTATGATGAAGTGGAATCCCTTCAAGCCGTGATCGATTCGGATGGCGAAACCTACTGGCAGGATCATGCCAACAATAGGGTCTGGGTGAAAATCCAAGGTGGACGCTGGCGCTACTGGACGGATGACCCGAATGAGGACATCCCCTCTTACGACGATTTGCTCTATGAGCCGGTGCAATTACGAATCCGGAATCTGGGTGCGGTATCGGTAGAGAGGAATGATGAATCGCCTTTGATGGTCAAACTCAATCAAAACTATCCAAACCCCTTCAACCCAAGCACCACCATCGAATATGAGGTTGGTGAAGCCGGACCAATCACGATTCAGGTGATGGATGTGACCGGACGCTTGGTTCAGACCCTTGTGAACGAGACAGTGTCAGCCGGGCGATATTCCGTGACGTGGAACGCAGCCTCTCACGCGAGTGGGATCTATTTTGTGCGGATGACTCATTTGCACGGCGTGAGTCATCGGAAGGTCGTCCTACTGAAATAATTTTAAATGATAAATTTTAAATGTTAAGTGAGTGGACTGATAACAGGGTTAGTGGCTCACACACGAAGTGATCCCTCGGGGTTTACCATTTAAAATTCAACATTTAAAATTTTCTTATTTCGTCGTCTTCATCCCCATTTTCGTGAACACGTGGTCGACGGGCTCCCAAAGCTCGATCTTATTTCCTTCAGGATCGAGGATATGCACGAATTTTCCGTAATCGAACGTCTCTACCTCATCCAAAATGGTGACACCATCCGCGCGTAAGAGTTCGAGGAGTCCATCGAGGTCGTGCACCCGGTAATTGACCATGAACTCCTTCTTCGAAGGCGCGAAATACTCGCTGCCTTTCTTGAAAGGGCTCCATTGCAGGTAGTTGATCTCATCGGGACGATTCGCATTCCGGAATTCGAACGACGAACCCCATTGGTCGGTCGCCAAGCCCAGATGTTTGCCATACCATTCTTTCACGGCATCGGGATCGTCGCAGAAGAAGAAGATGCCACCGATTCCGGTGACGCGTGGTTGATCGGACATGGGAATGAATTTTAAATTGAAAATTTTAAATGTGGGACTCTGTATAGGTTACTTCATCTCTTCGTCATTTCATCTTTTCATCATCATTCAACATTTAAAATTTATCATTTAAAATTTTCTTCCGCGTGCCTCTTAAAGTTGTTCAAAATCATCTGCCAGCCCTCTCGTTGCATGTCAACTGAGTTCTCCGACTCGGGATCAAAGGATTCCGTGATTTTCGTTCCGGATGCGGTTTCTTCAAAGAGGATCTCCACACGACGTCCGTCTTCCATCGAATAGCGGATTCGTTGATGCGGAATCACATCATCATACACCCCATCGAAATCGAATCCGAAGGACCCATCCTTCGCTTCCATCCGTGATGAGAATTTTCCACCGGTGCGGATGTCGTTCGTGGCGGATGGGCAGTGCCAATCATCCCCGGCATAATTCCACTTTGTGATATGTTCGGGGGATGTCCAGCAGGACCAGGTGTGAGCCAGATCGGCGTGGATGTGGGCTGTAATGGTGATGGGAGACATGGGAAGAATGTTGAATGTGGGTTTGAGGCTAGAACGAGGCAATGAGCTTCACGAATTATAAATGATAAATTTTAAATGTTCTTCATTTTATTGCTTTGCAACTTATTTTTATTGATATTCGATAAAACACGGACGCATCAGTGATGCGTCCCTAATCATTCAACATTTCAATAAATGAAAACCCAATCCACCCTTATCACTCTCAAAGTCCTCACATGGTTTGCCTTTGTCGGCATGCTGATCAAAGCTGGATCGACTGTTTTTTTATTGGTTTACAGCCTTTGGCATCCTGAAGTCATCAAGACGGACTTGATTCTCTTCCTTCTCGTGATGGGATTCCAATTGCTGAAAGTGGCCATGGTTTGGATTATACTGGAGGGAATGAATTCCGTGAATCTGGAAGCACCATTCACGGGTAAATTGGCTACCATCTTGCGATACCTCAGTGCGGTAATCGCTTCTGCCGGAATTGTGGCATTGATTCATATAGCGGTTAGGTCCCACATGTATGACGGACCCATTCTTTCTACGAACATCCCTCCTGCCAGTGAATATCTCTTTCTTGCTGGACTCGTTTTCCTCATATCTGAGCTTTTCCGCCGTGGCGTGGAGCTTCAAACCGAAAACGAGTTAACCGTTTAAGCCATGCCTATCATTGTGAACTTAGACGTGATGATGGCCAAGCGGAAGATGACGCTGAGCGAACTATCCGAAAAAGTGGACATCACCTTGGCCAATTTGTCCATCCTCAAAACCGGAAAAGCGAAAGCGGTGAGATTCAGCACCTTGGAAGCGATCTGCAAGGCGCTTGAGTGTCAGCCGGGGGAGTTGTTGGAGTTTCGGGAGTAGAACAATTTTAAATTGAAAATTTTAAATGATGAAGCTCTGAATCAGCCCCTTTCATCTTTTCGTCATTTCTTCTTTTCATCCTCTTTATTCAACATTTAAAATTCTTTTCACTGCGTCGCGGCCAAGTCCCACCCCCAGCGCCACGCCCATCCCACCTAAGCCAGCGGCGAGCCAGACTCCCGGCTTGATTTCTTCGATGATGGGTGTTTTGCTTTTATCCGGAAATCCCATGATGCCGGACCAGGCTTGACGCACCTCCACATCCTCAATGCCCAATGTTTCCCGTGCGAATTCCAACAGATGAGTGTGTATAGCGGGATGAATGCCATCTTCCATTGTCCGCTCCCCCTCGAAGTCCACGTTCCTCGCTCCGCCCAACAACAAATGGTCGCCCACATCCCGCCAGTAAATGAATCCACGATCGAAATGCCAGGTTCCGCGCCAGTTTTCAACGCCTTTGCCAGATAATATCAGGACTTGTCCGCGAGCAGGATTCACAACCGCGTCATTCGTAACAGAACCCGTGAATCCATTCGTGGCCAGAAGGATGCGCTTCGCACGAAGTTCATCCCCTGTCACGAGTTTCACAACGCCGGATTCCACGGTTTTCACAGCCATGTTCCAGCGGATGTCGCCTCCAGCTTCTTTCGCACGCCGAAGCAAGGCGTGAAGCAACATCCCACCATGCAGATGTCCCTCTTCCGCGATGGAAATGGCGCGATGACCATTCACCGTCGTGGCGGCATACATGCCATCCCGACCACTAATGTCCTTCAACCGCGCATTGAATCTCGGAATGGCCTCGACACATCGCTCATAGTGGTCCGCATCGATGAATAACTCATGTCCACCGGTCATCTGATGACCCATTTCCTCTGCAGGGATGGTGCTCTGAAGCAGTTTCAATCCTTCATAACGCCGGCGGATGCGGTCGAACACGACATCCTCGGTTTCATGCGACAAATCATCCAGCGATTCTCCGATCGTTCCGAAACAGGTGAATCCGGCATTACGGGTACTGGCCCCGCTCGGAAATACGGCCCGCTCCAAAAGCAATACTTTCGCACCAGGATGTTGTTTGAGATACTGGATGGCGGCCGAACTGCCCGTGATGCCGGCACCGACGATGATCAGATCCCATGTCTCGCGCCAGGCGGAGGATTCCCAGTACGACACCGTTCCCCTCATGCGACACGCGCCTCCATGCGCTTCACCCATTCATCTGCTTCGATGGTACCCTCATTCGGTGCCCATGATGCGAAATCTTTGTCGGATGTGGCCTCATACGGACCCTTTTTGCATTCAAAGATCACCGTATCCGGCTCCAAAACGATAAAACTATGCCACACATCGGGTTCCATGTCCAACACAGCAGAAGGTGTTCCTGCTACGGTCTTAAAACTGTGAATCACATTCCCATCCGCACTGAAAATGAAGTATTGAAGCGAGCCGGTAAGTAGTACGACCGATTCACTGGATCCATCCCCACGATGTATATGTGGCTTAACATATGTTCCCGGTTGAAGAAAATTCAGCATGCGCTGGACGGGAGCCGGTTGGGTTCGATGGATGGGAAAAATGATGCGTTTTCGGGCGGATGCGCGCGATGCGGCGAAGCCCTCGGACATCAGTTCGTCCGTCAGTTCGAACAAAGACCCGGAATAATTTGGGAGGGCGGACACGGAACGTTGTTTGTGGTTAGTGGTTTGTCGTTAGTTGTAGACGATCGACATCAAGATGGCAACTACTCGCCACTTTTTAAACTCGAAAATGCGAACTTAAATACAACTAACGACAAACCACTAACAACAAACCAATCGTGAATCCATTTGAACTCCACCACCCCACCCGCCTGTATTTCGGAGAACCGCTAGGTCCGAAGTTCATCAAAACGATCGCATCCCAATCCAAAAACATCGTGGTTCTGACGGGAGGTGGATCGGTTGAGCGGCTCGGCTATCTGAAACAGGTGACCGGTATGCTGACTGATTCCGGAATCCGATTTCGTCATTGTAGCGGGATTGAGGCGAATCCGCATGCATCCACCATCAACCGATTGGCGAAAGAAGCCACCGAATTCGGCGCAGATGGGATATTGGCTTTAGGAGGCGGATCGGTGATGGATGCGGCCAAAGCGATCGGCGGATTGGTGGCCTGCAAGGAGACGGATGTGTGGGAATTCGTGGTAGGGAGTCCAAGGCGAGGACAGTTGAACGCCTCCATCCCCATTTATTGCATCCCGACGACAGCGGCGACCGCATCCGAAGTGACACCGTTTGCGGTGATATCGAATCCGGCGGTGCATGGCAAATCTCCCATCAGTTCGCCGCATTTCAAGCCGATGGCGAGTTGGTTGAACCCCTCCTTCACCACCGACCTACCCCTTCTCACCACCCGTGACGGCGCGGCGGATATCTTATCTCATGTCTTCGAAAACTACATTCTGGGCGGGAATGACTCTCCAATCGCCGATTATGTGACCGAAGGCGTGATCAAGACCGTATTGCATACCCTGCCCGTGGTCACCCAAAATCCGAAAAACGTGGCCGCGCGGGGCCAGCTTCTCTGGGCTTCGTCCATCGCCCTGAACGATTACCCCATGGTCGGCCGCGCTCCAGCGGCGTTCATTCTCCATAACATCGAGCATGCCATGAGCGGCATCCAGCCGGCGCTGGCGCATGGACGCGGGTTAGCCACCTTGTATCCGGCATACTTCCGCTGGTTATGGGAAAAGGGTCGTGCGAAGGATCGTTTCGCCCGCCTCGGACGCGAGGTTTTCGGCATCACAGGATCCGAAGACGAATGTGGGATGGGATTCATCACGTCATTCGATGCTTGGCTGCAGGAGAATGAATTATGGCAATCGGCGTCGGAGGTGGGCGTGCATCCGTCGCAATTCGTTGCGGTGGCTGATTACTGTGTGCGTATTTATGGCAATGGGATGTCGTTGCAAGCGCTGGGTGAGATGACCAAGGACGATGTCGTCCTTATCCTGCAGATGACCGAGACTCAAACTCACCGTTCCTGAGGCGGCGTACGAGACGCTCCTCGTCCACACGGCTGTACCCGGCCAGGCGTGCTTCCGTGGGCGCGGCAAGCGTCATTTCACGCTTGCCAAGCGCACCGGGCGCGCGCGCCACAAACCAGCCCCCGGCAGCCATCATCGCGCGCGCCTTCGACGCCGCGCCATAGGTCGACAGCAGCGCCTCTGGCGCGGCCGTCGCG
>JBGTBY010000016.1:0-79616 GCA_041749075.1 Balneolales bacterium | reverse complement strand
CAGGCTGGACGCCCCGAATACGTTTACTGCTGAGGTTTGATAAAAGTCATAATCCACTGAGCCATAGAAGTCCGAGTTGGTCGGATCCGACGGCCCCCAATAGTTCTCATGGGCGGTGACTGTTCCGGATCCATAGTTGCGAATCAGGTAGGATGATCCGCCATGGATGTTGCTCCACCCGGGCTCGCCGATGGTATAGTAGTTGCCCATGTGCAAGGTCGATCCATTGGCTCGCAAAACCTGATATTGCGGTTGTGAGCGGATCGAATTGTCACCTTGAAGGTAGGAGCCGGAATGATAGCGGAGCAGATGCAAGACCGAACCGGAATTGGCTTCAACGCCTGAACGAGTGGAGCTACTCACGGCGTTGCTGTCCACACGGCTCCTGTGGAAGGACAAGCCGTTTGCATTGGTGTACCATGAGCCAGCCTCCCCATTATGGGTGATGGTCACATTCGACAGTTTGCTATCGGAATAATACCCCACAAAGCCCACCGTCCGATTGCCTGTCATCAGAACATGATCGACAAGCACTTCGCTGTTGGACGGACCCGAACCGGACTGGTTCGAATAGGAACTCATTCCTCTCCAACCGTTGCGGAATATGGAATTGCGGATCTCGTTGTCGCGACTGGCCACCTCGATATGCTTGGTACCATACTCGAACACGCACCATTCAAAGCGGTTGCCACCCGAACCGAGGAACAACTGACCCCACTCATTAGCGTGACTCCAACTTTCGGTGTCATAGCTCGTGGAGAACGTGATGGGTTTGGACTGTGTGCCGATCGCGATGATTTTCCCGCCTCCGGTTGTCGTGATCCTCGCATTGTTTTTTCCTAAGAATATGCGGGTGTCGGGCAGGATGGTCAGTGTGGCGTTGTTACTTACCACTACCGACACGGTATCAGGGATGAAGATTTCACCGCTCCAGACGCGATCGGTGTTGATGTTGAAGGGATCATGGTTTGTTTCAAAGAAGAACTCGATGGACGAACCTGTCAGAGGCTTGACTTGGATGGCCATGCCAAGCGGATAGAACGAAGTTGTATCGTTCCAAGCCAAATATTTCTTTGCTGCTGGGTTTGTGATGGCCGAGAAATAGGCACGATTGTTCTCATAACTGAAGGAGGAGATGAAACCGGCACCGAGATAATTATAACTTGTATCCCAAGCGTATATAGGTTGACTAATATCGTAGCAGTTAAAGCTAGGTGGACTAACAATTTGATTTGTGAGTGAAATTGCCCACATCCACGTCGAAGCATTATTGTTATTACAAATTGTAGAAGGATCCTGCCTCTGGTTAGCAGTAAGCTGATTCCTGCCATATTTTCGATTTGAATTCAATCGCCTGAAAATCGGTAACCCATTATCCTCGAAAAAAGGATTGGTGTGTGCCCAGTCATAGTCCCCTTCCGAGGATAATAAGCGGTTATAGTAAGAATGCAGCCCCAAAAGGTAAGAACCTGACAAAAACCCAAAATCTGACCTCGGCTTATACCGGTGATTCATGATAAATAATCCATCATCATCAGTGTTCAAAGCCATATCGTTGTACACATGATCATTGTTCAAATAAAAGAAATAATAGTAATCATTATTGGACGTATTGGCCCATTTATAAGCCTGCCCTGATGCGATGAAATCTTCCAAATCATACAACCCATTGGAGCCGATGCTATCGACTGCCGCCCATCCGAGATATTCACTTTCCAAAGGATTTGGCATGAACATATTCTCGTTCCCAGCCGTCATCATTGAAGGAAATTTATGCAGCCCATTGGCATCACCTGCACCGCCTTGCGTAACTGGATGACCAGAACCAAGAAACAGATGGCCCAATTCATGAATTATTGTCCGAAACAGTGTTTCATTTGAATCAAATCCACCTGCTCGCATCATTGTAACTCCTGAGCCCGGCGGATTGCTAAATCCGGGTAAAACCCTGATTCCATTAATAGTATCTGCTGGTCCAGACCCTAAACCTGCAAATCCACCTACAGGCCCACCATTGAACTGATTCGACCTCCACACCATGATAATCAGGTCGGCATTTCCATCAGCACACTTTCCATGATTGTGAGTTGATTTTGTCCAATCGTCATATAATTCAAATCCAGGTCGGTTTTTCAGTTGTTGGAGCACCGCTTTATTACCATTGAACGTATTGGTCTCATAGCCATGTGTCGTGAAACTACTATGTGACATAGGCTGTGATAGAGTGATCGTATCTACTTTACCGATGACGATGAACTCGTTTCGTGAGAATGTTCGATAATAATTTGTCAAGTTATATCGATGTGTACTACCCATCGAAGCAGATGAATCGATAATTGACAGAGCCAAGGATGGAAAACCGTTTTGCGGCCAATTTGCGACGGTATTTACGTCATTTTGAAATTTGGCAAAAACAACTCGTGCTCTGAGAGTATCGATAGAAGGCAGATATAGACCCCTATTCGTATTAAGAGAGCAACTTGCAACTGATTGCGGTTGAGTGACAACTTTCTGAAAACTTTCTTCTTCTTCCAATGTGGTGCCACAGATGAAATCCTGCGCACCTACTTGGCTCGGTATTATGAGCCAGGCCGCCATCACGATGGCGCATAAGGCGTTTCTAAAACTAGAGAGAGAGAGAGAGAGAGAGAGAGAGATGTATTAAGTGTGGTCATGGCGATCGGGGTCTTGGTTAATCGAATTAACATTGGCATAGTCAGAATACAACCTCAATGTCGCAAAGTCAAGTAAATGGCTTCTTCGCCGCTGCGCGGCTCAGGATGACAACGCAATGCCATTAAAAGGAGAGGCGGCATAGCAAATACCCAAGTTTGCTTAGGAAAAAGTTATGCCGCTTTTTATTTATGATCGAAGCGTTGTCATCCTGAGCGAAGGGCGAAGCCCGTAGCGAGGGATCTACTCGTTATTTGCGAAGCCGCCCTCATCCTGAGCGAAGCGAAGGACCCAAACATCGCACATCGCGCCTCGCGCTTCGATCATCATTTCAACAAAGTAATCTTCCTCACATCCCTCATCCCGCCCGATTCAAGAACCACTACATACATCCCACTCGGCAACCCCGCCGCATCGAACGTGATGGAGTGCTGGCCAGATGGCATCATCCCATCGACAAGTATCTTGACTTCTCGTCCAAGTACATCATAAACAGCGATTCTCGTTTCTCGTCCTACGTCCATCGTCCATCGTATTTCCGTTGAAGGATTGAATGGATTGGGGTAGTTGCTTAATAATGCAGGTCCTTCGCTTCGCTCAGGATGAGGTTCGCGCACACCATCGATCGATGTCGTGATCGCATCCCGGTGGTAGATGAGCAATACCGGACGAGATGCCGGGCTGGTGGCCGTTTCACGGCTTGCGAAGCGCACGGCTTGTTGCTGGGTGTCTTCATCCTCATTTTTCACGATGATTCCGAAGTTGGTCTCCGGGTTGAGAATCCAGTTTTCCACTGCATCCATAAAGGAGTCGGCATGACGGCTCATCACCACCTGATCCACGATTCGGACTGTGAAATCCGATAACACAGTTGAGCTGAAATCGCCTCCGGCTGTGGTCCAGTTGACGTTCGGGAATTTCGCATGGATCCACGTGGCATCATCCATCGTGGATGCCGCGCCAGATCCGCCGGCACCTGTGGCGAACGACGTGCCTTCGCCCCATTCTTTTCCCAACGCATGAATCTGCATGGTCATCGGTGCGGCGCCCGGACTGAACAAAGTCGGACTCATCCTCAGTTTCACGCTATCAACCTTCGATATATCGACGGTGAGTCCGTCGAAACTAAATTGCAACACCGATCGCCGGATGAGAAATTGATTCGTCACGCCCACAAACAACGAACCCTTCCCATTGCTGAGCGATCCGGTATTCAACTGATACAGTGTGTTGTCTTTGACCGCTTCCAACACGAGGGTCTGAGTCGGTTGTGCGATGACCGGCAATGCCAGTATTGCGAGTAATAGTGTACAAAGTGTGCTTTTCATGATGGCTCCTTCAAAGAATATAATTCCTACTTTATCATGATGAAGCATCTATTTCTGAGCCTGTGCCTACTCTTATTGGCGCAATGCGGACCTAGCGTCCAACCACAACCCGTCGTCACCGCCATCGAAAATCCAACGCCGCAAGGCGCGCGCTTTCCGAATCTGCACACCGATTCGGCTGGAACGGTGATGAGTTGGCTTCAGGCGGATGACAGCCTCACCTATAGCATCGCCTTTTCGCGATATGAAGGTGGCGCTTGGTCTGAGCCCGAAAAAGTGACCTCATCCTCCAATTTCTTTGTGAACTGGGCCGATTTTCCATCGGTCGTTTCGTGGAATGGAGATCCCATCGCGGCGCATTGGCTTCAAAAAGTGGACGGTGGCACATACGCCTATCATGTGAACATGGCGATGAGGCAAGCCGATGGCACATGGGGCAAGCCTTTTTCACCACACACCGATGGTACGCCAACCGAACACGGATTTGTCTCCCTCCTACCTTTGGATTCGGAGCGTGTTCTTGCTGTCTGGCTGGATGGTCGGAACACAGAGGGGATGTCGCACGATGAACATGACAGTCATGCCGGGATGGCGGATATGTCCACCGCCATGACCTTGCGATCCGCGGTAGTATCCATCGACGGTTCCCTATCCGATGAGCATGAAATCGATTCTGCTGTCTGCGATTGCTGCCAAACCGGACTCACGGCAGTACCCGGAGGCGCATTGGCCATCTACCGGAACCGCGACGAAAATGAAATCCGAGACATCGCCATCGCCCGTTTCAGTACCGAATCCGGTGAATGGAGCGAATCCAGCATTCCGAATGCGGATGGATGGGAGATCGGCGGCTGTCCGGTAAACGGACCCCGGATCATCGCCAACGGGAATCATGTGGTCGCAACGTGGTTTACCATGCCTGAAGGCAAATCGGTGGTGAAAGCCATGCGCTCGACCGATGGCGGCATCACCTTTGGCGAATCCATAGTGATCGATGAGGCCCAGAATTCGGGTCGGGTGGATGTGTTGATGGATCCGAATGGCGATGCCTGGATCAGCTGGCTGAGTTCCGAAAACGCGGAACCCACATTGGCCATCCGGAAATGGCATGAGAACGGCACCCTGGATAAAACCCATTACATCAACGGGATGGATGTGAGTCGGCGATCCGGATTTCCACGAATGGCGGCAGTTGATGATGGAATTCTGATGGCTTGGACCGATCCGGAGCGTGGCAACTACATCCGGACAATACGAGTTGATTTATGATTATTTTTTGTGGATAATTTGTTTCGTTTTACTTTCGGATGTATTTCGATAAACAAATCCACGTGCCACAACTTTTTCATAACAGTTTTTACGCGATGGGCACCCGTTGCCAGGTCATCCTTCCCGGCATTGAAACCGAACGGGCTGAACAGGTCCTGTTGAATGTAAGGCAGGAAATCAACCGCATCGAAACCTGCCTCAGCCGCTTCATCCCTTACAGCGAACTTTCTCAGATCAATCAGAATGCGTGGAAATCACCTGTTCTTGTTGGTGAAGAACTGTTCGGTATTCTCAAAACTTGCCAGCATTTTTCCAACATCACAACGGGAGCGTTCGACATCACACTTCGGCCCTTGCTCGATTATTGGAAAGAGAAGACCGACAATTCTCAGGCCGATTCGCAATTGGCCGGTATTGTCGAATCTTCCGGAATGCGATATGTGACACTGGCGGACGCCGACCGATCGGTGAGTTTCAGCCATGATTCCATTGTGCTGGATCTGGGCGGATTCGGAAAAGGCTATGCCCTACACATGGTTGAAACGCAATTGAATTCGTTTTCCATCCGCGATGCGTTCATCAGTTTCGGAGAAAGTTCCATCCTGGCGAAAGGCGCCCATCCGGCTGGAGACCATTGGAAAATCGGGCTCAACGATTATATGAGTCCGGGACGAAGCGCTTATGAATTCGCACTGAACGACGGGTCTGTCTCGACTTCGTCGAATTTCTTCATCGACCATCACGGAAAACTGCAGAATCATCGTCATGTGATCAAACCCAAGACCGGATACCCGGTGGAGGAATTGGTTACCGTGAGTGTGAAATCGGAATCCGCGGTTGATGCGGAAATCCTATCGACGGCTTGCCTGGTGTTATCGGATGTCGAATTGGCCGACATCCGAACCAGTCTTCCGCCATGTGAAATCGTCAGAATCCTATACACCTCCGGCAAACCGGACATACACATTGTGTGAATCATGAGCATCAATCGTAAACAATTTCTCGAAATGACCGCAGCATTGGCGGGATCCACAGTAGCGATGGCCTCGATGCCTTGGCTTGCGGCATTTCAGAATCCGGCAGTCATTGGGAAGAGCGCGTCGGACCGCATCCGAATCGGTATCGTCGGAACCGGTGGTCGCGGGACGTATTTGCTTTATTTGATGGTCGAATTGCAGAAACGGCTGAACATCGACATCGTAGCCGTGTGCGACGACCATCAACCTCATCTAGATCGGGCTGTGGAGCGGAGCAATGGCCAAGCCCTTGGCTTTTTGGATTATCGAGTGATGTTCGAGCAGGTGAAGATGGATGGAGTGATCATCGCGACGCCACCGGGACATCATGCCGGTCCGACCGTCGCCGCGTTCGAGAACGGCGTGCATGTGTTCTGCGAAAAAGTGATGGCACGAACCATGTCCGACACCAAGAACATGTACGACAAGCATTTGCAGCATAACACCATCTTGCTGACAGGATATCAGCGCGCGTGCAATCCGGTTCATCTCACCGCGATCGACCGCATCCGAAACGGCACATATGGGCAGATCACCATGGTTCGCGGACATTGGAATCGGAACCAGGATTGGATTGAGTACAAAGGCATCGAACCCGCATCCGAGTTAGATAGAAAACTCAATTGGCGACTGTACCGGGACACCTCAGGCGGGATGATCACTGAATTATGCTCGCATCACATTTTTTCATCCAATTGGGTGTTCGATTCGCAACCGGTTAGCGTGGTTGGAAGCGGAAGCACCAATTATTGGAAGGATCAGCGCGAGGTTTGGGATAATTTCGGACTCGTATTCAAATATGAGGATGGAAGTCATTTCGTGTACAATTGTTTGCAGAGCAACAAGCACAATGGCGTGCAAGTGCAAGCGCTTGGCAGCAAAGGGATGGTGGATTTTGAAGTGAACCGGGAATATCAGGAAGAGCCACCGGCGCCACCCGCCATACGACAATTGATCCATGATATCGAATCGAGCGTCTTCAATGCGATTCCGATCGCTTCAGCCACTTGGGTTCCTGCCGAGCCCGTCAAGTATGGCGGACAGTTCATCTCCGACGATTGGAAAGTGAATGATACGTCGCTGTATTTGGAAGCGTTTCTGGATTTCATCCGCAAAGGGTCCGCACCCGAATCTTTGACCATACAAGGATACAATGCGTCGATATGGGCGCTGGTGGCTGAAAAAGCCACCTATTCCGGAGTCACCGAAACCTTACCTGCAGAGTTCAGACTATGAAAGACCTTCACATCTCTGGATCCACATTGGTCCGGGAATTCCGAATCTGGTTCATCCTTCTGATCCTGGCGTTATTGACGAATGTGTATGCGATCATCATTCATGATGGACAATGGACTGAGTTGGCCACGCAATTCCATGTCGTGATCATCCTATCGGTGGTGTATTACCTGTTAGGATGGATCCTTCGCGGACTTTACCGAGGCATTCGTACTATTGTCGTTCGACGCTGACACCCACCGGATAGGCAAAATCCATCCATAATTTCTCAATCAGGGCCGCATCCGGCTCGCCGTCATAGGTGATGTACCGATACCGTGTGATGTATGGAATGCCAGGTTGAATGGACATCTCCCCCATCTGGGTCGGTGCGAACATGAAAAACGGCTCGGTCGGATGAAGTCTCATCGGCTGAGGAAATCGAAAATTGGATGGATGTCCCAAAATGGCGATTCCACCTTGTTTGCCATCGGTGAATCCGCCGGCGTTAAACCATTTCGCGCGGGTGGCATGGCCTTCGAGTCGACCGAGGCCTTCCGATGTGAGGATGCGGGTTGTGCTGGTGTCATCCCAATCCGGATGCGCGCGAAATCCGACACCACCATACAGATATTCGGGCAACAGCAGCGGCTGACCATCATTCACCGTTTGTGTGAGGATGAGATCGAACACATGGTACCCGGCATCCACAGGCACTGCATACGCGCGAAGCTCCCAGTGTTCGAGCAGCACAGGGATGGGTGTTCCCGAGGTCAAATCTGTGAACCGGTTCACCGATTCCAATCCGGCCTGCACCGAACCCGACCAACTTGTCAAAAGTGTGTCGATATCCACACGCCCACGATCGAGTTGGAAGTTCCAGAAATCGGGATTTCGCCCTTGGAAAAGTGTGTTGGTCCACGCCGACCATATCCCGCTATGATGCGAATGCTTTTGTGGATGAAGATGACCGGATAAGACGGTGCCGGATGGGGTTTTGACGGGATGGATGTAGCCGCCGCGACGGTAGCGTTCATCCAATTCATCCGGAGGTTCATTCACGCCTTGATAGAATTCAAGCACGTCGCGCCCATTCGAGACAAGGGCGATCGTTTGATCGTGAGTTGTCGCTTGGGCCCGCATCCCACTAGACTGTTCGGCTGGTTTTCCATTGAATTGAAGCGTGATGTCGGATCCGGCATTTAATTCGGCGATGATGAGCCACGCCATGGAATTCGCATCCACTTGAATCACACACGTACTCAAGGGAGAACACGTACTCGTCGAATCGGCCACATACTCCCCTGCTGGAAACGAATCGGGCATGTGAAACGAGACGATGCTGTTGATGCGATCGATCCCACCTGCACTGATGGTGATGCGGTAGGTGGGTGGGGAGAGGAGAAAGAGCGTTCCGAGTATGATTGCGAACATCTTGTATGATAAGAACAAGGAAGAACAAGTACTCAAGCCAGGAGTCTTCCTTGTTCTTCTTGAGTACTTGAGTACTTGATTCCTATTTCCCTATGCAGAACCTACTAAATATCGAGTCCAACAAGTCTTCCGTGGTAATCTGACCCGTCAACGTTCCTAATTCTTGCAAGGCGGCACGGAGGTCAATCGCCACGAAATCTCCTGCTTTTCCGTCGTTGATGGCGGATGTGGCATCGGCCAGATGGATACGGGTTTTAGCCAAGGCATCCCGATGGCGGGTGGATGTCACCAATAGTCCGGATGTGTCAATGTCCTTGTTTTTGAGCACGGCGTCACGCATTGTTTTTTTCAGGACATCCAGCTGCGCGCCACTGGTGGCCGATATGCACAGATCGAACACGCTCAAGTCACATCCGGCGGCCAGATCGGCTTTGTTGCCAACCCGAATCATGGATTTATCGGGGTATTGGTCTCGGATGGTGATCCACAAGGCCTCATCTTCTACTGTCAGCTCCTCGCTGACATCATGAAGTAGAACGATCAAGTCCGCATCCTTCATGGCCGAATGGGATCGGCGGACGCCTTCGGCTTCAATGAGATCGGAGGTGTCGCGTAGTCCTGCGGTATCGGTCAGCACGAATAGCATGCCGTCGTAGCTCCAATCGGCGTCGATCACATCGCGCGTGGTTCCGGCGATGGCCGAGACAATCGCGCGATCTTTCCCCATCATGGCATTCATCAATGTCGATTTTCCAGCGTTCGGTTTGCCAGCGAACACGGTTCGGATGCCGTGCTTCACTAAGCGTCCGGCTTCATACGTGTCCAGAAGTCGGTCGATTTCCGTTGTGAGCTCGGATATCAGTTTGAGCAATTGATCTCGACTGGCGAACTCCACATCCTCTTCGATGAAATCCAGTTCCAATTCCACCATCGCCACCATATCGATGATGCCCTGGCGAAAGGATCGGATGTGGTTACCCAACGCGCCTTCCAATTGCTGTTGCGCGGCTTCGACGCCTTTTCGGCTTTTCGCATGGATGAGATCGGCCACCGCTTCGGCCTGACTCAATTCCAACTTCCCGTTCAAAAATGCCCGTTGAGTGAACTCGCCGGGCTCCGCGGGTTTCGCTCCTGCGAAAAGAATGGCTTCAAGCACCATTTGCGTGACCAAAACGCCGCCATGGCAGGAAATTTCGATGGTATCTTCGCCGGTATAGGATTTCGGCGCGATGAAGACCGTTGCAAGGACTTCATCCACAATACGTCCGTCGCGAACTATTTTTCCAAAATGGACCGTGTGTGAGTCCGCATCCAACAATGATTTTCCTGAGAAAACGGAATCGGATATGCGGATGGCGTCTTTTCCGCTGACTCGGATGACGGCGATGCCCCCTTCACCGACAGGAGTTGCGATAGCGACAATGGCAGGACGTTGACTCAACCTCTCTGTCTGAAATTGAGCAGACTTTTGACCTGCGCCTTGAGCAGTTCCATCTTGAACGGTTTTGTCATATACACTTCCGCACCGGCTTCAAGTGCGTTAACATGTGTATCCATTTCAGATTTGGCCGACAAGAAAATCACGGGAAGATGTTTGATATCTGGATTCTGGCGGAGGTGTTTCAGCAATTCCATTCCGTTCATTTGGGGCATCATCAGATCGGTGATCACCAGATCAGGCAGCTCATCCTTTAACTTTTCAAGTGCTTCTACACCTGTTTCGGCCTCCACAATACGATACTCGCGTTTCAAGCCATAGTTCATCAATTCTCGAATGCCGCGGTTATCGTCAACGATCAGGATCAACGGGATATACGGGTCTGTCGTGCTCATCGAATTGGGGTTACAAAGTGTCCTATCACGGCCAAGTTAATCAATGTGAGCTGAGTTTCCTTTCATTTGATTATTTTGAACGTCCTTCTCATGACATCACCCTAAACAAACTCTATGAAAAATCTTACTCGTTTAGCCTGTATCGTACTCGGTACGATCCTGTTGGTTCCCGCAACAAGCGACGCTCAGTTGTTCGGGCGCAAGAAAACCCCACCAGCTGCCGCCACGCCCCCGGCGAAAAAAACCATCGCCACAACGGTTGCGAAATCGGTTGCCAGCGAAGGGTTGTTCACGGTCTATCAAGACACCACGGACGGATCGACACACATCGTGGTTCGCGAAGACCAATTGAACACACCATTTATTTATTTCAGTTACACCGAAGACGGACCGGTTCCAGCGAATCATTTCCGTGGCATGTACCGCGACAATGTCGTGTTCGAAATCAAAAAGTATTTTGATCGTCTCGAATTCGAAGTGGTCAATACGGCGTATTACTTCGACCCGGAAAATCCGCTTTCACGTGCGTCCAGAGCCAACATCGCACCGGCCGTGCTGCTTTCCGAAAAAGTGGTGCTTCATGAGAATGGCAAGTACCTGATCAAAGCCGATGGCCTCTTTTTGGGCGAATCGATGTCTCGTGTGAAGCCGCCATCCTTCCCGGGCCAAAGTCCGATGTCCTTCAATTTGGGCCAGTTGAGCCGCGACAAGAACAAAGTCGTCGCCGTTCGCAACTATCCGATGAACACCGATGTGATCGTGGATTACGTGTTCGAAAATCCGAACCCGATCAACTCGGGCGGAGCGTCGGTGACGGATGCACGCAGTGTCACCATCCGTTCGCAGCACAGCTTCATCGCCGTGCCTGAAAACGAGTTCAAGCCACGCTTCGCCGATGCTCGTGTGGGTTTTTTCACAAATGATGTGACCGACCTCACAAACCTTGGACCCACGAACTTCCGTGACCTTGTGACACGTTGGCATTTGGTGAAGAAAAATCCAGCTGCGGCGATCTCGGATCCGGTCGAGCCGATCACCTGGTGGATTGAGAACACCACTCCATTGAATATGCGGGATGCGATCGCTGAAGGAGTTCTGGCGTGGAACATCGCGTTTGAGGCCGCTGGTTTCAGCAATGCCATGGCCGTAAAGATTCAGCCCGACACCGCCGATTGGGATGCCGGCGACATCCGCTACAATGTGCTTCGCTGGACGTCATCCCCGATTCCTCCGTTCGGCGGATACGGCCCGAGCTTCACCAATCCCCTCACCGGACAGATCCTGGGTGCCGATGTGATGCTCGAATATGCGTTCATGCGTGGCAGATCCATTGAAGACGAATTATATGCTCCAGAAGGCAACGACCACATCGCAGGTTTTTGCTCCTTTGGGAACATGATGCAGCGCAACCATCAATTCGCGATGACATATGCGTTGGCGATGGATGCGGGTGATGAGGAAATCAGCCGGTTGACCAACGAAGCGATCCGCATGCTGATCTTGCATGAAGTGGGCCATACGCTTGGTTTGAACCATAACATGAAGGCTTCGCAGTTGCATGATCCAGTGGCCATTCATAATCGTGAACTTACGTCGCGTGTGGGACTTACGGGCTCTGTGATGGATTATTCCACCGTGAACATCGCTCGCGACAAATCACAGCAAGGGCTGTATTACGATATCGTTCCGGGTCCATATGATGTGTGGGCCATCGATTTCGGTTATTCGACGGATGAAAGCCGCCGTAATGCCATCTTGGCTCGCAGCACCGAGAAAGAATTGGCGTTCGGTAACGATGCCGATGACATGCGATCGGCTGGCAAAGCCATTGATCCACATGTGAATGTGGATGACATGTCGAGCGATGCCATCGTGTATGCGATCGGTCGTGCCGAGCTCATCAACGAGTTATATGGCAAGCTGAAATCCACGATTCCACGCGAAGGAGAGTCGTATCAGCGTCTTCGCAACTCATACCAGATGGCATTCGGCACCTACGCCGGACAAATGGGCGTCGTGTCGCGCTACATTGGTGGTGTGCATGTGAACCGCGGATTCGTAGGTCAGCCTGGAGCTGCGCAACCATTCACGCCCGTCGCACGGGATCGTCAAAAGCAGGCCATGAGCACGCTCGACGCCTACCTCTTCGCTCCGGATGCATTCAAAGCACCGGGTGAGTTGATCGCCTACCTTCAGACCGAACGTCGCGGCTTCAACTTCTTCTCGTCAACAGAAGACCCGAAAATCCATGATGCGGTCTTGGCAGCTCAGCGAAATGTGTTGAACCATGTGATGCATCCGGTAACGACCAAACGGATGACCGACAGCCGCTTATATGGCAACCAATACCCTGTCGCTGAAGTGTTTGCGGATCTGACCACATCCATCTTCCGTGCCGACATCGGAGGAAATGTAAACACCTTCCGTCAGAACCTGCAATTGGACTACACAACCCGTTTGGCCGACATCGTGGCGAATGAGGGACCGATGAAGTTCGATCGCCAGACCCAATCTGCGGCGTTGCTTCAATTGCGATCCATCGAAACGCAACTCAAAGGCAAATCAGCAGGCAACATCGAAACCCGTGCCCACACCGCGCATGTGCTGCAGTTGATTGATGTGAGTTTAAACCGTTGACCGTAGCTTGTAGACCGTAGACCGTTATCAGTGATCGGGAATCGGGAATCGGGAATCGGGAATCTGTAAGAGGCCCCGGGTTCGCAAGAATCCGGGGCTTTATTTATGGTGTGACTTTGATGGAGGCGATGCGATTCGCGCCTAGGTCCGCATTCCAGATATCATAATTCGCGAACCGGATGCTTCGCTTGTTTGTAGTGGTTTCTTTCGGATCGTTGATCTTTAAAAAGATGTCATACTCGCCAGGCGGAACATCCCCAAATGCTCCCATGTCGATCGAGAAGGCGAGATCCCGCCATGCGGATGTATTGGTTGCCCGGCTATCCAATTCAGGCCGCCAATCCCTTGCGTCGATGTTGGTCAATAACGTGTAGTGCTCGGATCCGGATTTGGATTTCAGGAGTACCGACACATCTTTCTTGTTCACGATTAGACCAAAGCCAACATTTTGAATCTTGCCTTCGAATCTCAGGGTCCCCTTTTGATTCACCGATTCGCTGGCAAATGCTTCGCGCAAGACCAAACGAAATCCCATCCTGTCGCGCATGTATTCCATTCCGTTTTTGCCGTCATATACAGGGTCGAAAATGGCCGTGCGAGTCACGCCATCGTGCGGCGGGGTGAACGGTGCGGTGATGGTCGCTTCCGTATAGATAAAATCAGCCCAATTCACATAGGCGGCTGAACTATAACTGGTGTTCAAATGAGTAGTGCGCGCATAGGCAGCTTCATGAGGAACGTTTGGAAATCGGGGATATAGATTACCAGGTTCATTTCCGTTCCTCACCGTTTCGCCGCCATAGAAATTGTTTTGATTCCGAATCCAGGTTAAGGCTGCGTTGCGATCGTAATCACCTCCGATCAAACGAAATCCTTCTGACAGTGAGCCCCCATCCGTATACCCATCTCCACCCCGTGAATAACTGTCGTTGCGCATACCGAATCGCTGCGCAGGAGTGCCAGGTGCTGGGGCCGGCATCAAATTGGTAAAGCTGTAATTGGTGCCATATTCGACGTTATGCCATGCCATCACTCCGCCCGCATGCACCAATATGGAACGCGATTCCGGCACATAACCCAGTAACGCATTCAATAGCCAGTTGTACCCTTCCGCTGTTCTGGCATACGATGATGAGTGCATTTCACCCCAGGGTCCGAACAAACCCCCTTTCACAACCATGATGACATCTTCGAACTCGCTGAACACATGTCCCAATTGCCACATATGATATTGCACCCAGTTTTTGTCTTCATGTCCTGGAATGCCGCATAAATCGGATTTCTCTTCAACACCCGTCTCATACCAAACCCGACCTTGCGGTGCGCCTGGCTCGCAATCATGAAGGGGTAAGTCATATCCACCGCGATTATTATAGGTATAACCGCGTCCGTCGTAACTGAATTTCACAATGGCAACGGCCTCACTGTCTCGCAGATTTTGGAGTGCCGCCCTCACATAATCCAACGCGGCGGGAGTCAATGGTTGGGTTTTGCCATACTCGGGCGGAAGCGCACCCTCCGCACTCCATTCTCCGAGCGGCAATCCATTGAGAGGTGCGTTCGACGAAAAGTTTTTCAGGTCAAACGCCATATATACGATGCGAGAATCCACCCAAACATCGGTGCCTGCGATCGTTGTCGATAAATTGGTCAACCGTGGCACGGTATCGCTTTCAACAGGAAGCACATACGTTTGTGGCCTATAAAAACCTCTGTCCGGATTCGGCACATCCACCGGATTTTCGGTGAAGTTCAGCTGCTGAGGAACAAGCCGTGATTGCTGACAGCCTGAATAAACGATCGCACTACATGCGAGTAAGGTGATAATGATTTTCATAAGATTGTGATGTTAAAAAACCCGAACTGGTCGGACGTAATACATATGGGATGCGGAATGTTTGTTGCCGGTATTGCGCCAATTCGCGTCCGCATCCATTTCAATGCAGACCGGCCAAGCCCGGATGGTATCGGTTGATGACCAATAGGTTTTCCCTTTCATATCCTTTGTCAGGGGATCGTCGGGATGATTCAAGACATACGATCTGATTTCAAGCAGTTCGTCCTGAGTGGGTAAGAACCAATCGCGGATGCCATTATGTACGTACTCGTCCGCGGCTTTTGCCGCAGGTGATGCGGGATCTCCGGGATTCACTACCGGATCCGTCGTTCGAAGGATGAAGCCCGTGTTATACGATCCGGCGCCCAACTGGGGATATGTGGCGATTCCGTTTCGGACCGCATACAGGCTATCCCGCGATGCCCACGTCACCGGCACTCCACCGGCGATGTCCTCTGGTCCGATCTCGATGTAATGCGCGACACGTTTTGATGTCGGTTGAAGCGGATCGGTGAGGATCTCAAATCCATCCTCATCCACATACACGATTCTTCCACCACCGGGACCTATATCCCCCACCTTGTACTTCGGTACAAAAACAGTTGAGTTTTGAGATTTAACCGTTGTCGAACCGATCCGATTCGCGCCGAGTGTCGAATTCCACATCGGTCCGTCTCCGCTGTCATTGTTTGCGAACCGGATGTTCCGAAGATGGTCTTGCTTCGCTTTCGGATCGCTGATCTTCATGTAGATCGTGTACTCACCTGCCGGAACCGCTTTGTGAAATTGGCTCAGATTGAGAGCAACATTCATCTCACGGAAGGATGCGGTATTGTCAGGACGGTTATTCATCGGGATGTTCTGATCTTTCAGCCAATCCCGTGCATCCAAATTCGTGAGGGCCTTGTAGACCTCGCCCGTGGACGAATTTTCCAACAGCACATACACATTCTTCCGGTTGATCACGTTTCCGAAACCGACATTTTGGATCTTCCCATTGAAGTGAAGGTCCCCATCCGGCTCAATTGTTTCACTTGCTTTCGCTTCACGCAGGACCAAGCGATAGCCCAATCGATCGCGCATGTATTCGAGTCCGTTGCGGCCCTCATATACCGGATCATACATCACACGCACGGTTTTTCCATTGTGCGGATAGGTGATGGGTGCCGTGACATTTGCTTCGGTGTACCTGAAATCCTCCCATCGCTTGTGATTGATCCCATACCAACCCGTATTCAGATGGGTGGTGCCCATGATGGAGGCTTCATAAAAGATGGATGGGGGCACATCATAGGGTCGGGAACTCATTTCATTCGTTTCTCCACCAATAGGACCGTTCTGACCGCGGATCCAATACAACACCTTATCCCGATCGAAGTCATATTTGGTTCCAAGTACCTGAGCCCCTTCTGAAAAGGAGTCCATGTCGCTATACAACCCGTTCATATGCGACAAACCGTTCGCATAACTATCGTTCAGCAGTCCAAATCGCGATTCCGGGGTATCTCGCTGCGGAACCGGAAGAAAATGCATGTTGGCGAAAGTGAATGGGGTGCCATGCGTGACGTTGTACCACGAAATATAGGCGCCGGCGTGAACGGCCAGCTTCCGCGAAGCGGGGACCGCATCCAACAACGCTTGCATCAGCCATGCGTAGGCCTCGGCGCTATTGCCGTATTCGGATGAATGCATTTCACCCCACGGACCGAAAAAGCCACCCTTATGCGCGAAGATGATGTCCTCATTCTCGCGCCAGATGGGTTCCAACTGTTTGATGTGATATTGCACCCAGTTCAGATGCTCAAAGCCAGGCACTGTGCATTGTCCATAGGGCTCCGGACTGAATGCCAACTCGTCTTTTTCGATATCCCAAGCGCTGTTGTCATAGCTATGCTGCATGAATGCGACACCATCCTCAGCGCGAATCGCATCCAAGGTTCGTCGGTAATAAGCGAGACCTTCATCAGAAATGGGTCCGTTTTCTGTGACCCCATCGACATGCGCATGACCTGAGAAATTCCTCAGATTGAAGGAAACATAACTGATGCGGACCTCCACATCGGTGTTCGTGCCTGCGATGCGGGTGAATCCGGCGCGCGAACCACCACCCTGTGTTCCACCGCTGATCGGAACGACACCACCACCACCGGGAGTGTAAAAGCCTCGATCCGGATTCGGAATATCACCGACAAATTCCGTGACGTTGATGTTTTGTGGAACAAGATTCTGAGCCTGGGCGACGCTGATGAACAAACAAAGCAAAATCGGGACGATACTTTTTTTCATATCACGGCTCCAAATACCATTTGGGATTTGCGTTGTTGTAGGTCTGCAAGGCCGTCCAATTCGCGCCGGAGGATGCCGCTCGACTCACATTATCCATATAGACGCCATCAAAACCCATGTCCACGATGCGATCGATGGAAGATCTGCCATCGGGAAACTGGGAGTGATCGAACCTGGGGTTCTTATAAGGACTTCCACCACGGATGATGATGTCCCTCCATTCCGGATGCCACCAGATCGGAGTGGCTTCATCCGCATACTGTCCGGAATACGCCGGCCAGAGCATCCAATTCGGAGCGCCCATATCCCAAAACCGTTCGCGTGCGGGTTTGAAGATTCCTTCCTCGACCGCACCATGCATGAATCGATTCGTACTTGGATCCACCATGGCCGGATCGGCAAACCAACGATACAACTCGGTGGTGCCGATACTTAAATAAGCGATCACCAAGCGTCTTCCGCCTTGCGGTTTCGTTTTCAGCCGCTCGACTTCGTCTTTGCTCAGCGCACCCATATTGAAATGCGCATCGATGTAAAACGCATCCCATTGCGAGGCTGCCAGCTCATCAATGTAGGCCTTGCGACCTTCATCGACTTTGTATCCTTTCGCGACCCAGAAGAAATCCCATTGCGTTCCGTGGTCTTTAATCGCCTGGGCGACGATTTCGGCTGGACCTGTCGGCCGAAATCGTCCTCCCTTGAAAGGAACCAAATACCCCGCGTTGCTTGAAATATCCAGACGATTGCCCGGATCCGCTTCCCACGCCGACCAATTCGAGTATTTGCCCGAACTGAGCATATACAGATAGTTTTTCGCATCCATCATTGTGTTCACATCCTTACTATTGATGGTTTGCGCCACGCCAGAAGGGATGGGATGATGGATGATGTTATAACTATTGGATGAGGGCGAATAAATGGGTTCATACCCCGGATTTCCGATTCCGGGCGACCGATACACCTCAGAACTCATCCGCGGATGCCACAGAAGGTTATTCTCGGCAGCGATTCTCTGATTGTCCGCAACCACATGAAGCGTGCTTCCATTGGTGTTCGCTGTTCCTTTTTTTCCGATCTCAGTGAGTTTTGCCAACCGACGTACCGTGGTGGGGCTGAAATTTTCAATCCCCCATCCATCAATCAGATTCAGGAGATTCATGTCATACGCCTTGTTCTCATCGCCATCGATGTGGGCATACTGCAGCGTATCCTGAGGAATGACTTGGAAGTTCGGATTCCGGGATTTGGCCTTTTGAGACAGCTCCATGATAAAGGCTTGCATCTTGCGGGCTCGACCGATTTCGCTCACATCATCCGGATCGCCATAATAGGCTTCAACAAGTGCAAGCACATCGGATGCTCTATTTGTTTTGCTGAATAAGGTTGAAGGGGCAACACCCATCGCCGCAGCCGCGAGAGTACATGCCTTTATGAAATCTTTTCGTTTCATCATCTATCCCTCCCACTTAATGGTTAAAGACAATCTCAATCTCCGATTGAGACAACACACGATTATAAATCCGAACGTCATCCAAAGCGCCGGTGAAAAATTGGTTACCTCCAGGATAATTCCCGAACATGAGCATGTCCGGAGTTCCGGCCTGCGGCTCCACTTCTGATTGTGAAATCAGATCGCCGTTCATGTAAAACCGGTGCGTCTGACCATCGTATGTGTAAAGGCAATGGTGCCACACTTGAATCGCTGGTTGTTCAGACTCAAATACCGTACTTCCGCCCCAATACCAGGTATCGAGACCCAGTGTTTGATAACCGGGCGCACGATAGCCGAACTGGAGGCCGATACCATCAACCGTGTCTACCAGGGCAATCATATTATCTGCGCCCAGGGAATCACTATAATCCGGTGGTTGCTCAATCATGAACCACCAGGAGATTGTCTGGGCTGCATCGGGTGCAGGCATATTTTTCACCCGGGCGAAAATAAATGCAGAGGTACCATTAAAACGGTAAGCACTGTTTGTATTTCCAAATCTGTCGCTGGTCAGTGTCGCATCATGCACGATGGCATTGTTTTGGTTGCGGCTCTCATCAGAGGCATCCCCATTAAAGGAATAATGGGCAACAAGACCTGGTACTTCCTTTTTCGTACAGGATGTAACTGAAAATAGAATGATGGGGAGAACGATTACACTTAATCTGAACATGTCTTTTGGCATCATTATAGGGCAACTGTAGTCGAACCAATCAAGTTAGCGCCGAGGTCCGCATCCCAATGATCACCGTTGTTCGCGAAACGGATGGAGCGCTTGTTCGGGCTTTGCTCTTTGGGATCGTTGATTTTCAGGTAGATGTCATACTCTCCGGCTGGAACTTCACCGAAATCGGACAGCTTTATGCGGATGTTCAGATCACGCCAGGCGGATGTGTTGTCGGGGCGACCGTTTCCAGCTTCATCCGTCAGCCAGTCTCTGGCATCCAGATTGGTCAGCGCGATGTATGATTCGGAGCCGGATGTGGATCTTAAAATCACCGACACCTGTTTGCGATTCACGATGTTGCCGAATCCGACGTTTTGGATTTTTCCTTCGAACCTCAGTTTTCCATTCGCATCCACCCATTCGCTGGCGTTCGCATCGCGCAAGACCAATCGATACCCTAACCGATCACGGAAGAACTCCAATCCGGTTCTGCCGTCATACACCGGATCAAAGAAGGCCGTCTTGGTCGGACCCGTGAACGGCGGAACGGTCTCATCGATCGATACCGGGAACGTGACCGGCGCCGTTACATTCGCTTCATTATAGATGAAGTCATTCCATCGATCGTAGCGACCATGCCTCATATTCAAAACCGTGGTCCGAAATTCCTGCGCTTCGATGATCGCGCCCGGCATGTGGCCAAATGTATTGTCGCCGACTCCGCCTTCCACTTGAAGAATCGTGTTTGCCTGATGCAGCCATTTCAGAAATCGGAATCGATCCTGTGGCGCATGATATCGGCCATTATTCGAATAGTTCGCTGCATAACTATCATCAAAAAAGCCGAATCTCGCTTCTGGTGAGCCTTTTTCCGGAATCGGCATAGTGTGGATGGTCGTCGCGTCAAAACGGGTGCCATATGTGAGATTGTACCAGGCCATGAACAATCGCTGATTCGTCAGCAGAATGCGCGAAGAAGGGACCACTTCCAAATAGCTATCCAAAAAGCGCTTGGCCGCATCCGCACTCAACGACATCGGTGAAGAGTGCTGTTCGCCCCATGGACCCAGCATTCCCGTTTTCACGGTCATGATGACGTCTTCGTATTCTTCGAAAATGGGCTTGAGCTGCCAAAGATGATATTGGATCCAATCTTTGTCCTCATGTCCGGCAACATCCGTCATCGCCGATGGATTGTTCGGAGTGACATAAGCGGGTTCCGGACCATGAATAAGTCCTTCAATGAGATCCAGATGTGGATACTTATGAGGCTCGATGTAATTGAACCCGTTTCCATCATAGGAGAACTTCACGAACGCCACTCCGTCGCCATCTCGTACTTTTTGCAGAAGTCCTCTTATGTACTCAAGCGCATAAGGCGTCAGCGGTTGTGTTTTGCCGGTCCGCGTGGCCCCGGTTTTCGGGTCGATGAACAATCCATCTTCTTTATATCCGAAAGCGTCTTTCGCCGAAAGGAACGCGTTGGATGAAAACAGATTCAAATCAAAACTCATGAACGAGACGGAAGGCATCGCGGAAACCCCGGTTCCACCGATGTAAGGACCGGTATTCTGATTGATGCCGTTATAAAACTCCGTCTCCTCGATATCATCCCCTTCCACTGGCGGCACCTGTCTGCCATGATATAAAACGGATGTCGCATCAACCGGAACCCGATGATCCACTTCAGGAGTGATACCAAATGGCGAGTTCTTGGCATTCACTAGATTCGGCGGAATATTCTGCCACCGACCTCGATACGCGCCTCGATCCGGATTCGGGATATCGATCGGATTCTCGGTGAAATCGAGCGCTTGGGGCACAAGCGGCGCTTCTGTCGTACAGGCGAAACTTGTCAGAACAAGGCCGATGATGATTCCTTTCTTCATTCCCAATCCCTTTAGTGATAGATGCTAATCTACACTAAAATAGACTTTTTCATAATACATTTGAAAGATTATGAAAGTTTTTGAAATTGTCCGAAAGGATTTAGCCTATAACGAGCCCTTGTCTAGCGCGCGGCTTTGCTGCCACAATTGGTTGAATCCGAACATCAAGGCGATACTGACCACCAGTTGAAGCAGGAATTCGGTTGATGGATGAAGCAAATCCGCATAGATCGGCGATGCGATCCATAAGCCAGATACAGCCCCGATCAGGAAGCTGAACCAAGCGAACATCAAGTAACGCCGACGCACCTCTTTTCCTTTTTGGATGGCTCGGATGTCGGCCAATACCAAATCCTCCATATCCTTTATGGGGATGGGTGTTTGAGCGAATGTCATCCATTCACGGAATGGATCTTGTTCTTGTATGTTCATCCTATTCGTAGGTCTGCTTGTTGTGTCATCATCCTACGCATCGATTCCCGGGCTCGATGGAGAATGACCTTGGCATTGGATTCGGTCCAGCCGGTTATGAGGGTGATTTCCTGAATGGAAAATCCATCCAGATAATGAAGTTGCAAGGATAGAGCTTCATTCGATTTCATCTTGGTGAGGATGAATCGGATCCGATCGGCTTCATCCTCTATCGAATCAACATCGTCTATGATTCTATCGGTCGATTCCTCTGACACAGGTGGCTGTTTTCGCAATTCTTGCAAGGCGGCGTTCACCACGATACGGTATAACCAGGCTTCGAACGGAACCGCACCGGAATAGGAAGACAGTTTTAGATAGGCGTTGACGAACGCGTTCTGAACCACATCCTGTGCCAGATCCGGTGACTTGACCACGGATAGCGCGATGTTCCACATCCGGTCCTGATGCGCCCGCACGATGTGTCGGAACGCTTCATGATCGCCAGACAGGATCTCTTTGATCCAAGTCTCGGTCATTTGCCGGGCACAGTCGACTTTTGAGTAAGGATTTCGATGAGGAGTGCCAGAGCGAAGCTGAATATCAATGCGAACACGGCGATATCCGAATCAAACGACAACTGATACACGAGAACGGAGCTTAAGAGACCACCAATTCCAAGTCCCAGGAGTCCAAAAATCAACTTCCTCCATAGGTTCATTCTAAAACCGTTTTCGATGGCCTGAGCGATAATCATACCAAGCCCGGCACCGAACAACAGTAGGGGCATGACTGCAGCTGACTCATGTGTGATTAATGCAAACAGAAAACCGATCGCGGTAGATGTGAGCACGATACCCACTTTCATCCATGGAATTTGGATATTGAAGGAGGCGGATGCAGGAAGTTCCTCCAGTTTGTAGCCTTTCTCGATCAAGAAGCGGCGCTCCTCTTGTTTGGCTTTGAAGGAAAAAAACCAGACAAAAAATCCGGCGGCGATGAAGGAGATGAAGATGAGTGCGAATGCGAATGTTTCCATGGGATGGGTGCGTTGGTTGGTAATTTCCCTTAAGATTCAAACAAGAAGTCAAAGGTTACAATTTTTCCTGAAACGCCGTGGCCCGTATCTTTGTTGGTCCGCTAAACCACCCACTTTTCCATCTCCATGAGTATCGATTTGTCACGTCGTGAGCGATTCGCATCCCGACACATCGGCCCGGACCGTAGCCAAACCAGCGACATGCTGAAAACGGTCGGTGCCACCTCCTTAGACGAGCTCATCACCCAGACCATTCCCGCTTCCATACGCCTCAAGCGCGAATTGAACCTCCCTCCCGCCACCGACGAAGCCCTCTTCCTTAGCGAGTTCAAAGGCCTCGCCACGAAGAACAAGATTTTCCGCAGCTTCATTGGCATGGGCTATTATGAGAACATCACACCGAAAGTGATTCTTCGCAATATTCTGGAGAATCCGGGTTGGTACACGGCGTATACCCCATATCAGGCCGAAATCGCGCAAGGGCGCCTCGAAATGCTGATCAATTTCCAAACGATGGTGATGGATCTCACCGGCATGGAAATCGCCAATGCCTCTTTGTTGGATGAAGCCACTGCCGCCGCCGAAGCCATGACGATGCTGCATGCGGCGCGTCCGGCAGCGAAGAAAAACGCGCACCGCTTTTTTGTGTCGGACACCGTCTTTCCCCAGACCCTCGCTCTGCTCCACACCCGCGCCACGCCCCTCGGCATTGAACTGGTCACGGGCGACGCGACGGCAGTGGACGTGACGGATCCATCCCTATTTGCCATCCTCCTTCAAAACCCCGATCAATTCGGGAATGTGCGCGATCTGACATCCATTATCGCGGCGGCACATGAGCATAGCGTTTTTTCGGTGGTCGCAACGGATCTCTTGGCATGCGTCATGGTCAAATCTCCGGGTGAGATGGGCGCGGATGTTGTGGTTGGCACCTCGCAGCGCCTGGGCATTCCGATGGGCTTCGGCGGACCGCATGCGGCGTTCTTCGCCACCAAAGACTCGTTCAAGCGTTCTATTCCAGGACGCATCATTGGCGCATCCATCGATGCCCAAGGAAAGCCGGCCTACCGCATGGCATTGCAAACCCGCGAGCAGCACATCCGCCGCGAAAAAGCGACATCCAACATCTGCACCGCCCAAGTTCTGCTATCGGTGATGGCGGCGGCGTACGGCGTGTATCATGGACCGAAAGGACTCACCGAAATTGCGGAACGAACCTACGGTCTCACAACGTCGCTCGCCTTCGAACTGCAAAAAGCCGGATATCAGATTCTAAACACCGTGTGGTTCGACACCTTGCATATCGAAATCGGAGATTCGTCAAAACGCGATCAAATCCGTACGAAAGCCGAAGCCAAGGGCATCAATTTCCGATACATCGGCGATACTCAAATCGCACTTTCCTTCGATGAAGCCAAAACCATAGACGACGTGAGCGATGTGGCTTCTGTATTTGGAATTTCGGCGACGCCACAAACGACCGTAGTGCCTTACTTGCCTGAGAATGTGATGCGAACGAGCGAATTCATGACGCATCCCGTGTTCAATATGCATCACAGCGAACACGAAATGTTACGCTATCTGAAGCGCTTGGAGAACAAGGATTTGTCACTCGCTCATTCGATGATTGCGCTGGGTTCGTGCACCATGAAACTGAATGCCACCACGGAAATGATTCCAGTCACCTGGCCCGAGTTCGGCAACATACATCCGTTCGCGCCGGCGGATCAGACCGAAGGCTACCGCGAACTGATTTCCGATCTGGAAACCTGGTTATGTGAAATCACTGGCTTCGACGCGGTGTCGTTGCAGCCCAATTCGGGTGCGCAAGGTGAGTATGCGGGATTGATGACGATCCGAGCTTGGCACGAGCATCGTGGCGAGGGGCATCGCAACGTGGCGTTGATCCCCAGTTCGGCCCATGGGACCAACCCGGCGTCGGCCGTGATGGCGGGGATGCAGGTCGTGGTAACGAAATGTGATGAAAGTGGAAACATCGACTTGGCCGACCTCACCGCGAAAGCGGACCAATACGCAGATCGCTTGTCGTGCTTGATGGTGACGTATCCTTCGACGCATGGCGTGTTCGAGGAAGAAATTCGTGAGATTTGTGAGATCGTCCATCGTCGCGGGGGGCAGGTGTATATGGATGGGGCGAACATGAACGCGCAGGTGGGACTCACGAGCCCTGCGAACATCGGAGCGGATGTGTGCCACCTGAATCTGCATAAGACATTCTGCATTCCGCATGGTGGCGGTGGACCTGGAATGGGTCCGATCGGCGTCGCAAAACACTTGGCGCCGTTTCTGCCCGGGCATCCCGTAATTGCTATGGGCGGTGAGTTGGGTATCACGCCGGTCTCGGCCGCGCCGTGGGGCAGTGCGAGCATTTTGACGATCAGTTACGCATACATCCGTCTGATGGGTGCCGATGGACTGCGTAAGGCCACGGAATTCGCCATTCTGAATGCGAACTACATGAAGGCCCGCCTCCAAAATGCCTATCCGGTGTTATATGCGGGACGAAACAACCGTTGCGCGCACGAATTCATCTTGGATTTTCGTCCGTTCAAAGCCTTCGGCATCGAAGTGGAAGATGTGGCCAAGCGCTTGATGGATTATGGATATCACGCGCCAACGGTCTCGTTTCCGGTAGCTGGAACCCTGATGATCGAGCCGACCGAGAGCGAATCGATGGAAGAATTGGATCAGTTTTGCGACGCGATGATTTCCATCCGGGCCGAAATCCAACAAGTGATTGATGGAATTGCAGACAAAGCTGAAAATGTGTTGAAGCATGCTCCGCACACGGCGGACGTGCTATTGGCTTCGGAATGGACCCGCCCTTACTCCCGTGAGACAGCGGCCTATCCGTTGCCTTGGGTGAAGGATGGGAAATTCTGGCCAAGCGTGAGCCGCATCGACAGCGCACACGGAGACCGGAATCTCATCTGTTCCTGCCTCCCGACCGAAGCCTACGAAACGGCCTAGCGCAGTACGACCGCGCCGGTGATGCCTTCGTGCTGATCCGGCTTGGCGTAGTCCATCACCGTCACAATCGATCCGTTTTTGCACCGGATGCGGAATGTTTCGCATGAGGATTTGCCCGCAAACGCCAACGCAAGATGTTGGATCGTTTTGTTGTGATCGTCGGGATGAACGATGGTTTTGAGTCCGTCCTTGTGCAGGCATTCATCCGGCCCGAATCCCGTGATTTGCTGAAATCCATCCGACAGCCATTTGAAGCGTGGCGTATTATCGGCATCCAGAATCATCCCGTAGTTGAAATCGGTTTTTTGAGAGAACAGCTTCAGGAAATCCAATGATTTGCGGTTCAGAACACTCATCACACGTTTGCTGACGGTCAGGTTTTTGACTTCGGCATGAACGACTTCCCCATCCTTCTGACCGGCGATTTTCTTCGCCACAATTTCAGCTTGAATGAGCGACCCGTTGCGATGTTGAAGCAACAAGCGGATGCCATTATGCTGACTTAAATCGTCTTGCCACACGCGGGAATATTGTTTTTGCAGGGCATGTCCTTGTCTCGGGACCAAAAAATCCCAAATCGGGCGACCGAGTATCAATTCTTTCGGAAACCCGATCATGTCGCGAAATAATTTATTGGCTTGAAGGATGAGGCCTTGCGCATCCAACTCCACATAACTTTTCTTCGAGCTTTCATACAGATCGGAAGGGTCTTGCGTGATGTCGAGAAAACTCTGCTCCGATTTTTTGCGGGTCGTGATGTCGTGCTGATACGAAACCCAGTGGGTGATCTCACCTTTTTCATTCTCGAGGGGATGGATGTCCCATTGATTGACGAATTCTGAGCCGTCTTTGCGATAATTCACGGTCTGACCGAAAAAAGACTGTCCTTTTTTGAGGTTCTCTTTCAGCTTGTCGAGTACGGCTCGATCGGTTTTGGGGCCCTGCAAAATCCTAGGGGTTTTGCCGATCACATCCTCACGGGAATAGCCGGTGATGCGGGTGAAGCCGTCGTTTACATACACGATTTTGGGACCGGGCTCTTCCATGCTCAGCTCGGTGATCAAAATACTGTCGTAATCGTGTTTGATGGCGGCTTCGAGCAAACGCAGGTTGCGTTCGGCGGTCTCGGCGCGCTCTTTGAGGCGTTCGGTTGTTTCCAGGGTGGTGGTGTCTGACATCGGGTTAATCTACTATCCTTGTACGAAATTTACTAACACCTTCAACCGGCTGTGCGTTCACGCGTCTATCCTTGTAACCACATTACTTGTAGGATTTCTTATGAACAATCGATTCTTCACATTTATCATGATCACCGCAATAAGCGGATGGATCACGGTTTCGGCACAACGTCCAAATAATGCCGGGCGTTTCATACAAACGCTACCCGCTGAAATACAAACTGCTGTCGCCGAACTGGCTGGCACGTTTCAAGCCGAGCGCACCGCACTCACCGTACAGCTGCGTAACGGCAGCATCAGCCGTCAAGATTTTCAAGCAAAACAAGCCGAGCTAGCCACGAAACATCGTGCGGATGTTATGGCTCTGCTCACACCCGAGCAACGCGCTGAATGGGAAGCGAATCAAGCGAGACGGACCCAGCAGCAAAGCATCCGCCGTCAGGCGTTCATGTCCACGTACTTCGAGCGGATGACGACCGATATGAAACTCAATCCCGCCAAAAAAGCATCCCTCAAACGTTTGATGGATGACCATATGGCAACGATGGCGCCACGAAACATGAGCGTCAAAGATGAGGAACGAGCCAGTTTGAATGAGCAAGTGAAAGCCTTGCTGACTGCCGAAGAGTATCAGATATTCAGAACGTATATCGATGCGCATCAAGCGCAAAGCGGTCAGAGAATGCAACATCAACAGCCACAACGTAGACCACGTCGCCAAAACTAATTCATATGCTGTCGCCGGCCATCCATATCCCCTGTTATCTTTCCATCATGACTGAGGCCGAACACCCGTTGGAGAATGAGCTTGAGACCTGGTATCCGAAGATTTTTCGGATGGTCTCCGCGCTCACGTACGGGACGGGGATGGATGCCGACGACATCACGCAGGATGTGTTTTTGAAAGCGTGGAAAAAGGCCGACTCCTACAACGGCGACAGCAGCATCGGAACGTGGTTGTATACCATCGCCCGAAACACGGTGATGGATGCGTACCGGAAACGAAAAGTGAGGTCGATGCTGTCGTTCTTCAAGCAACATGATGATGGGGAGACAATCGAGCCGGCAGATCCATCGCCGATTGGGGATGACTCCAAAGAATTGAGGGATGTCCTTCGTCGAACCATCACTGCCTTGGAAGAGCCCTATCGGTCGATCTTGATTCTCCGGGAAGTGGAGGAATTATCCTATTCGGATATTTCTGCCATCACCGGTACGCCGGAGGGCACCTTGAAAAGTCGGTTATTTTATGCGAAGCGGATTCTCCGCGAGCGGTTGACTCATTTAGGAATAAGACCATGAACGATCCAAATCTGAAGCAACTCTATGAAGATGTTAGTCCGTCGCCTTGGGCGGTCGGGAAATTGCGTTCGAAGATTGACGCGATGCAAAATGATCCGTTTGATGCGATTTGGACGATATTCAGCCGCCGCATCTCTGTAGGATTAGCCGCCACCTTGGCGATCGTCATCGTCTTGAACGTGAAGATGACGAACGTTGACGAACCCACCTTCGAGACGGAACTGCATGATGTGCTGGGCACAGACCGTGGCGATTTCCTATCGTCCACTATCCCTGATTACACACACGTATTGGACTAAGCATGACACCCATTCAACCCTTCCGAATTGCGTTACTGTTTGTCATCACCTTCAGCGTGGGACTCGTTGCCGGTTATTTGATTTATCCGGTGGCAAACCAGCAAGAGGTGCGAACCGAGCGAACACGAAGTGATCGCGAAGGGCAGTTCCGAAACCACGTGGTGACGAAACTGAATTTGACACCAGAGCAAGAAATTCGGTTCTTTGAGACCTTGGATGCGCATCGGCGCAAGACGCGCACGCTTATGAATTCGGCTAGAGAAGAATTGGATGAGACGATGCGATCGGAAACCGACTCATTACGAAATGAGCTATCCGTCTTCTTAACTGAAGATCAATTGAACGAGTGGCAATTGTTGGCCAGACGCGTGATGAGGGGCAACCGGAGGCCATAAAAAAACCCCACAATCGGATTCAGGATTATGGGGTCATACGCTTAGCGCGTCTCTAGATCGTGTCTTCTTAACTATTCCTACAATGTATCTTGCCGATAGTGGGATAAGAAGCCTGAATCCGAACCGAATGCGAACCCGAACCGAACCCTTTGTTTAAAAGCTTAGAATACACTATACTCAGGCTTAAGACGTGTCGCTTTCGTTCAGACCCCAATGCTTAATTTTTTTATCCTCCAATTTGCACTACTTGGGCTACTCTCGACCAATGGATTTGCCCAGCAACTCCGTTACCAGAAGCAGTGGATTGCAATAGCTGGCGATATGAGGGTCGAACGAAGCCATGCGATCGCAACAGACTCACAAGGCAACTCATACGCTACTGGGCATAGTCAGCTTCTTGGTGATGAAAGCTCACGATTGTTATATCTGGTCAAGTTCACACCAAACGGTGATTTGGCTTGGGAACAGACATTTGATTTCGGATCGGGTTCGGAAGGGCAACATGTAATGGTTGACGATACCCACTTGATTGTGGCTACGGAAAGCAATATCGACAATCGGATCGGTACGACCCTTTCAAGACTTCGACTCGACACCGGTGAACTGGTATCCAGTTTTCAAGTTCTCATCGGTCGTAATGTGACCATCTATCACTTCATTAAATTGGACTCTGGGCATTACGTGATCACCGGAAGAGCGAACCGGGAAAGAGATTCCAACTACTTCGGGTTCATTGCCAAAATCGATTCTATAGGTTCGGTTATTTGGAAACGCGATATCACCACCAATAACTACAGTCTTGCTCGTGAAATTACTATGGATGAACTTGGGGGACTGTACGTAACGGGCCATAGCATGAGCGACAGCCTATTCGGAATCCCAAATTCAGGTCTGATCGATACCTTTGTGGCGAAATATGATCAAGATGGTACGTTTCTGTGGGGACAGTATTACGGAAGCCAATTCAACGATTACGGTGCCTCTATTAGCTTAACGGATGATGGGCACGTTTTGGCTGGCGGGTCTGGCAATGGCCGTTTCGATCGCAAAGATGACTTCACCAACCGAATTTTCTACATCGTCAAGTTGGATCGGAACACAGGTACGATCGCTCGCAAAACCTACTACAATCCGGGAAATGACTTTATTTTGAGAAAGATCATCGCAACGGGTGGCGATTCATTCCTCTTTACCGGCTGGACAAACGGGTCCTTTTTCAACACCGTTCATTTTCAGGGTGATGTGGGTGTATTTGGCGAAGTTCGGAATTGGCGTTTGGTGCCTGAAAGCTTTCATCACATTCAATCCCGTTTCTCATATGGGCACTCCATGACAAAACACAAGAACGGATCTGTCTACTGGACTGGATTTGCGATGGATGGGTTCTTCAACAATCCTAAACAAAATGCCTCCTACGATGTGTTTGTCGCAAAATTGACTCTTGTTCCATCCGACATCATCGATGTCGAACCTTGGGTTATTGAATCGTTCGGTGAACGACTGATGCGTTCCCAAGTGGTGCACATCGGCATTCTTATCATTTTCGTATCAGGAATCATTTACTCGGTACGCAGACGAAAAGCCTCCTCGATAGAAAATGAGACAACCACACTTGTTAAACTGATACAAACCGACACACAACTCATCGCCATTCACAATCAAAAACATCAAATTGAATTTGATGGACGGGAGAAACAATTGGCTTTGCTCTTGTTTGTAGCTCTCGGGTCAAATAAGGTGGTCCTTAACGACGAAGTTGATGAGATTTTGCTACCCAAACATCCGAGTCCGGATTATGTCCGGAAAATTCGGAATGTGACGCTGGATAAACTGGAGACGCGGTTGCAGACGTTTTGTCCGTTGCCGAATGGCGCATCTTACATCATCCGAACGGTCTATGCCACGGACCGTAGAAAATCTGAGTACCAGTTCAATTCGGAGTACATCAGTCTTGCAGAATCAACTTTGCGATAGTCTGCAACTGCATAAAGCTGGTGCCTTCGTAGATTTTCCCGATTTTTGCGTCGCGATAAAATTTCTCCGCAGGGTATTCTTTCGAATAGCCATATCCGCCGAAGATCTCCACGCAGGATGAGGTCACTAATTCGGCCACTTCCGACGCATAATACTTCGCCATGGCGGCTTCCTTCAGGAACGGCTGCCCCGCTTCTTTCAGTCGCGCCGCTTGGTACACGAGCAATTTCGCCGTTTCAATTCGCGTTGCGAGTTTCGCCAGTTCGAATTGCATTCCTTGGAAGGAACTGATCGGTTTCCCGAATTGCTTTCGCTCTTTGGAATAGGCCAATGCCGCTGCAAAAGCACCTTGCGCCAATCCGATCATTTGAGCCCCTATGCCGATACGGCCTTCATTCAAGGTTTCGATTGCCACTTTATACCCGACTCCTTCCGTACCCAGAATATTCTTCGATGGTACCACGCAATCCTCGAAAATCAGTTCTGTTGTGGAACTCGCCCGGATACCGAGCTTGTCTTCTTTACGTCCGACCGTGAAGCCCTTCATGCCTCGCTCCACCACAAATGCGGTGATCCCTTTGTATCCGGCATCCGGATTCACATTCGCGAACACAATGAAAATATCCGCCTCATTTCCATTCGTGATCCACATTTTGTTGCCGTTGATCACATACTCATCCCCTTTCTTCACTGCACGACATTTCAGGGCGAAGGCGTCTGAACCGGAACTCGTTTCAGATAAGGCATACGCACCAACCGTGTCATTCGCCAGTCGAGGAAGGAAGCGGGTTTTGATCTCCTCATTTCCCCAAGTTCGGAACGCATTGTTCACCAAGGTGTTCTGAACATCCATGAACACGCCGACGGATGCATCCACTTTCGAGATCTCTTCGATCGCCAAAATCGACATCATGAACGTGCCACCACTTCCCTGATACGCTTCGGGGATGTCGATGCCCATGAGTCCTTGCTCGAAAAAGGCTTTGACCAGATCGGGATCGAGCTTGGAATTGACTTCCATGTCGTGAACTCGAGGGGCGATCATCTGGGTGGCAAAATCAGCAGCGGCGTCGCGGAGGAATCGTTCGTCTTCGGATAAAAACATGGTAGAAGCGTGAAAGCGTAAAAACGTGAAAGCGTGAAAGCGTTCAGTAAGGTAAGCGGAAATCAGGAATCGGAAATCAAATCAGTAGTTCAGAAATCACTAATTTAGGTCAACGTTTTTACGTTTTCACGCTTTCACGCTTTCACATTTCCACGTCCAATGGACTATGTCATTCCTGCCAATACCCGCATCGGGCACGTGCACTTGAAAGTGATTGATCTGCAGCGTGCGCTGGATTTCTACTGTGGCCTGCTTGGTTTTCAGCTCATGCAGAAATTTGGTGCACAGGCCGCGTTCATTTCGGCCGGTGGCTATCACCACCATATCGGCTTAAATACATGGGAGAGCCTCGGCGCGCCGCCAGCTCCCAAACACAGCGCTGGCCTGTATCACACCGCCATCCTATACCCCACCCGGCGCGACCTCGCCACCGTGGTACGCCGACTCGTCGAAGCCGATTATCCGCTCACGGGCTCATCCGACCATGGCGTGTCACATGCCATTTACCTCGACGATCCCGACCAAAACGGCGTCGAATTGTACTGGGATCATCCCATGGAGTATTGGCCTCGTTCCGCCGATGGCTCCGTTCAAATGGTCTCCCGCCCACTCGATATTTTAGACTTGATCAAAGAAGCCCTATGACCGACTCCGTTCTAACCGCCATCGATCGAAACACCCAAGAGGTACTTGACGCCATCGGTGCGCTGGATACCGATTTCATCAACCGGAAACCCAATTCAGCGGTCTGGTCGCTTGCCCAAGTGGTCGACCACCTCACCCGCTCGGATGCCGTCATGACCCGCGTGGTACGAGGCACCACCGAACCCTGCGATCGCGATCCTCTTGAAAAAGTGGATCAAATGCGCACCCGGTTCGGCGATTTCGAGTCCAAACTCTCCGCTTTCGGCATGCTCATTCCGGGCAATGAAGCCATGGAAATCCACGAGGTGATCCAAAAATTTTCCGAATCGCGGGCAAACTTCCGCAATGAGGTTGCCTCCGCCGATCTGAATGTGCTGTGCACTCGGTTCGGCCACCCATTGTTCGGCCAACTCACTCGTGGCGAATGGGCTTGGTTCACCATCATCCACACCGAACGGCATTTGGTCCAGTTCGGTCGCATCCAATCCTTACTCGGCTGAGCATGTTCGATAATCTACTCAACCCCGCCATCCTCTTCTTCGGATTAGGGTTTTTCGCGACGTTGGTGAATTCGGATATGGAAATTCCACAACCGATTTCCAAGTTCCTGTCGTTCTACCTGTTGATGAGCATCGGACTGAAAGGCGGTGTGCAAATCGCAGCGAATCCACTTACGGCAAGTATATTTTTCACCCTTTCCGTGGCAGTACTTCTATCGGCAGTGATTCCTTTCGTCGTGTACGTCAGCTTAGGTAACCGATATCGGAATGAAGACAAGGCCGCTATCGCAGCCACATATGGGTCGGTCAGTGCGGTCACGTTCGTGACAGCCGTGAACCACCTCACCCAGCTCGACATCGCCTTCGGCGGACACATGGTCGCAGCTCTTGCCCTTATGGAAGCACCGGCCATCATCGTCGGGCTTTGGTTATATAAACGCAATAGTGTGGGCGTGGTCCAAACTAAAGGACATTCCAATTGGGAATCGGTCACAAATGGCTCTGTTCTGCTCATTCTCGGTGCTTTGGTGATCGGGTTCATCGCCGACTCATCGGCCCTCGAACGCGTCAAACCCTTCACCGAATCCATTTTTCAAGGTATGCTGATGCTCTTTCTACTGGATATGGGGCTGGTGGCCAGCAAGCGAGTGCGAGCGTTACGCGAGTCGGGTTGGATCACGGTATTGGCCTCTATCCTTATCCCGTTAGGGTCGGCGGCGGCGGCTATCGCCCTATCATGGGCGCTTTCGCTATCCGTAGGAGATGCGTTTCTGCTTACGGTACTCAGCGCGTCCGCATCCTATATTGCCGTGCCTGCTGCGCTACGGGTCGCCATACCGAGTGCGAATGCGGGACTCTACGTTCCGATGTCCCTAGCGATCACGTTTCCGTTTAATCTGATTGTCGGATTTCCGTTGTATCTGAGCATTCTCCAAACCATTCTCTGACCATGGACGCACGAAAAAGACTCGAAATCATTGTCATCAATCCGGAAGCGAAGGCCGTTCTGACTCTTCTCGAACGACATGGCATCAAACACTACTCGATGATCCGGGATGTGTCCGGGCGTGGAGATCGCGGCGTCCAGGACGGCAGAGGCCTCAGCGAAACCTTCATCAACGTGATGATCATTTGTTATCTCACCACCGAGGCCTTTGAGGCCGTGAAAGAATCGCTGAGGTCCGAATTGTCACGCCATGGCGGCGTGGCCGTTGTATCAGATGTGAGTTGGCTGAAGCATTAAGCTTTCAACAACTGGATCTCGCCTTCGAGCTTGATTTCGTCGCTCACAAGCAAGTTACCGGCTTCGTTCACCACGTGAAATTTCAGACCGAAATCTTTGCGGTTCAGCTTTCCTGAGAAAGAGAATCCGGCTTTGGTCTGACCCCAGGGATCTTGAACGAATCCGCCCAACTCCACATTCAACGTCACTGGCTTGGTCACGTCGCGGATGGTCATGTGGCCAGCCACGCTGTACGTTCCATCGCCGGTTTTGGTCATGCCATTGGCTTTGAACACCAATTCAGGGTAGGTTTGGGAATTGAAAAAATCGTCGGAACGCAGGTGTTCGTCGCGTTGCGTACTACCCGTATCGATCGTTGAGGTTTTCGCACTGAAGGAGATTTCCGCGCTAGCGAAATCGTCACTGGTTGCGTTTACGGTCGCATCATACTCTTTGAACTCACCGGTAACCGTGGTGATCATCAAGTGTTTCGCTTTGAAGCGGATTTCGGTGTGGGCTTTGTCGAGTGTCCAGGTAGCCATAATCGTTTGTAATTAGTGGTTTGTTGTAGGTTGAATTACTTGTTGAAACAAATATATGGGTAAACATATGTTGTTGCAACAAGTATTGGTGTAAAAAAAGGTCAATCCTTCAAAAAGCGCTCTATGGCTTCATACGGGGTGCTTTTTCCTGCAAGCACATCCCTTGTCAACTCGTCAAACTGTTGGCTCCGCTGGGCATCCATCCAAACCGAATCCAGAATTTGGTCGTTGATGGTTCGTTTGAGCCAGGCCTTGGTCTGCTCTTGGCGGCGTTCGAAGAGGCTTCCGTCGGACTTCGATTGAGTGAGATGGGAGTCGATCTCTGCCCAGATGTCGGTCAGGCCCAAAGATTCCAGGGCGCTGCAGCTCAAGACTATGGGGTTTTTTCCGCTTCCAAGGATCATCAGTGCTTGTTCGAGTTCCGATTTGGCCGCTTCCGCGCGATGGATGTTTTCCCCATCAGCCTTGTTCACGACAATCAGATCGGCCAATTCAAGGATGCCGCGTTTGATGCCTTGAAGGCTGTCGCCGGCACCGGGCAGCATCAGCAAAAGGAAAACATCGCATAATGCGGCGACTTCGAACTCGCTTTGTCCTACACCTACCGTTTCGACGAGGATGATGTCATAACCCGAGGCTTCGCATAGGAGAATGGATTCGCGGGTCCGGCGCGCCACGCCACCTAAGGAGCCGGATGTCGGAGTTGGACGAATAAACGCATTCGGGTGTGCGGACAACTTTTCCATGCGGGTTTTGTCGCCCAGGATGCTTCCTCCGCTTACCGGACTGCTTGGATCCACGGCCAGCACGGCGATATTGTGACCCGCATCGGCCAACATCAAACCGAATGATTCGATGAACGTGCTTTTACCGACACCCGGAACACCGGATATTGCGATGCGCCATGCATTTCCGGATTTAGGGAGGGCGGATGTCAGCAATTCCCGAGCCGCGACCTGATCTTCAGTCCGAGTGCTTTCGATCAGAGTGAGTGCTTTGGCAAGTTCTCTTCGGGTCATGAAATCGGGAATCAGGAATCAGGAATCAGGAATCGGTCACTTTAATAAAGTCATGCGCTTAATATATACCTCTGAGCCCACCTGTAAGCGATAGATATATATACCGCTTGCGAGCGTCGAGGCATCAAAATTTATACTATGTTCGCCAGCTGGTATTATACCGTCCACCAGAACCGCGACTTCTCGTCCCAAAAGATCATAAACAGCTAATCTCACTTGTACGGACGCAAGATCTTGCGTCCCCACTTGAAAACCTACAATTGTAGATGGATTAAACGGATTCGGGAAATTCTGATCCAATGCCGTGGCGAATGGCGAGGTGGAATCGGTGCGATCATCGACCGAGGTATCGATCAGATAAACCGCTTCGACATGTGTGTCGGTTTGAAGGGTGAGGTTCAGTGTTGTCGAAACCTCCTCCGTTTGTGAAGCGCCGACACTCACAACCCAATGTGAAAACACCCGGCCAGTGCGGGGTACGGCAGTCAGCGTGAGGGGGACATTCTTGAAATACTGCCCTGTGGCGATGTCGGCCCGAAGTGGCTTATGTAGCAGGGATATGATGCCGTCGGTCCAATCTGTGGTTGCCACGGTCAGCTGGGATCGGCCGTTCAGGCCGAACTTGGCATTGAGATGATTGATGGCAACGACAGGGCGTTGCTGGGCGAACTGGCGGATATCATTCACATTCGCACGCCATTCGTCCATCGTCGCGAAATTCGGCAGAATCCATTGGTTGGATGAATTCAGATCCGGGACCCGTTGTCCGCCCCATTTTCCGATATGTCGTGGCATTTCCGCTTCAAGCCGGGTTTCGAAGGTGTCCAAAATGGCGATCACTCGATCCGGATCATAGGTCGTGTTCAAATGAAAGGCATACAATTGGATGAACCGGTTTTTGAATTCGGTATTGGTCAGCAATTTCCGAAGGATGACGGTTGACCAAGGCGGATTCGGCCAATTATCACATCTGCAATCCACATCCGTGGCCATCTCAAGATTGTTCACATTCAGTTGGGTGGTCTTGAACGAATGGTCGCGGTCGTACTGGATCCATCTCCATCGTTCATACCCATCTTCGGGAGCATTCCAGAATGCCACATTGTTCCCCGGCCAATCTTCTTCTGCGGTGTAGATATTCGCAAGATGATATTCGCTGAACTGATCCACATCCAGTTTCGTTTTTACATAGGCGTAGTTGGTTGGATTGGTCATATCCATATCCTGTATGTAGGTTCGAAGAGTGAGGAACGCCGCGCTGCTCCCATCCTTCACTACCGCATCGTTATCCAACAGGTTCACCTTATTTGGATCCAAGCCATAATTTCCAGCCAGATAATGATTGTTCTGCCGCTCACGGATGTTATGGATCCCCCAATACACGCCATTCAGATAGACAACAGCCGGACGATACGCTCCCAGATCCGCATCCATGAATTCATTGGTCACATGCTGGGTGAACGCATCTCGTAAAAACGTGCGGACTTGATCATCCGCCGCTGCGCGGAGATTGAACGAATCATATTCCACCATTTGAAGATCGGGGAAGATCGGATATCTGAATTTCCCATCCCCATAAACGGCTCTCGCATGCAAGGAAAAAGATTTTTGCGGATATCTGGAGCGTGAACATCCGCCCATGATTTTGAGTCCAGCAACTTGGTTCAATCCCATCTGTCCATTGGATTCATACAGCTCGAAATTGGCGGCTCGTTCCCAATCCTGATTCACATTGCGAGGTGTGGGATCGCATTTCGCACCGATTCCGTTCGTGCCTCGAACATAAATCCCGTTCTGGTCACTGAACAATCCATCGGGATCGGTCACAATCGAAATGACAGGCAAGGTCGCCGGTTCATTGAACAGATACGTATGCGTGATCACCGCACTCGACACGAATCCCGGCTTGGTGGAAATCGCTCGAATTGGAGTATTGGTGTTGATTTGAATCGGAACCGAATACAATGTGGATGCGGATGTGGGCGTCACTCCATCCGTCGTATAATAAATTTGGTCGCCGGGTGAAGCGGGAGTCATCGTCAATGTGATGGGAGTATTTAAAAACCCGCCTCGATGGCTGAATTGCGGTGCTTGCACAAATCCTTCAAAGGCGTTCCCATTGGCTGACCTTGGTGTGGGTGTATTAAAAAATACCCATCCGTGCGGCGCTGATGTGGTTCGACCATAGGAGATATCATTTTCTTGCGGACCAAACGTCACCGTATCGACCACCACTCCCGCTGGTGTGCGCAAACCTACAAATTCCCCACCTTTGGCCAATGCGAAACTGGTATGCACTTCCGAGCCGGATACGATATTCCTGCTTGAAGCAAAGACGATCATATACGAATTCGAAGGAATGGAAGCGCTCGGGAAGCTCCATTTAGTATGATTCGTGGGAGAATCGGTCAGGAAGTAGCCCGTCAGATCGATGGACGCCGGACCATAATTATGCAACTCAATCCAATCGGAACGGTCGCCGAACGCATCTCGGATTCCACTGCCATTACTAGCGATGATTTCATTGATGCGGATGGTGGTTTGGGCAGAAATTTGGCCGACTAAGCCTAGAGACAGAAGAAGAACAGAAGCGATTTTCATGGATGAAATTACGGAATCCGCCTCACTACCTCTAATCCCGCCTTCGGAAGATTTGTACCCGGACCAAAAATCAGTGCGACACCGTTCTGCGTCAAAAACTCATAATCCTGCGCGGGGATCACACCTCCTGCAACGACAAGAATATCCTCAGCGCCTTCTTCTTTCAATGCGGACATGAGTTGCGGGATGAGGGTTTTATGTCCGGCAGCCAAGCTCGACACGCCGATCACATGCACATCATTTTCCACGGCCATCCGCGCCGCTTCTTGTGGCGTGGAAAACAGCGGACCCACATCCACATCAAATCCCATGTCAGCAAAAGCGGTGGATACCACTTTCGCGCCGCGATCGTGGCCATCTTGACCCATTTTCACGACCAATATCCGTGGTCGGCGACCATGTGAGGCTGCGAAGTCTTCCACGGCTTTGCGCACCGCATTAAATTCATCTTTTTTGGTATACATGCGTTCGTACACTCCTGATATCGTGGATTGTGTGGCGCGATGACGGCCATAGACGCGCTCCAAAGCATCGGAAATTTCTCCTACCGTCGCCCGCGCCCGACTCGCTATCACCGCCAATTCCAATAGATTTTGTTTCGGGTCGGATGCGGCCTTTTCCAGATCATTGAGCGCAGCGGTGACCGCGGCCTGATCCCTCGTTCCGCGGATGTGCTCCAAGCGCCGAATTTGCGACTCCCGAACCGCACTATTATCGATATCCCTCACATCGATATCGTCTTCCTTCGCCAATGTGTATTTGTTCACACCGACGATCGTTTCCGTGCCCGAATCGATCGCAGCCTGCTTTTTCGCTGCCGCTTCTTCGATGCGTCGTTTCGGCATTCCCGTTTCGATGGCTTTCGACATCCCGCCCAGTTTTTCCACTTCGGCGATCAACTCTCGGGCTTTGTCGGCCAAATCCTTGGTGAGGGCTTCCATCGCATAACTGCCTCCGAACGGATCGACTGTATGCGTGATGTCGGTTTCTTCTTGCAAGATCAGTTGTGTATTTCTCGCGATGCGCGCCGCGGTTTCCGTGGGCAAGGAAATGGCCTCATCATAACTGTTCGTATGCAGACTTTGCGTGCCACCCAGAACCGCCGCCATGGCTTCAATGGTGGTTCGAACCACGTTATTTAATGGATCTTGCATGGTTAGGCTCCATCCTGAAGTCTGACAATGCGTGCGCAACATCAATGATTTTTCATCTTTTGGATGGAAGTGCTCGCGCATCAATTCAGCCCATAGGAGTCTCGCCGCGCGAAGCTTGGCGATTTCCATCAGGAAATTCATGCCGATGCCGAAGAAGAAACTCAAGCGTGGCGCGAAATCATCCACATCCAAGCCTTTCGCTTTGGCGGCACGCACATATTCGAGTCCGTCGGCCAAGGTGAAGGCCAACTCGATGGCCGGTGTGGCCCCGGCTTCCTGCATGTGATAACCGGATATCGAAATCGAATTAAATTTCGGCATATGACGAGCCGTGTATTCGATGATGTCGCTCACGATCCGCATGCTCGGCGCCGGCGGATAGATATACGTGTTGCGAACCATGAACTCTTTGAGAATGTCGTTCTGGATGGTGCCGCTCAGTCGTTCTTTAGGTGTTCCTTGTTCTTCGGCCGCCACAATGAAATGCGCCATGATGGGCAATACCGCACCATTCATGGTCATGGAAACGGACATGTCGTCCAGCGGAATCTGATCAAACAGGATTTTCATGTCTTCGACACTATCGATGGCCACACCGGCTTTGCCCACATCCCCCATCACACGCGGATGATCTGAATCATAGCCGCGATGCGTGGCCAGATCAAACGCCACGGAAAGTCCTTTCTGCCCCGATTTCAGCGCGTTCCGATAAAAGGCATTCGATTCTTCGGCGGTAGAGAAGCCGGCATACTGACGGATGGTCCACGGACGCTGCGTGTACATCGACGCATACGGTCCGCGCACGAACGGAAATTCTCCTGCGCCCGAAGGAGGCTGTGTCACATCTTCGGATGTGTATTGCGTTTTGATGGGGATCCCATCCGGCGATAGGCGTTCTTTTTTCGACATAAGAATTCGTTATGCCCCGGGAACCATCTTCAGCGCATGGCTCCAGCTGTTCGTCCGAAATCCAGGAATGCACCATAACATCGCCAATGGTTCGATGGCGCGTGCGCCGACCACCGTTCCCATATCATTCACGTCCCATCCGAATGAGTTCAACATATCGGATACCGCTTTCTTCGCCTTGTCACTATTCCCAGCGATGAACATGGTTGGCCGACCTCCTTCCATGTTCGGACGAACCATCAACGGCGCGCCCACACATGAAAATGCTTTCACGAATTCCGCTTCTTTGAACTCGGTTTGCAAGATTTCCATCAACGAATAATTGATGTCCGTGAAATAACTCAGAACGCCATCTTTCGGCGGGATGTCGTCGTCAATCGGGTTCGTGGTATCGATCACAAGTTTTCCCTTCAACTGTTTTTTCCCGACCAGATGAAGCACTTCTTCAGCGTGCGCCCCTTTCACAGCGAGGACAAACACATCCGCGCCATCGCCGATTTTTTTAAAGTTCATTTCGGTCACATTCGGTGCTGTTTCGGAAATCCATTGCGTGAGCTTGGTCCCGCTGCGCGAGCCGATGCGAACCGTGTGTCCGAGCGAGACGAATCCGTTCGCTAATGCTTTTCCTACTGAACCGGTTCCGAGAATGGCGATGGTCATGATCTTATGGAGATGTGAGTTTTTGACTGGTTGCGAAAGATAATTTGGCGACCACCCTCGCGTGGTCTTCCCCTAATGTAGCGGAATAAGTGGATTGAAGGGAATTCCATGTTCGACGAAGTTCGGGCAGCGCAGCTTGACCCGCATCCGTCAGGCTCACTCGTCTCTCTCGTCCATCGATACGTCGTGTAACAAATCCTTTTTGTTCCAACTTTTCGATCAATCGGGTGATGGTGGATGCATCCAACATCAGGGTTTCCGCGAGTTTGCCGATGGGGTGATCCGGCGTTTCGCCCACATGCAATACCACCAATGCATGCGACGGCGACATACCATGCACCGCAAAGGCCTCATCGGCCACGCGACTCATCGCCCGATTCAAGGCTCCTACAGAGAAATAAAGACTTGTTCCGAACGGATGTTCATTGGATTCCATACGAGAACATACTCATTATTGTATGTACACGCAATGAGATTGATGTATATTCGATCATGTCAGAGTCCACACAACAAATTTGGTTCGATGGGTACTTGGTGCAATCGGATGTGTCCGTAGAGGCGTTATATAAGTCCGATCCTGAATGCGGATTCCTGAATTCACTCAATGGCGTCTTTTCTTGTGTGATCAAGGATGTGGTTCGTGACAGACTCTTTTTCATCACCGATCGACACGGATTCGGACATCTCTACTTGTCAAAAGTTGGTAAGAATTGGCAATGTTCCGCACAGATTTCGGAATTGCTATCATTTCCTGAAATCAACAAAAGCATCGATCCATTTTCGGTTCAGCAGTTCTTATCAATCGGTCATCTATTAGAAAACAGAACACTTTTTTCGGACATCCACTTATTGCCTCCTGCTACGATTCGAACCATACGACTGTCGGATGGGGAATTGCTTTCTGATAAAGTGTATTGGTCGTGGCGTGAGATCAAGAAGGATCCGAATCCGCCTTCGATGAAAGAAGTAGCATTAAAAGCGGCGGATCTGTTTCAGGAATCGGTGGAAGCGCATCTGAAGGAAGAACAGCGCACCGGAATCTTCTTAAGTGGGGGACTCGATTCCCGTTCCATTCTCGCGGCGACGCTGAAGGCTGGGCATCGTGCTGGCACCATCACGTACGGTGGCGGGGCAAGCCAAGACATGAGGATGGGGGAAGGAGTGGCGCGTCGAGCCGGTGTGGCCCATCAGCGTGTTGAGATCACCAGCAGGAATTGGCTGGCGGAACGGAGTCGTGGCGTTTGGGAATCTGGAGGTCAGTTCAATCTGCTGCATATGCACGGGGTTGAGGCCTTGGGAAGGATGTCGGACATCGCCGATGTGCATTTGAGTGGGTTTTTGGGAGACACGCTGTTCGGGGGGAGTTATTTGAGAAAGCGGGATTGGTGCGATTCTCCCATCACGTTAGATATCGCTTCGGACTGGTTCGGATGCGACCCGGCACTGCTTGAAGGGCTGGAAACCGTACAAGAATTTCCGCACATCGATGCGTACCTCATCCGCCAACGGCGGCGACGCTTCATCATGGAAGGCATCCGCATGGCGTGGAGGCGCATCCCACAACGGCTTCCTTTCGCCGATAATCGCCTATCAGAGTTCATATACCGTTACCCGGACCATTGGCGTTTGAACGGACAATTGTATCTGAAATTATTACAATCTCGCTATGCCTCGTCCATGAAAGGAATTCCGTGGCAGCGCACCGGATTGCCATTATCATACCCATTTATCATTCATCGGGCGATGATGAAAGGGATAGGACTCAAGAACAAATTTTTTTTCCCATCCGGATTCACCGATTATGCGAATTGGCTGCGCGAAGAACCCGCCAAGACAATGATCGAAGAATCCTTACTCCACGGACCGAAGCATTACAGTCAGTATGTGAATGTGGCGGATGTGACGAAGAAACTTCATCAGCATATGAACGGCGCTATCCATACCGAATTCTTGGGTCGGGTTTGGACCTTGGAGATTTTTCTGAATCAGTTGGCTGAAATCTGACGAAAGTCATTCAATTTTTTGACGATTTTCCTCATTTTAGGGAATGGCAACTATTAAGTATCTCATCTTTGCCCTACTGTTGACTGCTTCGTCTATCGGTAAGGCCCAAACACCCGTCACCATCTCCAGTGGCGACATGCAACTCCGCATCGGCGGCACCCTGCAATCGCGGGTCAGTTACTTAAGCAATCCGAATCTGGATCCCTTCGCTCCGGAAAAACAATATGGAATTGGTGTGAGGCGTGCCCGCATTCGCTTTTATGGCACCATCAACCCGAAAGTGAGATTGTTCCTTCAAATCGAAGGCAGCGGGCCAACGGCCACACTCACCGACATGCGTGCGGAATGGGATGTGACGGATCGCACGATGTTTCGAGTCGGTCGATTTGTAGGCGCACAGCCGCAGTCCATGTCCCTCACACTACATCATGAAATTGACGCACTGGACCGTGCCGCGATCGCCGAGAACTGGGCTCGCACGACGATCGGTGCCGATGCGAGAACTTACGGTGTGGAAGTGGTCCACCGCTTAGACGAATTCGAGCTTCGCTCATTCATACATAGTGGTAGCAACTCCCGAAATATCCGAGGTGGAGTATCGGATGGAAACAATCATTTCGGACAGAATACAGCCGCCATCGCAGTTTCAGGCATGGCCCGGTATTTGCCGAAATCACATCCCAACTCCGAAGCAGGTGTTCATATCGGACACAATCCCACCAGAGCATCTGATCCTAGGCGATATTCGGATGCGTCGGCGCATGTGTATTGGGGAAGTAGGGTGGGCGAGCAACCCACTCGCGTAAAGTTGGACCTGATCGGTGTCCATTTTTCCGCTAGGCATGCCACTGCAGGTGTCACCCTATTCGCTGGGCATTTGATCCGAGACGATGTGGAAGTGTTCGCCCGTGCGGAGCGTTATGATGGGAATACCCAAGGAAATCGCATCGATCGTGGACCCAACACCTATCTCACCGCTGGGGCGCATTACAAGTTATTGGATTGGGCGAACCGGTTGACCTTCGCATATTCATTGAAACGGAACGATTCGCCAATAGTAGATCCCATACATCTGATCACCGCGCAGTGGCAGGTTTACTTTTGAGTCGGGGGATTTTGGTACATTGACGGGTCCGAGTTATTCACCTTAAACTCTTCCGTCATCATGCGACTTTTTTCTCTTCTCTTTGCATTCTGCGCGCTAATTTCATCCAATCTGAACGCGCAATCTCCCGACGAAGCCCGTGTGCTTCGCTTCCCTACCACTCACGGTAATACGATTGTTTTCTCCTATGCCGGAGACCTGTACTCCGTCGCTTCCGCTGGTGGAACCGCCCGGAAACTGACCACCCATGAGGGCATGGAACTCTTCCCGCGCTTCTCACCAGACGGGTCGCAATTGGCATTCACCGGCCAATATGATGGCAACACCGAAGTGTACGTCATGCCGGCGCAAGGCGGCGTTCCAACCCGCATCACCTACACGGCAACTCTTGGTCGCGACGATGTGACCGATCGCATGGGCCCGAATAACATCGTGATGGATTGGTCTGCCGACGGACAATCCGTGATCTTCCGCTCGCGCATGCACACCTTCAATGATTTCATCGGATCCTTGTATTCCGCTCCGCTGAATGGCGATATCGCCACCCAATTATCGGTGCCTCGCGGCGGATTCATGAGTTTTTCCGATGATGGCAAAAAAATGGCTTACAATCGCGTATTCCGCGAATTCCGCACCTGGAAACGATATCGCGGTGGCATGGCCGACGATATATGGGTGTTCGATTTCGAAACGAAATCCGTTGAAAACATTACGAACAACACGCAGCAAGACATCATCCCGATGTGGAAAGGAAATCGGATCTACTATTTGTCCGATCGCGATGCGTCCGAAAAAATGAACTTGTTCGTGTACGACACCGCCACGAAGCAAACGCGTCAGCTCACAACGTATACCAATTTCGATATCAAATTTCCGTCCATCGGTGATAACGCGATCGTGTTCGAGCAAGCGGGATGGTTATGGCGCTTCGATTTAGCGACCGAGCGCGCCACCCGCGTTCCGGTTCATATCCGCGAAGATTTCGCCTCGTCGCGCGATGGTTTGGTAAAGGTTCACGAATCCATCGCCGGTGGTGATTTGGCCCCGGATGGAAGTCGCGTCGTGTTCTCGGCCCGTGGCGATCTGTTTTCGGTCCCGGCCAAAAACGGCATCACGCGGAATCTTACAAACTCCTCGGGTGTGCACGATCGGAGCCCGGCATGGTCGCCGGATGGGAAATCCATCGCCTACATCAGCGATGCCTCGGGTACCGATGAGGTATGGAGCGTGGCGCAGGATGGATCTTCTGCTGCGGTTCAACTCACGTCCGGTGGCGGAACCTATAAGTTCGATCTGAGCTGGTCACCCGACTCGAAATTCATCTTGTTCAGCGACCGCGCGATGCGCCTGAATCTTCTGAATGTGGCCACAAAAGCGATCACGGTTGTGGATCGGGCCGAGTCGTGGGACATCCGCAATTTCTCATGGTCCCCCGATTCGAAATGGATCACCTACTCGCGAAATGAGCATCTCACAAACGGCCGCGTGATGTTGTATTCGGTGGATCAGAAAAAAGCATGGCCGGTGACTGATACATGGTATAACTCCGGTTCGCCCACCTTCAGTTCGGATGGATTGTATCTGTTTTTCATATCGGGGCGTGATTTCAACCCCATTTATTCGCAAACCGAATGGAACCATGTCTATACCGATATGAATCGTATTTATTTCGTCACACTGTCGAAGGACACGCCCTCGCCCTTCGCGCCAAAACATGACGAAGTGAACGCGGCGGAGGTCAAACCTGCCGCAACAGCGAACAAAGTGGATGTGGATGGGATCGGAAATCGGGTCACCGTTTTGCCAGGGCCCGCATCCAACTATTACAATCTGACAGTGATCGGCGATGCGGTCTATTATATGAGAAATGGCCGCACCGATACACAGGCGCAGTTTTTGTTGTACAATTTGAAAGACCAGAAAGAGACCAATCTGGGCACCATCAATGGCTATACTGTTTCGGCGGATGGAAAGAAAATGATTGTCGTCAAGCAGGGTGCGTATTCGATCATCGATCTCCCGAAAGCGACTGTGGATTTGACCGCGAAAGTGGATGTGTCCGGGTTGCAGATGCATCTCGATCGCCGCGCCGAGTGGAATCAGGTGTTCCATGAAAGCTGGCGCCAGATGAAGGATTTCTTCTACGATCCGAATATGCATAACGTGGATTGGGTGGCCGTTCGCGATTCGTATCAGCCTTGGATCGCCGGCATCAACTCGCGCGCCGATCTGAGCTACATCCTTGGAGAAATGATCGGGGAACTGAACGCGGGTCATGCCTATGTGGGTGGTGGCGACATCCCATCCGCCCCACGCATTCCAATGGGCTTGCTTGGCGCGGATCTCGTTCGCGACCGCTCCGGCTATGTTCAGATCAAGAAAATCTACCGTGGCGAAAACTGGATCTCCAATCGTCGCTCGCCCCTCACCGAAGTGGGTGTGAATGTGAACGCAGGTGATTTCATCATCGCGGTGAATGGAAAAGCCGTGAACACGATGACGAACATCCAAGAAGCGTTCATCCAAACGGTCGACAAACCGGTGATTCTGACCGTGAATTCGCGTCCGAATCCGCAAGGTGCTCGACAGGTGACCGTGAAGCCGATTGGTGATGAATCCCAGCTTCGGTATTTCGATTGGGTGAGCACGAATATTGAGAAAGTCACAGCGGCCACGAACGGACGCGTGGGCTACATCCACGTGCCGAATATGGGTCCGACCGGCTTGAACGAGTTCATCAAATATTACTACCCGCAGTTAAACAAAGAAGCGTTGATCATCGACGTCCGCGGAAACGGAGGTGGTAACGTCTCGCCAATGCTCATCGAACGCTTGCGTCGCGAAGCGATCATGATGTCGAGGGCCCGCGATCGCGCCGCGACCCCGAACCCAGGTGGCGTGATGCCCGGACCGATGATCACCTTGATGGATGAATTCTCCGCATCGGATGGGGATATTTTCCCATATCGTTTCCGCGCATCCGGACTCGGAAAATTGGTCGGAAAACGGAGCTGGGGCGGTGTGGTCGGCATCTGGGGAAGCCTTCCGTTTGTGGATGGGGGATCGCTGAACAAGCCCGAATCCGCATTGTACAGCATCGATGGATCTGAATGGATTATCGAAGGATATGGCGTGGATCCCGACATCATCGTCGATAACGATCCTTATAAAGAATTCACGGGCACCGATCAGCAATTGATCCGCGGTATCGAGGAAATCCTGAAAGAATTGGAAACCGCGAAAAAGTTACCTGCTCCTCCGTCGTATCCGGACAAATCGAACCGGAACTGACCCCCATCCGTGAAACGCCTCGTTCTTCCATTGCTGATCTGTCTACTGTCGACGGGATTGCGCGCACAAACGCTTCCCGTTGGCAGTGTCGATTCGCAATGGGCGAGGTTCGACCAAATGGCCGGGCGTGATACGAGTGTCGCGTCGTTCACCATCCTTCCGATACATAGACCTTTGATCGGTAAACGGGATGGGTACAGTTCGGTGACCATCCTTCCGGTCGAATTCGGATTCATGCATAATTCCGAAAACAGGCACGGGAATAACCTTGGAAACCGCATTCCCGGTAAAGGTTTAGGAACGTATTTATCTGGTGGATTCTATTATGACGATGGCCGCGTTTCGGTCCAGTTCAAACCCGAACTCGTTACGGCTGAGTTGGACTCCTTTCAAACGTTTCCGGTCGAATATGACGTCTATTTCTGGCGCATCTACTTCGAACATGTGTTGAACAACATCGACACGCCGGAACGGCTCGGATATAAGCCGACCCAAAAGCTATTACCCGGGCAATCATCCATCCGCTTTCATTGGAAAGATGTGTCGATTGGCGCATCCACAGAACATCTGTGGTGGGGACCCGGAATCCGAAACAGTCTTCTAATGACCAACAACGCCCCCGGATTCTTGCATGTCACGCTAAATACAAAAAAACCTATAGCGACACCGGTCGGTCGATTCGAAGCGCAGTACATCATCGGGAAATTGGAAAACTCGAAACTGGATCCCAGAAATGAAGACACAGCGGGGCTATCCCGATTTTTTTTCCGCAAAAGACCAGATGATCATCGTGTGCTGATGGGATATGTGCTCGCTTGGCAGCCCAAATGGACGCCCGGACTCACCCTCGGCACCGCGGTCACCGACATGGCCTACTCTAGGTCGATGAGAGGCTGGACCGATTATCTATCCCCCTTCCAGCCCCATCGTCGACAGCCGTTCGGATTTACTGTGGATCCATTTGAGGAGGACGTACGCGACCGAAAAGCATCGTTCTTTTTCAGGTATGTCCAACCAGAATCGGGTGTGGAAGTGTATGGCGAATACGGACGCGAGGAAATGGCGAAAAGTCCGGCCGATTTCTTGGAAATACCCGAACACACCCGCGCCTATGTGATCGGAGCCCAAAAACAATTGCCGTTTTATTTCGGGTTGGATGTGTTGATTCATGCGGAAATGACCCAGACCGAATTCACAGCCACACGCTCATTCCGTCCATCTCCATCCTGGTATTCGCATCACGTGGTGCGCCATGGGTACACGAACAAAGGGCAGGTGATCGGCTCGGGTGTCGGACCCGGCGGAAGCAGTCAGTTCCTGAACATCGCATTTCTGAACAAGCGGCATCGCATCGGATTTTTCGGAGAACGCGCGGTTCGGAACAACGACTACTATTACACTCTGTTCGCAACCACGTTCGAGCGGCATTGGGTTGACCTGATGGCAGGGGTTGAGGTCAAAACCAGTTGGAGATGGATCCAAGTCTATGGCGAAGCCCGCTACATCCGCGCCTACAATTATCAATACCAGGAAGCCTCCATCCCCGGAATTCGGTACATCGGTGTGGATGTGACCAATATCTACACCTCGGGCGGCGTCAGGATTCTGCTGTGATGTTCAATGTGATGGCATCCGCAAGAGGATAACCAGCGGATGTGAGACAGATGCGGTTTCCATCATCGGTCAGTAGGCCTTGCTGAACCATTCGTCGAACCACCCCCTCCTGCCCCGCCCCCAACTCGTAGCGGTACCGTTCCCGAAGCTCGGTTCGGGTAAGTCCTTCCCGAGTGCGCAACCCCATCAACAGTCGTTCTTCCGCCAACTGGGTCGTGGTCAATGTTTCGAGATCGTCGCGCTGTAAGAATCCTCCCGACGCCACGTACCTGGCCAAATCCCGCACGTTTGACCATCGCCGCGCCCCATCGAAACTATGTGCCGCCGGACCAAATCCCAAGTAGGGCTCGTGCGTCCAATACTTGCTGTTGTGCACGGCTTCGTGACCTGGCTTGGAAAAGTTGCTCACTTCATAGCGCTGTAATCCGGCTATGGCGAGCATTTCAGCAACGACATCCATGTGCTCGGCCACCATCCCATCATCGGTCTCCATCAACTTGCCCAATTCGACCTGTTTGCCTAATCTCGTGCGCGGCTCGATCGTGAGCGCATATGCGGAAACATGCGGCGGATTGAACGAAAGTAATGTGTTGATATCCGTGCGAAGATCTTCAACCGACTGACCCGGATTTCCATAGATCAGATCCGCTGTCCATGTCTTGAAGCCCGCTTCATTCAGTAATTGCAGACATTTCTTGGCTTCTTCTGAGTTGTGTGCGCGATTCATGAACCGCAATCGCTCTTCCGAGAAACTCTGCACCCCCATGCTCAGGCGCGTGACACCCAGAGATTTCAGGTCCGCGAGATATGCGGCGGACACATCATCCGGGTTCGCTTCCAACGTGATTTCTTCTATGGCGCTCAGATCGAATCGTTCATGCAAGGCTTCGAAAACTCGCGCCAGCTCAGGAATCGGTAATCGGGAAGGCGTTCCGCCTCCGAAATAAATGGTATGGATGGCATGATCCCATTGCGACGCGCGGATCTCCGCGCTCAACGCATCCACGAAAACCGACATCTTGTCGGCTTTCGTGACGAAGTAAAAATCGCAGTAGCTGCAGGCTTGCCGGCAGAAAGGAATGTGGAGATAAAGTCCGGCCATGTGGCCGACAATTTACGCCATTGCCTTATGCTTCTCCATGTAGTTTTCGCTCACCACATGTCCGTCGAACAGATGGATGATGCGATGGGCGTATTCCGAATCGATGTTCGAGTGCGTCACCATCACGATCGTCGTACCGGCATCATTCAATTGCGTGAGGAGTTTCATCACTTCCTCACCATTCTTCGAATCCAAATTACCGGTCGGTTCATCCGCGAGAATCAATTTTTGCTCACCAACCACGGCGCGGGAAATGGCCACACGTTGCTGTTGTCCGCCCGATAGTTGTTGCGGAAAGTGACCCGAGCGATGCGAGATCTGCATATGCTCCATCACTTTTTCAACACGGGTTTTGCGCTCGGAAGACGACACACCTTGGTAGATCAGCGGTAGTTCGATGTTTTCAAATACCGTGAGCTCATCGATCAGATTGAAGCTCTGGAACACGAATCCGATGTTCTGTTTGCGGATGTTCGCTCGCTGACGCTCCGACATCTTTGAAATTTCTTGGTCCAAAAACCAATACTCACCGCTGGATGGATTATCCAATAATCCCACGATGTTCAACAAGGTGGATTTTCCGCAACCCGACGGACCCATGATCGCGACGAATTCCCCTTGCTTTATTTCGAGGTTCACGTTGTTCAGAGCGGTGGTTTCCACCTCTTCTGTGGTATATAACTTTTTGAGGTTGACTGTTTTGATCATAGGAGGTATTTATTGAAGAATGAGTCGTTCGTTATCGCCAAATGTGTCATAAGAAGATGTGATGACGCGCTCACCAGGTTGCAAGCCGTCCAGAATTTCATAAAAGATCGGGCTTTGCCGACCAATGCGGATGGGGCGGCGGGATGCGGTTTGGCCACCTTCATCCAACACAAACACCCAGTTTCCACCGGTGGCTTGGAAAAACCCGCCTCGAGGCAAAAGCATCGCTTCGCTGAAATCGCCGATCGCTAAGCGAACACGAAGGGTTTGTCCGCGACGGATGCCTTCGGGCACCGTTCCTTGGAATTCCATATCCACTTCGAAGCGGCCTTCTCGCACTTCCGGATAAATTTTCGTGATGGTCAAGGTGTACGATTGTCCTGCGAAGTCAAAACTGCCTGCCTGACCCGATTGGATGCGGGAAATATAATGTTCATCGATCCCCACGCGAACTTTATACCCATCCAGCACATCGATTTGTCCGATGCGTTCGCCCCGGTTCTTATTCTCACCGATTTCCGCATTGATGGATGTGAGCTGACCCGTGACCGGCGCCCGAACCACCAGATAATCCGTGCTCCTCGTAACCAACCTCAGATTGCTTTGCATGCGGATGAGAGACGCGTCGATGAACTTCAATTGATTCTCTGTCGCGAGGGAATCCAAAGAAATTTGTTCTTTCACCAGATCGCGGCGTTGTAATATTTGCTCATACAACTGTTTCGATTCCAAGAACTGATGTTCCGAAATCAGTTCCCGCTCCATCAATACGTTGTCGCGCTCGAAATTCCGGCGACGGGTCAGCAAATCGGTTTCCAAGGTGAGTACTTGGTTTCTCAGACTCAATCGTTCTTGTTGCAAAGCCAGACGTGTGTTCTGCAAATTGTTGATCTGTTCCAAGGTCTGCGATTCGCGGTTCAACACATCCAACTGCAGATTGTTGTTTCCTAGAACCATGAGCGTATCCCCGGCGCGGACCAGTTCGCCACCGTCCACAAACAATCGTTCGACACGTCCACCTTCCACCATATCCAGATAAATCGTGCGGATAGGGATGACCGTCCCATTCACTGGGATGAATTCCTGAAACTCTCCAGTTTCTACTGTAGAGACCGTGAGTCGATCCATTTCGACATTCAAACGTCGGCTGGTATCAGCCCAGATGAACTGATAGGCTATAAACGCCACTACGGCAATTAGTCCGCCATATAAGGCAACATTCTTCGCGGTAAACGTTTTCTTCTCGATTTTTCGATCCATGTCCTTCCTGTTTCAATTCCTGTGCCAACCCGAACGGGGCAATATATCACCTTGAAGTTGTCCGTTCCTGCACAATATACTGTCCGATATCGGACAGTCGATGCTATATTCCGCCTGAATACCCGGATTTCACATTCCGGCACGGATTTTTCACTTCATACCGATCATGTCTATGAAAAAGGGACGAATTTTGGTGATCGACGACGACGAGGATGTTCTCTTCGCCGCGCGCATGGTTCTTAAACCGCATGTCGAAACGGTGCTCACCTCACCCGATCCCGCCATGTTACCCGAACTGCTGAACGAGCAGGAATTTGATGTCATTTTTCTGGATATGAATTTCAAGCGGGATGTGGCCAGCGGCAATGAAGGATTTTTTTGGTTGAAAGAAATCCGCGACCGAGATCCGCATTCCGTCGTTGTATTGATGACGGCCTATGGCGGCGTGGAAACCGCCGTTCGGGCAATGAAAGAAGGCGCCACCGACTTTGTGCTGAAACCGTGGCAAAACGAGAAACTTCTGGCCACTTTGGCATCGGCGCTCACGCTTCGTGAGACGCGGCACGAGGTCGAGAAATGGCGCACAAGGCAACATCAGCTCTCACGCGACCTCGATACGCCATACCACGACATCATCGGCTCTTCGGCTCCCATGCGCGATGTGTTCCGCATGATTGAGAAAGTGGCAAAAACCGATGCGAATGTGTTGATTCTAGGCGAAAATGGTACCGGTAAAGAACTGGTTGCCCGGGCGTTGCATCGGGGATCGGAACGCTCGAACGAATTATTTTTATCGGTGGATATGGGATCCATCACCGAGTCCCTCTTCGAAAGTGAGTTGTTTGGCCATACAAAAGGTGCATTTACCGATGCCAGGGATGAGCGCCCAGGCCGATTTGAAGTGGCCGATGGCGGAAGTCTGTTCTTGGATGAAATCGGCAACTTGTCGCTGAGCATGCAATCGAAGCTGTTGACGGTGATTCAAAATCGGGAAGTCACCCGAGTGGGGTCGAGCAAGCCTGTGGCGTTTGACACCCGACTCATTTTCGCCACGAACATGCCGATCCATGATATGGTGAGGGAGAAGTCCTTCAGACAGGATTTGTTATACAGAATCAACACCGTTGAAATCTCCTTGCCGCCGCTTCGTGAACGAGGAAAGGATGTGTTGCAACTGGCGCGCCATTTCCTTCAGACGTATGCCAAGAAGTATCGAAAAGTGGAACCAATGTTGTCTGTGGGGGCGGAAGCGGCGTTGATGAATCATTCATGGCCTGGGAACATCCGTGAATTGCAGCATGCGATGGAGCGAGCGGTGATCATGAGTGAAACGCATGTCTTGGAACCCGCGGATGTGATCGCATCCAACCATCATCGGTCGGTTGGATTGGAGGAAATGGATCTGGAAAACATGGAAAAGACCGTGATCCGCAGAGCATTGGACCGATACGACGGCAACATCACCCGAGCGGCGAACGAATTGGGTCTCACCCGCGCCGCTTTATACAGACGAATCGAAAAATATGGTCTTTAAGCATTTCCGATTTCAGATGATCATCCGGTTGGGCTTGCTCACCGGAACCATTGTTTTGGCCTTGAGCTTGGGCATGGCGTCCAACCTGTTCGCCACCACCATCCTGTTGGCCATTGGTGTACTTGTCCAAATTTGGCTTCTGTTCCGATTTGTGGACCGAACCAATCATGATTTGTCGCGTTTTTTACGTGCCATCCGATATGAGGATTTCACACAAACATTCCCGACCAAAAGTGGAGATTCATTCGCCGAGCTGAATCAGGCGTTCACTGAGGTCATCACCCATTTCAAGAAGACCCGCACGGAGAAAGAAGAACATTATCATTATTTGCAGACCGTGGTTCAGCACGTGGGCATCGGTTTGCTGAGCTACGATCAGAATGGGGAGATCGATTTGTACAACGGAGCGGCGAAGCGGATGCTGAGATATCCGAATCCTAGATCCATCCGCGCGTTCGAGTATTTCAGTCCGGAATTTGTGTCTGTGCTCTCATCCATCAAAACAGGTGAACGCCGTTTGGTGAAAACGACGCATCAAGACGACATCCTGCATATATCCATCCACGCCACGGAAATGAAATTGCGCGACCGGCACGTGATGCTGGTGTCGTTGCAGAACATCCAGAGCGAATTGGAAGAGAAGGAAATGGAAGCGTGGCACAGCTTGATTCGGGTTCTCACCCATGAAATGATGAATTCCGTGACCCCGATTTCCTCGCTTGCGGCCACATCCAAAACGCTGATATCCGATACCGAATCCATCGCGAAAGAAGATCTGGGCGACATCCGGAATGCGCTGGAAACCATTCAGCGGCGCTCGGAAGGACTCCTGCATTTCGTGGAAACCTATCGCCAGCTCACCCGCATCCCCAAACCGGATTACCAGATCGTGGGCATCGAATCCTTGTTCGACAATGTGTGTCGGCTGATGGAGACCGAATTGGAAGGACGTTCCATTCAATTGCTTCGAAGTGTGGAGCCGGAAAGTTTGGAAGTGACCGCGGATGGCGACTTGATCGAACAAGTGCTGATCAACCTCATTCTGAATGCGCGCGATGCGCTCAGCGATTCTGCGGAAGGTGTGATCGTGTTGCAGGCGCAGTTGGATGAAAGAGGGCGCGTGCTGATGCGGGTGTCGGACAATGGTCCTGGAATCGAACCTGGGGTGATCGCCAATATTTTCATCCCCTTTTTCACAACAAAAAAGACCGGCAGTGGCATCGGTCTTAGCTTATCGAAACAAATCATGAGGCTTCATCATGGATCCCTCAGTGTTCAGAGCGAACCGGGATCCATGACGAGCTTCACATTGAGGTTTTAACTACGCAGTGAGCGAAGGTGTCCGGAGATCAGACTTTCGATCATCGGACGATCGTACATGCGGGCGATATCACGAACCCGGTGTCCTTCACCGTTCCGGATGGACAGATCCGCTCCTGCGGTGATCAATTTTGCAACAATCGATAAGCGATTATGGCGGGTGGCGATGAAAATGGCCGTCGCTCCGGCATTGTTCTGCGCATTGACATCCGCTCCTTGCGAAATCAGGTAATCGATCAAGGCACCATCCTCATGGCGCGACGCATACATCAAGGGTGTCATTCCGAGATGGTCGGTGGCATTCACATCAAACCCATTGGCGACGAGATGCACCACTTTTGCGGTTTCATTCATTTTCACCGCGCTGAACAGATCGTTCGCGGGTGAGGTGTTCACATTCAGCACGAAGGCTGCGATAAGAATGGCTGTTGTCATATTGGCTCCTGAGAAGATTTAGTGGTAGAAACGTGAGTTCAGAAGCCGATACGCCAAGTAGCGAGGCGATATGCGGTCGATGTGTCGAAACACCTTGAAGCTGTGACGGATAGCGTGCGTTGTTATTCGTAACGCAACGTGTCGGCCGGATTCCGGCGGATGGTGTCCCAGATATGAAGTCCTACCGACATCCATGCCAAAATCAACACCATCAGTCCGGTCACAAGAAAAACGATCGGATCGATTGGGGTTTGATAGGAGAAATTCTCTAACCAAGTACGGAGCAGTTTCAGCTGGATGGGAATCGAAAGCAGTAGCGAGATCACCACGAGGACGGTGAATTCTTTGGCGAGTATCCAGACCAATCCACCGGTGTTGGCACCCATCACATTCCGGATGCTGATTTCTTTGCGACGGGCTTCGCACGTGAAGCTGGCCATGCCGAACAAGCCGAGTCCAGCGATCAAGGCCGCCAACATACCGAATACGGTCACGATATCTGCCATCCGACGTTCCGATTGATACAATTCGTTCAGCTCGTCTTTCAACATAAACGGCAGAAACAACCGACGCGGATCGAATTCCGCATGCAATTCCCGCATCATCTCAAGGGCGGCTTCGGTCTGACCCGGCGCCGCGCGCACATGCACATATTTAATTTGCGCTGGAAACGCCAGTGGAATCGGCATTTCCAACATGAGTGGATCGATGGGTTTATGCAGGCTGGATGTGTTGAAATCATTCACAACCCCAATCACGCGATATTGGAAATCATCGCGTGTCACCCATTTCCCGATGGCCTCTTCCGGGCTGGACCATCCGAGGCGTTTCACCATCGATTCATTCATCATGACGGCTTCGGTTGCATCTGTGGGAAATTCGGTCGAAAAGGCTCGACCGGCGAGAAGGGTCACATCCATCACCCTGTCGAATCCCGGCGTCACAAACAAAAACGGATACGAGGTTTTGTCTTGGTTCCGGTCCCCTTCCGCTGAGTAATCGAATAGAGCGCTTTGAGCGCCGATGATCTCATTGGATGCGGTCACATCCACAATCACCGGATGGGTCATCGCACGAGCGCGGAATTCATCATAGAAGAAATTGAAGCGGGAATTTGCGACGGGTAACACAATCACATCGGTTGTGTCGAAACCCAGATCCGCGCTTCGCACATGATCGATTTGTCGCAACACAAACAGACTTCCGCTGATCAGGACGGATGCGGTCAGAAATTGAGCGGTGATGAGGATTTTTCGACTGTACCCGCCACGTAGTCGCAACCCTCCTTGTCTCATCAGATCAAGTGGGGCGCTTTTTGCGACCAGCCAGGCGGGATAAAAGCCCGAAAGAAAACTCATCACAAGGGTGGTTCCAACCAGAAAAAGCCAAAACATCGGATCCAAAAAGATGCTTATTCCGAGGGATTTGCCTGCAAGCCGATTGAAATAAGGCAGAGCGAACGTGATGGCCACAATCGCAAAAAAGGACGAAACGATGCTGATGATCCCGTTCTCCGTTGCGAATTGTGTGAGGATTTGGGAGGTATCGGCGCCCATCAATTTCCGCATGCTCACATCCCGGATGCGTCGGGAAATCCGAGCGATGGCCAGGTTCATCGAATTAATGCTCGCCACCATCAGCACAAATAGAGCGATGAAGCCGAACAAATAGAGTTGCCGTATCGACCCAACCGGACGAATTTCAGCCTCGAGTTCGGAAGTGAGCCATATGTCGGACAGTCGTTGCAACCGATAGGTGATTTCTTTGTCGAGGGGATCTGGAAGACGAGTCTCAGCGATGCGTTTCAATGTCGATTCCACACCATCCACTGATGTGCCGGGCTTGAGGCGGATATACGTCCATGCCGGGTCCCAAAACCACGTATCGGGTATACCTCGTGTGTAAAATGAATTGAGACTAGTGAACGATGCCAGCATATCGTATTGAAGATGCGACCTTGGATCCGGGTCGCGAATAACGGCGGTCACATTCAATGTCATCCGACCCTCGAAACGCAACGTTTTGCCGATCGGGTCTTCATTACCATACAATCGGATTGCCGAAGATTCGGTCAACACCAAGCTCAATGGATTGGCCAGAGCCGTGGCCGCATCCCCGTAAATGAACTCCACGCCAAACACATCAAAAAATGCGCTGTCGGCTAAAAAAAAGCGCTCCTCACTGAACCGCTTTTCACTTTCAGGGATGTACAGGGTCAGATACTTCGTTTGGAAATTGAAGACCCTCGTAGTGGCAATCAGATCCGATTCGAATTCCGTGACAAGAACATCATGCAAAACCATCGGGGTAGTGGCGCCATCATTGCCATTCGAGCCCGGCAGCATTTTCTTGTAGATGCGATAGGTGTTTTCCGGATCGGGGATATTCTGATCGAAAGCCCGTTCATCTTGGATGTACATGGAAATCAGTACAAAAGCGGATACCCCGACCATCATGCCGATGATCGAAATAATGGCATACAGCTTCTCGCGTAAGATTACACGGAAACCAACTTTGACGTAATGACCTACTAAACCTTGGGTACTCAACGGGGGCCTGAACTATTGTGTACGGATAGCACAATATACACAAGTCGGTTACCAATTGAGGGTTCAATTTTGGCGCAACGACTCCACAGGATTTTGAGCCGCCGCTTTGAGAGTTTGACCCAAAACAGTGATCAGTGCGATCGCCAATGCACCAATTCCAGCTATCGCAAACAGTGTGATACGGATGTGGGTATGATAAGCGAAGGTCTCCAACCAGGAACTCATCAAAACCCAGACAATCGGGGATGCGATCACAAACGAAATGCCGACCAGTTTGAGAAATTCCACATTGAGCAACATCAGGATAGAGTGGATACTCGCTCCCATCACCTTCCGGATGCTCATTTCTTTCATTCGACGCTGGACGGAAAATGAGGCGAGTCCGAACAAGCCCAAGGCCGCGATCGCAACCGCCAGGCCCGCGAACAATCCGAAAAGGGTTCCTAATGTGGCTTCCGATTCATATTGCGATTGAAAGGCCTCGTCGATGAATGTTGGTGCGAAGGGGAAGTTTGGACGTAAATAGGCCCATTCCGATTCCAAGTAGGCCATCACATCGTCTTTATACGATTCGGCGTAGCGAAACACGACAGCATTCGCGCGTCCGGATGTAATCATGTACACCATCGGAGAGATCGCTTGACGTAGGTTTTCAAAATGATGATCCTTCACGATGCCGATCACATAACCGGAGCGGTTCCCATAATTGAACCGCTTTCCGATCGCCTCTTCCGGGGTAGTCCATCCGATTTTTTGAACGGCCATTTCATTGATGATGAACGCTTGAAGGGAATCGCTCGTCAGATTGCGGTCGAAATTGCGACCAGCCACGATCGACATCCCGAAGGTGTTCAGATACTCATGACTCACATGGATGTCGGCGATTCGAAAGGTGATGGGTACGATATCACCATTCACCTCGGCTTGCCCGCCTTGCGAATCCAGAAGTCGACCAGAAGGGATGCGGCTCGCCAAGGCGACATCCACGATTCCGGGCTGCATCCGCCACTTCGATTCGAGATCGCTATAACGATTGCTGATTTCGGTGCTCCCGGGTAATGTCAGAATCTGCTCCGACTCAAATCCGAGTTCTTTTTCTTGGATGTAATCCAACTGGCTATACACGATGCCCATGGACACCATCAACCCGATGGATATCGTGAATTGAAGCACCACCAACGCGGAACGGAACCGAATCGGACCCTTTCCTGTGGTCAACTCGCCTTTGAGGATGGCCTGAGGCTGAAACGATGACAGAAATAGCGCCGGGTAACTTCCTGCAAGAACGCCTACCAACATCGCGACCAGCAGAAGACCAGGAACAAGCCACGGATCTTGCAGCACATTCAGTCCGACCTCTTTATTGGCGAACTCATTGAACGAGGACATCCCCAACTCCACTAAAATGATCGATATGAACAAAGCGATCAACGTGAACAGGATCGATTCTCCAAGGAATTGACGGATCAAGGAGGCACGATCCGCACCCATCACTTTCCGCATCCCGATTTCCTTCATGCGGTCGCCGTATCGGGCGGTCGACAGATTCATGAAATTGATGCAAGCAATGGCCAGGATGAATAATCCAACGATGGAATAAATCCACACATAGCCGATATCGCTATTGGTGCCAATCTCGGAATCCAGATTCGAATTCAGATGGATGGATGTGATCGGCCAAACATGCAAAATGTTGAATTGCGAAGCGAGCTGACCCGTGGGCGCAGCGGCGAATTGGGAATCGATCAATCCTGGCAGTTGTGATTCGAACTCGCGCAGATCCACCCCTTCCTTCAATTTCACATACGTGTAATAGTTGTTGCTTCCGAAGTTCGTCGTCATGAAGGTCTCGCCTAATTGTTGCTCAACTGCACGGAACGACACGAGCACCTGAAATTGGAAATGCGTGTTCGAAGGCACATCCTCGATGATTCCAGTCACAACAAGAGGCGCAGAGCTGTTATACAGGATGGTGCGACCGATCGGGTCCTCATCCCCGAAATAGCGTTTTGCGGCTGAACGGGTTAGAACCAAGCTATTCACGCCACTCAAGGCAGATTTGGAATCGCCTTCAATCAATGGGATGGAAAAAACCCTGAAAAAATCAGGTTCCACGAAGAAAATGCCACCACGTTCCTGAATGTGAAGGTCGTCGACACTCAGCAAGGAACTGAAATTGGCTAGGATGCGAGTCGATGCTTCGATCTGCTCTCCGAACTGGGTGCGAATCAACGGAAGGAAGGGTGGCGCGATGGCGCCTAGATGCAAACTCGTTTCGTTGTTCTGGTTTTTCCACTCGCGGCTGATGCGTACAATCCGATCCGCATCCTCATGATATCGGTCGAAACTCAGTTCATCTTGCACATACAGAAAGATGAAGATGAATGCCGTGAGGCCCACAGCCAGCCCGGTGATGTTGATGAAGGCATACGCCTTGTGTCGGCGGATATTCCGCAGTGCGATCAATAGGTAGTTAAACAACATAGGGTGTGCGGCACAAAGGTCGTACCAACACACCCCATGATACCGGACAGCGTTCCATTGTCCGGTTTCGATACAGAATCTTGTCCGTTACCGGACACCCATCAATTGAAATTCCAGTTCACCAATGGCAAGACACGACGTCCGCGCGGGTTACGATCGACCATGTTGATCAGTCCCAATTGCACGCCTTTGAGTGTGCGTGTGTAGTTGATGATGCCGATGGTCAACCCACTTGTATGGCCACGGACTTCATGATACCCTGCCAAACTGATGCCATGAAGTTCACCACCCGGATTGATGCGGGCAAATGCAGGGGCAAGCGTGAGGCCCGAAATGTGATCGGCTCTCATGGTCGCAGACAAGCTGAATCCATTAATGGCTTCGGCTCCAATTCCAACCAGCGCGATGTTGGCGCCTGTGATGGTTCCGCCGGCTCCAAGTCCGAATCCACCAAACTGAAATCCTGTGATATCACCACCGGCTCCGAGTCCGAAGCCTGCGATATGAATACCAGTCATGTCGCCACCCGCTCCCATCCCGAATCCGGCGATTCCGATGCCGGTCATATTGTTTCCGGCTCCCATCCCGAATAAAGCTGCGGAAGCTCCGGTGAGATTCTCACCTGCGGCCAATCCGAATCCGCCGACCGAAATACCTGTGATGTCGCCGCCGGCGCCCAATCCGAATCCACCGAACGAAATTCCGGTGATGTCGCCACCAGCACCCAATCCGAATCCACCGAATGCGATACCCGAAATATCACCACCGGCACCAAGACCAAGTCCACCAAATGCCACACCTGTGATGTTGTTTCCTGCCCCAGCGCCCACACCACCAACCATGAAACCATTCAGATTATCAGTGGCGGCAATTCCGAGCAGGCCGATTCCGATTCCATCAATGGATCCGGCGCCTGTGGAAGGGAGACCGATGGCGAGCCCACGAATTCGGCCGGTCGCTGGTTCATAGGGCGACCAAATGGTGATGTTCACACCACGAATTTCTTCGATATCCAAATCTCTGAAATTCAAGCGGACACCCATCCAATTTCGAGAATTACCGATACTCAGGCCCGTTTCATTGACTCCTAAGTTGATTTGTGCGTGACCAGGTACGGTATAGAGAAGACTGACTAAAAAAATAGTAATGATGCGTTTCATGCTCAACCTGTTAGATATTTGTGAAAGACGTTTATAAGGTCGATGATGCCACAAGTTGCGGGCATTGGTCACACTTATCTGACAAAAAAGGAATGGCTCACCGTGATGGTCGTGTCGATCGGGGTATCGCTTGTGTCGGCTAGTCGATGCATTTGCACAAATACCCGATACGTGCCGGTTGGAACATCCCCGCGTCCCAAATCCATACGCACCCTCATTTGAATTCGGCTTGCCGATTCGACGTCGACTTTACGAGCCGAAGCGCCTCCTTGTAAACACGCCTGTCGATACACATCTGTAAAGGATCCATCCTCATTGCGCTTTTGCACGGCATAGAGCGGATAAACCACCGTGCAGCCTTTCACATACACGGGCGAATCGGTGAAATTGCGGATTTCAAGCCAGGCCAATTGATTGACGTCGTACGTGGACGAATCCATCGTCAACTGCAATCCTTTTTCATCCACGCTCCAGAAAGAGCACGCGGAGAAAAGAGTCATCAGTATCGGAATGAGGATGAGGTGTTTCACATCCCAAATATAACGGATTCGACTTCTTGCCTCAATCTTGTCGAAGCGAATCGGATGGATTGGACAGAGCGGCTTTCATGCTTTGGGAGCTGACCGCCAGAATGGCTAGCGTCAGTGCGATGACCGTCGCAAACGCAAAAATGGAGTATCCGAACTCCATCCGATACGAGAATTGAGTGAGCCACCGATCAACCATCCAATACGACGGATAGATAGCCAGCAGAACGGCCACAGACACCAAAATCACATATTCGCGACTGAGCATCATCATGATATCGGGGATTCGAGCGCCGAGGACTTTGCGGACACCAATTTCTTTTGTGCGTTGGGATGCCGAAAAACTCGCCAATCCGAACAGACCGATGCAGCCCACAAACAAGGCCAAGAACGTGAACACGACAAAGAGCTTCCCTAAACGGTCTTCCGTGGAGTACAGACTATCGAGCGCATCGTCCAAGTATCGATACTCGAACGGCCGATGCGGTACGATAGCATTCCATTGTGTTTCGATGTGGGCGAGCGCTTCTCGTTGATCACCCGGACTCAATTTCACTAGCAGATAATTGAAATCGGATTCCGGGAAATACGCCAAGGGTCCGATGGGTTCATGCATCGACAGATAGTGGAAATCCCGAACCACTCCCGAGATGACACCCATGCGACCTTGCGAAACCCCCATCCGCCATCCGATCGCTTCTTCCGGTGTCAAACCCAGCACCTTGACCGTCGATTCATTCACCACATACGAGTAGGATTCGGATTCAGGATACTGTTCCGCCGGGTTCGTGTACGTTGAACCAGCGATCATCCTATGTCCGAGCGTATGGATCACATCCGGATCGGCGGCGACACCCTGGATTTGAACATAGCCGCCATCCGGCACATCCAGACCGTCGGCGATCAAGCCATATGTGCCACGTTGGAACCCGGGCAATGAGTTCATCGCCGTAACCGACATCACACCCGAATGCGTGGAAATCGCACGTTTCAATGTTGGCCAGACTTGCCGCACATTCGGATCTCCGATCGCCAAGGTGAGGATGGATGTGGCATCGAAACCCAGATCTTTCTCCTTCATGTACGCTAGCTGCTGATATACCGCTACCGATCCGACCGTTAGGATGATCGACACCGTGAACTGCGACACCACCAGGATCTGACGGAATCGTTTGCCACCGGCATGAGATGGTATCGTGCCTTTCAGCACCAAGACCGGGTCGAAACGCGACAAGACAAAGGCCGGATATCCGCCTGATACAATGGTCACCCCAACCGCCAGCAAGATACTGAAGCCGATAAGCCACGGTTGCTGCCATATGCCTCCTGTCACATCGATTCCACTGATCTGCTCGAACAGTGGTGTGCTTAGTTCCACAAGCAGGAATCCCAGCAGAATGGAGATGCCGCAAATCAGAGAGGCCTCCACATAAAATTGAGTCACCAAATCCTTGAAGGTGGCTCCGTTCGATTTTCGAATGCCCACTTCCTTGGCGCGCCGTGTGGCCCGAGCCGTGGCCAGATTCATATAATTGATGCTGGCGATGAGAAGCAGTAACACACCGATGGCGGTGAAGACCCGGATATAGGTTTGCGCGCCTTCGAAGCGGAGCCGGATGTGGGTCAATGGCATCACAACCGGAATCATGCGTTCCCAAATCGAGGTTTCGCCACGAACCCGATCCATCATGGCGTCGATATCCGCTTGCAACGAACTCGCATCCGTGCCCGGAACGGTTCTCACATAGGTATCGAAATTCGCGGAGCCCCACCAATCGCGGGTCGACCATGTGGTGGATGTGAACGAAGCGAGAATATCCAGTTTGAGGTGGGATGTGGCTGGCAATGGTTTCAGGACTCCGGTCACTTCATAATCGAGTCCGGAATCGGTGCGGATGGTTTTGCCCAACGCGTCTTCATCACCGAAATATCGTTTCGCGTGTTCGTGACTAAGGACGACGGTTTGTGGCCGTATCAATGCGATATCGGGGTTTCCAGATGCCAATTCGAGTCCGAACACACGAAATATCGTTGAATCGGCGTAGATGAAATTCGGCTCATCAAACAAGTTTTCACCGACTCGCACGGCTACAGGAGAAAACATGCCGACTTGAAACAGACGTGCGACGGATGTCACGGATGGAATATCCCGAGCCATGCGTGGTGCCATTGCCACTGGGGTCACCACGACCTCCTCATTCAATTGGATCCGGTAGATGGTCTCGGCTTGTGGAAAATGCCGGTCGTACGACCGCTCATGTTGCACGTACATCGCGATCATCAGACAAACCGCCATGCTCACCGCCAAACCGGTGATGGTGATCGCATGGTAGCCGAATTGACGGCGTAATTGACGGATGGCGATGATCAGATACGACATGATTTATTCGTAGCGAAGGGAGTCGATGGGGTTGGCGCGGGATGAGGTGTATGTGGTGTAACCAACCGTGATCGCCGCGATGAGGATGGATAACAAGGCCCCGCTTAACATCACCGCCGGACCAACCTCGATGCGATAGGTGAAATTCTCCAGCCAGAGGCGCATCAACCACCACGAAATCGGAGCGGCGATTGCGAACGACACGATGAGCAAGGTTCCGAAATCGCGCACGAACATCATGACGATGGTGCCATTATCGGCTCCCATCACTTTGCGAATTCCGATTTCTTTGGTGCGTTGCACGGCGATATGGCTCACCAAGCCGAACAAACCGAGACTTCCGATCAGGATCGTGAGTATGGTGAACAAATTCATCAAGCGTGCGGCGACTTCCTCATTGTCATAAAATTCAGCGATGGATTCGTCTAGGAACTGATACTCGTAAATCCGTTCCGGGAACGCCTCGGTCCATGCCTCTTCCAATGTGGCCAACGCCCGTTGGCGTTGATCCATATCGATCCGAATCGCAAGCAAGAAGTAATCCGATCGGGTCATGAGCATGACCGGCCCGATTGGATCATGAAGGGATGTGGTGTTGAAATTCCGCATCACGCCTTGAATCGGTATCTCGCGACCCATGGATTGAATGGGTATTCCGATCGCAGCTTGCATATCATCAGCCAGATTCATCGACTGCAGGAATTGCTCATTCACGATCAGTCCGTTCAGACTATCGACCTCTCCGAAATCCGAACCCGCCAATAACGCGACTCCATAGGTGGAGATGAACCGGTTATCGGTGGATTTGAACTGCGTGCGGGTTCGCAACGGTTCTTCGCCTTCACGGACATATTGTGCAATGGTGTTCCACGTACCGTTCGATGCCGCGCCGGTATTGGAAAACGTGAAATCGAGGATGGACGGATCCGAGCGAAGCGAGGCTTTGAGTCGATCGATGGTTGCGGTGTCACGACTCGGAATGGATGTCTGAACCACGGCTTCCCGATCGAAGCCCAAATCCGCATTCCGGAAATACTCCATCTGAGAGCGAATGGTGAGCGTTGCAATGATCAGGATTTGAGTGATGACGAATTGCGACACCACCAAGCTTTTGCGAAGGGTAATGCCCCGATCCGATTTCATTTTCACCGCATGCTTCAAGGCATCGATCGGCTGGAAACTGGATAATACGAACGCGGGATACAAGCCTGCGACGAGGGTCACCACAATCAATAATACGATCAGAAAAATCAGGATGGATGCATCCGAAAACAGGTCCAATCCGAACGGACGTGATAAAATGTCTTGCATCATCGGCAACGACAATTCGGTGAGAACCAAAGCGAGTAAAAACGAAATAAAGGTGACAAGGACCGTTTCTCCCATGTATTGGGCGATCAACTGGGCACGGCTGCTTCCCATCACTTTTCTTAAACCCACTTCCTTTGCTCGGTTCACCGCCAGAGCCGTGTTCAGATTCACGAAATTGATGCACGAAATGAGAATCAGCAGAATGCCGACCAAACTGAGCGAACCCAGTTCCTGATAGGTGACTGTGCCACCAAAAAACTGATCGAACTCATCGTTGTAGTGCATGTCCGACAACGGCTGAAGGAACCGGCGCACGGCTTTGGCCTCCTCCTCTTCCATGTGTTTCAGGTTGAAATCGGCCAAACGTGATTCCACATCCTCTTTCGACATCCCCACCGGCAGCTTCAGAAAATATTGGGTGTTGGATGAGGTCGTGTTCCAGCCCGGACGTCCTTGCGCCGTCAAAAACGGTCTGAATATGTTGAATCTCAAATCCGATTGGCGATGTCCATCATTCACCACACCATTGATGGTGGATGGTTCTCCATTAAACCGAATGGTTTTCCCCATCACATCCGTGGTATTGAAGTACTTTTTGGCGATGGATTCGGACACCACGACCGAGTTCGGAATGCTGAGTGCGGACACCGGATCGCCGGCAAGCCAACGCCGGGGGAACATCTTGAAAAATTCGGGCTCCACGAGAATCATCTCATCCCCTTCCTCGAAACGCACGAGTTGGCCATCGTCTCGAATCACAGAGACGACTTGTGATGTGAAATTCTGATCCACCATGGATTGCGCTTCCAACTCAGGGAAATCCGTGCGAAACGCTTCGGCAAATGGGTTCTGGATTCCGCTTTCAGTCCTTACTTCATTGAATCGATCCACATTGGCCACCATGCGGTAGATGCGGTCGGCATCGGGCTCGGCATTGAAGCCCATATCGAAGCGGACGATCAGAAACAGAATCAGCGCGCCGGTGATTCCGAACGACAATCCGGCGATATTGATGAATGCGAAGCCTTTGTGCTTCTTCAGATTCCGGAGGATGGTCTTAAAAAACATGAGAAGAGCGGGTCAAGTGCGTATGTCTACCACTCTATTCAAAGAACATGCCAAGCGCGATGGAGCGGGAATTAGCCCCGAGATTGTCCGATTCTGTTCGAAAAGGTGTTCGGATTCGGACAGTAAGACAAGCTTATCAAGTGCTCAAGTACTCAAGTGAAGAATCTGGCTTGAGTACTTGTTCTTCCTAGAGTACTTGAATTACTTGAGTACTTGAGTACCTATTCTTCTTGAGTACTTATTAAGACAATGACTCGATGAGTGCTTTAGGTTGCTTATCAGCAATGGTCAGCAACACTTTTGCGGGACCATGAGGTTTGCGTCGTCCTTGCTCCCAATTTCGAAGCGTCCCCACACTAATACCTAGCAAAGCCGCGAATTCTTCCTGATTCAATTGGTGTTTTTGGCGGATGGCTGCAACATCCGGTTCTTTTAACGTGGTCACTCGCGATGGCTTCCGTTCGCCTTTATGAATCGCCTTGAATTCACGAACACTATCGACCAATTCGTTAAACAATGCTTCTTTCATGTTTCTCCACTAAGATGTCTACTTAGGATACGCCATTGACGTATTAAATAAAACAAGTACTCAAGGAATAACACGTACTCAAGCCAGGTTTTCCACTTGTGTTCTTGTGCACCTGAGTACTTGTGTTATTATTGACAGATGCCTTTTCCTTTACTACTCCCTTTTATTCTTTTTCTCACCCCACCGATTGAGACAATCCGACTGGAATCCACCGACTGGATGAATTCAGGTCGAATGATTTCATTTGGTACCCATGGATTCATCGGAATGGTTGCCGGTCATCCCGAGTATCATTTCTTGGCGATGGATGAGTCATTCAATACAATCGGCCGATTTGGGAAAAAGGGACGAGGACCGATGGAGATGAGTCAGACAATCGGATTCAATGTCGTAAACGAATCTGAAATCGTTGTGATTGAATCGGGTTCCATGAAATTCATTGTTTTCCGATTTGAAAATGGACAAATAAAACCCGTTCGCGAAGTCGCTTTCAGACCGCGTGACGGGTTTTATCCCTTGAATGTGGTACAACACAATCAGTCTTATATCGTCTTGTTTTCCGAAATCAATCGAAGGCGGACAAAAGACATCATCAAACTCGTTCGATATGATGCCGAATTCAGAAATCCGGAAGAGCTTACAACGTTCGAATTGACAATGAAGGATGGATCATCGCGCGTCACTCCAGCTTCCAATGTGTTGGATGTCCATGTATCGGCTTCAATTCTCCAAATGCAGAATGGAGATTATCCTGTGTTATGGGAGTTCAATATGACATCGCGTCAACTATCCAGGAAGGAACTGAATGTGAGACCCCCACCCAAACGATTGAATGATCGGATACTTGGAGGGCTGAACCGAGCTGGCATAAGTGGCTACCAGCCCGTTTGGCGACAATTCACAGTGGTGTCACAATCCGATCTTATCTATGATCATGTGATGGACAATGGCGAAAAGCACATCATACGTCATTCATTGGATACAGGAAGTGAGAAGGTGATATTGCGGCTGACTGAATCTCACAGGATTCTTGCCATCGTCGAAAACCGACTTTATGCGATGAATGAAACGGATCCTAAGAAGCCAACGATCGAGACGTATTTGCTGTCTGGAAACTAGTACTCAAGTACTCAAGAAATACAAGTACTCAAGAAAGAACACGTACTCAAGCAAGATTCTTCACTTGAGTACATGAGTACTTGATTAGCTTGTTACCCTAGAACCACAAAATCCACGATACCCAATGTTTCCCGGCGCTCAATCTGGAAACCGCAGCGATTGAAGAGTCCCTCCGCCTCGCTCTTCGACCAAAACGAAATCCCTCCCAATTCGGCGGACTTCTGAGCCACTCGTCCTGCGAAGCTTTCCGCCTTCAACAAATACATCAGGAAGAATTTTCCATTGGTCTTCAGAATGCGTCGGCATTCATACAGCACCTTGGCCGCATCGTGCAACTCATTGAGCGTTCCGCCCATGGCCAACTTGTCGAAGCTCGCATTGAAGTACGGCATGTCCGACGCGTCGGCGCGCACCAAGTACATGTCCAGCGCATCATTCAAGGCACGTTGGCGCGCTTCCTTCATCATCGCCCGTGACATGTCGACGGCCACGACGTTTGCATCCGGCGCCGCTTTGGCCAGCGCACGCGCATATACCGCCGACGAACATCCCACATCCATCACCCACTCGCCGGCTTTCGGTTCGAGCCAATCCACGAGGCGCTTGGTTTCGTCGTCGATGCTGAAATCTTGTCCGGACAAAATTCCGATCGACTTCACCCGCCAGGTATCTTCATACAGACTCGCCGTGAACGGAATGAAATTCGTGTTTTGCGCCATCGTGGTGCGCACATCCCGCTTCCCTAACACATCGATGACGTTATCCGCAACCCGGATCTCGGTCCCATCCCCTTGCGTGAACACCGCGTTGTACTTCTTGGCCAAGTGTTTGGCTTCTAAAGGGATTTGGATTTTCTTTGTGCCGTCGTGGGAGCGTAGAGTCATAAGTAGGAAGTAGGAAGTAGGAAGGGGGAAGAGATGAAAAGATGAAAGAATCATCCTATGTAAGGGCGGATCGCATCCGCCCCGGAAAGGCATCGCGCAACAAACCACTAACAACAAGCAACTAACCAAACACAAGACTCACCGCCGCACCTTTATATACACCAAGAAGTTGCTCGGCGTTTCCGGTGTTCACGCCCACTTCGAGCATGCCGGTGCTGCCGATGAAGGCCATCGCTTCGCCCTGTTTCACATCCCCGAAGGTATTCACGATGGTTTTCAAGATGGTGCTTCCGATGTAGATCCGCACGCCGCGACGGTTCTGAAATTGTTGTATCACGTCGCCCGGAATGTTCGTGATGAGGTTTCCATACCGGTCGATGTGCACCACCCATCCTTGAATGCCTTCTTTATCGGCGACGGGAATGGCCCAGCGATAGATCGTCAACTGTTTGATGCGGTCGCCCACATCGGCCAAGGGCACGCCTTTGCTCAGATGCGCCGCGACGGGGGCGAAAATATCCCGACCTTCGAAGGTTTTCGATCGGTCGCTTCCCCAAAAACTGGTGTTGCTCAGCTGATAGGCTTGGTACGGAAGATCATCCGCCACTAAGGAGAAAATCCCATTGTCCGGACCCACAAAGTATTGGTCCTTGATGCGGACCGCCACGGCTTTTCGGGATGTGCCGACGCCGGGATCCACCACAACAAGATGTATGGTGCCTTCCGGATACAGGAATGCGGAATGTTTGGTGACCCACGCCGCGGCCATGATGTCTTGCGGAGGCACATCATGCGACACATCGATCATTTTGACATCCGGATGGATGCTGATGATGCCCGCTTTCATCGCACTCACATAATGATCTCGGTAGCCGAAATCCGATGTGAGTGTGAGAATGCCTGACGGGGTCATTCCATTCAGGAGTAGGTATTTAGCATGACGGGCATCACGAGCATGAGCATGTCCTCGTCATCTTCTTGCATCGATGGACGCACGATGCCTGCGCGGTTCGGCGTGGAGAATTCAAACATCACTTCCGGATCGTCGATGTTTGACAGCACATCCGTCAGATAACGCGAATTGAATCCGATTTCCATTTCCGGATGATCGTATTCGCAGGAAATCGCTTCTTTCGCTTCGCTGCTGAGGTCGATGTCTTCCGCGCTGATCTGCAATTCACCTGGTTTGAGGGACAACCGCACTTGTTTGGTCGCCGAACTCGAAAAAATGGAGACCCGCTTCACTGTGGCAAGCATCTGGTCGCGACTCACTTTCATCTCCTTATCATTTTCCCGCGGAATCACGGACTCGTAATTCGGATAGGTTTCGTTGATGAGGCGGGTGATGACGCTCGTGTTCCCGCTTTTGAAGCCGGCGTGGTCTTTGCTCACCGACATCTCACACGTTTCGCCATGCAAGGCTTTCTGAACCAAGGTCAATGCTTTTTCCGGAACGATGAACTGGACCGGCGTGGTGGCGACGATGTCTTTTTTTACCAAGCGAACGAGGCGATGACCATCCGTGGCCACGATCTTGCTTTCCTCTTTTCCGATCTGGAAAAACACACCCATCATGGCTGGACGCAAATCATCGCTTGAGACCGCGAAACTCGTTTTCGTGATGGCACGACCCAACGACGCACGGCTCGTCTTGATCGCAACGCCTTCTTCCATGGTCGGAATCGCAGGGAAATCCGCAGCTTTTTCGCCAGCCAATTTATAAGAGCCTTTGTCGGTCTTGAATTTCACAATCGAGCGATCATCCGTTTCAAACAGGACTGGGATGTCGGGCAATTGGCGAAGGGTTTCGAGCAGGCGGCGGGCCGGAACCGCGATCGCGCCTTCGGCCAGGATGTCAGCCGACACATATTCGATGATGGACACTTCCAAATCGGTGGCGCAAAGCCTCAGACGACCATTATCGCTTTCGAAGAGAACGGTCTCCAGAATGGGGAGGGTCGCTTTGGATGGAACGGCGCCGGCAACTGCGGCCAGGCCTTTTACCAGATCACCGCTGGATACACTGAATTTCATAGCAAAGAAAGAAGATGGTTTAAAATCACCCGAATATACAAAAATCGCCTATCCGGATTGCCCTACGTCTATGCCGGACAAGTCGGAAAAAACACCCAGAACATGAAACGCCTCGGTTACGCCGGTCAAGTCGTCGATCAAGCCATTCACCGCATACACATCGGTTGTGATGTCGCAAAAGAAATCATATTTCCATGGGGAGCCTACCTTCGGCCGACTCTCGATCTTCGACATGTTCACTCCATGAAAATCCAGCACGCCCAATAATCGATATAAGCTTCCGGGCGCATCCACCACAGAAAATTGCATGGATGTTTTGGTCACTTTTCCCTTCAGGTGGCTTGCCAAATCCTTATGGGTCAGCACCAAGAAACGGGTATGGTTGTGCGGATCGGTCTCGATGTTCCGACGAATAATCTCCATCCCATACAATTTGGCTGAAAAGTCACTCGAAATGACGCCCACATGCTTCAGGCCGCTGTCTTTCAATTCTTTGACAGACCCGGCCGTGTCTTCTTTTTCGAGGATGGTGAGATGCAGCGGATCCAAAAACGCGCGGCATTGTTCGATCGCCATCGGATGGGACCAGACTTCTTTGATGTCGTCGAGCTTGGTTCCGGGAAAGGCGATCAAGTGCTGCGAAATCGGCAGATAGAACTCGCCAGCAATGGGAACGCGGTACTTCGCCAACAAATCATAGTTATAGATGATGCTTCCGGCTATGGAATTCTCAATGGCGATGAGGGCCACATCCGCACGACCGTTTTTTTCATCTTCCATCACCTCGCGAAAGGTGCCTCGATATAAGCATGAGGCGTCTGGACCGAAGAGGCGTGTGGCCACGATATGATGGAACGACCCGGGCTGACCTTGCAAGGAAACAGTCGGTTTCAGCATACTCGTATGTCGCGGATTTGCAGTTGAAGCTCGCGCTTCGATTCGTTCGAACGCTTGTCGAACCAGCAGTTTTCCTCCAGCACGAAGGCGATGTCCACATTCTGATTCTTATGTTCGTCCAGCATCGGTTTGAGCGCGTGCATCTTGAAGCCGATGGCGTCGAAATGATAGGAGTCGTCTTGGGCCAAGCGCATTTTCAGATGACCTTGCTTGCCCACGATGCTCGGATTTCCGACGATCTGCACGTTTTTCGACACGAAAATGGGTCGTGTGTTATGAGGACCGTACGGCTCGAATTGATTCAGCAATTTCCAGAAGCGCGAATCGATTTCGGAAAGTCGCAGTTCCCCATCGATCACGATTTCGGGCTCAAACTGGTCTGAACACAGACAATCGTGCGAAATGGAGGAAAACCGTTCACGAAACGCATCCAACTGATCGCAATTCATGGTGAGCCCGGCGGCGAATTCATGTCCGCCGAACTGGATGAGCAGGTCGTCGCACTGTTTGAGCGCATTGTAGATGTTGAAGCCGCGGATGGAGCGGGCCGAGCCTTTGATTTTGCCATCGATGGTGCTGAGCATGATGGTGGGGCGGCAGTACAGGTCCACCAAGCGCGACGCCACGATGCCGATCACGCCCAGATGCCATTCGGGATGGTGGAGCACGACGGACGTCAGCGAATCCATGTCCATCGACTCGTCGATCATCGCCTGGGCTTGACCCATGGTATCGGAATCGGTCTTGCGACGGCGTTTGTTGATTTCCTCGAGCTGCGCGGCCCAGAAATTGGCATCGTCTTCGCTGTCGGAGATCAGAAGATTGAGGGCGGTGACGGCATCGCCCATGCGTCCGGCCGCGTTGATGCGCGGACCGATGCTGAACACGATATTCGTGGTCGACAATTTGCCCACATCCATCTTGATGAGGTCCATTAGCGCGCGGATGCCGGCCCGGGGCTCGGTATTGAGCATCAGCAGGCCTTCGCGCATGAGAATTCGGTTCTCATCGATGATCGGTACGATATCGGACGCGATGGATACCGCCAGGAGATCGAGGTATTTATAGGCCACGGACTGCGGGAGTCCCAGTTTGAGCAAGGTGGCCTGAATGAGTTTGAAGCCTACGCCGGCCCCGGATAATCCTTCGAAGGGATAGGGACAGTCGGGGCGCTTCGGATCCAGCACGGCAACGCAATCGGGAATGGTGTCGCCGGCGGTGTGATGGTCACACACGATCAGGTCGATGCCCTTGGCTTTGGCCCATTTCGCTTCCTCGATGGCGGTGATGCCGCAATCGACCGACACGATGAGGTCGCAATCCTGCTCATCGGCATAGGTGATGCCCTCTTCACTTAGACCGTATCCCTCCTTGAATCGATGCGGGATATAGAATAGCGGTTTCGATCCGAATTCGCGGATGAACATATACATGATGGCGGTGGCGGTGGTGCCATCCACATCATAATCGCCATACACCAGCACGCGCTGACCCGAACGGATGGCGTGTGCGAGACGGTCGGAGGCGATATCCATATCCTTCATGAGGAATGGATCGTGGAGTTTGCTTAGTTCGGGGCGGAAGAATAGAGAGGCACGGTCGAAGGTAGAGACTCCCCGTAGCGCCAACAACCGGGCAATCGACGTGGGCACATTGCATTCCTTGGATAAGGATGCGGCAATGCCTGCGTCGTCCGGTTGGGCATACACCCAACGGAATGACATACTTGTTTTGTTTTATTTTGAATACCCATGAAAGGAGCAACCGGCGGTCAAACCGATCACCCGCTCTTCTCATGTAATGAGAAGATGAGGTAATATAAACGGTGCGATGAACTTTTCAAGGTGGAATCATTCCGTATTTCGGAACGGCATGAAAACCCGTATATTTGTTGCTCTCAACAAGAGAGGGACTGTAGCTCAGTCGGTAGAGCAATGGACTGAAAATCCATGTGTCGGGGGTTCGATTCCCCCTGGTCCCACACTCATAAAACCCGCTTAAATAAATCGTTAAGCGGGTTTTTTTTATGCCCATCCGCCAAATTCGCGACAATTTCGATCGATATAGTTGTCACTATATCGCACATTTAATACATTGCGTGGGACTAAATGTGGGACTAACATGGCCTCTTTAAAACAGCGAAATGGCGTGTATCTGATTCAATTCAGCCGACGCATTGGTGATAAGATCAATCAACGCTCATTCTCTCTTGGAACCTCGGATCCCAAGAAGGCGGAGAGAATTCGCACCGAACTGGAAATCAAGTATCAGGATGGACGAATAGACCCATTCAATGGCTGGACCTATCAAACGGCTCAAATCTCCAGTTCGAGCAGTTCTGCTCCATTCACATTGGAACAGGCATGCGAGCAATTCCTAAAAAGTCGGTCGCAAGCCAACGATGTCACAAAGAATAGTTATCGAGGTTGTTTTCGGCGGATGATGGAAGATATGGGCAGAACAATGCCAATCAGCCAGCTCACCAGTAATGATTTGCGGCGATTGAGCTTTCGTCCTCACTTGCGCAATGCGACACAACGCAGTTACTTCACGCATTACCGGGTGTTTTTCAAGTGGCTCCATGAAGAAGGGCATATTTCGACGGATTTGGTTCGTGGCGTACGACCACCCAAGTCTGTCGATCGCACGATCGACAAAGTGATCAATTCGTCCGATTTGATGACCCTATTCACCACGTTCGAGAACCATGTCCAAACAAATATTGAAAAGGGATTCATCAATCATCCGGATACCAAAATGGAATGGTTCAAGCCCGTCATCGCCACCTTCTTCTATACGGGATTGCGTTCGAAGGAACTGATTCATCTCCGATGGAACGACATCGCATCGGATTGGTCATTCATCACCGTTCGGAATTCGGATGATGCCACAACCAAGTCCGGACGAATGCGAATGATTCCTATTCGCAAGCCTTTGATCCCTTACTTGCAATCATGGAAGAACGCGACGTTCCGAACGAAAGATGGCCTGGTATACCCCAGTGTGACGAACCGAACGGCGTTCGGAACGCCGTTGGATGCGAACCGAATCTCCCGAACGTTCAAAAAATTCGTTCGGATGGCCGGATTACCACCGGGTGCAACCATCCACGGATTGCGACATTCATTCGGAACGGATTTGTTGCGCAAGAACGTACCGATCAACCAGGTTGCCGAAATCATGGGACACAAATCAATCGAAGTGACAAAAATCTACCAACACCTCACCCCATCGGACATACATGAGACCATCCGAAGCATTGATCCTTGACGTTAGGCGGCATCTTGAAAAGGATCCGGACTTTCGCATAGGCCTTACTTATATCATCAATGCGGACCGTAGCTCCGGGCATGATACAAAAATTACATTGTCTGAATTGGCCAGTAGCTATCATTTGCCCACGCATTTCGAGTCGAAGTGGCATAAGGAGGCATTAAGCCACTTTCCACCTCAACGTGATCCGGACAGAGAATTACAAAGTTTGCGTTACATGACCGAGAAGGTATTTCCTCGAGAAATCAGTCGAGTCGTTGTTGAATTAATTGCTGAACAGAAAAAAATTCCCCTTGAAATCAGTCTATTCCTGAATGAATCCAAGCGCCAGTCAGACTTTATTGAGACGGCAAAGATGTACCTACTAAATCGACATCCAAACGCTGCAGATCATCTTAAATCCGTTCATTTTAGTTCGTCCTTGATATCGGTTTGGAGCCAATTGATCCTCCTGTCTGCATGGAGGAATCTATTTGAGGGGTTATTGGAGGATGCAGAACTTGGACGAAACTTGGACCTTAGAATCCGAAAAGACTCGATGGTTGATGCCATGAACCATCATTTTGAGTTGAACCCAATAGAAATTACGAGTGCTGAATTGAAATCAAAGATTAAGTTGACCTATCGGTTCCCTAAGCTTATAGAGGATACGTTCAGCTCTTCATTTCATAAAGCCGTGGATTCCATGAATAAGAAATTCGTGAGGCAGGGTGAAGAAAAGCTCATTGTAACGAAGCCCAAAAACTAAGAGCAAACTCGTTATATCTAATAGTTATTCGGCGTTTCATTTATCTATTAAACAGTTGACGGTTTTTTATGACCTTTAGAGGTTTGTTTTCAACCGTCAGAGCAAGGGGTAACATTGGGAAATAGGCGATTTCCATTGCTAAGTTTGGGCAACCAAACAACACCATTATGGATCCCCAACTCCTTCGAATCGAATCCAAACTTGATCAGTTGCTATCGGCTGTGCGAGGGCGAGATGTCTCCAAACGTCATCTCAACGCACGTGACGTTGAGCTTCTGACCGGCTTGGATCATCGAACCGTACTGAACCGAGCCAAACTTCCGGTCTCGGATCGCCGCCACATCCCATCACTCACATTGGGCAGCTCAAGACGCTACTTCGAGCGGTCCGTCATTTTGCGACTCTTTCACTTGGATTAACCTATGGACATGAATAAACAAACCGCATACACCATGCATGCCGCTGGTAAATCGTATTCGGAAATCGCCGAGGAATTGAATACCTCCAAAACCACGGCATTCGCCTGGGTGAAAGAGGTGCGAATGTCCAAACGGGGCGATAGTCATTCACAACATGCATCACATTCGAATCCAGTTAATCGAATGAAGCCACGGGTTAAGGAGCCTGCGCATTACACCGAGCAACGACAGAAGATCGACGAGTTGACTTCGCTAACCGAACAAATGTCGCGTGAGATCCAATCAATCCAACACAAGCAGATTGAACGGGAGAGATTGCGAATCCAGCGACAAATAGATCAGGTACTTGAAAACGACGGTGAGACTTGGTCTGTGGACGATCTCTATGAAACCGAATCGGAACTGTCCGTTCTCCGCGAAGAACTCTTATCGATTGATGACGGACAAGAAAATTGGCTCGAAGATACTCTTGATCCGATCCGCGAGGCATTACTGGACGCCGCAGAGCAATTGGAAGAAGACGGATTGGATGAGGGTGAGATTTGGTTTACGGAGTGAGGGTTAGCAGGTAGTAGCTTTTTTTGAGCAATTTATTTGGAGCGATGTTTCACTCTTTTTTCCTGTTGGTGCGGGCACTTTTTGAAACCCTGATATCGGCTTTCGAGTCAGATGCTCCAAATGAGGAGCCACATTCTCAGTAGGAAATCAACCTCCTCTGATTAAATATTAAAGATACACTTACTCATGTGTCGTTAGATTCGGTATATAAGTCCTAAGAATTTCGGACAAATATACTCAAGTTGAACATGCCTCATCTAATCACGATATCGTACAGAGTCGTATCAAGATCAATTAATTGAGCTGGCTCCAACACCTCAATAAACACTCCATCAATAATAGTATTTATCAAAGGTTCCGAGCTGGTAACGATTCGAATTTCTTGACCACATGTCAAAAAAATTCGATTCTCAGATTCATAAACCAATTTAGGAGTATTATCAAGCTTATACTTTTCGTAGTTAGTTATTCCCGTAAAAACCATTGACTCATTATTGTTTAATACGACGAATCGATAACCGCTGACCCCACCATAATACACATGTAAGTATTTATCATCACACTTGTATGACAAAAAAGAGTCACTTGAACATGAAGTCATCATTGTGACAGTTAACAGGTTTAGTACTAAATATTTGCTTGTTTCAAACATGAAGATCATTTACCATCTAAGTTGCCCATGATAACCTCTTAATGACCATCTATATTGAATTTCAATCTCTCCATACATTGGAGGAGACCCATACTCTTTTCCAAAAAAAGCTCTTGCTGCACCCGACTTTCCGGCCCTATGTAATCCACCTGCTGTTCTTTGGAAGGTTTCAAAACTAAAACCAGCTGTTCTAGCATTCATACCCGCTAAAAAATTACCCGCGGATCTAGATGATGTATAGTAGCCTCCTAATAATCTACCTTGTGTTCCATATTCTGCAGATGTTTTCAAATCAAAGTAACCGCCACCAGCAGATTCAAACGCTAAATTGATTGGATCTAGTAATTGTGCAGATCTATTCATAGATAATAGTACTGGATCCCAACGTTTTCCAAACAGTATTCTAGCCTCAAGTGGCCTATAGGCATTCGTTGATTGATCTATTAAAATAGGTGTTTGATTAATACCTACTTTTTCAGCAAACTCATCCCAGATTTCAGTCTCTCCCATCATGGTGCCACCACCAGAGGTTGATTGTGTACTTGCACGCTTTGTATCTACCTGTTCTCTGGATGTTGCATCAGAATGTTGATAAATACCATGATCTCCATCATCATACACAGCAATTACAGCCCCTGAGCTATCCGTATGAGTGGAGAACAAACCAGTCGGATCAATGTAGCTTAAGGGGTTGTTGAGTGCATATGCATATGGAGTGTAACTTGGATAAAGGCTATACAGCGGATCCCTACTCGTAAACCTCCCGATCACCGGATCATAACCCCGGGCTTCGGCATGGTAGGTGTCTTGTCCGCCTTCTTCCTCGAGTAGGTAGCCGGTGAATTTCACCCGGTCGTTGGACAGGCTATAGTTATCGGCGCGGTCCGGCATGACCATCCCGAATGGGTAATAATCGGTGTAGCTGAGCACCGCGCCCTTTCCGTCGACCACAACACGGGGGGATCCCAAATGATCCTTGACGAAGTACTGGCTCTGATGGTCCCGCTTGATGGTGATGGTCCGGTTGACGGTGTGGGAGCGTCCGTAGGAGTTAATCACCTGAAGCGAAACCGTGATCACACTGTCGACCTGCTCGGGTTCCAGCGTCACGTTGTAGGAAAATGAGGAG
>JBGTBY010000015.1:0-27342 GCA_041749075.1 Balneolales bacterium | reverse complement strand
CCCGATTCCTGTTTCCCGATTCCCGATTCCCGATATCTAATCAATTGAACTCTGCGAGTTCAATTGATTAGATTAAATATCCTTCCAAATCTCGGCACAAACCTCTCCATATCAATGGAAAAGTAGATGATGGCGGGTTTGCCGATCACATGATCTTCGGGAACGAAACCCCACATGCGGGAATCTTCGCTGTTGTCGCGATTGTCTCCCATCATGAAATAGTAATCCTTCGTGAAGGTGTACTCACGGGCGATCTCGCCATTGATGAAGTAGTCCGCCCCGCGACGTTCCACGGTGTTTCCTTCATAGCGCTCGATGACAAGTCGGTAGACCGGATAGGTTTCGGGAGTCAATGTGATGGTCATGTCCCGGGCCGGTATCACGAACGGAGCCATATGATCGTGATTGCCTCCCATCCCGCGACGGAAGTCGAAACGTGACGCATCCGATTCATTGATGGAATCGGGTCGCACATACAGCTCGATATTCGCGATTTCAGGCCATGTGCGGAGTTCTGCCAACGCGCTTTCGGTCAAGCTGATGTAATAGGCGAAGGCATCGGATTGGCGGATTTCCCCACCCACTTGTGCCACTTTCGACTCGCTGATCCGCACGCGTTCCCGAGGAATCACGCGGTACACTTGCTCATAGGTGTCGCGCTGGACTTCACGTGCGCCATTCACATACACAATCTTATTTCGGATTTCGAGAGTATCACCGGCAACGGCCACAGCTCGTTTGATGTAGTTCGTTTTCGCCGCTATCACTTTCATGTCGATCGGGTAATTGAACACCACGATATCATTGCGTTTGACATCCTGCCAACCGGGTACACGGAACCAAGGAAGCTCGAGACCTTGGATGTGGATGTCGGTGAACGGAATGCCGATCGTCATCGGTGTACGCAGCCCGTAATTGAGTTTCGACACGATGAGGAAGTCGCCCGTGAGCAGGGTTTTCTCCATGGATGGAGTCGGAATCCGATAGGCTTCAAACAATAAAGTGCGGACGATCAGAGCCACAGCCGCGGCCCATAAGATGGCATCTAGCCATTCCTTGGCCCAATTTTTTGCTTTGGCGTTGGTGGCACGTTGACGTGCGGTGGTGCGGGTTTTAGAAGCCACAGAAGGTCCTTATCTGAATCGTAATGTCTTGAGATGATCGGGTACGGCGATGGGTTTGGTTTCGAACGTTCCGTTCTGATACCGCACCATATACCATTGCTCGCGCTCCGGAGAATAGAAATAATCGGTGAATTCGGACAATGTTCGGTTCGACATCAGCTTATCTGAAAACGCCCGCTTCACGCCTGGCATCATATCCACAAACCGGCTGGAACCTCCCATCACCAAGCCCGATGCGAACGGGCCATCACTATCCAAAATCATCATCGGAATCGAATCGTTGACGATGAACCAATATTCAAATTGGATGCTGTTTCCGGGACGGATGTTACTCGCGCCCACGAAATCAGAGACAGTGACGGTCGGATTGCCGAACTGGCGTTGCAATCGAGCTCTCAATTCGGAAGATGGAATCGGATCGATCGCGGTTTCACCTTGAAACCCATTTCCGGTCATATCCCGCATCTGATTGAAGCGCGACATGAATGCCACGCGCTCATTGTTTTCCACTTTCCTGAATGTCGGAACCCGGAACACATCCGGTACTTGCGCAGGCAAGGCGCTTCCGACAACGAGAAACATCGTTGCCAATACCCATTTTTTTAACATCATACCCTAATCTTGATCCATGGAAAGTACAGCAAGGAAGGCTTCTTGTGGAATTTCCACAGCACCAACCTGCTTCATCCGTTTCTTACCCTCTTTCTGTTTTTCCAGCAACTTCCGCTTGCGCGAGATGTCGCCACCATAACATTTGGCCAAAACGTCTTTGCGAAGCGCACGGACACTGTCTCGTGCGATCACTTTCGTTCCGATGGCCGCTTGTATCACCACTTCAAACATTTGTCGAGGAATGAGTTCTTTCAGTTTGGCGCAAAGCTTCCGACCCCAGTCGTAGGCTTTGTCGCGATGCACGATGGTGCCCAATGCATCCACCGGATCGCCATTCAACAAAATATCGAGCTTCACCATGTTACCGGGTCGATCGCCGATGAACTCATAATCCAACGAGGCATACCCCCGAGTATTGCTTTTAAGTTTGTCATAAAAATCGAACACCACTTCGGATAGCGGCAACTCATAGGTGATGTCGACCCGCTTCGTATCCAAGTACGTCGTGTTTTTGAACACACCACGACGCTCTTGGCACAACGTCATGATCGAGCCGATGTACTCCGCCGGTGTAATAATTTGCGCCTTGATATAAGGCTCGAAAATGGTTTCGATATTTCCCGGAGGCGGCATATCGGAGGGATTGTCAACCTGAATCGTTTGTCCATTGGTCAGCACTACCTGATAGGCCACGTTCGGCACTGTCGTGATAATGTCCATATTGAACTCGCGGTCGAGTCGCTCCTGGATGATCTCCATATGCAGCATCCCTAGGAAGCCAGCTCGAAACCCGAACCCAAGCGCCACCGATGTTTCCGGCTCGAATTTCAAGGACGCATCATTCAATTGGAGCTTGTCCAGCGCCGCACGAAGATTCTCAAATTGCTCCGAATCGGTCGGATAAATACCGCTGAATACCATCGGCTTCACTTCTTTATATCCGGGGATGGCGGATTTTGCCGGGTTGGCGACCGTAGTCACCGTATCACCCACTTTCGTGTCTTCGAGTGTTTTCACCGAACCGATGATATAACCCACTTCACCAGCCGATAACACCAGACACGGTTCGGGCTTGATGCGCAGATAACCAATCTCATCCGCCTGATACTCTTTTCCGGTGGCCATGAACCGGATTTTGTCGCCTTTGCGAAGCTGGCCTTGCTCGATCCGCACATACACCACGGAACCACGGTAAGTATTGAACACCGAATCGAAGATGAGGGCTTGAAGCGGGTTCTCATTCTCCCCTCCTGGCTCTGGGACCTTAGTCACGATCGATTCCAACAATTCATTCACACCGATTCCGGTTTTGCCGGATACTTCCAGAATGTCTTCACGCTTACATCCGATCAGATCCATCACCTGTTGCGCCACGACTTCCGGTTCGGCGCCAGGCAAATCCACTTTGTTCAGCACAGGGATGATTTCGAGTCCTTGCTCGATGGCCTGATACAAGTTCGATATGGTCTGCGCTTCGACACCTTGGGATGCATCCACAACCAAAATCGCCCCTTCGCAGGCTTTCAGGGCACGCGATACTTCATAGGCGAAATCCACGTGACCAGGCGTATCGATCAAATTGTAAATGTATTTATCCCCATTTGGAGACACATAATCCATCTTGATCGCATGCGATTTGATGGTGATACCTCGCTCGCGTTCCAAGTCCATGTCGTCCAAGACTTGGTTCTGCATATCGCGTTCGCTGATGGCACCGGTTCTCTCAAGAAGTCGATCGGCCAATGTCGATTTTCCGTGGTCGATATGGGCGATTATGCAAAAATTTCGAATGTTTTTCATCAACTGGGGCTGGCCTAAAATGAGGCTAAAGATACGTTTTTTAGATGTGACTGTAACATTTGGCCCCTCTCGTGATCATAGGATTGATAGGTTGATAAGCGATTTGTTTGAATCTCTCTTGACGAACGACGATAACCCCCATCAGGTGGATAGCCCGATGGGGGTTTTTTTATAGAAAGACCCAGCCGATCAACAAACCGGCCACACCGGTGATCACAAATGTCATCGCGATGTTCAACCAAAAGCCCACTTTCGCCATCTGCGGAAGGCTGACGTACCCGCTCGCATAGACGATAGCATTCGGTGGCGTTCCCACCGGCATCATGAAGGCGAAACTGGCTGCGATGGTGGCCGGAACGACCAACTGCAGCGGATCCAAGCCAAGAGCGACGGCCACGGTAGCCAATACCGGAATGAATGCGGCGGCCGTAGCGGTATTGCTCGTGATCTCCGTGAAAAAGATGATGGTGAGCACCGCAAGGGCGATCAATAAGATGACAGGGATGCCCTGAAGCCCGGTGAACAAGCCACCCAGCCACAATGCGAGACCACTTCGCTCGATGGCGGCGGCCAAACTCAATCCGCCACCGAAAATGATGAGGACTTCCCAGGGGATGTTCTTCGTGTCCTGCCATCTCAGCACAAACTCATTGGTTTTCAGGTTCACAGGTAGGATGAAACACAACAAGGCTCCGAAAATCGCGATTCCGGTATCGGTCAAGGCTGGAAGCCATTTCACCAATACCGGTTGTATGATCCACAAGGTGGCGGTTAAAATGAACACCATCGTCACCCAACGCTCGGACACCGACATGCGACCGAGTCCGGACGCTTGGCGCTGGATTTCGGCCTCGCCACCAGGCAAAAGCGAATCATCAAGCTTGAAAATGAAACGGGTCATCAAAATATGGCACACCGGCAAAGCCACGATCACGAGCGGTATGCCGATGAGCATCCATTGCGCGAAACCGATCTGAATTCCATAATTCTCACTCAGATACGCCACCATCAGCGCATTTGGCGGGGTTCCGATGATCGTTCCCACACCTCCGATATTGCATCCATAGGCGATGCTCAAAACGAGGCATAGCCCGAATGCGGACAGTTCCTGATCCCCTTCATTTAAGCGCAATACAGATAGACCGATGGGTAGCATCATCAACGTGGTTGCGGTATTGCTCACCCACATGCTGATAAACGCGGATGTGATCAGAAAACCCATGATGATGGATGACGGTTTCACACCCACCCGTTTCAGCACATTCAAGGCGATGCGCCGATGCAGATTCGATTTTTCCATGGCCGCGGCGATGATGAAGCCACCTAAAAACAAGTAGATCGTCGGATTCGCATAGGGGGATGTGGCCTCGCGGATGTTGCCGACCTCGAACAGGGGAAGAAGCAAGATCGGCATCAGTGCGGTCGCGGCGATCGGAATCGCCTCGGTGACCCACCATATCGCCATCCAAGACCCGATGGCCGCCACTTTCCAGGCTTGCTCGCTCATTCCCTCGGGGGCATCCATCCACATCATGATGGCCGGGATGACGATTCCCAGCGGAAATCCGATTTTCTGACGAATGTTTTCCATGGTGGTGCGGTTAAAGCTACGGTCCGCTCAAAGTACAATTTTCGTATCTTTCAGCCCAATTTCCAGCATTCAATCAGTCATTTTGGAACCGAGCAACACCCTCCGGATCGCGATTCAGAAATCCGGTCGCCTTACCGAAAAATCCATCTCTCTACTCGAAAACATCGGACTCAAATTCGATGGATACAAAGACCGCCTCATCGTCCCTATTCAGAACTTCGATGTCGAACTCTTATTGATCCGCGACGACGACATTCCTGAATATGTGCAGGATGGCGTCTGCGATCTCGGTTTTGTTGGAGCGAATGTGACCGCCGAATATGGCGCGGATGTGACCGTTTTACGGAATATGGATTATGGCCGATGCCGCCTGTCCATCGCCGTTCCCAAGAATGGTACGTTCAAATCTCCCGAGGATTTGAATGGGAAACGGATCGCCACCAGCTACCCGAATCTGACCAAATCCTGGTTCAAAGAAAAGGGAATGGATGTGCACACGATCAAGATTTCGGGTGCGGTTGAGATTGCCCCGAGATTGGATGTGTCGGATGCGATTTGCGACTTGGTGTCGACCGGAGGAACGCTGAAAGCGAACGGACTCGAAGAGATGAACGTGATTTTCCGTTCCGAGGCGCAGCTCATTCGCACGAACAAGCCCCTATCCCAACATAAGTTGGATCTGATCGAGAAATTCTTGGTTCGGATCGGTGGCCGGCAACTCGCCGAGCGCTCACGCTATATCATGATGAACGCGCCGAAAGACGCGTTGGAAACCATCTCGGGCATCATCCCTGCCCTTAAATCGCCCACCGTCCTCCCGCTGGCAGACGACAATATGATCGCCATCCACTCCGTCATTCCCATCAACCAGTTCTGGGAAGTCATGGAAGAGCTCAAAGCCGCCGGCGCCACGGGCATTGTCATCCTTCCGATCGAAAACATGATCCTCTGACCCCATGCTTCGCTCCTTTTCCTTAGCGGATTGCGATGCACAGGCCACAGACGCCCTGCTACAGAGGCCTCGCATCGATCTGGCCTCGGTGCAGAACATTGTGGATCCCATCATCGACGACGTGCGCCAACGCGGCGATGCAGCACTCATCGAATTTGCCCTTAAGTTCGATCGCGCGACAATTCGGTCTACGGTCTACATCCCACGGCCCACGGATCAAATCCCTCTCGATTCCGCCACAAAAGAGGCGTTTCTCCTCGCCTATCGAAACATTAGAGCCTTCCACGAAGCTCAGATTCCGGTTTCTCTTGTGGTGGAAACCATGCCCGGCGTCGTTTGTCGGCGGGAAGCTCGTCCGATTCAGCGCGTCGGACTCTATGTCCCTGGAGGCACCGCTATCCTTCCCTCATCCGTACTCATGCTCGGCGTTCCGGCGCAAGTGGCCGGTTGCGAGACCGTGATCATCGCGACGCCTCCACGTGCAGATGGTACGGTAAGCCCGGAAGTGGAATTCGCAGCGGCCCTATGTGGCATTAAACAGATTTTATTATCCGGCGGCGCTCAAGCGGTCGCTGCGCTGGCGTATGGAACCGAATCCGTTCCAAAAGTGGACAAGATTTTGGGACCTGGAAATCAATATGTGACCGCTGCGAAAATGCGATTGCAGAACAGTGATGCGATGATTTCCATCGATATGCCGGCCGGACCATCCGAAGTTCTAGTGATCGCCGATGCATTGGCCAACCCGGCGTTTGTGGCGGCAGATCTTCTATCCCAAGCCGAGCATGGCGCCGATTCGCAAGTGGTTTTGGTCGCGATAGACGGTTTCGATACCGCATCCCTTCAAAAAGAGTTGCTCGATCAACTCACAAAACTGCCCAGAAAATCCTTTGCGCAAGGCGCGTTGACACATAGCTATATCGTCACCGTTCCGGATTCCGTCCAAGCGATGGCCTTTTCGAACCGCTATGCGCCGGAACATCTCATCATCAATACGGCGGATGCGGAACAACTCGCATCAACCGTCATCAATGCCGGCTCGGTGTTCATCGGCGGTTTCACCCCGGAAAGTGTGGGCGATTATGCGTCCGGCACGAACCACACCTTGCCTACCTATGGATATGCGCGCATGTACAGCGGCGTATCGCTCGACAGTTATTTGAAGCAAATCACCTTTCAGACATTGACAGAAGAAGGATTGAAGGCCTTGGGTCCGGCGGTGATCCGCATGGCCGAAACCGAAGGACTCGATGCCCACGCCAATGCCATCCGCATCCGCATCCCAACATGAATACATCTTTCGATTTAGAATCTCTGATTCGTCCGAACATCCGCTCATTGGTCCCCTACCGATGTGCGCGCGACGATTATGATTCCGGAATCTTGTTGGATGCGAATGAGAACAGCATCGGTGCCGTCACCGGACCCGAAGGAAACCTCAACCGCTATCCCGATCCGCATCAGGATGAATTGCGTCGGGCTATTGCCAATGTGCGCGGATGCCGCCCTGAACAGATTTTCTGTGGTGTGGGCAGCGATGAGGCCATCGACATTCTGATCAGAATTTTCTGCGTCCCCGGGAAAGACAGCATCATCATCACACCTCCCACCTATGGGATGTACAAAGTCGCCGCGAAAGTGAATGATGTGAATGTGATCGAATGGCCGTTGACCAAAGACTTCCAAATCGATCCCTCCAGCTTCCCGCATCCAGCATCTAGCGTCCCGCTTCTTTTTCTCTGCTCCCCAAATAATCCAACCGCTAACAACCTGAAGCGGGAAGACATCATCCAAATTCTTACAACATTTCCAGGAATCGTGGTTGTGGATGAGGCGTATATCGATTTCACAGACCAGCAAAGTTTTGTGAAGGATCTGGATCAGTACCCGAATCTTGTGGTACTGCAGACCTTCTCGAAATCCTATGGTTTGGCTGGAATCCGCTTGGGATTGGCGTTCGCCTCTGAAGCCATCATTTCCTGGTTCTTGCGGGTGAAAGCACCTTATAATATCAATGTGCTAACCTCACGAGTGGCCTTGGATGCCTTGTCACAAACATCCACACTGCAAAAAAACATCGACCTAATCCTATCGGAACGGACTCGGGTGATGACATCCTTAACACACATTCCTGCGGTCAAACACATCTATCCCAGTGATGCCAATTTCGTGTTGGTCCGCGTGGAGAATGCCTTTCACGTGTACAAAACCATGGCCGATGCCGGTGTGGTGATTCGCTACCGTGGCGATCAATTGCATTGCGACAGCACCATCCGCATCACCATCGGAACGCCCGAAGAAAACGACGCCATGCTCGCCATGTTGAAGGAGGTCACCTCATGAAATGTTGGATCACCAGTTCCATCCTGCTACCTGCCGATCCTCTTCCCTTTCGGGCTGGGGTCTTATCGGGCCTCATCCGCCTTCAACAAGAGGGTCATATTCTGAGTTTTGATGTGTCGGCCTTGAAGCCAGAGCAATCGGCCTTATTGGACGCCGAAGAGATCAAAGGTCACACATTATTGAAAGCGCATTGCGATGTGTTTGTGGATCTTCATGGCTCCGAGATCAGCGTAATCGACCATGACGGCGATATTCTGCATGCGGCGAACCACTGGGATTCGATATTGGCTTGGATGGGAGGACGGCGGCGCAAAGCGTCGGTCAACCGGAAAACCAATGAAACCGACATCCAAGTATCGGTCGATCTGGATGGAAGTGGAAAATCATCCATCCAAACGGGCATCGGATTCTTCGATCATATGTTGGAGCAAATCGCACGGCACGGATTCATCGACTTGGTGATCTCCTGCAAGGGCGACCTTCAGATTGATGAACATCACACCATCGAAGATGTGGGCATCGCATTGGGTGAAGCATTGGCAAAAGCCTTCGGCGATAAGAAGGGCATCGAACGCTATGGATTTGTGTTGCCGATGGATGAGGCACAGGCGATGGTAGCTTTGGATTTGTCGGGTCGTCCGTATTTGGTGTTTGAAGGCAACTTCCACCGCGAGTTCGTCGGTGATTTCCCCACAGAAATGACCAAGCATTTCTTCTATTCCTTGGCCATCGCCATGAAAGCGACGCTTCAAATCGAGTTCAAAGGTGAGAACGACCACCATCAGATCGAAGCCTGCTTCAAAGGATTCGCGCGGGCGCTAAAGCAAGCCGTGGCTGGAAATCCGAAAGCACCGGACCAGATTCCGAGCTCGAAAGGCGCGTTATGATCGCCATCATCGATTACAAGGCAGGAAATCTGGCATCGGTGTCGAACGCACTGACGCGGATCGGAGCTCAGCACGTGATCACAAACAAGACATCCGAGCTGGATGCGGCCGATAAGATCATCTTTCCTGGCGTTGGACATGCTTGGGCCGCCATGGAAGCCCTGCGCGAGCACGATCTGGATATCTGGCTCAGAACCACACGAAAGCCGGTCTTGGGCATCTGCTTGGGGATGCAATTGTTGTATGAATCGTCCGAAGAAGGCGGCGACACAGAAGGATTGGGACTCATTCCCGGTCGCCTTAAACGCTTCGACCCTGCTATGGGGAAAGTACCGCATATGGGCTGGAACGTTGTGAGAAGCATGATGCTAGAAGCGGGAAGCGGAAAGCAAGAAGAAAGAAGCGAAAAGCATCTGGCATCCAGCATCCAGCATCCAGCATATTATTTCGTCCACAGCTACTACGCCCCCATCACGCCGGAAACGACAGGCATCACAGATTATAATGGTCAGATGTTTGCGGCTACCGTGAAGCGCGGCAATTTCGAAGGGGTTCAATTTCATCCCGAAAAATCGGGTTCGGCTGGGGAAACCTTGCTTCGCCAATTCTTGCATCCTGCATCTAGCATTCAGCATCCAGCTTCTACATGAACGTCATCCCCGCTATCGACTTATTAGACGGAAACGTCGTCCGACTTAAGAAAGGCGACTATACTCAGGTCACCATTTACGACCGCAATCCGGTTGCCTTGGCGATGCGATTTGCCGACGCCGGGTTCGACCATATCCACATCGTCGATCTGAATGGGGCCAAGGATGGAGGTTTTTTCCATCTCGATGTGATCCGTCGGATCATGCATGAAACGGGATTAAATGTGCAAGTTGGAGGTGGAATTAGAACACTCTCACAAATCGAAACCTTGTTCGAAGCCGGAATTTCGAAGATTGTGAGTGGCTCGATGGCCGTGAACGACCCCGAAATCTGGCACTCCGCACTCACCCGATTCGGGGCAAAATGCATCTTCGGGATGGATCTGAAAAATGGTCAAGTGGCTGTTTCAGGATGGACGGAAACGAACCCTGCATCATTGGAATCTCTGTTGATTCCAATGATTGGAAATGGCCTTAAGACCGTGTTATGCACGGATATACAGAGAGATGGGATGCTCACCGGAGTGAATCATGCGTTATATCGGACACTCATGCAAAACTGGCCATCACTCGAGTTCATCGCATCGGGTGGTGTTGCAGGAGAACAGGATCTGATTCTCCTGAAACAGGATGGAGTCCATGCGGTGGTTGTGGGTCGTGCTTTCTTTGAAGGAACTCTCGATCTGGGAACAATGAAGCGATATCATGGTTAAGCAAAATTAATTGTAACAAATCGCTATTCTCAGGATCATTGAGAGGAGCCAACAGAGCGCCTCAAAAAAAAGTTCGTCTTTTTGGCTTCAAATTGTATTAATTTTCATGAATTGCACCGAGGGACGACTTCGGCACCGGAATTCGACCAACCAAACAAACCAAACAAAAAATATCCTAACGGAGAAACATCATGGGCCAACAACAACTCTTGCTCGTTATTCTTGTAACGATCATCGTAGGTATCGCTACTGTCGTAGCGATCAATACCTTCTCCTCCGCCGCTGAAGGCGCTAACTTGGATGCCGTCCGTCAAGACGTAGCATCTATCGCCGCTTCGGCTCAAGGTTACTTCATCAAGCCAGCTATGCTCGGCGGTGGTGGACAAGACTTCACCTCAGTCACGTTCCGTAACTTGACCTTCGCTACCGATACCATCAACCCAGCTGCTTTGATCGCAGCCAACCAAAATGGTACGTACATCATCGGCACCAGAACCACCAGTGATTTCGTAATCACTGCGTATCCATCCAGCTTGGAAGGTTACACACGTGCGACGGCTGCCGGTATGAACCTGCAAGCTACCGCTACCCGCGATGGCTTGACCTGGACCAAGAACGTTCCTGCTGAATAGTCTTTCAGCTTGATGACGATTAAAAAAGGCTCCAAACGGAGCCTTTTTTTTTAGAAATCGATTATCTTTCCATAAGTCTTAGATAGTATGGGTCAGCAACAACTCCTTCTTATCATTCTTGTCACGATCATCATTGGAGTTGCTACCGTTGTCGCCATTAACACCATGGGTGAAACCACCCTATCGGCCAATTTGGATTCGGTGAGACAAGACATGGCCGTTCTTGCGGTTGCTGCGCAAGGATATTATCACAAACCTGTGATGTTAGGTGGGGGCGGACAAAGTTTCATTCCGAATGGGAATCCGGTCAATTTCAGGATGTTGCAATTTCCAGGTACCATCACCGATGATCCATTGATCGCCTATACCTACCACGGAACGTACGTACTGAGTGGGCATACCAGAACAAGTTTCGTCATCACATCCTATCCATCCGCATTTCCAGATTATGTGGAAGGTGAGGCGGGTGGAGAATCGACCCACTCCATGATCGCCAGAGTAACTGTCGACAATATCGAGATCGCGTTGCCAGGCGTTGAGCTTCCGTAATAGGCTCCAATAAAAATCCATACATTCACGGAATGCCAAGTTTCAGATTTAAAGCGGTCAGTACTGCCGGGAAGCTCATTCAGGGAGAGTTTGAAGCCGAGAGTAAAAAATCGGCTAGGTCCCTGTTAGATAAACAAGGGCGGACACGCGGATTCAAGGTTCAAGGACTTGAGCAGAAGGCTATCTACAAGTACAAGGTCGTCAAAGACGGAAAACCCCTCCAAGGCGAACAAGAAGCCTATAGCAAAGAAGAGCTTGAGCGCGCACTCACCAAATTAGGCTATAAGATCACTCGCGTTGAGAAGAACATCGTCTCGTTCAAAGGCGGCGTTCCGATGACCGAGGTGGTGAATTTCATCCGATTATCGGCGGATCTTCTCAGACAAAAAATGAATTTCGATGAAATCCTCAACCTGCTCTATGAGGATACCGCCAACAAGGCGATGAAGGATGTGATCAAAACCATCCAAAAGGACTTGAAAGATGGAAAGGAAGGTCAGGAAGTCTATGCCAAACATGAGAAGGTGTTCGGCAAATTTGCCTGTTATATGCTCAGTGTGGCCTCTACGTCCGGTAACATGGGCTTGGTGTTTGAAAGCACAGCCAAGTTTCTGGAACGCGATGCCCAGTTCAAAAAGAACATGAGGCAGACCTTGATGATGCCGGCCATCACCGTGATTGCGGTGATCGGGGTCGTACTCTTCTATGTGGCCTACATTTTCCCAAGTACGGCCGAGCTCTTTGTGAAGATGAAAGTGACGCTTCCACCTATGACCGCCGCAACGCTCGATCTTAGTTATTATCTGAAAGCCAATTGGTGGTGGATGCTATCCCTTTTCTTAGCTCCATTTATTTTTATGGGCTGGTACACCACCACGCCGAAAGGAAAATTGCTCAAAGACAAAACCATCATCAAGATTCCTGTCATCGGAGATCTCCTGCATAAAACAAGTATCGAGATTTTTTCACGCGTGTTCTACACCTTGTACAGCGGATCCGGACAGAACGTTGAAGTGATCAAGGTCGCGGCGGAAGCCTGTCGAAACGTTTACATGGAAAAACAGATCAAAGAAATTGCTATTCGTGGCATGTTGAACGATGGGAAGGGTCTGATGGAATCGTTGGAATCGTGCGGCGTGTTCACCCAAACCGCCCTCAGCCGGTTCAGGCTTGGTGCCGAAACCGGAACCTTGCGCGACAATGCCCGCCAACTGGCCGAATATTACGAGGTGCAAACCACATACAAGATGCAGACCGTCATCGATGTGATCAACCTCTTCGTGAACATGTTCATCATGATCGCATTGGTTGGTATCACCATCGTATCTTCTGAGACAGCCATCATCAAACCAGGCACCTAGGTCATGATTAACGCCAAACTCAGTCTGAAAAGACGTGTTGGAGACATCCTCGTTCAAAAGGATGTCATCAGTGACGAAGTTTTGGCCAAAGCGATATCCATTCAACAGGCCGAGCCAGAGGCGATCCGTCGACGCATCGGCACCATCCTGTATGAGGATCTCGGAGCCGACCGCCATTTGGTGATGAAGGAAATCGCCGAGTTCTATGCGTTCCGCGACATCAGTGCCGAACCGATCAACGACGAACGAATCGCCACCATCAAGCAACTGAACAGCGAACTGTCGGAACAATTGATGGATGAATTGGTGCATCGCAAAGCCATTCCATTCAAGAAAGAACGTGGCAACTTGGTGATCGCCTCTGCCGATCCCACCGATCCGAACCTCACCCAGCTCGCCACACAGCTGAATCTCAAACAATTCGAGTTGGCGTATTGCAAAGTCGACATCATCGACGGCATTATCGGTAAGGTCTACGAGAAAAAGAACGAATTTTTGGATCTGCTCGAAGAGATCGATTACGAAGAGCAAGACATCAAGGAAGAAGGCATTGATGAAGCCGAAATCGACGCCGAAATCAACCAAAGCATGCTCAATTCCCTTATCGAGGGAATGTTGGTTGAAGCGGTTCGCCGGGATGTGAGCGATATACACATCGTTCCTGGTGTGGGCAACACCACTGAAATCATGTTCCGGGTGGATGGCGGCCTGATGACCTGGTACAATCAAAGTGGCGTGAAACCCGAAGCCATCGCAGCGGTGATCAAGGATAAAACCCGCAACGTGGACCGATTCGAGCGGGATGCCAGCCAAGATGGATTCATCCAGCGACGAATTGACAACCACAGCCTGCGGTTCCGGGTATCCATCATGCCGATCGTTGGTGCCGAGTTCGAGCGGAAGTTCGAATCCATCGTTATCCGGATTCTCGACGACCGCAAGGTGATCACCGATCTGAGCAAACTCGGTCTGCAGAAGCAAGCCAAATTCAATTTCGAAAAAGCGATCAACAAACCGTCGGGAATTGTGATTGTGACGGGCCCGACCGGATCCGGTAAATCCACCACGCTTGTTGCGGCTCTGTATGCCGTGATCGATCCGTCTGTGAACGTGCTCACCGTGGAAGAACCCGTGGAGTACATGATCCGAGGCGCGCGGCAGCTCAAGATCAGCGACAAGATGACGTTCGACCAATCCATCCGCGGTATTCTTCGCCATGACCCTGATATTGTGCTCGTGGGTGAGATCCGAGATCTGAAAACAGCTGAAATCGCCATCAAAATGGCCAACACAGGTCACTTGACCTTCTCCACCTTGCACACGAACGATGCGCCCAGTGCGGTATCCCGTCTGTTCAAAATGGGTGTGGAGCCCTTCCTGATTGCAAGCGCCGTGAACCTGATCGTTGCTCAACGTTTGGTCCGCCGTTTATGCAAAGTGTGCAAAGAGGAATTCAAACCGGAACCCGTCTTCGCAAAATCAGTTGCATTTGAAGATGATGAAATCGAATCAACCACATTCTACCGCGCAGTTGGATGCGAAAAATGCAACAACGGATTCAAAGGTCGTGTGGCGATTCACGAGGCCTTATATTTTTCAAAGGAAATCAAGCATTCCATCTTCGAATCGGGCGATAACATCGACGAGGATAAGATTCGCGACATCGCCGTCGCTGAAGGGATGTTGACACTTCGCGCATCCGGGCGTGAACGCATCAAAGATGGTGACACCACTATCGAGGAAATCCTCGCTATCACGGTTGAAGATTAAAGGAACCCCCTATGAACGATTATTCCGACTTGGTTTTCATGATGGGCGCAATGGTGTTATTCAGCATATTCACAAACAATGCGAACGACACAATGTTGCGTAGCAGCACACTCCTCACTCAAGTGGAAGTGGAATACTCCGCGATCGCATTCGCCCAAGGCATAGTGGATGAAGCCCGTAACCGGGCGTTCGATGAGGTCACTGTCGCAGGTGATCCAGAAGATCAATCCATCGTTGGTAATTTATTGCTACTAGGTGGAGGAGGTATTCCCAACTCATTCACCGCAATTGGCAACCTGGGTCCAGATACCGGAGAAGCTTATCCCAACTTCGATGATTTTGATGATTATCATGGGTTATCCATTATTCGAACCACGGGTTATGGCGACATCGCCATAACTGCTACCGTTATCTATGTCACAGAGAACAATGTGGTAGCGAATGCCGGTACCCGCACAACCATGAAACGTCTGAATGTCACGGCCTCCAATCCCAATATGGCCAATCCAATCACCATCGCGTACGTCAAAACGTATTATTAGCAATCGGATCATGAACGAACCAAACCTTCACACCAATATCCTAAGCTCGCTGGAAACCGTCCCGCTGCTGTTGAAGAATTTTCCATCCGACGATCTTCGGCACTTTTTGGCTATAGGTCATGTGGAACATTACCAAAAACAGGATGTGATCATCATGGATGACAATTCCCCATCCACGTCCGCATATCTGCTGGTCGAAGGACGTGTCTCGGTTTGGAAAGACGACATCCATCTGGCTTCATTGAACGCAGGTGATTTCATCGGGGAAACATTCTTGTTCACCAAGGGTTCAAGATCAGCGGCTGTGACTGCCGAAGAGACATGCACACTCTTGCGATTCGATCGACAAGACACTTTGGACTACTTCCGCCGCAAACCGGAACGTCTATTTAAGATCTTCATCATGAATATCGTGGAGATCCAACAGAAGAAAATTGTCAATATGAACCAAAAGCTGATCACCATACAACGTCGATTGCTCCACAAGGACACTCCGGCATAAGTCATGAATTTAGGACTGATCACAAGTTTTATCGTTGGTGGGATGTTGCTTCTGTCTATGGTGGCACTGAGCAGCCGTATTTCCCAGAATTCGGGGAATACCACGTTGGATTTTGTGGCCAAAAGCAATGTGAGTACCGTTTCAGAGATCCTGCAGGCAGATATGCGCCGGTTGGGCTTCGGCGTGTCCGGAACAGCCATCACATCCATGAGTGCCACCCAAATCACTTTTCAGTCCACTTTCAACACTGATTCTACTGTTACCATCACTTGGGCGTATTTCCCAACAGATTCTGTGATGACGACGGAGAATCCGGATGATCGACCCTTGCGCAGAACCGTGAACGGAGTGGTGACCGATATACCGATGGTTGTCACAAATTTCACGTTGGCTTATACCGATGCAGCCGGAAATGCGACCGCCACGCCTGCGAACGTCCGGAACATCCGTGTGAGCATCACATGTGAATCGGCGTTCAGTTATGGCGATTACTACGGCTTAGGCTATTGGGAAGGCATTATCACACCAAGGGCAATTCAATAAACAGAGGGTCATATGGGTCGAGCGATGTTATTATTATGTTCTGGGCTGATCATCGTGTTCGGTGTGGTCCAGATGTCGCTGAATGCGAAGCAGCAATCCATGGCCACATTCAACGTGGACTATGCGAACTCGCTGAATGCACGCAATACGTCCAATGCCGGGATGGAACGAGCAATCAACCGCATCATGAACAATCCGAACTGGCGTACCGATGCAGGACCATGGACCGTTCAATTCGGCGATTGGCCTGTTGTGATCACATCTGTCGACAACTCAACTGATCCAAGTCTTGGTGCGAATGAAGTTCGTATTACCGCAACGTGCGAAATAAACGGCGTCACCGAACAGTCGATCGCGGTATTGCAACGCGGCGTAGGACTTCCCCTACCCACCGTCGAAGGCGCGATGGGCATTTTCACAGACAATCTTGATTTGACTGTTTCTGGTTCCTCGTTTTTGATCACTGGAAATGATACAAACCCAAATGGAACAGCCGGAGATGAACCGCCCCTTCCAGGGATGTCTGTGAGTTCACTTGCCGCTTATCTGGAAATCATGTCCTCCTTGAATGCAACTCAAAAAAACCGCGTTCAAGGCTCTGGCGGCACCCCATCCGTGCAATTGGACCCGTCAATGGATGCCGATGCCCTGCAGGCGTTCTTCGACGCCATCATCTCCAATCCAACAGAATATTACCCCGGAAACTATACCGCTTCCGGTGCTGGATCGTTGGGTTCGCCCGAGAATCCAAAGATCATCGTTGTCGACGGCACATTGTCCGTCACGAATGCCACCGGCGCTGGAATCCTTGTGATCACCGAAACGGGCATTCTAGATGCCCGAGGCAACTTCGATAATTATCAAGGCTTGATATTGATTCAAGGCAGCGCCGACATGACACGTGGCAACATCAATATTCATGGTGCCATGATGTTTGGTGGTAATAATCCGAGTCTTAAGATTGACATCGATTTTCGAGGCAACGTAAATATCCATTACAGCAGCACCGCATTGGAGTTTGCACAAATCCTTGCCAACAATTCCGGCAGTGGCGAGTCCACCAATTACAGCATCGTAAGTATCTACGACTGATCTCAGTATATTCAGGTCATATGTCCGCACCGCACGATCTACGCAGCCTCGTCAAACCAATCCTAGATAAAGTCCCCCTCAGCGCAAGGGGCTTCGAGCGCCATCGTGCCATCGGTTTGCTCATCAAGGATGTTCCAGAATTCGCCATCCTTCAGATGAGAGAAGTTTTGGAGCATTATCTCGCCTTGATGAATGAGAACAATGCCTCGGATATCGACATGGGTGGCGTCGGATGCGGATCCAAAGTCTGGTATCGCATCTACGGTTCCAAAACTCCCCTCGACGATGGTACCACGTTCACATACGACGAGACCAATGTCCTCTTTCATAGCATTCTGACTTCGGACCAACGCGATTTCCTCCTCGAACATCGCAACTTGGATTTTTCTTATACCATGCCCTTGCCAGGAGGCGGCGTTCAACGCTTCCGAGCCGATATGTATTTCGATTTGGAGCAACTCGGCTTGAACATGCGGAAGATCAACGCCGAAATCCGTCCGTTCAAATCGCTCAACCTACATCCGGAAGTAGCAAAAGCCCTTAGTTTGAAGTACTTGAAATATGGTTTATCCCTCATCACCGGGATCACCGGATCTGGTAAATCGTCCACTTTGGATACCATCATCGATGCGAACAATCGCTCGGTGGATGCTCACATCGTGATTATTGCTTCTCCTGTTGAGATGGTGCACGAGCCAAAACGATGTATCGTGCGGCATCGGGAAGTGGGTCGTGACACGAAATCGTTCAAAGCCGGTGCGACCGAAGCCCTTCGCCAAGACCCGGATATCATCATGATTGGGGAGCTTCGCGATCCAGAAACCATCATGACCGCCCTCGAAATCACGGATTCCGGCCATAAAACATTCTCCACCCTTCACACGGCATCTGCGACAGAAAGCTTAGATCGCATCATCGGCGAAGTGGCTCCTGAAGAACAGGAGCGGGTAAGAAACCGCCTAGCAGATGTTCTGACATGCGTTATTTCACAAAAACTGGTTCCAACCATCGATGGAAAACGAGCCATGGCCAAAGAAGTCTTGCTAAGTACACCATCTATCAAGGCCGCCATCCGCAACAACAACACCGGTGAAATCTATCAGATGCTGATGGAAGGGGGAAACCTCGGTATGTGCACTCTCGAACAAGATTTGAAAAGATTGGTGGATGAGCGTGTGATTTCGGTGGAAGAAGCCTATAATTACGCCAACAATAAGAAACGTATGAAGGATCTGATTGGCTAGGCGTGAATACATAGGAGTGGCTGTCGACGAGAACCGCTTACGAGTGGCCGTGGTCGAAGCATCAAAAAAGCAAATCGTGGTCAAGCAACTGATCTCGCAAGAGTTGCCACGTTCGTATGACGATACGACCACCACTGCCGCAAAAAATGATGCGGTAGACGATATTGATGAGCTGATTTTCGGCGATGAGGAAAAAGAAGGCACCATCACCGAAACAATCGACACCGAATGGGACATGACCGAAGAAGGTGTCGGCGAATCGTTCGCAGGCGATTCCAACGAATCCCTGTTAGCCAATATATTATCCGGTATCCAACCCAAGACGGCTAATGTAGGCTTGGCTATCCCCGTTGGCGTGGCTTTGTATCAGATATTCAAGGATTCGGATTACCGCAAGCGGAAAAAGAAAGAGTTGAAGGAACTTATCACCGACCGCTTGAGAAGCGTCTATACCAAGGACATCACCTCAGATAATTACGCGACTTTGATAAGGGAGTCGGATGGTTCACTAATCGTCAGTTCATTTGATGGCGAAAATCATCTGTTGAACATCGCCGATGCGGCGATCCCACTGATGCCTGGTAAATTGCTCATCCGCGACATCAAACCCGAAGAATTGTTGCTCGTTGGGATGGTGAACGCCAACTACGACATCCTGGACCATGAGTATTCGGTTCTGATCCATATCCAGGATCGGCACACACAGGTCATCATCATGCAAGGATCTCAGATTGTCGGGATCCTTCCGACAATCAACGAGGGTAGCAAGTCGAACCGGGTGATGAAAACCATTTTCAGTAAGCTCTTGTTCGAATTGGACCGTGGACAATTGCCCACCATCGATCGGATCATCCTCACGGGGGATACGGTGAAAGGCAAAGCCGTGACGTTCTTGGAAGAGCAATTCATGGAAGTGCAGATTGGCATGTTCCAATTCAATCCGCTGAAAGTGATCTTGCCCGAAGATTTCACAGACGATGTGTTGCCATACATGACCGCCATTTCCGCAGCATGGTCTGCTTCTGGTAACGATATCGGCGCCTTTCCAAGAATCTCATTGATCCCGCAATATGTGTCCACACGGCAAGCGGTATTCAAATTGGATTGGCACGGCTACATCCTCTTATTGCTCATCGCAGGATTCCCTTTCACATTCAACCTCTTGTATCAAGATAAAATGAGCGAGGTGGAAGATTTGAAAACCACCATCACCGCATTGAATCAGCAGATCAGCGAAAACAGGGTTTTATCGACCGTCGTGGATCAGCTGATGAGTGAGGTGGGCGCCATGAACGTGAACACCAACTTGTTGGATACCTTGTCAAAAGACACCCAATTATGGTCGTACACTCTGAGCATGCTCAATTCGGAAGTGGCCAACATCCGCGGTGTTTGGATTCAAAATATCCAGTTCGACAATAACACCTTTGTTTTACAAGGATTCAGCTTATATCGTGATCGCATTCCGAGAATCAGCAATTTGTTCCAAAATGCGGTGATCCAACAAGTTGTGGAAAAAGAAGAACGCGAGACGAAAATTTATGAGTTTGTCATTCAGATCCATCGCATCACAAATCGTTCTGAGCTGATATCTCCGATTCCTGTGGAACCTCCACAATTGGATATCGGTGGACAAGAACAAGGCCGTCGCGGCGGAATCATCCAAAACTAAGTCCTGAATGTCCTACGCGTTACGAAACACACTGATTCTGCTCTCCACCTTGGTCATCATGATCGTGGGCGGATGGGTGTATCTGTCGAGTTTTCCAGAAAAAGAAATCGAGGCTTATCAACGGGTGATCACTACGCGTGAACGTGATCTATCGACCTTCAAAGCCAAAGCCGAAGGATTCGATATCATTCGCGAAACCTATATCCGGACCTTGTACCGTCGTGAGAATTACAACAAGGAACTGTTCCGCAACAACAATGTCGCCGATATTTATGATTTTGTAAGGCGGATGAATGACGGGCCGGCCTTTACGATCATGAATTTCTCGCTGGTCGATTCCGTCGTAACTCCAGATCATGGATATGTGACGATCCAAGTGGATGGTGAGGCTCCTTATCGCAATTTCTATACCTTCATCAGCCGGTTGGAGCAAAGCCGGCCGATCATGCGGATATCCAAATTGCAGATTCAACCGAAATCGGAAGTGGACCGACTTCAGGATATCGTGTTCACATTTACCGCTCGAGTGTATTACGCAAGAGGCGCTACCCAAACAACGAATCAACGCACGATTTTGGCCGGGGTACCGGTACTGCGTCATAATCCGTTGGCACCGCTTATCCATGCCATTCCAGGAAATGCCGACAATCTGACGAATGTGGAGGCTTCCAGATTGGTTGCCGTCACCGCCTCATCCGTATTCGTGGTGGATCAGACCGGACGAATGGTTCGGATCGATCAGGGCGGCCGGGTCTATCTCGGATTTCTTGAACGAATCAGCCAAAATGCGGCCACAGCCACCTTCCGCTTGAACAAAGGCGGTATCGAAGATATCGTGACATTACGAATCGGTCAGCCGAACAACACAACACTGCCATGAAACACTTCCTATTCAGCACTCTCGTCTTACTCGTCATGGCTTCACAACCTGTACTGGCTCAAACTGGCATGCCTGTACGAGAATATGTGAATCCGGAAGAATTGGTCACACTTGGACGCGAAACCACATTCGCACAAGCCGTGGAAGTTTTGAACAGCTTTTCACGTCGTTTCCAAGACAAATTGTTGATCGACAAATCCGGAAAATCGGGACCGATCGGCCTCAACATACCAAACATGCCGTGGCGTCAAGCTTTGGATTACATCGTATCGTTCAACAACCTCCGTCTCACGGAATATCCGAGTTATTATGAAATCACCGCACAAGAAGCGGTAATTGGCCCACTTGGTGCGACAGAAGAGACAACCAAACCGTTGGCATCACTTGAAAGCCGAGAAGTGGAGATATCCGCCATCTTTTTCCAAGGCGACCGCCGGGCACTTCGTGAAATCGGTGTGGATTGGTCCACGCTCAAAGACGGAATCGTGCAGGTAAGGAACATCGCGGCTGCGAATGTGAGCCAAGAGGTGTTTTCCATAGAAATTTCCCCCCAAAGCTTGGGTGGTGGCTTTGAAATCAGCGCTCTGATCAGCGCATTTGAAGCCAATAACATCGGAGAAGTGCTTTCGTCACCCAAAATAAAAGTTCAAGACGGCAAAACCGGTCGGATTCAAGTCGGCCAGGATTTCTCCATTAAACAGCGTGATTTCGCAGGAAATGTGACCGACAACTTCGTGAGCACAGGAACCATCCTCCAAGTCGTTCCCGTTGTGATCATCGACCGCGACACCTCCTTCATCCACTTGACGATCTCTGCGGAGCGAAGCTCTGCAACACCAGATCCGATCAGCACCATCATCAACAAACAGATGGCTCAAACCATTGTGCTGTTGCATAGCGGTGAGTCTACCGTCATCGCCGGGCTGTACGAAACATCCGATGCTCGCGTTCGCCGTGGTGTGCCTCTGTTGAAAGATCTTCCACCCTGGGTGTTCGGGCTGCGTTACCTGTTCGGGTACAATTCGGTGGATATCCAACATCGAGAGTTGGTCATCATCATCAAAGCCCAGTTGATGCCGACACTCCCGAGCCGAATCGCATCACCGACCATGAACATGCAGCAAGAGCTCGACGCCGCACGTCGACGGATGCTCCTCGAAAGTGCTCAACGGGGAAATCCTTGATTGGAACACCTGTCTTTTTTTGATACTCTCCCCCTATTCGCCGATTTTCAGGACATCCTCCGGTCTGATCTGTATAAGCCTTTGCCGGACGGATGGTGGGTGGTCATCACGGATGTCACCAATTCCACGATTGCGATCGATGAAGGCCGATACAAAGAAGTAAACGCCGTAGGTGCCATTTCCGTGATGGCCATTTTGAATCTGGTCAAAGATTTCAAAGTCCCATTCATGTTCGGAGGGGATGGTGCCACCATCTGCCTCCCTCCTTCCCTGAAAGAAGAGAGCACAAAGGCCTTGCTGGGCATCCGCCAGATCGCACTCAAGGAATTCAACCTCGATCTTCGAATCGGAATCGTACCCATAGCCGATATCCGGGCCCAAGGCTTGGATGTGGGCGTGGCCCGGCTCCGCATTTCCGACTACTTTGATCAAGCCGTTTTTTCGGGCAAGGGATTGGCCTTCGCCGAAGACGCCATCAAATCGAAAATCACTCCATCCGCTTATTTGTTGCAAGGTGAGGGACAAATCGATGACGCGGACGTATCCGGTTTGGAATGCCGCTGGCAACATGTTCCGAGCCTGAAAGGCGAAATCGTGGCTTTGATTGTGGAATCATCCGACCCGGATCAGTATGTGGACGTCATCGCCAAAATCAGGGAGATTTACGGCCAAGATGATCTGTGGAGACCGATCGACGAAACCCTGTTGAAGTTATCGATGGAGACCGAAAAGCTATCCATTGAGAATCGAATTCGGACCGCTGGCCGAAATTTCTGGGTCAAAATCAAGTATTGGTTCCACATGCGGCTGATGAACCTGACCGGTGCCTATTTAATGCGCAAGAACATCCGATCCCAAACGACAGATTGGGGGGTGTATAAGCAGGATTTGTCGCAAAACACGGATTTCAAGAAGTTTGATGGAGTGATCCGTTTGGTGATGTCGGGTACTGTGGCCCAACGGGAACTGTTGGAAGAATGGCTGTCTATCCGATACAGCCAAGGAAAACTGGTCTACGGATTGAACAGTTCTCCCTCGGCGATGATCACGTGCTTGCTGTTCGGTTATATGAAAAACCATATCCATTTTGTGGATGGTTCCGCTGGCGGATACACAAAAGCCGCGGCGGCCCTGAAACGCCGCAAAAAGGCGATATTAGACGCGGCGAGCTTGTAAAAACCGCCGACTCCAATACGGTTCATTCAGTCGTGAAATAGTGACACCTGAACTGGTGGATGCGTGCAAAAAACGACCTTCGTTGATATAAATACCCACATGAAGAGTGCGTCGACCCGTTCGGAAAAAGACAAGATCACCTGGTGTGAGTTGATTGGGTCGTATGCGTTTTCCGGTACGAATTTGAGCATCCGTACTTCGTGGCACGCTTTGACGAAGATAATCGCGCATGGTGATTTGCACAAAGGCGGAGCAATCCACACCCCTCTTTGTTGAGCCTCCCATCCGATACGGCGTCCCTCTCCACTCGGAATGGGCTATTTCGAGTTGTGAAACCACATCCGAATGCCTCAAAGTCCGGGTTGGGGCACAGGCCGCCATCCAGACAAGGCATCCGATCAAGGCAAGTTCAAATCGCCGCATTCTGTGGGATCGGCAATGATTCGATCACTTGGATCGCCGCTTTAGGATCAGCCATGATGTAGTAATGCAAGCCTTGCACACCCGCTTCCAGCAATTCCATGCTTTGTTTTTTGGCCCATTCGATGCCATGTACGGCGGCACGATTCGGCTCATTTTGCACAGCTTCACACAACTCAACCGGAATATCCACATGAAAGATGCCCGGAAGCGTGTTCAAATGCTCGGCGCGTGTCATCACCTTCAGACCCGGAATGATGGGGACATCAATGCCGGCTTTCCGGCAGTTGTCTACAAACCGGAAATAGTGCGAGTTGTCGTAGAACAATTGGGTCACGATGTAATCCGCACCCGCATCCACTTTTTCCTTCAAACGGCGGATGTCGGCCGCCATATTGGGCGCATCCACGTGTTTTTCGGGGTATCCGCCCACACCGATGCAGAAATTGGTCGGATGAGCGTCAATCAATTCTTCCAAATATTGGCCGGAATTCATTGCTTCAATCTGTTTCACCAAATCAGAGGCATAGGAATTCACTTGACGATCTTTGTCCATTGGTTTGGAATAGGCATGATCGTCACCACGGATGGCCAACACATTCTCGATACCCAGGTAATGAAGCTCGATCAGCGCGTCTTCGGTCTCTTCTTTCGTGAAACCTTTGCAAATGAGATGAGGCACCACATCCACATTGTACCGATGCTTGATGGCGGCTGCCAATCCGATCGTTCCCGGACGCTTCCGCTTGATCTGCCTCTTGAGCGTTCCATCCGGCAGTTCGCGGAAATCAGCTTCCGCCGCATGGGACGTGATGTCGATGAACGGTGGTTTGAAGCGGATCACTTGGTCGAGCGCGTTGAAAACGGCTTCGATGGAACCTCCCCGCTTTGGCGGAATGATTTCGAACGAAATGAGCGGATCCTTGCTCTGAGCGTAATGGTCGGTGACTTTCATGGATGCTGAAACTACGAAAAATCACAGTACTTTTGATGGATGGAACTCCTTGTGAACATCGACCACGTCGCCACTCTCCGCAATGCGCGGGGTGAGGGCGTGCCCGATCCGGTGCAAGCCGCGATCGTATCGGAAGCGAATGGCGCGGCCGGAATCGTCTTCCATCTTCGTGAAGACCGGCGCCACATCAAAGATGCGGACGTTTATGCCCTGAAATCGGCCGTAGTCGGCATCCTCGATTTTGAAATGGCCGCAACGGATGAAATGCTTCGCATCTGCGCCAATGTGCAACCCCATCTCGTCACTCTTGTGCCCGAAAGCCGCCAAGAACTCACAACCGAGGGCGGACTTCCGATGAAGGACATCTATGAGGATTACGCCCAACGCGTCGTCCCCTTCCTCAAAGAACGCAAGATCGGCATCAGTCTGTTTGTGGATCCCAATCCGCACGACATTGAATTGGCCCAAAAACTTGGGGTAGAAGCCATCGAGCTGCATACCGGCACCTATTGCCAAGCCCAGGGCGATGACGCCATACACCACGAACTGATGCGCCTGCGCGACGCGTCCGTCCTTGCCCACCAGGCGGGCTTATTGGTCAACGCCGGACACGGACTCTCCTTCGAGAACATCCGCCCATTCCTAGCCGAAGTTCCGTACCTGCACGATGTCAGCATCGGCCATGCTTTGATTTCACATGCGCTGTTTCATGGATTGGGGCAATCCGTTCGGCAGATGGCCGACATCCTCAAGGCGTATCATGAGTGACGTACCGCATCGTTCCGGTTATGTGGCCATTGTGGGTCGCCCGAATGCTGGAAAATCGACGCTACTGAACTCCCTTCTCGGCGTCAAACTGGCCATCGCTACGCATAAGGCTCAAACCACGCGTCACCGTATTCTTGGCATCTACTCCGACGACAACCGGCAGATCCTCTTCCTCGACACTCCGGGCATCATTGATCCCCGTTACAAACTCCAGGAAGCGATGATGAAAGCGGTGACCTCCGCTACCCGCGATGCCGATGTGGTGCTACACCTCGTGGATGTGCGATATCCCGATGATGTCGACCTCGTGCGGAAGCAACTTAGCGGCGTTGGCAAACAAGTGATTCTCGGCTTGAACAAATGCGATCTGGCCGATGAGGAGACCATCGCCACATCGAAAGCCACTCTCACATCCGCATTCGGCTATGCCGAAATCCTCGAACTTTCCGCGAAAATGAACACGGGGCTCGACACCCTGCTCGACGCCATCACCCGCCGCCTACTTCCGTTTCCTCCGCTGTATCCGAAAGATCAGCTGAGTGAGAATCCAGAGCGGTTTTTCGTGGCGGAACTCATCCGCGAACAGGTATTTCTGCAATACAGTGAAGAGATCCCCTACTCCGTGGCGGTCGACATCGCCTCCTATGAGGAAGCCGAGGAGATCGACCACATCCATGCGGATATCATTGTTTCTCGCGATTCGCAGAAGGGTATCCTCATCGGAAAAGGCGGCATCGCTTTGAAACGCCTCGGAACCGCGGCACGGAAAAGCATCGAAGAGTTCACCGGCCGACGGGCGAATTTGCAATTGTTTGTGAAAGTGCGGGAGAAATGGCGCGATAAAGACGCTTTTTTACGCGGATTCGGGTATCAGTAGAAATTCGGTAAACTTTATTTTCATGCGACTGTAACAAATGAGGGTTCTCCTGATCATATAAGAAATCGGCATCGTCGAAGCCCATTTCCCAAAGGTCAATGCGGGATTCAAGATGAAAAATGCGAAGGAACTTCTAGTGAATACCTCAGTCAAAAAGCATCAACCATCTAGCATACTGCATCCAGCTTTTTCCACGCCCACAAAGAACGACGTTCTCATCGGCCCCGAATACGCAGTCTGGAGCCCTGGACAGTCTCCCACGACCGCGAATGGGATTAACTACTACTATAATGATGTCATCGTCAGAGGCGGCTACAACCACTTCGAACTGAAACGATACAAGAGAGCATATGAACAACCTGGTGAGGTGGTTCGCTTTTTCGGACAGCGTTTTGGTTTTGGATAATTGTCTCATGAGGCAAGCCGGTAGCGCTGCATAGGCGTCATGTCGTCGATCGAGGAATGCCCCCGACCCTCGTTATAGAACCTAATGTAGTCATCGC
>JBGTBY010000014.1:0-31798 GCA_041749075.1 Balneolales bacterium | reverse complement strand
AAATCTGCCCTACGAATACCACGAAGTTCCGGGTCGGCATAATTGGAGATTTTGGGATGAGCATATTCAGGGGGTGTTGGGGGTGATGTGGGTGGTGATGGGGGAATGAAAGGAAATCGGAAATCGGAAATCGGGAATCGGGAATCGGGAATCGGGAATCGGAAATCGGTGATCAGTGAGAGGAAGAAACCTTTAAAGTGACTCTTCCTGTCCCACGTCTCACGTCTTACGGTCTTACGTCCCACGTCCCACGATCTACGATCTACCGATTTCATTCCTCATCGAACAGTTCTGGAGAATCCGGCTCAGGTGCATCCGTTGCCACATCTGTTGGCGAGACGGGCGTCACGGGTGCGGTCGGGGCACCACCATCTTCATGGCCGTCGCCGTTGAAGTCGATGTCGTCATCGTCCTCATCCCTCACCACTCTAGTCACACCGCCGATGAAATCATCACCTCCGAGGCGGATGATCCGCACGCCTTGCGTATTGCGTCCCATCGAACGGATATCATGGCAATGCATCCGGATGATCTTCCCTTTCTGAGTGATGATCATCAAATCATCCTTGTCGCTCACTTCTTTCGTGGCGATCAGACTTCCCGTTTTCGGAGTGATTTTCAAGGTGATCACACCTTTTCCACCACGCGTTTGCTCGCGGTAATCTTCCACTAAGCTGCGCTTACCGAATCCATGTTCCGAAATGGCCAAGATGGTCGCTTCGTTCACATTCTTCACCACAACCATGTCCACCAACTCATCTTTGGCATGGTCGAGGCTCATGCCGCGCACGCCACGGGTGTTCCGACCCATTTCGCGGACATCACTTTCTTTGAAGCGGATGGCGCGTCCGTTTCGGGCCGCCAAGATAATGGTGCTGGTTCCATCCGACAACGCCGCTTCCAACAGATGATCGTCCTCATCCACATTGATGGCGATGATCCCATCCCGACGCGGACGACTGTACGCCTCAAGCAAGGTTTTCTTGATGGTGCCTTTCTTCGTCGCCATGATGATGTAATGATTCTCGATGTACTCTTTGTCATCGAGGCTTTTCACCGGCACGAACGTCTTGATGCTGTCGTCTTTGTCGATCTGAATGAGGTTCACAATCGCACGACCACGGCTCAATCGGGTTCCTTCCGGAATCTCATAGACTTTGAGCCAATAACATTTGCCCTTCTCGGTGAAGAACAGGATGTAGTTGTGATTTGTGGCCACAAACAAATGTTCGATGTACTCTTCCTCACCTTTGGTTCCGGCACCTTTCATGCCTACACCACCACGTTTCTGGCGTCTGTACCCACTAACCGGTGTGCGTTTGATGAATCCATTGTTCGAAATGGTCACCACAACGTCCTCATCGGCGATCATGTCTTCGATGGTGAAATCTTCCGCGGAATACACAATCTGCGTCCGACGCTTATCTCCGTATCGGGCGCGGATGTCGGCCAATTCAATTTTGATGATGTCGAGCTGCGCTTGGCGGCTTCCCAAAATGCGGCGGAATTCGCGGATTTGATCCAAAATGTCGCGGTACTCCAAGTCGATTTTGTCGCGCTCGAGTGCGGTAAGTTTCTGCAACCGCATGTCGAGGATGGCTTTCGCCTGGATGTCGGTCAGTCCGAACTTGCGACGCAATGAATCATTTGCCTCAGGCACGTTTTTCGACGCACGGATGGTCTTGATCACTTCATCGAGGTTGTCGATGGCGATCTTCAATCCTTCCAAGATGTGTGCACGTGCCTCGGCTTGATCCAAATCATACAAGGTTCTGCGGATGATCACCTCAAGGCGGTGATCCACGAAATGTCGGATGATCTCCTTCAGGTTCATCACCTTCGGACGACCCTTCACCAACGCCAAGTTGATGATGCCGAACGTGCTCTGCAGCGCCGTGTACTTATACAATTGGTTGAGGATGACACTCGGAATGGCGTTCCGTTTCAGGATGATGACGATCCGCATCCCTTCACGGTCACTCTCATCGCGCACATCCGCGATTTCAGTGAGCTTGTCCTCATGGATCAGCTCGGCGATCTTCTGAATGAGCATCGCCTTGTTCACCTGATACGGAATCTCAGTGATCACGATCTGCTCGCGGTTGCCACGAAGCTCTTCTACTGTCGCCAACGCACGCATCGTCACTTTTCCACGACCGGTGTTGTACGCGTCGCGCACACCCTCATAGCCGTAAATGATGCCGCCCGTCGGGAAATCAGGAGCGGTGATGTGCTTCATCAGCTCGGCAATCTCGATCTCCGGATTGTCGATGAACGCCGTAACCCCATCGATCACTTCCGTGATGTTGTGAGGAGGCATGTTCGTCGCCATTCCAACCGCGATACCCGACGAACCGTTGATCAGCAGGTTCGGCACCATCGCCGGCATCACCGTCGGTTCTTCTAAGGTGTCGTCAAAGTTAGGCTGGAAGTCGACCGTATTCTTATTGATGTCCGCCAGAAGCTCTTCCGCGAGGCGCTGCATCCGCACTTCCGTGTAACGCATGGCCGCGGCGGAGTCACCATCCACCGAACCAAAGTTTCCTTGTCCATCCACCAGCGGATAGCGAAGCGAGAAATCCTGTACCATCCGAACGATGGTGTCATACACCGCAGAATCGCCGTGCGGATGGTATTTCCCAAGAACTTCACCCACAATCCGCGCGCTTTTCTTGTAAGCTCGGTTGTGAAGCATGCCGAGTTCGCTCATTCCGAACAGAACGCGGCGGTGAACGGGTTTCAAGCCATCGCGGACATCCGGAAGGGCGCGACTGACAATAACGGACATCGAATAATCGATGTACGAAGACTGCATTTCGTCTTCGATCGTGATTTTAATGATTCTATCGGTAGCCATCAGATATCGAGTTTAGCGTACTTGGCATTGCGCTCAATGAATTCGCGGCGGGGTTCCACGGCGTCGCCCATGAGCATGGAGAAGAGGCGGTCGGTTGCGGCGGCACTTTCGATCGTGACCAACTGCAAGGTGCGGCGCTCGGGATCCATCGTGGTTTCCCAAAGCTGCTCGGGGTTCATCTCGCCGAGACCTTTGTACCGCGCCACTTCGATTTTGCGTGTCGAGTTGCCTTTTTTCAGGCGCTTGAGAATGGTGTCGCGTTGTTCGTCATCCCAGGCATATTCCACATTCGTGCCTTGCGCGATCTTATACAATGGCGGAGTGGCGATGTAGATATGCCCGTTTTCGATCAACGGCATCATGTAACGGTAGAAAAACGTGAGCAGAAGTGTGCGGATGTGGGATCCGTCGACGTCCGCATCCGTCATGATGATGACTTTATGATAGCGGAGCTGGGTGACATCGAAATCCTCCGAATGTCCGACCCCGGTTCCGAGTGCCGTCACCATCGCACGAATCTCATTGTTTTCGAGAATCTTGTTGATGCGGGCTTTCTCCACGTTCAGAATCTTACCACGAAGAGGAAGAATGGCCTGAAAACTACGGTTCCGACCCATTTTGGCAGATCCGCCAGCCGAATCTCCTTCCACCAGGTAGATTTCGCAATGCTCGGGATCGTTGATGGAGCAATCGGCCAGTTTTCCTGGAAGTCCGCCGGTGATGAGCGCGCCTTTGCGCTGAACCAATTGACGGGCTTTGCGTGCCGCTTCGCGAGCTTCCGCAGCCAAAAAGACTTTTTCCAACACGTTGCGAGCCACTTTCGGATTCTGCTCCAAAAACTCGCTCAATTTGTCGTAAACCACGACTTCGACCGCGCTTTGCACTTCGGAGTTGCCCAATTTGGTCTTGGTTTGACCTTCGAACTGCGGTTCGGCTACTTTAATAGATATGACGGCTGTGAGTCCTTCGCGGAAATCATCACCGGTGATCGCGATTTTGCCCTTGATCAGATTGTTTTTCTCGGCATAGGACTTGAGGCATCTCGTCAACGCGCGACGGAAACCCGAAACGTGCGTTCCGCCTTCGTGTGTGTTGATGTTGTTCACAAACGAGTGCACATTCTCGGTATAGGTGCTGTTGTACTGCAAGGCCACGGCTACTGGAACGTCATCGGATTCGCCGCTGATGAAAATCGGTGCGGGCATCATCGGTTCGCGGTTCTCATCGAGAAACCGCACGAAATCGACCACGCCGCCTTCATAATGAAAGGCAACCGTCACGTCTTCTTCCTCGCGCTCATCGATCAACTCGATCGTGATTTCCGGATTCAGGAACGCGAGTTCGCGCATCCGATCAGCGATGATCTCAAATTTGAATTCGATGGACTGCTTAAAAATGGTGGCATCCGGGAAGAACGTGACAATGGTACCCCGTTTCTCCGTTTTTCCAGTCACAGACAGTTGCTTAACGGTTTTGCCTTCTTCGAAGCGCATTTCATGGACTTTCCCATCGCGGTGCACTTCCACATCAAACCAGGTCGACAGGCCGTTCACGCACGAAACCCCTACGCCGTGCAACCCGCCCGATACCTTATATGTGTCTTTGTCGAACTTTCCGCCCGCATGTAATTTGGTGAGCACCAATTCCACGGCAGGAATGCCTTCTGTGGGATGGATGTCGACCGGAATACCGCGTCCGTTGTCTTCGATGCGGCACGAGCCGTCTTTTTGGAGGCGGAGGCTCACGTGATCGCAATATCCGGCCAGGGCTTCATCGATCGAGTTGTCCACAACTTCGTTGATCAGATGGTGCAAACCGCGGATTCCGGTGTCGCCAATGTACATTGCGGGGCGCTTCCGAACGGCTTCAAGGCCCTCAAGGACTTGTATATTACTGGCTTTGTAATCTTCGGCGTTTGTCTTGGTCATAGAAAAGGTGGGGTTGACTGTTGGTTCTCAGGCGTCTGTAGACAACGATAGTAGGGGATTGGGCTTCCCAAAATGCCGCGAGGCGTGCCGAGACGTGACGCAATAGGAGATATCATGCTGTAGAGCAAAATAACACATTTTGCACGAAATCATGTGCAATTGATTTTATTGATTGTTGTGGAAAACTGGTGTATATTTCGCGTCTTTCCGCAAAAGTAACCACATCACAAAATGGCACGCAGAGACGATTTAACGGGGGCCAAAGCGCTGAACGGCTGGCGTTCATCCCACGCGAACAACAAGACGAAGCATAAATTTCATCTGAATCTTCAGACGAAACGCTTTTTCATTCCTGAAGAAGACCGTTGGGTGACGCTCAAAGTCACCGCTAAAACGCTTCGTACGATCAACAAGAACGGTATTTTGGCTACGGTGCTTGATGCAGCCGCCAAAGGCACCTTGAGAAAGGACGTCTGATATGGCTAAGTCAAAAGGCAACCGCATTCAGGTCATCCTGGAGTGCACGGAGCAACCCGGCACCTCCCGCTATGTGACCACCAAAAACCGTCGTAACACAACGGGTCGTATGGAGCTCAAGAAATTCAACTCCAATTTGCGCAAGCACACGGTTCACAAGGAGATTAAATAATGGCTAAGAAGCAAACCTACGGTGAAAAAGCGCTCGCGTCGAAAATGTCGCAGCGCAAAATGGCCAAAGTGATCGTTTCGGTGAAATCCGAAATCGGAACCTATAACTATCGTGAATCGATGGTTGAAGTGGATAAAGTCGGCGATTTCGTAAAAAAATTCAATCGCTGATCGTTCCTGGTCAAACCGTCTCATTTTGTCTATAAAAAGGGTTGCGCGTGTCACGTGTAACCCTTTTTTAGTTAGTACCTTTCCCACATGAGCACACTCTATACTACCCTTTTGGCCGACATGACCGAAGCCATGAAAGCCCGCGACGCCGTGCGTACCACGGTGCTTCGCTCCCTCAAAACCGCCCTCACCGAAAAAGAGATCGCGTCACGCACCGATGGATCCAGAACAGAGCTATCGGATGAAGCCGTGATCCACGTTCTGATGAAATCGGCCAAGCAGCGCAAAGACTCCATCACGCAATTCGAGAATGCGGGTCGCACCGATTTGGCCGCCGTTGAAGTGGCCGAACTCGCCGTCATCGAGTCTTATTTGCCAAAAATGATGTCCGAAGACGAAATCCGAGCCATTGCGAAAGCCGTGATCGAATCCGTTGGTGCCACCAGTGCGGCCGATATGGGAAAAGTGATGGGCGGACTCATGCCGAAAGTGAAAGGCAAGGCCGATGGCGGACTTGTGAATTCGGTGGTCAAATCCTTGTTGGGGTGATCGAATGGGTATTTTAGACATCCTCATCCTCATCCCTTTGGCCTATGGCGCTTGGAAAGGGTTTACCAACGGACTCGTCAAGGAAGTGGCCCAGCTCGTCGGCCTCATCCTAGCTGTGTTTCTCGCATTCAAACAGATGGACGCCTTAGGCGCGTGGGTTACCGCTCAAACCGGAATCGATGGCAATGCGGCCCACATCATCGCGTTTATCATCGTGTTCGGGATGGTGATGTTTGTGGTATCAGGATTGGTATACGGCTTGAATGTGATTCTCAAAATCACGCTCATGAGCATCCCGAACCGCATCATGGGACTCGTGTTCGGGATCCTGAAAGCCGGTGTCGGTGTTTCCGTGCTGCTCATCATGCTAGGATCGCTCGAACTGCCTGAGGAGTCGATACGCAGCGAATCGTTGCTTTACCCCTATGTGAAGCCCCTAGGCCCCACCACGTATAACTCCCTCGCAACGATCTATCCCGGCACGCAATCCTTCATCCAAGATGTGGAGAATGTGCTTAGGGAGGGGGCGGATGACATCCGCCCCTAGCCTCGATGTAAGGGCGGATGGCATCCGCCCAGAACACAAGGACCCGTATAGCAAGGGCGCATCAGTGATGCGCCCATAGATCAAGACCCAATGACCAACCCCGTCGAAGACCAACTCTCCCAAATCCGTCGCGGCACGGTCGAAATCGTGCCCGAAGCCGAACTCAAAGCCAAGCTCGAGCGCTCGCTGAAGACCGGTACGCCGATGCGTGTGAAGCTCGGCTGCGACCCGACGCGCCCGGATCTCCACCTGGGTCATTCCGTGATTTTGCGGAAATTGCGCCAATTTCAGGATTTGGGACATCACGCCATCCTCATCATCGGCGATTTCACCGGCATGATCGGCGATCCCACCGGCGCAAACAAAACGCGTCCATCGCTCACCATCGAAGATGTGCGCAAAAACGGCGAGACGTACTTTCAGCAGGCAGCCAAGATTCTCGATACGGATCCCCAAAAACTCACGATCGTCCACAACTCCGAATGGCTTGGAACGATGGGTTTTGAAGAGGTCATCCGCCTCGCATCGAAATTCACAGTCGCGCGCATGATCGAGCGCGACGACTTCACCAAGCGGTATCAGAACAACGAACCCATTTCCTTGCACGAATTCCTGTATCCGTTGGCACAAGGTCAGGATTCGGTGTTCCTCAAATCGGATGTCGAATTGGGCGGAAGCGACCAGAAATTCAACTTATTGGTCGGGCGTGATTTGCAACGTGCCGACGGACAAGAGCCGCAAGTCGCCCTCATGATGCCACTTCTGGTGGGCACCGATGGCGTGAACAAGATGTCGAAGAGTTATGACAACTACATCGGCATCGACGAAGCGCCCAACGACATGTATGGGAAAGTCCTTAAAATAAACGACGACCAGATCTACACTTGGTTTGAATTATTGACGGATGTGGCAACTGCCGATCTCGAACCAATCAAGGAACAGGCATCGCGCGATCCAAGGAACGCGAAACACGATCTGGCGCTTACGGTCACGCGCATGTATCATGGTGAAGACGCCGCGAACGCCGCCCGTGCTCATTTCGAGAAGACAATCGTAAACAAAGACATGCCGGATGAGATTCCGGAAATGGATGCATCGACAGCCGATGATAATCGATTGGTTGCGGTGCTTGTGCGGCTTGGTATGGCTCCATCCTCATCAGAAGCTCGAAGACTCATTCAACAAGGCGGCGTGAGCGTGAATGAAGAAAAGATGTCAGACCCGAATGTCGCACTTAACGTCGCCATAGGTGAGGAAATCGTAATCAAGGTTGGGAAGCGTAAGTTTGTGAGAATCCGTTTCGTTAGTTAGTCACTATGACTGTCACCTTGCTCCTTTTGTTATTCCAGATGCAGCCTTCCATTGCGGAGCGCATCTACCCGATTTCCGGACTCGAAACACGGATCTCGAACCTTCCCGCGCTGCTTCAAATGCAGTACGATCAGCAATTTGGTGACGCGAACGCTTCGCCAGCTAAAATCAGAGCGTTCTCGGCGATGAAGAAAGCCTTCAAGGTCGATTCGCTACGCCGAGATTCCGAAACCTGGTTTAAGAACCACATCCATCCCGAATTCGGAACCGATGTGGCGACTTGGGTAACCGATTCGACCACCGCTTCGATGATGCGGACATTGAACGAGCCCCTAAGCCAAGAATTGGTGAACGCGATGGAAACGTTTTTCATCGCCGAGGACAATGTGCCCACGCCCGAGCGCATCCAAGTGCTGATCAAACTCGACGAACGCATGCGTACCTCGGAAATCGAAGCGATGGTGATCGTGAATGTCTACCTGAGTTTTGTAACTGTAATGGGCGAATTTCTGCCCGAAGAGGATCGGATTTCGGATGAGGATGTACCCGAAATCGCGCATCTGATGCATATGGACTTATATGAAGCGTATCAAGGCGCGAATCTGGGTCGGTTGGCGTATTTGTTGAGGGATGTGTCGGATAAGGACATCGATGCGTTCAGCGCGCGCTTCGCGACACCCGAAGGAATGTGGTTTGTGGATCTTGGGAAGACCACAACCGAGCATATGTTGGAAGAAATAGGCAAACGGATCGATCGGAACCTATGAAAATCAGCACCTATAATGTGAACGGCATCCGTTCCGCGACCAGCAAAGGATTGGTGGATTGGCTGACGCTCGAAAACCCCGATGTGGTTTGCTTGCAAGAAATCAAGGCAGATGCAAGTCAGTTTCCGGAGGCACTGTTTCACTTGGGATATGAGTTTTTCATCCATCCCGCACAGGTCAAAAAAGGGTATTCGGGCGTCGCGATTTTGACCAAAACCATGCCGCTTAAATCAACGGTCGGAATCGGCGTCGATTGGGTGGATGCGGAAGGTCGCGTGCTCACCGTTGAATTCGAGAATCTGCGAGTGGTATCGGTGTATGCGCCAAGCGGAACCACAGGCGATGTGCGTCAAGCCGTGAAATATCAATTTTTGGATGTGTTCCTCGACTGGATGAACCGCATCACCGCGGATGGAAAACCGACCGTCTTTTGTGGCGACATCAACATCGCCCATATGGCAATCGACATCCACAACCCGGTTTCGAACAAAAAATCATCCGGTTTCTTGCCTGAAGAGCGCGCTTGGTTCACCACCATGTTGGAAGCGGGGTATGAGGATGTGTTTCGTGAACTGCATCCGGGTGAGAAGGACTTGTATTCGTGGTGGACGGTCCGGGCCAACGCCAAAGCCAACAACAAGGGTTGGCGGATCGATTATCAGATTGGCACGAAAGGACTTTCGGCTGTTGCCAAAGAGGCTTCGATAGGTGCATCGTGGAATCTCAGTGACCATGCTCCGGTTAGTGTGACGTATGCGGTGGACCGTAGACCGTAGACCGTAGATAGCTTGCCCTGAGCGAAGCGAAGGGTAGCACGAAATGCATACGATGCTTGCGAATTCATGCATATAGTATGTATATTTTCGTATGCGTACCACCATCGATATCCCACAAGAATTGGTTGATAAAGCGATCAAACTGACAGAGGCCAAGACCAAAACCGATGTCATCAAGTTGGCTCTCCAAGAGTTGATTCAACGAGAAAGCATGAAGAAACTCTTGGCGTTTCGAGGGAAAGTTGATCTCGACATCGACTTGGATGAACTTCGTGAACGGGGTTGAATGACGCTGATCGATACCTCCGCATGGATCGCGTTTTTCAAGGATGAGCCTGGGGCTGATCGTTTTCAAACCGTGTTGGAACGTGGAAGGATCGCCACATGCGATCCGATTTTATTTGAATTGATTCCATCGTTGCGACTAAAAAAACAAGACGCGTTGTCCGATCTGGTACGTCTCTCTGCGATGATTCACAAGACACCAGATTGGAATTGGATCCAGGATTCACAAACCAATCGAGCCATAAAAGGCAAACGGTTGCTCGGTCTCGCTGATTGGTTGATTCTGGACACGGCGCGTCAGTCGAACATTCCACTTTTGACACTCGATCGTGCCTTAGCGGATGCCGCCTTAGACAGCAAAGTAGACCTTGTCTGAGATACTTCGTATATTAGTTGTTTAAACAACTAATATCGGGGGTCGATATGGAACTCGGAATCTATACCTTTGTCGATAACACGCCGGATGTGACCACGGGCATCGCTCTGCCACCGGCGCAACGATTATCCAATCTGATGGAAGAAATCCGCCTGGCGGATGAGGTCGGCTTGGATGTGTTTGGCATCGGCGAACATCATCGTGAAGAATACATCGCTTCGGCGCCGGCGGTGATCATGGCGGCGGCAGCGGTGCAGACCAAGCGCATTCGCCTTACCAGTGCGGTTACGGTTTTGAGTTCCGACGATCCCGTGCGTGTGTATCAGCAATTCGCGACAGTGGATCTGCTGTCCGGTGGTCGCGCCGAAATCATGGTCGGTCGTGGTTCCTTCATCGAATCGTTTCCATTGTTCGGCTACGATCTGAACCAATACGATAAGCTGTTTGCCGAAAAACTGGACTTACTGCTTCGGTTGAGGACGGATAATCCTGTGACCTGGAAGGGAACCACCCGTGCGCCGATCGATGCCCTTGCGATTTATCCGCAGCCGGTTCAGAATCCGATTCCATTGTGGGTCGCCGTTGGTGGCACGCCCCAATCCGCCTATCGAACCGGATCTTTGGGTCTACCCATGGCCTTGGCGATCATTGGTGGAGAGCCGGCGCGGTTTCGTCCGATGGCAGACTTGCATCGTCGCGGCTCCAGTGAAGCCGGACTTCCTGAACCCATGATGAGCATCAATTCGCACGGCATCATCGCCGACAAATCGCAGGATGCGAGCAACATCGCATTTGGTCCCTATTCACAAGTGATGAATAAAATTGGTCGTGAACGGGGCTGGCCGCCGATGTCGCGTGAGCAGTTCGAAGCCACAAGAGTCTTGACGGGCGCGAATTTCGTTGGGAGTCCGCAAGAGGTGATCGACAAAATCCTGTATCAGCACGAGATCTTCGGCCACGGCCGTTTCATGATGCAAATGAGCGTCGGCAGCATGCCTCATAAAGACGTGATGCGGAGCATCGAGCTGTTCGGAACGGTGGTGGCGCCGGAAGTGAGAAAGGCGATAAGAATTTAACAGGAGGATAGGAGGAGGGGAGGTTGATTATAGCAGTTAACATAGAAGGAACGTCTCCCGAGTAGCGCACGTTTTTGAAATCATGAAACCAACTAAGATATTGATCCTACCTGCGTCGCTACGGCGCGCATCATTGAACCGGAAACTGGCGGAATTGGCCGCATCCATCCTCAAAAAAGAAGGACATACCGTCGATTTGGCGGATATGGCCGACTTCGACACGCCATCCTACAATGGGGATGTGGAACGTGAAGATGGGATTCCGGCCGGGGCGGTGGAATTGAAGAAGCGGATGTTGGAAAATGATGCATTCATCATCGTTTCGCCCGAATACAACGGATCGATTCCTGGCAATTTGAAAAACACCATCGATTGGATGTCGCGCTTCAAGCCGCATCCATTTGGCAAATTGAACATGTTGCTGATGTCGGCCTCGCCCTCGATGTCGGGTGGCAACATGGGACTTTGGCACCTCCGCGTTCCGCTGGAAAAACTGGGAGCGAGGGTTTATCCGGCCATGTTTTCATTGGCGGTGGCGAATAAGGCGTTTACAGAAGAGGGAAAATTGACTGATGAAGCTCTGGCCAAATTATTGGATAAGACAATTGCGGATTTCCTGGAGTTGGTGAAGAAGGATTAACAGGGAGGATGGGTGGATGGGAGGTGATGTATATTCCTGGCATGAATCTAGCCAACCCGAACCCCGACGTCGACTGCTACATCGCGCAGTTCCCGGAGCATGTTCAAATCATCTTGGAAAAAATCAGGGGCGTGATACGATCCGCAGCGCCAAGCGCGGAGGAGAGCATCTCGTACGGCATGCCCGCCTACAAACTTAGAAAGAAGCCTCTAGTCTATTTCGCAGGCTACGAGAAGCATATCGGCCTCTATGCTACGCCGACGGGCCACGAGGCCTTTAAAGTCGAGTTAGCGGCCTATAAGCAAGGCAAGGGCTCGGTGCGGTTTCCGCTAGATCTACCCATTCCGTTCGACCTCATCCGAAGGATTGTGGAGTGGAGGGTTGCCAAGATATAGGCGATGATCGCGCTCATCGGTAGTGAATTCGCCTTTCACATACGACCATGCGCGGTGGCGGAGGATGATTAGAAGCATGGGGCGAAGAGCATCGGGCTAGTCATTATTTACAAATACCAAATTAAGCTACGGACCAAACACATGTGCAAAATATGTTCGCGTTCATTATATTCACATCATGTATACATCCCTTGAAATTTGCGCAGGAGCCGGCGGGCAAGCCCTTGGTTTGGAAATGGCAGGCTTTGAGCATGTGGCGCTGGTAGAAATTGACAAAAACGCTTGTGAGACGTTACGGACAAATAGACCTGAATGGAGAATCCTTGAACAAGATTTAAAGTCGTTTTCTGCTTTTGAATTTCGAGGGATTGATCTTCTTGCAGGTGGAGTGCCTTGCCCTCCATTTTCAATCGCAGGCAAGCAATTGGGAGAAATGGATGAACGTGACCTCTTTCCAGAAACGCTTCGTCTGATTCGAGAAACAGCCCCAAGAGCGGTAATGATTGAAAATGTGAAAGGGATTTTAGGAACTAAATTTTGGGCGTATAGAAAACAAATCCTTTCCGAATTGAGCAGAATGGGATATGCTTGTGACTGGAAGGTTCTTAATGCGTCCGATTACGGTGTGCCACAATTGCGACCACGTGCGGTGTTGATCGCATTGCAAAAAGACGTTTTTCCATTCTTTAGGTGGCCTCAAAAGCAATTTGATGAGACGTTGACAGTAGGAAAAGTACTACTCGAGGAAATGTCCTCAAATGGATGGGAGAATGCGAAGGTATGGTCTGAATCTGCTTCTACGATTGCACCCACATTGGTCGGAGGTTCTAAAAAACATGGTGGCGCAGATTTGGGTCCAACTCGTGCAAGAGCCAAATGGTTGGAACTTGGCGTTGACGGAAGAGGGTTGGCCGACGCCCCGCCGACTGTTGATAGCGGAACCCTACCTAGATTGACAGTTTCAATGGCGGCTTTGGTTCAAGGGTTTCCCAAAGAATGGACAATAACAGGAAAAAAAACAAATGCTTATCGACAGGTTGGAAATGCGTTTCCACCCCCTGTTGCAATGCATGTGGGCAGCGCGATTTTATTAGCACTTAAATCATATGACCAATCCCAAAAAGGGCGCCAGAGCCAAACTGCGTGAGTATTTTTTGCAACATGTCGGGGACGTTGTTGACTCCGAAACACTCAAAGTAGTAGCCGGAAACAAAACAGAGTGGGCAAGACGCGTGCGAGAATTGCGGAATGAAGAAGGACTTCAGATTAAGACCCATAATGATCTCTCAGAGTTAAAACCGGGTCAGTACAAATTAATCTCCAAGAAACCTGTCCCCGCTTTCGCCAGATCGATTTCTAAGGAAACGAGGGCATTTGTTTTGGATAGAAATGGTTTCACCTGTCAAATGTGCGGTGCTGCAGCCGGAGAGCCACATCCCTACGATACAGGGCGCATCACTCGGTTACATATTGGTCATATACAAGATAAATCAATGGGTGGTGGTGATGAACCAAATAATTTGAGAGCCATTTGTTCAGTTTGCAACGAAGGGGCTTCTAATCTAACTCTAAATAGACCGGAGGCCATCAAATTGCTGGCTCAAGTAAGGAGAGCACCCAAAAAGGATCAGTTGGATCTTCTCAAATGGCTGCAAAACAAGTATTCTAAAGAGTAATTCAACCTTTCTCCTCAATCATCCCGATCTGATCCCTTATCCTGGCCGCCTCTTCGAAATCCATATTCCGGGCGGCGGACATCATTTCTTCCCGCAAATGCTCGACGAGCTTCGCCTTGTCCTCGAACACCACTTCTTTCATGGCCGGGTTCGGTTTGTAATGGATGCCGTCATCCGCCACTTTCGCATAACTGAGTGACGTGAAGTTGTCGCCATAATCGAACGGCTTGTCCAGATCCACCTTCTGCGTGGATATGAGGGATGGATCCACCAATGGCTTCAGCTCTTTCACGATGGTCTGCGGAATGATGCCATGCTTCGTGTTGTAATCGCGTTGGATGTCGCGGCGCCGGTTCGTCTCATCAATCACTTTCGTGATGCTCTTGGTCATCTTGTCGGCATACAAGATGGCGCGCCCTTGTGAATTCCGTGCGGCCCGACCCGTGATCTGCATCAAGCTCGTTTCCGACCGCAGAAATCCTTCTTTGTCGGCATCCAGTACGGCCACCAAACTCAATTCCGGAATATCGATCCCTTCCCGGAGCAAGTTGATCCCAACTAGAACATCGAAATCTCCCCGACGGTAGCGGTAAATCACTTCAATACGCTCGATGGCATCCAATTCGCTGTGCATGTATGCCGCACGGATGCCCAGATTCCGCAAATACTCGCTCAGTTCTTCACTCATCCGCTTGGTGAGCGTGAGTACTAAAACACGTTCTTTTTTCTCGATGCGGATGCGAATTTCCCCAATCAAATCATCGATCTGGTTCTTCAACGGACGCACTTCGATCTCCGGCTCCATCAGCCCCGTCGGACGAATGATCTGTTCCACGAACGCGCCTTCCGATTTTTCGAGCTCGTAATTCGCGGGTGTCGCGCTTACGAAAATCGCCTGTGGCACGATCGATTCCCACTCATCAAAGGTCAGCGGACGATTGTCCATGGCGGATGGGAGACGAAATCCATGTTCAACCAGCGCCACTTTCCGAGAGCGGTCGCCGCCATACATCGCCCCGATCTGCGGGATGGTTTGGTGGCTTTCATCCACCACCATCAGGAAATCTTTCGGGAAGTAATCCATCAAACAGTACGGTCGTTCGCCGGGTTTGCGGGCGGCCAGGTAGCGCGAATAGTTCTCGATTCCGGAGCAATAGCCCAGTTCCTGAATCATTTCGATGTCGAACATGGTGCGTTGCTCGAGTCGGGCGGCTTCAAGGAATTTCTCTTCGGCGCGGAGGTCGTCGAGACGGATGATGAGCTCATCGCGGATCTCATTGATGGCTTCGGCGAGGCGCGTTTTCGTGGTCACATAATGTGATGCCGGATAAATGCTGTACTGCTGCACCGATTCGCGCTCTTTTCCGGTTTCGGGATTGAACAGAGTCATTTTTTCGATTTCATCGCCCCAAAAGGTGATGCGAAGGCCCATGTCGGAGTACGCGGGATAGATATCGACCACATCGCCGCGCACGCGGAAGACGGCGCGCTGAAATTCGATGTCGTTGCGGGTGTAATGGAGGTCGACCAGGTCGTAGAGCAGCTTCGAGCGTGGCACGTTTTTGCCCACATTGAGGGCGATCACCATGGCGGCGTATTCGCTGGGTGAGCCAATGCCGTAGATGCAGCTCACGCTGGAGACGATGATGACGTCGCGTCGCCCGGAGAGAAGTGACGAGGTGGCACGAAGCCGGAGACGCTGGATCTCGTCATTGATGGACATGTCCTTTTCGATGAACTTGTCCTGCGCCACCATGTAGGCTTCGGGCTGATAGTAGTCGTAATACGAAATGAAGAATTCGACGCAGCTCTCCGGGAAAAAGTCGCTCAGCTCGCGATACAATTGCGCGGCAAGGGTTTTGTTGTGCGACATGACCAGCGTCGGGCGTTGCACCTGCTCGATCACCGATGCGATCGTCCGCGTTTTCCCCGATCCTGTGATGCCCAACAGCGTTTGGAAGCGGGTGTTCTGCTGAAGCCCCTGAACCAGATCATGAATGGCAGTGGGTTGGTCGCCGGCGGGTTTGAAAGGGGATTGGAGAAGGAATTGGGACATCCCGAAAGGTATCACTTCCTTTTGTGTCGTGAACGCTCAATCACCATTCCGCTTCCAACAAGAGGAGATGTCCTGAAAAATTCGACGAGCGATTGCTTTGGCGAATATTTTTCATCCTTCGTCTTATCTGCTTCTAAGAATGGTTCTTTCTGTCCGGTGCTTTTCTGATCACGTTTCACTTTGCCCCCGAGAATATGTTTTGCATGCTTGCCGTGTAATCGTTAAGATAAGTCATGATTCCTCAAAACCGAACCACCACACATCCAGGAACCATTCTTTTGAAAGAGTATTTGGAACCGATGGGACTCACGCAGACTCAATTGGCGGAGCATTTATCGATTCCGATTCAACGAGTCAATGAGATCATCCGCGGGAAGCGAGGCATTTCACCAGATACGGCATGGTTGCTTTCGGATGCTTTTCGAACGACACCACAGTTCTGGTTGAATCTTCAGGCGATGTATGATCTCACAATGAATCGCCCCGTGCGTCATGTTACCGCGATCGAACCGCAAAACGTCTGATCACCTTCAAAGCTCATCTTATCTCAAAGTCAGGCGAGGAAATTGTTACCCTTAACCCATCCGGCATGCGGTCGGATAGACTGATGGTTAACCGGTACCGCCCTGGTGGAAGGTCACCATCTTCATGGGGAATTTGCGTGTAAGCACGTATAGGAATACGATCACCCGGCTCAATGGGCCTTGAATAGGTGACGGCTTGAGTAACGGAGCCGCTTCTCGATCGATAATATACTCGGACCCAATCCGTCCCGTCCCATCGACGCAGCGGGTAATCGCCACCACCATCTGGAGATACTCGAAAAAGAGTGATGCCCGACCTGTTTTGGAATTCGCCCTCGATTACATCCCCCGGTGAAAAGGAATAGGCGTTTGCTGGAAGGATGATGCCACCCACAGATGGTTGCATCCAGAATATCAATAGGAGTAGTGTGATGGGCATATTGAAACGTAGCTTCGTTTTGTGCCCCCATCAAGCAAATGACATCAAGATGTGAGCCGAATACGAACGCTAATCGGCTCATGAAATGGGGGTCTACTGAGCCGATTAGGATTCAACTCTCCACTTATGCCCGCAGGCTGCGCAATACCGAGTCTTGGTTTGAAGGGAAAAGGGCAACATAAACATCAAGAGAGAAAAGAGTCCGCTCAAGGCCGAACGACCTTGAAAATGATTCGTGGATGAGCATTTCGGACAGCTTAGAACCGGTTCAAGTGATGCTTCTGGGAACATTTCGGTAAGTAGATTGGACGCATCTGATTCATAGGATAGTAATCTCCTAGCCTGCTCGACATCCTTTTCCAGAACGAAGAGTTGAACTCCACCTACCGCGTTGGAATAATGTGGTGCGACACCCACCATGAGTTCATTCTTCAATATGGCTTCAATTCCCTCATCCTTCAACTTCATGAGGTCCAATTGCGCCTCATGTGCGAATTCATAGGCTCGGAGGAGATGTAAACTAGTCATATATAGAAGCTAAGCATAACCCTGTGATATGTGTAACACTCAGTCAATAGGATGTAACGCATAAAGGGCTCGTTTTGTCCATTTTGAAGACGTATACAGGGAAGACCCTAAACCAATTAAAAGGACGAATTATGACTCAACGACTACAATGGATGCTTGGCTTGGCCAGTATCGTCGTGTTGGCCTCGTGCGCAAGTACGAATCCACCGAACAAGCAAATGACGGAGACGGAAATGGTGATCAAGGCTGCGGATGCGGCAGGTGCCACGACTCATGCCCCACTTGAATTGCGTGAAGCGAATCGCAAGTTGGATTTAGCCAAAGTGGCTATGACCGAAAAAAAATACATCCGTGCTGAACGTTTGGCGGATCAAGCCAGAGTGGATGCCGAATTGGCTCATGTGAAAGCCGAATCTGCCATCGCTCAGAAATCGGCAGCAGACGTGAAAGAAAGCATTCGCGTGCTTCAGGAAGAAATCCGACGCATCACAAAACCTAATTAACAGGATTCATCATGTTTACAACCAAACAGACCTTATTTCTAGCCCTGCCTCTCGTGGTATTGTTAGCGAGCTGCGGTGGACCACCCGCGCCGAACGCCATGCTTGTGGATGCGAAAGCCAAATTCGCAACGGCTGAATCGAACCCGGATGTGGTGCGCTTGGCACCCGTTGAACTGAAAGAAGCGGAAGAATCGCTCGTGATCAGCAATCAATTATGGGAAGCGAGAGAAGACAACACGAAAATCGAGCATCATGCGTATATCTCGTTGCAAAAAACGGCAATCGCACAAGAAACCGCGCTTCGCAACAAAGCCTTGAAGGAGATGGAGCAGGGTGAAGTGGATCGTCAAAAAGTACTGTTGGATGTGCGTCGTGCCGAAGCCGAGCGTTCCGAACGTACGGCGAACAGCGCGTTGCTCGAAGCTCAGCAAGAGCGTGTAGCCGCTGTCGCAGCCGGACAACGTGCCGAGTCTTCAAATGCCGCCGCCGCCGCCGCAACCGCCGCAGCTGCAGCCGCCACTCAAACAGCGACCGACGCGACAGCCAAAGCCGCTGCCTTGGCGAGTCGTGTGGCAGAACTGGAAGCTCGTCCGACCGAGCGCGGCCTTGTGCTGACGTTAGGGGATGTCCTATTTGATACCGGAAAATCGACCCTTCGCTCCGGCGGAACATCGTCGGTCTATGAATTGGCTACGTTTTTGACCGAATACCCAGAGCGGAAAATCCTCATCGAAGGATTCACTGACAACACGGGTTCTGTATCCATGAATCAAACTCTGTCGACCCAACGCGCCAACGCCGTGAAGCAATTGTTGGAAAGCCGCGGAATCGCGTCTAACCGCATCCGTACCATCGGCTTTGGTGTCGAACACCCGGTTGGCGATAACAGCACAGCTAATGGCCGTAGCCAAAACCGTCGCGTCGAGATCGTGATTTCTGATGAAAATGGCGTGCTGAAAGACCGCACGAATTGAACTGAAAAGAAACTAGACAACTCAGTAGCCGGATGGTGATCCTATCCGGCTATTTTTATGTTGAAATCACAAAAGTTGTCGTGTGTGTCGGATTGTCTGGATGTAAATCCGGTCGACTTTGATTCTATAAATCAGCCTGTAGTTCCCATCCACTAGTTCGCGAAGATTGGGATCATTGTATTCAGGAACCACTCGTCCTGACTCAGGGTGTGTAGCAAGTTGGTCTGTTTTGTCTAAGAAAGCCAACAGCCACTTTTCTGCTGCCGACTTATTGTCTTGAGCAATGTAGTCAGCGAACTTATTGAGTTGTTTAATGGCCTGGCGCGTCCAGATTACGTCCATTTGTCCAGATTGGCCAAGAGTTCCCGTTTGGCTTCCTCATGTGGAACTGTTTCGCCACGCATGATCTGACGCTCGGCTTCCATCAATTCTTCCATCAATTCGATCTTATCGATCATGTTCTGATAAGTAGACACATTGATCAAAACCGCGGCGCTTTTGCCATGTTGAGTCAGCACAATGGTCGATTTGTTCTTTCTCAGACGTTCGATGAATGAGGCCGTGTTCTTTCTGAACTCAGATAAAGGCTGAATGTCTTGGTCGATGGAGATAGTAGAAGCCATAGTCTTAAAGGAATGATTTGTTCTTTAAAGATACAAGATAACGTACGAAATATAGACTTCTACGGCTCCGCCCTTTCATCTTCAAAAATATCTTCAATCTGTTTCCCGAATAGCCGGGCGATTTTAAACGCCAGTGGAAGTCCAGGATCGTACTTCCCGGTTTCAATCGCATTCACGGTCTGCCGCGAGACAGACAATGAAGAGGCCAAATCGGCTTGGGTCCAATCGCGCTCGGCTCGAAGCACTTTCAATCGGTTTTTCACGCGTACCTCTTCATGTTGATGGCAACAGAAACGATGTAAGTCAACCCGATCAACATCACCAGACCGCTGATATCGGCTTTAAACGGAATCAGATTTGTCGCATCCAACATCGAGAACGCGATGCCGCCTACAACAGCCACGCCAAGCGAAATCCCCATCGCCTCGAGTTGAACTTTCCGCATCAATTCATCTTGACCGTTCAGAAAATGAATGTTCGCCCGAATCATTCCGAAACCCACTCCTACATTCAACAGAAGGGTGAATAGATGGAATTGGACGGGTCCGAATTTGGATATCGCTACGGTCAGCACCCAAGCGGCTGTCCATATCATCAGGTTTGTTGTGTGTGTCATGTGTCTATGTGATTTGTCTTAATGTAAAGCAACCATGACACATGGTACGGGATTTATTGGTGGATGTCAACCATGCTTTACATATTTGCCAAAAACCATCCGGTACTTCACCACATATTCCGTTCCGGTTTCTTCATTGGTTTGATTGCTGTAGATGTGCCCGTTTCGGATATCATAGATGAATTGGGATCTAGGCAATTCCACTTTCGCCAGCAATTCGCCCGATTTTTTCAGGACCCACCATTCCACGAATTCGAGTTGGACATCAACCAGCACCGATACCCAGATGTTGTGTTCATCGTCCACCATTAATCGGTCGATGATTGGGAATGTGTCTGGCTTTTCGATATCGCCTGCTGCAGGTGGAACGAATGGATTTCCTTTGGAATACACGTTGAAATCGAATGGAACGGCGCTTTGAATGGGGTAATAGATGGCGGACCGATACTCGCCCTTCGTATCGTATGTCTTGATCAAAAAGTCGCGAGTCCAGGCCGTAATCAACTCATCCTCATCTGAAAGTGCGGTGAGCGTTTGTCCGAGGAAGGAGATCGGCATGGAAGGTCTTAATGTTGCTCCAACCGAGACGCTGAAACCAAAAGGAAAAACGAGAGGCGCAAAAGGCATTTGATTCCCATAGGCATCCATCACTTGAAATTCCCTGTATTGCCAACCCAATTTGGATCGATCGCTGGGAAATAAAATGAGAAAATGGCCATCGTGTCGAGGTTGGACAAATCCGTCTGTTAATCCAGGGGTCCAGCGCTCAACGGGAGTCGTGCGAACGAATGAATAATCCGTGGTTGAATATTCAATCAGCTGAAAATTTCTGGCATCTAAAACGAAGATGGTTCCGCCAATTTCTTGTAAAGCGTAGGGGGCGAGATACTCGCCAGGTCCTCGGCCTTTTCGACCTAATTGCGTATGGTAGGTTCCATCGTCATTGAACACATGGATCGAGGATTCATAATTCAGAGCCGAAATCGAGATGAGAACTCTGCCCTGATCATCTTCAACACAACCATTTACGAAACGTGCATAAAACTCATCGTTATTTCCAAACGATTGCACCGGAACGAGTTCCATCGAATAGAGAGGCTCCGAATCGCCAGGAAAAACAGTCAGATTTTCGACCGACTGGATGTGGGATGGGATCTCATCCAGGATGACGATATGTGGCGGACGTACCGATTCAACTTCCGGCGCTTGGGAGCAGTGGAGGATGAAAAGCGACAACAGGAATAGGTGTGATGGTTTCTGCATACAAGGTGGCGACCAAGATTGGCATCAATGTAAGTAAAGGAGCATGGAAGTCAAGCCACGCTCGAAAATAGCTTTAGTGACAAACTTTCTTTATAATGACATTATTAGTGTCATTAAATAATAATGCCGTCATCATCAATGCATGAATGAGTTAAAAACCTATATCAAGATGGTCACGGGGATCAATCTTATCGAACGGAGGACTCCAGGGGGCTTGCTAAATAAACTACCCTTGTTTATCCGGGAAGGGTATGAATTCGTGTTTGGTGAGTTGTTTGAGCATGGCGTTGTCTTCGCCAGGCCAAAGTCGATACATCATGTGACACCAGGCCAATTGCAAAAGCATATTCCGATCATTGAATCCATTTTTGCTCATCCGGTAATCATGGTATTCAATGAGATGCCCTACTATCTCAAAGATCAACTGATTCTAAAGCGGATGGCGTTCGTCGTGACGGGCAAACAGCTATTCATTCCGTTCATGTTTATGGATTTGAGCGAGCAAACGAAAATCAGAGCATTTCGGACTGACCAATTTTCTCCATCCGCACAATGTCTGTTGATCTATCATCTGTGGATGATGTCTCTGGAAGGAAAGAATTTTCAAGACATCGCGAACCTGTTGAATTACACCCCTCGCACGATTGGTCGGTGTGCGGAAGAATTGGATCATGCCGGAGTATGCAAGATCGTGGGTTCCAAGTCTAAGTACTTAGAATTCGAAATGAATAAACTGGAAACATGGAATCATGCGCTTGGATTCTTGCGTTCGCCTGTCAAGGAATCAACATGGCTGTTCAAGAAGCCTGAGGACATGGAAAATTACAGAATCGCAGGCGTGCCGGCCTTGTCGAGGTATTCCAATTTGTCGTCTGGGAACCAAGATGTGTATGCGATGGACGCCGAAGTCTATCGGGCTCAAAAAAATAGGGGGTTGTTTGAAGCGACCTTCTATATTGAGAACGATACCCAGCTTCAGATTTGGTCTTACAATCCCGCTTTGCTCACCAAAACAGATCATGTGGAACCCTTTTCGTTGTACCTGACCATGAAAGACGATCCGGATGAGCGGGTGCAAATGGAATTGGAAGCGATGTTGGAGAAAGTGTTGAAATGATCGGCTTAGATACGTTCAAACAACACTTTAAAGACGATTCCGAATCATATATCGTAATCGGTGGAGCCGCATGCGAAGAGTATTTCGAGTCTATGGGCATGATCTTCCGGGCAACAAAAGACATTGATATGATTTTGGTAGTCGAAGGGATGAACGCGGATTTCGTTACTCGTTTTTGGTCCTTCATAAAAGAAGGGGTGTATGAACGCAAAGAACGGTCTGAAGGACGGCAATACTATCGGTTCATGAACCCGGAAAACGCCAACTATCCTGACCAATTGGAACTCTTCTGTCGCGTTTCGGATAGCATAACCCCTTTGGAGGGTGACCGATTCACAATCATTCCGACGGAAGAAGACATATCTAGTCTCTCGGCAATACTGATGGATGACGACTATTATCACTTTACTCGTCAGAATTGCATTCATGAAAATGAACTAAACCGAGCCAATCAGATTGCGTTGGTTTGCCTGAAGGCGAAAGCGTTTCTTGATTTGAGTGAAAGAAAAGCCGATGGTCAGCATATTGACACAAAAACCATCAACAAACATCGATCCGATGTGTTTCGGCTTGCGGCTACGTTTACTGGAGATGACAAAATCGACTTGCCGGCCAGTATCAAGACGGATATGAGTGTATTTATCAAGATGATGGAGGTAGAACCGCCTCAAACCAAAGAGATATTAAAAGCGATGGGCATCACTACCTTGAGCACCGAACAACTAATCAGACAATTGAAGGATAGTTTTGGGTTAATAGAGGAGTGATTACGCTCTCATTGTCTTGAACATCCCCCTTACCCGATCCAAACCGCTCAATTTTGCGCCGCGGTGATCCGGATTCAAAAATGTGATCTGTTCGCTGGCCGCCGACCGGACCCGCCTACTAGGATCCCGAAGTACGACATCAGACAGGATGTTCAAGGTTCCCTGCACATTGTCATCAGCCATCATCCCAAGAAAACGGACGGCATGTTCGCGGATGTAGTCGTGCGGTGATGACAAATGAACCAGAACTCGTTCGCGGATCGCCTGGCGCACAGCTCGTCCTTGACGGGAATCAATCGCTTCAAAGGCATCCAGCGAACTGAGACGGTCTGTGTTTTCTGTCTCGATGGCGTCGTTGAACAGCCGATCGACCTCCGAAACCATCCAAGCTTGAAAGTCCTTTTCGTACTTCGTCATGGCGAGGTAGATCATAAACAAACCGTCATCTTCGGACACATTGAGAGTTGGTAGTATGGCGCGAATCCGGGTTTCATGCTGTTTGAGCAAGGTTGCCAGCTCCCATTGCACCAATTGTCGCTCTTCAAAAAGTCCGACAAACGTGATGAGTTTGTCCGTGTACTGTTTCACAAGGGTGATGAGCTCCTCATCGGTTGACACATGTGGAAAGTTGGGTCGCCACGTCCCGCTTTTCAGATCTTGGATGCGTTTCAGAAACCGTTTCTGGTCTTTTTTCAGGTCGCCGCCTCGTACGGACGAGGTCAAAGCGTTCACACCTTCCATAGCATTTGATAGGTCGTTGATTTTGAAGACTACAGAATCCTCGCCGGTGGTCAATTTGGCATATACGACGTATGCGCGCCATTTGAGATGGTATTCCGAATAGAAACTGGCGATGTCTTGTGTTCGAACAGGTGGGAATCTGTTCCAAACGGGAAGGGGACTAGAACGCACGAACAGAAACCCTTCATCTTCCCAAACAATCGTCTCATTGACGAGTGGTGTGAGAAAAACATAGGCACAAATCAGGAAAATCGGTGTGACGAAGAAAAGGTCAACATTTGGTTGAGAAATGGCCTCATAGACCAAGAAACCGGTCATCAGCAATGAAAGCAAGATCATAAGAACATAGATCAGCTTTTGCTGATCCTCGCGGTAGCGGAAGAGGGGGTTAGGGGGAGTCATGTATCCTAAACACAGGTTTCATTCTCTGATTCTCCGGAATCGGCTTGTTCAGATCTGGTTTATGATAGAATCCGAAAACATATCGGAACGCATTCTCGCCGGCTTCATCAAAGTAGCTTGAACTCGGTAATGAAGGGTATGTCGCAATACGCCTGTCGCCGCTCTTCACATAGACGGAAAACCGTGCCGGACCCGTATCCACAACTGGTGAATAAATCGTTTTCCATTCGTTCTCAACCTTCTGTTGCAGACTCCATCTCGATTGCAGGTGGAGATAAAGATCATGTCCATAATGGTTTGCGATGCTGACCGAAATCGAGTCTCCCACACCAAAAGATTGACCTTGAATGGTGATGCGGACCTCATCAGAATCCGATGAATTAAACAAGCTGCATGCGGATAAGGTCAGCAGAAAGGAAATGATAAGAATTGGTTTCATAGTACCAATGTACTCCTATGGCACTTATCACGCAACGGGGAAAGCGCCGGCTACAGCTTGACTGTTATTGATCTAAACCCGTGACCATTCCCAGGTCCCCACATGACGATCGCTTCCGTGGCTGATTCGGTATAACCCATGATGTCATCATAAGGGATAGTTAGTTTGGAACCCGCTTCAACAGTAGGCCATTCGGAAATTGGGGCCAAATCAACCCGTGTGGCGGTTTCAGATTCGATGATCGCATAATGGATATCCAGATCTGACGTGTTTTGAAGAATGACGGTCGAATTATTCGTTGCGATGCGAAGAAACTCATCACCGAAAGGATCCACACTCTTGCTGCAGGAAAGAAGGAGCAAGGAAACAGAGAGGAGTAGGATGGATGGGATGCTATTCATCAGACCATTGTGATTTTCGAACCTCTCTAACCCATTGCGAGCTATCACTCATCTCGGGGCGGTCTTTCCAGATACCAAAAAAAGGATCATCAGCAATCACACCTGATTCGGGCAGTTTCGAGGTATCCGTGAAATACTTTATATAGATGAAGTCGACGAAATCTTGGACCTGCTTTTTCGCCTCAGGAGGCAGCTTTTTAATTTTATTAGCGAGGGTCAGTTCTTCCATGGGTCGCCTTTTTATTTACAAGGTAACAAAACCCGTAATCACCACCGCCCTCGTCGTGAACTCAAACGCATCCATATCGAACCCATTCTGGGAATATCGCACTGTGAATTGAACGGGTTCGGATGTGTCCGGCGCGGATTTCAACACCAGATACAGTTCATCCGGCACCATGGGTTCGGAATTCAAGAACTCGATGAGATCCATGCGCTGGTATGGATAACGGCTATAGCGGACGATGATGTCAAATTGGGCTGCGATGTTGTCTTCGGAACCCACGAAAATTTGGATATCCTTAATCACTTCTTCCGAAACCGCAATCGGTGGTGAGCAAGCGACCGCCGCGGGGATGAACGAAACCGCATGGTTCCGCTCCGAATTTAAAGAGTAATAGTCCGCAACGGGATGCATAGAAATGGCGAACGAATCAAATCCGATCGTGTCAGTTTCCAAGGTGCTGTATTGAATAGAGAAACCAGGTGATTCTGAAATCGTGATGGTTTTCAGATCGGTGACAAACCCAATGGTTTTGAAGGAATCATCAAATGGTCCGCATTCACGACCGGTGATATTGCATGAAATCGTGAACACCGTACTTAGAAACAGCAGGGAAATGGATGCGATGAGGGTTTTCATTCCACCTTAAAATCCACTTCCAAATGTTCCACTTTCAACGTCTTGTCATTCTTGTCGTTCACATGGGCGACGATGCGCAGGGTATACTCACCTGGTTCCACATGGGTCGTATCGGGTAATTGACCATCTTCTTGGGTTCGTTTGTACGCATAGATGAACCAACCCTGATGAAAGTTTCTGTCCTTGCCAATCTCACGATACTCATTCAATTCGAAGCAACCGGGGCTCCCATTGTAAAAATCGCTTTTCCCGCCATCCTTATAGACCCCGATCGGAGCAACGTCATCGCATCCCGTTAACAATCGGACGGTCTTCAATGTGTGGTTCCTTAAGATAAATGCAACCGATAACCGCCCGCCGGGAGCAACCACGGTTTTGTCGACCGTCAACTCAAACTCGATGGTTGTTGGTTCATCTGTAGCCAATCCCAGAAATTCACATCCGGCAAGAACCAATGCTAGACATGCGGTTTGGATGATGTGTTTGTTCATAGCCGTTCCTCGTACTTAACTGAAGAAAAGTAACACATTTCTTCACAAACCCGTCGTCTTCCACGAATGCCCGCAGGATGCGCAGATCTCCTCGTCGTGGAGCTTCATTTGGTCCAACTGCGCCTCGTGCGCGAACACCTAAGTGCGATTCTTTGTAAGTTGATATCATGAAGCAACGTTTTTATATGGATACTTCGGTACTTGGCGGAATCTTCGATCGCGAGTTTGAGGAAGAATCCACAGTGCTTTTTGAAAAAGTGAAATTGGGTCAAATCATTTGTGTCTATTCAGATCTTACAGAAACCGAATTGTCATTGGCCCCTCAGCATGTGCGCGACTATTTCTACAGCCTGCACACGGATATGATAGAAAAGGTGTCGATTACAGCAGACGTGTTAAACCTAGCCAGAACCTACGTCACCGAGAACGTTGTTGGTGAAACAAGTTTGGATGATTGCATCCATATTGCTGCTGCAACCGTTCATAAAGTGGACTTGCTTCTTAGTTGGAATTTCAAGCACATCGTCAACGTTTACAGAATTAGAGGGTATAACTCAGTAAATTTACGGTTAGGATATCCAGGTTTGAATATTCATTCACCCAAAGAAATCGTTGGATTATGAAGACAAAAGAGAGAATTCAAAAAGAGAAGGATTTCGATACGGTGAAGACGTTCCGGGCGATAAAGGAGTCCATTTCCCGAGATATCAAAGACATGTCGCACGAGCAGTTGATGGCGTACTTTGGGGAGAAGAGGGAAATATCTGGTAAGGTTTAAGAACCACACACCCTTCTGCTCGATATAGCGGACTTCTCACAGGTATTTACCTCGAATGATACTCCAAGGCCTTCCCTTGGCGCCGTCTTCATCCAGCGTTTTTAAACGCTCTTCCAGGATAGTAATGTGGTGATTCGGGACCGCAACCTGATCGATTTTTTCACTTTGATTGAGCTTGGATAGCTCTTTGATCAGCGTGTCTTCCATAACAATTGAATTTGTGTAATCAAGGTTGGAATAATTAGGTTCTGAAGCAATGATGGGATTGGGAAATCAGTACAACATCGTTTGAATTCGTAAGAACTTCCGGTTTCGGCAATAGACATCATCGATACGATATTGAAGAACCTGGCTGAGGGGAGACATTCTGAGATTCTCAGTGAGGACAAATACCTAACCACCGCGCGATTTGTCCACGATTTGGACAAATTGGTCGCTTATTTCCAGGAAGAAGAGAAAAAGAGCAAGGCCAGGGTTAAGGATGTTCAACTCAGGAAGAAGAAGCCTGCAGGGTAAACGTTCTATAATGGTCTAGTTATTCGACCCTAAAATCGACTTCCAAAGGCTTTGGCATGTAGGGCTTCCCATTCATCCTAGCCACATGAGAGATGACGCGCAGAGAATAGTCGCCCGGTGCCACAAAGATCGTGTCAAAAGGTTGACCAACTTCATATATCCGTATGAACGCATCGATCTCCCATTCGAATTGAATGGATTTCTTAGGGCCGATCACATATTGACCGAGCCCGGTATAACAGCCTTGCAATGACCCGTGAAAGTTCACTTGCTTCTCATCCTGAAATACCCCGCCGATCGAGGCAAAAGCCGCACATCCGGTCGAAAAGGTGATGCTCACATCCGTGCGGTTCGTCGCGGAGTATGTCGCCGTGAACCGCTCGCCAGGCGCTATCACCGTCTTGTCGAGCACCAAATCGAAACGGACGGGATCTTTGGCTTCATCCGAATCGAAGCCCAGAAGTCCGCATCCAGCAAGTATAAATGCTATAAAGGCGGTTGGGATGATGTGTTTGTTCATGGCCATTCCTCGTACTTAACTGAACTTAACAGCCACATTTTTAAATGTCAACCAAGGAAATTTCCCTGACGGATTTAAAATCTGCGGTGTTGAATGTGGCGACTTCGAAAACATTGTTTGCCAAGCCAATGCTTATAATCTCAATATCATGAACTCTTGGCCCTTTAGGTTGATAGCGGTTCACTAATTCCAGGAAAATGGCTATTGATTCTTGTGTTGGATACAGAATTTCTATGCCCTGTATGATGTCAGCAAGAATGTCCAAGGCCACTTCATTACTCAGCCCATATCCGGTGGGTTTGGTTACCACGGCAAGAAATTCGACCAGATTCTTGGATGTAGTGACAAGCGAAAATCCGCTTTCTTGTAGTAAGTGACGAGCCTTTTGAAAAAACGCTGAATCCCGGTCAATGGCATATACCAGAATGTTCGTATCAATAAGGACCTTACTCATAAGCCAAAGACCGGAGATCTTCTTTGTCTAGTTTACCTCCGAGATTCAAGGCTGGGATATTCAACGTTTGCTTCTTCGTCTTTTTCAAGGAAGTGACATACAGATACACCTTTTTGACTTCCGTTTCGGTAAGCTTGTCGATTTCTTTTTTGATGTTCTCTTTGGTGATCATAGTTGAAAATGGTTGATTCTACCCCAATTTACATAATGGGTGCGAGATATCGCAGGTAGGTAACTGTGCGACATCCGGCAACCTAGTCGTTGCTTCTTTTTCAGCTTCGGGGGTTAGAATCAGGGTTTTCATCATCGAGATCAAAGATATTTTTCTCGAATGATACTCCAAGGCCTGCCCTGGGCGGTGTCTTCATCCAGCGTTTTTAATCGGTCTTCCAGGACCGCAACCTGATTCGGTTCGGACGTGATGGAATCCCACAAGGCTTCCAGTAGATCGATTTTTTCACTTTGATTGAGCTTGGATAGCTCTTTGATCAGCGTGTCTTCCATAACATTTGAATTTGTCTAATCAAGGTTGGAATAATTAGGTTCTGAAGCAATGATGGGATTGGAAAATCAGATCGACATCGATTGATTTTGTATGAACTTCCGGCTTCGGCATTAGATAGCATCGAAACGATCTTGAAGAATCTGGCTGATGGGAGACATTCTGAGATCCTCAGTGAGGACCAGTATTTGACCACCCAACAAGCTGCGGCCATTTGTCGTTCGGCTATTCGAAGCCGGAAATCTGCCATTCAAGAAATGTGGTTGGGATGATGTGTTTGTTCATGGCCGTTCCTCGTACTTAACTGAAGTAAAGTAGATGGATTGGGGGGAGGATGCAAGAGGGGGGGGCAGCAATTAAAACTAATGTTGTATTGTGATGCTAAATATTCTATTTGAGTAAGATTGATTTCTTAAAGTCATCCAAACCCTTTAAAGTATTGAAAACTAAATTGATTCTAGTTTTCATAGAGGTTTCGCTAATTTCACGATTTAAAAATGATTTTCGAACTTCCAATACTTGGTGTGGTAAACTATCTAGTGGAATCCAACCAATAGAATTTGTAGTATTTAGAATTGTTGAGAAATAATGATCAATTTTAACTATTAAATCATATTGTTTGGATATCCATACTTGCGATTCCCAAGTATCGCTCGGTTCGACTTGCATGTGACAGAGTGTGCTAAGCTTGTTCCAATATCCATGAATAAGACCGGCATCAATAATCGAAAATGTTGCTACGTCTTTCCATAGAAGGGACGCATAATATTGGTTAAATATCTGTGCTAGTTTCAATTGACCATTGTTTTTTCCAACTCTATGGATAGCAGACATTAATGAGTTTGTACTTTGTAAATTTCTCTTTTCTTTTTCGAGATTAAATTTTTGAGGGTCAATTAATAGCAAATACAATTCAAAAAGTACCCTTTCACATGCTAAGCGATATTCTAGTGCGGCATATGTTATCGGAGATTGCAACTCTGAATTCTTACTCATCTTCAGCCAGTTACGGGCCATAGAAATATGGAAGAACGAGTCTGTATGCCTCTTAGAGTATAGAAAATCCATAATTAACAAACGATAAACATAGAGATTGGCTGTAAATTACTTAACCACAAGTTACAAACCCTAATCATACAAATTAAGTGCCAGTTGACTTTGAAGTTAGAAGGCAATTACTACTGATTGATAAGATAGCTAAGCAGAAGTTGCCGAACAGCTGGGGTAAAATGTGTACAAAGCACAGATTAAGTCTACAGGTAGAAGATTTAGCTCAAGCTGTTTACAAAATCGAAACTTTTAATCGTCCAATTTTCATGCGCATACTTGAATATGTGCAAGTTTGCTGGGTGCTGATATTGAATAGTTTAATACAGCGTAGACTACAGAATATCACAGTCGGGTGTTTTCAAATAGGTGTTGTTACCGCTATTAAGTGGAAACGACTGAAACTTACGCCTTTAAATTATTTAGGTATAGCGGTCAAGTTGTCAAGAACTGAGTACGCTCTAAGAGTATTTAAGCTAGGTGTAACAATATTTGAACGAAATACAGAAGGCAGTACTGAGATTACGAACCTAAAGAGATTTTCATACTACTACAACGGAAAACAAGAAGTCGATAGGGGAGTGATAACATATCATGAAGCACTAGTAGCTCTTGTATCCACAAAATCATATGACACAAGCGTTAAGAATATATATGTATATAAGAGATTAGTTAACAATAAGTATATCAAGTCAAGATTTAATGAAATCAGGCGATTGACCGTTGAGACAATACCAATAAGCTATGCAGTTGTTGTATGTGATAACACTACTAGAAGTGTCGTGTTCGCAGACACTAGCGGAGATTTTCTAGCGTATACAGATCCATTTAGGGAAAGGCGATCCATTGCCTCAACTATAAAAACACCATTATATGCACTTAGTATAGAGCTTTTTAAATCTCCACTAACCACACAATACAATGATCAACAATGTCCAATAGAATGGAATGGAGAGACCATCATACCTCGAAATTCTGATAATAAGTTCAGGGGTATGGTTAATATGGAATATGCTTTTGCCAACTCTATCAACACAATTGCGGTGAGTGTTATAAACAATATTGGAGTAAATCGATTTGCTTCGTTTATAAGTGAGGTGGTTCGCTTTTTCGGACAGCGTTTTGGTTTTGGATAATTGTCTCATGAGGCAAGCCGGTAGCGCTGCATAGGCGTCATGTCGTCGATCGAGGAATGCCCCCGACCCTCGTTATAGAACCTAATGTAGTCATCGC
>JBGTBY010000013.1:0-42657 GCA_041749075.1 Balneolales bacterium | reverse complement strand
GCGATGACTACATTAGGTTCTATAACGAGGGTCGGGGGCATTCCTCGATCGACGACATGACGCCTATGCAGCGCTACCGGCTTGCCTCATGAGACAATTATCCAAAACCAAAACGCTGTCCGAAAAAGCGAACCACCTCATTGATGCAAAATAATTATCGACCTTTTTTTTCGATAGTATTTGTGAATATGCACTATTGTTAATCAGATTGAAAAGGAGTATAAAAGCAATAATATATTTCATAATAATATCAATTTAAGAGAGAAAAAAATTAGTAAAAGTAATAACTGTAGAATATAATCCCGACCATTATAATGTTGCTATGGTCTTATTTGAAAAACTCCTGCCACAATCTTTCCTGGAAGCGATAACATCACCCTGTTCGTTAAACGTTTTTTGTTTCCATATAAATCAAAATAACCAGCATTCGCATAAACAGCATGCACACCTGTCCATATGACCATTCCGAAGTTTCCCCTAAATTTCGAGATCAAGTTGTATCTATATACAGGCGAGACACTTTCTTCAAGCCCTAAGAATTCATAAACTTGGGGTGTAAAGGTTCCGTCGTTCAAAATTTCTACCGCCATTTCATACGTTTCAGGAATTATGAATTTACTGTATCGACTGCTATAGTCCCCATATTTTTGAGCCATTTTACACATCACTGCGAAGCATAAATGTGCGTACTCTCGAATCCTCTTGAATTCTTCTAGTTCAGAGTTATTTTCGTATTTACCCAATATGAACGCTGACATTCTGCTCGCGTATAATAATTCGTCTTCATTTAAAGTAACAACCTCGTTGTTGCGTAACGTGATATGGTAACTTTCTGAATCTTTCTTAATTAAAAAAACTTCGTATCCGAACGCAAACATCGCTGCTTTAATTAATGCAACTGAAGCACAGTTCCCTGCTCCAATAGACTCCTCATCGCGACCTTGGTAAAAAGCTTTGAAAAGCAAGTTTTTCATTTGATCTATTGCCTTAAGTTTTGGAATCATTCAGTCTGTGGGCACTGTGTGGACTATCGACCTGACTGAATTCTGAATGACTCTGGGGGTTAGTGGGGATTAACTTTTTACTACACGGCCACTATACTACATTCCCTCGCTAAAGTCAACAAGTCCAATTACATCCGAGTTGAGGTTAATTACCCCACCTCGCACATCCAGCATCAATCCACCATTGACCTATTTCCCGGCTTCTTCGCCTCGATGATGACCCCGACCGAGCTGCTGGCCTGCGGACCGTTATGGATCACTTGGTCGTTCCGGCCCTTCGTGTTGATGAAATGCCGGTTTTTGTAGTAGGTGTCGCGCAGAAAATCGGCGACCAGATTCTTGTGGAATTCCTCGCTCTCGCGGTCGTCCATGCTGTTTTCCCCGCTTTCCGCGGCTTCAGCAGGGTGGTGTTCATTGCTGAATATAGTGGAGTTTAGCTCAACCCACCTTCCGATGCAGCTTCCTGGAAAAATCCGACTCCGCATCCAACGACGCGATCATTTCGCCACCTGCATTCGACAGGCGGGCCAAATCTTGCTTGGGAATAGACCCTTGGTCTGAAAAGATCAACAAGCTGTCGAAGTCGATTTTCGATCTCAACAACCGTTCCAAAACAATTGTCGTCAATCGAGCCTTGTCGCGGTTGGGAATGCCGAAAAGGTACAAGGGAGCATGTTTTCCTTCAATGCGGTAATCGATAGGGTAGTCGTTCGCATTCTCCATGTCCTCGACATAGTAGTCTTTTCTGACTTTCTCTTCGCCGACGATCTTGTAGATTTTCTCATTCAAATCTTCATAGAAGGTGGATTCGGCTCTGGCGCGGTTTAAAAAAGATAGGTCATTGACTTTTGTGAGAGCCTGTCCGAGTCGGAAGATGCTGAATCCCAACTTTTCCAGGGTGGTATCGATGAAAAACTCACCATTCTCCTCTTCGACAAAGGTTTCTGCCTTGATTTGGTCGAACAACTTTCCACGGGTGCCTTCCCGGAATTTGTCGACATCATTTTCATAGCTGAGATGCATCATCGTATGACCCATATCGGTCAATCGGATGATTCCTCCGGGCATCTCTTTGATGTAGATCTGATAAGGATCGCCATCCGCGAAGTAAAACGGTGTCTCGACCGAAAGCAAGGTCCCGTTCATCGGCCGGATGTTAACTTCCGCACACATCAGCGTACAAAGCGTCTCTTGCAATTTCGTTATGTCGAGGTTCATTTGATAAATAGATCGGTCTGAGAGGTGATGTCTGATGTGGTTGTGATACCCGATACGTTGCAGTCTTTCACTAAACAGTGCAAAGCGCCATCAACAGTAGAATACTCGTTTGTGGAATATGCGAAACCTTCCGCTTTCCTGTTCGCCTTGATATACTTTTCCGTTGCTATGTGGACATGACACGAATAACCGAGACGTTCCTTTTCAAGATGGTTCGGATGATCGTGGTTCGGTCCGTTGTATCGTTTCAAGGTAAGCACCTCTCCATTAGGAGCAAGCCAACTGATGCCGCATGAAAAGTCATTTTCCATCCCTTCCCGAAGATTCTGGCGTTTATAGATTTCGAACTCGTGTTCGGAATCATCTTGAGCAACGGCTTTATAGTTGAATTGCTCGTGGCCATCCCGACTTTTGACCCTGGTGTTCGCATTCACGACTTTTTTGGGGCAAGAAAGCAAGAAGGCAATCTTATCGTCGGTCAGACTCTCGAATGGCATGGATAGGTGGGGGGGGTAGGTACAACAATGACGAATTTCAGCCAATTACGCTGTTTTTGCTATAGGAAGCAAGAGGGAAATTGAAAACTATATTTCGGCACCAAACGTCCTTTGCTGCCAATAATTAGGTGCCTCATCTCCCCGCATTCCCCCATTATAGTATATTGACAGCCATGAGCTCAACGATTTCCAGAAAACGGTTCCTTTCGATTACGGGCGCGGCGTTGGCTGCATCCGCCATCGGCTTTCCATCCATCCTCATTCCGAAAGCGAAAGAGAAGTTGGGTGTGGCGCTGGTCGGCCTTGGACAGTACAGTGCGGGTCAGCTGGCGCCGGGACTTCAACTCACGCAACATTGCGAGTTGCGCGGGATCGTGACCGGAACCCCGTCCAAAATCCCCATCTGGCAGGAGCGATACGGCATCCCTGACCGGAACGTGTACGATTACCAGTCCATGCACGAGATCGCCGGGAACGATGACATCGATGTGGTGTATATCGTGCTTCCGGTGGGGCTTCACGCCGCCTACGCCATCAAGGCCGCCGAAACCGGCAAGCATGTGTGGTGCGAGAAGCCGATGGCGAAGACGGTGGCCGAGTGCCAGGCCATCATCGATGCCGCCACGCGGAACAAGGTGCAGCTGACGATCGGCTACCGGATGCAGCACGAGCCGGCGACGCAGACGATCATCCGGTTCGGTCGCGAAAAAACCTACGGGGAGATCACGGGATTGCGGTCGGGCGCGGGGTTCCGCGGAAACCATGCGCCGGGCAATTGGCGCGTCAGCGCAGAAATGGGCGGAGGCGCGCTTTACGATATGGGCGTGTACCCGATCAACGGTGTCCGGCATGCGACGGGACTCGAACCCATCGCCGTGAGCGGTATCCAGACATCGCCCCGCGAAGCATACAAAGTCGTGGATGAAACCACGGTTTTCGAGATGGAATTTCCGGGTGGAATCAAGGCCACCTGCGAAACCAGCTTCGGGAAATCAAGCAATTATTTGGATGTGGACTGCACCGGCGGATGGTATCGCCTGAGGCCGTTTCAGCAGTATTCCGGAGTGAAAGGGGAAACCAGCGACGGCGTTGAGCTTGCGCCGGATCCGCATCACCAGCAGGCCCGGCAGATGGACAACGACGCGCTGGCCATCAAAACGAATTCCGCGCTCCGCGTACCGGGCGAAGACGGATTGCGGGATGTCCGCATCGTCGAGGCCATCATGGAATCGTCGCGCAAGGGCGGGGTGAGGGTGGAGGTTTAAAACAATCTTTCCAATTTCCCCTTCCTCTTCACAATATTCTTATAATCCCACTGGATTTCGGCCGATTTCGCCAGCCAGCGATGCAGGTCGTCTAGGTCGATATCATCCACCGTCTTATATCGTTTTCCGGCGGCTTTGAAGGAGCCTTCGTTAGCGAGTCCGGACTCATCGAACGATTGTCCGCTCCAAAACAGCAAGCGGATGCCAGATTTTCCCTTCGGCATGTGGCAAGATCTTTGGGATTTCGCGAAGAAGGATGTCGCAAATGGCGCGATCTACCTCGGAGAATGTTTCGTGATACTGTTTCATGTTTTCAGTTTTCGGTTATCAGTTGTCCGTATTCATCCAGCATCCAGCATCACGCATTTTGATGCGTCACCATCCAATTCACCCCATACTTATCGGCGAACGCACCATAATACGCTCCGAAGAACATATCCTGCATGGGCATGTCGATGTTGCCGCCATCCGACAATTCATTGAACAAGCGATCGGCCTCTTCGCGCGATTCGGGCTCCAGGTTGATATGCATGTTGTTGCCGGATGTGACCGTGAATCCGAATTCCTTGGGCGCATCGGTCCCCATCAGCACATGTCCGCCAATCAGCGGAAGTTCCACATGCAGCACCATGTTCTTGACATTTTCGTCCATCGGCGGATGGTCGTGATCCGGATCGATGTCGCCTAAGCGTTTGATACCATTGACGAATTCCGTTTTGAACACCTTCCTATAGAAGAGGAAAGCCTCTTCGGTGTTTCCGGGGAAATTCAGATAAAACGAGACGCGCGGCTGGTTGTCCGGCTTGTTCTGCTTGCGAAGGTAAAACTGCGCCTTGATGTACGCATCGAGGTTCTCCATCCCCATCGTGATACCTTCTTTGAAGCCCATTTGGATGATCGCCTCAAGGTCGGCCAGTGTCTCGAACGACAGCACCATGTTCACCGTGGTCTGATCGCCCTTGGCGTGGAAGGTGTTGTCCCAATGGTTTCGGGGCATGCTTAGGTTCATGTTTCCATCCGCATCACAAAATCCATCGACCACCGAAAAGTTCGTTTTCGGACGGATGGTGATGTACTCGACCTTGCTCCAGTGTTCCTGACCTTCCGGACTCACCATCGCATACAGCCAGCTTCCGCCCTCGCGGAAATCCATATGCTTGGTTTTGGCCGTCCACGGTTTTGGCGCCCACCATTGGTCGAGGATGTCCGATTCGGTGTACGCCGCCCACACAAGGTCGTTCGGCGCATCATAGGAGCGCTCGATGAAGATTTGATTCGTGTCTTTGTTTACGGAGAAGGTCATTTTTTCAGGTGGTTGAGGTTGGCTAAAACGGTGTCGAGTTGAGTGAAGCGCGTCGCCATCAGATTTTTGAATTGGGTGAGCCAGCGTTCGATGTCGGCCATTTTGTTGGCGTTGAGGTGATAATGGATTTCGCGTCCGCGTTGCTCTTGCGTCACGATTTCGCATTCGCTGAGCAGGTGGAGGTGCTTCGACACGGCTTGCCGACTGCTGTCGAAATGCGCGGCGATGGCGGATGGGGTCATGGCGCCAACGGCGAGCAGCATGATGATGGCTCGGCGTGTGGGATCGGCGATGGCTTGAAATACGTCTCGGCGGGTGTCCATAAGATATTATGCAATGATATGGTTGCAAATATAAGAGCAATGATGTGGTTGCGCAACTAATTTGTTTATGGTTAGCCGTTTATGGTTAGTTGTGGAAGCGCAACGCGCGATGTGCGAGGTATCCTAATTCAATATTCAACCCTTCGCTGCTCCTTCGCTACGCTCAGGACATGGCTCTGGGCATGCATTCACCATTTAAAATTCAACATTTAAAATTTCTATTTACTTCCCCCTTCCTACTTCTTCCTATTCCACTGATTCCTTCCCGCCTCGCAATCCTCGATCAGCTCCTGCAACCGCTTCTCGCGCGTCACCTCTTGCTTGGCCGACATCACCCAATTCTGTGATGATTTTTTGTAGGATGGAGCCAAGGCTTGATAGAACTCCCAAGCCACTGGATTTTCTTTAAATAAGGCTTCCAACTCCGCCGAAAAGTGGACGACATCCTTCTCGAAGGAATACACTTTCGATCGACTGTCGGACCGATGGGCGAGGATGGCGAGTCCGGCCGGACGCATCAATCCTTTTTCTGTTAGGTCTTCTATTTTTTTGATGTTCACCGCGCTCCAGATGCTCGTTTTCTTGCGCGGCGTGAAGCGGATCTGATAACGCTCCTCATCGATGCTGCGCCTGATTCCATCGATCCAGCCGAAACACAGGGCTTGGTCCACAGACTCCGACCACGTCATCGATTCCTTCCCCGACTTCACCTTATAGTACCCGACTACCAATTCCGTTTCGGTTTGGTGATGCTCCTCGAGCCAGGCTCGGAAGTCGTTCTGGGTGGGGAAGAAGATTGGGGACATCCGATTAGTTGCTAGTTGTTTGTCGTTAGTTGTTCGAAGTGCGAGGCGCGACGTGCGAAGTTATCTTCCTACTTAGAACTTCCTACTTCTTATTTCAACATTCAAACTTCAAACTTCAACATTTAAAATTTTCGTCACTTTGTTCCACCTCGAAGAATCGTATTCCAAGCTCGATGCCAAATCCGACCCCTTGCAAAAAGGAGAGTACGAATTGTGCGTCTTCACGTCGTGCGAGTTCGCCTCAGCCGATTTGTCCGACCAGGTGTTCGTTGAATGCGAGTTCGTGAACTGCAACCTGAGTCTGGCCCGCCTCCATAAAACCAGCTTCCGCGACTGCATATTCCGCGATTGCAAACTCCTTGGACTTCGTTTCGACCAGTGCAACCCCATCGCGTTGTCACCGCGTTTCGAGCGATGCGCGCTGGGTCACGCCTCCTTCCACAAATGCGTTTTGAAGAAAATCCGATATGAGGGATGTGCGCTGACGGATGTGGACTTCACCCAAGCCGACCTCACCGAAGCCCTATTCGATGACTGCGATCTGGCCAGAGCCACCTTCGACGCCACGAATCTGGAAAGAGCAGACTTTCGAACCGCGTTGAATGTGGTGATGGATCCGGAGCGGAACCGGCTGAGCAAAGCCAAATTCTCGCTTCAGGGGTTAACGGGGTTGGTGGGGAAGTATGGGGTGATTGTGAGTGATTAGTGGTTCGTTGACAGCACAGATTTCACTCTTGATTCGCCGGTGCAATCCCCGAACAAGATGTTTCGTTCCGAACTTTCTCTGTGAAATCTGTGCGTCTTGCACGGTGAATAGCCCAGTCAATCGGCGATTCCATCTAGTCCGCTGCGATTTTACTATCAAAAGTATGACTTGCGGACAGTATCACTTTACTCCTGGGATCGTTGTTAGTTGTTAGTTGTATGGGCGGATAGCATCCGCCCGTGCGAAGTGCGAAGTGCGAAGGTTCAAAAAAGGTCCTTTGCTCCGGGCTGCGCCCTTCGCTCAGGATGACAACTGCATCACGTTATAAAAAGAAGAGGCGGCATAGCAAGATCCCACGTGAGCATCGGAAGGTGTTATGCCGCCAAATATTAAATACTATGCATTGTCATCCTGAGGGAGCGAAGCGACCGAAGGACCTATATCTCATCCGTTCTGATTGTGAAGATAGGTTTCGAGAAACAATGTTCCGACCCTTCGCTGCTCCTTCGTTTCACTCAGGACATGGCTCTGGGCATGCATTCAAAATTCAACATTTCAATTCATCGCCACCACCAAGCTCGTCACAAACAGAACAAACACCACCGGCGCCCAAATACGCTCGATTTTGCTCGGTGTGATCGTATTCAGGATGGTTCCGACCAGCGAAAACGCGACGACAAACCAAATGGCATACGTTGAAAATGGCAACAAACGTGGAAAAAGGAGTCCGGCTTTCGATAGCACAATGACAGCCAAGCTTGCCAATAAAAGCCCATTGATGACGGCCACCACTCTCATTTTCGGAGGATAGATGCCTGGGAATTTCCCTCCCATAGATGCGGCGCCCCAAGGCAAGCCGAGGGCGAGTCCGAGCTGAAAAAGGATCACAACACCAGTTAAGACTGAAAATAGGTAGGCGGAAATCGACACAACAGTATTGGTTTATTTTATGTGGAATCACATATTACACAATCTTCCTACTTACTACTTCACCCTTCCTACTTCTTGAACACCATCCTCTTCGGCGCCTCCGGAAACGTCGGTCGGGCACTGGCTTCTGAGCTGGTAAAGGCCGGACATTCAACAACCGTCGTCATCCGCCATGCACAGATTTCACAGTTCTATGAAAAGCTTGGATGCACGGTTTGCGTAGCCGATCCGAACGATCCCGAGCAGCTAAAAGGATTATGTGCGGGTCAGGATGTCGTTGTTTCCGCCATCGGAAAACCGGTTTCGCCGATGGATCGCAGCAAACCGAGTTTCCATGACATCGATTATCTGTTGAATGTGAAGATTCTCAATGAAGCGTTGGTAAATCGGTGCTCCGAATTTGTTTATATCTCGGCGTATCACTCGGAGCGATATCCGGACCTGGCGTATTTCTCATCGCATCATGCATTCGAGAAAACGTTGATGGAAGCGGACATCACGCATCACATCATTAAACCGCCCGCCTTGTATTGCGCCTTCAATGATATGATTCCCATGGCGCGCAAGGGATTGTTGGTCCAGTTCGGGAAAGGAAATCATACCACGAATCCGATCCATGAGGCGGATGTGGCGAAGATCGCGGTATCGTCCATCGGCGGACCCTCATTCATCATCGAAGCTGGCGGACCAAAAACCTATACCAGGCGTGAATTATGTGACATCCTTCAATCCGCCATCGCCCCAAAACACACTGTGAAAACTGTGCCGATGGGACTGGTAAAAGGGATGCTTCCCATCCTGAAACTCCTCGATCGAAACACCTACGACAAACTCGCTTTCATCACCACCGTCATGGAAGTGGACACGATTGCTCCAAAGAAAGGATCACAAATTTTCGAATCATACTTCGAGGCGTCGAATCCATCTCGAGATGTCACCATTTAAAATTCACAATTTAAAATTTCCCCAGCAATGCGTTGCCCCTGGTGCCTTTCCTTCCAAGCCTACATCGATTACCACGATAACGAGTGGGGTGTGCCCGTTTACGACGACGCGGTTCAGTTCGAATTCCTCGTACTCGAAAGTGCCCAAGCCGGACTCTCATGGGCCACGATTTTAAAACGTCGCGAGGGGTATCGGCGCGCGTTCGCGGGGTTCGATCCGCAGATTGTGCGTCATTATGACGCGGCGAAAGTTGAGGAGCTGATGCAGGATGTGGGCATCATCCGGAACCGGGCGAAGATCCTAGCCACCATCAACAATGCGGAGCGTTTCATCGAGATTCAGCGCGAATACGGGTCGTTTTCTACCTATATATGGGGCTTTGTGGGCGGTAAACCCATCATCAACCGATGGGAGACGATGAGCGAAGCGCCGGCCACATCCCCCGAGTCAGACGCATTGGCCAAAGACCTGAAGAAACGCGGATTCAAATTCCTAGGCAGCACCGTCATGTATGCGCATATGCAAGCCATGGGGCTGGTGAATGATCATTTGGTGGGGTGTTTTAGGTATGCGGAATTGGCGGGATGATGAAAGGATGAAATGAGTAAGGGCGGATGGCATCCGCCACGCTCGCATCCGCCCTTGATGAAATGACGATGGGCAAATCATTACGTAATTTCTCTGTGAAATCTGTGCAATAATTACATTTTAATATCAGTCAATCGGCGATTAGGAGCGATGGGATCAGGTTTTACTATCAAAAGTGATACTTGCGGACAGTACAACTCTATACCTTGCGTAAAGCTCGAAATCCCCTACATTCCACCCATGAACCCCTACAACTATATCATCCCCATCCTCCTGCTTTCTGCCTGCGGCGGATCGCGCTTCTCCTCCGAGCATTTCGAGTTCGCCCGCGAAAGAGACAACATTCCCTTCAAGGCCGACATCAAAATCGTACCGGATGAAGTCGATGATAGAATGGTCTATTACTGCCGAAACGGAGTATACAATGGTCGCCAAGTCGTTTACAAAGGAGTTTCATCGCGTTCGTTGATCCGTGCCGCATATAAGACATCGTATCCACGCATGATTTGGAATGTGGATGTGCCCGATCATCAAACCATCGCCGAAATCATCGTTCCGGAACCCGACGACGACCTGCTTCAGAAGGCATTTGTTGATGCAGTGGAATCGACGTTCGAGATTTCCATGACCAAGGAAACCCGAACGCTTTCTGTTCTTGAATTACGGAAGCGGGAAGGTGCCGACATCACACTGAAAAAAGTGGATGCGTCACGAATCCGATGGACACCGATAAATGGCAGAATCGATGGAGTGGGAATCACTCTTCATATGCTCTCTATCATTCTTGAAACGGTAATGGACACGCAACCCGTTTTCAGCTCCGGATCCGATGCCCAGCGCTATGAAATCGACCTCGTTTGGGAAGCGGGCAACATCAAATCACTGAATGATGCGCTTCATGACATGGGACTGGAAGTGGTTGCTATCGAGAAGCCGGTGAAGATGGTTGTGATCGATGCGGCACAGAAAGACCAGGCCATGAATGGTCGCTTCCTCGACGATTATGGCAATCAGTATGATATCAACGATTCCCTGTTCACTCAGATGCCACATGGCCGGTTCCATCTGGTTGAATGGCATAGGTCGGATCAGTTTGTGATCGCTCGGAATGATTCGAGCAATTCGAGTGATCCAGGTTTATGGACTCGCATCGATTGGATATCGTTTTCAGACATGGGACCCTATACGTGGGGATTTTGCTTCACGGCGTATCGCGCTCCTGACAAGGATGCCGCTCGAGCCACATCCGCCCCAGATCGCACCAATCCGCGCACAGGATGCAATGGGTATCCGTTTTCGAGGATGCGGCCCGCTGAGGCCATGTAATGGCGGATGGCATCCGCCCCGCCTCACCAAATCGTCTGAATATCTTTTCGAGAGGAAAGTACTCGATCTTTGGTAATCAGCGGGATGCCATGCGCGATAGATGTCGCGGCAATAATCCGATCCGCCGGATCCGGATGGAAATCATGCAACGTATTGGCTCGAATCACAATAGATGGTGTGATAGGTAGGATGTCGAGTCGATACACATTCGTCATCTGCTCCATCCAATTTTCAAGGGATTGTTCAATTCGGATCTTACCCTTGCGAATCAGTATGGCGGCTTCCATGCACGATATAATGGAAAGTCCGAGCGTTTCGGATTGCGAAATCGCCCCAGTCTTCAGCGTCAAGCGGTTCCACAATGTCAGCGGCGATGCTGAATCGAATGGTTTTCCGCACCTCCTCCACACCTGGTTTGACGGGGATGAGTCGCGCGACAGCTTTTCCATGTTTTGTGATGACAATGGGTTGGCCCGTCCGATTAACGTCGTCTAAAAGTCCTAAGCACTTGGCTTTGAACTCTCCAGCAGGTATTGTTTTTTCGCTCATTTTATGACCATGAATAGGTCATAGTATGACGAATTGTGGTCAATTAGAACCGAAATCGTTACGTAATTTCTCTGTGAAATCTGTGCAATAATTTCATTTTTATATCAGTCAATCGGCGAATGTGAGATATGGAGCGAGATAAATTGAGGATAAGAGGGACTTGCGGACAGCAGTACTCTATACCATGCTATCTGTAGTGGCGGATGCGATCCGCCCCTACGCCCCAAACACCTCGAGGGCGTTCCCTAGGCGCGCTAAACTCTCCTCTTTCCCGATCCTCTCTTGAAACTCGAACAGATCCGGACCAAAGGTCTTCCCGGTCAAGGCCAAGCGAAGGGGCTGCATGAGCTTTCCTAATCCCACGCCTTTTTCCGTAGCCAGCGCATGCAAAGCATCGTGGAGGGGCTGGGCGGCGAACGGATTCATCCCCGATACGCGCTCCACATACGCCGCGACGAGCTCGCTCGATCCCGGCTTCCAGGCTTTGGACATGTCTTCCGGCTTGAACGCACTCGGCGCCACATAGAAGTACTGTATGTTCTCGGCGATATCGTGGATTCCACTCACGCGGTCGGACATGATGCCGATCACGCCCGCATTTTCCTCATCGCTATGAGAGACAAACGCAGTGATGAAGGCATCATCCAAATCATCCTTATGCCGCACGATCCAATCTTTGAGCGAGGATAACAATTGTTGGGGCGTCCGCGCCCGGAAATACTGTTCGTTGTACCATAACAACTTTTTCATGTTGAATACGGCGCCAGCTTTGCTCACACGTTCCAACGAAAATTCGGAAATCAGTTGGTCCATCGTCATCTGCTCGCGGTCGTCGCCGGGGTTCCATCCCAAAAACGCCAGGAAATTCACTAATGCTTCCGGCTCGTAAAATCCTTTCACGTAATCGCGCACGTTTACCGGAATTCCGAGTTCTTCGGCATTCCGTTTCGACAACTTTCCGCCCGCCGGACTCATGATCAGCGGCAAATGCGCCATCGTTGGGGGCGTCCATCCGAAATATTGATACAACAGGATGTGTTTCGGCGCGGAGCTCAGCCATTCTTCACCGCGGATCACATGCGAAATCTCCATGGTGTGATCGTCCACCACATTCGCGAGGTGATAGGTCGGAAGTCCGTCAGATTTCATCAGAACTTGGTCGTCCAGCATCGCGCTATCGAAGGAAACCGTTCCGCGGATGAGATCATCGAACTTGATGGTTTCCCGACGCGGCACTTTCAGGCGGATCACATGTTCTTCGCCCGCATCCAACCGACGCTTGACCTCTTCCTGAGGCAGCGTGAGGCTGTTTTTCATGCTCTGACGCGTGATGGAATCGTATTTAGGAGATGGATTTCCGCTCTTGATGAGGCGCTCGCGCATGGCCTCGATCTCATCCGTGGTGTCGAAGGCATAATACGCATGGCCCGCTTCCACCAATTCCTCGGCGTGTTTCCGATATAATAATGAGCGCTCGCTTTGGCGATAGGGCGCGCAGGGTCCACCTTGTTGAGGACCCTCATCCACCTTCAGTCCGGCCCACTCCAACGATTTGATGATATCGTTCTCGGCATCATCCACATACCGGTTCTGGTCGGTGTCTTCGATGCGGAGGATGAAGGTGCCGCCGTGATGTTTGGCAAACAAATAATTGAACAGGGCGGTGCGCAAACCCCCGATGTGAAGCATGCCGGTTGGGGATGGCGCGAAGCGGACTCTGACGTTGGATTTCATAGGCCTAAAGATACGGACTTGCAATCAACCCCACGCTTCGCTCGTCAGTGAAGAATGCGCACATCATGGATCCTCATTCTATTCCTATCCATTTCCACCTCGCTCACCGCGCAGGTGTCGGATTTCCGTCTGAAGTCGTTGTCCGGTTCCATGGACTCCTATTCCCAATTGAAGGGCGACGGACTCATTCTCATTGATTTCTGGGCCACGTGGTGCCTCCCATGCGCCGAAGCCATTCCCGGCATCGTCGACCTGCATAAGGAGTTCGGCTCGAAAGGACTTTCCGTGATCGGAATCAATGTCGACGGTCCGCGGAACACCTCGAAATTGCGTCCCTACTTACATTCCTTCGGCGTCACCTATCCGATTTTGCTGGATCCCGATTACACGGTGATGTCGGATCTGAACGTCGAAGCGATGCCTACTGTCGTCCTGATCGACGCCAAAACTGACAAAATCCTGCACATTTATGCCGGCTACCGACCCGGATTGGAAGCCCGCATCAAGGCCGACATCCAAAAAGCCTTAGGAATCGACTGATGCGGACCTTGGCGCTACTTCTATGTTGTCTCGCGCCGATGTCGCTCGCCGCGCAAATAAGTGGCTCTCATATCGGGGAGTTTCAGATCGGGAATCTGCCGGACCAACGCCCGAAAGACCGTTCCAGCTTATACAATCAGTTGAATCTGGCTTGGAAAGACGGTCCATTCCGCATCGAATCGCGTTTTGAAAGCTACGAGTCGCAAGAATCCTTTCGTCGCTATCTCGAACCCACACGTGTGCGGTTCACCTATCTATCTGGGATGTACGCTGTCCGCTTAGGACACCTGAATGAAACCATCGGTCGCGGACTCCTGCTCCGCACCTATGAAATCCCCGGCACCATTTACGAAGACGCCGCTTATCGTACCCGGTATGCGTTTCAGCGCGACCTGTTCGGCGCATCGGCTGGGGTGGATGCGGGCAATTATGGGTTCCGGGCGATCAAAGGACGTCCCTTGTGGAACATTCTTCCACCCGGATTGCCGGAAGACGATCGACGTCCAGATGGCATTGAAGCGCTCACAGGATATGTGGCGGCCCCTTTCAATAGTACGGTCGGAGGCGCGTTCATGCGGCACATCGATGCGTTCGGCAGCCGAGGTTTCGCGATGGGTCATGTGGAAATCCCGCTATTCGGATGGAACCTCTATTCGGAATACGCGCGTCGCACGTCATCCGGCGATCCGGCGTATGCGGCGTATGTGAGCGCGGATGGGGCAGTGGGTCCGGTCGGACTCAGCATCGAGCTCAAACGATACCATGATTTCCGGCTCGGAGCCGGGTTCAACGATCCGCCGCCGCTCGTGCGCGAGCAGCCTTGGGCTTTGCTCAATCGCAGCACGCATGTGCTCGAAACCACGGACGAACGCGGGTTCCAGGTCGAAGCCTACATCCCGCTAGGGCAATCTACAATCTTAACTCTGAACCGCTCCCAAGCTCGGAATGAGTTGTTCCGCACCTTTCGTTATCAGTCCACATATGCGGAAGTGGCCCATAAAAAGCTGAAAGTGTTTGTGGAGGCGGGTTCTGACGACTTATTGGGTGAAACCGGGCGTCGTACCGCCGGCGGACAGTTGATGATCCCGGCCGGACGCGCGGGTGGATTCACCATCAACCTGCAAGCGCAACGGTTCGATCAAGCCGGTGGGGATGTCGTTCGAAACGGATATCTCGCCATGGCGTGGAGCGCGGTCGAAACGTGGTCTGTCGGAACCACTGCCGAAACCACATCGGATGGACGCAATTGGCTCGGTGGAAACCTCTCGTGGCAATCCAAAGGCCCGCATCGACTCGATGTTTTCGCTGGCACACGTCGCGGCGGACCCGCATGCACCTCCGGTATTTGCTATGACGTTCTCGATTTCGAGGGCGCGGAAGTCAAACTTATCACCCGATTCTGAACCCATGAAAACAATCCTACTGTTCGCTGTCATCATGATGGCTGTTGTGCCGTCCGCATCCGCGCAAGCGGTGGTTGGTCAGCCTGCACCAACATTTTCCTTATCGCCATTGGGTGGAGGCGCAACCGTCTCGCTGCCCGGACTCAGTGGAAAAGTTGTATACATTTTTATGTACGGGGCGGGATGTCCACATTGCCGGGCGAACGGACCGGTCACCGAATCCCAGATCCATCAGACATATAAATCGAACGATTCGTTCGTAGCGATTGGCATCGATACCTGGAACGATCCCACATCCACGAACAATACATTCCGATCGGTCACGGGCATCACGTATCCGCTGTTGCTGAACGGCCGGAACGTGCTCAACGCCTACTATGGAAATTTTTCGAGCTACGACAGGTCCGTTGTGATCGGCTCGGATGGAAAATTACTCTATCGCGGAACCGGATTTGTAAATACGGATGTAGCTGCGGTGAAAGCTGTGATTGATGCCGAACTGGCCCGAATTGTGAGCATTGATGATCATGAGGATGATCGCCCGAATGAGACACGGTTGCTGGCGCCCTATCCGAATCCGTTTAATCCGAGCACGATGATTGGTTTCACTGTAGGGACGCAAGATCTTGCGTCCCTACATACCCGAATATCGGTGCATGACATCCTCGGGCGGGAAATCGCGGTTTTGGTGGATGGCGTGATGCCGGCCGGTTCGCATTCGGTCCGGTTTTCGGCAGATGGTCTCGCAAGCGGGATTTATTTCGTCCGCCTGCAGACAGAGGATCAGCTACAGGTTCGAAGCATCACGCTGGTGAAATAACTAACCAGTTATTTCAAGCTGAGTTTGTACAGGTCTGTACGACGGTCCTTCAGGTTGCGCACGCTGCCGTGGCTGTGCAACTCACGAAGTAAGTCGAGGTCCACATCCACGATCAGGGTCATTTCCGTATTCGGCGTGGCTTCGGCCTTGATGCCGTTGTTGGGGAAGGAGAAATCGGACGGAGTGAAGACCGATGCCTGGGCATACTGCAAATCCATGTTGTTCACTTTCGGAAGATTGCCTACGCTACCTGTCACGGCCACATAACATTCGTTTTCGATGGCGCGGGCCATGGCGCAACGCTGCACACGGGTGTAGCCGTTTTGTGTATCGGTCTGGAACGGAACGAACAGAATCTGCATGCCTTTATCTGCCATCAGTCGGGAAAGCTCCGGAAATTCCACATCATAACAGATCAGGACGCCGATCTTACCGGAATCCGTTTCGAACACGTTCAGCGTGTTTCCGCCAACCATCCCCCAATAACTGACTTCGCTCGGGGTGATGTGGATTTTCTCATAGGTTTCGTGGGAACCGTCGCGGCGGCATAAGTATCCCACATTGTACAAGGTCCCATCCTGCATGTGCGGCATGCTGCCGGTGATGATGTTCACGTTGTACGAGATGGCGAATTCTTTGCATTTGTCGCGGATCGGCTCGGTGTACTCGGCGAGTTTGCGGATGGCCTCGGCTTCGGGAAGATGGTTGTAATCGGCCATGAGCGGAGCGTTGAAGAGCTCGGGGAACATCACGAAATCCGCTTTATAGTCGGAGACGGCATCCACAAAGAACTCCATCTGCTCAAATAAAGCATCGAGGTCGTTCAGGGGCCGCATCATCCATTGAACCAATCCGATGCGGACCTGCACTTTCTCCGGCTTGAGTAAATGCTCAGCTTTGGCATGATAGATATTGTTCCATTCCAGCAGCGTGGCGTACTCTTCGGAGCCTTTGTCGCCCGGCATGTATTGCTTCAAGACCTTGATCACCCGGAAATCGTTGCTCAATTGGAAGGTGAGCACGGGATCGTAAATCTCCTTCTGCAAGACTTTCTGGATGTATTCTTTCGGCTTGAGCGTTTCGCTGTATTCGTTGAAGTTGGGGATTCGTCCGCCGAATACGATGGATTTCAGGTTCAACTGCTCGCAGAGTTCTTTGCGGGCATCATACAAGCGTCGACCTAAGCGAAGGCCTCGGTAATCGGGATGGATGAACACATCAATACCGTACAAGACATCTCCATTCTCATCGTGCGTGCTGAATGTGAAATTCCCGGTGATCTGTTTGTACGTGTGATCGTCGCTGAATTTGTCATAGTTGATGACGATAGATAAGGCGCAGCCTACCAACTCATCATCGGCGAAAATCACAAATTGACCTTCGGGAAAGATGTCCAGCAATTTCTGGACTTGAGGTTTTTTCCAATACGAGCCCGCCCAATCGTGATAGGAGCGGATCATCATGTCTTTCAGTTCGTCGTAGTCGTCGCTGCGCAGGTTTCGCAGCTCAATTTTGCCGATATCTTTCATTCCGTAAATTTTTTGAATACGACGATCCCATTATGGCCGCCGAAACCAAATGTGTTGCTCATCGCCACATTCACCGTTTTTTTGAACGGTTTCTGGGTGACGATGGAGAGTCCGGTCGGTAGATTGGGATCGATGTTGGTTGTGTTGATGGTTGGCGGGATGACGCCTTCGCGGATGGCCATGACACTGGCGATTCCTTCGATGGCGCCCGCGGCTCCGAGCAGATGTCCCGTTTGCGATTTGGTGCCGCTGATATGCACGTTGGCCGCGTTATCTCCGAACAATTTCTTAATGGCGATGAGTTCGCTGATGTCGCCGACCGGTGTGGATGTGGCATGCGCGTTGATGTAATCCACATCATTTGGGGTGAGATTCGCGTCTTCCAAAGCCAGTTTCATGGCTCGGTAGGCACCGTCGCCTTCAGGGTGGGTGGCGGACAGGTGATAGGCGTCGGCCGTCATCGCGCCGCCGACCACTTCACATAAGATGTCCGCGCCACGGGCTTTGGCGTGCTCATATTCTTCGAGGATGAGGGCGCCGGCGCCTTCCCCCATCACAAAGCCGTCGCGGTTCACATCCCAAGGACGTGATGCGGTGGCCGGATCGTCGTTGCGGGTGGACAAGGCACGCATGACGGAAAATCCGCCCATTGCGGCGCCGGTGATGGCGGCTTCGGAGCCTCCGCTCACCACCATTTTGATTTTGCCCCAGCGGATGTAATTCAGCGCGTCCACCATCGCCGAGTTCGACGAGGCGCAGGCCGTGATCACGGTGAAGTTCATGCCCTGAAGACCGTATTTGATCGAAATCACACCCGATGCCATGTTCGGAATGGTGCGGGGAATGTAATAGGGATTGAAACGCGGCGTTCCGTCACCTTTCACAAATTCACCCACTTGTTCTTCGAACGTGGTGAAGCCGCCTTGGCCGGTTCCCCAGATCACACCGATTGTAGTGCGGTCGATCGATTCAAGGTCCACCCGTGCGTGTTGAAGCGCTTCGCCTACCGCCACAATGGCGTATTGCGAAAACGGGTCGTATTTCTTGATTTCGCCACGCTCCATATAGTTCAACGGATCGAATCCTTTGAGCTCGCAGGCGAATTTGGTTTTGAATTTTTCCGTGTTGTAACGGGTGATCGGCGCCGCGCCGCTAGTTCCGTTACGAAGAGCGGTCCAATACTCTGGTAATGTTAATCCTAAGGGGGTCACTGCCCCCATCCCGGTGATGACAACTCGTTTCATGCAAAAGAATTTAGTAGGCAGAAATGACCTTTAAGATACAACCTTAAGTGGTACAAAAACGGGCAACCATCCCGCAAAAAGTGTGAAGCGCCTTGGAAGCGCTATTCCGAGATTGTGAGCAGACCTTTATCCGGAGCCGTATTTATGAAATCCCGTCGTGCACAAACCATGGATGGCAATGAGGCCGTCGCCTCGGTTGCGTACCGAACCAACGAGTTCATCGCCATATATCCGATCACTCCTGCGTCTACGATGGCCGAATGGTGCGACCAATGGGCATCGGAAAACAAACCGAATTTGTGGGGGGATGTCCCTCGAATCGTGGAACTTCAGTCCGAAGGTGGCGCGGCCGGGACCTTGCACGGCGCCGTGCAGAACGGGATGCTCGGCACCACATTCACATCCAGCCAAGGGCTGCTCTTGATGATTCCAAATATGTATAAAATGGCAGGGGAGCGGATGCCGGCCGTGATTCATGTCGCCGCTAGATCATTGGCCACATCCGCCCTCTCCATCTTTGGCGATCACAGCGATGTGATGTCGGTTCGAGGCACGGGCTTCGGCATGCTGTTCGCCAAAAGCGTGCAAGAAGCCGCCGACATGGCCCTCATTAGCCAAGTCATTTCCCTCAAATCGACACTTCCGTTCCTGAATATCCTTGATGGATTCCGCACCTCGCACGAGGTGCATAAGCTCGATCCCATTTCAGATGAGTTGATTCAGAAGTTGTTGGATGCGGACGATATCGAACGGTTCCGCAATCGCGAAATGTCGCCGGAGCACCCGGTTTTGCGTGGCACCGCGCACAACCCGGATACCTTTTTCCAGATCCGGGAAGCTGTGAATCTATGGTATGACGCGGCCCCGATCATCGCCAAACAAGTGATGGACCAATTCGCGGCGATTACCGGTCGTGCATACTCTTTATTTGATTATGAAGGAGCTCCGGATGCCGATCGCCTGATCATTATTATGGGTTCTGGCACCGAGACAGTGGCCGATACCGTCGCTTATCTGAACGCCGCTGGAGAAAATGTGGGCGTGCTGAATGTGCGCTTGTTCCGTCCGTTCTCGGTTACCGCTTTGTTGGATGCGATTCCTGCATCGGTCCGATCCATCGCCGTTCTCGATCGCACCAAAGAACCCGGAAGCGCGGGCGAGCCGCTCTATCAGGATGTGGTGACGGCTTGGGACAGTATCCCCGGCGTGCGCAAACCGCATGTGATTTCGGGACGGTACGGACTCTCATCCAAAGAATTCACTCCGGGCATGGTCAAGGCCATTTTCGATGAATTGAACAAGCTCGAGCCGAAATCCCGCTTCACCATCGGTATCGACGACGACGTAACCCATCTGAGTTTGGATTACGATCTGACGCTCGATATCGAACCCAAAGACGTGAAACGAGCCATTTTTTGGGGATTGGGCGCGGATGGAACCGTCGGCGCGAACAAGAATTCGATCAAGATCATCGGTGAGCAGACCGATTTCGATGCGCAAGGCTATTTCGTGTACGATTCTAAGAAATCGGGATCGCGCACCGTGTCGCATCTGCGCTTCGGCATGAAACCCATCCGAGCGCCCTATCTCATCAGCAAAGCCGATTTCATCGCGGTGCATCAATTCGGATTGCTCGACCGTGTGGATACGCTCGAAACCGCCCAGCCAGGCGCCACATTTTTGCTGAATTCTCCTTATCCCCGCGATCTGACCTGGGAAAAACTGCCTGCGAAGGTCAGGCATCAGATCCGCGAGAAAAAACTGATATGTCATGTGGTCGATGCCTATGCCTTGGCGAAAGAACTGGGGCTGGGATCGCGCATCAACACCATCATGCAGACCTGCTTCTTCGCGATTTCAGGCGTGCTGCCGGCGGATGAAGCCATCAAGCATCTCAAATCCGCCACAAAAAAAACCTATGGAAAACGTGGGGATGAGGTCGTTCGGCAAAATTTCGAGGCCATCGACCGGTCCATCGATGCGATGAGCATCTTGCCGATTCCGGACATGGATGTGCTTCTGCCGGATGATGAACTGACGGATCTGTCCGATTTGCCGGAAGAAATCCGCATGCTCACCATGCCGTTGATGGCTGGGAAAGGCGATGCGTTGCCCGTGAGCGCATTTCCGACCGACGGCACCTGGCCAACCGGCACTGCGAAGTACGAGAAGCGCCAGATCGCGCTCGAACTTCCGGTTTGGAACACGGAAACCTGCATCCAATGCGGAAAATGTGTGATGGCGTGTCCGCATAGTGTGATCCGCGCGAAAGTGCTGGATGAAAGCGCCAAGAACGCCGCGCCGGATGGATTCGGCCTCATGCCGGCGAAATGGCGCGAACTCACCGGAATGTATTATACGCTTCAGATTTCGGCCGATGATTGCACGGGATGCACCCTTTGCGAAGTGGTGTGTCCGGTCAAAGACAAAGCCATTCACATGGTTCCGGCCGAGCAAGAACGCGACCATGCGCTGAAAAACTGGGACTATTTCCAAACGTTGCCGGATGTGACGGACCATGATCATCCGCACGATCTGTCGTTTACGAAGGTGAAAGACGTGCAACTGCTTCCACCTTATTTCGAATTTCCAGGTGCGTGCGCGGGTTGCGGCGAGACACCTTACCTCAAGCTCATCACGCAATTGTATGGCGATCGCATGATCGTGGCAAACGCGACGGGCTGTTCCAGTATTTATGGTGGTAATCTGCCTACTACGCCATGGTCGAAAGACAAGTATGGCCGCGGTCCGGCGTGGAACAACTCCTTGTTCGAAGACAACGCCGAATTCGGATTGGGGATGCGGCTCGCGCTGGAAGTGAAGCAGAAACGCGCCAAAACCTTGCTCAACGAATTCCGCGCCGATATCGGAAGTGATTTCGTGGATGAAATCATCAACGCGAAATTGGTGACTCAGTCTGACGTCCGCGAGCAGAGAAAACGCATCAGCGACCTCAAACTGCGGATCTCAGATAAAGAAGGACTCCGTTGGAAAGACTTGCTCCGCCTAGCGGATGTGTTGGTGGAACCGGTTGTCTGGATCATCGGTGGGGATGGATGGGCGTACGACATCGGGTATGGCGGACTCGATCATGTGATGGCGGGTCGCAACAACGTGAACATCATGGTTCTCGATACGGAAGTGTATTCGAACACCGGCGGACAGTCGTCGAAATCGACCGGACTCGGAGCCATCGCGAAATTCGCCGCAGGCGGAAAAGACGTTCCGAAGAAAGACTTGTCGAAAATGGCCATGGCCTATGGCTATGTGTATGTGGCCCGGATTGCGATGGGCGCGGACGAAAACCAAGCGCTGAAAGCCATCCGCGAAGCGGTTGAGTATGATGGTCCGTCGATTATTATCGCATATGGACCGTGCATCGCGCATGGGCTGGATATGGCGAATGGTCCGTCGCAACAGGAAAAAGCGGTAAAGAGCGGCTACTGGCCGTTGTTCCGCTACGATCCGCGGTTGGAGAAAAAGATGCAGATCGACTCAAAACCCCCGAGCATCCCCATCATCGAGTACTTGAAATCCGAAACGCGGTTCAAACGCCTCATCGACAGCGAAGCCTCTGCCGATCATCATGAGCTCATCGACGCGGCGCAAGACTACGTCAACAAGCAGTGGGAGGGATTGGGGAGGGTGAATTAAGGGCTTCCCAACTCTTGCCAAACCGTTGAAGAAAAAAGTGGCAGGGTTTTTCCCAATTGGATTAATAAATCCTGAATCGTGATATTGCTTGCACTAGCCAGTTCATTGAGTTTTTGAACTACAATGGCAGGTTTCATTTCGAACAACGTAGTTGCATAATCTTGGGGGTGAGACACATTCAATCCCCATTTTTTTAGCTCAACATCCGGGAAGTCTTTCAAATTGAACGTCAGAATCAAGGATGCTTTTGAATGAATCGCCGCAGCCATGACATGTCTGTCTTTCTCGTTAATATTGATAGCATGAATCAGATGTTCATATCCAACAACGTTGCCTTCAGGGAATGCTGATTCAACTTGTGATCGCCAATAGGATGCCAATTCAGGAGAAAATGCAGGGCGAAGCTTCGTGGTTTGAGTCCTCCATACTTCGTTCAAAATGTCATCTGACCACTTTGGGAGGTAGAGTCGAGGTGATTCCGCAAGGCGCAAAAAAAGATCGCAAACTTTCGGTGGCGCTAAAACGCAAGCATCCAATACAACTGGGAAATCACTCTGTAGAGGCATCAGGGTCCTCGGAATCATACAATCCCGATTCTCGGATGGTATTGAAGAGTTGATTCAGTGATGACTTGCGATGTTCGTCCCGTTTGAGTTCAAAGGCTCGAAGGTCTTTCGCATAGATTCTGCGATGCGAACCCACTTTGTGAAATGGTATGACTCCGTCTTCAATCAGATTCACGAGATACTGTCGTGAAACTCCCAATAGTCCAGCGGCTGCTTGAGTGGTGAGTGTTTCCCCTTCTGGAATCAGCACGATGGAACGTCCATGATGCATTTGGTGCAGGACGTTCAACAAAAGGTTGAAAATGGCTTTCGGCAATTCAATTCGTTTGCCGTCGGTGTCGACCAAAGCGGGTCGATCGTAGTGGGAAAACATTCTACGTAATGACTCCAACTGGTCGGGTTCAACTTGGTTGGGATCAATTCTGAATTCGGATGCGCTCATAGGGTTGAATATGATTCATAGAATATTCGCTATAAACGCTATGAAACCCAAACGAATTGTTCAAGGAGTCACGATAATCTCGATTTCGAAATCCTCGGTGCCATAAAGAGATGTACCTGCTTCATCATAGGAGTCAAGAAACCACCTTGCAGTTAGTATGAGCTTTGTTGACTCACCTGATTTCACATCAATCGTCAATACTTTGGGATTCCCGCCGAATCGACCTTTTTTAGTTTTGTCAAGTGTGATGCTGGCATTCGCTAATTCCTCATCGTCAACTACAACAGTGTAATCAGGGATGAATTTGAAATCAGGTTTCTCACATGCTTCGTCCCCCTTATAGACAGCATCTACATGCATATGCCAATCCAAGTAAATAGTCCTAGTCTCACCGTTCGCGATTGTCACGTCTCGGATGGGTCGATCAATCACAAGCGTTTTAACAAACCATCCATCCGACCCAAACGCCCCACAAGAGAAAGTGAACAGATCGCATCCATTCAAGACGAATAGACTCACAAAAAGTACGAGATACTTCATCGAAACGCCTCCTCCGCCTGATTCACATGCCGCTCGGCGTGGGCGATGATGATGTTAAACAGCACATCCATCCGATAGATGATCAACCGGCTGGCGGGTGAGACAACGACTGCGCCTTGCTCGGCCAGGTCTTGATTGTCGCGGATGAAGGCGTCCAATTCGTCCATATGCGCTACGAAACGGGTCACGATATCGCCGGGGATGTCGCTATGGGATGGCTCCCAAACCGGGAAGGTTTTGATGGGCCTTCTTCTGTCGGGATGCACGCTCTGCAAGATGAATTTCCCGAAGAAATTGACCATGAACCCAAACCGCGCATGAAACGGAAGCGGATACGTCCCGGCTCGGATCTTCGCAGGGGCATCGAAGTAGGTGCGGTTCAGCACCATGATATGATCGAGGCATTGCGCCACGCTCCATCTGCCCGGAGCCGGTTGCCGGTTGAGAGCCTCGGCGTCAAGACCTCCGAAGAGGTCGTTGACCCGTGTGGTGATGGCGTCGATGCGGGATGTGTGTGTTTTCATGGCTTCTTTGGGCGCGTGCCACGCGCCCTTACGAATGGATCACCCCTCCTTGCGAGGTCCGCTGACGGACCGAGAAGGGAGGGGATGGGGGTGGGTCACAGCTCCTTCAGTGCCCCCATCAGCCCCTGAAGCGATTTTTTCGCATCGCCGAAGTACATGTAGGCGTTCGGCAGGTAGAACAGGTCGTTGTCGATGCCCGCGAAGCCGGTGTTCATACTTCGTTTGAGGATGACCACGGCCTTCGCTTTGTCCACATCCAAGATCGGCATGCCAAAAATCGGACTCGCCGGATTCGTGCGCGCCGCCGGGTTCACCACATCATTTGCTCCCACAACCAAAACCACATCGGTGCTTTCGAATTCGGGGTTGATGTCGTCCATATCATACAATTGCGGATAGGGGACATTCGCTTCGGCCAGAAGCACGTTCATGTGTCCGGGCATGCGTCCGGCTACCGGATGGATGCCATATTTCACATCCACGTTCTTGGCTTCCAGGAAGGCCGCCACTTCGCGGATCACGTGCTGGGCTTGGGCTACGGCGAGGCCGTATCCGGGCACGATCACGACACGACTGGCATAGGCCGTCATCACCGCGACATCATCCGCTTTCACTTCGCGGATGGTTTTACTGCCGTCACCAACCGCGGCTACCGCAGAACCTCCATCCGCCCCGAAGGCTCCGAAGAGCACGTTCGCCAGAGATCGGTTCATGGCTTTGCACATGATCATCGTAAGGATGAAGCCCGACGCGCCGACCAGCGCGCCACTCACGATGAGCAAGGAGTTGTTCAGCACGAAACCGGTGGCCGATGCGGCCACACCCGACAAGGAGTTCAAGAGCGAAATCACGACGGGCATGTCGGCACCGCCAATTGGAAGTACGAACATCACGCCAAGTAGGAACGACAACACCGCGATTCCACCGATGACCCACAGGTTTTCGGGATCGAATACCAGGTACACCGATGCGAAAATCGCCACAGCGGCGAGGATGCCGTTCAAGGGTTTTTGTCCGCCGAAGGTGATCGGATTTCCAGGAAGTTTGCCAGCCAGTTTTCCATAGGCCATGATGGAGCCTGTGAACGTGACAGCCCCGATGAAGACCGACATCCCGACGGTAAATAATCCATCCGGACTCAGCATCAGAGGATCTCTCAAGTATTCGCCACCAGCAACCAGTACCGAAGCGCCGCCGCCGAGTCCGTTCAGCAAGGCCACCATTTCCGGCATTCCGGTCATTTCCACTTTCTTGGCGATGTACACACCGATCGCTGAACCGACGATCATACCCGCGATGATCCATTCGAACGATAAGATTTCATGATTGAACAGTGTGACGATGATACCGATAAGCATCCCGAAGGCGGCCCATTGGTTACCTTGGCGAGCGGTGGCGGGAGAACCTAGTTTTTTGAGTCCGGAGATGAAAAAACCGGTTGCAACGAGATAGGAGAGTTGAATGAAGGTATCCACAGGTCATTCTCCTTTCTTTTTAAACATGTGCAGCATCCGGTCGGTGACCATGAAACCGCCCACCACGTTGATCATGGCGAACACGATGCCTAGAAAGCCGATGATCGAACCGAGGGTTCCACCCGAATGTCCCGCCAGTACCAACGCACCGATGATCGTGATGCCCGAAATGGCGTTCGAACCCGACATCAGCGGCGTATGCAAGGTGGTCGGGACCTTTGAGATCACCTCGAAGCCCACATAACAGGCCAAGGTGAAGATGAAGAGATTGGAAATGAGATCCATGTTAAGCGACTCCTAAAAGGGATTTGATGGTCGGACTTTTCCATTCACCGGCATGCGTGATGGTGGATTGTTCGATGATTTCGTCGGTGAAGTCGAGCGTTACGGCTCCGTCTTTCACCAGTAGTTGGACGAGCGCGAACACGTTTTTCGAGTACAACTGACTCGCGTGAAGCGGCATCGAACTTGGGATGTTCAAGGGTCCGAGAATTTGGACATGATTCGCCGTGATGGCGGTTTTGCCTGGCTCGGTCAGTTCACAGTTACCCCCTTGTTCGGCGGCGAGATCCACAATCACGGAACCCGGAGCCATGCTGGCCACCATCTCTTTTGTGATGAGTTTCGGAGCCGGTTTACCGGGGATGAGCGCCGTGGTGATCACGAAATCCGATGCTTTCACACGAGCGGCCAAGGCTTCTTTTTGCCGGCGCTTGTTCTCTTCGGACAATTCCTTGGCGTATCCGCCTTTCGTTTCCATGTCCTCTGGCTCGAGTTCCACATCCACGAATTTTGCGCCAAGGCTTTCCACCTGTTCTTTCACGGCTGGACGCACATCAAATGCCTCTACTACCGCGCCCAAACGTCGGGCCGTGGCGATGGCTTGCAATCCGGCCACACCGGCGCCCAGAATCAGACATTTCGCTGGGGCGATGGTGCCCGCGGCAGTCATCATCATCGGAAGGTATTTGCCGAGGTGGGTGGATGCGAGCAGTACCGCTTTGTATCCGGCGATGGAGCTCATCGAACTGAGCGCGTCCATTTTCTGTGCCCGAGTGATTCGCGGCACGGCTTCCATCCCCAATGCCGACACGCCTTGAGTACGAAGCGCTTCTGCGATGTCGCGGTTCTGCACCGCCCAAAGGAAGGAAATAAGGATGGATCCGGATTTCAGTTGTTTGACTTCATCCAATGATGGAGGAGCCACTTTCAGGATCACATCCGAACTGCTCAGAACAGAGTCTACGATCGTCGCACCGGCGGCGACGTAGGCTTCATTCGTGAAATAGGAGGCAATGCCTGCGTTGGTTTCGATTTGTACGGAAACGCCCAATTTAATCAACTGGGAAACGGAGTCCGGGTTCAAGGCAACACGATTCTCTCCGGATTGTGTCTCCTTGGGTACGCCAAAAACGACCATGATGAGATGCTTAATATGTATGATAATGCCGCCCTGCATTGTAGGAAAAACCGACGCCAACATCAATCGGCAGATGCTTTTGTCCGCGTGGAGGATACATGCTAACTTGGAAGCGTTTTCCTGAATCCCGTTACGCACCTTTAGTCTAAAAACCATGGCTTTCACCTACCTCGATTGGCTGTCCGTTGTCATTTATGTGCTGGTCACCATCGGCATCACCTTGTATTTCCGCAAACGCGCGAGCCAAAACACAACGGAGTTTTTCCTGTCTGGCCGCAATATGAAATGGTGGGTCGTGGGCACGTCCATGGTGGCCACCACCTTCGCCGCAGATACGCCTCTTGCTGTAACCGAGCTCGTCGCACAAAACGGGATCGCCGGAAACTGGCTCTGGTGGAACATGCTGTTCGGAGCGATGCTCACGGTATTCTTCTTCGCGCGGCTCTGGCGTCGAAGCGGTGTGTTGACGGATGTGGAATTCGTCGAGCTCCGATACAGTGGCAAAGAAGCCGCTTGGCTGAGGGGCATCAAAGCCGTGTTCTTCGGTTTCTTCATGAACGGCGTGATTTTGGCGTGGGTCACCCTTGCGATGGAAACCGTGATCGGAGTTCTGTTTCCTGGAATCACATTGTTCGGTCAAACCTCCTTTGAATTTCTCGGTCTGTACATTTCGGCCCCGCTCGCCATTGTCGGACTCATCATCATTTTCGTCGCCATCTATTCCCTCACATCCGGACTATTGGGAGTCGCGTTCACGGATGTGTTTCAATTCGGCATTGCGATGACAGGCACCATCGTCCTTGCCTATTATGCCTTGGATATTCCCGAAGTGGGTGGATTGTCTGGCCTCATCGAAAAATTGCCTCCAACCACCTTCAACTTTTTCCCGACCATCGGATCCACCGTTGAAGGTGCCGGTGTCTTGGCCCTGAGTGGTGCAGCCTTCTTCGCGTATATCGGCGTGCAGTGGTGGAGCAGTTGGTACCCCGGTGCCGAGCCAGGCGGTGGCGGTTACGTGGCCCAGCGCATGATGAGCGCGAAAGACGAAAAGAACTCTTTGTTCGCATCGTTATGGTTCACGGTCGCACATTATTGCATTCGCCCGTGGCCATGGATCATCGTGGCGTTGGTGTCGTTGGTGTTGTATCCCGGACTCGAAAACCCGCGTGAAGGATTTGTGATGGTGATGCGCGACGTGCTGCCTTCCGGCCTTCTCGGCCTCTTGTTCACGGCCTTCCTTGCCGCGTTCACCTCCACCTTCGCCGCACAATTGAACTGGGGCACATCCTACCTGATCAACGATTTGTGGGCGCGCTTCATCAAACCGAATGAAAGTCAGAAGCACTACATCAAAGTCTCGCGCATCGTGACGGCGCTACTGGCAGTAGCCGCATTTCTCATCACCACACAATTGAGTTCCATCGCGCAGGCTTGGGGACTTGTGATATCGGCATCCGCCGGATTGGGACTTGTATTGATTCTTCGCTGGTATTGGTGGCGTGTGAATGCCTGGAGCGAGTTGGCGGCCACTCTCACGCCGATCGCCTTGGTGGTATTGGCGATGTTGGGCGTCATTCCTGCCGAGATCTTCCAGAAATTCCCGGAAAACTTATTCTACGTGGTGGGAATCACGACTCCGGTATGGTTGATCGTCACCTTTTTGACGAAACCGACCGATGAAAGCAAGTTGGATGCGTTTTATGCTCGGGTGCGTCCAGGTGGACCCGGATGGAAAGCCATTGGCGCACGTAACCCGAGTGTGAAACCCGACAGCGGACTCATTCCTTTGCTGTTTGATTGGATCGCCGGTGTGGTACTTGTGTACATGACGTTGTTCGGAATCGGGAACCTGCTTTTCGGAACCACACTCAACGCGGTGCTGTGTTTGGGAACGGCGGCTCTCGCAGGTGGATATATCTACTGGGACTTGAATAAACGCGGATTCGACACCGTCATGGACCAGAAGTAAACTAGTATATTTGGGGTATCGTGAAAGATTTCCCACTCAGCATCATTTGCGTCTTCCATAATCAAAAGGAAGACGCCGAAGCGACCCTTACCACCCTGTATGAAGAGATGACCATCCCTTTTGAGATGGTCATCATCGACAACGGGTCGGATGATGGCACCAACGCGGCGATCCAGTCCGTGCTGAGGCATTTCAATCACGAAAGCACGTACTTTTTCGAGGTTCCAGAACACCGAAGCCACGCTCTCTGCATCAACGACGCCCTGACCAACGCCGCGTGCCCCATCGTTTGGGTTCCGGGCGTGCTGTCCGGCTTCAAGTCATCCGTCCTGACTGCCGCCGTAGGCGATCTCCTTCGCTCGCAAGCTCCTTTCGCGGTGTGCGGTGGTGAAGTCCCCATCCGCCCCGACCGCTGGATTCAAGCCATCTCCGATCATACCCTTCCTCCCGACGCGTCCTTCCTCGTCCGCCTCGACGCCATCCACCCACAGCAGCGCTTTCTCAATCCGTTCCTGACGCGCGCGTTTTTCCCCGAGTGGATCATCCGTACCGATTCGGCCGGCTTGGTTCTGGCATGCAAAGACCCACTGACCGTCAGCCCGAATCCCTTCCTCACCGACGCCGATCGCAATGAAATGCTTTTGAGCTTGGTGCGATCCGGACGCTGGAAATTGAGCGACATCACCGATGTGTACAAAAGCGTGAAATCGTCGGCGGCGGTGCGGTTGGGAAATGATGTGTCCACCATCGAACGTTTGATCCGCGATGGCGAAATCCAACCCGCATTGGAAGCGGTGGATAAACTTCTGGCTGTTGAACCGGGCCGCGTGGACGCCATTACGCTGAAGATCAAGATCCTCGAAAAGCTGCGGAAATATGTGGAAGCCGCTGAGCTGAAACGCAAAATCCGCGATGGAAACGGGAGCGCCCCGATCATCAAAAAAGCCCCGATCATGGTCATCGACCCGTTTGATGATCCGGGTGATGTGCCGGATGATGTGATTGACGTAGGGGCGGATCGAATAAATGAAGAAAGGGCGGATGCAATCCGCCCCGACGACCGCCCCGACGATGTGCCCGAATCTGACATCGCACCTCGCGCATCGCACGTCGCGCCAATAAGAATCTCCATCATCATCCCCACCAGCACCGACCGGAAATCGATGTTGGAAGAATGCCTCACCGCGCTTCATGCCCATGCCGATGGTGCGCATCGCGAGTTGATCGTGATCAACAATGCCGCGATGGACGATACTGCGCATTATTTGAGCGAGTTGGAAGCGAAAGGATTCATGAACTTGAAAACGATTACCAACGATGCGAATCTCGGATTCGGTGCGGCGGTGAACCAAGGCATTCGCATGGCGGCTGGCGAGACGATCGTGGTGATGCATAATGACGTGACAATCACGGACGATGCGCCGGGTCGATTAGCGGATCTGCTGTCGGCGAATGAAGATGTGGTTGTGGCCGGACCTGTTGCGGATCGCACCGGAAACGGCACGCAGCAAGCCGGTGATGCGGCAAAAGGCGATCTGATCGAGTGCTCGTACCTCGACAGCTTCTGCCTCGCATTCCGAAAACAGGATGAGTTGGCGTTTGATGAATCCTTCGGACTCGCTTGGTTCGAAGACATCGATTTTTGCATCACAGCTGCGGGCGAGTCGAAACGCATTGTGGCAGATCCGAGCATCTGGGTGCATCATCGGATGGGAACCACAACGGATGACATCGGCATCAACACCACATCCGCCGCTTATTGGAAAAATTCGGATCATTTTCATCGGAAGTGGGACTACAAGTTCATCACCGAAATCGATTCCACCGAAACCGAGTCTGTCGGGAAAGTGATCGCGATCGGCGCTCTCATCAATCCGTATTTCCCGGAAGAGCCGTTTATCTTGGAGTTACGACAATTGTTCACGAGTGAAGTGAAGCATGAGATCGCAACGGGTGAATGGAGTCGAGACCAGTTGCATGCCCTCATCCGCGCCTTGATGGCGGTCGATCAACGCGATCTGCTTCGGACCTTGGAAGAGAAGATGGATCTCAGTGAGTTGGACCTCACGATGGTCGAATTGCTGATTCAGTATTATTACGACTTGCTGATTTTTTCACGCTGCAAGTCCTACATTGAAAAAGTGGCTGAACAGGATCGCACCTTGTCGATGTACCTCATTTTATTAAAAATCTCGATTTCCAATAAAGAACTGGAATCGGCCGCTGAATTGGCCACGGTTCTGACCGGATTTTGCCCGACCCATCCCGAATTGTTGATGCTTGCGGCACAAATCCACGACCATTACCGGCATCCCGAGGAAGCGGAAACGTTTCGAACCCTCGCCCGGCAACTAAATCCTTCTATCTGATGATCGTAGACGTACGTTCCGAAACCGGCCGCCTAAATGGCGTGATCGTTCATACCCCCGGCCGCGAAGTATCGTTGGTGCACCCCGACACGAAAAACGACCTTCTATTTGACGATATCATTTTTGAGTCTGACGCGCGAGCCGAACATTTGGGGATGAAAGCCTTGTTCGAATGTGCCGTCCCGAAAGGCGGACAAGTGCACGAAATCGTGGACCTGTTTCGTGATGTATTTGCTAATGAGAGCGTGCGGATGGAATTTGTGGAAGAGCTCATCCGCCGACAACCGGAACTGCGCATGGCGCCATACAAAGACGCGATACTGGACTTATCGGGCGATGCGCTCACCCGCTTCGCGGTGGAAGGTCAGGTGGCGGAGCTCAAAGGCCTCGTGTTGAATCCATCCCCGAATCTACTGTTCACGCGCGATCTGGCGGCAGTGGTCCGAGATGGCATCGTCGTTTCGAGAGCGGCGAAAACGGCCCGCATCCGCGAATCGATATTGATGGAAATGCTGGTTCGTCACCATCCCATATTCGCTACGGTGAAGGCGAAAGCGATCCGCATTCCGGTGCACGATACCATCGAAGGTGGCGACATCCTTGTGGCATCTGAAAATGTTGTATTAATTGGGATGAGCGAGCGCACGTCCTTCAGCGGTGTGATGCAGGCCGCCGATCAGCTTCTCACCTTGGGCGTAAAGCATGTGCTCATCGTCGATATTCCGAAACAACGCTCGTCGATGCACCTCGATACGATTTTCACGTTCGCACATCCGAACGAATGCGTGGCGTTTTCTCCCGCCATCCAAGACAGAAGTCATAATGTGGTGTTGCTCAACAAAGACGGCGACCGCATTGTGAATCGCCTCATGCCGAGTCTGAAACACGCGCTTCAGGAATGTTTGGAACGCGATATCACGTTCATCGAATGCGGCGGACCGGATGTGCTGAACCAACATCGCGAGCAATGGTCGGATGGAGCCAACCTCTTCTGTCTGGCGCCCGGCGTGGTGGTGGGTTATGAGCGGAACACGAACACATTCAAGGCCATGGAAGAACATGGGTATACCGTTGTCACACAAGATGAATTCATTTCTACCTACAGCAAAACGCCGTTCAATCCGGATGCGGATGTGCGTCTGGCCGTCACGTTTATCGGGCACGAACTGTGCCGTGGCAGAGGAGGAGCGCGATGCATGACGATGCCAATCAGCCGACTGGAAACAACCTGAGCTGGGTCAAACCCGCTCTCATTCACGGTGGATTGTTTCTGGCCACGGTAGCCACAGTCAGTTTCCAGGGATTGCAGTTCGTCGGACAAACCGGGGTCACGCTCGAGTTCTGGCCCTTGCTGGAACAAGGACTCGTGTTCGCATTGCTGTTATTGGCGTTTCTCGGCGCGCATGAATTCGGACATTATTTTGCAGCGGTCTACCATAAGGTGAAGGTGAGTTTGCCTTATTTCATCCCCCTTCCACTATTGTTCATCGGCACGTTCGGGGCGGTCATCCGCATCAAAGAGCCGGTGTACAGCACGAAGAAATTGTATGATATCGGGATCGCCGGTCCATTGGCCGGATTCGTGGTATCGATGATCATCCTGTTGATCGGCTTCACGACCATGCCCGGACCCGAGCATATCAAGAACTTCGCCGGTCATGAAGAAACCATCGCTCACGTCGAACAGACAGGGGAATGGCCGAGCGAAGCGACGCCGAGTCCGGAAGGCGAAACGCTGGTCTTAGGTAACACACTGTTCTATGTGTGGCTCGCATCCTTCTTCGACAATGTGCCGCCCATGTGGGAGATGTATCATTATCCGTTTCTATTTGCGGGTTGGCTCGGACTCTTTTTCACAGCCTTGAACCTGCTTCCATTGGGTCAGTTGGATGGGGGACACATCCTGTATTCGCTTATCGGTTCTGTGCGTCATCGCATCGTGGCACGGGTTGTGTTCACCGCACTCCTATTATTTGCGGGAGTCGGCGTTGTGCCCTTCACCTATGAAATGATCTCGCAATGGGATACCCAGTACGCCACTCTGAGTTGGTCACTATGGGGACTGGCCAGCTTCGCGATGTTCCAAAAAGCGTACAAAGGCGAACTGATCTGGATGATTCCGGCCTGGATCGTCTCGTTCGGTGGCGCGATTCTTTATTCGTACAACGTGTCCGGCTTCGATGCCGCCGCAGGCTATCTGATGTGGGGCGTATGGTCGCTGTTCATCCTGTTCGGAAGCGGCATCGAACATCCTCCCGTGATGGTGGAAGAAGAGCTCTCGCGCGGCAGAAGAATACTAGGATGGATTTCGATGGGGGTTTTTGTGGTGTGCATCACGCTGAGTCCGATATCGATACTTTTTTGACGTAGGTCGTTGACCGTAGACCGTGGGTCGGAAGAAGGAACCACTTGCGGACACAGCTACTTATTGTCCTGTCAAATCGCGTTAATACATTAATTATATTATGTTTACGCGGACAAATCGTTACGTAAATAATCTGTGAAATCTGTGCAGTTGAATGGCCCTTGCACAGATTTAGGAACGAAAGTTTTTGATAGTGGAAGACTGAGTCTATAGCTTTTTCTAAAACGCTATGCGTGTGAAAATTCATGGCGCAAAAAGTAATAGATTCATTACCTTGTGAAATGCAGCGAATTGCTCAGGCTCTTGAATAGTGCCGGTTGGGTAGAAGTGAGGCAAAAGGGAAGTCACATCATTTTGAGGCATCCCGTTAAGACAGTGCCGCTTGTGGTTCCAAACCATACTTCCAAAGAAATCAAGAAAGGGCTGCTGCACAATATCCTTAAAAAAGCTGGAATTAAGACAACAAAGCGATGAAAAAGCCAAAAATCATCATGACCGTGCTCAAGGAAGACGTTGGCTACAGCGCCTTCACCACTGTCAGTGAGTACGGCATCGCTACACAAGGCGATACCTACCAGGAATTAAATGAGATGGTTTTGGAAGCAGTGAACCTATGCTTCGAAGATCACGGCCTCACCTACACCATCGATGAAATCCAATTCGAGTACGATTTGGAAAGCTTTTTCGAGTTCTATAAGGTCATCAATGTGAAAGCCTTATCCGACCGTATCGGCATGAATCAGAGTCTTCTATCACAATACACGAACGGAATCAAGAAACCTTCTGCCAAACAAGTGAATCGGATTCTACAAGGGGTGCAGCAAATAGGAAGGGAGTTGGCTGAGGCGAAGTTTTTGATACGGTAGACCGTAGACCGATGGACGTGGGACGAATAACGAAGGACGATGAACCACATCGAAAAGAAGGTTAACTTGCATCCCCTAATCAACATCTTCTATGAATCGACTCTTACCTACTTTTTTTATCCTCATCCTGCTATTGGCTTCCTGTGCTTCCGAGCCAGCGGTTGAACCACAAGCCACTGTAGAAACTGAAACTGAAACTGAAACAGAAACCGGAACAGAAACAGAAACCGAAACGGCTCCAGTAAACTTGCGTGAGGTGGTTGAGCTGGCCATCGAGCAGGACCGATATGAGGATGCTCTCGCAGCATTGGCTTCAGCAGATTCGACGGCTGTCGATCGCATCGACTTGCTGTATGCGACCCACCTCACGTATGGACGCTGGATCATGAACAATCAGAACACGCAGCAAATGGGTCAGACCATGCCACAAGCGCTGCGTCACCTGCGTCGCGCGCAGCAGTTGTTTCCAGGCGAGCCTCAATCCCAAGAGCTCATCAATCTCATCGAAGGCATTTACACGCAAATGAAACGTCCGATTCCAGAAGGTGTGGCTACACCCTGACCATGGCAGAAGACAAACCCGTTAAACGATCCATTTCCATCCAGAACCGCAAGGCGCGGTTCGAATTCCAGATCGACAAAACCTGGGAGGCTGGACTCGTGCTGCAAGGCACCGAGGTGAAGTCGTTGCGTGCGGGAAACGCGAGTTTCACCGATTCCTTCGCTTATATGAAAGACGGGGAATTATGGTTGAAGGATTTGTACATCAAGGAGTTCGAGCACGGCAATTACAACAACCACGACACGCGTCGCATCAGAAAGCTGTTGTTGAACAAAGTGGAATTGGAAAAGATTGATCGCGCCTTGAAGGAAAAAGGCTATACGATCGTGCCGCTGGCGCTGTATTTCAAGAAGGGAAAGGCGAAGATCGAAATCGGTCTGGCGAAAGGAAAAAAACTGTACGACAAGCGCGCCACGATCGCCGAGCGCGATGTGAAGCGTGAGCTCGACCGCCTGAAAAAACACTGACCTCCCATAAGCCGGATTCTGTAATCCATCTGCCGCGAACGGCTTCAGGACGGTGACCATTTATCTGGTCCTGACGTCACCATCAGGATCTAGCAACCTACCCGACCGCGTCACGACTGGCAGCGCATACGGTCATACTTGGTCTTGCACCCCGTGAGGTTTACATTGCCCCGGATGTCGCCATCCGAGCGGTGGGCTCTTACTCCACCATTTCACCCTTACCCCGACCAGGTCGGGGCGGTATCCTTTCTGTTGCACTGGCTGTCATCCGACCGAAACCGGATGCCTTCCCGTTAGGAAGCACGGTGCCAGCAGGTGTCCGGACTTTCCTCCCGCCCGACGAATCGGACAGGCGGTCACCGGGAGATCAGTTTTTAAAGTTTTTTTCCGCTTCTTCAAAGAACGACATATCCATCACGATACGGCCGCTGTGCTCGTCGATGATGATCTTGTGCTTTTTGCGCACTTCGATCTGCGTCTGAGGAGGCAACATCATGCCGAGGCAAGATCCTTTCTTGTCCATCGCCACAACCGCGATTCCATTGTTCAATCCATTGCGCAAGCGCTCGTAGCTGCGAAGGTAGCGTTCTTCCACTTCTTTTGCCGCAACTCCACGCTTCACCATCAACTCGTCTTCTTCTTTTTGAGTCTTCTCAACAACGATATTCAAATTCCCTTTCTTATCGGCGAATTCGGTTTCCAATGATGCAAGCGATGCTTCGGCTGTAGCCAGATCCGAGGTCGCATCCGTCACCAGATATTTTAATTCCTCTAATCTGGAGCGTGAATTTTCCAGAGTCTGCTTTTGGGAATCGATTTCCTTAGACAGCGCATCGTATTCGCGATTGTTCCGGACGGTCATCTGCTGCTCTTCATATTTGCGGATGAGGGCGTCGGCGTCTTTCAGTTCGATGTCGAGATTCAAACGCTCCTGATCGAATTCAACCAATTGCGCTTTCAGGTTCGTCACTTTTCCGCTGAGGCGGGCAATGTCGGTTTCCATGTCGAGCAACTCTTCCGGAAGGTCGCCACGCAGGCGTTTGAGCTCGTCGAGTCTTGAATCAATGAATTGCAGGTTCGCCAATCGTTGTAAGAGTTCAATCATACGGATGCGGTGGGTTTGGAATCGATGGTTGGATGGTAGTCAAGAGGATTGGTGACGCAGCGGGTGGCCTCAACAGGCAACTCCGGAAATTCGGCGCGTAAACGGTCGCGCATGCGGTCCACCACTGGAAATTCGGTCTCGTAATGTCCGGCATCGACCAAAAGAAACCCGTCTGTGCCGTGGAAAAAATCATGATACTTGATGTCGGCCGTCACATAGGCGTCCGCTCCGGCGGCTTTCGCGGCCCCAATCAGCGAAGCGCCCGATCCACCGCAAACCGCAACCGTTCGGATGGATGTGGACTCACCCGACGTGCGAAGTCCGTTCGAACCCAGACGTTCGGACACTCTCGATTTGAACAGCTCGCAGGATTCGGGGGTGGCGAGGGTGCCGATCACGCCGAAACCGTGTGTGTCAGACTCCGGCGCCAGGATGCGCAAGTCCGACAAGCCTAATGTTTCCGCCAAAACATACGAAACGCCGTTCATGGCGGCGTCTAAATTGGTATGGGCAGTATAAATGAGGAGGTTTTCGCGAATCAACCGGTATAGGAGTTGGCCAATGGCGTCGTCCGGATTGAGTCGCGAAATCTTCTGAAAGATGATGGGATGATGCGCGACGATCATGTTCGCTTGCCGAGAAAGGGCGTCATCCACAACCTCGTTTGTCACATCCAGACAGGTGAGGATACCTTGTATCTCCTGTTTCGGGGAGCCCACCAACAGGCCGGAATTGTCATAATCCTGTTGGGTGCGTTCAGGTGCCCAGGTATTGAAGAAATCGATGATATGGCTTGCTTGAATGACTTGCCTCACGGCTGAACGCGAAAAACTGGTGGAAAGGGAATAAAAATACGAACATTCACAATAGCTTCATAACTTCATGACATGTCAACCATCCGTTCCCGGCTGAACGAGGTGCGCGCCCGCATCCGCCAAGCCGCTCTTTCTTGCGGACGCAACCCCGACGACATCCTTCTCGTGGCCGTTTCCAAAACCCATCCCCTTTCCGCAATCGTTGATGCCGCAGCCTGTGGCGTGCGTGATTTCGGGGAAAACCGGGTTCAGGAATTGGTGCCGAAAATGGCGGATGGCCCTGCGGATGCGGTCTGGCACATGATCGGAACCCTGCAGACCAATAAGATCAAGTATCTGGCCGATCGCGTCGATTGGATCCATTCGGTGCCCTCGCTCAAAGCCTTACAAGAGATCGAAAAGCGGGCCGCCGCGGCCAATCGTGTGATCAACGTGCTGATTCAGGTCAACATCAGCGATGAAGATCAAAAAAGCGGATGCGAGCCGGACGATCTGTCGGGCTTGATCGAGGCCTCAAAGGAGTTTACCCATGTGAAGTTGCGCGGACTCATGGGCATCGCGTCGTTGGAAGCCGAACCTGAGGCAGTACGACCACAATTCCGGCAATTAAGGGAACTTCGTGACCGGTATTTGAGTACGGATGCGCACTTGTCGATGGGGATGAGCCAGGACTTGGATGTGGCCATTCAGGAAGGTTCGACAATGGTTCGAATCGGGTCGTCGATTTTTGGCCAACGTACAGTATTTTAAAGAAAAAGGAGTGGAGTATGGGTGTGTTTGAAATGGTGGCGGTTATTGTGTCGGTGTCCATTTTTGGGGGCATCATCACCAAATACATGGAAATGAGAAAAGGCTCGATGTCGGGGGATGTGGGTAAGCAATTCAAGCAGATGGAAGCGGACGTCGAAACCTTGAAAAAGCGTGTGCGCAATCTGGAAACCATCGTCGCATTGGAGCCGACAGATAAATTTATTGAGCTTGATGCCGAACCCGATGTGAAAGATCTCGATTCGTTTGATGAGCGTCTAGTGAATCAATTGGCACAACATAAGAAACGGACTCGCTGAGTATGTCAGAAGAAGAATTTGTCATCGCCCTCGTCGCCATTGTTGCCGGAACAGGCATCACCATCTTTTTGGTTCATTCGATCGTTGGTTTCGTGAAGTTTTTATTCGGCAACCGAGCCACGAAATCCAGTGCCGACCACGTTACCAAGCAGGAATTCGAGGAGATGCGCGGCCGCTTGGAGCGTCGCATGCAAACCCTTGAAGCGATCGTGATTGATGAGGAATCGTCGCATAGCAAACAGATTGAACTCGATCCCGACAACTACGAAGCCCCCGCATCCGGATTAAAAAACAAGCTGAAAACACGTTAACTTAGGCCTTATGAAACTTACCGCCCTCGAGATCAAGCAACAGAAGTTTGAAAAGTCGCTCCGGGGCTACGATGTGAACGAGGTGAACGCATTCCTGAACATGATGTCGATGGAATGGGAAAACCTGGTCACTCGGCAGCGCGACATGGAACGGGATTTCGCCCAATTAAAAGACAAATTGAAGCATTACGAGCGGGTCGAATCGGCCTTGCACGAAACGCTTCAGGCAGCGAAAGAATCGGCCGAGCAGCGCCTGAACGGAGCCAAGAACGAGGCGAAATCACGAATTGAAAAAGCCGAAATCGAAGCTGAAGGCATTTTGCGTGATGCGAACCAGCAACGCCAATCGGTGCGGCAAGAAATCATGCGTCTGCTTGAGCGCCGCGATGAAATCGTGCGTGGCATCAAATCGTATCTCGATATGGCGAGCGAATCGGTGAATGCCTTCGCCCGAGATGATTCCTCCATATACTCGTTGCCCAAAGAGCCCGGCGATTCCGCCCCAACCAAATCGAAACCTAAGGCGAAAGCCGCAGAACCTCAGCAACATGGCGCCGACGATATCGACGCCATCCTAGACGATCTTGCATGAAACATGATTCCGTAGCCGAATTCCGCGCCAAGCGCGACGAAGCCCTCGCCTTCATCCAATCGAAAACCGATTTCCGTCCAGACTTCCTCATCATTCTTGGCACCGGCTTGGGCCGCCTGGCCGCACAGATCGAGGTGAGCGCATCCATCCCCTACAACGAAATTCCGCATTTTCCAGTCTCGACGGTCGAAAGTCATGCCGGACGATTGTTGTTCGGCACGTTAAGTGGCAAGAAAGTGGTCGCCATGCAGGGCCGCTTCCATTTCTATGAAGGCTATTCGATGCAGCAGATCGTGTTTCCGGTGCGCGTGCTCAAAGCGCTCAGCGTGAACACGTTGTTGGTTTCAAATGCATGCGGTGGCATGAATCCGAATTTCCAGCGTGGCGACATCATGTGCATCACCGATCACATCAATCTGATCGGCGATAATCCGCTGATTGGGGCGAACGACAACGAGCTGGGTCCACGTTTCCCGGATATGAGCGAACCATACACCCGTTCGTTGGTGGATGTGGCCGATCAAGTGGCCATGAGCAAGGGCATCAAAATGCATCATGGCGTGTATGTGGCGGTGTCTGGACCGAACTTGGAAACCCGCGCGGAATATCGTTTCTTGCGTCAGATTGGTGGCGATGTCGTCGGGATGAGTACCGTGCCCGAAGTGATCACCGCCGTTCATATGGGAATGAATGTTCTGGGAATATCCGTTATTACAGACGAGTGTTTCCCGGATTCTTTGAAAGCCGTTGAAATGAAGGAGATTCTCGAAGCCGCCGACATGGCGGAGCCCAAGATGACGGCTGTCATCATGGGAGTGTTGGAACAACTCTGAGTCCGTTCACGCCTATGCGATCCGACGACTTCGACGACCATAACGACGACATCTGGGATGAGCTCCGCTGGGAGCAGCACATCAACGATGCCGAACAGAAAAGCGAAGAACTTCGCCAATATCTGGAATCGACGTTAGGAAAGGAACCGCCCCGCTGGTTCCGCCTGCTCGAAGACCACGACAAAACCGATGTGGTCGACCAATTCATCGAAGAAGAACTGATGTTCGAAGAAGCCTACTTCCCCGACGATGACGACGATTGGGAAGAGGACGAAGACGAAGATGACATCTTCATGTCTGATGAAGCCGATGATTCGGATGACGACAGCGAAGAAGACTTTCCCGACGAGATGGACGACCTGAATGGAGAAGAATGGAAAGCGGTCAGCGCCGAATTCACCTTATCTGATTATGGTGACATCCAAAAATGGCCGATCTACACCAATGCGCATGATTTGACCTTGGATGTGTTTCAATATGCCAAATCGAACCCAAGCGCGAACGAAGATCATCAGTTTGTGGAAATGGGCTCGCTACTGCTGCAGATGAGCGCCAAGCTGGCCGGAGGCTATTCCTTCGGGTTCGATGTGGATTCGATCGGCGGCAACATCGTCTATTGCCGCAAATCATTGCAATTCGCGAACCGTGCTATGGAACTGCTTCAGGACCAGCATAAAAAACGGCATATGGTGAATTTCCCTTATGCCGAGATCCATGGCCGCTTGTTCGAGCTGCGCAACGACATCGGTGTGTTCGTGCAGGAATTGCGGGATCGGTTCAAGAGCGGGATTTAATCCTACTCCCAGATCGCGACTTCGAAGCGTCCATTCGCATCTGCCGCTCCGCGGAACATCCCTTCCGAATTGAAAATCATGGCGATGTCGCCTGTTTTGCTCACGGAAATGATGCCGCCGTCGCCGGGCTTGAGTTTCTGAAAGACGACGAACTCGGCCGCTTCCGTCAGGGTCTTGCCACCAAACTCCATCTGTGCCGAAATCTGATGAGCGACCGCATGGCGGATGAATTCCTCGCCGGTGCCCGTGGCTGAAATGGCTGCCGTGGCGTTGTTGGCATACGTTCCCGCACCGATCACCGGCACATCGCCCACGCGACCGAAGCGCTTGTTGGTCATGCCGCCGGTGGATGTGGCCGCTGCCAGGTTTCCGGCCTGATCAAGCGCAACCGCGCCGACCGTGCCATAACGGGATTCCAAACTCGCGGTCACCTTCTCCATCTCACGCTGTTTTGCGTTTTCCAAGGCCTTACGACGGCTGTCTGTGCTGAAGAACGAATTCGGCACACGTTCCACGCCCGCTTGATCGGCGAAGGCCTCGGCTCCGGCACCAATGAGGAAGACATGCGGAGTGTCGGTCATCACTTTTCGAGCCAGTGAAATCGGATTGCGGACCGTTGTGATGCCCGCGACCGCGCCACAGGATAAATCACGTCCGTCCATGATCGCCGCATCGAGTTCGTGAACGCCATCGGCGGTGAACACGGCTCCACGTCCGGCATTGAACCGCGGATCTTCTTCCAAAATCCGGACGACCGCTTCAACCACATCCAAGCTCGCTTTTCCATCCGCCAGCATGGTTTTTCCAGCTTCAAGCGCCGCAGTGAGTGATGCTTCATAATCCAGGCGCACGCTGTCGGGAAGATCCTTCGAAATCACCCCGGCTCCGCCATGGATGGCGATGGCCCATGTGGGGGATGGGGATGTGGTTTCTGGCGTGGTGCAGCCTATGAGGAGGATGGGAAGCAGGAAGAGATATCGCATGATGAAAGGATGAAGTGATGAAAGGATGAAGGGATGAAGGGGGTAATATATGTATCGAAACGTAGGGGTGGGTATGCTCAATTAACTGTGTCAAAACCATAATTGGATAAATTGACACATGAAACAAGAAGACACAAAATTTGATTTCGAGGCCTTTTCTAAAGAAGCGGCCGACCACTTGAGAGCGGGTAAGCCGATGGTCGGCCAA
>JBGTBY010000012.1:0-108582 GCA_041749075.1 Balneolales bacterium | reverse complement strand
TTGTACTTTGGTGAATTCCATGGTTGGGTCTCCTTTGTCGGTTTGGGTTGGTGCTTAGAACTACTAAATCTAAACACGTTCCGAGGAGACCCTTCCTTTTTTACCCGTTAGGGCGAGACACACTTTTTGATAGAACTATCCCATCATGGGTTGCGATTCCACATCGTCAACGGATAATTCCGTACCCTTTGAAGAAATCACAATGGAATGGCTAAATAGTGGTGGGTCATTTGAATTGAGAGTTGACACGCAGGCGGAATATGACTCACTCATTTATCATCGGTTTCAAAAGCCATTGGATGATTACTGGAATAGGAACTATGAAACCACACTTCTGCGCCTAAAGGATACATACCCAGGGCTGACCGATGCGGAATATGAAATCTTAGTTCGAAACGTCTTTTATTCAACTTTTCCATTCAAGGGTACCGAAAATGCTACCCATCCGATCATTGATTTCAATCGATACACTCTTCTTGGTCAAAGTGCGCATTCAGGTGGTTGCAAGCAACCGGTTTACACGACTGAATTAACAAGAAAGAGGCATGACTATACCTTCTTTGTTACCGTTGGCATGAAAGGCACCTGCGATATGGCCATTTCGCACAACGTATGGATTCTAACGAAGAAAATTCCTGCCAGTTCAAATGTGATCTTTGATGGAATTGCCATATTAATTGAAGGCAATTAAGAGTGGAACTGAGTCACCTTCTGAACGAAGCGCTGAATCGGTGAGCAGTCAATTGAAAACACAAATTCCCATCATTCTCGTGCTCGGCTTTTTGGATTCTCCGAGAATTTTCAACTCCATGAAAAAGACGCTCGAAGTGGAAGGGGTTCAGGTGTTTGTGCCACCGTTTACGCCGACTTCGGGTCGGCTCGGAATTCCATATTTGGCGGAGCAGTTGAAGGATTACATCCATACCCATCTCCCATCCGACCAACGGTTTCATCTGTTGGGATACAGCATGGGCAGACTCATTTCCCGATACTACTTGCAGCGCCTCGGTGGCTTGGACCGGGTTGAGGAATTCATCACCATTTCCACGCCACATCATGGGACCCACCCCCGGCCCCTCCCTCCGATCCTCGCGGACTTCGGATCGCAAGGAGGGGAGTTAACGCACCAACGGCGTATTCAGCGTTGTGATGGTGGTTGCAACCGAAGTTCCATCCGATACGGTCAGCAACAGTCTGAAATAATCATGGTTTTCGGGGATGGTCAGGCTTAGAACGGGTCCGGTGCCGATGTCCTTCACCGCAAGGTAATTTCCGTGTTTATCACATTTCACCAAGGCCCATTCATAGGTATAGGGATCATCAGGCTGACTGGATGTCCATCCGCCCTCATCCGTATACACAACGGCGTGATAATTGAATTCATAATCGATATAGAGTCGGGTCGCTGGTTTGAGGATTCTGGCGGTGATGCTGTCGCTTCGCACGCGCCCTTTGCGGTCCATGAGTCCGTCGAATGTGAGTTTGTTGCTTTCGTGCTGATCCTGCCATGAGGGGATGAACACCACAAATGGGAGGTTGGCCGATTTCAAATAGTCGGTCACAAATCGGACATGTGCCTCATCCTTCACGATCAAACTGAGACCATCGATGCCCATCCCATACTCCGATAACAACTGAGTATGATAGATGGAAAGCCGATTCACCTCCAGATCCAAGAGGATGGGACGAGTCGGATCGATTTTCTTCATATCCGACACCAGGTTGTTTAGCCAGATGAGATACGCACGATTCTGGAACAGCAATTCGGGTTTGTGAAAAAAATCCTTTTGCCTGAACAGCACGTCGTTCTGAATCGCCCACGATGTGATGTGGGTATGATGCTTATTCTGCTCGATTTGCCGGATGATGGATCCGCGCAACTCATTGGCTTTTATCGAATCTTTCATGAAATCCATCGATTCCGGAATCCAGAATCCATAGGATACATCCAGCTCCTTTTCCTTAGAAATCATCAAGATGTTATAATCATATACGGAATTTCCTGAAAACTTGACGGTATTCAGACCGAGGGTTTTCATCCGCTCGAAATCGGATAACAATTTCCTCCGACTCAAAACATGATAACTTTTCCGCCAATCGTGCCCGTAGGTCAGGGTGACGCCTCGGATTCCGTCTAAAGAAAATGATGTTTTGTCTGATGTGGAATGTACTTGATTCAACATCGGGAATGGGTCGAACACATACGCCGGCACGTCTTTGTTGATGAATGAGGTTTTCATCACTTGGATGTCCGGAACCGTCCAATTCATGTATCCTTCCGCTGGCTCACCGGCGGGCCAATTGTCATCCACATCGCTATAAAAATAGATGACGGATTTTATTTCCGAATAGTCCTCCTCAATCGCCGAAAACGCACGCTCGATCCATTGGCTTTGATTTTGGCTATCGCGACGAGTTCCAAACTCTGAAATGACGACCAGAGTGGGTGGCAGCTTCTTGATTTCTTCATGATAGGGTTCATATAAGCTTTTGAATTCGGACTCTTCGTAGTTCAGAATGTTGATTCCGATCCAGTCCACATAGGCTCTTCCGGGATAGAATTCAGACATGTGTTCTGCTTTCCAGGGGTTCCAAATCCAGATCACATTGTGGGCATTCCGTTTTTTGAAAATCTCATAGGTATGGATCCATGCGTTTTTGAATGACGATGCGGCCAGATTATCCGATCTGTACCATGGATAAAACGGGTTATCAAACTCATGTGCGAACCGCAAAAAAACAGGTTTATTCAAGTCCCGGAGTTGGTCCGCGAATTCCGAAATGTGTTCATCGAAATGCCCGATGGTTATCAAATCATAGACATGGGAATCGTCATTCACCCACGGCTCCCAAGTGATCATCGGGATGGATGAGTGCTGATGGATGGTTGAATCCAATTCGGCATCCCAGGCCATGTAGAACGACAGAATGTCGAACGTCTCGCCGATCTGATCGGATAGGATGTTTACTTGGTCGATGCTGGTCATGCCGTCATCCTGTTCCGGAGCGAATATGCCGATATAGTTGATCACATTTTTCTCCTGAATCTGAGGTTGAACGCCGCCCCATTTCACATACTCGGTATGATAAAAGAAGCCAGCCGACAGTGCACAAATGATGAGTACAATGGGTAGCGCCGCCTTTTGCCATGCGGAAAAACCCATGTTCAGGGCTACATTCAGACGTGATTTGGATGCTTCGGTGAATTCCAGGGCCACATGCACTGGTTTCTGATGTTCATAGGCCAGTACCAATGTGAAAAACAGGATGCCGGCATTGACCAGAGCAAACCCCGACATGAACACTGAAAAGGGTGTGAAATCAATCGATAAACCGTAAATAATCGCCGCAATGGAGAGCAGTCCGACAAGGATATTCGGGGCCAGCACTTTCCAATGGGTGAGCTCTTTGTCCTCTTTCGGCGTTGGCAGATAGGGGACTTTCTTGCGGATGATGGTGTACACAACCCCGATCACAAAAATCCACCAGGTGCACGCCATCAACAATCCACCCAACAGATGGGTGCCCCGTTCACTGCGATCCATCACCCATCGCTGCACATAAAAACGGATGCCCATCATGGACGTGAGGACCGGAATCAAGATGAGTCCGAAGTTGATCATGTTTCCTTTCCATGGCATGGCCGCCGTAAAAAGAGATAGGATCGGAATCAGGAAACTGATGAGGATGATGAACCCCGACAAATAGTGAAGTGGAAGCAATCCGAAGTGAATCCGTTGCCGCCAAGTGAACTGCTTGAACAGCTTCGGATAGGCAGACACCAGCAATTCCAACGTGCCTCTCGACCATTTCAACTGTTGCATATAGAAGGATGTGAGCGATGCAGGCACTAGTCCTTTTGTGTAAATGTTCGGGACATAAGCGGATGTCCATCCTTTCGCATACAATTGCATCGCGGTGTGCATATCCTCCGATAAGCCGGGAGCATGACCGCCGATGGAGTCGAGCGCTTTCCGCCGAAACACGCAATTCGCCCCGATCGCATTCACGGTTCCATAGGTATTCATGGTCATCATCACCGGACCATAAAAATGGAATGTCTGTTCGGCCGCGCCTTTCGCTACCAGGGATTCATCCACGTTGTAATAAGCTTGCACAGACTGCACGAATCCGATCTTCTCATCCTCGAAATAAGGGATCACGTCATCCAAAAAATGCTCTTTCGGCACATGGTCGGGATCCAGAATCAGGCAAACATCCCCGCTTGCCTGTTTGAGCGCATTGTTGATATTTCCGGCCTTGGCATGGATGCGGTTGGTTCGCGTGACATGGATGATCCCGTTCTGCCCGCAAAACTCCTTCAAATGCGCATCATTGGCTTCATCGCATAAATAGGTGGTGTGCGGATAGGTCATTCCTTGGATGGCAAGAAGCGTTCCCTTCACCATGTCGTAGGGTTCACCGGGGAAATAGGTCGTGAATACATCCACCGTCAACGCTTTTGTCAGCACCGGTTTCACGGGGACAGACATATGCCAATAATGGTACCAGATATAGATGATTCGGAAACTGTCGAACACCATGGGTCCCATCAGAAGCCAGAAAAGCCATCGATGAGCGATGAACTCGGGAGTGAGGAACCAATAGAAAAAATTGAGGATGCTCAGCAGACCAATGACAATCAGACATCTGAGCGTCAGCGTTTCTTTCCGGGACGGTTCGTTGATGATCACTTATCCCTTAAGACGTAAAATGGAGTGTTGGTGGTGGCAAAAAAACCGTCTTGATTGTAGATGTAGGCGAATAGTCGGTAGGGCCCTTCGGTGATGGGAGCATGAAATGTGGTCTTGTGTTTATCGAAGCTGGCAAATGTGTCGATCGGTTTGTAGGTGTCGATGATCATATCGTCTCGATCGCCAAACCAAGCCTCAGGGTAGAGTTCCCATTCGATGCGCACACTGTCAGAATCCATTTTTTGAAAGATGATTTCGGCATGACTCAGTTCACCTGGCGAAACAATGATATGATCATATGAAACCCGATGGTTCATCTTCATGTGATCTAGTCCGATCAGTTTCGGAACGTTCTTGGATGGATTCCATAGCGCTTCGATGACCGGAATGAGTTCCGACTTCTGCCCGTCTTTGAACAGGCTGAACCACGTATGGGTGCGCTCTAATTTGGATCCCCAGTAGAAAATCAGTGTTCCGAGACCTGCCTGATGCCCCCCATCCTTAATGATGTCAGTTCTCGTCCGATACAATTCGGCTTTTTTTGATGTGGTTGCCTCCAATGGCGCACCCCAGGATGTGGAGACGGATTCCCAGGGTCCGTCTGGTCCCATTTCACTGAAATAATACGGTTTGGGCCCGAATATGAACTCGAGTTGAGCCAGGTTCGAATTCACATATTTCGTATTGCCGAACGTGTTGAACGAGACCAGATCCAATTCGGGAGAATGGATGTAGATGCTGCTCGCCGCCTTTCGACCCACACCAATGATCGATGTCGACACCGGATGATTGGGATCCACCTCATGGATGATGGCGATGAGTTCGTTGAAGGTTCGGATGAAGTCATTTTTTCGGAGCACAACCGGATAATTGATCTCATTACCCAGATTCCAAATCAATAGAGCCGGATGATCTTTATGCTCAGTCACAACGTCTCGAATAGACCGTTTCAGACTGTCATTGGCGGCTTCATCATCATAGAAGTAATATGATTTGAGATAGGATGGGATATAGAAATCGACGATCACGGCCAGATTGTGTTGATGGGCCTCATCCAATTTCTGCTTCAGATCGGTGGTGTCGAAGAGGCGGATGGTGTTGCCTCCGATATCGGCCAGTTCCTTGAAATGGGAATCGCCGCCGGCGCCTTGGATCACAAACGGCTGTCCGTTTCGGATCAGCTGATATCCACCGTCGGTTTTTTGGATGAACACGGTTCGGGATTCATCCGCCGGTTGGCCTGTGTCGAGATTCCGCAAGGCGTAAAATCCCCCTAATGCGGAAATCAGTAATAGCGCGATGCTTAAATGGACAACTCGAATGATCGACATGGGAATCCGTTTTCCCATGGCATATACAAGGATGATGCCAAGACCAATTAGCGCCTGAATGATACATGGTCCGGGAAATTATTACTCAGTATGTGCTCTTGGATAGATTTTTTTACTCTATGTCATCTAAAATATACATACTAAACTCGTTTTGTTTAATTGGCACGATAATTGATTTTCTGTTTTGTATGTACATATCTAATGTCAACAAATGACTACGTATAAATATCAATAAAATATTATGTGGTATCATTTTTTTTAAACAGCGAAATAAACAAAAAGAGAGACGAACAAATGAAACTGTATAAACATGTCATGTCGGCATTATTGCCCTTGCTTCTGATCGCCGGATGCAACGAGACGGGAATTACAGATGCCGACAATCTTGAGGCGCAGCTGATCAACCCAGTGCCTTTGGGTAATTATTGTGAATTCGTGATTCTTGCTAAATCAGGGATTTCCACAGTACCAAACTCATTCATCGATGGGGACATCGGCGTGAGTCCGATCGCACAGACAGCCATCACTGGGTTCGCTCTAACGGATGGAGATGGATTCGCCACATCCACACAAGTAAGCGGTTTCGTGTATGCCGCGGATCAAGAAGAACCGACTCCGACCAATCTGACCGCAGCGGTGCTGTCGATGGAAGCGGCCTACACCAATGTGGCGAATCGTCCGGATCCGGTTGAAACCGAACGGAATGGTGGTGAATTAGGTGGCGAAGTGTTCCTGGCCGGTGTGTACAAATGGACGACGAATGTCACAGCGTCAACGAATTTCACCATATCCGGTGATGCGGATGATGTATGGATGTTCCAAATCCAAGGAAACCTTACGGTAAGTTCAGATGTCATTCTTACACTATCCGGTGGTGCAAAAGCGAGCAATGTCTTTTGGCAAGTAGCCGGAGAAGCGACCATCGGAACGGATGCGCATTTTGAAGGAATCCTTTTGTCGAAAACGGCAATTCATCTCCTCGAAGGCGCCACATACAATGGAAAATTATTGGCACAGACAGCCGTCACATTGGACCAAAATTCCATCACAGATTCTGGATGTTCGCAGCCTTCGGATGATGGCGACGATGAAGATGACGTCGAGATCGGAGATTTCGGCCTTCTGTTACCTGTGAACAATTGTCAATCCATTTTCTCTTGCCCCGATTCCGTGATCTTCAGTTGGCAGGCAGCGATGTCGGATTTGCCGGTGACCTACTATCTCCATATCGACACTTTAGGAGGAAACTTCAGCAACCCGCTGGTAACGGAATTATCCGATGACGATGGAAGCAAGAACACCTTTTCCGTGGGTATCGGCTATATCACCGACTTTCTGATCGATCAAGGCATCGCTAAAGGTGTGAAGAAAGGCTACATATGGACGGTTACGGCTCACGTCGACGGTAACGTGAAAAAGAATGCCGAGAACGTCTTCATTCTCAACATGATCCGATGTGATTAGTTGGATACAGGTGGGTCTGTGTTCAATCGGGGAAACTCCAATTTGAACACAGATCCTTTCCCTGGTACGGATTCGGCGCTGATCGATCCACCATGATGCTTCATGATGCGCTTGCAAGACGACAGTCCAATACCAGTGCCAGGGATTTGATCGGCTGAGTGAAGCCGCTTCATGAACGAAAAAATCTCGGTTGCTTGATTCATCTCAAATCCGATTCCGTTGTCCTTCACATGGATGTGATCGACGTCGTTCGCAGTATGGTGTGACACAACGATGACCGGGGCCGCATCCGATCGATATTTGATTGAATTTTCGAACAGGTTCTGAAATAGTCTGACCAACTGTGATTTCGACCCGATCAAAATGGGCATCTCGGAGATCGTAAACACGGCCTGAGTTTTTTCCACATCCTCCTTCAACAAATCGATCGCTTCTCGGCAAACTTCTTCGATCAGTACCTGCACATGTTCGGGTGCGACATCCTCTTCTTTGGAGTAGGTGAGCAAATCACGAACCATCAATCGCATTTGATTCGCATTGCGTTTGATCAGGGAAAACAGGTTGCTTTCTACAGAGCCGGGTTTGATCAACTTTTTCTTTTCGATCAGATCGATCATCCCGGAGATGGTTCGAAGTGGACTCTGAAGGTCGTGCGAAGCGGTATTGGCAAACTGCTCGAGGTCGTTGTTCACTTGTTTCAACCGCTGTGCGATGTCTTCCGCTTTTCTTCGTTCGATCAAAAGCTCCTGTTCATACCTCTTTCGCTGTGTGATATTCACGACGAATATACTGTAGATGTCTTTGTCTTTTTTTGCATTAATCAAGACAGGGATGGAGACATCGTTTGTTCCCACCATCGTCAGATTGATTTCGGAAATCTCCTCCTTCATATTCAGCAAGGGCATGAGATGGGTTTGCCAATAGATTTTCCCACCCATGCTGAGCAAATCTTCAAAAAAGCGAGGTTGGTGACCGAGCCATCGACGCAGCGTATGATTGATGCGCACGATTTCGCCACCCCGATCGATCTGCAAGTATCCGCAGGGCGCGTGCTCAAGTAATTGGTCGTCCATTACAAAAACTCACGGATCGCGGCGATAGTCGCCACTGGATTGGTTAGATGGGGGATGTGACCTGCCACCTCAATCTGAGTGTAATGGCTGTTTTTGATTTGCGAATGCACAAACAACCCCACTTCCCGACTTGAAATCATATCGGGATCGCATTGAATGATCTGCGTGGGCACGGTCACTAGCGCAAGGTCAACCCGATTGTCTCCCATAAACGTCACTTTAGCGAAGTGTTTTGCAATCTGAGGATTCATCCGGCAGAAGCTGCTGTTCAACTCATCCGAGTACTCCGGTTTGTCTGGATGACCCGCAATCACCGGCGTGATGTGGCTCGACCATCCCAGATAGTTGCTCTCGAGCGTATCGATCATGTCCTCGATATCCTTTCTTGAAAACCCGCCATGGTATCCTTGTTGATTGATGTAGCAGGGAGAAGGACCGATCAGTATCAGCTTGTCAAACAAATCCGGCCGACGATTGGCTGCCAGGACGCCGATCATGCAACTCACGGAATGTCCGATGAAAATGACCTTTTGAAGGTTCAGTTCATCGCAGATCTCGATGAGATCCTGAGCATAGCCATGAAGTGAGCTGTACTTATCAATATCATAAGCCGATTCATCCGAGCGTCCTGATCCGGTATGATCAAATAGCACGATCCGATAATCGTTTTCAAATTCCGGAGTAATAAACCGCCACATGTGTTGGTCGCAACCATATCCATGGGCAAATATCACAGGTTGTTGGCCTTTGCCAAATTGGGTCACATGATTTCGTTTAATGGCAAGATTCTTCACACCACATCCTTCCCATAACTGTACTGCAACTTATGCGACACAAGCAGACTCAAAACCGCAAACCCGGTGAATAGGAAAAATCCGATCTGCAAGGTCGATTCGTTCGTCGTCAGAATATCCACCTGGGTGACGATCGTTTCGAGTCCTTTCAACTGATCCGAAATGATGCCGGAGAACCCGATGTAGGCCATGAAAATGGCGACCACCATCACATCCGCCATCGTCCATTTCGCAGTTTTGAAAATCAGGAATCGGATGAGGGAATTGTTGCGAAGTGATTCCGAAAAGAGGAACAGGACGGATGAGGTCAGCTTCAGCACAGGGAAAATCACACTAAAAATCAACACAAACACACCGACAATGGCGACTTCCGGTTTGCCATTTAGAATCATGACATGAACCACTTCCAGAATGCTCTTGCTCTTGAAATACAGGATCTGGTCTTTGAACAGGATGGATTCACCCAGCAGCTGAAATTCAATGGTGGAGATTCGGGCATCGATATCGATCATTGGCAACATCACGCCGATGGAGAGTAGCACACCGCAACTGACACTCAAGATCAGGAAGTCTTGAGCATTCAGATTATTGGAAAACATCGTGATGAGTGCCAGCAGACCCATGATGATGAAAATCGCATAGGTATAGGGCTTTTGGCCATCTTTCAAGATCGAGATTTTCATGGCAATCATGTCGATGGCGTCTTGCTTGGTTTTCTGCCCATGACGTTCAAGGATGATGTCGTAATTGGTATAATCGATTTCGGAGAACGTGGCGTCCGAATATTCATTCAACTTTTGAACAACGTAATTTTTGATCATCTCCTTGTTGTCCTCATCCTTGAAAAAGCTGACGATGGAATCTGTGAGGAGCGGGATGTCTTCTTTCATTCGGCCGAAGACATCCGTGAAGGACGCCACGGTTCCTTTGATGAAACCACCGATCGTGCCTTCGTTCACTTTATAGAAACTGACTTCCAGCTGGTCGACGGTCAATGTCAGAAATTCGGCAATGCGGGTGCGGATCGCCGATTCATCCATGTCTTCGAAATCGAATTCATTGATCCGTTTCGTCACAATCGTTGTGAGATTCTCTTTCCAAATATCGACACTGAAAATTCCGTATTTCACCAAAGACAACTCGACGATGTCCTCATTTAACTGCCGTTTCTCCGTCTCCATTAAATAGACTTGGAACGTGGAATAGCAAAGAAGAATCAGAAGGATTAGAAGAGTTATACTCTTGATGGGTTTCAAAATCGGGAAAAGCTAATTGACGTGATTGAGTCAATATAACTATTGTGGTTATCGGAAATCTGTAATCTGAAATCTGAAAAACTACTCGTTCAACGCCTTCATCATGGCCTCAAAGTACACCGTTCCCATGACGGCATACCCTGCGTCATTCAAATGTACTCCATCGCTGGACAGGTGTTTGACCGGATCCAAAGCCGCCTCCATATCCGCCAGAATGATCAAATCGCCATTCGCTTTCCGTTCGGTAATCAAAGAGCGCAATTCGGCATTGTAGCGTTTCACCATGATCGCCCGATCTTGAATCGACATGCCCGGTTTTCCTACGATTTTGGATGATACAGGCGGGATGGTTGCCGCAAGGATGGTCGTTCCCGGCTTGGATGACTCAAACAATCGATCGATCAGATCATTCCAACGATTTGCGATTTCTAGGGCGGTCTCATCAAAATACCAGGCGATATCATTCGTCCCCACCATCAGCGTCACATAGGCAGGTTGGTGTTGTTGCATCAGGGATGCGGCTTTTACAAGAATTCCTTGAATTTTGATGCCACCCACGCCTTCGTGATGCGGATCGGAAATGGAACTTTCCTGATTCTGATTCCCCACAAAATCCAGTTTATAGCCTTCATCCGTCAGCAAATTCCACAATTTGACACGTGAACGGGAATCGTTGGTCATGCTGTCGCCAAGCGGCATGATTACCAACACGGTGTCCGGTTGAGCAAGGGGAGGCTTGATTTCAACGTTTGATTCAAAACGCGCATCAGTCATCTGACTGCAACTCATGAATAGATGACATATTACCAACAAAAACATGAGCGCAGATTTAGGCATAGGCTCTCATAAACCATCCGTCTCAAGCAATGTTCCATTGTTTAAGCCCTGTATGAGTTTAAGCCATCGACGATCACGTTTAGGTGATGGGAATCCATGAATTTGTGAACCGGCAATTCCAAAAGGCTATGTTGAAGCCGCTCCGCTCCAAAGAATCCTCTCATCCCGAATGGCGCCTCAGGCCAACCGATATGGCAAACCACTCCGGCATCACATAACGATTGTTGAACGTGGTTTCGGTGTTCACGCGGAATCCGTACCGGCATGCTGAATGGGGAAAATCCTTCATTCAGAGAATATTGGCCTGATGGTTCTTTTGTTGCGACCCGCTCTAAGCCTAAGGGTTGGATGAAGCTCAAATCTCGAATTTCGTTCAGCAAAAACAAGTAGTTGTCGCGCCGTTTACTCACAAGTTTTTTCACATCCAATCGCTGACTGTACCATTGGGAAAACCGGTCCATCCGCTTCACATCGACGCGGTGCGTTTCCGAAAAATCAAGATATCCGGTTCCTGGTAGTTCCAAATTCCTGAATGGATGTTGACCTTTCAAAGCATTGTTCACCCTGAATTTGACCCGTGAACCAAGCAGGTGGTAGGCCACAAACAAACTTCGCACCCGCTTGTCTTCGGATGGGGAAAATTCCCAAGGTTGAGAGTTCAGAACGAGAATTCCACCACAATGGAATTGCATCATTTTCCGAGTGCTGAACAAGGTGACATCACCCGTTGTACCTAGAGGTGTTCCCATGTACGATGCGTTCATGCTATGGGCGCAATCTTCAATCAAAAAGATGCCAGCCTGCTCGGTCATCGTCTTCAATGGTTGCATATCTACCGGGATTCCAAAGAAATGAACCGCGAACACAGCCTGAGTCTGATCATCGATCAAACCACGGATCTCCTTCAGGTCCACATCCAAATCGGTGGTCACATCATAAAATTTGGGCTCATATCCCGCCGCAAGAACGAACCTATACAATTTGGCGGGGATGTACACCGGCATCACGATATTCGGCTTTTTCTTGGGACGATTCCGTTGTAGCCACATCATCACATCATAAAACGCATGCGCCGCATTCCCATAAAAAAAGGATGTTCCAACGAATTGCTTTAAATACTCTCTAAGCGACATCATGCCCAAACATGTGGTTTAATGCGTTTGAATAGGAAATGAGTGTAGTCGGTCAGCGCTTTGAAAAATGGTTTGTCGCCGATCACGATCGATAGTTGCAATACTTCGATTCGGATGAGTCGGACCAGTTTCATGGCTGTTTTCACCACGGCGATGCGAAGTCGCTCGGATGTGTCGTCCGGTCCGACAACGATGGTTTTATTTTGCTTGATGTGTGTGGCCAATCTGATTTTGAATTCTTCCGACCCGCGAAGCATATCAAACACATCCACCCCATCTTGAATCGCTTGATGGATCCGGGCGAAGAGCATCACATTTCCGGGTCCACGTTTTCTGTACAAGGGATCTTCATCCATCCCCCGATGCATCAAATGAACCTTGTTTTTATACGTCAAATAGGCATCCACCGCCACGTACGTCGTGTTGGCATCTACCGGACTGGCCAGATTGAACTCAATCCAATTCTTCGCATAAAAGCAGGTCGACATCTCCTCAAAAAAATCACACATCCGTTTTTCAGAGAACGTTCCGGCGAATCCGCGATGGTTCCATTGTGTCTGATGCATGCGAAAAAAGTCGTTCAACACACTTTTCAGCTCCCGGGTATTCTTGATTTTTTCAATGGTGAACATCGCCGCTGAACCATGCTTCGATCGATTGAAATAGCGCCGGGCATTGTATCGATCTTTCACGGACATGGAATTCAGAAATCCCTCCCACGTCGACTCAAGCTGAATCGTCGGACTGGATGACGCCCGATTCACATGGAAATTCAACCCGTACTGACTCATCGCCATTAATGGGATGAGCGTTTTGCAGATGCTGCCATCGGATGAAGCCTCATCCAAAATGAGTTCATTGAAATCAGCACGAATCCGGCTGAGATGCTGAAGGATCGATTCATAAAACAGATCCTCGTATTCCGGAAGAATGATGCAATCCAGATAATCCGAATAGGAGATGCTACCGATCAAGGGCTCACCCGCCGGCTGACTCACGAACGATCCAATCAACCGCAAACAGGTATAGACGCGGCGACCAAGAATGGAGATGTCATCTTCGAACATTGGAGCGATGCCGACCAGGTTTCTTCCGGAATACACCGTGATGATGTGAAGTTTTTTTTGAGTGCCGAAGTGGGTCCACCAGATGCGGTTCCATTCGAACGTCTGGAAAATGGTGGTGTCCGATGCCCATGCCAACGCGCTCCATTCCTGTTCCAAGGCATCGAAATCGGTGACATGCGAAATCAGTTTGGTCTTGATGTGACCATTCAATGGCCGTTTATACACATCACGGCTTGGTGCGATAGCAGCGATAACTTGTTCGTAACCCATTTTCAAAAACATCATCTAAATCGTGTGACATGAGTGAGTTAAGAAGAAATCGTTTGGGGATGTGTAGTAAGAATTCGGAAATCGATGAGCAGAAATCTGTGAGCGGGAATCGGGAATCGAAAACGTAGAACGGATACTCAATCAAAAAAATCATCCACGAGTTGATTCATTATCTTGATGAAGAAAGTGGTTACCGAAACCACGCCAGGTCGACTCGTCATCAACACACATCTTTTGCGAACCAATTCTATCATCTCTCTAATCGGGCGGGTCGCCTCGACCTTTCGCACCACCAAACGGACCTGTCCGCTTTGTTCATGGAGCGGGCGTCAATTCGACCGAGGCGGTGCCAAGAACAAGCTTCGGTTCGATTCGCGCTGCCCGCGCTGCGGCTCCATGGAACGTCATCGGCTGGCGTTTATGGTCGCCACCACCAAGGTCGACTTGGACTATTCCGCCGTCTTGCACGTCGCTCCCGAGCCACAATTGGAGGCGTTCTTACGGAGCCGGGCCAAAGATTATCTAAGCGTCGATCTGTATGACTCACATGTGATGGCGAAAATGGACATCACGTCGCTGGAACTGGAAAACGAAAGCAAGACCCTCATCTGGATTTCCCACGTTCTGGAGCACGTCCGGCGCGACGATCTCGCGATTTCCGAAATGGCTCGGGTGCTCAAACCCAAGGGCGTGGCTTTGGTCCAGGTTCCCATTTGGCGCCTGCAAACGTTCGAAGATGATTCCATCACCACCGAAGAAGACCGTCTCCGAACGTTTTATCAGAAAGACCATGTCCGTTTGTATGGAATGGATATTGTCGAGCGGTTCAAAGCCGCGGGTTTTCATGCGTCGGTGGTCAGGGCTCAGGACTTCGGTTCTGACCTGCTCATCGAACACCGTCTGTCGTTCGCATCGACGGATGAGGTATTCATTTTCAGGAAGCCGTAGGTCGTCGTCATCTTTTCCAACAAGTTTGACGCAAGCCATAACCCATATCGAGTTCTTGTGCTTGTTGAGCTAATTTTTCCAAAGCCACGCGAGCATTCTTTTGCTGAGCAGTGTGGTATGTTTGCAGTTCCTGAACATCAATCCGACGATGTTTGCCCACTTTAGTGAAGGGAAGAACCCCGGTTTCCATCAGCTTCACCACATGAGGACGGGATACATTCAACACATCGGCCGCTTGCTGGGTCGTTAGATTTTGCGAACCCGACACAATCTCGACTTGCTGACCCTTAGCCATGTGCTCCAAAATCTGTTCGAGATAGGTAACGGCCTCAGAAGGAATGGAGATAGGCGAACGATCCTTCGAGACCGTCAGATACACAGACCCTTTTGTGAAAGGAGATTTCCGCAACGATTTAAGCGATTGCTCCGCTTGTCTCTGTTGCTCTGGAAGTTTCTTGGTGTTTGAGAGAGTTGGCATATTGGGAAACGTTTGATTTGCTCAGTGCAATATAAACGAAATAAACGAAACGCGGAAGGCGGGAATCGGTTAGCAAGATTGACAAGGGAAGACAGTGTATTATATTGAGTGGTACAACAACCCATATGGACGAACTCGCATACAGCGCATTTCTTTGGTATTTGCTCCGGTCCATTCCTTTCATATTGGGAATTGGGTCGATCCTGTATCTGTTATCGATCCGGAAGCGAAAACCGATAGAGAGCATCCTAATCTTGTCTCATGGGCTGTCGATCATGATGCTCGTGATAGGCGTTTTGATCACGTGGCGGTCAGCTTATGAAATTTGGATCATTGCTGGAGCCGCATCTTACATCACCATAGACATGATGTACCAAGGATGGATACGATCTTGGGAATCCCTATATGTATCCGGGTTCTTTGCAATCGTCTTGTATGCGATTACAGTAGTTGTCTATTTGGAGAAACGGCGCAAAGTGAAGTCATGAATCTGTTTAAAGGCTGGTTCGGAGAAGTGAAAACCACATTCAATATGTGGCTATCACTTGATTCGGATGTCTATCATCGATTTCATGATGTAATCATTCCCTCGAAAAATGGTACAATTCAAATAGACCATCTACTGGTTTCGGAATATGGCCTATTCATCATCGAAACAAAGAATAAAAAGGGTTGGATTTTCGGATCCGAAAGACAACCATACTGGACACAGGTCCTATATAATGAGAAGTTCCAATTTCAGAACCCTCTTCGACAAACATTCAGGCAAAAAAAGATTCTTTGCGAATTCCTTGATCTGGACGAATCGAAGGTTCACACGATCGTCTATTTTGTAGGAGATTGCACATTCCAAACCCCCATGCCGGAGAATGTGATTGATTCCGGACTTGGAACGTATATCAAAGAGTACCAAAAGCGGGTACTTACGCCTTCTTATGTTGACCGTTTAACTCTGAAACTAGAACACTACGTGGGTGAGTCCGATCTAACTACGAGTGATCATCTTCAGTCTCTACAAAGAAGACATTCATCGAATGTTGTTTGTCCAAAATGTGGTTCTAAACTCGTTGAAAGAACGGTAAAAAATGGTTCTAACATTGGTTCCAAATTCTTGGGATGTGAAACATACCCCAAATGTCGATTCACCAAATAGTCATGATGGTTCTAAAACTCTAGCCCCGGGCCTGCCTGCCGGTAGGCAGGTTTTAACCCAGGGCCATCTGCCCGCATCCAGCATCTTTCATCCAGCATCCAGCATCAGTCGTCCCCACCTACTTATCCAACTCCTGCCTCAGCTCCAGTATCAACTGCCGATGCTCGGTCATGTCATCATCCTTGAGGATCTCATCGATTTCGCGTGGTTTGGGTAGTTCATCGACGGAATTGATTCCGAAGTGCTTCAAGAACACGGCGGATGTGCGGTATAGGAGCGGTTTTCCGGGGGCGTCTTTGCGTCCGGCCACATCCACCAGCTTTTTTTCCAACAACTGACGAATGATGTACCCCGAATCCACCCCGCGGATGGCATCAACCTCCGGCTTCGTGATGGGCTGCTTATAAGCCATGATGGCCAAGGTCTCGATGGCCGAAGCCGACAGCTTGCGACTCGCGTTCTCGTGCTGGATGTGCGACAAATACGGATGAAACACCTCGTGCGTGGCAAAAGAATAGCCGCCGCCGGCATGACGGATCGTGAACGACAACTTCGCCTCGCTATACCGCAGATTCAGCGCTTGGATCATCCCTTCGATTTCGGTCGGATGCATCTCGAGCGACGGATCTTCCGCGATCAAGGCTTTTACGATGGATTCGGCAGGTAGCGGATCCGGACTCGCGAAAATCAGCGCCTCCACGATGTGAAGCAAGGTGATGTCACCGTGTTGCACGAATCACTCCGTAGTTCAATTTCATGGCCATGATGCGCTCATACGATTCGTTAATGCGCTCTTCGCTGATGCGTCCCGTTTCCACCAGCATTTTGATGGTGTTGAACGCGCGCTCGGCGATATCCGGCTCGTACTGATGGGTGTTGTTGCCGAAGGTGAGGATGTCGATTCCGGCGTTCAGTCCGAGCTCGATCGCTTGCTCGAGTCCGTAGAAGTCGGCCACGGCTTTCATCTGCATGTCGTCGGAATAGATGACGCCTTCAAAACCAAGATCCACACGCAGCATCTTCGTCATCACGTGCTTGGACAGCGTTCCGGGATGGTCCGCATCCAGTTTCGAATTGAAAATATGCGCGGTCATGATCGCATCCAGCTCACCGGCTTCGATGGCGCGGCGATAGGGAATGAGCTCCAACTCGGTCCAGGTATCGGTCACATCCGCCATCCCCACATGCGAGTCGTTCCAGGCGCTGCCATGACCCGGAAAATGCTTGAAGGTGGTGACGATGCCGAACTGCTTATGAACTTCGGTGACGATGCGGGCATGCTGGGCCACGATCTCCGGATTCGCGCTGTAACTGCGCATCAGTTTTCCGATCACGGGATTGTCGGGGTTCACGTTCACATCCACCACCGGCGCGAAATTCACGTTGATGCCGACCGAAGCCAGCGTTTCTGCCGTGATCTGCGCATAATGGCGCGTGGAATCGGTGTTATTGATTCCACCCAGATACTGCGCCGACACCGATGCCGGAAACCCATACGTGGTTTTGAGGCGGTTCACACGTCCGCCTTCCTGATCGATGGCGATAAATAACGGCACGGCAGCAAACGACTGCAGCGAATCAACCAAGGCTTTCACCTGCGCCGGCGATGCGATATTGCGATCCGCTACTTGGCGCTCGACATCGATATCAAAAAATATCACGCTTCCGAGATGGTAATCGCGGATGTAGCGGGCGATGGAACTGTCGGATGTGGCCACGGTCCCACGAAAACCCACCATCAGCATCTGTCCGATTTTCTCATCGAGCGTGGGTTGGGCTTGAGGTTGCGAACAGGCGAAAAGGCTGATGGAAAGAACGAGAGGTAAAATGAAATGTCGCATGATTAACGGGATTTGGCTTTCTGTATGCCGATGCGCGATCCGATCAGCGCACCGACGAGGATAAATAGGGTATAGAGGACTCGTTGCATCGGATCCGGAAATTCTTCTTTCAGCAAAATCTGGACGATCGCCGGAATGATCATCAAAAAGGATAACACATAGGGAATCCACAATAAAATGCGGGTTTTGCGGATGTAGCGTTTGGCCAATCCCCAAGCCAGATTCAGATAAATCGCGCCGTATGCGGCCATCACAGCCAATCCGACGCCACCCGGCATCTGAGTAAATGGCAGGAACACGCTGCTGATCATGTGCACCACGGCGCCAAGCATGAACGCGCCGGTGACATAAGCGAAGAGTCGCGGGACATTCGGTTGTTCGGTCATGGGATGCTCGCTTGACGTGGCGTGATCCATTGCGCCGGATCGAGATTGGTTTTGCCTTTCCGAACCATGAAAAAGATGCTTTCGCCCATCGGTGATTGGGATGTGCCGCCATAGCCGAGCAGGTCGCCGGCACGCACAAATGTACCAGGCGGAACCGTCACTTCGCTCAGGTTTCCATAAATGGTTTTGTAATCACCATGGTAGAGAATGAGTAGGGTGCCGTATTTGGGCGCGACAAGTTGTCCGCCTGCGCTGATGAATCCGTCGTGGACCGCATACACCGGTTCGCGGCTTCCGGTGGTCATTTCCACCCCTTCATTCGGAACGCGGGTTCTGTACACTGGATCGACGATATCACCGAATGGGATGGAGATCACACCGCGACGTACCGGCCACTGCAGCTTTCCTTTTAGCGAGCCAAATGATGATTCCAAACTGGCCATCGATTCTGCCGATGGAGCCGAGCTTGGTGCGGTAATCGGTGTGGAATAGCGTTCGACTTCGGCTTCACGACGTGCGGCATCAGTGATCTGGCGCGCTTCGGCCAATCGACGCAAGCGTTCGGCTTCAAGTTCGGCGATCCGTGCCGCTTCCGCGCGTTGAATGCGTTCTTCCTCGGCGATCGCCTCTTCCAAAATCTTATTCAGGTTTTGAACTTGGCGCTTGGTCTCATCCAATTTCTGTTGGGTGCTTCTGCGGTCGCGCTGCAAAGTTTGGATGGTGCGGTTCTGGTCTTGCCGACGCGTTTCCATCAACTGCCGCTCGCGCGTGCTTTCGTTCACACTGCGTTGGTTCTCTTGGCGTGAGACAATCAATTCTTCTTTCCGGATCTCCAACTCGCCCTGTGCGACGCGGATTTCCGTGGCTTGCTTCTGCCTGTGTTCTTCAAATCGCCTCAGGTAATACGCCCGCGCCATCATCTGATCCAGGCTTCCGGCGCTTAAAATCATGGCCAATTCCGGAATCCGCCCATGTTTGTAGACATAAGTGATGTTCTTTTTATATGATGCGATCAGTTGATCCAATTCCCGCTGACGCCGGCGCACTTCCGCTTCCGTCAATGTGATGTCGTTTTGTATGGCGCGCTGTTCGGCGGTCAGCTTCCGCAAGACTTCATCCCGTAAAGCCAATTCACGCTGCGTGTTTTGATATTGCCGGAACTGTTGGTCGTAGCGGGTACCTACTTCAAGGATTTGTTGTTGAAAGCGGTCGATTTGCGACATCAGCTGATCGATTTCGATCCGGGCTTCGGCTTGGCGCTGCTTCACAACGGCCCGCATCTGTTCGAAATCTTGGGCGGTAACGATCGTGGCCGAGAAAAACAGCAGAATCAGAGGGAGGAAAAAATGACGAAGTGTCATGGGCGTTCTATGCGTGTTCCGGCCGGCATTCGAAGGTCGAATTCCAGCGATTCCGGATTCATTCGTACAGCCTGTATGTTCAAGAAAATATTGGTTTTTTGGTCGTTACTCAACAGTTGAATGCGTCTGGCCATCGGAATGCTGTCGACGCGGGTCACATCCTCATATAAAATCGTAGCAAACGACGCATCCAATCGCTTGATGTGGCCGTCGCTTCGACCGATGATCGCCGCCGAGCCATCCGTGAACAGAAAATACCAGTAGGTGGGATTCTCATAGAGCTTGGAAACGCGCTTCGCCAACAAATCCGGATTCAGAATGTCCAACAACGACATCGGTAAAATCGCGTCTTCCAATGCCACGCGTTCCGCATACTTGTCGATCCGGTTGTACACGGTGATGGAATCTCCATCAATCAACAATCGGTATCCTTCGATGCCGATTCCATTGCGGATAGAGGCGTACGACATCTTCCGAGTACTGGCGAAATCCATGATGCCGCGTTCCGTGAGTCCGGGTGATGTGGCCTGTACACGCGCCGTGCCACTGACGGATGTTGCGATGGATCCCGCTTCAAACAATTCTCCCATCACCTCTTTGCCATCGCGTTTCGATAGGTCGAATGTGCCTTCTTTTAACAGGATGGGTTTTGGCGCGCAAGACGCCAACACGAGCAAAATCAATGGGAGCCAACGAATCAAGGAGTCACCTCTTCAATCCGCTCAAGCAGATACTGACGTTTCGGATCGGTTTCGAGGGATTGGTTCCAGAACCGGATGGCTTCCTCATAACGGCCCAATTTCGCCAACACATCCCCTTTATGTTCCATCACTTCTGCGCTTTGTGAGCCGTTTTCCAAGGAGGAGGAGATGTAGATCAGGGCGTTTTCATAATCCCCCATCAAGTAATAGATCCATCCCAACGTGTCTAAAAACGAAGGGTTTTTTGGGGCGATGCGAAGGGATAATTCCGACATTTTTTTCGCTTTTTCCAACTCTTCGCCTTTCAAGCTCATATAGTAGGCGTAGTTGTTAAGGACGGTTTCGTTTTCCGGATTCTGCTTCAACGCGGCATCATAATGTTGCTTTGCTTGTTCCCAATTGTCGAGCTGATAGGTGACGTCGCCAAGTGTTCCCAATACAATCGATTTGAAGGGAGGACGGCTCGGCACCTTGGTGGCGCGGATCAACCAGGTAGAGGCATTGGTATTGTCCTGCTTCATGAAATACGAGATGCCCACAAAAAACCGGATGAAGGCATCTTCCGGGGCATAGGTTTCGGCGTCATCCGCCAAAGCGATGACCTCATCCCAGCGGTTCGCCATGTACAACAATTGCATGCGCTGACGCCAGGCGTTGGCATTCTCCGGTTCCAGAGCCAATGTCGCTTCGATTTTGATGAGGGCGTTATCATTGTCTTCGATGAGGCTGTAATAATCGGCGGCGAGGGCTTGAGCCGTGGCATTGGCAGACTCCGTGGTGCTGAATTGTTCCATGAGTCGGGTCACCATCGCTTTCATCGATTCATTGGCCACATCCTCATCCAACTTTCCGAGCAGGTAGCGCATCAGTTCGATCTTCGTTTCCACACCTACGGTCGGACTTTCCATGACGGAGGTCATCACGTTTCCGGCATCTTCCCATTCGTCCAGCGCGATGTGGATGTCGGTCAGACCGATTTTCAGCTCGATTTTCTCCGGGTAACGAGACAATACATCCTGATACACACCCTTTGCCTTTTTCGGCTGATCTATCGTGAGGTATAGTTGCGCCAAGGTCTGCGCAGCAAGCAGATTGGATGGATCCCGTTTGCGAATGGCTTCCATCTGCACAGCGGCTGAATCTGGCTCGTTCAAGCCGGTGTAATTGCGGAATTTCTGATAGTAGACCGATAGTTCGGATGGGTCCTGTTTGAGGATGCGGTCGTACAATTGATTCGATCTGCGGAAATCACCCTGATCGGTATACGTGCTGGCCAGCAAATACATGAACTCGAGGTCGGCCGGAAACGAAGCCAAGGCATTGGTGAGGGCTTCGATGGATGCGGAATGATGTCCGCCTCGCAAATGAATTTCCGCTAATTTCATATGATAGAAGCGGTTCTTCGGATCCGCTTTGATCGCTTCGCGCGCGTAGAACGAGGCGCTCACCGGATCCGCATTGGCGAGATAGGCATCCGCCAGCGCGAAATTGACGCCGCCATGCTCAGGAAGCCGTAAATACGCCATCATCAGCAGGTCGAGGGCTTCTTCATACTCCTGCAATTCGAACGCAACCACACCTTCCATGAAATAGGTGTTGGCTTGATCCAATTCCGCCTGCGTGAACTGTGGCACGATCGGGGCCACAACCTTCGGTGGCGGTTTCGTGCTTTGGCAGGCGATGCCGGTGATCAGAACGAGGGATAGAATCGAAAGTCGTCTCATAAGGATTTCAGAATTGCGGCGCTGGTGCGGTGGCAGATCTGGTAGACCTGCTTGAATCCGTCCATGCCGCCAAAGTAGGGATCAGGGACCTGGCCGTCTTCCGGAGTCGGGTCGAACTCCCGGAACAGTTTCACTTTGTGATGATGGGTGCCGGATGGATCCATCGCCAGAATGTCATCCAAATTGGAGCGGTCCATCGCCAAAATCAGATCGAAATCGTGGAAATCAGAAGCCGTGAACAACCTGGCTTTCGAATGCAGGTGAACGCCATTCTCGTTCGCGGTAGCCTGACTCTTGCTGTTCGCTGGATTTCCCACATGCCAAGCGCCGGTTCCGGCCGAATCGATATGGATGTCTTTTTCACGGCCGGCCTCCTTTACCAAGTGTTGGAAAATGCCTTCGGCGGTCGGGGAGCGGCAGATGTTGCCAAGACAAACAAACAGGATGGAGCGGATGCTCATAAATTTTCCATTTCATAGCGGGCGGATTCAGCCATCTCACTGTTCGGATAGTCATTCAAAAAGACGGAATAGGCCTGCTTTGCCGCGGCGGCATCTTTCACGAACTCCGCCAAAGTGAAGGCTTGCAAAAAACGGCATCGTTCGGCCAGTTCATGTTCAGGATAGCGGTTGGCCACGTTTTCGAACAGATCGGCGGCCCTAGAATAATCAGTAAGGAAGTCGGCCGCCACAGCTGCGGCGTTATGCAAATATTCAGGCGAATTCGGATGATCGGGCCAACGCTCGGCAAATGCGGTCAACACAGTCACGATCTCGGTGGCATGCGGACGCACCTCATCACTCAATCCTTTTTGCTCGATGAGGGCGCGGAAATCGGCTTCCATCCCCATGATTTCCGTGATTTCTTTATCCGCGTTGGCACAAGCCGACAGCAGGAGGAGGAAGCTTAGCAGTCCGGCAGTCCGCGAAAACATTGTATATTTGAGGTCTTTATTCATGCCCGTTGGGGATTCAGCTATTGTATGGAAAAACGCTTCAAAGAAGTTAAGCAGATCGATTATTCCAAGCTCGAGCTTGAGATCTTATCGTGGTGGAAAGATAACCGGATCTTCGAGCAAAGCCTCGAAACTCGCGAAGACGGGATTCCTTTTACGTTCTACGAGGGCCCGCCGACAGCCAATGGCAAACCCGGCATCCACCATGTGATGGCCCGTACCGTCAAAGATCTGTTCTGCCGATACAAAACACTGAAAGGATTCAAAGTCGTTCGCAAAGCCGGATGGGATACGCACGGTTTACCGGTTGAAATCGAAGTGGAAAAGGAACTCGGACTCAAAGGCCGGGCCGATGTGGAAGCCTACGGCGTGAAAGAATACAACGCGAAATGCCGCGCTTCCGTACTCAAATACAAAGATTTGTGGGATAATCTGACCACGAGGATGGGGTACTGGGTGGATTTGTCGGAACCCTACATCACGTTCGAGAACAATTACATCGAATCGTGCTGGTGGGCCTTGAGCACCCTATATGAAAAGGGCCTTCTTTACAAAGGATACAAGATTCAGTGGTATTCGCCGGGTAGCGGGACGGTTCTGAGCTCGCATGAGGTGAGCCTGGGATACAAGGAAGTGCAGGACCCATCCGTCTACATCACCTTCCGTCTGAGCGAAGCGCCCGACACCTACTTTCTGGCCTGGACGACCACGCCATGGACGCTTCCATCCAACATGCTTCTCGCCGTTCATCCGGACATCAATTATGTGTTGATCCGTATGCATGGCGAAGAAACGAAGCATTTCATCCTGGCGGAAGCATTGGTTTCGAAGGTGATCGAAGGCGGTTATGACATTCTGAAAACCGTGAAAGGAAGCGAGCTCGTCGGGAAAACCTATGAGCCGATTTTTGATTATGCCAAGGACTCGGCGACTCCGGATCAAGCTTGGCGCGTGGTTTCCGCTGGATTCGTGACCATCGAAGACGGAACCGGCATCGTGCATGTCGCACCGGCGTTCGGAGCAGATGATTTCGAAGTGGGTCAGAGGGAAAATGTGCCGATGTTCAACCCCGTGACGCGCGACGGCACCTTCGAAGACGGGCTCGATCTCATCGGTGGCAAATGGTTCAAAGATGCCGACAAAGACATCATCCGCACCCTCAAAGACCGCGGCATTCTGTATAAGCACATCACCTTCATGCACAATTATCCGCATGATTGGCGCAAGGGCACACCATTGATGAGCTATCCGGTGGAATCGTGGTTTATCAAAACCACGGCCGTTCGCGACAAAATGGTGAAGCTGAACAAATCCATCAATTGGAAGCCAGCCAGCACGGGAACCGGACGCTTCGGAACCTGGCTCGAAAACAATGTGGATTGGGCGATTTCGCGCCAACGCTACTGGGGAACACCGATTCCGATCTGGGTGAACGATGCGAACCCATCCGACATGGTCTGCATCGGCTCGGTGGATGAACTTCGCAAGCTGGCCGGCATCCCGAAAAACAAAGAACTCGATCTGCATCGCCCGTTCATCGACGAGATCACCTGGAAAGCGGCGGATGGGGGAACCATGCGGCGCATCCCGGATCTGCTGGATGTGTGGTTCGATTCGGGAGCGATGCCGTTCGCGCAATGGCATTATCCGTTCGAGAACAAAGAGATTTTCAAGTCGGCATTCCCGGCCGATTTCATCGCAGAAGGCGTAGACCAGACCCGTGGTTGGTTCTATACCTTGCATGCGCTCGGAACCATGTTGTTCGACGACATGGCGTATAAAAATGTGGTATCGAACGGACTCGTGCTCGACGCGAAAGGCGAGAAGATGTCGAAGTCGAAAGGGAATACCGTCGATCCGTTCACCATCATTCACGACCATGGCGCCGATTCGGCTCGATGGTACATGATGAGCAATTCAGCCCCTTGGGAAAACCTGAAGTTCAACGAAGACAGTCTGAAAGACACGCAGCGACGGTTTTTCAGCACCATCGTGAACACCTATTCTTTTTTCGCGATGTATGCGAACATCGACAAGTTCAGGTATGCGACAGCTCGAGTGGCGAACACCGATCGCACCGAGATGGATCGCTGGATTCTGTCGCGCTTGAACACCACGGTGAAACGCGTGGATGCGTTCATGGACGATTACGAGGTAACCAAAGCCTGCCGCGAAATCGAAGCCTTCGTGGAAGAATTGAGCAACTGGTATGTCCGCCGTAACCGTCGCCGATTCTGGAAAGAGGGCTCATCCGTCGATAAGACGGCCGCCTATCAGACCTTGTATGAATGCTTGTTGACGGTGAGCAAGCTGATGAGTCCGGTAGCGCCGTTCTTGGCCGAGTGGCTGTTCCAGCGGTTGACCAATGTGGTGGGAGGGGAGGAAGCCTCGGTGCATCTGTCCTTTTATCCGGCTGTGGAAGAAACGTCGATCAGCAAAGGACTTGAGTATCGGATGGAGATGGCGCGCCGGATCACATCCGTCGTGCTCCGCATCCGCAACAAGGTGAACCTGAACGTGCGCCAGCCATTGTCGCGGATTATCATTCCGTTGCAGAAAGCGGACGACCGCAAAGCGGTGGAATCGGTGAAAGACATCATTCTCGACGAAGTGAACGTCAAAGCCATCGAATTCGTGAAAGACGATTCGGGTATCGTGCACAAGCATGCGAAACCGAACTTCCCGGTATTGGGCAAGAAAGCCGGAAAACATATGAAGACGATCGCCGCGATGATCGGGGAATTAAGCAACGCTCAAATCCAAGCCTTCGAAACCGATGGGAAATTGACACTTACCTTGGACGATGGCTCGCTCATCATGCTCGATTCCGACGACATGGTGGTGATGCGCACCGGATTGAGCGGTTGGCAAGTGGAAACCGAGGAAGGAATCACCGTGGCATTGGATACCACAATGACCGCCACACTCGTTGAAGAGGGACTCGCCCGTGAAGTGGTCAACCGCATACAGAATATGAGGAAGGAAGCGGATTTTGAGGTAACAGACCGAATATCTGTTTATTTTACGGGGGCGGATAGCGTCAACGCGGCTGTAGTGGCACAACAAGACTACATCTGCAGTGAAACGTTGGCCGAGACGCTGACAATCGGTTTGCCAACACATTGCGATTTTAAAAAAGATTGGGACTTGGGCGATCAACCCTGCACCATTTCAATCACACGTATACACTCTTGAACTGACGGATCATGGAAGCGAACAAAGAACAAACCGCACGAATCTCTCCATACAACGATGAGGAGTTGGACTATTTCCGCGGCATCATCGTCAAGAAACAGGAAGAAGCCGAACGTGATTTGCAACTGCTGCAACAATCACTTCGCGACAGCACGGAGAATGCATCGGATGAATCCGCGTATTCCTTCCATATGGCGGACGCAGGGTCCGACGCCCAAGAGCGCGAAAAAACCTATATGCTGTTCAATCGAACCAAAAAGTTCTTGAAGTATTTGGATGACGCGCTCGTGCGGGTCGACAACAAGACCTATGGCGTATGCAAGGTGACGGGCGCGAAGATCTCGAAAGGTCGTCTCGAAGCCGTTCCTCACACGCAGATCAGCATCGAAGCCAAGCTGAAGCGTCGCTAATGGGCCGGAAATTCGCGTTGTTGGGCGGTGCGGCTGCGGTCGTGATTCTGCTCGATCAGATTACCAAGGCATGGATCCGCTCGAACGAGGTGTGGCAATATCGCGACATCATCGAAGGCTGGCTGGCGTTCCATTACATCCACAATCCTGGCATGGCTATGGGTATCGATTTCCTCGATACCCGTATCGTGAGTCTGCTTGCACTGGCAGCCACGATCGGAATCGGCATCTATGTGATCCGCAACCTGTCCACCTCCACACAAGGATATGTCCTGCTGATGGGATTGATCTTAGGTGGCGCCATCGGCAACCTGATTGACCGCTTCTGGCTGGCGACAGCCGGTGGATATGGTGGCATCCTTGAAGGGCATGTCACCGATTTCATCCACTTCACGCTCGAAATCGGGGATGTCCCGGTGTTTCCGTTCATTTTCAATGTGGCGGATATGGCCATTTCCACATCCGTGGTGATCTTGCTCGTCTTCTCGAAAAAGTTCATGCCGCCCGAGCCGATATCAGAGGTCAAGGTCTGAGGACCGAGACCCTCATCCATCATTATAAACATCCGGTCGGCGTCGGGATCCCGGAAGGGGCCACACATGTGGCCGAGCATCGCAACCACAGTTGCGGAGACGACATCAAGCTCGGATGGATCGTCGAAAACGGCATCATCACACAGATCGGGTATGAGATCAAGGGATGCATGATGCACAAAGCATCGGCATCGATCCTGTGTTCCAAACTGAAAGGCGCTTCAATGGATGAAGCGGATGAAATGATGAAAATGATGAAGGAGCTGACGGACGCATCCAAACCCATGCCCGAAACCGATGATGAGGATTTCATGGCGTTAGCCGACATCCGAAATTACCCTACCCGTTTGAAATGCGTGATGTTGAGTTGGGAGGCGTTCCTCACTCCCAATCCTCAAGTTGGAGGATGACAATTTCATTCTCTTGTTTCGGTATGACTTTCATTCCGATGATGTCATTGCCAACAAAAGCTTGAATATGGAAATCGGGTGGCGCTTTTATATAGCGCGTTTCCTTTGTAGCGAGATCGTGCCATAATAGATAGGTATGATCTCCTCCGTAATACAAGATATCGGCAAGCAGCCGGTGATTGGAATGAAGAGCTTGGCTTATTTGAGGCAGTTCAAGACCTTCGGTATCACTTGGACCGAATTTGGCCGCCATGAAATTCTGATTCAAGGGAGTAGCTATACGCCTTTTGTGGGGTTTGCTTAGCACATGACGGTCTTTCAGCTGAGTGCTTACATCATAGGTGTACACCACCAACGAATCGAAGAATATATACTGGAACGAACGACTGTCTGAAAACCAGGCACCATTGGTGAATAAAGATTGTGAAAAATGGATATCGGGGAAATGAGAAGGTATTTCGATATGTTCCCGGACGGGATTCAGAAGGCTATCCAATTCCAATAACTTGAAGGTTCGGTTGAATCTGGGAGTTGCTAAAAGTCCCCAGAAGGTATTATGAATAGAATGGATGCTTCGATATCGACCCTCTGTTGAGCGGCCGTCGACAGGTATGATCTCGATGAGTTCCATTCCATCTAGCGTCACACTAAAATGGGTAATCCTGTCTTGGGTCAGATCCAAGAGATATAACTGGTTGTCGTCGGTAAGTTCAACATGGTTGATAGCCGTGAACTCACCAGGTCCTTTTCCGAGTCCTCCGGTTTTGTGAATCAGACTACCATCTGCTTCAAGTAGATAAATGTCCCAACTCCGCCGGTTTACAAGGATATAGCGACCATACTGGTCTCGTCTTGGATGCATGGGGCTGTACATTTCGTGTTGCTCAATAGGTAAAACGAACATATTCAGTATTTTCGCCTCCGCCATGTTCACGATGACTTGACCCACAAACACGTCATCGGCACAATCACGACAGTCTTGCGATGAGGTGCAGGATACGACAAGGATGAGAGCGGGAATGAGGTAAAGAAATGGTTTTGGCATGTGTTGGAGGTTGTTTCTGTTGATTGTTCAAATCCCCTGGATGTAAGATCAGGATATAGTAAAGTTAGTAATATCCCACCCGCTTAAAATGCGTGATGTTGAGTTTGGAGGCGTATATTCAGGCAACCACCTAAGTCTACATCATGAAAAAACTCCTATTGCTTCTACTTGTCGTCTCGTGCAGCCGCGGGTCGAATTCCCTGACTGAGTACCTCGAAACCTACTCTGAGGTAGCCATCCAGCCGACATTGGTGACCACCATCACCGAATCGGATGATGTCCTGTTCAGCGATCAGATGGGAAGCCTCACTGCCGATTCGAAAGGAAACCTGTTCCTTGTGGATCGGAAGCAGAATCATGTGGTCCATTTTACGCCCGATGGAAAGCCCGGTGGAACATTTGGTCGAGCCGGAGAGGGCCCGGGTGAATTTCGCAGCATGACCAATGCGTTTGTGGCCAGAGACACGTTTTATGTGTTTGATGTGAATCTCGCCCGCCTCACCAGTATGACATTGAATGCGGGAAATCAGTTGGAACTGGTCCATTCCATGGACATCCGCCTACCTGAAGGACGCATCCCAAGAGGCGTTCTAATGTCGTCGAACCACTATGTGATCGAGGGATTCGACCGATTGCCCGATGGATCGCAGGAAGGCTTCATTGCGCTGTTGAATCGTGATGGATCGGTTTATAATCCGAAGATGATGCCGCTGAAAGTGCCTGAATCCAAGATCATCTCGATGAGTGGCATGACCATCTTCGCCCCTACGCCTTTCCGTCGTCGAAGTCATTACCGACTCACGCCAGATGATGTGTTTCATTATGCGTGGAGCGATAGTGTGCGGATCAAAAAGTTCGATATCGATGGCAATTCTCTTGGAACCGTGCGGGTGGATGTGGGTTATCGCCAAGCAGACAAAAGTGAGGTTTCTTTGACCAATTATCCACCAGAAACCCATTCACAAATCCTTGAGGACCTGTATACCACCAAGCCGGCGTTCGATAATTTCCATGTGGATGTGGATGGCAAGATCTTCCTGAATCTAGGCGATGTGGAGAATCCGGATACCGACAAATGGCTCATTCTCGATAAGCAAGGAAATCTCCTCAAATCATTTGATATGGCTCGGGCAGTCACCTTTTTCCTTGTTCGGAACAACACTCTCTATGGCATCCAGCGGATGCCGGACACCTCACAGCAAGTCGTGGTGTATTCGGTGGCCGATCTGCTCTAAGATCGCTTCGGCCTGAGCCAAGGTCTCGAACCCGCTCACAAAGACAGATACCACAAGCGGGGATTCACCCAGCAGGATCCCCGCATCACCTCGCACGATGGTCAACGTGCCGGTCTTGTGAGCGAAGCGGGTTCCGTCCGGGAATCCAGCTGGCAAGGTGGTGTCATCCTCGCACAACAGCAGGATCCGTATGAACTCGGAATCCGTTGCGAAGCGCTTCAGCACCGCATTCATCTCCGCGGGAGTCGTTGTGTTTTCACGACCTTGGCGCTGCGATTCGAAATCCATCATCTCGCGCCGCAATCGGGTGTGTTCAAGGGCCCAATCCGACAGATAACGGTTGATGGTGTCCATTCCAAGCTCCCGTATGATCGCGTTCGTGGCTGAATTGTCGCTCACGGATATCATCAGTTCCGCCAATCTCCGCCAGGTGAGCGATGTGTCGGATGGATGCGATTGAAGGATCCCGGTTCCGCCCACCATGTCGTCTTTCTTCACAAGGCCGATACCATCCATCTGAAATCGCCCCGCTCGGGCTTCTTCCAACATCACCGCCAGAATCGGAATCTTGATGACGCTGGCGGATGGTGTGATGGCGTCGTCGCGATGGGCGAACAGCACCGTGCCATCGATTTTTTCGATGCGGATGCTCACATTGATAGCAGAAGGAAGCGAATCGAGCAGCGTCTGCAATGGTGGAGAGGCAAGCATAAGAGGAACGAGGATCGCCAGGATCATGACAAGGTGAAACGGATCGTGGTTCCGGCCCCTACTGCGGATTCCACCCAGATGCGTCCGCCATGGGCGTTCACGAATTCATGGCACATCGGCAATCCCAATCCGGATCCTTTTTCATCATTTGTGCCGGGAGTGCTCATTCGATGGTCCCAAGAAAACAAGTCCTTCATGCGGGATTCCGGAATACCAATTCCCGTATCGGTAATCGAAAAGGTTCCATTCTCATAACGGATGGTGATGGTTCCGTCGGATGTGAACTTATTCGCATTCAGGATCAGATTCCGGAAGATGAATTCGATCATCCGGCGATCGCCAATCACATGAAGATCATCAGTCACCTGGTTCACTATCGTATTCGATTTGCGAGTGAATATCCGTTCATTGTCATCAATCACCGATTGCACGATGTATCGGATCGGGAGGGATGATTTGTTGATTTTGAGTCCGGCCATCTGAGACTGAGCCCAATCCAACAGATTGATGACCAATTCACCAGTCGATTCCGCGCTTTTCCGAATGTCCGGTAGGAGCTTCTTCAATTCCTCCATCGACATGTCATACTCATCCAGAATTTCAAACAATGCGTTGATGGAGGCGATCGGACTACGGAGATCATGCCCGATGATCGACATCATTCGGCTTTGCGTAACCTGCAGCAGTTTCAGCTCCCGATTCTTTCGACGCAACTCAAACAGCTTGATCACATGCTGACTGAGTGTTCGGAGCGCGTTTTTTTGAAATTCGGTGAGTTTGCGTGGCACGCGGTCAATCACACATAAGGATCCCAGATTGTATCCGGATGGGGATCGCAACGGCATGCCGGCATAAAAACGAATAAACGGGTCACCGTCAACTCCAGGATGCTGAAGGAACCGTTCATCAAAAAACGTGTCTTCCACCTCAAAGAGCTCGTTATCCAAAATGGTGTATGCGCAAAACGCTTCCTCACGAGGGGTTTCATGCCCATCGATTCCGGTTTTGGCCTTATACCATTGCCGGTCTTCATTGACCAGCGTGACCAATGAAATCGGAGCTTCGCAAATCTTGGATGCCAGATCCACAATGGAATCGTAATCGGATTCTGGTTCGGAATCCATGATGTCGTATTCGTTCAAGGCGTTGATGCGATCGAGGTCGTTCGAAGGTATGGGTGCAGGGATCATGCGATCGGTAAGATTAAAGAGAATAGGGAGCCGGATCCGAATGTCGACTCAACGGTTAAAGTGCCACCCTGGGATTGGGCGAATTCAAACGACATGGGCAAGCCTAAGCCGCTGCCTTTTTCGCCTTGCGAACCAGTGGTGCTGGTTTTCACTTCCCAATCGAAAACATGCTGGAGAATTGCCGGTTCTATGCCCGAACCGGTATCCGAAACGGTCAAAATGATGGTGTCTCCGACGATGCTGGAACTGAGGGTGATGGTTCCGTTTTCGGTGAACTTGTTCGCATTCATCAACAGGTTTCGGAGGATGAAATCGGTCATATTCCGATCCCCCATTGCGATATGGTCAACCTGGATGGAGTTGATCACGTGGTTGGATTTTCGTTGGAAAAGCAACTGATTGCTCTCAATCAGGCTGTGTGCGATTTTCATCAAGGGAAGCGGCTTCTTGAAAATCGTCCGAGTATGCAATTGCGAGCTGGCCCATTCCAACAAGTTGTTTAACAGTAGGGAGGTCGAATCGACCGATTTCTTGAGTCCAGGTAACATGCTGTTCAGTTCTTCAATAGACAGATCATGTTCGGTGGCCAATTCAATCAGGCTTCGGATGTTGTTGATCGGACTTCGCAGGTCGTGACCAATGATCGACAGCAATCTCTTATGCAACTCGCCGAGGCGTTTCATTTCCTCGTTGCGGCGTCGTAATTCCATGAGTTTCATCACATGCTTGCCCAAAATTTCCAAGGCCGAAACTTGATCTGGGGTCAAAGTGCGGGGTTTGTCGTCGATCACGCACAGGGTTCCGAGTTTGAACCCGGTTGGCGTGGTCAAGGGCATGCCGGCGTAGAAGCGGATGTCGGGTGTACCGGTCACAAAGGGATTGCCCACGAATCGATCATCTTTTGTGGCATCGGGTACCACCATCAACGAATTCTGATGGATCGCATAGGCGCAAAAGGCGACTTCACGAGCGGTCTCCTTCCCATCAATTCCGAGTTTGGATTTGTACCATTGCCGGTCTTTGTCGATCAAGGTGATCAACGAAATCGGAGTATCTGTGATGTAAGAGGCCAATTTGACGAGTTCGTCGAAATCGGATTCCGCCTCCGTATCCAAAATGCCATAGGAATAGAGTGCGCTGAGGCGGTCGGCCTCATCTTTGGGTATAGCTGGAACGATCATATATCTAGAACAACGAAAACGACAATTTGTTTACAACGACTTGGGTATAATATCGGAAGAATCGGGTTGTTGTGCCCGATGCCCTCTCGTAGATTCCAAAATGACTGAATCCAACGCCTATTCGACGGTCGAAGCCGCGATCGCCTACATCGCTGCAAATGTGCCCAATCAGCCTTCATTGGATGATATCGCCGCACATGTGCATATGAGTCCGACCCACTTCCATAAGGTGTTCACCGGATGGGCCGGGATCACCCCGAAAACCTTTCTTCAGTATCTCACGGTCGAATCCTTGAAATCGGCACTAATTTCGCATTCGTCCATTTCGAACGCCTCCGATCACGTCGGGTTGTCGTCTCCATCCCGTGCGTACGATCATTTTGTGAAAATCGAAGCGATGACACCGGGTCAATTCGCTACGATGGGGCGCAACCTGACCATCCGATACGGCATTCATCCCACACCGTTCGGTGATTGCCTCATCGCCATCACAGATCGGGGGATTTGCCACTTGAGTTTTGTGCTGGGGGATGCGGATGCGGCCATCGCCCGGCTCAAAAACATGTGGCCATCTGCCGACGTCCGAGAGCATGCTGACGCCACGAAACCCATGGTCGATCGGATATTCGGGAATGAGGACTCAGGCAAGCCGATGAAGGTGATGTTGAAAGGAACTCCGTTTCAGATCAAAGTATGGGAGGCCTTGTTAACCATTCCGGCCGGACACCTCACGACCTATGGCGGAATCGCCGAGCAAATAGGGCATCCCAAAGCGAATCGGGCCGTTGGTTCGGCGGTAGGAGATAATCCGATCGCGTATCTCATCCCGTGTCATCGTGTGATTCGTCGTGAAGGGAACATCGGCAACTACTATTATGGCAGCACCATGAAAACAGCCATGATCGGATGGGAAAGGATGCGGTCAGACGACCACGCGGCGGATGTTGTGGGGCAAGCGGGTTAGAAGCTCGTAATTCAACTGATTGCTGAATTCGCTGAACGAGGCGATCGACACCGATTGCGAGCCTTGGGTGCCGATCAGCACGACCTCATCGCCTTTGTCCGCATCCGGCACATCGGACACATCCACCACAAACATGTTCATGTTCACCGTGCCAACAACCGGGCAATGGGTTTCGCGGATCAGGACTCGTCCTTGGTTGCTTAGAACCCGGCTGTAACCGTGCGAATAACCGACTGGAATCACAGCCAGCCTCATAGGATGTTGCGAAATGAACCGATCCCCATATCCGATATATTCGCCACCTTGCACCTGTTTGATGTTCAAGATTCGGCTTTTCCAGGCGATCACGCGGCGCAATGGATCGATCGTGTACTGATGACGGTTGGCATGATTCGCAAAGGTTTCCGGACTCGACCACAATCCGTATTGCATGATCCCGATCCGCACCATGTCCATATGCGTTTCAGGAAACATCACCGATGCGGCTGAACAGGCGGAATGATGCAAAGCCGGCTTCAGCCCGAAATCCTCCACTCGTTGTGACATCTCCTTAAACCGTACGATCTGTGAGCGCACGCGTTCGTGGTTTGAGATGGTTTCCGCTCCGGCATAATGCGTGCATAAGCCTCGGAACTCGATGTGTCGAGCCTCAACCTGAATCAATTTCAATATCCGAGGAAGATCCGATTCCGGAAATCCAGTCCGATTCATGCCAGTTTCGACTTCCAGGTGGATGCGGGCCGGAACACCAGTTTTTTTGGCGATGCGGATGGCGGCTTCAAGGCGGTTCGTGTCGAACACATAGAACTCGATGCCATGTTCGATCGCCCAGGCCAACGAATCGCCTTCCACATCCCCCATGATGAGGATGGTGGCGTCGTTTCCGGTCACATCCCGCACATTCAAGGCTTCATCCGCGCTGAACACGCTGAAATGCGCAACGCCGCAATCGAACGCCATGCCGGTGAATTCGCGGATACCGTGGCCATAGGCGTTTCCTTTCACTACCGAAGACAGGATCACATCCGGACCAAGATGCGTTTTCAGAAAGTCGATGTTCGTCCGCAGTGCGTCGTGATGCAGTTCTATGACACAGGAATCAGTCATGCTGCACCGTTCGGATGAGGCGAGAGAAGACACGGATGCCGATGGAAATGAGGTCATCGGGAAAGTCGTAATCCGGATTGTGCAGGGCTGGGGTGTTCGTGCCGGCCCCGAGTCCGAACATGGCGCCGGGATATCGATCCGTGAACAGTCCGAAATCTTCTCCGAAGCCAAATGGTGTGGGTTTTGTGTTCAAGTCCAATTCTTCGGTCACCGCGGCCTGGGCGATCCACTGCACCATTTTTTGATCATTGATGTTCGCGAAGAAGGATTCGGTCCAGGAGATATCCACGTCCAGCTTATGCTTTTTTGCGATCTGTCGAACGGTTTCCTCGGCTTTCGCTTCCAAGGCCCGCATTCCGTCATTGGTGAGGCTTCGGATGGTGATATGCACCTCGCCTTCACCTGCCGAAACACCATATGCTTTTTCACCTAAGTGCGCATAAACCGGGGTAACGAGGCAAAAATTAGGGTCCGAAATATCCGGAACAGGCCACGTCATGAGTTCTTGGAGGATGTCGGCCATGGCCAATGCCGGATTCACACCATTGTGCGGCTCACCCGCATGCGCGGTTTTTCCAGTCAATTTGATGAGGATGCTGTTCACCGCGGGTGTGAAGGTGCCGGTTTTCACAATCACCTGACCCATTTCAACACCCGGAATATTATGCAACGCCACCACCCAGTCCGGTTTGATATCATTAAATCGAGGATCGTTCAATATGTCTCTCGCGCCATGACCATTTTCCTCTGCGGGTTGGAACAGTAGAACCACGGAACCGGATTCGGGCCGCTTCCGACCCAATTCATCCGCCAGGCCGCATAAAATGGCCATATGCCCGTCGTGCCCGCACATATGCGACACGCCGGTATGCGTCGATCGATGCGAGAATGTATTGATTTCGGCGATGGGAAGGGCGTCGAGCTCGCATCGGATAAGGAGTCGTTTTCCGGGTTTGGAGCCCTTGTACACAGCCGCGATACCAGTTGTGCCGAGGGATTCAATCAGCAGGTCGGGCGAGGTTTTGGCCAGAAAAGCGGAAATCCGTTTCGCCGTTTCATGCTCGTTTCCCGACACTTCAGGATACCGATGCAGTTCTTTCCTGAACGAAATGAGGGAGTCGATGGTCATTTGGTCAACATAGTGAAAAGGATTGAAATGAGGTCACAGATTCCGGAAAGAAAGTTTTGCCGCAATAACCTTGTTAAGTGTACTATGTGGAATGCCACAAAGCATCCATATCATTTATATGCATTTCGTCTTTGCGACTAAGTTCAGAAGACCTCTGATCGATGTCGATTCAGAGCCCTATCTGCATGAGATTCTTAGAGATGAATATGGAAAGAAGAATTGCATTGTCATTGAAATCAATGGCATGCCGGATCATGTGCATATGCTGGTCAAGTGTCCGCCAACCATATCGGCTTCGGAGATCATGCAGCAAGTGAAAGGTGGCAGCGCCTTTCGATGCAATCGGGATCAACTCATCAAATCCAAACTGATCTGGCAGGATGGTTATTTCGTTTGCTCAGTGAGTGAGCGGGATGTGAGGCGGGTGGCGCGCTACATCCGAAATCAGAAGCAACACCATTCCAAATCTAGCATTGATTCTTCTCAGGAATGGATATGATTTATTCTTATCCGAGGGCTGAAGCCCTCGGCAAGATGAAGATGATTGGATTTTCTTATCCAAGGGCTGAAGCCCTCGGCAAGAATAAGAATTCAATAAAAATCCTGCCCTGGGTTTCAGCAATCTAGCCGAGGGCTTTAGCCCTCGGAATTAAGAATGATTAAAATCTAGCCGAGGGCTTTAGCCCTCGGAGGATAAATGAGATGTCTTCGATAATTTCTTCCCATCCGCATCCAGAATCAGCTCATGATGACGAAGTTCCGCATCCAAAAAAGTCACAAGATTTAGGCGCCGGGCGATATCCAATTGCAATTCCGAGGATGTTCTCAAATCCTCGCCACGCACGATATGCGTGATGCCGAACCGCACATCATCACTCAATGTGGCGATGTGATACGCTGGCATGCCGCTGCGCTGTCGCACGATGGTGAGGCCGGGTTCGGCGACAGGTGCATCCATCCGCAAGCGCCAAGAGGCATCCGGTGTGTCGAAAGACATGGTTTGCTCATGACATCCGCGCGGACAACCTATTCCCTCGAATCCGTTCCACTCGCTGCGGCTGCAGGTGCAGGCAAAAAGATGTCCTTCGACGCGCAATCGGGACAATAGCAAGTGATAGTCATCCATCCGATGATGCTGGCTCCAATTGGCTTGGAAGTCGGTCGCGTCTTTCGGACCAATATCCCAAGGGATGGATTCTTCGGCTAATACATCGAAAATATGCTGGATGTATTCGGGACGTGTGCGCTCCGCATCCAAATCGTCAATACGAAGCAGTAGGGATGCGCCCAGTTCGTCGCGCAATGTTGATATAAGCCGGAAGTTGTGCCGATTTCCTTCATGCAAGAACCCGCTCGGAGTTGGTGCGATGCGGAGTCGTGTCAATGCTTGAAAATGCCAAGCAACCCGAGTTCGTGACCCATTTTATCGCGCTTGGTTTTCATGTAGCGGTCGTTTTCGGGTAGGTGCCCTACTTCCAATGGCACACGATCCGTGATTTCGAGTCCGTAGCCAGTCAAGCCCACACGCTTCGTCGGGTTGTTGGTCATCAAGCGCATCTTGGTGATGCCCAAATGACGCAGCATCTGCGCGCCGACCCCATAATCGCGGTGATCCGGCTTGAAGCCAAGCGCTTCGTTCGCTTCAACCGTATCCATTCCTTCTTCTTGCAATTTGTAGGCGCGGAGTTTGTTGACCAAGCCGATGCCGCGTCCTTCCTGGTTCATGTACAGCAACACACCTGTGCCTTCGGCTTCGATCAACCGAAGCGCGGTATGCAACTGCTCGCCGCAATCGCAGCGTTTCGAGCCGAAAATATCGCCGGTCACACACAGGGAATGCACGCGCACCAAAGGTGAATCGACCGCGCTGATGTCGCCTTTCACCAACGCCAGGTGGGTGCCGCTGGTGAGCACTTCCTCATACGCCGTGAGGCGGAAGTGGCCATATTCGGTAGGCAGATCCACGGTCACCGCTTCTTTGATCAGCGATTCATGCTCCATCCGCCATGCGATCAGATCTTTGATGGTGATGATCTTCATGCCGAATTTCTTCGCTACGATCATCAGATCCGGAACTCGGGCCATCGATCCGTCATCGTTCATGATTTCGCAGATCACACCGGCAGGAGCGAACCCGGCCAAGCGAGCGAGGTCGATCGAGGCTTCGGTATGTCCGGCGCGACGAAGCACGCCTCCATCCACCGAAATCAACGGGAAAATATGTCCAGGACGACGGAAATCATTCGCACGGGTCTGGGGATCGATCAAGGCTCGGATGGTTTTCGATCGGTCGGATGCGGATATGCCGGTGCTCGTGCCATCGCGCACATCCACCGAAACGGTGAATGCGGTTTCATGCGATTCGGTGTTCTCGGCCACCATCCGATCCAGCTTCAATTCGATCGCGCGTTGACGCGAGATGGGGGCGCAGATCAGGCCGCGTCCCCAAGTGGCCATCAGGTTGATGGCTTCGGGCGTAACGGCTTCCGCCGCCATCAGAAAATCTCCTTCATTCTCACGGTCTTCATCATCGCAAACGATGATGACTTTGCCCTGACGGATGTCGTCGATGGCGTCTTCGATCCGATCGAATGTGAAGGAACTCATTTTCCTGGGTTGACGTCGCCTATGGCGGATTTGAGGATGCGGATTTTCACGTCTTTGTCGACTTCCACCAAGACTTCGGCGTCTTCGATGCTCGCCACATGACCAATGATGCCGCCTGTTGTGATGATCTTATCGCCTTTTTTGATGGCGGTCACTTTGTTCTGAATCTCTTTCTGACGCTTGGATTGCGGACGGATGATGAAGAAATAAAACACCACGAAAATGGCAGCGAGGAAAAAGAGGCTTTCGAAACCGCCACCTTGGGCGTTTGGATCGGCAAGAAACAGGATCATGTTGAATAAACTTGGTTAAAAAAGGTCTGATGTACACCTAAAGGTACGGGATTTTCGGCGTTCCTTCAGCGAACCATGCTCCGGAGCCAGACGAAAATACCCACCGATACCACGGCCATCGCCACATAGGAGCCTTCCATGCCGAGTAACGCAAAGAGAAGGGCCATGATCATGGGACCGGTTGTTTGTCCCAAGCGGAGCACCATGCCGTTGATGGAGAGAATGGCGGCGCGCTGCTCGGGTCGCACCGATTTCGCGATGAGTGTCTGGATGTTCGGATTGTTGATTCCGATGCCGACACCGAATAAAATGGATGGGATGATGAGCCAATATTCGCCTGGCATTACTGGAATGAGCACCAATGAGAACGCATAGATCAGATACGATATCAGAATTAGCTCTACCGAGCTATGGCGTTTCACGAGTCGCCCTAAAGCAGCCCCAGATATCAGATTTCCGATGGCGGATGTGGCCAGCACAATGCCGATGGTAAGCGAATCACTCCCGAACCGGCTCGACATGAAAAAGGGAAGGAAGGTGAGCAACGGTCCATAGAGTAACAAAAAGGTGGATGTGCTTAGCAAGAACATCATCCGGATCTTGCGCGATTTCAGGCTTCGGAACACACCTCGGAAATACGCGCGGATGTCATCCGTCTGATAGGCTTTCGGACTTTTAAGCTTGATTAGCACCAATAAACCTGTCGGAAACGCCAGCAAAGGAAGCAGAAACGGATACCTCCATCCGAACAAAGCAAGAGAACCACCGATGGCGGGGTACAATGTGGCGCCCAAACTCAGCACGGCCGAGTTATATCCTAGAGCCGTAGTGCGTTCGTTGCCTCGGAACAGATCGCTGATGATGGTCACATTCATCGCTCCAAGTGACGCCGCACCGATGCCTTGCAAGGTTCTCAACATGAGCAAGGTGGAGAATTCCTGGGCATAGAAGCAGGCGGTTCCTGCGATGCCGAATAACATCAGTACCGGCACCAATACCCGCCGCCGACCATACCAATCCGCTAGGATGCCAAAAATCGGCGTCAGAAAGACTCCTGGCAATGTGAACACGGTGATGAGCAACGCCGATTGCTCCGGCGAAATATTGAACTCATAGGCAATTGTTGGAAGGATGGGGGTCACACTCGATACGCCCATGATGCCGGTCAAGGTGACCGAGAAAACAATCAAGAGATTTGGATTGAGATGGACGGGAAGAGATGTTGATGATTTTGTTTGCATAAGGCGATGTGCGCACCGTATCTTTGTGGCCCGTCAGCAAATGGATGCTTAGCTCAGTTGGTTCAGAGCATCTGCCTTACAAGCAGAGGGTCGGGGGTTCGAATCCCTCAGCATCCACTCCATTGCAGATACAATTTACGGGTATCGTTCAGCAATGCGTCCACGTCTTCTTTCCCGTAACGTGAAGTGTCGATTTCTTCGTTCAACGTCACACGCAATACACCGGCCCTGCTAACCAACGATCCGCCGTGAGCCAATTCTGAAGCCCCATCGATGAAAATCGGGCATATCGGGTATCCGGTGTTTAACGCCATATGAAAGGCGCCTTTTTTGAACGGACCAATCACGCCTTCGTGCTTCCGGGTTCCTTCCGGCGCCATGTAAAGTGACAAACCTTGTTCGCGGATGTCGATCAATGCTTGGTCCAAGGCTTTCATGGCTTTTTCACGGTCTTGGCGTTGCAAGAATATCTGCCCGGTCAAGCGTCCGATGATGAAGAAAAACGGATTATACTGCAGCTCATACTTGGCGACGAACCGCGTCTTCTTCAAGCCAAGTGCCAAAATCACAAACATATCGAGCGTGGAGCTGTGGTTGCTGATGTAGACTTTGGGTAAACTCGGATTTTTTCTGAGATCGGTGATATCTAATTTCACGCCGATGGTGGCGAGCACCACCCATCCCAAAAAACCTCCCACATACTGAACCAAAAAGTCGCGCAATCGCCCGAAGGAAAGGATGAGCAACGGAATGGCGAGGAGGGTAAACAGCCCCAGAACCACGATAAACACAATCATGGCCAGTAAAGAGCGGACCGTAGCAATCATGCTGTGGCGATGTTTAGCGCTTCAGAAAGTACCGTTGCATCCACTGGCTTCACCAAATAAGCGATCGGATCGGTTTCTTGAGCGCGCAATCGGGTGTTTGGATCCGAATTTCCCGTTATGTAGATGACGGGGATAGGTGAGATGGCGCGCACCGCCAACATGGTTTGAATGCCATCCAGTTCACCTAGGATTTTAATATCCATGAGGATAACGTCGACAGGAGTGGATCGAACAATTTCGATGGCTTTGGCTCCATCGGTCACTTTTCCGACCACTTCATACCCGAGGCGGATCACTTGTTTTTCCAGCAGCATCGCGATGATGAATTCGTCTTCGACGATCAGAATCCGCTTCAAGCGACCTCCACAGTGACTTTGGTGCCAGAGGAATAATCGAACGTGAGGGTCGCTCCGATCTGCGAGGCCAAACCTTCGACAATCGTCATGCCGATGGAATGAGAAGATTTCATGTTTTGTTGTGCCAAACTTCCGTTTCCATCATCTTGAATGGAGAGGATAAACCCGGAATTACGAGGAGAAAAACGAATGTGGATGATACCCGATTCACGATCCGTGAACGCGTGTTTATACGAATTGGTGATGAGTTCGCTGAGGATGAGTCCGCATGGAATGGCGATCAATATATTCAGAATGCCCTCATCCACATCAACGATAAGGTCGATTTTCTTATCTGTCGACATCGTTGAGGCGATGTACTCGCCTAGACTTCGGATGTAGCCTCCGAATTCGATTTCAGCCAACGATTCATTCTGATACAATTTCTCGTGGATCAGAGCGATCGATTTGATCTTGCTGATGGATTCGGCATACACCACCTTCAAATGAGGATCGTCGATCTTCTCCAATTGCAACATCAAAATGCCGGAAATGATGGCCAGATTGTTTTTCACCCGGTGATGCACCTCGGCCAACAGAATCTCCTTTTCATTCAGGGATGCCTCCAAGCGATCATTCACCCGTTTTTGCTCGGTGATGTCTTTGGCGAAAAAGGATACGCCAGACACATTCCGCTCATCATCGAGAATGGGGTTCACAGACACGTCCATCACCATATGGTTCCCATCCGATAACTTGAACTCGATTTCGTGCTGGGATTTGCTACCTAGAAAGGCGGTTTTGATGAAGGTATCCCATTCTTTATGAACGTTTGCGGGCAGTACATCCGGAAAGTAAGCCCCGGGATTCACGTCAATCGCATACACCATACCAAAAAAATCGCGCGAAGCCTGATTCAGAATCGTGATCTGCAAGTTCCGATTGATCGACCAGATGCTATCGGATGTGTTTTCGATCAATGCGATGAGGTTCGCTCGGTTGCCCTGCAGGATCTTTTCCGCCGATTTCTTCTGCCTACGAATTTGCGAGGCCATCACTTCCCGGCGAATAGCGCTTGGCAGACGGGTGAGGTTGTTTTTCATCACATAATCATTCACACCGGATTTGAGCGCATCCACAGCGATATCCTCGCCAACCGTTCCGGAAACGAGAATGAAGGGGATTTCGCTACCGATGGATATGAGATGTTTGATGGCTTCCATCCCTGTGAATCCACTCAACATATAATCGCTGATGATGGCATCAAATGATGAACCACCTACTTGCGACATGAATTCTGTGATGGTTTCCACTCGAACGATAGAACATCCTTCCAAATCACGAATCAAGAAGTGTTCGATCAAGGTCGCATCATCATCCGAATCTTCAAGCAGTAGGATTTTCAATGCCATGTTTCAGCCTATAGGTCGTTCGTTCCATACCATCCAATACAAACCGAGGTGCTTGACATCCGCAGTGAAATTGTTGTAATCCAACGGTTTACGGATGGAACTCTTCGCACCATTGGCATACCTTTCCGCGATATCATGCTCTTCGCGGGAGCTGGTGAGAATCACAACGGGTTGAGATTTCGTCAGAGGATGTTGGCGCAACGCTCCTATCCCATCTCGAACGACGACGATCTCACAATTCAAATCGCTCCGCTTTAGAGCGAGGATGGTGAGGTCGACATCATCGGGATTGTCATCGACAAGCAAGATATAGGGGGATTCAGACATAGTGACGATCTATTCGGGTAATGTACTATAAAATACGGTGTGATATCCCTGAATGGATTCAACCCAATGCCCGTGCCCTTGAGTGTCATCGTTCCGACCTCGATACCTAGACGCTATTTTTTCTACGAAAGGTGTAGGTTCCGTTTGATGGACACAGAACGTCATCGTTTCCATATCCGACACCATCGCCATCAACCAGTCGTCGGAGAAGGTAATTCAAAAGCTTCCGATGACGAGATAGATCATCGATATGCCACGTGGTGAAACGATTCGATTCCGAAGGCTCATGCATGTATGATAGATAAAAAAAGCCCATCCATACATATGGACGGGCTTTGTGTGAATCGGGTGGGACTCGAACCCACGACCAACGGCTTAAAAGGCCGATGCTCTACCGGCTGAGCTACCGATTCAGAACTTGAATTTTCGCCAAGGCCCCTAATATACGGAGGAAAGCACCGTATATTCAACGACAAATTGAATGTTATGACCATCTTCAGTCGAATCATAGCCGGTGAGATTCCTTGTCATAAGATCGCCGAGACAGCGGACTTCTTTTCCTTCCTGGATGTCCGCCCCATCAGCAAAGGTCACACCCTCGTCGTGCCGAAAAAGGAAATCGATTATCTATTCGATTTGTCGGTAGATGATCTTCAACGGATGATGAGTTTTGCCCAAAACGTGGCCAAAGGAATTGACCAAGCCACGGGCTGCATCCGTACCGGAATCATCGTACAAGGCTTGGAAGTGCCGCATGCCCACATCCATCTGGTACCTATCTATACCGAACATCAGAAAATGGCATTCGGAAATCCGGTTGACGTATCTTCCGAAGATATGGCAGCCATCGCCGCATCTATCGCATCCCACATCCGCTTATGACGATTCTGATCGTGAACGGCCCAAATCTGAACCTGCTTGGAGAGCGGGAACCCGAGATTTACGGATCCACCACGCTTGCCGACATCGAAGTCTTGCTTCGTGCCGCGTTTCCGCAACATTCGTTGTTGTTTTTTCAGAGCAACCACGAAGGCGAAATCATTGACCGATTGCATGCGGCGTTCCGAGATGCATCCTTGAATGGATTGATCATTAATCCGGGTGGATTTTCTCACACATCGGTGGCGCTGAGAGATGCCTTATCGGCTCTTCGGATTCCGAAAGTGGAAGTGCATCTGTCGAACATCCATGCCCGTGAGGCGTTTCGGCACACTTCCGTTACTGCAGGGGCCTGTAACGGACTCATCTCCGGATTCGGGGTATCGAGCTACCGCCTCGGCATCCAGGCATTGGAACCGTTGATGTGAGCCGGTTACGGGAGTTGTTGAGCGATTCGCTCGTATATGGGCTGTCTGGCGTGCTGGCCCGCTTCCTGAATTATCTGCTGGTTCCATTGTACACCGGCATGTTTTCGCCGGGCGAATATGGCGTGATCGGGCTCATCTATGGTGCCATCGTCTTTCTGAACGTGATTTTCACGCTGGGACTCGAATCGGCCTACATCCGATATGCTTCCGACCGTGAAAAGGCAAAGGACGTTTTCAAAACCCTACAACTGATTCTTGTGGGCGCGAGTGCGGTCTTGCTGTTTGCGATGTGGGCGATTGAGCCGCTGGCATACGATCTTTTGAAGATCAGTGGAGAACAAGCCGAGCAGCTCTATTTCTATTTGATGATGATTTTGATTCTGGATGCCACGAGTATTGTTCCGTATGCCGAGTTGCGCTTGTCGGAACGCCCGTGGACGTACGCCTCGCTCAAAGCGTTGAATGTGGCGCTGAACATAGGGATGAATCTGTTCCTCATTCTGAATGTTGGAATTGGAATCGAAGCGGTGCTAATCAGCAATGCGTTCGCATCCGGGGTGACCGGAATCATCGTTTGGATTGTGACGTGGCCGATGATGTCGGGCAAATGGTCCGGAAGAATCGCCAGTGAAGCGCTTTGGTTTGGATTGCCCTATGTGCCGAATGGCCTCGGATTCGCCATCAACGAGGTGTTGGACCGATTCTGGCTGAGTCGGATGGATGTGGCCGACATCATGAGAATTTATGGAGAAGGCGTTACAGCAGACGACATCACCGGGTATTACAACGCCTGTTATAAGCTGGGTGTGTTCATGCTGTTGTTGGTTCAGATGTTCCGGATGGCCTGGCAACCCTTTTTCATGAAATATTCGGCAGCGCAAGACGCGTCTGTCTTATTCGGAAACGTATTTCGAGCGTTCAACATCGGTGCAGGGATCGTATTTCTTGGTGTGAGCCTGTTTGCGCTTGAAATTGCGGGAATCCGGATTCCAGGCACATCCGCCACATTGATCGACTCACGGTATTGGTCGGCCATCCCCATCGTGCCTTGGATTTTGGCTGCGTATTGGTTCCAAGGATGGTTCGTCGTGTTCTCGGTAGGCGTATTTCTGAAAGACAGAACCAAGCGCTTGCCGATCATCACTTGGACGGGCTCGATGGTCACCATCGCGGCGAATGTGCTTTTGGTGCCTGTTTTGGGAATGGTGGGCGCGGCAATGGCTACGACGGCGAGTTATGCGGTGATGAGCATGTTCTTGCTGTACGACACGCAGAAATCCTACCCAGTGGCATACGCAGTGAAGCCAGCGCTACTGCAAGTAGCGGTGCTGGGAAGTCTGGTTTGGTTGGGATCCGATCTCGGATGGATTCCCCGCTTGCTTCTTTGGCTCGCGGGGAGTGGCGGACTCGTGCTAGTTGCCTTCTTCGGACGGAATCGCTGATGGCGATGCTACCGGAGCAGGCGTATTGATGTTCGATCCGGTAATGATCGATCCACCCGTCGTGCCACGGTCGATGAAGAAGTTCGCAGCCAAGCACAATACCAGGAACATGGTTCCGAGGTAGGTAGTAGATTTCGAGAGGAAATCGGATGTGCGACGTGCACCAAGAGCGGTGTTAGCGGCCATGCCGCCGCCGAAACCGCCTGACAACCCTTGACCTTGTCCGCTTTGAAGCAGGATGGAAATGGTCATCAGAATGGCGATGAGTGTGATGAGGATGACAATGAAAGTATACATTCCACAAAATTAGCGATTTTCGGTATCTGAATCAATTCGGTCTATATTTGAGCCATGCTACAACAATCGGAAACACGCCTGGCCGATTTCTTCACTCTGAGCCCCGATGTGGTGGAGAATTTGATGATCACCACACTGATTTTGGTGGCACTCACGATCGTGCGTTTCGGGCTTCTTGCCATCGTGTACCGCCGCAGCGACAATGTGATGCTGCATTACACGGCCAAAAAATACGTGTCCTATTCGGTGGCCTTCATCGGACTCTTCCTGATCGGTCGCCTCTGGATCGATGGGTTTCATTCCTTCGCCACGTTTCTAGGTCTTTTATCCGCCGGTATCGCGATCTCATTGAAAGACATCATTCTGGATTTGGCCGGCTGGATCTACCTCGGCACTCGCAAGCCCTTCGAACTTGGCGACCGGATTCAAATCGGCGACATCCAAGGGGATGTGATCGATAAACGCATTCTGAAATTCTCTGTCATGGAGATCGGAAATTGGGTGGATGCCGACCAAAGCACTGGTCGTGTGGTTCACATCCCGAATCATCAGGTGTTCACCAGGCCGATTTTCAACTATACTCTAGGATTCCATTTCATATGGAACGAGTTGGTTGTGAGATTGACATTCGAGAGCAATTGGAAAAAAGCGAAAGAAATCTTGCAAAAACTTGCGGAGAAGCACGCCAGTGAACTCACGCCCGAGGCCGCGCGGCAAATCCGTGAAACGGCCAAAGAATACATGATCGTGACATCCGTATTGACCCCCACCGTTTATACCGACGTGAGAGATTTCGGAATTCAACTCACCATCCGATATCTCACCCATCCCCGCAGACGAAGAGGCTCCGCTCAAATGATTTGGGAAGATGTGCTTCTCGAATTTGCGAAGCACCCCGATATCACATTCGCCTACCCGACCACCCGATTCGTTCAATCTTCGCCTACATCATGAATACCTTGAAATCGACTCTCATCCTGCTAGCATCCCTCTGGTTGATCTCGTGCAACTCCGCTCAGAAAGCCTTCAATAATGGCAATTATGAGGAAGCCGTTCGCCTCAGCATTCAAAAACTGAGGGATAAGCCGAACGACAGCAAAGCCAGAGCACTATTGGTGGATTCGTATCAGAAAGCGGTGGAAGCCAATTTGTCGACCATCGAGGCTTATGAGCGCATTGAGGATCCCTTGCGTTGGGAACCGATAGTGAGAGCGTATAACCGCCTTAATCTGCTGCATCAGCGCTTGGATCGTTGCCCGGTATGCGACGATCTTCTGCCGAGCCGGAATCTGTATATAGATGAATGGAATGAGGCGAGGTTGAACGCGGCCGAGGTCCGGTATCAGATGGGGATGTCGGAATTGTCTGGTACCACACGAGAAAGCGCAAAACATGCTATGGAGCACTTCATGCAGGCTGAGCAATTTGAGCAAGATTACAAAGATGTGCGCCAGCAGATGGAGGTCGCCCTGAATCGAGCCACTTTGCACGTGGTGATTCGCAACATGCCGGTACAACAACGGAGTTATGAGGGCATTCAAACCGAATTCGAGCAGAAATTGATCGAAGTGGTGTCGAATCGGACGGCGAACCGATATGTCCGCTTTTATTCGGAAGAGGAAGTGCGCCGCCAGCGGCCGGATTTCATCGATCATCATATCGATATGACCTTTGAATCCTTCCGGGTCGGAAATACGCTTCTCGAATCCAACACCACCGAGCTCACAAGTAAGGATAGTGTGAAAATCGGAGATGGAAGGATCGGAGGAGAAACCGTCCCTGTGTATGGCAAGGTGACGGCCAAATACACGGCCTATGCGAAAACCATCATGGGCGACGGACAATTGCTGTTTGTGATATCCGACGCCGAAACGGGTCGCATCATTCTGCAACAACGGTTTGTCGGCGAATATCAATGGCGACATGAATGGGCCAGTTTCAACGGCGACGAACGCGCACTCTCCCCGAAACAGAAGGAATTGGCCGCACTACGCGATATGCCACCTCCTCCAGACACCCATATTTTCGAGGAATTCACCCTGCCCATCTTTCAAAATGTGAGTGATCGCATCCGGCGGTTTTATGCGCAGTACTGAGCCGCCTGATATCCGCATCACCAAAGCATCCGGCGATTCGGATGTGTATAGTAGGGAAAAGCTGATTCAAAGCCTGAATCGATCGGGCGCTGACGATACCTCCATCCTGGATGTGGTCAGGCATATCGAAGCGGAGTTGACCGATGGCATAAGCACGAGGACGATCTATCGCCGTGCATTTCAGCAATTAAGGAAGTCGGATGTGCCAGCCGCATCCCAATACAATCTGAAATCGGCGGTGATGGCGCTCGGCCCAAGCGGTTATCCCTTCGAACGGTTCGTGGGGTCGTTGTTTGAGGCACAAGGTTGGGATACACGCGTTGGAATCGTGATGCCCGGACGATGTGTGAACCATGAAGTAGACGTGTTTGCCATGAAGGATGGCGCGGTGCGTTTCACCGAATGCAAATTCAGGAATGAGCCCGGATCCAAAATCGATGTGAAGGTGGCGATGTATGTGCATAGTCGTGTCAGGGATCTATTTGCACGGTATGCGGCCGATCATCCGAACGATTCCATAACAGGGTACCAAGGTTGGCTTGTGACCAACAGCAAGTTCACGGCAGACGCCGAGTTGTATGGAGAATGTGAACAGATGCATTTGATGTCGTGGGATTATCCATCCGGAAACGGGTTGTTAGGCCTCATCCGATCCACCGGAATTTTGCCCATAACGGTCCTTCATACGTTGTCGAAGAAACAGGTGGAATGGGTATTGAACAAAGGCGTTGTGACCTGCAAAGGGCTGTTGGATCATCCCGAGGCACTAGACGAAATTATGACAGAAACAAAGGCTCGGGAAGCGGTTTTTCGAGAGCTGAGAGCGGTTCTGAAGTAAGTGTGCAATTTTTTTGCACGATATGTAGAAAAATTTGCATTAGTCTTTGGAATCCGTTAACGTGCCAGAATGGTGATTGCCAGAACCTCACCAACGACGTTTTTTCCAATACTTAAATATCAATAGAATGAGAACAATATTACTACTCGCCATGCTGCTTGTTGGTCAAGCGGCATTCGCGCAGCTTTCGCTGCCCGTAGATTTTGAGGGAACCCCCTCGAGCTACGGTCTTACCGATTTTGGAGGGACCACGTCCTCTATCGTCGTAGATCCGACCAACCCAAATAATATGGTTGCCCGCACGGTCAAAGCGGCGGGTGCCGAGACTTGGGGTGGAACCACCGTTGGTGGGGTTATCGGCTTTGGTACGAAAATTCCTTTCACTGCAACGAATACCAGGATGTCGGTTCGAGTCTGGTCTCCAGACGCGGGCATCAAGGTCCGTTTGAAAGTGGAGCAAGCCGGGGTGCCACAAGTTAGTGTGGAGACGGAAGCAACCGTCACCGTTGCCAGCGGATGGCAAACCTTGGTGTTTGATTTTGCGAATCACGCCGCCGGAACCGCTGCGTTGAATTTGGCCAGCAGCTACAACAAGGCATCGATTTTTTTCAACTTCGGAGTGACTGGCGCTGTTGCCGGGGAAAAAATCTACTTTTGGGATGATATGGCGTTCGGTGCAGGGGCAGCGGCTCCAGCGGGTCCAACATTCCCCGTAACCATGGAAAATGCGTCCATCGATTGGGCAGCTATAGTCACCGGTTTTGATGGTGGTGAACTGACTCGTGTTGGGAACCCATCCAAAACGGGTATCAATACAAGCGACAACGTATTGAGAATGGTGAAAGGTGCTGGTCAGCCATGGGCAGGAGCGTTCTTCCCGATGAATTCGAACATTGATCTGAATGTGTCTACCGAATTCAAATTAAAAGTGTGGTCGCCCCGTTCAGGTGCAAAATTGTTGTTTAAAATTGAAAATGAGACAACAGGCTCCATCGCTTTCGAACAATCGCGCGATATTACGGTAGCGAATGAGTGGGTCGAACTGACCTATGACTTTTCCGCCGCTAACCGCACGAACACCTATAAGAAAATCGTCTTGATTTTCGACCTAGGTACCATGGGTGATGGAAGCGCCAACTTCACATTCTATGTGGATGACATCAATCAAACCGCATCTGCGCCACCACCACCACCACCACCGATCACATTCCCGATCTCATTTGAACAAAATAATATCCCATGGAATGATTTGTTCAGCAACTTCGATGGCGGCATGCTTACCCGGGTTGAAAATCCACACAAAACCGGCCTGAATACAAGCAACCAGGTTGTGAGAATGGTGAAAAGTGCAGGTCAAGTCTGGGGTGGTTCGGTCATTCCGATGAACGATCCGATTGATTTCACAACCGTTAAGGAGTTCAAAGTCCTCGTCTGGTCGCCACGTGCAGATGCGAAACTATTGTTCAAAGTGGAGAACGCGACCAATGGCGGCATCGCTCATGAAAATGAACAGACCATTGGCGTTGCAAACGCTTGGACGGAAGTGACGTTTGATTTTTCAACGGTCAACACGGCTAATGTATACAGCAAAGTCGTTTTAATTTTCGACTTGGGAACCGCTGGTGACGGTAGTGCCAACTACACGTTCTATCTCGACAACATCGTTCATGGTGAAGCGGTTGTGCCTCCAACACCAGAGTTGGTATTCCCAGTTACAGCCGAAGAACCCGGAATCAATTGGGAAACCCTGTTCACTGGTTTCAGTGGTGGCGTTCTGTCGAGAATCGAAAACCCCGACAAATCGGGCTTGAACACCAGTAACAATGTCTTCCGGATGGTTAAGAATGCGGGCGATCCTTGGGGTGGCGCGTTCTTCCCATTGTCGGCCAACTTCAACCTGTCGGCCGGTAAATCGGTCTTCAAAGTGTTGGTCTGGTCCCCACGTGCGGATGCCAAGATGCTCTTCAAGCTTGAGAATGAAAGCAATGGCGGCATCAATGTGGAACAAGAGAAAGTAGTCGGTGTGGCCAATGCCTGGACCGAACTCACATTCGATTTCACTGGCTCCAGTGCTACGAATGAGTATCGTAAAATCGTGATGATTTTCGATAACGGAACGGTTGGCGATGGTAGCGCGAACTTCACCTACTATGTTGACAATATCCGTCAAGTTGTGGCTGAAACACCACCACCTCCTCCAGTGTTGTTCCCGGTATCGTTTGAGAATTCGGACATACCTTGGGCGACGACATTCAACAACTTCGACGGTGGTGTGCTTACAAGAGTCGCGAATCCAAACAAATCCGGCATCAACACATCCGATTTTGTTGCACGCATGGTTAAAGGCGCTGGCCAACCTTGGGGCGGTTCTTGGTTCCGGATGGGAGAACCGATCAACATGACAAACAAGACCTTCAAGGTCAAAGTGTGGTCGCCTCGTGCTGATGCAAAACTTCTGTTCAAACTGGAGGGGAATACCGACGGCGGGCAAAATGTCGAACTCGAAAAAGTCATTGGTGTCGCAAATCAATGGATAGAGCTCAGCTTCGATATGAGCCATGCCAATCCGGCTCACGTCTTCCAGAAAATCGTATTGATTTTCGAGTTGGGAACAATGGGTGATGGTTCGGCCAACTTCACGTTCTATGTGGATGAGATCTCCAATGTGGCTGGTGTAAGTGTGGATCGTGTCTCGGAAGACATTCCAGGTGGAATCGCACTGAGCCAGAACTATCCGAATCCGTTCAACCCATCTACGGTTATCGGTTATCAGTTATCGGTTTCCGGTGATGTGAGCCTAAAAGTGTATGATCTGCTCGGACGCGAAGTCGCGGTCTTGGTTAATCAGAACCAATCGGCAGGCTCCTATACGGTCACCTTCGATGCGACGAACCTGACCTCTGGCGTGTACATGTACCGCTTGCAATCAGGCTCGAAAACATTGACTGGCAAGATGCTGCTTGTGAAATAATAGAAGCGGGATGCAGGATGCAAGAAGCTGAATGCTGAATGCTGAATGCTAGATGCTGTGAAGAGGCTTCGGATTTAACACCCGAAGCCTTTTTTTATGCTTCTACGCATTTACACGTCTACACTTTCACGCTTTCACGCTTTCACGCTTCTACGCTTTCACGCTTCTACGCTTTCACATTTCTACGTTTCTACACTCTAAACAAGAAAGCCCCGGAGTTTCATCCCCGAGGCCTTGGTAGTTATGTGGTACGCCCGTAGGGATTTGAACCCCAAACCTTCTGATTCGTAGTCAGATGCTCTATCCAATTGAGCTACGGGCGCATGTTTTCAAATAGATTGCAAAGATACGGGCAATCCGATCATTTGACAAGATGCATTTTTTTGGTGATCGATCCGGATGGAGTCACCAACCGGTACAGATACATTCCTGACGCCAGTTTCGAGGCATCAAAATCGACCTGATGCTCACCCGCCGATTGAACACCATCCACCAACACGGCTATTTCCCTTCCAAGGATATCATAAATGGTGAGTCGGGTTCTTCCATTCTCTGATTTCCGATATCTGATCACCGTTTTCGGATTAAACGGATTCGGAACATTCTGTGCCAATTCAAACGTCATCGGCGATTTATCTTTATCGATGGATGTTCCGATGGCCATCAGATCGATGCCATAATGATGCGCGAAAAACTCCGCAAGGATCACCGCAGTTGAATCTGCAAACGCACGACGCTGGTCTGCCGTATGACGCACGCCGTGACGATTGGCTTCCACCTGCACCGCATCAATGGTTCCACCATGCCTGGATCCATATTCCTGCGTGATGTAGCCGCCGGCGAAGTAGGGCTCATCGACTAGCGGAAATGGAGTTATTTCGCTTGGTACAGATGGATAACCACGGTTCTCAAAGTACTGTCCAAGACTCTTCGGTCCACGGATGAGTTGCGCGAACGTATATCCGTTCGGATTGGATGCCACAAGCGAGTTGAATGTGTTTCGGTGGCCGCGAGAGGTGTTCAACGCCTCATCCGTCACGCGGAGTTCATCCTCGTCCGGCAGATAACCCAATTCGAGACGTTGGATGTCGTGACCATGTCCGTGGATGTCCATCACCAGGCCTTTCCCGAAATCATTGGTCACGTTGGTCTGCGCTTCCGACATCGCATCATGATAGTCTTGCCAGGCGAGTTCGGATATCGGGTCCCCATCCGCACCATCCATCAAATCGCGATTGGCATCCAGTTTGACCCGATGCAGAAGATTGATCACCACATGCGGGCGTTTCCCGGTGAGGTCGAACAACGCTCGGGAGAGTTCATCAGTCAATTCCAATGTGAAGGAATCACTGATGAGGGTGCACCCGGCGCAGGCGCGGTCTTTGATTTCCGCTGGAAGCAGATATCCGCCATGAGGAGCGCTCAGGATGATGGGAAGTTGCCCGGGCTCGATCCGGACATATGGTTGCGATTGTGCGGGTTGGATGGCGGCGAAAAAGAGGATCGCGCCAAAATAGGTGTGTTTCATGGAGGTGTCTTACTCGCGTTTCGGACCATCGGTTCCGAATCCCAAGCATGATCATCAGAACTCATCAGGAAATTGCGATCATCGCTTAATAATTGTTCTTGGATTTCAATTTGGCGCTTGGCCGATGCGAGGTAGGTTTTCTGATCTCCGCGTTCTTTTGCGAGATCAATCATCGCCGATTCGTCATATTTGATGAAATTCTGAGCCGATCGAGAAACCGTGTACGCTCGCTGACCCAGTGCCGTCAACACATCCGACCCGAGCTTGACCGATGTTTGCAGAGTTTCGCGGTAAATGTGATTCAATCCCTCATCCATCAACTCATAGGCCGTGAATCGGTTTTTCGTGCGCACATACAACTCGAGATTCGGGTAATACTTTTTCACGGTCTTCACCAAGCGGTGGTTGAGCTCGGTATCGTCGAAAGCGACGATCATGATGTTGGCGGATGCGGCTCCTGCGGCTTCCAACAGATCGTGACGGGTTGCGTCGCCATAAAAGACGTTGAACCCGAGTTTACGAAGCATGTCCACCCGATCCGCATCATTATCAAGGATGGTGGCATTCACATGGTTTGCGCGCAGAAAACGGCCGATTGTGGAGCCAAAATGTCCGAATCCGGCGATGATGACCGAATGCCGTTCATCGATGTCATCCGCATCTTTTTCCTGTTTAGGTGCGCTTTGATATCGTGGATGGATGAGGTTGAAGTAGGCCAGCAAAAACAATGGTGCTGCCACCATAGACAGTGTTGTGACGGCCATCATCAAATCGATGAGGGATGTGGGAAGCAAGCCGATCTGACTCAGATACGCGAACAACACGAATCCGAATTCACCGACTTGCGCCACAGATAGGACGAACATCCAACTTTGATCTACAGCAAAACCCCAGATCCGTGCGATGGCAACTAGCACGATCGCTTTGATGGAGATGACGGCTGCCGTGATACCAAGAATCCGCAGCGGATCGGATGTGATGATGCCGAAATCGATCGACGCGCCGACGGCCATGAAGAACAAGCCGAGCAATAATCCTTTGAACGGATCGATGTCGCTTTCCAGCTCGTGCTTGAACTCGGAGTTGGCCAGAACCACACCGGCCATGAAGGTGCCCAGAGCTGGACTCAGCCCGGCCTGTTCCATCACCCAGGCGATGGCGATGATCAGCAGTAAGGCCGTTCCGATGAACAGTTCGCGGATGCGGGTTCTGGCGACGTAGCGAAGCACGGGACCGACGAGGAACTTCCCGCACAGGACCACGCCGAGCACGGAACCTATGATCATCGCGGAGCCGGTCCATCCGTCGCCGGACTCTGAGTTGGCCAAGGCCGCGGTGCCGAGCAGGGGGAGGAGGGCGAGGATGGGTATAAACGCGATGTCTTGAAATAGCGATACGGAGAAGCCGGATTTCGCCGCCGTACTTCCCATCAAACCTCGTTCATTGAACGATTGCAGGATGATAGCGGTAGACGACATGGATAGAGTGAGGCCGATGGCAAGCGATGCGCGCCAATCCAAACCAACGGCCATTCCGGCGCCGGTTAAAAGAAGGGTGGTGCCGGCGACTTGGATGGATCCCATACCAAGTACCGATTGCCGCATGCGCCAGAAGGTGGAGGGATTAAGTTCCAAACCAACGAGGAACAACATCATGACGACCCCGAACTGCGCGGCCTGCATGATGTCTCGTCCTTCGTCGCCCACGATACCCAACACGTATGGGCCGATGGCGACGCCGGCGAGGAGGTAGCCGAGGATGGAGCCAAGTCCGAAGCGCTGGGCAATCGGCACGAAGATGATCGCCGCTGTGAGATAGACGATGGCTTGGAAGAGGATATCGCTACTCATGGGTCAGCTCCATCAGCCATCGAGCGTAGCGGTCGGCTTCATCCACCAACGCTTCTGCCGATAGTTTATGTGTTCCGTGGATGGAAAAGGGCTCGATGTAGGTCATGTTGCAAAGCGTCACGGTCTGATCGAACGGAGCCAGAAACTGCCGGATGGTGAAGCGGTTGCGTCCGCCGACTTGGTAAACGGCTTCGGGTCCACCGGTGGTGATCGCATTCGTGGCCCGCTTTCCTTCCAAAGCTTTCCCACCCGGACCGTACGCCCATCCATATTCCAACACCAGATCGATCCACTGCTTGATGACGGCCGGCGCGCTATACCAATAGAATGGATGTTGCCAGATAATCACATCATGATCAGCGAGAACCCTCTTTTCGGTTGGGATGTCGATGTTGAAATCCGGATAGAGCTCATATAAATCGCGAACTGAAACATTCGGCAATTCTAGAGCTTTACGAATGAGTGATTTCTGAACCCGAGATTTTTCCAAAACCGGATGTGCGAATAAGATTAAAACCTTTGCCATGACCAAGGATACATTAAAGAAGCTTAAGGGTAAAGGGGAGAGGAAAGAGGTATTTTGCATCCAATAATGACCTTTTTAACCAATCCGACCTTGCGATACCTATTCAAGGGTCTTCTCCTATTCGTCGTTCTGATTTCGGATTTGACAGCCCAAACGGTTGTCACACGAAATCCCGGTGATGCCACGTCGTTTGTGGTTCCGGCAGGGGTGTATCGAATGGAGGTCCAGGTTTGGGGTGGTGGTGGTGGCGGAAATATAGGTACCGGCAACAATACGTCGTCAGGCGGTGGTGGGGCTGGTGGCTACCATCGATCCGAAATCTACGTGATACCCGGACAGACGTATACCCTAACCATGGGGACAGGTGGAGCCATGCAAGTGGCAGGTAACGCATCCTCGTTTGTCGGGAATGGATTTAATTTTGGGGCGAACGGGGGATCGAGCGGGGTTGGTAATGCGTCATCGGCCGCTGGCGCAGGATTTTTCAATACGGGTACGGCCATATCATCCATATCCAGAACGGGTGGTGCCGGTGGAGCGGCATCGGGTGGTGGGAATCCATCTTCTGGCGGCGGTGGCGGTGGTAGCCCAACGTTTAGTGCGAATGGAAACCCTGGTAGTAACGGTTCTGGATCGACCGGTGGAGCCGGTGGAACAGGTCAAGCTACGGGTGGAGCGGGCGGAAACAGTGGAGCCGTTGGTGGGGCCGGTGGAGCACCTGGAGCTGGGGGTGGTGGGCATGGACGAAGAAACCCCGCAAGTGGTGGTGGCACCGGTGGCGATGGTCGAATCGTTCTCACGTATGTGGTTGTTAGCAATACCAATTCAACCGTCTCAGCCACACCTTTGACACGAGATGCGGATGGGGCCAGCACGTCTGTGATGACTGTCACCGTTCGCGACACGAACAATAATCCGATCACGGATATGCCTCAAGCTCGCTTCGCCTTCACGGGCCAAGGCTCGGCATCCATTACAGGATTCACCCACACGGGTGCGGGGGTATACACATTCAACGTGACAAACACGGTAGCAGAAACCGTGAACATCAGTGTGCAGGTTGCTGGAGTCACGATTTCAACTACATCCGGAAACATCTTGTTTGAAGTAGGGCCGGTGAGTGCGGTCCAATCGGATGTCAGCACGGATCTCAATGCGGCTTCTTCTGATGGGATTGATTTCGTGACCATGACCATCCTTCTTCGGGATGCCACTTCAAATCCAATAAACGGTCGACTTGCAGGCGATTTTTCATTCAGTGGGCAAAGCGATGCGGTGATTTTCAACTTCGTTGATGCCGGAAACGGTGAATACACCTTTCGGATATCGAATGAGACGAACGAGACCATAAATGTGAGTGTCACGGTGGATGCGATCAATATCGGATCCACTGGCAATATTCAGTTTTTTCCGATCATCTACTTATACACCTACCAGTCCGGATCTTGGGATGTGCTGAATACTTGGACTCAGGATCCATCCGGTACCACCTTGACCGGCTCTGCTATTCCAGGTCCGAACGATCGGGTTACCGTATTGAACGGACGCACTGTGACGAAATCAGCCGGTTCCATCACAATCAACACGTTGACGATACAGAACGGCGGGTTTTTGGACATTATGAGTACGACCGGCCATAATTTTGGCACGGCATTGGGTCAAGGGCGGTTAAAGTTGTCATCGATTACGCTGCCATCGGGAGATTTTACCAGTTTTGTGTCGTCGACAGGTGGAACCATCGAGTTTTTTAACAGCGGTGGTACCATTCCCGCAGCCGGCACCTTTAACAACGTGGTTCTGCGGAATACAACCGCATCGAACATCACCTATACACAGGCGTCGAATTTGGTGATCAATGGCAGTTTGACATTGGATCGAACCAGCACTGGAACCTTGACGCTGCAACATGGCAACAGTACCACGGCACGCAGCCTATCCATTGGAAATGGAGTGACGGTTGGTGCGGGCACTTCCTGGACCGTCTTCAATGGAAACCAGCAGGCTCATTCGGTATCCATTGTTGGCAATTTCACGAACAACGGAACCGTACGTTTCACCAATCAAGCCTCCCCGAATTACACGACTGCGACAACCACAGGTGCTGTGATCTTGACGATGACAGGGAACTCGAACAGTGACATGGCCCTTACGGGAACCACGGATATTTACAAACTCATTCTCAACAAAGGAATCGATCGAACGTTCATCCTATCGATTTCGGCGGACAACACATCCCGATTCCGTTTGATGGGACCCAATAATGCGGCTATCACCGGAGATGCTCCGGATATCATCGACGATCGGGCCCTCACACTACTGACAGGTACGGTGCGATTGGGATCCAACATCGTGATCCCATCTCTTGTTTCAGGTGATAACAACGCCTATCGGATTGATGAAGATGTGATGTTATGGTTGGATGGGGCGAATGTGACGACAACAAATGCCCCGACATTGAACGAACCGGCTGCCATAGTGCCATATGGAGAGCTACGAATTTCATTGAATTCGGTGTTCAATGACAACTCAAACCAGGGTATCGTGACACGCTCGAAAGCCACCATACGCATCGAAGGGGGGACCACAACGACGAAGATGTTCCGCACCTCATTTGAAGCGGAAGTACACCGTGGTGCGTTCATCATGACAGGTGGCACATTCACCATCACAGGGCAACAGATTTTGACCAATCTCGGTGGTATTACGGTGTATGCGCCATTCACAATGCCGTATCCGGACAATTCATTCACGATGTCGGGTGGAACATTGAATGTCAATGCGTCCATTGCTCCGCATCCGAATCAGGGAACGGGCTCTGGAACGTATTTCAGTTGGATATTGAATGCACTCAACGACAACATCAACGTGAGTGGTGGAACGGTGAATTTGACTGTTCCAACCGATCAGAATGCCTATATCGCATCGACGGCACCATTTTGGAATTTGAACATCACATCGTCCAGTTCCGCGTTTTCCGCGCAGCCACGGACGTATTTGAGCACACTACCGGCTTATCCGACCATTCCATTTGATATTCCTGCTCAAGATATCCGAGTACTGAACGATCTGACATTGCAAAATCAAGCAGTACTCACATCAGGTGCCGATATCAAAAATGTAATAGTAGGACGCCATTTCAATATCGCCGCTGGTGCCACGTACACGCCGAGTACCAACACCACCACCTTTAATGGTACTGGTGCCCAACTGTTCACTCTCAATGGCACTATCACGAGTGGCCTACAGAATTTGACGATCAATAAATCAGCTGACACATTGAAGCTTGCGGGTTCGGCTGGTAGCTTGCTCGTTCTCAATCAGTTCGATCTGACCAGCGGTGTGTTAGCGGATGAAGGCAAGACGGTGGAAATCCGAGGTAACATGTCTGTTTCGGGTACGCATCGGGGAACGGGAAAATTATCATTGACTACTGCCACGGCTCGTACACTGAGTGGAACGGGAACGGGTGTGATCGGAAATATGGATATCGCGGGTCCGGCTTCGTTGGTGACCCTCACCCAGACTGCCGCGATGCGTATCAACGGAGCGTTGACCTTTGTCGCCAACGGTGCGAACGATCGGATTTATGACATCGGAGCGAATTCGCTGACCTTCGGTCCAAATGGAACAACGAGTGGGGCAAGCGGTCCTACATCCCCCATCCGGATGATCAAAACATCTGGCTTGCAATCGGCTGGTGGTGTGACCAAAATCTTCAATGGCCTCAGCTTTACCTATCCGATCGGATCGGGAGCAGGAAATCTGTACACCCCAGCGACGATCAGTTTCGATGTGGCCCCATCCGTTTATGGAAGCGTCACCGTTCGCCCAGTTGGGAATGAGCATCCGAATGTGACGGAATTCGGGCGCTCGCTAGCCTACTATTGGCGTACGACGAGCAGCGGGTTCACACTTGGTGCGGCAAAAGTGACACAACTTTATAGGTACGTGCAATCGAGTGTGGTGACGGGCACCGGCATTACCGAGGATGGGTACGTGCCCGCACGTTATGATGCGACTTTGGCTCAATGGGCGACCAACAGTTCCGCTGATGTGGATGATGGCACCAACATCATTACGTATAGTGGACCGACGTTTGAGGGCAAAATCGATGGTGAATTCACATCAGGAGATAATTCTCCGGTGGATCCGTTCGGCACAGTCGCCATTTACTACAGTTACACCGAGGGTGGGGCGTGGAACAATGTGAACACGTGGTCTTTGGATGGTCACACCGGAACTCAGAACGCTCCCTCCTCACCACCGAGTGTGAACTCAGTGGTGCGAATCGGAAACGGTAATACGGTGAATGTGACAGCGAATGGTGCGGCATCCGGTTCCCTTACGATTGAAACCGGTGCCACGTTGGATTTGGGCGTTACGACAGGTCATAACTTCGGATCTCTTGTGGGAGAGCAGATCGCCGGAAGTGGTCGCCTCAGACTATCCTCATCAGCCGGAACAGCGGAGTTCCCTGCAGGCGATTTCACTGAATTCATTGGTCAGACAGGTGGTACTGTAGAGTATTACCGAATCTCGACCAACTTCACGATACCGACCACCTCCATCGCACCGACATCCCAATCGTTGCTTAGCTATCGGAATCTGATTGTGAATGTGGAGGCGGGTGCGGGTGGTACCATCACGATGCCGAACTTAAATCTTCGAATCTTTGAGGATCTGACGATCAAAGGTTTGTCAGGGACCTTCGTGTACTTATCCAACGGAACCGATGGAAATCTGCAGTTGGATCGGGATGTCCTGATTCAAAGTTCAGGACTCTATTATCAGTTCGACACCGCAAATTCGCGGACATTGACTGTGAACCGTGATGTGGTGATCTCTTCAGGGGCCACCTTTGGAGCGGCAAACAGTACCACCAATGTGACTCACAACCTGAATGTGACAGGTAGTGTGACGAACAACGGAACGTACAACCTGTTTCTCACTACCGCCCGACACACGCGTTTGACGTTTACTGGTGCTGCAAATACTTCGTTCACCGGTAACAATGGTGGCGCGTCGACCACCATTTATGAATTGATCATCAACAAGGGCACCAGTTATGCATCTGTGCTTGACTTCAATGTGGCAGGAACAGCGACATTTCAATCCAACAACAACTGGTTGACGCTCACGAACGGCATGTTTCGGCTTAGCCGGGCATCAAGCATCGTATTGACGAACACCGCAGCGTCTTTGACGATTTTGGCAAGCACGGGTATTTCCGTGAACCATCCGTCTGCGGAGTTGACCATCTCGGATGTGGACAGCGATGTTGCGGATGTGTTGTTGGGTGGAAAGCTTCAGGTTCTGGATGGTACCTTAAACATCGGCAACACAGGCGCATTCAATCACGACATCGAATACGCTTCCGCAGGTTTCCCTGAAATTCAAATCGCTGGCGGCACGTTGAATGTGAACGGTCAGATCCGACGCTTGGTGGCGAGTTCGGTCGGATCGCTGGTTTGGAAACAGACCGGCGGCGGAGTGGTGATTCGTGGACAGAATCAAATCACATCGAATGCGAAATTTGAAATTGCTAATACCGGAAGTGTATTTGACATGTCCAGCGGTACAATCACGATCCTTCGTGGCGAATCGATCTCATATTCAGACGCATATATTCGTCCTGCAACCTCAACGGTCACTGGAGGAACTATTTCCTTCGCTCCAAGCGGGGCTATCGGGGCTCAGGCGTTTACGATTGATGCGACCGTACCATTGTGGAATGTGGATGTGACCGCATTCGATGCAACACACACTGCAACGTTGACACTCAGTATCAATTCGCTACAAGTAGGAAACAATTTGACCGTCGCGAACAACTCGACGCTTGTGGCTGGCAACTTGAATATCACGGTGGGCGGCACGTTCCTCAAGAATGCGTCTGGAGTATTCAGCCGCGGGGTTCAAACGGTCACCTTCAACGGAGCCTCATCTGGACTGAACGGAACCTTTACCACACAATCATTTTACAATTTGGTTGTCGCGGATGCGAAATCGCTCACCCTATCCTCCACCACGCCGGCAGTAGTGGCCAATAATTTGTCGATTGGGTCTGGGGCGGAATTAGCAGATGGAAGCAATCTGATCGAAGTTCGTGGCGGAATCACCAACAACGGAATACATTCGAGCGCGTCCAACTCCGCGACATTTGGGATAGAGCTGGATGGCAGTTCCACTCAAACCATCACAGGTAAGGGCACGTTCGGCAACCTGATCATCAACAATCCAAACAATGTGTCACTTGGCGATTCGATCAAGGTCAACCGTCGTTTGGCACTGAGCTCAGGCGCATTCGATCTTGGTGTTCACAAATTAACCCTCGGGGTGGATTCGGATGTCACTGGCACATTCTCCATCACTCGAATGATTCGGTCGAATGGCGTTTTGTCTGATGGTGGAATACAAAAGAATTTTTCCGGAACGGGAAGTTTCACATACCCGATCGGTGTATTCGGGAAGTATACACCTGCCACAATCAATGTGACAGCGACGTCTTCGGGGGGAACCATCACCATGAAACCGATTAATGCGAAACATCCGTCCACTCGTGATGCGGTCGATACCCAGCTTAACTACTATTGGAATGTGACTCGTGCAGGCTTCTCCTCATTTACAGCCACCCATACCTACAATTATCTTCAAGGGGACGTGACGGGTGCCGAAGGCAGTTATCGTGTGGGCCGATATTTGTTCCCCAATTGGACGCCTACAGGTGGAATCGTGGGTGCGATCAATACGACGTCGAACGTGATCACGTTAACTGACGTGAATTATATCAATGGAGACTATACCGCAGGTCTTGAAAATGAGTTTGCAGGCGTCGCATCCTACTACAGCCGGAATGCCACTGCAGGCGTAACGTTAAGTGATTGGAGCAACCCGACATCTTGGTCCAATTCAGGTCATGATGGTGCTGCCACATCCGATTATCCAATCGGGGTTCCGGTGATCATTGCCGCAGATCATGATATCCGTGGAGACATCAATTTCTTATTGGCCGAATCTGTCGAACTCAACGCGGGAGCCATTTTGGATCTGGAAGACAGCTATGGTCACAACTTCGGTGTGTTTACTGGCACGGGCAAGATTCGAATCAAAGCCACCGCATCCAATCAGTTCATATTCCCAGGCGGGAATTACGAAGTGATCAATGGTCCCGGCGGAGGCGTCACCGAATTCTATGACAACATCGACGGAACGCTTCCAACACAGACGTTCTACAACGATGTGAGGCTGATCGGGACAAGCACCCGGTTACAGAGCAACATCGACATGACGGTCTATGGGGATTGGATGTTGGAGAACGGAGTGGTAACCAACGCCGATCATAACCGCATCATCACTCTGTTTGAGAACTGGCTGAATACATCCTCGGCCGACGCTTATGTGCCTGGAACCGGAAAAGTGGTTCTGGCTAAGACGAGCGGAGCACAAACGATCGGCGGAAGCTTCTCCACCACGTTTGGAACGCTGCAACTCAATGGCGCCGGTGTGAAAGAATTGGATCAGTCGATCATCGTGAATAGTGGCATACAGTTTACTCGCGGCAACCTGATCCTTGATAGCCAGAATGTTACGTTTGCATCTGGTGCGACGGTATCCGGCACACCGGCCGACACATCGATGCTGGTCACCAATTCGACCGGTGTGGTCAGGAAGCGGTTCAATGTCGTCGGTTCGTTCACATATCCGATCGGTGATACGTTGGGAACGGATGAATATTCTCCAGTAACAGCAAATCTATCCACCGCGACCATCGGTGGAAACGGATCGATCGATATGAAAGTAACCGACACACCACCACCTTCTTGTGGAGGGTCAAGCTACACGTCAAGGTACTGGAACTCGGTTCTGAACGACATCACTGATTTTAGTCTCACAGCAACCCCAACCTACCGGCAAGCCGATGTGATCGGTGAAGAATCAGAGCTGTTCGGTGTTTACAAGATCGGAGCAGGGGATTGCGAGCTCGGTTCAGCGGTAAATGTCTCGACCAACACAGGTTCGGTAACGGTTGATGGTTCGCCCATTCTGATCACGTTCGGTAATGCTGGTGCGATCCCTGAACCTACGTTACAGGTAACAGATTTGCAGGTAGTGGCTGTGTCTACCACCAGTATCGAGCTGTCTTGGACACCCGGAGACGGCACCAACCGATTGGTATTGATCAAAGCAGGTTCAGCAGTGGATGCCGATCCGGCCGATGCGGTATTGTATACGGCCGATGCGGATTTCTCGGGAACTCCAGAGCAAATCGGCACCGGCAACTACGTGGTATACGCGGGCACTGGTTCGAGCGTGACGATCACAGGACTGGCCATGAACACGACCTACCACGTTCGTGCGTACGAGTACAATGAATTGGGCATCAATGCGAATTACTTGCTGACAGGCGCTCCGACGCTCTCGCAGAGAACACAGGTCACACTTACGCAATCAATAGCAGGAGCACGAGGCTGGCGGATGATTAGCTCGCCGGTGCGAACGCTCTACTCGGACCTTACGGATGGATTCTATACCCAAGGCTTCACTGGAACCGATTACCCCGCCAAGCAGCCGACGTTGCTGTGGTACGAGGAGTCGTACCCGGGAACCGACAACCAGCGCTGGCGTAAGCCGAATGCCTTGGCCGACTCCGTGGTGGCGGGTCGCGGATACATGTTCTTTGTATTCGGTGAAATTCCGACCGAGACAGACTACGATGATCCGGGCTACGCCCTTCCCAAGAACATGACGGTCACTGGCTTTGAGACACCGCTGAGTGCCGGTTCGTTTACGTGGCCGGTTACCTACACTCCGGCTGCCGATTCAGGTTGGAACATTGTGGGAAATCCACTGATCGACGACATTGACTGGGATCATGGAAGCTGGACCAAAACGAATCTGGACAACTCCATCTACGTGTGGGACAATGCCGCCAACGGCGGTCTTGGAGACTACCGGACCTGGAACGGGACGACCGGAAGCCTTGGCGACGGCACAGTATCGGCCATGCAGGCGTTCTGGGTCAAAGCCAACGCCGCTTCACCCATTTTAACGCTCAACGAGGCAGCTCGCACAACGGGAGGGACCTTCTATAAAGAACGCACCGAAGCCGAGCAGGCAGCACTGGACTCGATTCCCGTTTTAGAGTTCACTCTTCGCTACGGTGATTTGAGTAAGAAACTGCATGTCATGTTCTCAGAAAATGGCAAAGCCGGCATGGACCGCTTTGATGCCTGGCACCTGGTGTCGATGAACACAAGCTTTTTGGAATTCTATAGTACCTCGTCCCAAGGAAATCCCTTGAGTATCCAGCATCTGCCCCGCAAGATGTATCGCACAGCCGACATTCCCATGCTGGTGGGCGGGTTCATCGATGGTCGAACCGTTACAGGACCGTATCAGATCGAACTCAGCGCGGCGCGCAACATCCCAGACATGTGGGAGCTGGAGCTGTACGATCGCAAGACACGCAAATCGGTTATACTCACGCTTCCAACCAATGAGGGCTCGATGGCCAAGGCGACTGGAGATTCTCCAAATCATGCGATCAGCTTCGATGTCCAGCCCGATTCGATTGTGACACTCTCGCCGATGCATTGGATGACAGAAAGCGGCCCACGTAAAGCCACGGCCACCAGTGAGAACCGCTTCGAACTGAAAGTGCATCCGAATGGTGAGTTCGCCGACATCCCCGATCAGGTGACACTTGATCAGAACTATCCGAATCCGTTCAATCCGACTACGACGATCGTGTACACCATCCCCGAAGAGATGAAGGTGAGTCTGGAGATTTACGACATTCTGGGACGGAAGGTGACCACACTCGTCAACGCCAGTCAAAACGCGGGACGCTACACGGTTCAACTGGATATGAGCCCGTATGCCAGCGGCGTGTACATCTACCGCCTGGCCACCGGTGAGAAAGCCATCACCAAGAAGCTGACTCTGATCAAATAGGGAAGCGGATTGTGAAATGAGCGCCGGGGGAGTTACGAAGCTCCATCGTGGCGCCTTGCTGCTCCACAAGCATCGTGATCAAAACGAACCCGAAACCGGTATCCGTTTTGGTCTGAATGATGGAATCAGGAAGCCCGATTCCGTTATCCTTGATGTCTAGGACCATGGTGTTAGCGTCGGGAAACGTCAGGCTTATTTCAATCCGCCCAGAACGACCTTTCGGGAAGGCATATTTGTACACGTTGCTCATCAGCTCATTGAGTATCATCCCCAATGGGAGCAATTTTTTGGAATCCATGTGATGATCTTGGATGTCCGTTTCCAAGAAGATTTTGGAGGTTGGATCCTGTGTGTCACGGATGTGATCGATCAGATCATCCAGATACTCTTTGCTTGAAATGACCCTGAAATTCTCTGAACGGTACAACTTGTTATAGAGCACCATCATGTTGTTGATTCGACTCTGGGCATCCATCAACGCGACAGATGCGACTGGTTCTTTCAACGATTCCGCTTGAAGCCATAACAAACCTGATATGGTGCTCATGTTGTTTTTGATGCGGTGATGCACTTCTTTCAGAAGTGTTTCCTTGGATTCGAGCAATTGCTCGATCTGCTTTTGGGCTTGGATCATCGGCTCCAAGTTCACATCCAAGGTGAATATTTCAATCGGGTGGCGGTCGTCAATAATGATATAATGCGTTTGAACGGTGAAACGAACGCCATTTTTGTTCATCAATAGCCACTGTTGTGGTTTCACTTCACGATCCGCCCGATCAAATCTGGTATCGTGTTCTCGAATGTCGTTGATGGATTCTTCCGGTACGATAAGATCAAATAGGTTCCGACCGATCGCCTCCGCTGCTGAATATCCATATAACTTTTCACTGGCCCTATTCCAATACAGGATGGTGCCGTCTTGCAGATATCCTTGGATGGGGATATCCGAGATGTTATCGATAATCCAACGAATCTTGTTTTCACTCTGTTTGAGTCGTATCTGATACTTCACCAACGAAAATCCGCCGATCGCAATGATGAGATACAGGATCGAATACAAATAGATTCGTGTCTTCCATGGCCCGAAATTCTGATCCAACGATTCGGCAACAAAGACGACGAGAGGTTTTTCGGAAACTCTCCTCATGTAGAACCTTTTTTCAAGTCCGTCAAGAGATGAAAATGACTCGAACATGATGGTAATCCCTGTTCCGAGCACGAAATCCTGTGCTTTTGGATGTCGGAATTCTTTCATTGTTTTTGGCAATAGATAGGGATGCCGCGCAATGATTGAAGCGGTGGAATCCATCACACCGATGGACATTCCAGGCCTCAAATCCACATTTTCAAGCATGGATTGGAGGTCGTTGGCTGACTCGATCGGATGGTCGGTGATGAATTGAGCTAAGAAGTAGGACGTGTTCTCAAGGAAATTCGTCAGTTCGTATGATTTGTTTTTCCATGATTGATGCGCGTCGAAAACCAGCAATACCAATAGTATGGACATGATTAGAGCATATCCGGCCTTCAACCGAAAAGGGGTCATCCGTGACCGTTTCATAAACTGTACTACCTGTGATAACGAAGCGACGATTACATCATGATACGGGTTTGGCTTGTCAGTCTTTACAAATCCTTCATCAATTTGTAGTTGGTGAAGACAGCTCCCCTCAATTCCACTTGCTGCTCACGAACCAATGTAAACCCCATTTTCTCGAATACGGGTCGGGCGGTTTTGCTTGCATCGGTCACCAGCCACTCGGCGTTCCGGTGGCGTGCTTCGGCTTCGAGCTCGGTTATGAGCCGCTTGGCCACACCTCGTCCCTGATGGACTTTCGAGGTATACAACATCTCGACATTGCAGGAATCGGTAAGGGATGCGAACCCAGCCAACTCTTCATCCATAAACGCCAAGAGGAAGTGGGTTTCGGTGATTTTTTCCAGCCACAGGAAATCGAAATCGGCTTGCAGCGCCCACACCGAAACCTGCTCAGAGGTGTAATCACGGATGTTGATGGTGAGCACCGTTTCTCGGAACAAGGCACAGATAGCGGGGATATCGGATTTTTTTGCGAGGCGGATGTGTAATAAATCGGACATCATGAAGACTAATGGGTTAAACCATCCCTTCAAGGAAAATACGATGAAACCACTTTTACTTGTCTTCCTGCTTGCCGCCATTTCGGCGAACGCCCAATCCCCATTTCATGTGGAGGTCACCGGTTCCGGAAAACCGATCCTCTTCATTCCCGGACTCATCAGTTCCGGCGACGTCTGGGACGAGACCATTGCAAAACTCAGCGACTCGTTTGAGTGCCATGTGTTCACCTTGCCGGGGTTCGCGGGTCAGCCGCCATTGGAAAACGGACCCTATTTGGATGCGTTTCAGCGCGGCATCACCGAGTACATCATGTCGAAAGGACTCACAGAGGTGACGCTGGTCGGACACAGCCTTGGCGGCTTCCTCAGTCTGAAAATCGGCATAGATCAACCCGATTTCTTGTCACGAATCATTGTGGTCGATGCGCTTCCGTTCCTGGCCGGAGCGATGAACCCTGCCGCGAAAGCCGGCATCGACACGACGATGATCCGGAATTACATCGCCAGTTTCGAGCCCTATTCTGAGGAACAGATCCGTGGTATGCGGGCGATGTCAGCCAAAACGAATGTCCTGGATTCGACCTATTGGGAATCGCTCGTGGATTGGACCATGGCCTCGGATCTGACCACTGAAGCCAATGCCGTGGGTGAGTTGATGGGAACCGATCTGAGAGCGGATGTGGCCAAGATCCAAGTACCGGTACTGGTCCTGGCCGCCTATGCGCCGAACCCGAACTATCCGGTGTTCACGCCCGAGTATGTGAATCAGATGTATTCGGGGCAATATCAAGCCGTTCCGGATCTCAGAGTCGAGGTTACACCGAATTCGCGGCATTTCATCATGCACGATGAGAATGAGTGGATGGTGGAATTCATCCGTATGTTTCCCGGACGATGAAATCCGACAAAGAAACGTTGTTTGATGCGATTCTGGCGCAATCCCGCGCCGGAATCTACCGGGTGTGCCGCGCTTATTCGGGTCCGCACGAAACCCCGGACGATCTCGTTCAGGATGTGCTTCTCGAAATCTGGAAAAGCCTCGATCGCTTCCGCAATGCCTCATCTTGGAACACCTACGTGTATCGGATCGCGCTGAACACGGCGATCAGCCACCAGGTGAAGCGCAATCGCCGGCCAGAGGTGATCGGTTCCGTCCCGGAAGTGGCGGATGAAGGCCCCGATCCGAATGAAGCCCGGCTCCGGCGGATGCATGCCTGCATCGCAAAACTTACTGATCCCGACAAAGCCCTGATTTCCTTGGTGTTGGAAGATCTCAGTTACAAGGAGATCGCCGACATCCTGGATGTGAATGTCACATTGGTTGGTGTCCGCATCAATCGGGTCAAAAAGAAACTTATCACCTTGATGGAACAGACATATGGATCCCTTTGATGAACTCCGCGCGGATTGGAAATCCGCGCCCGTGCCCGAACTGCCGCCCACAATCACGCAGACGATCGTGTCTCAGCAACGAAAACTCATTTTCACGAATCTGATGGTGTCGATCAGTTTCGCCGCCGTTTTTGTGGTATTGGGATGGGTGTTCACCACGTATGAAGGCCGAACCCCGGCTTTCTATTCCAGCATCATTCTGATGTATGTGTTGCTGATCGTCTACCTGTGCGCCTTGTGGGCAAGCGTGGTGTACCGCAAACCAGATCCATTGGGACACACATCCGCCTATGTGGACGCGACGCTTCGCAAACTTCGATTGCGCAAATACCTGCTTGAAAAAGGAACACCGCTGTACGGCATCCTTCTCACCGCCATCCTGTTTTTCTATTATTCGGATGTGCTAATGGAGGCCTCGCTGATGTTCAAATTCTCGGCTTACGGGCTCACCACCGCGTACATCATCGGCACTCATTGGTTTTCGCGCAAGAAACGTCGCCGGCAGATCGATCAGGTGGATGCCTTGATCGAGGACCTCAATTCGTGGCTTCCACCAAACGGATGAGTTCGTCGAGTTGATTGTTGGCGATCCATCGAGCCACCATCACGATTCCGGTTTTGCGGTTCACATAGACCACGTTGGTTCCGTTGCCTAAATGGGTAATGGATCCATCGGGCCGGATGTACCAGTTCATGAATCCGAGTTCGGCATTGGCCGGACCTGGAGTTTCAGACAACTCGACCCAGCGTTCCGATAATACGCGCTGACCATCCCACATCCCCTTGTTCTGCATCAGAACGCCGAAGCGGGCCATGTCGTACGCATTGATGAACATCCCGCCGCCCCAATGTCCGCCACCACCCACGGCTTGTAGGATGCGCCCATCCATCACCACCCAGGAATTGTCATAACCCAGCCAGCGCCAGGTGGGCGACGCGCCAATTTTGTCCATCAAATGGGTTTTAAGCACCTCGGGAAGCGGTTGGCGCCACACATTGAGCGCGGCCAGGGCGAGCACATTCACACGCACATCATTGTATTCGAAGACGGTTCCGGAGGGATGGCGCTCGCGCGTCATGTCGGTCCGGATATCGCGCGCCGGACGATCCGCCCAATCGGGCTTCTCCCACAGCGTGCCGCTCCAATCGCTGGTCTGCCGCAGAAGATGATCCCAGGTGATGGTTTTGTGATGCGGGGTCGGAAACAAATCCAACAGCATCGGCGAACCGACGACATCGGCGCGCGGACGCGGATGGGGGTCGTATATCGCGATGGGTGCCATCAACAAATGTGCCGGCTGATGGATGTCGGGGATGAGGCCACGATCGACCGCCAATCCCACAGTAGCGGATAAGAAACTTTTCGTGACGCTGAAGGTCATATCCACGCGATCGGGATCTCCCCATTTGGCGACGATGACGCCGTTTTTGATGATGAGTCCGGTGGCGGGTCCACGTTCCTTGAATGGACCGATGCCATCGCCGAACGGCTCCCGACCGAAACTCTGATAGTGGGCGATCTCCAAATTGCGATCTGTAGTTGACTCATTCGCGATCGCGAATGCCGCCACGGAATCAAACGCCGGATTCAGGCGCTCGGGCCAGGCGCCGGCGGGCGGGAATTGGAATAAGAGTAGGAGTAGGAAGAGCATAAGAGGGAGAAGTAGGAAGGGAGTAGAAGTGCGATTATTCAGCGAGTTTATCCAGAGACATTCTGTGTTTTTGGCTGATCGTTGTGTAAGCCTTCTCAGTGGAATTTTCGCCTGGAATCATCATCCGAGTGAAAATGCTATCATTTTTTGCTAACCAATAGGTGTGATGAAGCATCACGATCAAACCAAAGAAATTGGTAAGAACGAGAACATAGGATAGCCAAGTTGATTCAGGATCGAAGAGGAGGTCGACAACGGTTTGGTTGGTAAGCATCAGTTGGAGAAGGGTCGTTAAGAAGGTCTTGATATGTGCCTGTGGAGCGTCATTTCGATAGAAGTAGAAGGGCAGAAGATTCAGGGTAAGACCAGCAAGAATGGCCAACAGGAAGTAATTGCTCCACTCGATACCAACAAAAAGTGCGGGCATGGTCAACACCTTCATGATGAGCAGTATCCATATGAGTTGCTTGACGGTGGTTTTGCGCGCCTTAATTTTAGGTAGCAAGACGGGCAACTCTGCGCGCTGATTCAGAAGGTGCTCGATTTCCTTCTCTTGATATCGACTGCTGAATTTGCGGATGATCGATTGGATATCGGATGGATTCGAATCGTATTCCGCATTCAGTTCCCGAACCAATTCGACTTGCTGTTCCTGGGGTAATTGAAGGATGGATTTTCGATATGCCATAGGAGATTATTTCTGACTAAAACCAAGTATACTCACAAGATGACGAAGAAATCTAAGAAAAGTAAAGAGCAGTCCGAATTCTCGGCGAAGCATGATAAGACATCTGTAAAAAGGGAGCCCACCGAAGAAGTGTGGGCCGCTTCATATCGACAGCTTGTCAACGATTACGACGAGGTCTTCAAAAAATTAGCCAAATAAAAAAGGCCCGGATTTCTCCGAGCCTTTAAGCTTCTTGCATTCAGCTTCCAGCTTCCAGCATCTAGCATCATGCTTCTCGCATCAAGCATCAAGCTTCTCGCTTCATGCATCCAGCTTCTCAATACCGGTAATAATCCGGCTTGAATGGTCCTTCAACCGGCACACCGATATAAGCGGCTTGCTCTGGTGTCAGTTCATCCAGTTCGACGCCGATTTTCGCCAGGTGCAAGCGGGCCACCATCTCATCGAGATGTTTCGGAAGCACATACACTTGGTTCTCATATTGGTCGCCTTTGGTCCACAGTTCGATCTGGGCCAAGGTCTGGTTCGTGAAGCTGTTCGACATCACAAAGCTCGGATGGCCGGTAGCACAACCCAAGTTCACCAAGCGGCCTTCAGCCAGCAAGATGATGTCGTTTCCGTCGATGTTGTAGATATCCACTTGTGGCTTCACATTCACATGTGTGGACCCGTAGTTGGATTTCAGCCAAGCCACATCAATCTCGTTGTCGAAGTGACCGATGTTTGCCACGATCGTCTTGTCTTTCATCATTTTGAAATGACGACCATGAATGATGTTGCTGTTACCAGTCGCGGTGATGATGATGTCGCCTTGCGGGACAGCCTTGTCCATTTTGGTGACTTCGTATCCTTCCATCGCCGCTTGAAGCGCGCAGATGGGATCGATTTCGGTCACAATCACACGGGCACCAGCGCCACGGAACGATTCAGCGGTTCCTTTTCCGACATCACCGAAACCGGCGACAACCACCACTTTACCAGCGATCATCACGTCCGTAGCGCGACGGATCGCATCCACCGCGCTCTCGCGGCAACCGTATTTATTGTCGAATTTCGATTTGGTGACACTGTCGTTCACGTTGATAGCGGGGAACGGCAAGGTTCCGGCTTTCACGCGCTCATACAAGCGGTGCACACCGGTTGTGGTCTCTTCAGACACACCCAACACATGGTGAGCCAATTCCGGGTATTTGTCCAGAATGACGTTGGTCAGATCGCCACCATCATCCAGAATCATGTTCAACGGGCGATCTTCGCTTCCGAAGAAAATAGTTTGTTCGATGCACCACTCGTATTCGGCTTCGGTCATGCCTTTCCAAGCATATACCGGGATTCCGGCAGCGGCGATGGCGGCAGCGGCGTGATCTTGCGTGGAGAAAATGTTGCAGGAGCTCCATTGCACGTCGGCACCGAGTTCAACGAGGGTTTCGATGAGTACGGCCGTTTGGATGGTCATATGCAAACATCCGCCGATGCGGGAGCCTTTGAGAGGCTTGCTGGCACCATATTGCTCGCGAAGCGCCATCAGACCAGGCATTTCGGCTTCGGCCAATTTGATTTCTTTGCGTCCCCAATCCGCCAATGAGATGTCTTTTACTTTGTACGGCAGGGTGGAGACTTTCAGTTCGGTAATCATGTAGAAATAAGGATTTGATGAGGTCGTAAGATACGGCTTTTGTGCGTTAATTCGGGAGTGAGCCGATCAGCTCGACGAGCTTCTCGTAATCTCTCTCCGGACCTCTAGAACCCATTTCCACGGAGTGGACGTTCCCGTCTCGGTCCAGAAATACTTTGTAAGGGATGCCTTCGATGCCCAGATCCGTGGCAAGGTCCACGCCTGTGGCCCAAATAAAGGGATAAGGATTCTCGTCGATGAAGGTTCGCATGTCGTCTTCCGAATCCATGAAGCCAGGCGAAATCGCCAGAATCACGAAATCATCCGGGTGCTCCATCATGGCTTTGGCCATGCCGGGGAAGCTGCGGATGCAGGGGGTACACCAGGTTTCCCAAAAGTCGAGCATCACGATTTTTCCCTTGTAATCGTCCAGATTCACCAGGTTTCCCTCCAGGTCGGTGATGGATGCATCCTGCACGATAGTGGTCAATCTGGCGTTTTCGGGGGTGCTGGCGTCAGATTTGGGTTGTGATTGACAGGCCGTCATCACGAGTGACAAGGCGATTGTAAAGCAAATGGTTCTCATGGTCGCAAATTCCTATTTTATTTCGATTAATAAAACCAACGATCCTATCGGCTAAACGATTTCCACCTATTATGTCAAAAAAACCGATTCTTCAGCGTTCGCTCGATTTCATTGAGCGGAACGGCAACAAATTACCAGATCCAGCCATTCTGTTTCTGATTCTGATGCTCACGATCTGGGTGGTATCCGCCCTCATCTCATCCATCCAGTTCACAGAACTCGATCCGCGCACGGCGGCTCCGATCGTGGTCACGAATCTGCTGACCGGACCTCAGTTGGCATCCTTCCTATCGAACATGGTATCGGTGTTCATCAATTTCGCGCCACTCGGAATCGTTCTTGTCGCGATGTTGGGTGTGGGGGTTGCTGAACATTCGGGCTACATCAATGTGGCGCTGAAGAAATTGTTGAACATCACCCCGATGTACCTGCTAACTCCGATGCTGATCTTGGTGGCGATTGTGAGCCATACGGCGGTGGATGCGGGTTATGTGCTGGTCATTCCCCTTGGCGGAGTGATTTTCTATGCGGCAGGCCGACATCCATTGGCCGGAATCGCGGCCGCCTTCGCGGGCGTGTCGGGCGGATTCAGCGCGAATTTCGTTCCTTCGTCGCTCGATCCGTTGCTGCAAAGCTTCACGCAGACGGCGGCGCATATCGTGGATCCGACCGTGATCCTCAATCCGCTGAACAATTACTTTTTCACGACATCCTCCACTCTGATTGTTGTGTTGATCGGATGGTACATCACCGACCGCATCATCGAACCACGCCTGAAAGGGACTGAAATCGATGGGGAAGTGAGTGAACTTCCTGTGATGGAAGAGGTGACGAAGAGGGAGTCGACCTCTTTTTGGTGGGCTACATTGGCGATGGTGGTGTTTTCGGCGCTGTTTGTGTTATGGGCTCTGCCTGGCGATTCGGCGCTTCGTGACCCGGAAGGAAGTCTGTCGACATTCCAATCTCCGTTGATGCGTTCCATCGTGCCGCTGATTTTTCTATTGACCTTGGTTCCGGGCGTGGTGTTCGGGTATCTGTCGGGTGCGTTCACGAGCACGAAAGACATGATCAAAACGATGAGCAAGTCGATGGGCGGGATGGCCTATTACATCGTGATGGCGTTTTTCTGCGCCTTGTTCATTGATGCGTTCTCCAAATCCGGACTCGGTATCCTGATCGCCGTGAAAGGAGCGAATTTCTTGCAACAATTGGCTTTGCCGGCGCAGGTCACCATCGTGGGTATCATTTTCCTCACGGGCTTTGTGAACCTTTTTGTCGGTTCCGCATCGGCCAAATGGGCGTTGATTTCGCCGATCTTCGTGCCGATGCTGATGAATCTGGGCATTTCCCCGGATCTCACACAAGCGGCGTATCGGATCGGAGATTCGTCCACGAACATCATCACACCTTTGCTGCCTTATTTCCCGCTCGTGGTGGTCTTCTGCCAACGGTATGTGAAATCGACCGGCATCGGAACCATGGTGAGCCTCATGCTACCCTATAGCATCACCTTGCTCATCCTGTGGTCTATCTGGTTGTTGCTCTACTGGGCTACTGGACTGCCGCTTGGCTTACAGTCCTCGTATATCTACTAAGTCTATTGTAGGATGGTACCATCCTACTTAACGTCTCCCATCAACTTCTTAATCCACGGGCTGAGGAGCAGCATCACCACTCCGGATCCAGCGGCGAAGTAGAAGATGAGCATGAACTGATCCGACATCAGGGACGGTTGGGCGCGGATGGCTTCATCACTGAAGCGTCCGGCTACCAGTCCTGCGATGAGATTGCCCAAGGCCGAAGCCATGAACCAGATACCCATCATTTGCCCGACCAATTTTTTCGGGGAGAGTTTGGTGACCGAACTGAGTCCGACCGGGCTCAAGCACAATTCGCCCATCGTGTGCAGCAAATAGGTAAGCACGAGCCATCCTGGACCTGCGCCCAATTCGTTTGCGAACGCCATTTTCGAGGCGAAGACCATCACCAAAAAGCCAAGACCGAGTTGGATGAGGCCCAAACCAAACTTATAAGGCATGGCCAGTTCTTTGCCGGCTTTGGCCAGTCCGACCCAGATCATTCCGAAGATCGGAGCCAGCACGATGATGAATATCGCATTGATGGATTGAAACCAGCTCGCCGGCATCAGCCATCCGAAGATGTCGCGATCGGTATACCGATCCGCAAATAAGTTCAAGGAAGATCCCGCCTGTTCGAAACCACTCCAGAACAAAGCGGCGAAGATGAACAAAAAGCCGATGACCACTACTTTTTGTTTTTCGAGGAAGTTCAGACCGCCAAACACCAACACATAAATGAAGTAGGCACTGACCAAGCCCAAGATCACGAACGCAGAAGATTGAGCGATCGCCAACGGATTGATGGCGATGTAGCCTGCCATCACAGCTCCGACAAATAAGGCAAACGCTACGGTGATAGCAGCGAGAACACGACGAATTTTGGTCAATCCTTCGGGCGTATGTTCTGCTGTGGGGCCATCACCTACAGAACCAAGTCGGTGCTCCGAAAGTCTGTATTGCACCAATCCCAGAACCATTCCGAATCCGGCGGCGGCGAAACCGTAATGCCAGTTCACATTTTCGCCCAAGTAGCCTACGATCAGCGGCGAGATAAACGCGCCGATGTTGATGCCCATATAATAAATCGAGAACCCGGCGTCTCTTTTGGCCGACTCATGGTCGCCATACAATCCACCGACCAAGGAACTGATGGTGGGCTTAAGCAATCCGGTTCCGATCACAATCAGAACCAATCCTAAGAAAAAGGTCTCGGTGTAGGGAAGGGCCATGCTGAAGTGGCCTGATGCGATGATGATCCCTCCGTACCAAACGGATTTGCGTAATCCAAACAAGTTGTCGGCCAACCATCCGCCCGGTAAGGCAAGCAAATACACGAACATGGCATATAAGCCATAGATGGCTGTGGCGGTCACATCATCGAGTCCCATTCCGCCATCTTGCACAGCGGCGACCATGAACAAGACCAAAATCGCACGCATGCCATAGTAGCTGAAGCGTTCCCACATTTCGGTATAAAACAGCGTCGACAAGCCGCCTGGATGACCAAAGAACGTTTTTTCCTGTGTAGATTGCATGACCTTTGTGCTTAGATGGTTCGAGGTTTGAAGGGAACAATATAATGTTGAAGTCTGAATGTTGAATGTTGAATGTGAAGAGGGAATCGGGAATCGGGAATCGGGAATCGGGAATCGGGAATCAGAAATCGGGAATCGGGAATCGGGAATTGGGAATCGGGAATCAGGAATCAGAAATCGGGAATCAGTAAACTGAAAACGGAAAATAGACAACCGAAAACCTATGCGGATGTAGCCGTTGCCACATCTGTCCGGGAAATCTTCACCTATTCGGTGCCTGAGGCTTTGATTTCTGGAGTTATGCCGGGACTGAGGGTGCACGTACCGGTTGGTACTCGCTTCGCGATTGGTGTTGTGGTTCGCATCCATTCGGATGAACCCGAGTTCAAGACCAAACCCATCCGCAGCACTCTCGACACCGAGCCCGTGCTCGATGCCCATATGCTTAGCCTCACCGAATGGGTGAGTCGCGACACCTTTTCATCCTGGGGCGAAACCATTCAAGCCGCATTGCCTGTCGGACTGAATTACATGTCCGAAAAACGCATTCGCACCGTTCCTCACCTGTTCCCATCCCCGAAAGGAGCCGATATCTTGAATGATGTGGACCTGGCCGGGTCGATCAGCCTCGAAGAAGCGGAAAAGCGATGGGGCGACAAGATGATTCAGAAACTGGTGACCGGTGGCTTCCTCGACATCATCGAAGAACCCAAAACGACCATGAAATCGGAATCGGATTGGATGACAGATTGGGCATCGGATGGGCGACGATTGCTGAATGAATTGATCGAAGATCCACCGAAGCGGAACCCGGCTTGGTTCAAACTGGCGCCCATACTGATGGATCTGGAGTTGCCGATGCCGATGAGTCGCTTGCTGGATGAAACCGGCGCGAAAGAACATCAGATCCGGAAATGGATCGATCTCGGAATATTGGAATCGCGGAAAGTCGTGCGAACCCTAACCGAGCCCGATCGACGTATGTATCCGGAGCGGATGCATGCGTTGAATGAGGAACAGCAAGAGGCCTGCGCACCCATATTGGAGGCATTTCCCAACCCTGCCAAGCCCTTCATCCTATTCGGTGTGACAGGCAGCGGCAAAACCGAAGTGTACATCCAGGCCTTATATACCTGTTTCGTGGCCGGAAAAAGCGGCATCGTGCTGGTGCCGGAAATCGCACTCACTCCGCAAACCGTGCAACGGTTCAAACGGGTGTTTGGCGACAACATCGCGGTGATGCACAGCCGATTGACCGACCGCGAGAGATATAACACGTGGATGGATATACGATCCGGACGCAAGACCATTGTCATCGGAGCGAGATCGGCTGTGTTCGCGCCAGTTCAGAACCTCGGGCTCATCATCATCGACGAAGAGCACGACAGCAGTTATCGGCAGGAAGACCCAGCACCGCGCTATGATGCCCGTGACGTCGCGATGCATCGAGCCGAGATGTCGGGTGCCGTAGTGGTGCTAGGAAGCGCCACACCGAGCCTCACCACGCTTCATGCCACGGCCAAGGGACTGATGACACTCCTTCGCCTGAAAGGCCGTCATGCCGATGCGGCCCTTCCGCAGGTGACGGTCGTGGATCTCAAGTTGTACAAGCATGCGATGCGGGGGGCCCTGGCTGTGCCTGTGCACACCGCTATGGAAGAGGCCCTAAGCCGGGGGGAGCAGGCCATTGTTCTATTCAACCGACGCGGATATGCCCGCTTTATGATGTGCACGTCGTGTGGGGCTACCTGCGATTGTCCGAATTGCTCGGTGACGTTGACCTACCACCGAACGTCCGATTCGCTGCGATGCCACTATTGCGGCTATAGTGAACGGGTGCCGCGGGTCTGCGGGAGCTGCACGCAAGCCACGATCGAAGAGCAAGGCTCTGGAACCCAAAAAGTGGAAGAAGAACTGGAAGCCCATTTTCCGAATGCACGGATTTTACGGATGGATCGCGACACCACATCTCGACGTGATTCCCATGCGTCCATCCTGAATGCGTTTGGGAAGGGGGAAGCTGACATACTCGTGGGCACGCAATTGGTGTCGAAGGGCTTGGATTTTCCCAATGTCACGGTCGTAGCGGTGGTTCATTCGGACACGGAACTCGCCTTTCCTTCATATAAGTCTGCAGAACGGATGTTCCAATTGCTGACCCAGGTCGCAGGTCGATCGGGGCGGGCTGAGAAACCGGGTGTCGTCTTCCTACAGACCTACAAACCCGATCATCCGTCCATTATCCATGCCACACATCACGACTTCGAAAGCTTCGCCCGCGAAGAAATGCGTTTGCGAAAAAGTCTGTTATGGCCGCCTTATTCCAAATTGATCACATTCGAATTCAAAGACAGGGATTCGCAACGTGTAGCCGATGTGGCCCAAGCATTTGCATCCGTTTTGAATCAAGAATCTAGTGATATGCCTGTTCTAGGGCCGGCGCCATCCGCTATTCATCGGATGATGCATGAGTATCGATGGGAATTGTTGGTCAAATCGGACCCGATGTGGTCATCCCTAGCTAGGGAAGAGTGGTTAAACCGTATCTTCAAGGAGTATGCGTTGGTGCGACCGCCCGGTGGCACAAGTGTGCGAATCAATGTGAAATGACATGAAAATCAGCGGTGATGTGGTTTTAAAAGATGAGGAATTCGGCCAAATGCAGATGCATTCGGTGATGAACTTGTTGACCATCATCAATGGCGATCTTCAAGTATTCGAAGCGGTTGTGGAAGAGGATCCGATCTTGATGAGTGCCATCCGCGCCACGTTCGACCTGGCGAAAGCACTGCGTGCTGGGGAGCATCTGAAATTCACTCCCGATGCGTTGCTTCGTCTCAAATCGCAGATCCAAGCCACGCTCAATCATATCCACGATACCCATCCCGAATTGTTTGAAACGGATGAAGAAAAGGCGGTGCTGGCGAATTTCGATTCCATTTTTTCCATTTTCGGAACACGTGTGGAGGAAATCCGGCTTAGGATGTTGTATCCGGATCGATGGGAAACCTACCCCATCAAAACCTTTGAACAGGATTTCAAGGATTTTTTCACGGCAGTCGAGAAAAACAGCAAAGGTCGGTATCGCATCATTTATAACATCGCCGAACAGGGCGAAAGCGACTATTTGGTGAATCTGGTAGTGGAGAACAAACTGTCGAATAAGATCCGCATCCCCATCCTATTGAAAGATTCCATCCGTGATTTGCTGGGTAATGCGCGCAAATACACGCCGCCCGGGGGCTCTATCCATGCCGGGCTAATACAAGACGACAAGCATCTCCGGTTCGTGGTGAACGATACGGGTCTTGGCATTCCGAATGACGAGTTGGAGCTAGTGGTCAAATTCGGCTACCGCGCCACCAACGTGCGTCATATGAGAACCATGGGTGGGGGATATGGCCTCACCAAAGCGCATTGGGTGGCGTCGCATTTCGGCGGTGAACTGCGGATCACATCCGAAATGGGAAGAGGAACGCGGGTGGAATTGGACGTTCCGCTTCCGATCTGATTGCAATCGGTTGCGAGGTCGGTTCGTCATGTGATGAAACCGACACATTTAAACCAACCGACATCATGATTCCTGCTCTTCTCATCGCAAGTATGCTTCTGGCGCCACCTATGTCGCGCACAGCCGACGAAACTCTGTCAACCGCCCTCAATGTGGGCGATAAAGCTCCTGATTTCACCCTCATGGATGCGACCGGCACCGAGGTGAAACTCAGTTCATTGTTACAAGATGGTCCGGTCGTGCTTACCTGGTATCGAGGTGGATGGTGCCCTCACTGCAATATCGCGTTGAAAAACTTGCAAGAAGCCTTGCCACGTTTCAAAGAAGCCGGCGCGACACTCGTGGCCCTTTCTCCCGAGTTGCCAGACAATTCCCTCACAACCAGCGAAAAACATGCGTTGATGTTTCCTGTGTTGTCGGATGTGGGCCTGATGGTGGCCGATGCCTACGGTGTCTCCTATACGCTGGATGAGAAGACAGCCATGAATTACAACAGTGGTTTCGGACTGAACAAGTGGAATGGCGACACCAGCAACCGGCTCCCGCTTCCTGTGACCTATGTCGTGAATCAGGAAGGGGTGATCACCTATCGCTTCATCGACACCGATATCCGCAAGCGCGCGCCGCATGCGGAACTCCTGAGTGCCTTGAAGATGAACTGACCGAGCGGATTATTCTGGAACGATGCGGAGGATTTCTCCGCTCGATTCCACAATCACATACAAATAGCCATCGGGTCCTTCACGAACATCACGCACACGACCTATGTTCTGCAACAGTTGCTCCTGGGCGCCGGCCACATCCCCATCCAATTCCACTCTATAGACTGATGTGAAGGCAAGGGCGCCGACCATCGCGTTTCCTTTCCAGCCGGGGTATTTGTCGCTGGTCACGAATGCCAAGCCAGCTGGAGCGATGGATGGATCCCAATAGGTAACGGGTTGTTCCATTCCGTCACGTTCTCGTTCTTCGGTAATCGGCGTGCCATTGTAATTGATACCATAGGTGATGACGGGCCATCCATAGTTGGCGCCTTTTTTGACGATGTTCAATTCGTCACCGCCTCTTGGACCGTGTTCATGGGCCCAGATCGCACCGGTCGTCGGATGAACCGCGACACCTTGTTGGTTGCGGTGTCCATACGACCAGATCTGACCGATGGCGCCGGCTTCATTCACAAACGGATTGTCCGCGGGGATGCGTCCGTCGTCGTGAATGCGGAATACTTTTCCGGCGGCATTGTCCAATTTTTGTGCGTCTTCCATTTGTCCGCGATCGCCAATGGAGAAATACACGTATCCATCCGCATCAAACACAATGCGGGTTCCGAAGTGTTGGCCACGGTTTGAGGCAGGGCTTCCAGTAAAAATTACGGTTTGTTCTGTGAGCGAATTTCCGACCAGCTTCGCCCTCATGATGCCGGTATGGGTGCCACCTTCTTGTGGAATCGAATAGCCCAAATACACCAAGCTATTGTTCTCGAAATCGGGATGGAGGGCCACATCCAACATGCCACCTTGTCCGCGAGCCACCACTTCGGGCGTTCCGGCTAATGGAGCTTCCAATAGCTTGCCTTTTTCAATGATGCGTACCGTTCCAGGGCGCTCGGTCACGAGGACACGTCCATCTGGAAGAAAGGCCATGGACCATGGGTTGCGAAGACCGGACGCGACGACTTGTGTCCGGAATGTGAGTTTTCCCGATTGGATGGGTTCGGATGTGGGTAATTCAGCCGGGAAATAATGTGAATCGGTTTTGACAGTTACGGATGATGAACAGGCCACGATCCACAGGGATGCGAGCAGAAAAGACATAATGGGTTTCATGATATATACACGATGGTTCACATGAAAATAGTGGTTCTCGTGCATAGTTGGGGAAACAGGGGAAAATTTAACAGGAGGATTCCTCCTGTTAATTATTCTTCCCATGTGAAGGATCGATCGACCATTTCAGGGCATCTTTTTTCACATCCAATACCGCCGATCCGCCCTTTTGCAACTTGCCGAAGAGGAGTTCATCAACCAATGGATTTTTCACATGGTCTTGGATGGTTCTGGCCATCGGCCGTGCGCCATTCGCTTCATCATATCCTTTCGCTGCGATCCAATCGATGGCCGCATCCGTCACACGGAGTTTCACCTTCTTATTTCCCAGTTGGTCGTTCAATTCTTGGATGAATTTGAGAACGATATTTCGGATGACGGACGCATCCAAATGTCCGAATATCACGATTTCATCGAGGCGGTTTCTGAATTCCGGAGTGAATTGTTGTTTGATGGCCGGCATCGGATCGCCACCTTTTCCTGCGTCGCCGCTAAAGCCGATTCCACCTTTGGAGATGTCCCTCGAACCCACGTTGGATGTCATGATCAGCACGACATGACGAAAATCCGACTTCCGACCGGTGTTGTCGGTCAATGTCGCATAATCCATGATTTGCAAAAGAATATTATAGACATCCGGATGTGCTTTTTCGATTTCATCCAACAACAGTACCGCATTCGGATGACGACGGATGGCGTCTGTGAGCAATCCACCTTGTTCAAATCCGACGTACCCCGCCGGCGCGCCGATGAGCCTGGAAACGGTGTGTTTTTCCATGTACTCACTCATGTCGAACCGGATGAGTTCGTTGCCCAATTCCGTGGCCAAGGCTTTCGACAATTCGGTTTTACCGACGCCCGTGGGTCCACAAAACAGGAAATTACCAATGGGCTTGGTATCGGAGCCAAGTCCAGCTCGGTTCCGCTTCACTGCGGCCACAAGCGCATGGATGGCCGTATCCTGACCAAACACGGATTTCTTGAGGCGCGCATCCAGATCGGCCAATGAGGTTTTGTCGTCGGTACTCACGCTTTGAACCGGAATGCGTGCGATACCGGAAATCAGTTTTTCCACATCTTTGACTTGCACTTGCGTACGGCCGATGGGATCGAGCGAAACGCGCGCGCCAACTTCATCCAACACATCGATGGCTTTATCCGGAAGTTTGCGATCATTCAGGAATTTGGCGGATAAACGCACCGCGGCTTCGACGGCAGTAGAGGTGTATGTGACGTTGTGATGGGTTTCGTAGGACGTTTTGAGACCGTTCAAGATGCGGATGGAGTCTTCGATAGAAGGCTCGGACACTTCAATGGTTTGGAAGCGTCTCGACAACGCACGGTCGCGATCGAACACCAATTTGTGTTCTTCGAACGTGGTGGCCCCGATGCATTTCAGCTTACCCGATTGAAGGGCTGGTTTGAGCAGGTTGGATGCATCCATCGCGCTATTTCCGGCCGCACCGGCACCGACCATCGTGTGGATTTCATCGATAAATAAGATCACCTGCTCTTGTGAAGTGAGTTCCTTGAGCACGCCTTTGATGCGCTCTTCGAAATCACCACGATATTTTGTTCCGGCCACGAGAGCGCCGAGATCGAGCGAATAAAGCCGGTATCCCTGCAAACGCTTTGGCACCTCGCCTGTGGCCAGCTTCCGGGCCAGGCCTTGTACGATGGCGGTTTTCCCTACACCTGGATCACCCAAATACAGCGGATTGTTTTTGGTTCGCCGACAAAGAACTTCAATCGTGCGTTGGATCTCCAATTCACGTCCAACCAAGATGTCGAATTCACCCGAATCGGCACGTGCGGTCCAATCTTCGGTATAGCGTTGAAGCATGGCCGATTTCGATTTCTTTCCGGTCACCGCCGTGGGATCGTTCTCCTGAACGAACGCATCCAATTCCTCATCCAATTTCCGAGCGAATTCTTTGAAATCCTCATCATCTTCAAGTTCATCCACATCCTCATATCCATCGCCATCCGCTTGTTTCCGGATGCCATGCGACACGAATTCCATCAGATCGATCTTTTCCAATCCTTGCTTGCGCATGAAAAACACGGCCAAGCTTTCCGTCTCGGAATAGAAGGAAATGAGCAAATCGCCCAACCCGATTTCGGGCTGATCGGCGGCTTGCGCATGCGTGATGGCATTTTGGATCACACGACGAAGTCCGACCGTCTGCTCGGGTTCGGTTTGCGTTGACGGACGCAGTTCCACTTTCTGGTAAAATTCTTCCAAGTCGGATTTGAGAGACTTCACATCCATGCCCACAGCATCGAGCAATTCGATGCCGGTTTCATCCATGGTCACAGCCAATAAGACATGCTCCATGGTGAAATACGCATGGTTCGCCAGGTGCGCCATGTGGAACGCGTTTCGTAATACAGTATCGACTTCCGGACGGATCATTCGGTCTCCATTGTGCATTTTAAAGGGAATCCAGCGCTTCGTGCCATCGAATTTGCTTGATTCACTTTCGTTTCGGCTATCTGTTTGTCGAATGTGCCACAGGACCCTCGTCCTCGGTTATGGACATCATTCGTAATGGTAACGGCCTCGGGGATGCTTTTATGAAATACCGTAGTTAAAACTTGCACAACGAAGTCAAACGTGGTGTAATGGTCGTTGATCAGGTACACCACATATTTCGGTGGCTCCGCGATCGATTGACTGGTCTTCTTCTCTGTCAGGGTGGACATGAAGGAAGATAGGTGTTCGCCACCTAAAAGCGGATGGAAACTCCGTTCATATCTCTCGTCGCTTTTCCACCTTGCAATTGCGCCATGGTGATCATCAGCGCGGTCATGGTCTCATCGGTATTCATGGCAATCAAGGTGCCATTGCGGAATCGTCCGTTCACAATCTGACCCGTGTATTGAAACCGCCCGATGTCAGTGATGACATCCGACGCGATCACATTCCAACCGACATCAATCCGTTTGATATGCATGGTCGCGGATGTGATGAGCATCTCGGTTTGTTGCAATCCCCCTAATACAAGGATGGATTTGATGGGGCGAGCGGTAGGATGTAGAAGATCCAAACGACCATCTGCTACTGTGATTCGGGCGTTATCGACGGGCAAACCCGTCGCGAAGTGACGAAATGCCGCGCCATATGGAACGTTCAGATTCGCGGATGCGGCTTGCAAGCCTTCCCAATTCAATCCGGTCCAATCCACTTCCATCGTCCATAAGGAGACGGAAATGGTGTCGCCAGGAATGCGGTTGGCGATGCGAGGCTCGGCGTGACGTTCCAGGATATGGACCGCCGCGACGATAAGGATCACTACAGCAAGTAGGATCAGGATGCCGATTTGCTTTCTCACAAACCAACCAATTTTTTAAGGATGTCGGCAAAGGGGAGTTTTTCCTCGAAGCTGTCGGCCATGTTCCGCAAGGTGAATTGCTCGGTTTGGAGCTCGTCGTCGCCCACGATGAGGGTCCAACGCGCGAGTTCACGATCGGCTTCTTTCATCTGTGCTTTCATGGACCGGTTGGCGATGTCCATGGTGGCAGACAGGCCGGCATCACGCAATGGCTTGAGATGACGGAACGCCCATTTCTTGGCATCATCGCCACGGGTGACGATATACACATCCAATTCAGGCTGTGTGCCAAGCGGAATGTTTAGAGCCTCGCAAGCGATCAGAAGTCGTTCCATGCCTGCGGCGAAACCGACGGCAGGAGTCTCGGGTCCGCCGAGCTCTTCAATCAGCAAATCATATCGTCCACCGCCACCAAGGGCGTCTTGTGAGCCCAGGTCGGGTGAGCTCAGTTCGAACGCGGTACGGGTATAATAATCGAGGCCGCGAACCAGGCGCGGGTCGTCCACATACTCGATGCCAAGGCGGTCGAGATGTTTCTGAACCTGACGAAGGTGTTTCGCGCTGTCTTCATTCAGATACTCGGTGATGATAGGAGCGCCTTCGATTAGGACCTGATCTTCGGGTTCTTTCGAATCCAGAATCCGCATCGGATTCGTTTCGAGGCGTTTCTGGGAAATATCGCTGAGCAGATTCACATTCGGTGTGAAGTACTCGACCAACGCTTTCTTATAGGCATCGCGGGATTCGGGATCGCCCACGGAATTCAAGCGCAACGAGGTATTTCGTATGCCTAAGCTGTGATACAGGGTGACCATGAAGGCGATGATTTCGGCGTCGGCAAGGGCATCGGCGCTGCCCAGGATTTCGGCACCGAACTGATGGAATTGGCGCTGACGTCCTTTTTGTGGACGCTCGGCGCGGAACATCGGTCCCATATAGAAGAATTTCTGCACGCCGCCTTTGAGATGCAAGCTGTGCTCGATGTAGGCTCGGCTGACCGACGCTGTGCCTTCGGGCCGCAGCACATATCGGTCTTCGCCACGCTCGAAGGCAAAGAGTTCTTTCGAGACAATGTCGGTGGTTCGACCCACACCGCGGGCGATGAGCCCGGTATCTTCAAGAAATGGGGTGCGGATCTCGCGAAAGTGGAAGGTCCGGGCGATGTCTCGGATGCGCGATTCGATGAAATGCCATTTTTCGATCTCTCCAGGCAGGATGTCGACCATGCCAAGATGAGTGCTGAAGGTAGGGTTTGCCATACCCCCAAGATACGGTCAAACGATCATATGCGGATGTCAGATTGAATCTGTTTGTGTAGGCCGATTGCGTAACCGAAGGTGGCAAGAAGCGAGAGGAAAACGAAGCTTCGCAAAGGTATGGCTAGATAGGGTGTCCATTCGTCGAAGGGAAGATGCCAAGCCAAGAATCCCGCGATACTTACGAGGATGCCAGCTATGAAAAACCGCCATCCGAACGGGTTGAAATCAAACAGACGATAAAGAATGATGCATCGTGCCGTATTCAAGAACACATAACTGAGCAGCGAGGCCAGCGCGGCGCCGTTTAGCCCATAAGCCGGTATCAGCAGGATATTGAGAAGGATGCAGACGAGGATGAAGCTGATGTTCACAACCAAGTCGATATGGTATTTGGGTGATGTGGCGAGGATGTTGGCGTTGAGTCCGCCGGTCATGTCGATGAGGTGGCCGAGGCCGATCAGAAAGACAACCCAAAAGCCAGTGGAGTAGATTTCAGGAAGAAAGGTGAACAGATCGCTCAGACTCAGCATGATCAAGCTGAGAGTGATCGCGCCAGCCATGAATTGCAGATACGATGTAACCGCATAGACACGATTGATTTTCACTTGGTCGGACTCTTTCCAAGCCTGTGAGATGACGGGGATGGCGATCCGACTGATCCCTCGGAATGGAATGGCGATCACACTTCCCATAAAAAAGGCGATCGTGTAGATTCCGACGGCATCCAAATTCACATAAGCCCCAAGCATGATACTGTCGATGGTTTGAACCACAAACGTGCTAGCTCCGGTCATGAAAGTGAACATCCCGTAACGAAACAGGACCTTCAGCCGTCGCGGCTTGAAAAAAGTCGGATTGAAACTCCAACCGATTCGTCCGGCATACATCGATTTGCCGAGGGCCAAGAGCGCGATCAGTGCATGGATGCCCAAGAACCACAACATGAAAACTTCAAAATCCCAATACCCCAATCCGACTGCCAGAATACCGAACGTAGTGAACAAACGCAGCAGCACTTCGCGACCCAAGAGGGTAAACATCGTTTGGAAGTGCGCTCGGTCGAATAATTCGACCAGATTATAGACAAATACGAAGAGAGCCAACGGGATGACATACAGATCATATTCCTGAAATAATGGGGAATGATCGTAGTAATGGAGAATGAAGGGTCGAATCAATAGGTACAGAAATAAGGCAAGGAAAAACCCGATCCCCGCATACAACCACGCTGCGGAGGGGAATCCGGCATTCCGACGATCCGGTGTTCTGAAATGTGGGAAAAACCGAAGGATGATACCGCCGATACCCATGGATGAGACATGGGAGAACAGCAAGGCCAAGCTGGTCAGGATCCGAATCAGGCCGATTTCATCTGTCTGGAAAAAGAATGGATAGAGGAAAATCAGGTTCAGCGTTCCGATGCCGACACCGATATAAGAGATGATCGTGTTCCAAGCACCTTGCCGCTGAATGATGCCCATAATCAGTTGAAAACGGGTTCGTACGTATGTCGATAGTCGGATGGATATGGAAGCATGCCTTTATTCTCCGGTGCCACTTTTTCGAGTTCGGGTTTGCCGAACAAGCCGAGGCAATATTCCATTTGAAAGATCAACCGTTTTCCTTTCTCCAATTCCAGACCTTTGTGAATCCCTCTGGTGTCGACAAAAAGGATCGTGCCTTTTTTTCCGGTGAGGTATTTCACGCGACCAGGTAAAAGAGATTCAATCATTGAATCAGAGTATCTGCCGCCTGCCGTGATGCCTTTCGGTAAGGAGCGATGGGTGTCTTCCACGTACACATGCGGGCCGTTTAGCATGTCCACATCCGTTAAATAGACAAAAACCTTCAAAAATTTCAAGCGGTCTAGATCAAAATGGAACATCTGAGCCGCCTTGCTTTTGAATTGCTCGGCATTTGGAAGACCATGAACAGGTAGGCTCCACCACATCATGCCAATATCCAGTATCGGTTTTGCACCAAGGTATTCTTGTGCGATTTGCAGAAGATTTTTATCCAATAAAAGGGTTCTGGCCGTTTTGTTGGTGACCAAGGAATTGGCGAACAGCGAATAGCGGTTTGAAACCGGGTTCGTCTCATCAAACACGATCTGATCGGGGATGTTGTCTGTAGGATTCAGCTTTAACACATGAGCCGGTTCGCTTTCGGCCAAGGCGACCAACCCATCCACCTGTTCAGCTGGAAGCATGATAGGAAGCACATGATACCCTTTATCATCTATGGATTTGGCGATTGCACAAGCCTCATCAGCAGTCAGGTTTCCAAGAATCCCATCTGTCGTTGTGAACGGATATCGACCGATGGCCGACCGCTCGAACCGTTCGGTGATGTGGAAGAGGGAGCCATTCGACAACACATACGCATATCGAAAGATCTTATATGACAGATTGGTTTGCCATCCGGTGAGACGATATAGGCCGTAAAAAAGGAAATAGAGTGGATAAATGATGAGCTTCATGGCCTTATTTCTGGATTTCAAGTATGGTTGCGACACTGGACACGCCTTTGACCAAGCCTTCTCTCGTATGGGATCGTTTCAGTGGGGCATCATGGTCAAAATAGACATGACCCGCATGGTTTCCGAAGAGGGCGTGAATGGCGGAAGTGGAGTTCACGCGTTGTTCAAGTCGTTCATAATCCTGCACGGAATATCCTAACAACTCAACGGATTCATCCTTCTTCAAATCGGTGTATTCGACACCGATGGCCGCGATTCCGCCCGGTTTAAGAACACGAACCACTTCTTGTATCGCACGTTGGGGTGTTGCGGAATAGCTTAGTGTCCAACCGAATAGGACGGCATCAAACTGATTGTCATCAAACGGCATATCGTGCATATCGCCGAGCTTGATCCTGGATGAATAGGAAATTAGATCCAATCCGGTCATGGATGTCCATGGGATTCCATACCCATGCATCAACAAGAGATCGTGTTCATTTCGTGGACCGATGATGAGGATGTTCCAATCCGGTTTGACCCGTTCGATGCTCATAAATGGTAATATCAATGTCTTGATTCGATCATCGCAGATATATAGCCCCTTCATGTTGTGAGAGAGAGTCGTGTCGAAAGCATGTTCCGATGAGTGGGTTTTCAAGCGTTTCGCAATCCGGATTAAGAAAAAAGCACGAATCCAGGTAACCAGGATGCGAACGGGGCGAAATTTGAGCAATGAGTTCATAAAAGCATATCCTCGGTTAAAGGATTCCCTTTTTTCACGTCTCGGGTGAGAGGCTGTCCCAAGATATCTGCCATGCGTTTCGGAGCCATTCCGAGAGCGGGTCGTATGATTTTGACATCGTCTGGGGTCAATCGGTGACCAGCAGGTAAGTCGCGAATGACATAAATGGAACGCTTATACAGCATCGATTTGGCATCCTTATCCGACAGCGTGTAATTCACATCACCCAAAGCCAACCAAGCCCTTTCCGTTTCAATGACGAGGGATTTTAATTCATCGGGTTCTAACGAGAATGCCGAATCGACGCCTCCATCGGCGCGTGATAGCGTCACGTGTTTTTCAATGACAACGGCCCCCATCGCCACCGCTGCGACAGATGCCCCGATTCCCATGGTATGGTCGCTAAGGCCGATCGGACACTCATACCGTTCTCGCATGTCCGTAATGGTTCGAAGATTCGTGGTTTCGGGGGAGGCCGGATAGGTGCTGGTGCACTTCAATAACACGAAATTTTTGGAGCCGCAGGATCGGATGAATGCGACGGTGTCGTCCAAAGCCTCCCGACTGATAACGCCTGTGCTCATGATGAACGGTTTTCCAGTTCTGATCACCAATTCGATCAAGGGATAATGCTCATTCTCGAACGAGGCGATTTTATAGGCGGGCACATTCAATGATTCCAAAAACGCGACGGCCGTTTCATCGAACGGAGAGCTGAACGCCATCAATCCGCGTTTTTTCGCATGATCGAAAATGGGTTTATGCCATTCCCAAGGCGTATAGGCTTCTTTGTACAAATCATACAATTCTTTCCCCTTCCACAACGAATTGGAATCTTCAATTCGGTGCACACCCGGAAACGTGATGGTATCTGCCGTGTAGGTTTGCAATTTCACGGCATCAGCCCCCGCATCAGCGGCCGCATCCACAATGGCAATGGCGCGGTCGAGCGAGTGATTGTGGTTGCCAGACATCTCCGCGATAATGAAGGGCTTCGTATTGAAACCGATCGATCGCTCGGCGAATTGAATCATGTGCGTTGTGGGGTTTTCATGTTTAAAATTAAAGAACCTTTGAAATGGTGTAGTCCATCGTGGATCGTCTCCGACCAGCCAGCGGACCGAAAGACCTTGAGCGAGGCAGAGTTATTGGATTTGACTTGAGCGAGCAAGGATATACCTCTCATCGCGCGCATGCCACCGGCAATCAACCCATGCGAAAGTCCCAATCCTCGAAAGTCCTTACTTAAAAGATAATTCAATTTCCAGTCTGTCGTGGACACTCGGTCGAAGCGGATCATCCCGCAAGGGTCTGTTTTCCATTCGGCGATGAACAGGCGGCAATCAGAGGATGATAGTCGGTTCTGAAGCCATTTCACATGATGATCATAGGAAAACGGATCCGGATTCAACGAGTGTTGACGCACCGAAGGATCCATCATCCATCCGTATAGTAATTCGGCATCGGCTGTGGTCGCAGGTCGCAATCGAGGGACGCGGACAAGGGATTGGCACCAATTCGACCAATCAGTTTCCATGTCCAAGGAATATTCCAATCGATGGGAATTCGCCTGGGCTAAAAACCGCAGGACGATCTCGGGCTGGATGGTTCGAAAATCTCCCAATGCCGTTGCACCGTATGTATCACATGCCGTTTTATAGATTGTGGATTGGTTTTCAGCGATGAATCCTGTCGCGATTGGAAGCCTACGAGACAAGGCTTCCCAAAACACGCCGCTGGATGTGCAGAAGGTTACCCGGCAGGAATCCATTTCGCGAACCAATGTCCCGGCATCAGCGCCGACGAGAAGCTTGAACCGATCGGGGTGATTTGATTCTATCTGATGCAACTCCGATATCAGCAGCGGGTCAGTAGCCTCCGATAAGGCCATGCGGACAGGCTCGGACTGATGATGAATCAGCCACTTCACCCATTTGGGTGAAATTCCTGCGGAGTCGGTTCCTCCCGGTGCGAACCATACACCTTGACGCGGCGTCTCTGGTACGTCCGCGAGAAATTCACGTCGCAGCAACCGATACCGGTTCCCCAAGCGATAGTCCGTATGGGGCAATGCAGGATATTGGTCAGGGTTTGCTCCATGCGATGGATTCAAGATGGCATCCGCGACATACGTGCCTCGAGGCGTGTCTTCGATCTGAAGGATGCTGCCCGCGCGGGATTGCTGAGCCAAGATCCAATCGGTTGTGTACCCATATCCATCCAGAACCAGTACATCAACTGGCTTGCCCGAATCGGGAAACTCAATGTGAAACGCATCCCCCAATCGGTCGGCCAAAGCCTGACATCGAATCCGATGTCCCTCGCCAATCTCCGGCCCCGATTCGAAATGAAACGCCGCAACCGGTTTCATGGAAATAAGATCTGATATTTGAGTTCGGCCAAGGCCCAATCTTCCTGGGTATCGATGTCCTGAACACGGCTTTCGGGCAATATAACGGAACCGGTGTTCGGACCGAGTAGGGTTTGGTTTGACATGAACGGTGCGGTTTTGAAAAACGCCCATTGACCCGCATCATGATAGGCTTTTGGCAAATCTTGTGAGCGCGAACTCATATGCTCCGGCCAGTTCATCACGATTTTTCCATCATCCGATCGGTTTAACGATCGCAAAATTGGATAAGAAAATGCCACGATGGGGATGACAACATCAAAGGGTCCGGCGACCAAGGCTTCATATCCTGCCTTCAAATCATCCGCGGTAGTGAAAGGAGCGGTGGGATACAGGTTGCAGGCGATGTTGAAATGCTGTCCGCGCGTTTCGTAGTCATTCAAGACTTCCAAAAGCACATCGGCTGTTGTGGCATGATCATCCGCTGTTTTTGCAGAACGAAGGAATGGAACGTCTGCGCCTAATGACGTTGCGATGTCCGCGATTTCGGAATCGTCTGTGCTCACCATCACGGTGTGGAAAAGGGAACTGTTCAATGCGGCTTCGATCGAAAAGGCGATAATCGGCCGACCACGAAACAACTTCAGGTTTTTTCGTGGGATGCGTTTGCTACCACCACGTGCAGGTATGATGGCGAGGGATTTCATCAGGGTTTGAAAGAAAGGATTTTGTCGATCACGAACTGCTGCTGTTTGTCGGTGAGCGACGGATACATCGGAAGACTCAGGCAGCGCTTGTAATAGTCTTCGGCATGTGGAAAATCACCCGGTTTATTACCTTGCTCAGCGTAATAAGGCATGAGATGCGCGGGGATGTAATGCACTTGCGTGAAAATATCATGCTCGCGGAGGTACGACATAAGGGCGTCGCGATGATCGTGTTCGATCACGTACAAATGATAGGCGTGTCCGAGCACGGGAGAGGGACCGAAGGGAAGGGCGTCGGCGTATTTCTGGGCGATGTCGACCCGGCGTCGGAGGCCGTCTTCGGCCCGTCGTAGTTGGGAGAGGCCAAGCGCGGCTTGGATGTCGGTGAGCCGATAATTGTATCCGAGCTCTTGCATTTCATAGTACCAGATTCCGTGGTTGTGAATGCGTTTTTCCGGAATCTGCTGGATGCCATGTGTGCGCAGATTGCGGAGTGTTTCGTAGAGCTCACGGGAATTTGTGGTCACCATTCCGCCTTCACCGCAGGCGATATGTTTGACGGGATGGAAGCTGAAGATGGCGAGGTCTGCGAATTGTCCGTCGCCGCATCGCCAGGTGTTTCCGAATCCACCTGGGGCGTGGCAGGCATCTTCGATGATCCACAATCCAAATTCATCCGCCAATTTTCGCCATTCGGGCAAGTTCACAGGTCTGCCGGCAAAATCCACCGGAATCACACCGGAGTACGTGCCTTTCGGGGCGGATTCAAGCTTTTTTCGAACGGCGTTGATGTCCAATAAATAAGTATCGCGGTCGATATCGGCGAACTCCACATCCCCACCACAATATTTCACACAGTTCGCACTTGCCACAAAGGTGATGGGCGTGGTGATGACTTTCGTGCCATGGCCAACTCCTAATGCCATCGTACACAAATGCAAAGCGGCGGTGCCGTTGCTGCAAGCCACAGCGTATGTCGCACCCACATAGGATGCAAAGGCTTCTTCGAACGCAGCGACAGTCGGACCTTGTGTCAGAAAATCAGACCGAAGAATCTCACTGACCGCCTGAATGTCATCTTCCGTGATATGCTGTCTGCCGTAGGGAATCCGTGTCATATGCCGGGTGTGAAATGGGGATCGACATGATCCACAATCAGTTTACGAATCTCATCCGCTCCAACCCACTCCGTGTTCGTATCGGAACTGTATTTGAATCCGAATGGCACTTTTTTACCACCTTTTTGGGCAGCCAGATCGTCCGGATTCCACACTGGAAGTGTAGGCAGAATCACAAAATAATTCTTGAACTCGAGCGTGCTGAGGGAGTCCGTTTCTGTGATCATTTCCTCATGCAATTTTTCGCCCGGACGAATGCCGATTTCACGAAGCTCGATTCCCGGTGCAACCGCTTCAGCCACATCCGTGATGCGGTACGATGCGATTTTTGGCACGAAGATTTCGCCTCCCCACATCTCATCCAACGAGGTAAGGACCAAATCCACACCTTCTTGAAGGGTGATGTTGAAGCGGGTCATGCGTGAATCCGTGATCGGAAGAAAGCCTTTTTTGCGATGCTCCAGGAAAAAGGGAACAACGGAACCTCGACTGCCTAACACATTTCCGTAGCGCACGACAGACAGCTTGATATCCCGCTTCCCACGCGAATAATTCGCCGCCGTGAAGAGTTTGTCGCTGCAAAGTTTGGTCGCGCCATATAAGTTGATGGGAGCAGCGGCTTTATCAGTGGATAGCGCCACAACCTGTTTCACGCCGTTGTGCATCGCCGCATCAATTACGTTCGAGGCACCCAAGATATTGGTACGGATGCATTCCATTGGGTTGTATTCCGCGGCAGGAACTTGTTTCAGTGCCGCGGCATGGATTACGATATCGATTCCTTCCATCGCCCGCTTCATGCGTTCAAGATCGCGCACATCGCCAATAAAAAAACGGAGATTCTTGTACTTGTCACGAGGATATGTCTGCTCCATCTCGAATTGCTTGAGCTCATCGCGCGAAAACACGACGATACGCTTCACTTCGGGCCAGCGCTCAAGAACCGTTGCGATGAACTGTTTCCCGAACGAGCCTGTGCCGCCGGTGACGAGAATGGATGCGTGATTAAGATTTGGCATGGGTCAGAAAGTCGGAAATGCGATTCGTTTTATGGAAAGCATCAAGATACCGGTAGTAGTGTTGCCGTAAGGTATGCACGTTTTTGAGGTCATATTGCTCAAATACCCATCGGAATTTGCGCGTTTTCTGAAATGTGGCATACAACCTCGGGTGATAAAACACTCTACCGAGGCGGATCAATACCCATAAAAGGACAAACCACGGCACCATAGGCAAGGTCGGTGTAGATCCGGGAGTGATGCGTTTCAACACCTTTCCTAACTCGATTCCGGCACGGACATGATTTCGTCCGTCATCAAAACCGACCGTATTCCGGATGATTTCCGAACGCTTGGCTTTTTTTTCATCATGATGAAAGTCATGAAGTGTTCCCGACTTCTTCCATTCATCAATGTGATGTTGAAGCTCGACTGAGTTGGAAATGGTGATTTGAGCCACATCCAACCCTTTTTCGCGGATGTTCGGACTGAATGTCGGATCCGGATATAACAAAATGCTGGTCTTATCCATTGCCCACGATTCCACCGCGGTGGTCGATTCGAACGACAACCACAAATCACTTACGTGGATGAGAGTCGTGATGGGCGTATCCACACCTTCATATCGAACATTCTTGTAATGCTTCAGTCCGGCGATCTCATTCACCACAGGTGCCGTACCTGTCGGTGGACTCTCGTTCGGATGTTGTTTCAGAATGAACAACACATCCGGGTTGGATTCGATCGCGCTTCGCAATATGGACTCAACCTGAACCCGAAGGGCTTCCATTTGGGTAAGCTTGGCTACATCACCCTTGAAGAATCCCAAGATTTCCTCAAGCCCTTGCGGATACGACATTTTGCCAAACCCCCATCCCGCATAGCCTATCACAAACCGAAAGTTCTGCTCCTCTTTGGACAAATACGAAGATTTGTCGGGAAATTGATAGATGCGATATCGGTCGAACCCGGTATGGCCGGTCGCAACGAGTTTATCGGCTAATTGAGGTTCCATTTCAGAAAGGAATGCCAACACACGCTCCGACCACACGCATATTTTTTCCTGATAGAAGGTGCGATCCTCATTCAGACCCCAATAATTGAACGACCCATCGGTTCGGATATCGCCTTCCGACATGAGTGCGAATATCTTGATCCCGTTCTCATAGGCGTATTTCGCGGCGGCAATATATTCGTTTGAACCAACGGTATTCGGCAAAAAAACCAAATCGGGACGTTTTCTTCGGATGGCATCTGTGTCATATGAAAACGCGAACTCCACCGTCGCACCATAATATCGTTCCGCCATATACAGAACGGGAAGAGTTAGCTCCACATCCCGACCATTATCTCGATCAAAATAGGCTAGGATGGTCATGAGGATGTGATTTGATTCAATATCCCAGCCACACCCTTCGTCAATTCACGATTCGAGAATTCGGATATGGAGCCGGATGCTCGAAACGCGACATGATGTTTCCAATCACGGTAAGCATCCAATACAAATTGCTTGGTTCCAGGCACATCCGAATAGGTGCATATCTGTCCATGACCCGTTTTTTTTAGAATTGCACCGACATCACTATCCTCCGGGCCAAGAGCCAAAATCGGTCGCTTCGCCCGCAGATATTCATAGAACTTTCCGGGCATGCGTCCTTTGGCATTGGTCGCTTTGTTCAAAGGCAAGAGCAACACGGCGGACGAGACCATAGCTTGCAGGGCCGCTTTTCGACTCACCATCCCGCCTAATTCCAGCATAGGTGCGATACTGGCGTCTTCAAACGCCCGCTTCACCGAAAAATCGACCTCACCATATTGCAGTACTCGGATGGTCGATGCCAATTCGGGTTGCTCCGTTACAATTTCAGATAAGGCTGTTATGAGGGGATCCGGGCATCGGTCGAAGCCCAATAATCCGGTATGAAGGATGGTGAAGCGATCTTCTGGCACGGGCTTCAATTCACTGAAATCCGATTCATCATAGCCGTAATACAACACATTCACGTTTTTTGCGCCGATCGATTCCAGATCGGTTTTCCAAGACGGACTCGCGATCGTCATCGCCTTGGCTGTCGCAAATACCACTTGTTCCATTTGTTTATGGATGCGATCTGCACGGCCTTTGATGCCCAAAAGAGGATAATAATCTACCTGCGTCCATGGATCCTGAAAATCAGCCAACCAAGGCGTCTTTGTGATTTTACTCACTTCGCAGGCGATCGCGGTATTCGTGTGGGGTGGACCGTCGGAAAAAATCGCATCCACTGGATGGTTTCGAAGATAGTCTGTCAGAAATCGAACGGATGGACGAATCCAGAAAGAACGCGCATCCGGAATAAAAAAATTGGCGCGGACCCAGATTCCGAGTTTATCCGTGAAACTGGGTGTTTGATCACGCACATGCACCAGGTTAGTCAGTGGATCGGATTCTTTTCTGCCCGATAGTTTTTTGAACAGATGAAGAGGTTCGAAAATCGGTTGCTTCAGAATGGTGATGCCATCGGGCACTTCGGCATCATTCGAGGAATCCAGATACGGGTATTGCGCATTGGAAGCCGTGTAAATGATGGGTTCCCAACCGAACTCGCGTAGGTATTTCGCGATTTTCAGACATCTCAATACCGTGATTCCGCCTGCGGGCGGCCAGTAATACGTGATGATGAGAACCTTACGCCGATTGTTCATGCCGCACCACCACTACCCCCGCCACCAACACCAATCCGAAGATGAACAGATTCGCCAGCAAGGATGTGGTTTTCGCGGCACTCAGCCATGTGGGTTCGAACCGGAACTCAACCGTATGCCTTCCTGCTGGGAGTTCGATTCCGCGTAGCAGATAGTTCGTTTTATGGATGGGGATTTCGGTGCCGCCCAGAAACGCGCTCCACCCGGCGGGGTAATAGATTTCGCTAAGGACGAGGAATTGCGCGTCGGCCGATTCGGTCTGCAACTCGATGCGATGCGCATCATACGATGTGACGGTGATGGTGCCTTCGCCGGAACCGGCTACAACCGCATCGCTGGTTTCGACCACAGTGATGGATGTTGAATTGATCGCGTCCATCGCGGCCTGCGGCGATTCCACAGTGATGAGCGAATCCGCGAACCACGCTTTTGGCTTGACGGAGTTGTTTTCGAACACGAAAATCTGATCCACCTCATTCACACGGGTGAACCCAGGAATCTCGCCCGGGTAGCCAAGCGTCACATATTTCACATTCAAGGCATTCAGCATTCCGGCGTTGAGGCCCATCGCTCCGCTGAATAAGGACCTATCCACCACATCCTGCAACACACTGAGCTTCGCACCGCTGTATCCGCCCAAGGATGGATAGAAATACGATGGAACCGCATTGTTGAATGGGTTTTCCGCAACCGGCAATACGCGATAACTCCATCCTTCTTCGGTTTTGACATTTTCCTGCAGCCAGGTATCGATTGGTCTCCGACCCGCTTCAATCACCTTTCCAACATCGCCGATGCGGTCTTGAAATGCGGCTTCAGGGATGTACCTCTTGCCAGTGGCAACCATATCGAAGGATGTGAGGGCGATCAGTCCGATGAAGGCATACTCCGGCTTGAGCTTTTTCTTCACCACGAAATGAAGCGTTCCGGAAGCTAACAACACCAACAGCATGAACCGAAGTGTGTCCGAACGTGTGGCGGCTTCCCTTGCCGACTTCGCCTGGGTCATATAATTGTTCACGGCTTGAACGACGCGCGGATCATCAGGCGACACATTGTTCGATTGCCCGATCTGCTGCTGATACTGTCTGCGTTCGCCCGCTTTTTCGTAATTGGTCATGTTTCCGAAACCAAGCAAAATCAATAGTCCGAAGAGCAACAGACTTCCACCACCCACATAAACCGTTTTTAAGGTTGGCATGCGATCAAAGGCCCTTACCGCAGGAACGGCGAACGCAACACAGGTCATCATCAACCACATTTCCGGCGTGCGGAACTTGTTGAAGCCCGGAAACCAAGCAAACATCGCATCATTCAAGAGCGAGAAGTGGTTCCCAAGCGAAAACAAGATCGCCAAGCTTCCAGCGCTGATGAATACCCAATCCAGCCTATCCTTCTTTCCGATGAGTCCGATCAAGAAGAACAATCCGGCGATGGCCCCGAAGTAATGCGGACCGCTTGTCACGGGCTTCGGACCCCAGTACAATTCCCCTCCGCCATACAGGTTCGGAATAAGCAACGTGAGCAGTTCCCCCCAACCTTGCGACCAAACGAACGCATAATTCTGATTCAATCCGCCTTCCGCAGATAAGGCCGAGCCACCGCGGATGCTGTAATCGGAATATTCATATAAGGCCCAGTACTGTGGCAACACACTCAGAACCACGACCAACGCAGCGGCCACCATGAGTCCGGTTTGGATGAACAGTGGTCGTGTTTCCTTCGATTTAAAAGCAACAATCGCTTCACTCAACCACCACACACCCATCAGAAACAGGAAATAATAAGTGACTTGCGGATGTCCCGATCGAACTTGCAGACTCAGGAAAAACGTGAATACCGCGAAGCCCGTCAGCCATTGCCGTTGTGTGAGCATGCGGAAGCCTGTCAGAAGCCATGGTGTCCACACATAAGCATAGAACTTGGTGTTGTGTCCGGCCCCGATGATGATGGGGATATACGTCGAAAATCCCACGATCACCGCGCCGAAGGTGGCCGCGAACGGACTCGCCCCCATCGACAAGAAAAACACATACGCTCCGATCAGCAGGAATAGATAATACACATAGGGAAAAATCACATGTCCGTGACGGTTCACCAACGTGTCGAGCGAGGTGATTCCTTTGATGTTGGAAATCACATAAGCCGGCATCCCACCAAACATGTTGGTGGACCATAAGGCTTGCTCACCCGTTTGCTTCTCATGTTGAAGGATGGATTCGGCGCCGGCCCGCCATTGCATGATATCGTGTTGAGCTAACTGCTTGCCTTGGAATAGGGTCTCCGGAATGAGAACCGCCGGAAGCACCATCAGAAACAGCACAAAATAGAGATGTCGTTTGATGAGGGTCATTCGATCACCCGCGGTACTCGGAAATAATCACTATCCGCATCGGGCGCGTTTTTTAGCGCATCGTCATGGGATAGGGGCGGTTGAGCCACATCCGGCCGATAGGCCGTCGTCGGTTCATACACATGTTCCAAGGGGGCCACTTGCGAGGTGTCGACTTGGTTCAATTGGTCCATGTAGGCCAGAATTCGGTTCATATCGTGCTGATACTGTCCGATTTCGTCTTCCTTCAGGTTTAACCGCGCCAAATTTGCGATGTAGCGCACATCATCTTTGCTTACAGACATGGCCAAAGATAAAAAAAGCAGGCATTATAGTGTATTTTCATTGCCATGAAATGCGTCACCATTACTGTGAAGAACCAAGCCGGCATCCACACGCGTCCGGCTGCCTTGCTTGTGCAGACCGTATCGAAATTCCGATGTGAGTTCCATATCAATATGTATGGCTACAAGATCAATGGGAAAAGCATTTTAGGGGTGATGACCCTCGCCGCCGAACAAGGAGCCGAAATGGAATTGGAGTTCGACGGTGTGGATGAGAATGAAGCGGCGGAAGCGGTTGTGGCGTTGTTCGAGGCGGGTTTCAATGAGTGAGGAACACAGAATAGCAGGGGTTACGGCTTCGACCGGCATCGCCATCGGAACCGTTCATGTGTATCGACGCATCCACCTCGACACCGATTTCCGAAGCATCGACGCCACTCAGACCGACGCCCATTGGTCCCGCTTTCTCCAAGCGCTCGACCAGGTTGAGGAGGAACTGAAGCGCATCGCAGCCCTGGCACGCAATGAATCGGGCGACGAAGCCTCCTCCATCATCGAAACGCACATCCAGATGGTGCGCGATCCGGAGTTGCATCACATGGTGGAATCGCATATCCGAAACGCCCTCAAACCCGCTGATGCCGCCGTTTATGAAGCGTTCAGCTCGTTTCTGACGATCATGAAGTCTTCCGGAAGCCGACTTTTCGAAGAACGGATGTCAGACATTCGGGATGTGCGCGACCGCATCGTGTATCGCCTCCAGCACGATTCCACCAGCCAACCCGCGCTCGCGGGCTCGATATTACTTGCCGATGATCTTACTCCGACGGAAGTCGTCGAACTCGCTCGGCAAGGACTCAAAGCCATCGCGCTCAATTCCGGTGGTCTCACCTCGCATGCCTCCATCATCGCCCGATCCATGTCCATTCCGACTCTTGTGGCATGCAAAGGATGGTCCAGCGTGGCGGATGAAGGCTGTAGCGCCATTGTGGACGGCACCGCCGGAATCCTGATTCTGAACCCGCTTCCAGCCACATTATCGGCATACAAGACCAAACAAAAGGGGATGGATACGCTGCGTATGAAACGCCAATCCCTCACCTCATTGCCCGCAGTCACCACATGTGGAGTTGAAGTGACCCTACGGGCCAACATCGAATTCGAAGACGAATTGCCGCATATGGCTGAATCCGGTGCCAATGGAATCGGACTGTTGCGCACCGAATCCTTCTTTATGGCATCGGACCAAGGCACGCTCGCATCCCAACAGATTTTTTATGAACATGCTGCCGAAGCCGCGGCACCGCACCCGGTCATCATCCGATTGTTTGATGTGGGTGGAGACAAAGTGACCGACCTTCGCGAAAAAGAAGCGAATCCGTTTTTGGGATGGAGGGGGATCCGCATCTTGCTCGATCGTCGTGAATTGTTGAGGGAACAGCTTCGGGCGATACTCGGCGCGGCAGGGAAATACCCCGGTCAAATCCGCATCATGGCTCCGATGATCACCTTATTGAATGAAGTGGATGATCTTCGGACGGAAGTTGCTCGAATACAAAATGAACGGGTGTCGAATGAGCTTCCGATCGATCCGGATGTGGCCGTAGGAATTATGGTGGAAGTGCCCGCCGTGGCCTTGCAAGCCAATGAATTTGCGCAAAAAGTGGATTTTTTCAGCATCGGAACGAATGATCTCACGCAATACACATTGGCGGTGGATCGTGGAAATCCGAAGATTTCCGACTTATATCAGCATCATCATCCGGCGGTGTATCGACTCATCGACATGACCGTGAAAGCCGCCAATCGGTACTCCATACCGGTCGCAGTGTGCGGAGAACTGGCATCCGACCCGGATGCGGCCGAAATCCTGATCGGCTTGGGCGTGCGCGATCTGAGCATGTCGCCATCGGCATTGCATGACGTGAAAGACCGCATTCGCACCGGCACGTGCGAAGAGATGACAAAAAAGGCCGCGAATCGCATCGGATTGCTTTAAAAAATTAAGTAATTAAATCCGCGTTTGTTTAGGTCGCTTGTGACGCTTGGCTAATAATTTAATCATGGAAACGGTTTCATGATTAACATAATTAGTATATATATAATTTATACATTAATTAATTATACTATTACCCCAATATTATCATAATAAATTAGGTAATATTGCTATTGTGATTAAGTTTTTAAATAGGTACTTTAATGCGGTCATTTCTATTCATTAAGACGATATAAAAACACATGATTACAAAACAATTCACACCGAAGCGCACGGTTTGCAAAGTCACCTTCCAGGTACCTGCAGAGTGGGCGCAAAAAGAAGTCGCCCTCGTTGGTGATTTCAACGCATGGGACCCAGCTGCCAACAAGCTGGCGAAAAAAAATGGCGCTTGGGAAACCACAATACGTCTGGAACCCGGCGCTGAGACCAAATTCCGTTACTTCATCGACAACAGCACCTGGGCGAACGACGACGCTGCCGACGCCTACGTTGTGAATGAATACGGCACCGAAGATTCTTTATTGAAAATCGAAGCCTGAGAGACGCGTTTTTTCAATGAGTCGTAAAGCCGTTCTGTGTAACAGAGCGGCTTTTTTTTTATCCTATCGTCATGTCCTTTTCTGTAGAACAGTATATCTCGTCATTGGCCGATTGCCCGCTCGGAAATCTGATCCGTTACGAATCGGAGATGGATTCAACCAATACCGTGGCCAAACAACTGCCTGATGAAGACAGCCTTCATGGCTTCATTGTATTAACCGATCACCAGACCGCTGGTCGGGGTCAATATCAGCGCACCTGGTCGAGCGCTCCTGCACAGAATCTGACGTTCAGCGTGGTGCTGCGTCCGGGGCGAGGTAATGGCATCTCGATGATGAAGCAGGTTGCCGCATTGGCCGTGGCCGACGCATTAATAGAGGCTGGTCTTTCGGATGTGGCCATCAAGTGGCCGAATGATGTTCTGGTGGGGAAGCGGAAAATTGCGGGAATCTTAGTGGAGGCCGTATTCAAAGGCTCGACATTGGATCGTGTGATCATCGGCATCGGCTTGAATGTGCAGCAAACCGAATTTCCGGAGGATGTGCGTTATATCGCCACATCGGTCGCTCAACATCTAGAAAATCCACCATCACGAGAATACTTGTTGGCTAATTTGATGAGGCATCTGCAACGTCGCTATACCCAGTGGGAAAACCTTGATCATGCCTTGAAGGAAGCCATTCAGGAACACATTATCGGAATCGGTTCTTGGTGCCATATCCGCATCAACAATATTCCTCAACCCGAACCCGTGAAACCGGTGGGGGTGGATGATGACGGACACCTGATCGTGATCAATGGCCAATTGAAGCCGATCCAATTTACTCATGAGGATGTCCGCATTGACCGACTTGCAGAACCGATGTGAGGATGTGATCCGCGATCGAAGTCGCGTGGTTGTTGCCGTGAGCGGCGGGCTCGATTCGGTCGTCATGCTTCATGTGCTGCATGCAGCCGAATTTATGGGTGTTGTTGCGCATGTGAACTATGGATTCCGTGGTGCGGAATCGGACGGTGATGAGGCTTTTGTGAGACGCCTCGGGGAGACGTTGGGCTGGCCTGTGAGAGTGGCACACCCGGAGATTCCGGCAGGAAACCGGCAAGATGTGGCCAGAACGTTGCGATTTGGGTTCTTCGAGCAGGTACGGAAGGACGTGAACGGCTCCGATATTGTTCTGGCTCAGCATGAGGACGACCAGGTGGAGACCATCCTTCTGAAGGTGCTTCGGGGCGCACGTGCCGACGCATGCCACGGAATGAGAGGAATAAACGGGTATGTGGTTCGGCCTTGGTTGGATGTCCCTCGTGCAACCCTCGAATCCTATGCCGCTCTCCATGGACTCACCTGGCGAGAAGACACATCCAATCAAGACACGAGCTACGCGCGGAATCACATCCGCCACAATCTTCTTCCATTCATGGATCGGAACAAGATGTTGGACATGGGGCGAGAGTCGGAACGCCTCGGAGAGGACTTGGATGTGATTCTCACTGCTCACACAAAGAATAGGATGTTGCTACTACCGCTTCTATCTCTTTCTGATCGCGATGTGGCGAAATTGGCTGTGTTCCGTTTCGCGAGGAAATGGAACGTCCGACTATCCGATGCCGAATGTGATTCCGTATTCAAACATGATTCCTTCCAAACCGGGCAAAAAATCGGACCATTTTTTCGGGAACGGGATGGATGGAGGCTCGCATCCGAACCAAAGTCGGCAGTTGTGAGTCGTGAGTCGTTTGTCGGGGCATTGACATTGAGCGCGAAAGTTGGCACAGACGTTCAAATTCGTCTATGGAAAGCGGGCGATCGATTGGATGGGAAAAAGTTATCCGACATCATGACCAACGCGAAATGGCCCGCATCCGAACGAGCTGTCGCGCACGTGTTGGTGATAGGGGATGGGCGAATCGTGGCGGTGGTTTCCGAATCGAACGGAATCGTATCGAACGAATTCAAACCGAAAGATCGGGATAACATCTATTTCGGTTATGTGTGAGGCCGTATCTTAAGCGCATTCAACCAAAGAGACTGAGACTCATGAGCCTATACCTCCCCGATCATGTGATGATCAACGACGAGCGCTTCAAACTGTTCATCTCAAAAGAGCAGATCCAGCAACGCGTGTTTGAAATCGGAAAGCAGATTGATGAGGATTTTGCCGGAAAGAAACCCATTTTCATCGGCGTCTTGAACGGCGCGTTTATTTTTCTGGCTGATTTGATGCGGCATGTATCGATCCCGAGTGAAGTGGATTTTTACAAGCTCAGCAGTTACGGCGATGAAAAAGTATCGTCAGGGAATGTGAAGGAATTGAAGGATCTGGATGCGCAGATTGAGGGTCGGCATGTGATCATCGTAGAAGACATCGTGGATACGGGTTTGTCGATGAGCTACATCCTGAATCTCATCAAGCATAAGCATCCGGCTTCGGTGAAAATTGCGACATTGCTGCATAAGCCCGGAGCCATGAAATTCGATGTGGCCTTGGATTACGTCGGTTTTGAGATTCCGACACTGTTCGTTCTGGGTTATGGACTTGATTACGCCCAAGAAGGACGTAATTTGGCTCAGATTTATGTATTGGATGAGTCCTGAAATCCTCTGTATCTTAGACGCCCGAGGAGAGATGGCTGAGTGGTCGAAAGCGGCATCCTGCTAAGATGTTGTACTGGCAAAACTGGTACCGAGGGTTCGAATCCCTCTCTCTCCGCATAGGTCGTAAACAGGGAATGCTTTTTTTAACAGGGAGCAAAAGAGAAAAGGAGTTTTTCTCGGCGGGCTCTATAAAGGGCATCGACAGGTAATTACCTCCCATCCCCCCATCCTCCTGTTAAATATTCTTCAACGTAGAATCGCCATTAGGCTCAGAAAACCCGTCGCGGCGACGGTCGCCCATCCGAGCCAGTGAATCACCCCTCGACCTTTCCCCGCCCATAACAGGATTCCCAATCCGAACGGCAAGATGAACCCGTTGATGGTTCCGGCCCACACCAGTAATGAAACAGGTCGGCCGATCGTGAGCAATATGATCAAGGATATTCCGATGAATCCCGCGATCCACCATCCCTCACGCGCTTCAATGGACGGATGCCAGGTTTTCAAAAAGGTGATGGATGTGTACGCCGATCCCATCACGCTGGTCATCGCCGCGGCCCACATCACGATTCCAAACAGAGCATAACCCACCGCTCCAGCACCGAGTTTGAACGCGCTTGCGGGCGGATTCGCCGGATCCAGCACTCCACCGCCCTGCAATACGCCAAGTACGGCTAAAAACAGCACGAATCGCATCAACGATGCCACTCCAATGGCCTGAACCGCACTCTTTCCGACTACTGTTCGATGTTCGGCACCACGGAACCCCGCATCCAATAATCGATGCGCGCCTGCAAAACTGATGTATCCACCTACGGTTCCCCCGACGATGGTGAGGATGGCGAACGCATCGATGCGCTCGGGCCATACCAAGTTCTTAGCTACTGCGACAATCGGTGGCGGCGAGGTGACAAGGATATACGCTGTAAGGGCCAACATCACGACGCCCAATATCGGAACCACACGATCCAGCAAGCCACGAAACCTCGGACTCACAAACAATCCCATCGCCAGCACCGCGCTGATGCCGGCTCCGATTGGAACCGGGATGCCGGTCAGGGCTTGAAGTCCGAGTCCGGTGCCCGACAGATTTCCGATGTTGAACGCGAATCCCCCAAACACGATCATCGCCGTTAATGCCACTCCCGAGCCTTTCAATACGTCTTGTGCCAGTTCCTGCGCCCGTTTTCCGCGTTCGACCAATATGTGCCAGACATTCATCTGCGCGCCGATGTCCAATGCGATGCTCACAAGTATCGCGAACCCGAACGCCGCTCCGAGTTGTTGTGTGAACACAGTGGTTTGCGTCAAAAATCCGGGTCCGATCGCCGATGTGGCCATCAGAAAGACGGCGCCGGTCAACGCGCGTTTATCGGGGGACTTCAATGGGGATGCCATTTGCTGCCATTGTCTTGTGGATGTGAGCGAGGCGTTCCAAGGCACCATCATGATCCGCATGAATACAGATCGTTTGGATGGATGGGGATGCTGCCAATCTCAAGGCTTGCGCGGCGGCTTCGGCCGGCTCGGAAATGATAGCCTGCTTGGAGGTTCTAGGGACGAGGCCGCCGCCCCGCTTGTACCGGCGGTCGGCGAAGCCTTCCGCCGTGTACACGATGCCGGCTTGGGAGGCGAGCTCGGACAGCGCGCAATCGGGTGGCCCGACCAAACGAAGCCCCGGTGGCAACTGGCCAAGGGCACGGAGCGCGGCCTCGGCCAGGATGGGGGACGTCGCGCAATCATGATACATCGCGCCGTGCAACTTCAGATGGCGCACCCGGATGCCCAACGCCATTCCGATCGCGATGAGAGCACGTGCTTGGTTGGCAATCCAGTCTGTTATTTGGGCCGGAGATGCGGCGATGGAGACGCGACCGAACTGAAGGCGGTCCGGATAGGATGGGTGCGCGCCGGGGGAGACACGTCGCAGGGCACAGAGTTCCAAGGCTTCGCGCATGGTCTCATGAGTTCCGGCATGCCCCCCGCAAGCGATGTTCGCCGAACTGATATACGAATAAAACGGCTCCTGCTCCCGGATGGAGTGGATATCGTCGTATTCAGCGATGTCGGCGTTAAGATCCAAGATGGTTAGTCGTTAGTCGTGAGTCGTTAGTCGTGAGTTGGTGTGCGTGCCTAAATACGCTTGACGTTTTAGTTAATGTGTAACGTAGTGATTTGTGTGAGTTTTGACCAAACTCGGAATTTGACGTCCGGGTAAATCCCTTGACGCCAAGCTTGGGCGAATTGATCAGGTGGTTGTTTAGCTG
>JBGTBY010000011.1:0-68020 GCA_041749075.1 Balneolales bacterium | reverse complement strand
GGAATTTTTAAATTATATTAGTGAATACGAGCCATAACAAGCGTTTCGTGCGGACTCGCCTCGGTTTCGGGGTTAGCGTCGGGCGTTTGCATGAAAGGGTAAATCCATTAACTTAATCCGAACGGCTCGCCGCACAAACGCAAAGCCGTTAGTACGCGGAAAATGATCCATGAAAATAATCCTTCTCATATTTCTTTATTCCATTACGTTTCAGTCGGTGCATGCTTGTTTATGCAAATCTGAACTTTTTGAAGACAAAGTCAAGAAAGCACAGTTCATCTTTGTAGGTACGGTAATATCAGTTGAAGATATATACTCAGACAATTCAACAGGTTATCCGGACTAACAGAGGGTAGAAATTGAAGTCGAAACCAAATACAAGGGTAATCAAAATGATACGTTAACAATCATTTCGAATCTGAACTCGTGCGCTTCCTTCTTTGAAATACATGCAAAATACTTGGTTTTTGCTCAGCATCGATTCGCAAATCAAACTGATATAGATCAGTTATTTCTTGATACTAACGATAAGATTGAGACCAACAAATGTTCCGGTACAAAAGAATACGGGAGCGCAAATACGTTTGAGCAGATCAGTATGCTCGATGAATTATTTTCTACCGGTTTATCTATAAATGAAATGTCTCCCGAAAAACTCTACAATGAGATATGGGCTAACGCATCATTTGATTTTGTCGAGGATTATCCTGAATTCCCAGGCGGTGTTTCCGGTTTATCGAGCTTTATTCAGAACAACTTGATACCGTGCTCGTTACCCGAAAAATGGCCGATAGATCTTGGGACTAATGAGCAGGTTTTTGATAGTTTAAAAACAGAAATAAACTTTGGTGTAGTTGAAAGTGAGCCAACTTATGTCATGGCATATTTTGATATATCTAAACTCGGTAAGCTCAGCAACTTTCGAATAGTTCAGTATTTTAGTTTAAATCTAGAATGTGATAACGAAGCTTTGCGAGTTGTAAACCTTATGCCGAATTGGATACCAGCAAAAATTAAAGGCATTCCTGTGAACTCAAGCTATACTATGACAATTGATTTCAAAACTAAATCCGCGTACTAACAAGCGTTTCGTTCGGACTCGCCTCGGTTTTGGGGTTTGCTCAGAACGTTTGCATCAAAGGGTAATTCCATTAACTTAATCCGAACGGCTCGCCGCACAAACGCAAAGCCGTTATGGCGCTTAAGACCAAAGTTCATATTGCGCGTGAGCGCGGTTTATACGCCGCCAGAGATATCGACACTCAATTTCGGGTATCACACAATTCCATCGTCGCGGTGACTCCTGGCAGGGTTCTCAGTTTGCGTTATTAATGAGTTGCATCTCAGTTCAATACTATTCAGATCCGCGACCTCGGAGTGCTCGCGCGCAATAGACGCGGAAACTTCAGAAACGAACTCTGTGGTGTGCGTCAACTCGGGTATAAGTCCCTTAATAAGCTCCAGGAAAGTGAATTGCAGCGACTCTGATCGCTCCTTCAGTAGGTCGAGGTAACTGCGCCATAACAAGCGTTTCGTGCGGACTCGCCTCGGTTTCGGGTTTTGCCGGGGGCGTTTGCATCAAAAGGTAAATCCATTAACTTAATCCGAACGGCTCGCCGCACAAACGCAAAGCCGTTATAGAGCTTTCAATTATGAACTGCTTCCTATATGAATAATCTAAAGATCATACTCATTTTGTCAATTGGATTGCAATCCAATTTATCTTTTGCTCAAGTTTCTACTTCTTATTGGAAAACATATATCGATCAGCATGCTAAGAAGTTAAATCTCAAACCAATTGAAATTTCAGATTGTTTGATCCATTATCGAATTTGGAAAAGCTATCAATTAGTTGATATTTGTAAAATCAATGAAGGCATATATGATGGCCAACTAATAAATTTTGTTTATAAAAAAACCCGTGGCGAGAGAAATGAAAAATATAGAGTCGTTTTTGAGGCTAATAATATTACCGAAACTTCAATTGCTGATTTGTTCGAATATCTACACTCAGAAAATATAGAGTCATTGCCTGATTCCGATGATATTGAAAACTATCCTCATGGTTTTGATGGTACAACTTATATTTTTGAAGTAAAAACTCCTGAGAAATATCGATTATATTCTTATTGGGAGCCAATGAATGATCGATATGTAGAAGGAAATATTCCAGAGGTTCGTCATGTTAGAAACATCCTTGTCAGAATTTATAATGAATTCGAACTTAGAAATAGCTTTACCAAATTTCGAGATAGTTTGCCAAAAGGTGTTTATCAGTATGGTGGTGTAAACATGGAAATAATTGAATAGTCCTAAAGTCAGCTCTATAACAAGCGCATCAACGGGGACGCGGCCCAGGCTTCAAAACGTAATTTGACTTATTCGTAGTAATAGCCTTTTATTAACTCATGGTCTCCGCGCCCGTTATGCGCAAAGCCGTTATGCTCTCTTGCATTATTCCGGTCAATAGTTTAGATTGCACTATACTTGAATTTTCTTAGTCTTCCTTGTACCCCAATTCAGCTATAGATGTATTCGTGGATTAAACTTTTACCCCTGCTCATTTTGCAAACTATCCTTGTTTGCGAAGTTCATGCCCAAAGTCGATATACTGGACAATCCATTCAGGAAATCCTAAACCTTCCGGAAGAAGACATCGACTTGGGTTTGGCCATGCTCGTCTTAGCCAAAGAAGCCTGGCCGAATATGAACGTGGAACGGTTTGATAATGCTTTGGACATTATGGCCCAGCAAGTCAATTACCTGCTTCAAGGTGTTGAAGACCCCGAAGCCCGAATCGGCATGATGAATACGTACTTGTACAAACCAGGGTGGTGGAACGATTCGCTTACGTTCAGCTACGATATCGACGACTTGGAGGGACAAAAAAAGGAAAACCAGTTTATCAACGGATATCTGTCTACTCGGCGTGGCTCTTGTATCACAATGCCCATGTTATGGATCGTTCTGGCTGACCGTTTAGATTGGCCCGTGCACGCGGTTCACAGTACCAAGCACTATTTTTTGCGTTATGAAGACCCCTCATTAGAATACCGTAACATTGAGGCCACAACCTGGGGAGGGTATGTACCAGATGAAGACTACAGAGCCGACAGTAACATTCCAGACTTTGCCATTGAAAACGGAGTTTATCTGCGAAGCCTGAGTAAGAAGGAATATATCGCTTCTTTGTTAAACAATCAGGCCACGCACCATTACAACCGCGAAAATGACATTAACCAAGCCGTGGAGTATTTGGAGCTTGCTGTTTCGTTTGATTCTACACTGGCCATGGGATGGTGGAATGCCGGAGTTTTGTACCAGTACAAGGCTAGACAATTGGAGGAAGAACTGGACTCAAGGATCCGTTTTATGACGGCAAGCCTTCACATGGAAATGGCCCGTCAAGTGTCTAAGCAAACGATGCCGACTCCAGCGCCGAGACCTTCTGGAAACTTCCCAAATACGCCCTCATTTCCCGTTCCCCAACCTTCCTTAATGGGTTCCACTCAGGGGATTGCATCTGTATTTCCTGGCCAGATAGTTAACAATCATCCTCAACTGGTCGGAATCAGGCAAAACAACACACCGAACGCTTCTTACCAAGCAGCTTCACCCACCGGTCAACTAATAATAATCTTACAGGAAATCCTTCGAGATGATATTTCAAACTTGCAAGAACAATATTACACTCAGATAAACCTGTTAATGGAAAGATCCGTTTCATACCGAGAGAAGGCGAAGGCATTGGGGATCGTCTTTGAATTTACCGAGGAATTCTTGCGCAAACATCTGGAAAGCGTGGAGTTGCAACGTCTCCAAGAACAACAAATACAACGTTACTAACCATTTTTTTACCCATGAAAAGAACCCTAACTCTTTTACCCTTATTGTTGCTCATAGTCGCGCAAGCCTTTGCGGGTAGATACTATGATCCAACTATAGCACGGTTTACAACTCCTGACCCTGCACTCAGTGAAATGTCACCGCAGGAATTGTTAGAACTGCAAGACGGTAAATTGTACACACAGTCCCCCTACAGCTACGGCTACAATAACCCGTTGCGGTATGTGGATCCGGATGGTAGAACACCTTGGGATGTTTTAGACATAGGTTTTGCAATTTGGAGTATTTCGGATTTTGTTCAAAATCCTACTTGGGCCAATGCCGGCTGGGCGGCGCTAGATGTTACGGCTGCGGCGTTGCCCATTGCTCCCTCTTCTGGGTATTTCCGACGTGGGGCGCAGGCGACTGACCAAGCTCTTGGGCTACTGAGAAAAGGTGATATTGCTGTACCTATTGCCGAAGGACTTGTTAAAAGAGGTGATGAGTTTTTTGCTAATTCCACAACTGTAAATGAACTTGGACAAAAACTTAATTTCTCAAAATTAACCCCAGAAATTCAACGATCTAAAAATGCTATATGGCAAGGAAAAGAAACAGGGGGCGTTAATAGAATCGTTGCATACAAAGATAGCAAGGGAAATACCGTAGCGGTAGTTCACGAAGTAACCGACTCACAAGGAAGAATCGTACATCGAGATTTTGACGCAATACGACTTGAATCAGGGCAAATGATAAATAAAGATAGATCACTTGATAGGTAATAAATCAATGAATAGCTACAGTAAGCAAAGATTTATTGAAAATATAGAAGATTATCTAATCGGAAAGATATCTGATAGGGATTTATATTCATGGAATTGCGGATTCCTAAATATTTCCGAAGAACATAGTCTACTAAAGAAAACGTGGGCAATTATTCATCAGCTCAATGAAACAGACCCTGATATTAAAACAACAGAAGAGGAGTTAAAATATATCCTAAAGTGTTTAAAAGGAATAGAAATCTTTAGTGAAATCAATCTTCAGTTAGCAAGAGATAAAGGTATTGAAAAACGTTTTAAAAATTTGAACTATAACTGAATTTATCAAGCCTCATATAAAAACTCATTAAAAGATGACTAACTCTCCAATCCTATATTATTGTGAGTTGTAGATCTGGCTTTAACCAATCGAACCCTGATGCAAAGGCCGCGGTCTTATCCTTTCTTCGATGTATCTCAGAAAGGGAACTCTGATATGGGAACCAAGAGTATTATTGCTGATTTACTAGAAATCCCTACTCGATTTTATGAAAGCAGTTGCAATGAATCCTTGTATTCTTTACTTAAAGCAACCGGATATTTCGAAACATACAACGATATTAGTGTGACTGATATCCAAAACTTTATAATACATCGTCCTGAACTTATCAACGAGTGGAAAAGGTTGTCCGAAAATAAAAGAACCCATCAGGGCTGGTTCTTTAAGCAAGTAGGAAGTTCCGAATTTGTTGTTGGACGATTAGGAGCTGATAGATTAATAAAACAGGCAATTCATTTTGAAGATATAGTTCAGGCGGCATCACTTTATATCAAAAATGAAATAGAAGAAATAAGGGAGACTTCCACTAAAGTATAGAGAGCATAACAAGCGTTTCAAGCGGTCTCTCCCCCGGGTTTTGGTTGACTAAGAGTTTGCTAAAAATGACAAATACTTTAACTTAACTCGTAGGGAATCGCCGCTTAAACGCAGGGGCGTTATAGCACCCCTATCTAAGGCGCATAGCACTCAATTCGATACAGACAAGTTCGTCATCTGCGCTCATATCCGTACCTTAAGGAATGCAAAATCTCGGATTAGATTTCATAATCGACAAGCTTACTCGTTCCATCGAGAATGTGGTAACTGGGGATAGCTTTCACACCGAGGTATCTCTTATTGGCAAGTCCGATCTCAAAAGTATTAATGCCAAGAATGGTTGGCAGTTTAATTGGAAAGCAGAGTTTTTGCACAAAGAGCGTGAGATATATAAACTGACAATCGTCAATAATCCAGCTATTATCCAGGGTCTAGTTAGTTTAGAAGTTAAATCGGATCACGTTTTCCTGCATTTGTTAGAAAATGCGCCGTTTAACAAAGGATCCTCCAAAATGTACGCCGGAGTAGCTGGAAACCTGGTTGCATTCGGTTGTAAGGTTTCATTTCAAAGAGGCCACCAAGGAAATATTGCTTTTGTGTCCAAAACAGAGTTAATTGGTCATTACACAAAGACTTTAGGTGCTGAACTTGTAGGTAAGCGTTTAATTGTAATTGATACAAAAGCAGCAATCAAATTGATCGACAGGTACTATCACAATGATCAAAAGTAGACATATAGGGCAACTCAATGTCGATGTAATTGGCGGAGAAGAGCTTACTCAAGCTGAGAAGCAGCTATTAAGCTCATACTTTCGTGAGAAAAAAGCCAAGCGTCAGAAGCGAGTAAAGGCGCTTGAATCGAAGTCAAAAAAAACTGTTTCCAGCTGATTACAAGCTATTTCCAAACGAATGACTGGAAATATTCAATAGATAAGGGTGCCATAACAAGCGTTGCGCTGCGCGGTCCCGATAAATCGGGCTCGTGCGGACTCGCCTCGGTTTCGGGGTTTGCGGCGAGCGTTTGCAGCAAAGAGTAATTCCATTAACTTAATCCGAACGGCTCTCCGCACAAACGCAAAGCCGTTAGCTGGCTTTATGCAGGTGATGGATCTTGCAAAGAGATTGACACGCCTGATCTTACGAATTTGCATTGTGAGCGGTAGTAAACACCAAAGACGTGGTTTTAATCAACATTGTGGCAACGAGGGCTATTCTGTATTTTGGTTAAAAGGAAAAAGGTGAATTCTCATGAAAACAACAAGCTTGCTTACTCGAATTACCCGAAAACCGGACATTTACCACGGTAAACCTACTGTTCGTGGATTGCGGTATTCGGTTGATATGCTATTGGAACTCATGGCTTCAGGAATGTCCCACCAAGAAATTCTAAACGATTATTCCGATCTGGAAAACGATGATCTTCTAGCTTGTCTGGAATACGCCGCCAGACTGACACAAACCAAATCTTTTCAACGCGTTGCTTTGTGAAAATTCTGGTTGATGCCCAACTTCCGAAAAGACTTTCGGATTTCTTGGTATCCAAAGGAGTGGATGCCGTACACACTTTGGAACTTCCCGATCAAAACAGAACATCCGACGGATATATCATTAAGGTGGCCGAGGAACATGGACGTATTGTAATTTCCAAAGACACTGATTTTTGGGATAATTACATTTTATCGGGAAAACCATCGAAGTTGTTAATTGTTTCGACGGGAAACATTACAAACACGGATTTGATTACATTATTCGACAAGAACTTTGATGTACTTAGAACTCTTTTTACCAAGAATTCAGTTCTTGAAATAAGTCGTACTGAAATTATTGTACATTATTAGTACTCCAAAGTACAGCCAGCTAACAAGCGTTTCGCTTCGCGGTCCCGATGAATCGGGATCGTTCGGACTCGCCTCGGTTTCGGGGTTTGCGGAGGCCGTTTACATCAAAGTGTAAATCCATTAACTTAGTTCGAACGACTCGCCGCACAAACGCAAAGCCGTTAGTTGGCCATATTAAGAGTATTTATAAAATGAATCATTTGGATAAAAAAGCGCTACAAAACCTCTTCATTTGGCAGGGTGCTAATCGCATCGCGGATTGATATTAGCTTAGACTAAATATCAACTGAACCTAAGAATTATTGGAAAAACTCTATAATTCAAGCCTTATACCACACATGAAATATCTTCAAGTTCTATTACTGTCCATCCTGCTATGCTTTTTCCTTGTTCAATGCTCCAATCATTCTACATCAAAAAAAACAGAACATATTCAGGAGCTTGATAACCTCACGGTTTATCCGGCCGATTCCGAGCCGGTCTATACATTAGAGCTTGTACCGGAGCAGTCTTTTGCAGGGACTGGCAAGCCCTATTGGGTAGTTATAACCGGTTGTGTTGTAGATGACAATGACCGGGTGATTATCAGGGGACAGAATAGGGATATGAGAACCGAGCTTCATGGCTTTAATCCCGACGGGACGTACCGCAGTCAAATAGGCCGATTTGGAAAGGGGCCCGGTGAATACGAATTCGTATCACCAAATTTTCAAATCAATCGTGGCAGTGTTTTTCTGTATGGCGAAACAACAGCGCGTCTTAGTATGTTTGCCACCGATGATTACTCGTTTGAAGGAACCACCGTACTTCAGGATTGGAATGTCAGAGACCTTGAGGTGGTCCGGAACATGAAATTGAGCGATTTTCATACCCGGAGTGACGGTAACTTGTTGGCCATATTCAAGGGACACCCTACCGGTACGGGCAGAACCTCGAACACAAAATTTATGCTGGTTGACACGGAGGGAAACGTGTTAAACCCAGATCCGCTGATAGAGTTGCCATCGCCATTTTACCTTGTGAGTGAGAACCAGCGCAATTCAGTGTTCCCGTTTCACATGACGATGCCATTTATGGAGCTTTCGTTATATGCTCTATCTGACGATGATGCTATATATACTGCCCCCGAGACCGAAGATTTTCTGATCAAGAAATATGATGCGGAGGGCATCTATCAATACGCATTTTATTACCCGGTAATGGGTCCTCCATTTGATTTAGATTCCGTTCAGGGGTTGGTAGGGTATTCCCATGCCATTAGAAATGCGTTGAAGGAGTCTGATGTGGAGATTCCGGAAACGGCCCCGGTTTTACGCAATATGATAGTCGATGACGAAAACAGAATGTGGGTGAATGTTGCAGTAGACAGAGAGACAAGAAAGTGGTGGATGCTCGGAGAGTCAGGAGAGTTGCTTGCAAAGACTGCCCTGTCCGATAATGAAGTGATCTGCGATATTCAAAACGGGTATCTTTACACAAAATTTTTTGATTCCCCGGGCAACGGTAAAGTCATTAAATATAGCATTCACCTAACAGAGCGATAATTTTGTAAAGGCCCGTCTATTATGCGGTGTGCCGTTATGCCTTTTGGGAACCACTCATCGCTGAGACAGCCTATCAGGGCTCCTCGTAAATAACCCCAATTGTCATTGTGGCACAAATGGGCTACATTGTGTTCAACCATCAATGAGCCGCATATCATGTCCACAAAAGCAGCAACTGTAAGAGCGCGGGTAGAATCCGAACTGAAAGAAGAAACCGAATTGATTTTCGATCAGCTTGGTATAAGCACTGCCGAAGCCATCCGCATATTTTTCAAGCAGGTGCAGCTTCAAAAGGGTTTGCCATTCGATATGAAGGTTCCAAATGAAGTCACTCAAAAGGCACTACATGAGGCCAGAACGCGGAAAAACCTGACCACTTCCAAAGGAACCGATCAACTCTTTGAGGATCTGGACATCTGATGAAGACGATTTTTCGGACAAGTCGATTCGACAAAGACGTCAAGAAAATGAAGAAGAGGGGTAAGTCATTTGCCGTTTTCAAGCAAGTCATCGAGAATCTTGCCCAAGACATCCCATTGGAAGCCAAGTTCAAGGATCACAAGTTAATCGGGGATTACGTGGGTGCCCGAGATTGTCACATAGAGCCGGATTGGGTGTTAATCTACGAGAGCCACAAAGAAGAACTTGTTCTGATCCGTACAGGCTCTCACGCGGATCTATTCGGATAAGTAGCCAAAAGGCATAACAAGCGTTGCGCTTCGCGACCGTTAGTGTGGATGAAAACTCAGAAGTTGACGTCCCGGTTTTATTTCATCAAATTGGGTCAAACTCACAGATTCATTGACTCCCATGGAAAGAAAAGTCATCCAGCAAATCAATCAACTATCGAAAAGCGAGAAATTGCTTCTGGTTGAAGCACTTTGGGATTCGATCGCTGAGGATCCATTCGCTCTGCCGCTACCTGAATCGCACAAAAACATTCTTGACTCGCGATTGAGTACGCTGGTAGAAGATTCCAAGTCCGCCGTTTCGTGGGATTCGTTTGTTCGCCAACAAAAAAAGAGATCAACACCGTCAAAGCAATAGACGGAAATGAACTTTGGGCCCAATCTGGTGCTAAATTACTGTATGGATCTCAAATCAATCAAAACGAAAGCATTTCAAGCCATCTGCAGGCAATATGGCGTGCGCGAGCTTTATGTGTTTGGTTCAGTAGCTACCGATCGGTTCACAGAAGAAAGTGACATGGATTTTCTGGTTGATTTCAACCGTGAATCGCCAAATGGGGCTTTTGATCAATTTATGGGGCTGAAAATGGCTTTAGAAGCTGAGTTGGGACATTCGGTTGATCTGCTCACACTCAAACCCTTCCGAAATCCATTGTTCCAGCAGGAAATCGACCGAACAAAGGTTCTTGTGTATTCTGAATTATACTTGCAAAATGAATACGATATGAAGGTCCCCAATGAAGTCACTCAAAAGACTATTCTTGAAGCCAAATCTCGGGTAAACGTGGTCACTTCTAAGAACGCCAATCAACTTTTTGTAGATCTTGACATTTGAAGAAGACATCTTATGTCAACGTTGACTGAAATTAACCTTGAATATCTATGAATGAACAGTACGAACTTGAGATGAGTCCACTTTGCCAGGACATTACCGATAAGGGTAAGAAAGTGAGAGTCGAGATCTATCGTGGAGGTGGAAGTGATTGGCACCTTGAAGTAGTGGATGAATTAGGCAATTCCACTGTTTGGGATGACCAGTTTCCTACAGATACCGAGGCATTAGAGGAGGCGCGAGCCACGATTAAGATTGAGGGCATTGGAGCTCTAATAGGCAATCCATGAACATTCAACCTATTCGTACCGAACAAGATTACAATCTGGCTCTAGCCCGCATCGAGGCCATTTTTGAGGCCAAACCAGGGTCTAGCGAAGGTGATGAGTTGGACATATTGGGAATCCTGGTCAAAGATTTTGAGAAATCTCATTTCCGGATTGACTCACCAGATCCTGTGGAAGCGGTCAAATTCAGAATGGATCAGTTGGGGTTAACGCAGAAAGACCTGGCAGATCTGATCGGATCGAAATCAAGAGCCAGTGAGATTTTGTCAGGAAAGCGTGCGATGTCGTTGAGAGTCATTCGGTTATTAAATGCTAAGCTTCGGATACCGGCAGATGTGCTTATTGGCGACGTTGAACCGGTTACATAACAAGAGTTGCGCTGCGCGGTCCCGACGAATCGGGATCGTTCGGACTCGCCTCGGTTTCGGGGTTTTCTGGGAGTCGATTGCACCAAAGGGTAAATCCATTAACTTAATCCGAACGGCTCGCCGCATAACGCAAAGCCGTTATAGCGCTAATGAAAAATCCTTCTTTTTAAACAATGATTTTGATTGGTAGCCTTTGACATGAAGAAGAAGATCTATGTCGAAACGACTATATTTAGCTATCTGACGGGGAAGCCTTCGGCCAATATAATTAATGCCGCAAGGCAGCAGATAACGAATATATGGTGGGAAAATCGACGTAATGATTTCGAGTTGTACATATCATTGCCTGTAATTACCGAAGCTTTTAAAGGTGACCCAATTGCAGCGGGCAAGCGACTTGTTGAAATGCGAAAAATTGAAATCATTGAATTAACGCCTCAAGCCAACGAGTTAGCCAACTTTTTCATCAAGGAGACACCATTTCCTGCAAACGCCGAGGTCGATGCCCTGCATATCGCAATCGCCAGCGTGAATCGAGTTGATTTCATTTTAACCTGGAATTTTAAACATATTGCGAACGCTGAAATCCGATCGAAGCTAGAAATACTTGCAGAAAGTCAGGGTTACAGGCTTCCCATTATTTGTACACCGGAAGAATTTGTACATTAGTTGTATGAAAGACGACCCTATCATAGCAGACGTAAGAAAGGCGCGAGATGAGATCTCCAAACGTTTTGGCGGAGACATGGATAAAATTTTTGCTTACTTCAAGGAAGAAGAGCAGAAACTTGCTGGAAAAGTCAAGTTTGTTCGTCAACAAAAAAAGAGATCAACACCGTCAAAACAATAGACGGGAATGACCTGTTGACCTATTCAAGTATCTGAGTTGCAGATTACAAGACCGCACGTTCTCAAAGCGCGTCATAACTTACTTGAGATGAAGTTCATTGCCCAAAATGGATTCTTAGCGCTATAACAAGCGTTGCGCTGCGCGGTCCCGATGAATCGGGATCGTGCGGACTCGCCTCGGTTCCGGGTTTTGCCGCGGGCGTTTGCTTCAAAGTGTAAATCCATTAACTTAATCCGAACGGCTCGCCGCACAAACGCGGGGCCGCTAGGTCACATAACAACCACCCGTTAAAGGTAGTAATGTGCTGGTGCTGTCGAAGTCAGGTCACTATAATTATTGGGATACACGCATGAACAGAACTCTGATACGGAATGGGCTTATTGCGGCTGGTCTGATGAACATCGTAGGTGTGCTTTTGTTCTCTCGCGCATTCACGAACGTAGAGATAAACAATGCTGATCCTGTTGTGATGTCGAACTTCGGACTTCTAATGATCATTGTGTGGGGCTTGGCATACTTGGGTGCCGCCGCAATCACCACAAACATCAAAGGGCTCGCTGGAGTATTTGCGCTGGAAAAACTTGTCTATGTTGTGGTGTGGATTCGGTGGCTATCAGAAAACAGCCTCGCACAACTCTATTCGAAGGACTTCTTTGCTGGTGCGTTTTTTAGCATCTACGGCGCAAATGATTTCATCTTTATGTTATTTTTTGCATGGGTGTTCTTTCAGCAATTTCGCAGCAAGTAGGTGAGGGCAATTGCTGATTCTCTTCATATACCCGTCGCTCGGTGTCCGGTGCACCCCAATGCGACATCCTCACAAGAATGAACATTTATTTCCCGCATTATTTATCTTGATAGGATAGCTAGCAAGCCCTGATTTAATCGTACGTAATCCAATACCCTTTATGCCGATTCGTTTACTGCTTCCAGTATCTGTCATCATAATGTCATGTTTCGTGTTAAGTTGTGATTTGGATGTATTGAATACAAATCATGTTCCAAAAGGCCATACACTTACCTTGTCTTTTGAAGGACCAATGACTTCTGAAGACGCAGAGTATAATCCCTTTCTAAATTATGTATTGCTTGTTGAGTTTGTGCATGATGAACATCAAAAAATCATTCGAGGATTTTATGCAGCAGATGGACATGCGGCAGAAACAAGTGCGATGTCAGGAAATATTTGGCAGGTTCGATTCAGTCCTGACCACACAGGTACTTGGACATATAACGCTACCTTATACAAAGGCGACAGTGTTTCTGTAAAGCATCGTTTGGATGAGGCTGAACCCATCGACATATCAAACAGCAGGGGAAGGTTCGAAGTCGTGAGCATCGGAAACTCTGACAGAGATTTCCGTGACAGGGGAAAGCTCATCGCTTCAAATGGATACCTTAGATTCGAAGAATCGGGGGCATATTTTTTGAAAGTAGGTGCGGATAGTCCCGAAAATATCCTGGCTTTTCATGAATTTGACAATACCTATCGCATTGCCATAAGCGATAAAGATGGAGAGGCAAAGACAGACGGCGAAATCCATCACTTTGAGCCACATATTCAAGACTGGAATACTGGAGACCCCACCTGGCAGGGAGGCAAAGGAAAGGGAATTATTGGGGCCGTGAATTACCTCGCTTCGAAGGGAATGAACGCGGTCTATTTTCTTACTCTAAACATTAACGGAGATGGAAAAGATGTTTGGATGTATACATCCCCAGATGATTTTACCCGCTTTGATGTAAGCAAACTTGATCAGTGGGAAATCCTATTTCAGCACATGCAGGCAAAGGGAATCCTATTACACGTAGTCCTTCAGGAGACAGAAAATGAAACACTGTTGGATGGAGGAAACATGGGGCCTACGCGGGCTTTGTATTTTCATGAATTAATTGCGCGTTTTGGCCATCATCCGGCATTGATCTGGAATCTCGGGGAAGAAAACGGTCCGGCTCCCTGGGTACCAACCGGTGCACAGACCGACCGTCAGCGAAAAGATTCGGCTAAATTCTTAAAGGAACAGGATCCATATAATCACCCGGTTGTCATACACACGCTTCCCAACGATGACCTTAGAGCCCCTGTTTTAGATAGCTTGATGGGCTTTCCGTTTCTGGATGGAATTTCGCTTCAGCATTATGAAAGAACGACGGCTGCGAACACCGTTATTAGGTTGAAAGAAGAGTCAAAGAATGCCGGTAATGAATGGATGATTACGATGGATGAAATTGGGATGTGGCATACCGGTGCTAAAGTGGATACTGCAGATATCAATCACCCAACCCTGACACGGTATGTATTATGGGGCACGTTACTTTCAGGAGCTGCAGGGGTTGAATGGTATTTCGGAGCACATAGTCCACATAATGATTTAACGTCAGAAGATTGGCGGCAGAGAGACCGGCTTTGGGAGATATCAAACCATGCAAAGCTATTTTTTGAAGAACATCTTCCCTACTGGGAAATGAAACCGAATCATACTTTGGTGAATGTAGATAGTGCGTATGTCCTCGCAAAAACGGATTCACTCTATGCGCTTTACATCCCTGACTTCACAAGTGCAGACCTGGATTTAAAGGATGCGAACGGTCAGTTTCAAATCCGTTGGTTCAATCCATTTGACGGTGGTTCGCTACAAAAGGGAACGGTGGAAACCATTTCAGGCGGGAAACAACAATCCCTGGGCGCACCACCTACGAGGTTAAATGAAGACTGGGTTTTATTGGTCGAGAAGATAGAAAGGCACTGAAGTGAAGTGAACCTGAATCACCATTTTTGAATTATATTTCAATGATTAACCCGTTCAATGATACATTATTAGCCATGTTAAGCCATAAACGTTAGGACCATGAGATTACCACAACTACTTCTGATTTATCTATTACTACAAACTATACCTGTATTTGGACAAGGCAATATCAATACAGAACCAGGTTTGATAAACGCCAGTCCAGCAGATCATTTACCCCCTTATATAAAACTTGTAAGTGGTTTTGGAGAACGTCCTGATTGGTCCCATGATGGTAAATTCATTCTTTTTTTAGATAAACCAATGGGTGAAGTATTTGAATTGGAATTGGCAACCGGTATTACCCGACCAAAAACCAGACATTTTAATCATTATGGTTTTACAAGGGCCATGTATCTTTCTAATGGCGACATCCTACTTGCCGGCCCAAATGAACCCTTTGATCCTACGGATGAAGCAGAGAGATATAAAGCACGCAACATCACCTGGTTGTACGTAATGGATAAACGTGGTGAAAAGCCCCCGGTTCCTTTGAATACCCTTTGTGCTGAGGGGCCCGCAGTTTCCAGAAGTAAGATGAGAATAGCATGGACACTACGAGATCGCCAAATACCGGAGTTGGGAATAAACAGCGCAAAATTATATATGGCTGAAATCGTATATAAGGATGGTGTACCGATGTTATCCAATCAAAGAGAGATTTTTGATTCAAAACGGTTGCCTTTTAAGGTTGGAGATTCAAGTCTTGAAACACAAAGTCTTGTTCCACCCGAAGATGTAAACGTAACGTTTACCGCCTATACGATTAATGAGGGGAATAACACGGATGTTTATATGGTAAATAGCGAAACCGGAGAATTTAGACCTATCACGAACTCACCCTGCTGCTACGATGAGCCTGAAGGAATATTCCCTGACGGTTTGCACACGTTGGTCGAACACGGGGACTCCGGCGAAAAAGCCTGGCCTTTGCTTGATCTGTATAAATTGAAATTAGATGGATCTGGCTCAATGCAAAGATTAACCTATTTTACGAATTACAAGGGATACAAGGCCAATCAGGGAGTAATATCTGATGATGGGAAGTACATGAGTTTTCAGATTGGTAAAGACAATACGGAACCTGGTGAAGGTTTTGGGATCTTGATTATGGATTTGGAAGAAGCTGCAAAACACTTGGAAGGGTTTAAAACGCATAATGAATAACAGAAGAATTCTAACAAGCGTAGCGCGAGGTCAGATTAGATAAGCGCGAGGTGCGATGTGCGAAGTCAGATGGGTTAGCGCGACGCACTCCGCACTTATTTAAGCTTTCTTCTCTTCCTCAGAATCTGGAGAAGGCTCCACTTTCACATTCTCGCCTTTTAAGTAATTCGGAAGATTCAACCCCGCCATGTTGAACAGATCATTGAGCGGTGGCACGGTCTTCATCATGCCCGACACGAAATTCGCGGTCGTCGAATTCCCATTGTCGCCCTGACCATTCCCCGAATCCCAGACCGTGATCTTATCGATCTTGATGTTCTTGACGGCTTCGACCTGCGTCCGCACCAATTCCGGCAATTTCTCGATCAACAGCAACTGAAACGCCTTGTTCGGATCTCCACCCGCGGCCGCCACAACTTGCTTGTATCCATCCGCCTGCTTGGTCAATATTTCGAGCAAGCCCTTCGCTTCCGCTTCCATTTTCGCATAGATGGCATCCGCCTCACCTTTCGCATTCTCACGGATGGTTTCCGCCGCGGCCTGTGCCTCGATGATGGCGCGTTGCTTGGCGATTTCCGCCGGAATCACGATGTTCGCGATATGCGTGGACCGCTCCCGCTCCGATCGCGCCAATTCCGCCTTCTGCTCCGCCAAATAGGATTCTTCCAACGCTCTGGCTTGTTGCACTTTTTCCGATGCCAACGCGGTTCTCAGCGCTTCCGCTTCTCGTTCCCGCCTGTTGGCTTCCGACTGTGCGATGGCAATCTTCGCCGTGTTCTCCCCATTGATGGCGATCGCATTCGCTTCCGATGTCTTCACCCGAGTATCCCGCTGCGCCTCGGCTTTACCGATGGTCTCATCCCGCGCCGCGGTAGCGATGCTGATTTCCCTGTCTTTTTGCGTGATTGCGATTTTCACATCCCGGTCCCGATGCGTTTCCGCGATTTGCGTGTCTTTCTCCCGATCCGCCATCGCTTTACCGGTTTCCCCGATCTTCTCCTGTTCGGCAACACTGATTTTCGCTTCGTTGATGGCCTTCGCAGCCGCTTCCTTCCCTAAAGCTTCAATGTAACCGGACTCATCCTTGATGTCCGTCACGTTCACGTTGATGAGTTTCAGACCGATTTTCTTCAACTCGCTATCCACGTTCTTCGAAATGTTCTCCAGAAACTTATCCCGGTCAGAATTGATTTCTTCGATCGTCATGGTGGCGATCACCAAGCGCAACTGACCGAACAGGATGTCTTTCGCCAACTCCTGAATTTGTTCGGATGTGAGCCCCAAAAGGCGTTCTGCGGCGGTATTCATGCTGTCGGCATCCGTCGAAATCGCGATCGTAAACCGACAGGGGACATCCACACGAATATTTTGCCGACTCAGCGCATTCGTCAGATTCGCCTCGATGGATAGTGGTTTCAGATCCAGAAACGCATAATCCTGAATGACGGGCCAGATGAAGGCGCCACCTCCATGAATACATTTGGCGGATGTGCCTCCTGTGCGACCATAAATGACCAATATCTTGTCGGATGGGCACCGCTTATATCTCGCAATCAGTGCGGAAATGGTGATGAAGAGCGCGATTGCCGCAACGACGATGATGAAAATCGGAGACATAAATAAAGAATTAGAGGGTTTCTACGATGAGCGTTTGGTTGTTTTCAATTCGAACGACTTTGACGACGGCTCCGGTCGGGATGGCACCTTGCTCGGTCATGGCTTCCAATTCATGATAGGTGCCGTTCACACTGATCATGATTTTGCCTTTGCCGGCTTTGTGTTCGGGAATGGACAGGTACACATCCGCCGTTTTGTCGATCGTGTTTTGGATGTTGAAGGAATTGTCTTGAGCCAGTTTCTGCACAAAACGCATGATCAGGAAAAACACATAGACAAATAAGACGCCGATGGTTACGGACAAGCCCAGGAGGATCGTCGCATTGGAAATGGTTTCATAGAAGGATATTCCCGTCCAACTGAAGCCCAATAAGAAGTTGATGAGATTTCGGAGGGAAAAGAGCTCGAATGAGGAGTGGTCACCGGGTACATCGACATCCGCATCCGACCCGATGAACGTCATGATCGTCTGAATCAGAAAGATGGTGCTGGTGGGGATGGCCACATACCAAAAAGACTGTAGAAGGGGTGGCAGCGAATCGAGGAAATCCATAGGTGTGATAAAAAGTCTACTATACTGCTACTTCCTCAAAAGGTCAAATTAAGATGCGGTTAAGTGCGATGTGCGATGTGCGAGGCAAGAGGGGTGATGTGCGATGCGGGATGTATTATGCCGAACGCCCCGAATCGTCCAACCAACTGCGCCGGCAATCTGGCGATGCGATCGGGATCATCCACCGGTCGGCGCTCACCAAGGGTCGAGTTAATCAACACCGATATGAATTCGGAGGGGGAGAGATGGGGTTCGAGGGATTAGTGGGGCGTGGGTATGGATTATATGTATTTAGTGAGTTGCAAGGTGCCATCAATACGAATTGCAGAGGTCCAGACTGTTTCAGACAAATTCATTCTTGATGGGTTTGTAATGTAGCTTTCGTAAATGATATACTTCTTAATGGGCAAATCTGAAGTGAAAAGTGGAAAGGTGATAGACTTCACAGTAACATAGAGAGCAATAACACCCCTATCGTGCATGTCGTCTCGAATGTCGTATTTAGGTTTATTTGCACTTTCAATGTCATGATCTAGATGAAAGCACAAAAATATTCTTGCTTTTTCCTTGTCATAAAAAGAGAATTTACTATCATGTAAGAGAGTCATGATACATAATAGAATATCATCATTATGATTAATAATATCATTAATAAATTCTTTTTCAATACCAAACCTATCCAGTACAAGAGTGAATTCGGATACGATTTCTGAACGAAAATTATGAATATCAAAAACAGAGTTAAAATAAATTACTCCTCTAATTACTCTTTGAATCCGATCAATTGTTCTCTTTATTTCATTAGATATATTAATTGATCGATTGATTGTATCCTCCATCTCAGTTTCAATTAGAGGATTGTATTTTGAAATTGGTAATCGTCTAATTGCAGATGCAAGAAATTCCGACTTGCCAGTAGTTATGTAGTAATACCCACCCTTCTTGATGTAGAACCTATCGAATAGTTCTTTTACTTCATTTTTATCAAAACCAGTGTATTTAATTAAATGACTTTCGGGTATGTCATCTAGGCCATCTACGTAAAGTATATTATATAGCTTTGCTTCAATTTTATCAACAGAAACGCCACTCAACAAATAATCGCTTAACTCATCCTCTGTCGTTATTGAATTGCGAACTGTAGAGTCAATTTTGGAATACTGTTCATTGATTAGTTTATCCTTTACGTATCTACTATTAATCTTTCTATGAAACACACCTTGTGATCTTTCAGTGTGAGCGATAAAGTGTGCAAATTCTCTGGTAAGTCCGTCTGATTTAAAATACTCCCTGGAAACGAATAGAAGAGTTCGAATTGTATCTTCATCAAACGTATCTGACTTTATTTTATATAAACATCTTAAAATGGCTTGTTTGGCTTTTATAGACATTGATAATAAAGACTAATGAATAATCAATTAATTAACACTTAAATATTTACACCAAAACAAACAGGTTGGCGCTCACCAAGTGTCGAGTTGATCAACACCGATATGAATTCGCCAAGAGTGAGGCTGGATTCGAGAGATTAGGAGGGCAAGTTAGGTCACATTCTATGAATCCATAGACAAAATGCTTTGTCCATGTTGAATTTGAAATTACCCGTTATTAGAATTTCTCTTATTTCGGCTGAGTTGACAAGGGTTTCGGCCAAGTCTCGGGCTACTGCTGAACCGCTAATATTATTTGAAACAGCACCATTGTGAAACTCGAGATTGAAAGAGTAGTCTTTCCTATTTCCAACACTCATAAACTCATTTCGATTCAATTGAATCGATTGTTTAGGATCAGCAATCCTCACCTTGGTACGGATCAGATCGAGTTGTTTTGCCCACAAGCCCGTGTATTTGCCGGATGTTGCCATAGGGTTGAATTTAGATGTTGAGGGTGAGATTGTTTCAAAATTGATTATTGGAGAGGTTGTTGCGAAAGTTGTTTTTTTGCCAAAAGCCATTGAAGCGCATCTGTTTCTGAGTGCTTGAATGTTGATTCTAAACGGATTCCCAAGGTTATTAGAGATATTCAGAATGGGAGTTAATCTTCGTATGACCTCTGTTTCTAAATGATCAATTTCTTCCTTTGGGCGATGAAATTCAAAAAATGACAAGGCTAAATTCTGTTGCATCCAATGAGTTATGGTGTTCTCACTTCGTTCGTCAAACTTAAAATGGCTGTGTCGTCCATTCATGTAGTCCGTAGCATTCCGTGGTACTGGAACTAGATTGTATTCTTGCTGCAATAGTGCGCCGATGGATCTCCTAACCGTTGAACTGCCAGTTTTACCTGTGGCAAAGTGCGTTTTAGAGTCTCGTCTTTCTTGACTTGACTCTGTCTTGCCGATGTAGATGATCTGATGCTTGGAAACGGCATCCCCAAATACCGGAAAATGGTCACCAATAAAAAAGAATGCATAAATACCTGGGAGTTTAGAAAAGGAATTTGTTTTAAGATATTCCAACTCTTTGTCCTTCAAAACTTGTATGACATCATCGATGGTCATGGCAAAATTGGTTTGAGGTGGTAGGAGGGTGGAATTGTCATAGGAAGTGCATTTCAACTGTAATCATCAATGGAATCGCCCCCAGTCCATTCGAGATCTTGAACAAGTGTGAATTGTTTGAGGACTCCTTCAACCTTAAAAAAACTTCCAAGACTTGTGTGAAGAAATGTCTCATTCTCAAAGGTGACTTCTGCCAAGGTATAAGGTTTGATCGCCTGATCATCGCTGTTTTTACAGACTACCCATAATCGGCTTTTGTCTTCAGAAATGGCAATGTGATCAATGATCGAGGTTAAAAACTGATTCTGTGAAAAAACGGCACCAACCTTCAGATTTGAGAAATAATCATCTAACGGATTTTGTGATAGCTCCTTCGGACAACAGGGGAAAACTGAAGGAGTTCTCCAATTCTTCTGAATGGCCAACTTCGTGAGTGAAATCACGAGTTCAGGAATCTCCTTCTTTTCCGAAAATGGCGCCGAGTCGGCAAAGATCCATTTGCCAAGAGAACCATCCGATACAGGTTGATCATTGTTCGCCCATCTCAAAAGCCTTTCTCTGCTGATTTTCGCTTCTTGCATGCTCACAGTCTGCATCCACTGAAAACTCGAATCCTGAAACTTATTGCGGTACTTCGTGGGATTGGATAGGAAATCATAGATCGTGCACCCACAAACCGATTCAATGCGCTTCCTGGTAATGGGATTGAGCAACACATTTTCCAAGCGTGTCACCCAGCGAAGATTCTCGGGACGGTTGTTATGTCTATTCGTATCTATATGATCTACTACATGCTCTTGAGTTGGCGGCTCACCGTGAAAGGCCGTTGCGATTATTCGATGAACACGAACCGATGCAATTTCTAAATAACCTGACTTCGTGTTGGGTTTGCCAAACGTCCATTGATTGTCAATCGCTCTTCGGCGACCGTTGGTGGAATGATGACGTAGAACAGACCCATTGTCGCGGACGGAGTAGTGTTCACCTTTATAGAACCATTCCTTCTCAAAAGTAAAGTCAATTAAATTAATCATAGGTACTATACATCAAACTATCTTATCGGAATATTCCTTTCGATCACCATTTATTCAAAGCATATGAAACAAACTATATTCTGATAATTCCGATCTTAATATTGAAAATTAAATCCAAATTCATTGCAGAATATATTCGCATACTCAATCGAAGTGTCCCAATCAGGACAAAATTCTGGACTAAGAGCTATTGTTAGTACTTCTATTTTGTCTTTATGACTTGCAATCTGCTTAGCCAATAAAGATGCAAATTCCTTTGATAGGAAACTGTGGATGTCCTCAACTTCATCATCACAGAAAAAGAAATCAATATCAATATCTATTATCCATTTATTTCCATTTGTGTTTGATTCGATCCAATATTCTAGATTTCCACCGGAATGAGCAATACATTTCTCTTGTATTGAATACTTTGGGGGCAATGTTCCATCTTTATGAGTAAGGAATACAAGATTTTCAAATAGATCAGGATGAAGAGCCTCTGCAATTGGGAAGAAATTATCATATTGAAAAACAGGAAACATATGTCCATCAGATATATAATTAAGCGATTCGAAATCCGCTAGTGTGGATTTGGATAGATCTCCATTGAATGATTTTGAAATCGAATCAATCCACAAATCTTGCTGGCTATCAAAAAGGTCGTAATGCCTATCGATGTGTAAATAATTATATTTTTGTTTTTGATTAATAAACTGATACCAACTCCAAATTGCGGCTTTGTGATTATCCATTATAAATACATTCGAATGCTGGTACAGACAATTTAAATAAAATCTTCCAGATGCTTCACGTGTACCTTTCTTATGCCATTTAATCATAGATACCTTAGATGATCGATAGTTGTGTTGTATGTTTAACAAGCCAACTATACCACATCTTCCACTAAAGGTCAAGTAATTGGGAAAGATGCAGTTTTGGGAAGCCGGAAGCCTGATGCAAGATACTTGATGTAAGATCATTATGTTCGTCGTTTCGAGTCAAGTTGCCCTTGCTCTCTCAAGCCATTACCAACATTCAATTATTTTCACGGAATGCAATCAAGTTTATAATAAATGGGATAATCGAATCTAAAAAAATGGCGGTACATCACTTAAGCGATTAATAATTAATAAACTAAAATATCCGCTCAGGCTGCTTACACCTATCAATTTTACCAGAATCTAAATAGGTCGTATGTGACGTGTCAATACTGAATCGCATCTTCATTGGAGTAGATGATATTGTGGAATAGATCCTTACTGCTGAAGGTGTACGCACAGTTCTCTTAACGGAAAACATGCACTACTTGACAAAGTGTCAACAAGTGATTTGTACTCTTTTATGAAATAATCGGATGATATTTCATCGTATTCATTCCAAATATTCTTAATACTAATATCATTGTTCGCTTGATCCCCAAAAAGTGTTCTTAGAATAAGATACTTCTGGTATTCCAATATTTCGTTCTTAGTAAGCATGTCGAGCAGTAACATGTTTGCGGTTTCGGAAGCATGGTACATGGCTTGGCCAAGGCTTACTTCATCAAGTTCATTCATAAACTCGAGATTAACCTCCCGTCTGTGTGATACTTTTAGTGCAATGTAGACAAGTAGTTGAATTGATGTCCAGGAAATATTTTGACTTCTGGGATAGAGATGTATGACTTTTGAAAGTTTTATGATGTTATCATACTTTATTACTTCTAGTGATAGATTATTAAATTCATTTCGTATTTCACTTGGTTGAGAAAATGTAACATTGTTCAATACAGTGTTTTCCGGATACAGAAGACGGTAACGTTCTATTTCCTTTCTATCCTTCAACATGAATTCAATGAATACCAATGCATCTTCATACGAATCTATTCCTCCTTTAAAAGTGGAAGGTTGACTCCATGCATAACTACACAAGTTTGGTTCGTAAACACTTTGATAAACTTTTATTTCACCAGTTATATCCATTTTCTTTTCAATATATCTGACGCGCTTTTCCTGTTTACCGGTGTCAACAAGAGTGACAATATCTTCATATGGTTCTTGAATCGGATCGGACCTATCAATTTTTATATTATTTATTTTTACAGTCTCCATTCTCAACATATGATTAGGCTCAAACTTATAATCATTTGAGTAAATGATTTTTGACTTAGATCGGTTGATTTCAAGACCATGTTCATTTAGAACTGTTTCGATGATACCATATTTATCTCTTATATCACTTAGGCTTTCTCCAAAGATAAAGAACTCGTCCGATACTCTAAGAACATCTCCAAAGTCATCATTCCTAGAAAAATTGCTAATTCCTCTTTCTTCAAATCTATTCACTATATGCTTTAAAAAATCTTCTGCCAAGAAATCATCAGCTGAATTTCCTATTACTAAGCCTTTATTATTTGTAGCGAGTGTACCTCCCCTTAGAAATCTGAATTTTAAGATTTTATTGAATTGCCATTGAAATTGTATGCTAGTATCTCCAGTTCTTTGTTTAACCATCTCATAAAGATAATCATGACGTATCGAATTGTAATAGTTAAGGATATCAATGTGATATACGTAATTGGAATCGTAATCAACCCTTGATCTGATTATGTTTAGGATTCTTTCCCTAGGGTATGCTTCTTCACTATTCTTATGATAAGATTCAATCCAAAAACGATTCTTTATTACAAATCTAGAGAGTAAATTATAAATATCGAGTGCATAAGATATACGGCTTGCTGTTAAATTATACGGCACATCGTATGTATGAACGATAGGGTATTCTAAATCTTCGACACTAAGATATTCCTTAGTTATACTAATTATTGACTCTATTCCAGTCTCATCCCAAACGATTTTAGGAGAAATGTATAGAGGACCTTTCATTGATTCCTCACGGATACATTTTAGGGCGGCACGAAAATCCGCATCCAATATATTAACGTTATACATAATTTATACTTGTTTATACGCAAAAGATGCGAGACTTATGCTTTGTGCTTCTATAAGTGATAGCATAATGGAGGGGCCATACAACCTTGGTTCAAATTTCTATTTATTGAGGTTTATCTAAATATTTTTTCGAAATCCAACCCGTCCGTGGTAAGCTATCAAGATGCTTCACCTCGAGATTCTTCTGCGAAATCCGTTCCCTTAGATAATAAAGCACCAGTTTGTGAAAGGATTTGGCATTCAGCTTGTCCGTCGACACCATCTCGGAACGGTTCGTCGGCTTCTTCGCCTCCACAATCACCCCGACCGGGCTCGCGGCCTTTTCGCCATTGTGAATTACCAGATCATTCCGGCCCTTCGTATTGATGTAATGTTTGGGATCGTAATAGGTCTTCTTCAGAAAATCGGTCACCAGATTCTTGTGGAACTCCTCCGACTCGGTAGCGTTCGTCCGATCCAGCAGTTGGATCAGATTCGACTTGAAGCCCTCGATCTCCTTGCGGATCGGCTTCACTCTCAAAAAAGCCTTATTCAGCGCCTTTCTCGGTTTCAATGGAATAGACTTCATTTACGCATGACTTGGTGCTGGCGAAATATAGTGTGGATAGGGGAAAGGAGAGAGGGGCCAAATCTAAATGCCTTACCGAAGGCTCATTTACCGATCTGCGTTTACCAAGGGTTGTGTTGTTCAACACGGTGATGAATTCGGAGGGGGTGAGGTGGGGTTCGAGAGAGTAGAAGGGCATGGGGGAGTTATACTTTATTGAATAACGTTTTAATTCTATCAAGTTCTTCTATTAATAGAGAACCGGAATCTAAATTACCTTTGGTCACAATCCTTCGTTCGGTTGGACTATAGGTGTAAAAAGTAAAATAAAAATCTAAATCCTTGCACCAATAACCAACCATAATAACATATTCACTATTATTATGTTGAACTTGAAAATAAATCGGAATAGATATTACCCGGACAAGAACTTGGTCCGTATTAACTTGAGTAGCAAATTTTTTTCCTAACATATCGTCACGAAACCGGAATATAAGATCACCATCAACAAACTTTACATTATATATCTCAACTATAAATGAAACTTTATCTGCAGGGATAAATGAATTATTTCTTATACTAATATTGACATGATCTGTACTTTTGTCTAAAGTAAAAATATCGATATCAGCTGAAAGCATAGGTTTTCTGCGTTTATCAAATAACGCTTGAACAATACCATGTGGTGCAGGTTTAGCTTCTCTTTCAAGTCGGATATAATATTTTCCATCTGCTGAACTTTGATGCGGTGGGGTTGTACTTTGCGGTACTTCGATTAAGTACACACCCCCATCATCTGTTAAGAATTCAACAATTTTTAATTCAGTCGGTGTTGGTGATATATTTGAAGCTATTTTCTGATAAATCCAGTCCTTATTTTTGAACTTAGAGTAAGTTAAATTGCCTTCACATATTGTGTATTCATTATTCTTCTTTTTTTCTCTACGTTCCCGAGGTGAACCAATGATTAATAGACCACCCTCCGTATTTAAAAAAGCAGTAATTTCTTTATATAAATCAATTATTTCTACATCTCCACTTTTAAATTCTAATACTGAAGTTTCTTCTTGAGGCGTTGTGAAGAATGTTTTAATATCTTCTAATACAATATCTTCACTTGTTTTATTGAAAACATTATTAATGTAGCCTGAATTCATCATATTATTTACTTAATGCCTGATAGATTGATGGAGTTTTCTTATCACTTCTTCAATTCCTAAGTCTGATTTAACCCCAACTTTATTAACCAAAGAAGGAGAATACTCAAAAAGATCCTTCTTGGTGATTCCATGCCAAACCGGAAGTACCAAGTCTGTTTCTTCGATGAGCTCCCGAGTAAAGATGGAGTTAAACTCGACCTTCGTCCAACCATTATTTGCCAAGAAGTGCGGCGATAAAACCAAGATACATTTTTTGCATTCAAGAATGCCTTTTTCAATCGTCTCTCTGAGTTTGTCACCAACTCTCAATGAATAATCATCAAACCATACTGGGCACATTAATTTCGAAAGTCCAATTGCAATAGGTCTTGCAATGTCATCTTTATCACGAGAGTCGTGGGAAATAAACGCCTGAGGTTTTTCGAGTTCAGACCTTGCGATAGCAAATTGAGGTACTCGATATTGAATATAGAGGTTCTGTGATCTCACTTCGTTTTGAAAAGCTTGTATCTCGTTCTCTGGAATTTCCATTACACTATAGGCGAATATTTTCCCAGAGAAAGTAAGGTCTTTACTATTCACAGGTTTTTCACCAGGAAGACCGGATTGAATTTCCACTCTGCGACCGATTGCTAATGCTTTATCTAAATTATTAATTAAACCAACCAAAATTATAAAGCTGTCATTCGCTTCTGGAATAAAAAAGGAGACGTATATCGTGTTTGAATCAAAATCCAGATGAACCTTCGTTAAGACTTCGATATTACTGCCAGATGTTGTAATTATCAACGAGCCTGAGATGCTAATTACCTTTTGATTGTCAGTATCGTAATATTCTCTAAGTGTTGCCATGATTGTTATGTGTGATCAAACAATTATTCACTACGCTAGTTAGTTACCACTTTCAAAAAGTACAATTCTGGTTTTGTTGGGAAATTATCCAGCCCAATGAAATTTACTGGTCCGATTAATTTGTCAGCTGGCAAAGCTGGAATAAAACCGCCACTCAATGAACTCAGAAATAAATCCAGATGGGTTTGATATCTTTTATGGTTGGAATCTATCGTTACGTCAGTTTTAAACTCATGAACAGCCAATATGACTCGACGAATGCTGCTCCGCTCAGCTTGTCTAAGTGCCCCAGACGTGGCTCTCAGAAGCTGATACTGTAAATGTTCTACTTCTTCCGATCCGAAGAGCATGTCAACCTTTTCGTTCAGTCTCTCCAATGCTCTTGAACGTTCATTAACTTTCCGATACTCTGTCGCTTGTTTGCGGGCTGAAGCTACTTTGCTACCAAAAGACTCATCTGCTTTTGCTTCGACAGCAATCAAAAACGTACCAAATGAATCTTCACATGTGAGGAGCAGATCGGTATTGCGAGTTTCACCTCCGCACGCATCGAATTTCAATTTGGCTTCTGGTTCACCCGACCAAGATGTTATTGTACCGAAGTTTTCATGTTGTTCTATTGGGAGAGCAAAAAGTTTGGGAAACTCATTATTCGTTTGAAGCCAAAACCTTGCTGACTCCTTGGCACTTCGACCGTCAACCCACTGATTGTCAGATTTCGGTCCGGCGACTCGATGCCAAGTATTCTCAGTTAATATCCGTTCACCTTTTTTGCTAATCATGGATTTATCGATGTGGTACAGCTTTAGCGATCTAAATTCTGAAAAAGGGTTTTTAGATACGCTTTGTTGTTCTCAATGAATAGGATATGGTTTGATGCAAATTCCTCTTGGGTGGTTCCCTTACCTTCACCCCATCTGTCTCGAACATCTGCAAAGGGTGTTTTCGATAGGATGAATGCAGAAATGGAAACCTGTATGTCTTTCTTGTCTCTATCCAGGTCTAATTGGATCTTCTGACCAAGTTGTGGTGCGGATTCTTTGCACCAATGCACTTTTGAATTGTTGAAGTGATTCTCAACCAAGTAAATCCCTTTCGGATCCAGAAAATAGATGTGCTGCTTTGAACCATCTACCACCCAAAGAATGAAATCCGGGTAAAAGGAAGAGCTTTCCATAAAGAAACCAATTCCGGTCACGGATAGGTTTCGAAGAACAAATAGCTTTTTGCCATCGAATTGATTCGATTCTTTGACATACTCTCGAAGGTGGGTAAGAAAATCTCGCTCTCCTTCATTCAGTCGGACTGGAACAGTTTTGATTTCCTTGAATTTTTTACCGTCTGCAATGGAGGCGATCGGTGAATACAAGTGTTTATCGAAATGAATAGACGGTATGGTCTTGTCATCCTTTTCATAGAGGTCTTTGATTCGGGCTTCTAACTCGGCAATGAACGATTCATGCTTTTTAGGCACCTTAACAATCATGGTGTGCGATGCCGGGAACATATCTGAATGGGATGCAGAATCCAGCACATCATAGGTCAAGTGTTGCGATAGGAAGGCTTTTTCCTTGTCCGCATAAAACTTATTGATGTAATCTTTAACCAAGCTCACGGCAACACTTTGAATCTTCCCGGATATTGCGTCTTCTATGCCAAACTGACCTTTATGACTGTAAATCTTGAAATTCCCATCGTCGATCAATTGAGAAAAGATTTCGCTTTTGATGATTAGGTTATGATAGCCCTTCAACAATTTGTAGCGGTTCGCTTCTAATAAGAGCGCATTGAATTCAAGGAAATCCTTGAATATGAGTAACAGATTTTCATTGTATTCGACTTCATCTTCCGCTGTCTGACTATTGAACCCACTTGCGGCAATGCTGATTTTATTTCGGAGATCGATCGTCACCCGTTTTGCGACATCCGAACGGTATTCAAGTGCAATGATTTCATCCTTGAAAGACTTGTCATGTTGTTTCCGGAAGGTCAAAATCTGACCATTCCATTGGTCTTCGTGATTGAACTTGATTGCAATCGAGTAGTTGGTGTTATCTGGAGCTTCCTTCTCAATTTCAACCAAAAAGCGATTCATATATGAGGCATTCAAGCCCATAATGGAGATGGTCTGCAATGCTCTTACATGGTATGGTGCATTGGCTTCTTCGCGTTTGAGGGACAGATTTTTCCCCTTTAATCGGACACCACGGCCGAATAGTTGAATGATCTGAGCTCCTTCGCCTCGACCCATATTCATCAAGCCCATGCTTGATACCCGCCAAGAATTCCAACCTTCTATGAACTTTTTGGACCCGATCAAAATGTTGATGGATGAATCTGTTTCAGAAATGGCCTGGAATAGTGATTTGGTGAAATTGTCGTCTTGAATGGTCAGATCGCCATCCGTATCGGCTTCTAATGTTTTCGCATATCGCGGTACATCGCCGATGTTGATGACAGCGAAATACTGGTCAGCGGTTTTCGTTTTGAGTGCAATTTCACCATCTGCCTGCTTTACTTGAAAGGCCTCAATATGGCCTATGCCGTTGAATACTTTTGCTAGAATGGTTTCTGCGAGGGGCCTGTGTTTCTTTAAATAGTCGAACCGATTTTTAAAGATATCGTTGCCGTCTTTATCGCGTAATCCAGTATCGCTATTTAGTATGGTGTTTATGTCCGCCTGAAGGGTATTGGGCGACGACAATGCGTACTTGAAGAACTTAATGATCCTTGAAACATCCGAGACACTTTCTTTATCGCCTTGTGTAAGGCTGCTTGAGGACGAGCTGATGACCCGACTCCCAACAAAAACCCAGAGTGGTTTTTCTATGTTGTACTGGCGTAGCTCTTGTTCATATGTTTCGAATAGGGCTAATTGTTCGTAGTAGCCTAAGAGACTTGCTGTCAACAACAGTTTCGTTTGTTCTTCGCTGTATTCGTTCCTCGTGTCCAAATTGAAGACACTGAAGTCTTTGCCATACCCATCGGTATAGAAATGACGATAGGAGTAATCGAAAATGATGGATTTGCCATACTCCTGAAGCAAATCTTTGGTGCTATTCGTGATGATCTGCCCAAATGTGGCCGAATACTCGAATGTGAAGGAACCCTCGCCTCGTGTAAGATGCTCACGTAAATTCTTCCAGGCACGTTCTTCAGACCTCTGGCCTTTATGCCCCTCGTCGATGAAGACAAGGTTTCGAGACTCTGAAAAATAATCGACATCAACACTAACTCCGTCGCCTTCTTTGTCTTTCACCAGCTTAGTGATTTCCAAAATCAGGATTTCACCATCTTTTGTTTTCAAACTGTCTTCACTACCCGAATAGAGTTTGGCAGGAATCCCACTTTCCAAACAGCTTTCATAGTGCTGACGACTTAATCCTTCGTTTGGAGTGATGAGAATGATGTTTTCCCAGTCGTCGAAATACTTCGTGATCTGCCAGTAATTGCAATGCATCAACAGGGTTTTGCCACTACCTGTTGCCATCCAGTATGCCAGTTTTTTTAAGTCTTTCTCGGTGTAGGACTCGATATCATTAAAATCTTCAACTCCCCGAGCATAGAGGTTTAGTTCGCGGATGAGGTCTGTTGCATGATGTTTGTATGCATCGAAGAAGTACTCCGTGAAAAGAAGGGAAAGCCACTGATAGTATTTGAATGTAAGAAAGGGTTCAGCACGGTGTTCCCGTAGCTTCTTCTCGTAACCCTGGATGGCCTCATCATACTGCTGAATGGCACGGTCCTCAAGTTTCTTATTCATGTTGCCCATCAAGGCACTTGCAAAAAATGTATAACCCGTTGAGCTTGTTCCAGACTCCTTGTTGTTAAACTCTTCCCGCAAGTCTTCGAAGGCTTCATACCCCAATTGCCTCAGGATAAACCGAAATAGTACCAGTTGTTTATCGAGCTGCATTTGCAATCATGTCTTTCGCTTTCATAGTGGCAATGTATTTCTGATTGCGACTGTTTGGTTCATCAGGGATGGTCATTTCCAAATAACCATTTTCAATCAGAGGGGAGAGATGTCGCTTGAAATTATCGAAGTGATTTTTTAAACCCAGGTGTTCCAACAGCTCTCGCCTGGTTTTTGCGGTGAATGCGAATCGCAGTAGTTGGTTGCCTTGGTCGCTTACTTGGTCGCTTACTTGGTCGCTTACTTGGTCGCTCTTTTTCGCCACTGCGAATTCAGGATTCGCATGCAGTACGGTCAAAAAGTAGGTGCATTGATCATCTGTCTCAAAAACGGGGGGAGGTGATTCGTTCAATTCCATCGCCCGTTTGATAGTCGGGATTCCAGTTCCTCTTCCTTCCGTAAGATGTAACTCTTTTAAATAATCACCCACTCGTCTGTTGCGGTAATCTCGGGCCACGATCCGTTTGTTTTCAGCCAATATCTGCGCTGTGACAGGAGGTACCGGTCCAGGGTAGCTTAAGATTTCGATCCGCTCGGGCCAGATCTGCACTTCGATAGGTTTACCCAATTCGTAGCTTTTGTGATAGACGGCATTTGCCAAGGCTTCTTCAACGGCATCAAACGGAAAGTTGTAAAATCGACGTGATTCAGCTTTTTCAGCCACTTTTCTGACGTTTTCTACAATGATTTGAGCTTGAATGAATCGAAGCGCCTCACGCAATTGTATATGCAATGGTCCCTTGAAATAGGATTCTGAAAAGTCTTTGCCTGCTTCATCTTTCCGTATGACCACCTCAATCCACGTTCGGTTGAAGAATAAATGAGGAACGTTATTGAAGAACAGGAGTCCAGCGTTGATGGGACGTAACAATTCATCCGGACCCTTTGCAATGTTCATCTGCCGACATAAGTCAGCAAAAGGCATTGTCGTACTTTGTTCGGCAAGGTCGCTCTTAATTTCGTGTAGAAAATCACGAATCCGTCCTAAACTAAGATGATTGAGTTCAGCATGTTGGCAGATTCGATCATCAAACGGGATACGTGCCGATAGATCTTCTAACCGCCGAAGATGTTCACCTTGTGCTTTGATGGTTCGTGAACCAAATCGGATATAACTGGATCGGTTTTGAAGTCCACGTTCTCCCAAACCTTCTGGTGCAGTATATCGACGTATATCACCGGCTGGGGCATAAATGACGATGATGTGCTGGTTCTGAAATACATAAGGCTGGGTGATTGGCATGTAATCTGGATACAGAAGCTTACAGAGAGCAATCAGTTCGCCTTGAATGCGGTCAATTTGGTTGGGATCCAGTCCTGCAGGTGGCAGGATGGGACGACCATCTTGCTCCGAAATGCCGATGATGATGTAGCCACCGCCCCAATTGTTGATGTCGTTGGCAAATGCACACAGCGTATGCAAGACAGCTTCAGGATTCCAGCCTTGCTTGAATTCAAGTCGCTCCCATTCAATCACCTGACCATGAATCAATTCATCGATGTTGATTGCAAGTGCCATGACTCACAATACCATTTTGTTCTTAAAGACGTCTTCGATCGGCTGATAACCTTCAATATGCGCTTGGTCATTGATGTAGAGCAGGTCGTATGTGAAGGCTTTCATTTCGATCTTCAGTGATTCGGCATCGGTTTTGTAATCATCCAAAGTCCAATCTTTCACAGAGCGCCATATCACCAAGATGTTCTTATTGGCATTATTATGGCCGAAAATGATTTGATACTTTTTGCCTCCAATGTCTTTGGTGATGCACTTCTGCATGTGCAGACCAATGAGATAGTTGAACGTCTCCACCAGGTCGACGGCTTGTTCGATATCATAGGTAAATCCGTCCCATACCTTGAGCTTATAATCCCATGGATCTTGCATCGCGGCTGTATTCACCAAGGTTTGGCTGCCTTTTGTTTCAAATTCCAAAAAGTACTTGGGAATGTACTGATCAAACTCCATGGCTTTTTGAACGGCCTCTTTTGAAGCTTTGAAAGCGATGTTCTCGAGAGCTTCCTCGTACTGTTCCAAACGTTGGTATTTGAAGAATACCCCAAGACCATTCATGCTACCATCCTTAGGTCTTCCGTCTTTCCAATCGAAGGTATAAGCGATTTTTTTGATGCGTGGAATGATGGTTGTATGAACATATAATCCTTGTTCCATTAGAATAGTCTTTCTTTGAATTCCCTGTAATTTAATTATGTTTTGAACAGAGTGAAATGTTGTTCCTGAACCCGCAAAGAAATCTAAAACAACATCATTCGTGCTAGTTAACATTTCAATACATTCTGAAATAACATTCTCGTCTTTCGGATATCCAAAATCACTATGACCTAGAATATGTTTGAGTCTTTTTGTTGCAGCTCTACCATCTTGATAAAATACGCTATAGGGTGCTTGATATTCATTTTCAACTAAATATGATTTCATGCAGGGTACTGAACTTTCATCCTCCCCAAAATGGACAAGATTATCATCAATCCAACGCTGCATATTGCTTGGATCACTTGTCATCCAACCTCGTGCTGGAACTTTTACAGGTTTATTTGTAATTGGGTGAAAAACATCATACATAGGACCACCACCGCCAGGCCATGAGATATCAGCGGGAAAATAAATCCCATTTGCATCAACTTGTGAATAATGTTTGTGAGCTTTAGCCGGATGAGAATCAGGTAATTCTTTAAACCATAATTTCAAATCAGATGAAATAGAGGTATAGTCTTTTTTGTATTTTTTCTTTAATAGTTTGTATGTTTTATAAATGTTATCGAGCCCTTTCTTTTTTTGATGCCATTTAACTTTATGGGAGTTTAAGTGCTCTTTATCAAATGCATATACTCTCATGTACTCATGGCTCACTGAAATGAGTTTTGAGTCATTTTTTCTACCCCCAGCCCAAACTAAATCCGATATGAAGTTTGCACTACCCCAAGTTAAATCAAGCACATGAGCTAAATTTTTATGCTCTTTTTCGTCAATAGAGGTAAATATGGCACCGTCTTTTCTAATTAAATCTCTTGCAATAATTAATCGATCATGAATCATTGAAGACCAAGTCGAATGCATGTAATTGTCCTTATATATAAACTCATCATCACCAGTATTATAAGGAGGATCAATGTAAATCATTTTTACAATGTTACTCCATGTATCATGTAATAAGTTTAATCCATGAAAATTATCTGATAGAATCAAAAATCCATCAATATTACTGCCAAGATCTATTCGTTCTGAAAGGGCATTAAGTAAATCTTTTTTAAATGGATGTACAAAATAATGAGTATCAATCGGTAACTTTTTCCAAGTATGAAGGTCAAATCTGAAATCATCAAGATTCTTTGGAACTGATTTTTCACCAAACAAGTCTTTCCACTCAGCAACCTGTTTTTTGTTCTTGATAACCGTTTCTAAGATGGGTTTGGCTGCATCTTCACCGATATAGTCCACCAATCGGTCGATGGTGATCACCCATTCAGTGCTCAAAACAAACTTCTTCTTTTCCCATAACTTCCTTTGAAAATCTTCAATCTGGCTTACAAAGTCGATGATGGTATCGGCAATGGATTTGAAAACTTTGATGGTTTTCAAATTGTGCTTAAGGCGACTGAAGTGAGCATCGGAGTCTGATACATATAGATCGTCAACATTCACCAGCTCACTTTTGATGTAGTAATCCAATTCCCGAGTCAAAAAGCCTTTGAGATTCTTATGGATAAAGAAGTCGTGCTTGTTCTTTCTGGTATAATGGTGAAGCTTTTTGAGCAATAGTGGTTTTCCACCCACATCCTTCCATAGATTCACAAAATTGGGATTGCTTCCGAAATCCTTTTTCAACGAATCGTAAGTAAGCACATCCAATGCGTCTTGTTTGTTATTGCCCTTTACCGTGCTCTTATCCTCTTCCGTTAAAGGTCGGTACTCAAAGTAAATAGTGAATTCATTCTCTTTAAATTCAGGTTCTTTTTCTGCCAGTAGAAAGTAATTTGGTTCATTCGCTTTGACATTGCCCTGCTCCATCTGAGCATGATCTAACTTGAAATGGACAACCACTTCCCCATATGCGTTCTGAGATTTGAATGCATAATGATTGAAGGTCTCCGACGACTTGATGTAATACTGATCATGGTTTGCCCAATGAAAATGGGTTTCCTCACCATTGTAGGGAACCATGTACTTCTCGTTTTTCCCAAACCGTCTCTTGCTGATGAAGTCTCCCTTATCGTAGTATCGCGAAAAGAACAGGGTGAGGTGGTTGTAGATCTGATTCTCCGTTTCCACGGATACCGCTACTTCGGTGGCTTTCCCTGTTAGCTCCTTATAGAGGTTGATCTTGTCCTTGCCAAACTTCTCTAATGTTTTCTTCTCATCACCTTCAGCCACTGTCCATGCTTTGATGATGTCTTCTTTTTCAAGATCCGATATTTGCTCATTGAGTTGGCGGGTTTCATCCGCAGACAATGATATGAGTTGCTTATTTACGTCATCAACCAACAACTTCTCTATAAAGTGCTTGATTTCATTGCGCTTATAGTGCAGAATCTTATAAACTCCGAAATCCAAGTCTTGAGACTCAAACTGAAACAGCTCATTCAAGAATTGCTTGAGCTTATGTAGTGGTGTTGTCTCGTTATTCATAGGTGCAGGCATTTCGGATAAGGCAATAGGAGAAGATTGAATAACATGTCATCTTCATAAATAGGTATGCGATTTCAGGAAGCAGCAGATGTATGGCTTCTTGGCAAGATACTCAGGTGACTCTCACAATCCCATCTTCAATTCCCTTTTTTCTATCAAATTAGCTTCGAGAGGATGGGGGAGAAGATTATAATTGATCGATTTCAGTAGATAGGATGCCGATGCTCCAACTAATGGCTAATCGATTCAAATATGCCATTTACTGCGAACAGGATGATCAACCTGTCGTCAGGAAGTTGCCAATATAATTATAGAATAGGATTTAGAAATCTGAATCGAAATCGGATGTTTGCAACTAGTTGCCATTAGAGAGTAGTGCGGTATTGAACCCAATTTTAATCAAGAATACACCTGTATCGTTTGTATTTAACAACCTTTTGTATTCCTTAGAATTGACATTAAACATAGCTTGAACAAAAGTGCCTTCAAGTGTTCCGTCGTCTATATAAAACTTACCCGATAAATCGATATTCCAAAAATTCTTCACAGTATTATCACCAAATCTATCTTCGTAGAACTGAACTCCTTCAAATACATTATAATGCACCCCTGAGAGGAAAAAACTTAGACCATCAGTTGGTCTAAATCCAACACTTAATTTAGTAAGCATACTAGTAATATCATTCGATTGTGTGCTAGCAGTTGTCAAATTTTGTTGATTTAATTGCTGTCTGAATATATTTAGCTCTGCATTTAGCAAAAGATTATCACTTTTCTTTAATGGTATATATTGACCAGAGAGATTAAAATTAAATTTACTAATTTCGGGTTTTATAAGGTTCAAACCATTTACAGTTCGATCTGTGTCTTTTGAGCTTTGAAATCCTAAAAAGCGAAGTTCAACACCGTGTCGTTTTTTAATTTCCCACGAATGAGTGAACATGATATTTGGTTGAATAATTGATTCTGAGCCGAAGCTTGAAACTAATAGACCATGAAATTTATTCAAAGGTTTATTACTATCATCACTACTATTACCATTTGCATCGGGTGCTACTATGTCCTCTCGTCGAAATCCAACTGTACTAATTGATAATGTTGGGCTATTTTGCGTTGTACGAATCAAAAAGTTTCCATCCGAATCTGTTATAGAAATATTTCTAGTGTCTTTCTCGAAAATCTGCACTCCCCAGATACCTGTCGAATCATTTATATCACTTATGTTGCCCTTGACAATATAGGTATTTCCTTCTTTTTCAGTTATCATATTTATGATATAAGCATCAATAAATAATGTTTTTTCATTAGATATTCTTTCGTTAGATCTTTTTGGAAAAGTGTCTGACACGTTGAAAGTTTGACTGTAAATAGGTGAGGTGATAGAGATTATTATCAACACTAAGAAGATATATTTATGGATGCTCATTGTAATTGTGTTCTAGGAATTGTGACTAAACAAAGTGTTTTCAAATATAGATAGTCCCTTTTCGTACTTTACAAAATCTTTCAATATTTGTCAAATACTCAGTCCCGCCACCACCTCATCCCCCTCATCAATCCCATCTTTAGGAAATTGTGCGATGTTCGAAGAGCGAAGTACGAGGTCAGGATCGAGCCACTAGCAAGTTCAGTGGATTGAACAATCTTATCCTCCCTGTTCAATTCTTTTCTTTCTTACTTCGCACGTCGCACTAAAAACACTCTCTTACCCACCCTTAGCCTCCCAGTAAAAAAGTATCTTTCTAAATGATTTTATGCCCATTATGTAATTCTAAATCAACCCCCGTCGATTCGAAATACCTCGACTGCCCCACCTGCCTCTCGCGCTTCTTGCATCCCACCCACGTCTTACCTCCCGACGCCGAGAAGGCCGAGTACGAGCTTCATAACAACGACATCCTCGATCCACGCTACCAGTCCTTTGTGAAACCGATCACGGATGCGGTTCTGGCGAATCACTCGCCCGATCAGTCCTGTCTGGACTTCGGCTCCGGACCCGCCTCCGTCATCGCCCACGTCTTGTCCTCATCCGGCTTCCAAATGGCGGCCTACGACCCCTTTTTCCGACGCGACGCGTCTCTCCTCGACCAACACTACGACTTCATCACCTGCAGCGAGACGGTTGAGCATTTCCATTCACCACGCCTCGAGTTCGAACGGCTTCACGCCCTCCTCAAACCCGGCGGTACTCTCTACATCTCGACCCTCCTCTATGATGATTCAATCCCGTTCGAGAATTGGCACTACCGAAGAGATACTACGCACGTATTTCTGTATCGGGCTGAGACCTTTTCGTGGCTTGCGGAGCACCTGGGCTTCGATAACCTTCAGATACAAGGCAGATTGATTACCCTTGAGAAATTTTAAATTTTAAATTTTAAATGTGTGGAATGATACTTAGTGCAGAGATCGACACAGCATCTGGGGTTGAAATTTTAAATTTTAAATTATAAATGTGTCGAGGATGTTACTTGGCATATGAATCAATACATGCACCATGTGGGGTTTGGAAGCTGCGTGCTACTGACTTATTTAAAATTTAAAATTTATCATTTAAAATTAGATACCCGTTAAGGCCTCAGCAAGTCGAAGAAGAGCAGGAAGGAGGTAGAAGGAAAAAAGAAGAGGAGCCCCCAGTCAAGTGAGCTCCCCTTGTTAGCAATCTATTTCGATACAGTTGTTGGACCGGATATCAGTCCATGATCTTACGCAGGAAGGCCGGTTGATCCGGATTTCCTTTGTTGATCCGCTCATTGGTGAGTCCGAACCGGCGTGATGCGTCGTCTTCCGCTGGAGCGGGTTCATCCACTTTCGTGGTTTTGATCGACGTGATATTGATGGGTCGACGAACAATCGCCGGACTGTCCATCGCCTTCAGGTTCGCTTCACCCTTGTAGAATGGGTCGGTGCCACCATTTCGACGTCCGAATCCGCCCAGCACGGGTGTGCGTGGCATGGATGTGGGAGCAGCGAACGGCGCGTTGGTTTGAGGTGCCACAGTGACTGAGGCGTTCGGTTTGATGCCCGTATCGCTCAGCTCGAAGCCGGTTGCGATCACGGTCACGCGAAGTTCATCGCCGAACGATTCGTCGAGCACGGTACCCCAGATGATTTCCGCGTCCTCACCGGCTTCTTGTTGCACGATGCTGGTGGCCATGTTGGTTTCTTTCATGCCCAAACCGGATCCGGCGGAGATGTTGACCAGCACGTTGCGGGCACCACGGATCGACACGCCGTCGAGCAGGGGAGAGTTGATCGCCGCACGGGTGGCCAGTTCGGCACGGTCGGTGCCGGAAGCCGCGCCCGAGCCCATGATCGCGGCGCCGCCGTCTTGCATGGTGGTGCGCACATCCGCGAAATCGACGTTCACCAAGCCCGGAAGCAGGATGAGGTCCGAAATGCCGCGTGTGGCGTTGTATAAGACTTCGTTGGCCATGTCGAAAGCCTCGACCAAGGTCGTGTCGTCGGCACAGAGATCCATCAGCCGCTCATTCGGGATGACGATCACCGTGTCGCAATTCTTTTTCAGCTCGTTGATGCCTTCAGTGGCATAGCGGCCTCGCACGCGTCCTTCGCATTTGAACGGCGTGGTGATCACACCCACCGTCAAGATTCCTTTGCGTTTGGCGATGCTGGCCACAACAGGTGCGCCACCGGTGCCGGTTCCGCCGCCCATTCCCGCCGTGATGAACACCATGTCGGCGCCATCGATGGCTTCTTCGATCTGATGGCGGTTTTCTTCCACGGCTTCGCGGCCCACTTCCGGACGAGCGCCTGCGCCCAATCCTTGCGTGAGCGATGCGCCCACCTGGATGCAGATGTCCGCCGGATTCAATTTCAGTGCCTGGGCGTCTGTGTTCAGCGCGATGTATTCCACGCTGTTCAGTCCCTTGGCGATCATGTTTGCGATCGCGTTTCCGCCACCGCCTCCAACGCCGATCACTTTGATCTTCGCGTTTTCTTTGCTTTCAGCGTCGAAGCTGAAGCGTGTGTTGAGTCGATTGCTCATAATGTTTCTCCTTGGGTTGTCTTTCTGTATCGTTGCTATTTAGAATTCTTTCAGCCATTTCATCATCTTGTCCGACATCTCCTGAATTTTCTCATTCAGTTGCGTCGATTTCCCATCGGTTGCGGTCGCCGAACCCGGCACCGACGTTTTCGTGCCCGCATTCGCGCTTCCCGATTTCGCTTTCATCGCATGCATCACCAATCCCACGCCGGTGGCATAGATCGGATTCTGCACTTCGCCCACCAGTCCACCGGTGATGCCTCTGGGAAGGCCGATTTTCGCGTCCAATCCCAAAATTTCTGTCGCTAGCGGACAAATTCCCTTGATCAAGGCTCCACCGCCCGTGATCACCACGCCGGCGCTGAGCTGATCCCGATATCCGCTTCGCTCAATTTCGATCGCCACAATCTCCAAGATCTCTTCCACTCTCGCCTGGATGATGTTGGCCAACACGCTTTTCTTGATTTCCTTCGGCGGACGTCCAGCGATGCCCGGAACGGTAATGACTTCATCTGTCGTCACCAGATTCGCAAAAGCAATTCCATGCTCGCGTTTCATTTTCTCGGCTTGATCTTCCAACACGCTGAGCCCGATGCGGATGTCGTCAGTCACTTTTTGTCCGGCGATGGCGATGACCGCCGTATGGCGAATGGTGTTGTCCTGGAACACGGCCACGTCCGTTGTTCCGCCTCCGATATCCACCAATACGACGCCGGCTTCACGTTCTTCATCGTCCAAAACGGCATAACTCGATGCCAATGGCTCAAGAATGAGGTCGTTCGCGACGAATCCGGCGCGTTCCACACAGCGGTACATGTTGCGGGCGGCGCTCACCAATCCGGTGATCACATGCACATCCGCTTCCATGCGTTTTCCGCTCATGCCGATCGGGTCGCTGATGCCGTCTTGTCCGTCCACGATGAATTCCTGCGGAATCACGTGGATGATCTGCTGATCGGCGGGAAGGGCGATGCGCTGGCAATCTTCCAACAGGCGGTCCACATCGTTCATCGTGATTTCGTTATCGCGATTGCTGATGGTGATCACGCCTTTGCTGCGCATGCTTCGGATGTGGTCTCCGGCGATGCCCACGTTCACAGAGCGGACTTCGATGCCCGATGCGAGCTGAGCTTGTTCCACCGCCGTGCGGATCGCGTTCACCGTTTTATCGATGTTCACCACCACACCACGGTTCAATCCGTCGCTGGGCGCTTTACCGACCCCTAAAATGTTGACTTGGCCCATGTCGTTCACCGACGCCACCACAGCACAGACTTTGGTGGTTCCGATGTCGAGGCCGACTACGATGCGTTCTTCATTCATAATGTTTCGTTTGTGATGATTTGTCCGCGGTAACGGAGGTCGACCTTCCGGAATGCCGCGATGCCTTTTTGAGGCACCACTTGTCCATAGAAGGCTTCCCAATGACGGATGCGTTCTTCAAATCCTTCTTTACCGAAAAGGACGTTAACCCCTCGTTCCGTCGTAGAGGCCACCACGCCATCGCGTGCGTCATAAGTAAGTTCATTCAAGGTGATGCCGGTGAGCGGACTCGCCTTCGCGGCCAGCAAAAACGCTCTCACGGTTTTGAAGGCATCGGATGTGAGCGTATCGCCGCGTGTGATCCGGAAACCATGCAATACAGGCACTTTCGGGATGCGGCCGGTAATGACCGGCATCATCACACCATCTTCATCCACCATCGCCTGGCTTCCATCCGCCACCATCCGGGCGATGGGATGGCGCTCGGTCACATGAATCAATAAACGGCCATTCTGACGAGCTTGGATGTGGGCTTGCTTCACATAGGCCAAGCGTTCGATGCGTTTGATCGCGCCGATGTACCCCACGGAATCCACATGAACGCCCGTAGGAATCGCCGCGGCCTTTAAAATGGCTGCGCTATCTGTATAGACGGATTCGGCCACATCCACTCGATCCACAATGGATCCGCGCATGAGGTACCAGCCGGTCAAGAAGGATGCGAACAATAGCACCACTCCCAAGGTGAACCAACGGCGGTTGCGTTTGATGTCAGGAGTTTGTGGCGTGTCCACTACAGGAGCCGTAGCCATTTCGGGCTCCGCTTTCGGAATGCGCCGACCCATGTCACCATCACCTGCCTTGTTCTTCTTATGGTCAAACATGCGCACCTCCTTTCACCCAGTTCTCGGCGAAGCGCTCGCCATAGGTATAGATGTCGCCCGCGCCCATGGTGATCACGAGATCGCCGGAGGTCACGAGTTTGGATAATTCCGCAGGAATCGACGCCTTGTTTTCGATGTAGACGACATTCTTATGTCCGAATGCCTTCGCTTTGTCGGCGATCATTTTTCCACTGACACCTTCGATGGGTTGCTCGCGGGATGGATACACATCCGTCACCACCAGAACATCCGCATCAAAAAAGGACATCCCGAAATCATCGGCCAATTGTTGCGTGCGCGAATACAGATGCGGTTGGAAGACAGCCACGAGGCGCTTGTCTTTCCAGCCAGAGCGGGCGGCTTGCAATGTGGCTTTCACTTCGGTTGGATGATGGGCGTAATCGTCGACGATGATGGTGCCATGCGCATCGGCTTTCACTTGGAAGCGACGGAACACACCACTGAAACGGGCCAATCCGCTTGCGATTTGCGCGAAGGGGACATCCAGTTCCAATCCGACGGCAACGGCTGCCAAGGTATTGCGGACATTATGTTCACCTGCGGCGCTGACGGCCACCCGACCCAATTTTTTGCCATCCAACATCACATCAAAAGCGGTATGAAGCGCTTCGCTGTGGATGTTCGTCGGACGCAATCTCGCCTGAGGTGTGTATCCATACGTCATCGTGCGGCGATGGATGTGTGGAAGTACGCTTCGCACATTGGAATCGTCCAAGCACACGATCACCGCGCCATAGAACGGAACCTTGTTCGCGAATTCGATGAAGGCGTTCTTGATGTCGGTTTCGTCTTTGTAAATATCAAGATGTTCCAGATCGATATTGGTGATCACGACCAAAGACGGCGTCAGATTCAGGAACATGCGGTCGTATTCATCCGCTTCCACGATCAAAATGTCACCTTTTCCGACAACAGCGTTGGTTTTGTCGAAACTGTGAACACGTCCGCCGACAATGATGGTGGGATCGAAGTCGCCATCCTGCACAACCAATCCGGTAAGGGACGTCGTCGTGGTTTTTCCGTGCGTTCCGGCGATGCCGATGCCGAATTTCATGCGCATCAGCTCCGCGATCATCTCACCACGTTTTATGACGGGGATTCCGGCTTCCAAAGCGGCGCGTGTTTCCACATTGTCTTCCGCTTTTACCGCGCTTGTATAGACAACAACCTGTGCTCCGGCGATATTCTCGGCTTTGTGACCGATATGGACCGTCGCTCCGATGTCGATCAGTCGCTGGGTATTGTCGCTTGCCGCGCCATCAGAACCCGATACTTCAAAGCCACGATGGATCAGGATTTCGGCGATGCTGCTCATGCCGATGCCTCCGATGCCCACCAGGTGGAGGTGCTTCGTTTTTCCGAATACAGGTTGGGTGATGATGGGTGTGGTCATGCGGCGAAAAGTCGAATCATGTCGGTTGCGATGATGTCGGCGGCATCGGGATGCGCCATTTGAAAGGCGGCTTCCGACATCTTGGATAGGGTTAGCTCGTCGTTGAGCAGGCGTTGAATGGTGGGGATGAGTTCTCTTACAACTTCTTCATCTGTGAGCAATTCGGCGGCTCCGCGATCGGCCACGGATTTGGCATTATGGGTCTGATGATCGCCCGCAACGTGTGGCGATGGCACCAAAATCATGGGTTTTCCGACGACAGTGAGTTCGGCAATGCTTCCGGCCCCCGAGCGACTCACAACAATATCGGCCGCGGCGTAGGCAAGGGAGATGTCGTCGATATAGGGGAGCAGCCTCAGATTCGGATAGGTGCTGACATCGATTTTCGTGGATAGCGCGGGGAAATACTGGGGTCCGCACTGCCAGATGACGTTCATCTTCAGGTCGTTGTGCAGCCCCCCGATGTTATGAGTCATGGCCTCGTTGATTCGTGCCGCGCCACCGGACCCGCCCATCACTAAGACGGTCTTGCGCGTGGTGTCGAACGAGAACGACGCGAGGGAGGGGGGGCGTGCCGCGAGTTTCATGTGCGAACGCACCGGATTGCCCACCATCGACACATCCGATTTCGGGAAATAGCGTTTCGCGTCGTCGAACGCGGTGTAAATGCGCGCGGCGTGTTTGCCCAGCATCCGGTTCGTGACGCCAGGGAATGAGTTCTGTTCTTGCACGATCAAGGGGATGCCCCATTTGGCGCCCACCCATCCCACCGGACCGGCCACATAGCCGCCGCAGCTCAACACCACATCGGGCTTGAACTTGATGACGATAAATAGGCTTTGAATCAGGCTGACCACGAGTTTGAGCGGAAATAAAAGATTTTTGAGCGTGAATTGGCGATGAAACCCGCTGATCCATACCGATTTGATCGCATAACCGGCTTTCGGGACTGTCGTCCATTCCATATGGGAACGCGTTCCTGCGAAAAGGATTTTCGTATCGGGATGAGCGCGTTTCAGGGCGTCGGCGATGGCGATGGCAGGGTAGACATGTCCACCGGTTCCACCTGCGGCGATGAGGACGTTCAAGCTCATGGGGCGTCCTCCCGCTTCGATTTCGAGATATTCAGCAGAATTCCCATCAGCATACCCGAAAACAACATGCTGGTGCCGCCATACGACACGAAGGGCATGGGGAGTCCGGTCACGGGAAATAGTCCTGTGGCGACGGCCGCGTTCACATAGGCATACATCACGATGCCGAGTGTGCAGGCGACGGCAAGATGTTGTCCCACATCATCAAACGCTCGTCTTGCGATGAAAAAGATGCCACGCACCAAAATCACGGTGTAGAGAATGAGCACCATCATGCTACCGATGAAGCCATATTCTTCGGCGATGATCGCGTAAATGAAATCGTTGTATGGAGCGGGAAGGAAGTCGCGCTGCGAGCTTTTCCCGATGCCGACGCCCACGAGTCCGCCACGGGCGATCGCGATATGGGCTTGCTGCGCCTGATAACCGGAATCGCTCACAAGAGCATCACTTTTGATGTCGACAACTTGTTCGATGTACGAGTCAATCCGCTTCTGGCGGAAGGGAGAGCTATAAATGAATGCGGTTCCACCGATCACACCGATCAGGATCAATGCGGTGAGGTAACGGACGGGTACTTTGCCAACAAACAGAACCAAAAGTGACAATATTCCTAGTACTCCCGCGCTGGAGAAATCTTCTACCGCGATCAGCGCGCAGGTGAATCCGATGTAGGCCATCATCGGGATGAAGGCTCTGCCGAAATCCGTGATGTACTCCGCTTTTTCACGGCACATGGCCACCAAATAGATCAATAACGACACCGTAGCCATGGATGAGGGCTGGAAGGAAAATCCGCCCAAGCTCAAGGAGCGTTTTGCGCCCCAGACTTCCGTGCCGAACATGGTCACAAAAATGAGGAAACCCCAGCTCAGGAAAAGGCCGAATTTGCTGATGTTCAGTAGACGGTGGTAATCGATTTTCGAGAAGAGCAACATCACCATACCCGCGATGCCGAGTTTGGTGAGATGGCTGAGCATCAAGGCCGTTGCCGTGGTTTTCTTCAGCTCTGCGAAGTAGGCGATGGAGGAGAATACCGCAAGCAAGCCGAACGCCATGAGCATCACGATCGCGGCGAGCAGCACACGGTCGCTGGTGCGTGCTTTGCCCATGTCGCGCTCGGGCGACTGATCGAGGATGAAGGACTGTGCGTCCCGACGTGCGGTTGGACCGAAAATCATCTTACAATTGGTTCACAAATTTTTTGAACTCGCGTCCGCGGTGCTCATAGTTTTCAAACATGTCGAAGGAGGCGCAGGCCGGACTTAGTAGTATGGTTTCGCCCCGTTTTGCCGCTTTCGCGCCCATTTTCACAGCTTCTTCCATACTTGTGGCTTTCAGAAATGTCGGCACATGCTCACGAAGCTGGGTTTCGATGGCGGCGGTTCCTTCGCCGATGGCGATGATGGTGTGCACTTTCGCGTGGATTTGTGGAATCAGCTCGGCATAGTCATTCCCTTTATCGCGTCCGCCAAGAATGAGCACTAATGGATTCCGGATACTATCCAGCGCATACCACACGGCATTCACGTTGGTCGCCTTGCTGTCGTTGATGTAGCCCACGCCGTTGAGCGAGCGCACATTCTCGAGGCGGTGTTCCACCCCTTCGAACCGCATCAGGCTTTCACGGATGAACTCATTGCGGATTTCGCTCACGCGTGCGGCAAGCGCCGTAGCCAAGCCGTTGTGGAGATTGTGGCGGCCACGAAGGCCGATGTCTTCAACGAGCATCAGGATTTCCTCTTGGTTATGGAGATGAAATACGATTTGGCCATCGCGCACATAGACGCCTTCATCGGGGCGACGCGTGTCGGAAAACGCCAGAAAGCGCGGTGCGTCCGGCTTTCCTTTCAAGGTCTCGACGATCGGTCCCACAATGGGATCTTCCAGCCAATAGATGAAGACATCGTCCTTGCGCTGATTCTCACCGATCCGCATTTTCGAGGCCACATAGCGCTCGAATTGGTACTGATAGCGGTTCAAATGATCGGGCGTGATGTTGAGCAGGATGCTCACCGACGGACGGAAGCTCTGAATATGATCCAACTGGAAACTGCTGATCTCCAGTAGCGATGTGGTATCGGATGTTGTCGTTTTCACAACATCGCTATAGGCGATTCCAATGTTGCCGGCCAAGACATGCGGCGCACTCGCGGTATCCCACATGTGATTGAGCCAACTGGCGGTCGTGGTTTTACCATTACTTCCCGTAACAGCCACAATGCGGCCGTTCTCAAACCAAGAAGCCAGCTCGATTTCTGACAAGACCTCTTTTCCGGCAGACAAATACCCTTGGATGATGGGGGCTTCATCCGGCACTCCCGGACTCACCACCACAAATTCGCCCACAAACGCTCGCTCGGAATGTCCACCATCCTCAAAAGGGATTCCCAGCGACGTCAATAAGCTTTTCGTTTGGTCTGTCATCACACCGGAATCCGTCAGAAACACATCCGCCCCTTCGGAAGCGAGCAGGCGCGCCGCGGCGATGCCGCTTTTCGCAGCCCCAGCCACCACAACCGATGTGTGTTTGAGGTTTCTCATCTGAGTTTCAAGGTGATGAGGGTGAAGACCGCCAACAGAATGGCCACGATCCAGAAACGGACCACGATTTTCGGCTCTTTCCAGCCGCGTTTCTCGAAATGGTGATGGATCGGCGCCATGAGGAAGAGTCGACGACCTTCGCCGTAGCGTTTTTTCGTGTATTTGAAATAGCCCGTCTGAAGAATCACAGACAAGGTTTCCATCACAAACACACCGCACAGAATCGGTAGCAAGAGTTCTTTATGAACCATCAGGGCGACGGCCGCGATGGATCCGCCCAAGGCAAGAGATCCGGTATCGCCCATGAAGACTTCAGCGGGATAGGTGTTGTACCACAAGAATCCGAAGCACGCACCAACCATCGCCGCACAGAAAATGGCCAATTCACCGGTTCCAGGCAGATACATAATGTCCAGGAAGTTCGAAAAATCCACACGCCCCGAGACATAGGCCAAGATTCCCAATGCGATGCCTGCGATGGCGGATGTGCCACTGGCTAATCCATCCAAACCGTCGGTAAGGTTCACCGCATTGCTCACACCGGTCAGAATGAAAATCACAACCGGGAAGAAAATGACCCATCCCCAAGCTTCCCCGAAGAAAGCGTAGTCGATATGGTAATTCTTGACGAAAGGAATGGTCGTGATGGTGTTATATCCTTCGAATGAGGGATGGAAATACAAAAATGCGGCTAGTATGAGCCCGACAATCACTTGTCCTGTCACCTTCAATCGACCCATCAATCCCTTTTTGTCTTTCTTGATGATCTTGATGTAATCGTCCATGAATCCGACGCCACCTAAAGCCAAAATCACGAAAATGATGGGTATGAAGTAGGGATTCGTCGGATTCATCCACAGGATGGTGGGAACGACCGTCGCGAAAATGATGATGAGTCCGCCCATGCTCGGCGTTCCGGCTTTGGAATGATGTCCGGGCAGGTCGATGTCCATGCGGATGGTCTCTTTCAACTGCATTTTTTGCAGCTGGGCGATGATGCGCTTGCCGAAAAACACCGAAAACACCAATGCGGTGAAGGCAGCCAATGCTCCTCGTACCGTGATATAAGCGAACACGCCGAAACCAGGCGGATTGAAATTGACTTCGAGAAAATCGAGCAACCAATATAGCATCAGGCGGATCTCCGGCTTAGGGCGTCGTGGACGATGAGTCGGTCGTCGAGCGGATGACGCACGCCCTTGATTTCTTGGTAGGTTTCATGACCTTTCCCCGCCACGACAATCACATCGGTGACGGATGCGGTGCGAATCGCGGTTTCGATGGCGGTGCGACGGTCGGTGATTCGCTGGACCTTCGCTGTCGCGCTGAAACCGGTCATGATGTCGTCGAGAATGGCATCGGGGTCTTCAAAACGGGGATTATCGGATGTGATCACCACGCGATCGCAGAAGCGCTCGGCGATGGAGGCCATCTTGGGTCGTTTGGTTGTGTCACGGTTTCCGCCGCAGCCGAACACACACGCGAGGGATTGACCAGGCTCTTTAAGCGATGCGAGCGTGGACAGCACATTTTCGAGCGCATCGGGAGTGTGGGCGTAATCGACAAATACCGCCGGAGCGTTGCCGGATGTGGCGACGCGCTCGAGGCGTCCTGCCGCGCCGGGAGCGTCTGAAAGCGCGGCCGCTACATTGGATTGGTTTAGGCCGAGGGCGACGCAGGAGAGGTAGGCTTGCGCCACATTGTATGCGTTGAAGCGTCCGGCCAACGGACTTTGAATGACGGTTCCATCCACATCCAATACCAGTCCGTTCACGGAATTCGATAAGATTTGGATGTCGGAATCCCCCATCCGCACCGCCCATACCTCTGCGCGTGTTTTGGCAGACATCGCCGCGCCGGATGGATCATCGTGGTTCACAATGGCCACCGAGCTCTTGCGCAATCCATCAAACAACAGTCGTTTGCTCCGCGAATACGACTCGATGGAGCCGTGGTAATCCAGATGATCGTGCGTCAAATTGGTGAAGACACCCACAGCGAAGTTCAAGCCCTTGGTACGGCCCTGATGCAAGGCATGGCTCGATACTTCCATGGCCACAACCTGGCATCCGGCATCTGCGGCCTTCCGCAAATCCGCGGCCAACTCAAGAGCTCCGGGCGTGGTGAGTTTGCTGTCCACCATCACATCATTGAATCGCTTTTCCACGGTGCCGATTAGTCCGGCGTTCATGTCCAATTTGCGCAGTACCTGCCAAATAAGCGTGGAAACCGTGGTTTTTCCATTGGTTCCGGTGATGCCGACCAACTTCAGACTTTTTTCCGGATGACCTTGATCGGCCAATGCGAGCGGCATCAGGACATCCCGCGTGCGCTTGACCAAAAGAATCGTGGCATTCGGAACCGGTCCGTCGAAACGCTCACAAATCACGAAAGAAGCGCCCTTTTCCAAAGCGGATGCGATGTGATCGTGCCCATCCGAAACGAGTCCTTTTACGGCGATGAAGATGGATCCGGGCGTTACAGCACGGGAATCATCGGTCAATCGTCCTTTGGGTACCTTATGCGGACCCATCATCGCTTTCGGCTTGCAAATCTTGAGGAGTTGGCCCAATGTCATGGCGCGCCTCCGGCAAGTACGAGGGTGATTTTATCACGACGGGCGATGCGTGTTCCGGCTTTCGGCATTTGAGATTCAATCGTGGTTCCTTTGCCTTCGGTATCGTAGCGCAGGTTCATCTGATCGAGCAGCACAAAGGCATCATCCTTCGAATAGCCATCCAAACGGGGCACCACATAAGAAATGGAATCGGGATCGACCACCACTTCGCGATGCAGGCGCTCATCCAGAGCCAAAATGCGCTGGGTGATGTTGCGGAAAACAGGTCCGGAAACCACGCCTCCATAGATGCTGGTGCGGGGTTCATCCATCAGAACAAAACAGACATACTTCGGGTCGTCGACAGGGTAAAAACCCACGAAACTGGCGCGATAACGCGTGCGGTAGCGGCCGTCGATGTATTTCTGCGCTGTTCCGGTTTTGCCGGCGATCTGAACACCTTCCACACGGGCGAATTCGGCGGTTCCTTGCTCGGTAAGCACGCTTTCGAAAATAGGAGAGAGGTCTGCGATGGTGCGAGGACGCACAGCGGAGCGGACCACATGCGGACGTGTTTTTTCCACGACTCGGCCACGTTCGTCGATCACCTCATCCACCACATAGGGGCGCATCAGCTTGCCGTCGTTGGCGAAAGCGGCATAAGCCATCGCCATTTGGAGGGGCGTCACCTGGATTTCGTATCCGATCGACATCCACGGAAGGGTCACTTGCGACCAGCTATGCGGGCGTTGCAACCGGCCCGCTTCCTCACCTGGCAGATCGATGCCGGTCGGCGTTCCGAACCCGAAATTCCGCGCGTATTGGTAGAACGTCTGCTTGTCGAGGCGCATCGCGATTTCAGACGTCGCGATGTTGGACGATTTTTGAATCACATTCCGGAAGTCGATCGATCCGAGCGGATCGTGATCGCGCATCATTTGTCCGTAAATGCGTTTTTGCCCGTTCGCTGGGGTATGAAAAATCTCATTGTCTTTGATCACACCTTGCTCGGTCGCGGCCACGGCCGTCACGAGTTTGAACGTGGAACCGGGCTCGATCATATCAGCGATCGCGAAATCGCGACGATTTTCATCACTATAACGGGCCGGCGTATTCGGATTGAATGTGGGATAATTAGCCATGGCTTTGATGGCGCCGGTTTCCGGATCCACGATGATCACGGTTCCGTGGTTGGCCCGCGAGCGAAGCACACCGGCCATCAATTCTTCTTCCACAATGGCTTGGATTCGGGCGTCGATGGTGGTGCGGATGGAGTTTCCAGCCACTGGACGACGACGTGGAGCACCGACGACGGCACGGATTCGGCCATTCCGATCGCGCTGAACCTGTTGCTCGCCTTCTTGTCCTTTCAACATCGAGTTGAAACTCGACTCCAATCCCATCATGCCGTCCACGTTGTGGTTCACATAACCGAGCGTGTGCGCGGCCAGGGTTTCGTAATTGTAACGGCGACGGAAATGCTCTTCCAAAATGAGTCCGCGAATCTCCAATGCACGCAAGGCATCGTGCCCTTGCCGACTCACACCGCGTTCCAGCAGCACATATCGTGAACCTTTCGGCGCATTCCGGATTTTGGCGACATAATCCTCTTTCGACGAGTCGGTAAAGCGAGCCAATGTGGCACAAATCGCATCCAAATTCGCACGGGATGTTCTCGGCGCCAAGGGATCCACAATCACACTGTAGGAAACGGAATTGCTGACCAAAATCCGATCGCTGGCGTCGAGGATGTGGCCACGTTCGGCCGGAATCGGCACATAATCGATCGCTTGCTCGCCCCAGAGCGCGCGCAACTCGCTTCCTTCAAGAAATTGAATGCGCATGATCTGAAGCGCGATCGCACCTGGAATCATCAACATCAGCCCGAGAACGATAAACGCGCGTGTGTTCATGGCTAGTCCAGGGTGATGATGTGGTCCGCAGGTCCGCCGTCGATCAATCCGATGTCTTTGGATCGGAGATAGACGTCGGCAGGGCCGGTCATGCGTTCATAGGTGAAGCGCAGTTCGTTATGGCGGATCGTGGCACGATCCAGATCCCGATGCAGCAGGTTCACATCACGGAGAATCGCTTGCGTGGTGAACACATGTTGCAGGTACACGGCGCCAAAAAGTCCGGCGAGAACGGTGTAGAGCATCACTTTCCAAGCCGGAATGTGCATCGATTTGATGGCGGTGCGGATGCGGCCTTTCGGTTTGGCGGCCGTTGGTAACACGCGCTTGAGATTCACCGCTTTCGGACCACTGTATTCGGATGCCGGCAGGCTAGGGGAACGGACCATCATGGCGCACCTCCGATTTTTTCGGCGATGCGGAGCTTCGCGCTCCGTGCTCTCGGGTTGAGCCGGGTTTCGGCTTCATCCGCCACAATCGGCTGGCGAGTGATGAGTTTCCAAGGCGTAAGGTCGTTGCCGTAAAAGTCTTTGGTTACCGTGCCGGCGAGGTTTCCGCTTCGCATGAACAGCTTTACGGGGCGGTCTTCAAGGGAATGGTAGGCGATCACGACGAGTCGTCCGCCAGGAGCAAGTAAATTCAAACTGCTTTCCAACACCCGATAGAGCATGTCGAGCTCGCGGTTCACTTCGATGCGGATCGCTTGGAAGATGCGAGCTACAGATTTCAAGGCGTGCGGACCCGGCGTGAGGCGTTCCACCAATTGCTTCAATACATGGGTGGATGTGATGGGACGGTTCGCGACAATCTGTTTGGCGATGCGTGCGCTATGGCGCTCTTCCCCATATTCATAGAAGATTTTTTTAAGGTCGGCTTCCGGATACGTGTTCACCACCTCATAGGCCGATAAGTCGCGCGAGGCGTTCATCCGCATATCCAAGGGTCCATCGGCTTGAAAACTGAACCCGCGCGCACCTTCATCGATCTGATGGCTGGAGACACCGAGGTCGAGCAGAATTCCGCTGAGTTTGCCGTGGATGGAAGGATGAAGGAGTGCGTCCATAAACCCGAAATTTCCCTTCACAGGGTGAAACCGTTGATCACCTGATAACAGAGGTGAGGCTGCTGTGGCCTTGAGAGCATCGTCGTCTTGGTCCAGCCCATACAGGGAGGCCTCTGGTCCGAGACGTTGCAGGATGGCGGTGCTATGGCCGCCTCCGCCTAGGGTCGCATCCACATAAATGCCATTTCGATCCGTCACGAGCCCATTCACCGATTCAGCCAAAAGCACAGGCACGTGGTAGGATGAGGTAGACATCAGGTGTGTTTGTTTCCCATCACTTTTTCAAATAGATCTTGCCAAGTGGCGACATCCATGGTTTGATCCTGTTGGTCGAGATGCTCAGGAGACCATAGTTCGATTTTGTCGCCGCTTCCGATGAAAATCACTTTACCGGTGATGCCGGCCCATTCGGTGAGTTTCGCCGGCAGCGCCAGACGATTGGCATTGTCGAGTTCGAGATCATCGGCTGAGCGAAGGAAATTCCGGATGACGGTTCGTCCTTCCGTGCTAAATGAATTGATTTCGCTCAGGCGGTCTTCAACGTCTTTCCAGCGGTCTTCGGGGTAGAGATATAGACATGTCTCAAGTCCCTTCACAATGGTGAAGCGTTCTTGGGCGTCTGGGTTGAGGTACTTCCTCAGCTTTGCAGGAAAGCTGACTCTACCTTTTGCGTCCAGCGCATGTTCATATTCACCCTTGAAACTGGGCACGATACCGCGGATTTTATTGCTATGGATTGCCAAACAAGATCAAACCACCGATTGCCAAATACAGTGGCGTGGGTCGATTTGGGGTTTTCTCCCACTTCTTCCCACAATCTCCCACAAAGTAGGGGATTTTGGCATCGAATGTCAAGTGCTTATCCAAATTGCAGGTGGTGGATATCTTTGGTACACTTCTTGGAATAGAGAATCGCACCAACTAACTGTCATATTCAGAACATCGTCATGGAGAATCAGCACCTATGTCCGGGTTGTTTTAGTGAAAAAGGAAACGTAGCAGTATGCCCGACATGTGGTTACGATGAATCCCAAGAACGAAGTCCGATCCTGTTGGCGCATCGAACCGTTCTGAACGAGCAGTATCTCATTGGAAAAGTGTTGGGTAAACCCGGCGGTTTCGGGATCACCTACCTTGCTTGGGATATGTATTTGCAGACATATGTGGCCATCAAAGAATTTTTGCCACGTGATTTGGCGGGTCGTGCGAACGATCGGGCCACCGTCCAACCGCATACCAACGACGATTCCAAGCTGTTTTCATATGGTTTGGAGCAGTTCATCAACGAAGCCCGCACATTGGCGCAGTTCGATCACCCGAATGTGGTGCGTGTGAAGACCTTTTTCAAGAATTTCGGCACCGCGTACATGGTGATGGATTATTACGACGGGATGTCGTTGAACGAGTACATGACCAGCAAGGGAAATGTGTTGGGAGAGACCATCACCCTTGGCATCATGTATCCGATTCTGGATGGCTTGCATGAAGTGCATAACAAAGGATTTTTGCATCGCGACATCAAGCCTCATAACATTTTTCTGACCTCATCGAAGCGCGTGATCTTATTGGATTTCGGCGCCGCTCGGGTATCGATGAACGAACGAAGCAAGAGCATGTCGGTGGTGTTGACTCCAGGCTTCGCGCCACCTGAGCAGTATCATGGCAAAGGAAAGCAAGGGCCATGGACCGATATCTACGCCGTGGCCGCCACCATGTATTATATGATGACCGGTTCGGTGCCGGCCGAAGCGACCGAGCGTTTGTATGAAGATCAACTGCCAACGGTCAAGGACATGAAGCCGGAGATTTCGCAATCGGTGTCGGATGCCTTGCATCGGGCGATGGCGATCCGGGCAGAAGACAGACCCCAATCTATCCCAGAATTTCAATCGTTGCTGGCCGGGATGTCGATTCCATCGGCTCCATCCGCACCAGCGCCCAAGTCGAAAGCACCGGCTGTGGAACCGGTTATGGCACCTACCATCAAAAAAGAACCGAAATCGAAGTCCACGTCCGGTGGAGTCGGAAAATGGATTGGCATCGCAGCGGCTATTCTGATTGTGGCCGCTGGTGGATGGTATGTCAGTCAAAGCTCGGAGCCTAGGCAGGAACCCGTTGCCGAGGTCATCATCGATACTCCGTATCGGACTCTGATCGAGCAGGGTCAAGGCGAATTCAATTCGGGTAATTTTGATGATGCCTTGATATCCTTCAAAGCGGCTGGCGCGCTGCGTCCGGATAGCGTTACCCATGCCTCATTGATGGCCGCGGCGCAAGATTCGATCACGGTTCGAAACCAGCGTTTGGACTATGCGAGAGAAATCGCGGAGTCGATGAATCGTAGGACTGAACAGCCAAGGACTCCGGCTCGTGAGCCGGTCCGTGAACCCGTTCGTCCCACCATCACGCCCTTCTCCTATCGCAACGATTTCAATGGCAGCACGACGGAGTTCACCGGACGTACGACAGGCAACGTTCGGATCACCTTCAATAACGGTCGTTTGCGTTTTCAACAGACGCAAACCGGCAACATGGGTCGGGTGACGTCCGAAATGGCTGTGAATTTGGCGGCAGATATGACGATGGAGACCGCTTTACGCTTTGTGGATGTGTCACAGCCAACCCAGCAAATCGGACTGGTGTTTGGTGATGGATCCAACGGGTTCCATTTCTTCGCCTTGGATAACGATGGGGATATCTTCATCTCGCGCAATGCCGGTGGAACGTGGAGTATGTTGCTTAATTACACCAAAAGCGAGGCGTTGCGCCGCGGAAACCTGATGAACACATTCAAAATCGAGAAACGCGGTACTCGCTATACCTTTTATCTGAATAACACCCAGGTACATCAGCAAACCATCACCTCGCTCGACGGGAACAGCTTCGGTATCGGCGTCTCGGGTGTATCCACCGCCGATTTTGATTTCTTCCAACTCACCGGTACACAACCATAACCCAATAGGCACCTTGTATGGCAATGATCAGATGCGATCACGGACATTTTTTCGAAAATGCGAAACATTCCACTTGTCCCTATTGTGGTGTGATGGATTTGGATATCAGTCCAACCATCCCGAAACGCAGTGAACCGACGTTCGCTCCGACGGATGCCAGTGGCAAAACGATCGCTGCACCCACAGCTCCGAAAGGGAACATCGGAAGCACGGTTGGGCATTTCAAGAAGCAAGGAAATCTGGATCCTGTTTGCGGATGGCTTGTTTGCGTGGAAGGAGCCGATAAAGGCAAAGATTTCCGTATCAAAGGGCAGCGCAATTTCATCGGGCGCGATGCGTCGATGGATATCTCCGTTCCCGGTGATGATATGATTTCGCGTGAGAAGCATGCCGTGATCAGCTATGATCCCAAAACCAACTCGTTCCGCATCGCGCCAGGCGATGGACGTGGCATGACTTACCTCAATGATCAACCGGTGGACATGCCCACGGCATTGAATCATTTTGATAAGATTGAAATCGGGCAAAGTCAGTTCAGATTCATACCGTTCTGCAGCGATTCCTTTACATGGTCCTGATTTCAATCATCGGCATCGGAATCGTGATTCTGATTGTGTTCGCATTCACCTTTCGACGCCGCGGTTCAAAAGCGTCTCCATCTGCTTCTGTGGCGGGTTCCTCCGACGAACCTGTCCGAAAAGCAAACGATGCGCATCAGTTGGATATCGGTGGCATGTCGGTACGATTGGGTCAAGCCCAGCATCTAGGGATGCGCCGGCAACAGCAAGACTCGTTCGCGATGTCGGATCCAGCCAAATCCCCCTTCATCGCCGTCATCGCAGATGGCATGGGCGGTATGAAGAATGGCGCGGAAGCCAGCAAGTTGGCCATTCGTGAATTCATGAGCTCATTGGACGTGGAAGCGGCCAATCGGGCTGTGTTTCAACTGGGCAAAGAATCCGGTGAAGAAGAAGGCACCGGCACCACGCTGATAGCCGTGTTTTTGGAAGATCGTTCCATGAGATGGGTGTCTGTGGGCGACAGTCAGATCTATCTGCTTCGAAATAAGGAGTTGTCGAAAGTGAACACCGAGCATAGCTATGTGCTGGATTTATATCAGGATGTGATACGTGGTCAGACCGATCTGAGCGACGCGAGGCAACATCCTGAAAAAGACGCCCTGACCAGCTTCATCGGGTTGAAAGACCTCACCCGCATCGATCAGAGCCGAATCGCATTTCCACTCAAACAACATGATGTCATCCTAATGTGTAGCGATGGCTTGTATCGATCCCTCTCCAATTCCGAGATGATCGACATCCTGTCTAGCGACACATCCAACCCAGCCGATGAGTTGGTCAAACGCGCCATGGCTAAAAATCAACCGTATCAAGACAACACCACCGTCATCACCCTAAGCATCACGAGCATATTATGAGACGACTCCTTTTCCTCATCCTATTTCCAACACTCCTGGCGGGTTCGTTGACCGCCCAGAATGTGCCTCAACTGAAAAGCCACACGATGAAAGTGCAGGCTTATCTGATCATCAACGGACAAGAATTGGGTCCGGTATGGTCGGGTACGGGTTACGCCATCACCGAAAGGCATATCGTTACCAATGAACATGTTGCCCGTGGCAATGAATACGGTAAAAATTTCTACAACGAGATCCGTAAAAGCGATTGGCCAGCCGTTAGTGCGTTTCAAGGGATGATCTTCAAACTCCTGGTTGCCCCAAACAAGGAAATCACGACAAAAGTGGTGTGGAGCGATGAGAAGAAGGACTTGGCGATACTGGAAGCGCAACAGCCACATGGTCGTCCAGCAGCTACATTGGCCTATTCTCCAGCAATTGTGACAGGGGTAGACTTGGCTGTGGTTGGATTTCCGGGATTGTCTCGATTAAGTGATGAAGCGGATTATGATCCGGTTGTGACCTTTGGACGGATCAACATCATCCAAACGACGAAAGACAGCCGCCGTCGCAAAGTGATTCAGACGGATGCGGCCATCAATGGTGGGAACTCAGGTGGACCTATGTTCAACGTGTGTAACCAAGTGATCGGTACGAACACCTTTACCATTGCCGATTTCGATGACGCTTCGGAAAATGTGATCAACTTCGCAGTTCACTTGGATGAACTGCTACCGGCGATCCGGCAGTTCAATATTCCGGCAACCATCGCAACCGCTGGCTGCGTCTCCGAGATGGAGCTGACCCGTAGTGAAATCACGCGTTTGCATGCTGAAACCGAACGACGTCAGGCCGAAGTGACCGCACAGAGCCAGCAAATGGCTGAACAACAGACCCGACTGAATGCGATGATCGCCAGCTTGGATCTTGCCCGTCGGGATGTTCAATCATCGCGGGCCACAGCCGATTCCGCCCGTGCCGAATCCGAAGAAGCACGTCGTCGTGCCGAAGAAGCCATCGAAAGCGCCAAGATTCAGAACAATCCGATGCTGATGTCGATTCTCGGGTTTTCGATTTTCATGGGAGGCTTCGCCATGTATCTGTCGCTCACCAAACGTGGCAATATCATGGTGAAGGAGGCGGTGATCCAAGGGAAAGAATTAGTCACACGCAAATCCTATGGAGGTGCGGCATACAATGGCACAGGTCCGGCTAAAGCGGTTTTAACCGGATTGAGTGGCGCACTCGCCGGAAGCCGACTCGAAATGGGCTCAGAGCCCTTGGCCATCGGACGTGATCCCAGGGTATCGCATCTGATTTTCCCTGCCGATACCGAAGATGTTTCCAAACGCCATTGCTTGGTCCAGTATGAAGCATCCAGCAAAACCTTCACCATCGAAGACGCTCATTCCACCAACGGAACGTATCTGCGCAATGGCAAAAAACTCAACGCCGGTGAGAAATATGTGCTTCAACCGGGCGACCGCTTCTATCTGAGCGGTTCATCCATCTCCTTCAAAGTGGGGCTGGAAAACGCATGAAATTGAGCCATGCTGAAATGACCCACCCCGGTGGACGTACTTACAACGAGGATGCGGTCTTGTCTCATGTGGATGAGGCCGGCACCTCGGTTTGGGTGGTCTGCGACGGGGTCGGGGGACATCAGCATGGGGATGTGGCCTCGAAACGGGCTTCCGAAGCCTTTATCGAGCATTTCAAAACCAAACCCGACGCAACTCCCGAGAATCTAAAAGAAGCCGTTTTTGCGGCACAAAACGCCATACTTGCTGAAAAAGAAGGGGACGTGTCCACCGGCATGCGTACCACGCTCGTGGCGGCGATTGTGGCGGACGGAAAGTTACTCATCGCCCACATCGGCGATAGCCGAGCCTATGTGATCCGCGATGGCGACATCCTGCATCAAACCCAAGACCATAGTGTGGTTGCCGCGTTGCTCGCCGGAGGGGAGATCACCTATCCGGAACTGCGCACCCATCCCGATCGCAACCGCATCACCCGAGCCCTTGGGAAATCAGAAGAATGCAACCCCGCCATCACTCCGGAACCTCTGGAATTGAAGAAAGGGGATGCGATTCTGTTATGCAGCGACGGGTTATGGGAATATGTCTACGAACCCGAACTGATGTTCGACTTGTGCAAGACGGATGATCCGAAAACCTGGCTTCGGATGTTGTTCGAACGCGTGATGTTCCGGGCAGACGACGCTCACGACAATCTGACCGGAACCGCGATCATCGTATCGTGAATCCGCTCCAATCGGGCCTCCTGTTCTGCAGCCACAACAGCCAATGAATCCAGGTTTTCGTTCGGAAACGCTTGTTTGGATGTCAGTTCCTTGCATCGGTCAATGCCTTCTTGAAGATTCCGGATCACGTTTTCGAGGTACTGATTTTGCTTCTTGTCATCCGGATTGCGGTTATCGACCAGGGTTTCCAGATAATCGATGTTCATCGTGATTTCCTTCGCGAACATATGCGGCCGCTCGCTCGGCACCAGACTTTCCCCGCGGCCATAAATATGGTCGATCATCCGATTCAACGAATACGGACCTTTGAACCAGGCCAGATTGGGGCCCGGACAAATCGCCTGCGGCCCTTGCGACTCTTTGATGATTCCCATATTGATGAGGGATGCGTTTCCTAAATGCACGCAGAGACATTCTTTCGCCAATACGCCGGCCCGCTGTTTGGATTTCACGGATTCCAGTTCTGCTGACTCATCGATCTGCTGAAGTTTCAAAGACATGTATTCGGATGAGGCCGTGCAAATCGCTTCCGTTGTGAATTCGGTGTTCGACTTGAGAAATCCTTTGGGGCATGGAGATCCGGGTTTGCCTTTCTCCTCTTGTTTGGCATGCCATTCCTGAGATCCGGAATGACGAAGATTGTTGAACGGTACGCCCAGCGGACTCGCTTGGCTCAGATACAGATCGCTCTCTTCCGCTCGAATCAGATGATTCAATGTCGCTTTGTCCACATTCGTTGCTTCCGGAACCACCAAGAACGGACTTCCCCAACCTGTTCTGGCGATTCCATATTCCTCTTGAATTCGTTTGCGTTCGCCATCTGTACCGATTCCGCCTTGAACCGTGATTTCGGCCGTATCGGATCCATCGGCATTGTACGCCCACCCCATCGTCGCATAAAAAGATTCGATCATAGGCTGCAATTCCGATTTGAGCTGATCGCGTTGCTCTCGGAATTCCTTCAAAATGCTTGGCAGAAGTTTCCCATCGGAATAAAAGGCGTGTCCGCCGCAGTTCAATCCGGACTCTACGCGGAATTCACTCACTTCCAGACCTTTTTTTGCCAGAAATTTTCCTTGGATGAGGGCGGAGCGGAAATCGCTGACTTTCAGAATGATGCGTTTTTTCAAATAGCCCGATTCGTCACGATAAAACTCCTGAAACGACGCTAAGGCCGAATACAATCTGGGGTTGAAGCCGGCCGATAGCACAACCGCCGCTTCCACCTTGCTCATCACGAAGCCTTTGAGCGCAGCGACGGCATCACTGAGTTCGTTGGCGGGATCCAATCGATCCACTTTCGACATGATGTTCACGTCGATGACACCCGGACGCATCGCGGCGGTCAGATCCGCTTCCAGAGCTTGCTTTTCAGATTCATCCGATACGCTTATAAAACGCAGATAAAGCGATTTCAGGGGATGAGAATCCTCCATCAACTCGAAATAGCGTTGCTTTTCGGCGCTGTAGGACAAGGATGCATCTCGGATGTCGTTGAATTTGCGGGTCACGATCTCCTGCACCATGTCCAGATACGCGGCGATGCGCCGGGCGCGACCGTCTTCCGCGTTACGGCTGATGCTGTGGAAATCGAGTCCGTATTCGGCGCAATACTGTTTACGGATCCGCTCGACGAGCAGATCATCAACGATGGATATGACCGAATCGATGCACAGATGGCCCACACGGATCGGGGTGTCGATGGAAAAACCGGTTCCCATCACTGGGATATGAAACGAATGGATGGATGTATTCATCCACCAAACATACCCATCAACAGCAACCCGTTCTTTTCCTTGATTGATGAATCCCGAACCTATTTTGTCGATTATCGGACGATACGGATCGCGATTTTCTGGATGTCGGCCAACAAACCCGCCGCGGTCACATCTTTTCCGGCACCCGGACCCTGAATGATCATCGGGGATAATTGGTACCTCCGTGTGAAAATGGCGATCTGGTTGTCGATGCCCTGCAAGGATCCCAACGGGGAGGATTTCGGAACGGCTTCCACACCGATGTGGATTTTTCCATTCTCCAAAGTGCCCACATAACGAAGAACTTTGTCTGCTTTCGATGCGGCTTCCACACGGTCTTTCCAGACATCGTTGTATGCGGCGACTTGATCCAAAAATTCATCGGTGGACAAGTGACGCAGTTCGGAGGGTGTGAGATTTTCGACGGTCACATCCGAGCGTTCGAGTCGAATTCCCGATGCCCTGGCCAGTGTGATGAATTTGCGTACCACATCCTCGCCCGATAGATCGTCGCGCGGGTCGGGTTCGGCGTACCCGAGGCGGCGGGCGCGGCGCAGGGTTTCTCCGAATGGCTCTCCTTGTTGCAATTGATCGAACAGGTAGGTCATCGTTCCCGACACCACACCTGTGATTTTGGTGATGGTGTCGCCAGACCGCATCAGATCTTTTATGGTCTGGATGACAGGTAGGCCAGCACCGACCGTCGTTTCAAACAAGTAGTGGGTCGGTTTTCCTTGCGTGTACTCCATCAGCGTATCGAAGTACGACTGCTCGAAGGTGTTCGCACGTTTGCTTGGGGTAGCGATGTGGATGCCGGCTTTGAGCAATTTCGTGTAGAGTCGGGCCACTTCAGCGCTTCCGGTCGCATCCACAAAAATGGTCCGGTAAGCGAAATCATTCACCAAGGTTTTGATGATGTGGTCCCAACCCGTCACCACGCCTTCCGAAAGAAGTCGTTCCACATCAATCGGATTCAATCCAGCGGGATTCCAGATCATGCGTTGTCCGTCGCACGCTCCGATCACCGACAAATCGTATTCTTCATTCGTCACATCGCCCAACTGCCGCAGCAATTCACCGCCGATGGTTCCGGTTCCGGCTACGAACAAACGCACACGCTCGGCATGAACGCAGAAATGGTCGTTCAGAAGGATGACGGCCGTGCGGGCTTGTTCGTTTTTCAAGACCAAGCTCAAATGCCGATTCGCGACACCTTTGGCTACGGCCAATGGGGCGATGTGATTTTCTCCTAACACCGACAATACGGCACCAGACAAGCCCAGATCGTGGATCAAGCGATCGCCGATCACCGTCACCAAGCTCACCTGATCCAAGGTGATGGCATCGTCGATCAATCCTTTGCGGTATTCGGGTTCGAATGCGGCCAATAAGATTTCTCGGGCATGGACTTCCTTATGGTCCGGAATGGCAAATGTGATTCCGAAATCGGCCGATGCCGCAGAATTGAACAGAATGGGAATCCCGGCCTCTCTCAGAGCATGCATGGCGCGCGGTAGCAGACCGTCGATACGATCGAGGCCTTTGCTTTTGAGTCCGAACAGGAGAATATCTTTTTTCAGCGACACCGATTTAAGCATCCCATTCGTGCGGCTATACTCATGCGTGATGAGGGTGCCTTCATGTTCCGGATCGAAGGAGTTTTTGATCAGGATGGGGATGTTCAGTTCTTCGAGTGGCAACACCGTGCGAGGATGCAGTACTTTCGTACCGAAGTGGGCCATTTCCGCGATTTCGGCATATTGAAGGCGCGGAATGGTGACGGCTGTGGATGCCACGTTCGGATCGGCCGTCAGCACGCCATTCACATCCGTCCAGATTTCGACCACGTCGGCACCAAGCGCTTCGCCCATCAATCCGGCGGTGTAATCAGATCCGGATCGACCCAAGGTCGTGATTTCGTTATCGACGGTGGCTCCGATGAAGCCCGTGATCACGGGTACGGTTCCGTTCGCAGGACCGAGCAACTTCCGCACCAATTCCATGGTCACGAGATTATCGACATCGGCATCGCCAAAGCGATTGTTCGTGCGCACGAAATGTTGAGACTCAAAACTCTGTGCGTTCACCCCGTTCTCGCGCAGGGCGGCGGCAAAAATGCGGCAGGAGAGGCGTTCGCCGAACGACAACACATGGTCGCGTTGCTTGGCGCTGATCTTTCCAGCCAAGCGGATATGATGAAGCTGGTTGAGGAATTCTTCGAAGAGTTCGTTCAAAGCCGCGAGGAGGTCGGCGGTGTCGGCGCCTGTGGTCAATTCCTGCGCCGAATCATAATGCCGTTTACGCAAATGGTCGAAGCGGGCCGACCATTGGGCGTCGTTTCCACAGGCTTTGTCCATGATGGCGATGAGCTCATCGGTTACACCACCTAGGGCGGAAACCACGACAGCCACCTTCACCTCGTTCAATCTTTTTTTGACAATGGTCACCGAGTTTTGGATGCGGGCCGGGGTAGCGACAGAGCTGCCGCCGAATTTCAATACGTGTAATTTCATTTCTTCCAATTTCGATAAGCCGACACCATTTTTGGAAACTCGATCAGAAAGGCATCATGCCCTTCGTCCGACTCCAATTCTGAATATGTTCCATTACCCAACAAGCGGGCGAGTTCTTTTTGTTCCAAGGGCCAATACAGCGCGTCGGACGAAATGCCCAAAACCAAAGCGGGGATGGTGACTGCACCAAGCACATCCTCGAAAGTGCCTCGTCCACGGGCGATATCATGCGAATCCATGGCTTGAGTGAGTCGCACATACGTGACCGCATCGAAGCGATCGACCAATTTCGCGCCCTGGTAGTGCAAATAGGATTGAACCTTGAACAAATCAGGGTTTCCGGGCTGTGCGTGACGACCGAAACGGCGTTCGAACGATTCCGCACTGCGATAAAACACCATTCCCATCTGACGTGCGGAAGAAAGTCCTGCGGCAGGGGGCGCATCCGCCAAATAATGTCCGTCGTTCCAATTCGGATCGGCATAAATGGCTTGGCGTTGCGCTTCGCTGATGGCGATGGCCCAAGCCGAATGAGCTTTCCCCATGGCGATGAGCATCATGCTGCGGACCCGGTTGTCCATCACGCTCCATTCCAGCACTTGCATGCCGCCCATCGAGCCGCCGATGGCAAGTTCGATGCCTAGTACGCCGAGAGCATCGACCAGAAGTTGTTCGACACGGACCATATCTCGGATGGTGACGACTGGGAAATCGCCACCACGGGCACTACCGGTCCGTGGACCCGTAGTGCCGTAGCAGCTCCCTAACACGTTTGAGCAGATGATGAACTGACGTGATGGATCTAAGATGCCATCGCGATCGAACAGACCCGGAAACCATTCATCCGCTGCCGCATGCCCGGTAAGGGCGTGGCAGATGAGCACGGCATTGTCGGCCGTTTCATTCAGAGTTCCCCAGGTTTTGTAGGCGATGTCCAATTCAGCGAAGACATGCCCCGATTCCGTGGTGAACGGGTGTGGATGATGATGGATCCGGATTCCGTTGTTCATGTATTAGGCGGTCACCTTCACCGATGCGAAGGCTTCTTCGAAATCAAGCTTGATGTCGTCGATGTGCTCGATTCCAACGGATACTCGGATGAGGTCGGAGGTCACGCCACTCGTGATTTGCTCCGCATCACTCAATTGTTGGTGTGTAGTGGATGCAGGATGGATGACAAGCGTTTTCGCATCGCCCACATTCGCCAAATGGCTAGCCAACTGCAGGCTTTCGATGAATGTGCGACCGGCTTGGTACCCGCCTTTGATTCCGAACGTGAGCACCGCGCCGAATCGGTTCGGCTCGAGGTATTTGCGGGCACGCTCGTGGTACGGATGGTCTTCGAGTCCGGCATAGCTCACCCACTCCACGGCGTCTTGTTTTTGCAACCATTTGGCCAGTTCAAGCGCGTTTTGTGTATGTCGCTCGATGCGCAACGACAAGGTTTCGAGGCCTTGAAGCAACAAGAAGCTATTGAACGGAGATTGCGACTGTCCGAAATCCCTCAAGCCTTCCACGCGAGCGCGGATAGCAAAGGCAATGTTTCCGAACGGACCTTTATCGCCGAACACTTCCCAGAAATTCAATCCATGGTAGCCTGGAGCCGGATCCGTGAACAGTGGGAATTTGCCGTTGCCGTAGTTGAAGTTACCGGCATCAATCACCACACCTCCGATGGAGGTTCCGTGGCCGCCGATCCATTTCGTGGCCGATTCGACCACAATGTTGGCACCCCATTTGATTGGCTTCGCGATCGCGCCACCCGCACCGAACGTGTTGTCCACGATTAAAGGGATACCGTGTTTTTGTGCGAGTTTCGACAACCCGTCGAAATCCGGAACGTTGTTGCGCGGATTCCCGATCGACTCCACATAGATGCCTTTCGTGTTTTCGTCGATGGCGGCCTCATAGGCTTCCAAGGAGTCTTCTTCCACGAATTTCACGTTGATGCCCAGGCGTGGCAACGCCACTTTGAACTGATTGTAGGTTCCGCCATACAGGAAGCTGGTGGAAACGATGTTGTCTCCGGCTTGCGCGATGGTGGCGATAGCCAGGAACTGTGCCGCTTGCCCGGAGGATGTGGCCACAGCCGCGGCTCCGCCTTCTAGGGCTGCGATGCGTTTCTCAAACACATCCGTCGTCGGGTTCATGATCCGGGTGTAGATATTCCCGAAATCCTTCAGCGCGAACAGCGTGGCGGCATGCTCGGTGTCGTTGAACACGTAGGATGTGGTTTGATAAATGGGCACAGCACGCGAGTTGGTCGCTGGATCCGGCGCTTGACCTGCATGCAATTGCAAGGTTTCGAATTTGTACTGACGTTGTTTTCCGTTCTTAGACATGTTTTTTTCCCTAACTGATTGATAATTTTTTAAGCTTTTTTTGTGTCGGATTTTGGGCGGATCAGAAATTGGTGATCCACCTTCATACATCGGTTCTGGATGAACGCGATTCCCTGTGATTCCACCTCGGCTTTGAGCTCGGGGTGGTCGCCGGTGCCAAGTTGGCACCAGATCACAAGAGGCTTGAGCGCGAGCGCTTCCGTCACGGTCGCCGGAATGTCTTCAGGGCGACGAAAAATATCCACTGCATCCACTTTTTCGGGGATGCTGGCCAGGTCGGGGTAGCAGACCTGATCCAAGAGTTCGGTCGTGGTCGGGTTCACTGGAATCACTCGGTACCCTGCGTTTTTCAGATAGCGAGCCACGAAGTAACTGTCTTTCTGCACGTTTTTTGAAATACCCACCACGGCGATGGTTTTCACCTGTTCGAGCAAGGTTTCCACGCGCTCCGTCTCGGCCGCGAGTTCGGGCGTGGCATACATTTTTTGGTCGTACCAGCTATTGAATGTCGTTTTCATCAGAATCGTTTGTGCAAAAAAAAACCCTCTTCCGCGCTTCATACAAGACGACAGAAGAGGGTTCTCAAACGAGTTCCACCTTCTCTCATCTTTCCTAGAACCAGCGAGGCTGTTCTAAGCAGGATTTAGCACCTGACCCCTTTCGAGCGGTTGCTAAGACTTCATCGGGCCTGTCCCTCCGTCTTTCTTGATAAGAGCAATTTTTAAAACCAAAGAACACCGCCATAAAAAAAGCCCTGCAAGAAATTGAAGGGCTTGGCGGAATGAATGAACTACACCCGATGCCCTGTCAGAGACAGCACATCAAACAACATATCGGCGTGGAGTAGTTCGTTTTCATTTCAACAAGTATACGTTCATTTCTAGATACGGTGCAACACCGATTTCTACTGATACCCGAATCCGCGCAAAAAAGCGTCTTTATCGCGCCATTTTTCACGGACTTTCACAAACAATTGCAAATTCGCGCGTCGACCGGTGAACTCTTCGATGCTTTTTGACTGAAGTATGCACCAGTAGTTCCTTCGAATCTTTCATCTTACTCCCGGCAACCCGCATCCAGCATCCAGTATCCAGCTTCCAGCTTCCCGCATCCCGCTTCTCCATCATCATTCCAACGCCTCATCATGTCCCCAAGGGGCGAAAGTGTAGAGATGGCGACTGCTTTGAGCGAAGATCCGGCCTTTGTCTGCAGTGACAACCCAAAAGTAGGATCCGTCGGGGGGAGACATAGTGTGAACAATCTCCCCAGTCTCCACATCCAGAATGCGCATGGCTCCGGAATGCGGAGCATAGATGTGACCGTACCCATACGCGATAGGCGCCGTTCCACTGCTGCCGAAGTTCGTGTGCCAGACGGTGGTTCCATTGTCTTTACGAAGTTTATGGACGCCTCCGGCGTCGTTGATATAAAGGTAATCACCTTCTAAAATGATACTATATGCCTGGATGCCCTCTCTAATCCAAATCAATTGACCGGTTTCTGTATCGAGTGAAATAATTGCCGTCCTTCCACGCTCACTGGCGTACCCTTCCGTAGTACCAGAGTAAACTCTGCCATCATTGATAATTGGAATTGCATAGGATAACCAACCATTTGGACTTTCATATTCCCATTTTGTCTGCCATGATCCTACATCAATTGCTGATATTCGCCCAGAAGCCCTATTGTTTGACGATGAAGAATGAGACAAAAAAAGGGTTCCATTTTCAAAAATTACATTTGATGGTGACATGCCTACGTCTAATACTTTAAATAGCGATCCATCATCAGCTATAATGGCAAGTCGTCCATTTTCACCAGAAGCGGCATACATACCATTGACCGTTGTGTTGTGTACAAACTGCCTTAATTGTAAACTGTCATTAAGGGCTCTATGCCATAATAGAGTCCCACTCTCTCTATTAAATGCAATAGCCTCTCGCACACCTGGTTGATTGTTGCTGAGAATGATGCTAAAGATTTGTGAATCCGTGATTGATAAGTTTTTGGTCCGAAGATGCCTATGTGATGGTATGGGTTCCTTCCATATTTCTTGGCCATCAAACAGATTTAGTGCGGTTAAAAACAAATCGCCAGATATAAGTATCTGATCCCCCAATATTGTTGGTGAAAATTCAGGTGGCGAAACAGATTGGTACCCATATTCCCAAAGCAGCCGAAGCTGCTCTGGGTTTTTGGATTCAGGATTAGGTCCAGTTTGTGTAGAACAAGAACAGGCCTGAAATAACACAACAGTTAAAAACAAGCACAAATATGGCTTCAATATTTTCATTGAAATATACCTAAAAGCCATGTGCGAGCTTCGAACATTGGGTCTGCATAATCGCCTGCAATAAACACACCAGTGAGATGGTCCTGAAAAAGCGGACAGTAAATCCTGAATCCCTAATTTACTGTCATGAACAGAAGAAAACGACGCAATTTCACACCTGGCTTCAAGACC
>JBGTBY010000010.1:0-138865 GCA_041749075.1 Balneolales bacterium | reverse complement strand
TATGATTTGCGAAGCACCCTCATCCTGAGCTGCGCAGCGGCGAAGGACCTACCGGGGGTTGTCTTATAGTTTGGGATATTCCCCCAGCTAAAGCTGGGGGTTAACGTTAAGACCCTCTTGCTTCGCACCTCGCACTCCGCGCTTATATCTTCTTTCTCGAGTACTTGTTCTTCCTTGTTTCTCATTTCTTCCGTACCTTTACCGAGTTTAAACACCACGCATGGGGAAAATCGGCATCCTTAAAGAGTTCTGGCAGTTCCTGAAAGTCCGCAAGAAAATCTGGCTGGCGCCGATCGTATTCATTCTGCTTCTGTTAGGCATCCTCATCGTGGCAACCGGCAATTCCGCTCTCGCACCCTTTATCTACGCCCTGTTCTGACGTGAAAAAACGAGCGAAACCGACGATTCCTTTCCAAATCCGACTCTCTGAAACATGGGTAGTCGGATTTTTTTTGACCATCTTTCCGTCCACCTCCAGTCAACCGTATCCACATGTTTCCTAAAAAACGAGCCAGTCTGGCCCTGGCCGATGGCACAATCGTGCGCGGACTCTCCATCGGTCGCAATGGCACCACCGGCGGCGAATTGTGCTTCAACACCAGCATGACCGGCTATCAGGAGATCCTCACCGATCCCAGTTATTATGGTCAGCTCATGATGATGACCTACCCCCACATCGGCAACTACGGCGTCTCCTCGCGCGACGACGAACACCGAAATGTGATGGTGTCCGGACTCATCGTTCGCGCTTTTTCTTGGGAATACAGCAACCCGATGTGCGACGGCTCGCTTCAAGCCTACCTGCAGAAACATGGTGTGGTCGGTATCACCGGTGTCGACACAAGAATGTTGGTTCGCCACATCCGCGACAAAGGCGTGATGAATGCTGTGATCTCATCTGAAGTGGAGGATGCCGACGAACTCATCGCCATGGCTCGTGGTTGGGTGGACATGAACGGACTCGAGCTCGCCACGAAAGTGACCCGCAAAGAAGCTCAGACGTTTTCGAGTGATGGTCCTCACCGAATCGCCGCAATGGATTACGGAATCAAGCAAAGCATTGTCCGGAATATGGTGAACCGGGGATGTTCGGTGCGCTTGTTTCCAGCCGAAACGCCATTTGAAGAAATCCAAGAGTGGAATCCGGATGGGTACTTTTTTAGCAATGGTCCTGGCGACCCGAATCCGATGGATTTCGCGATCGACACGGTGAATGCGGCCAAGAAAACCGGCAAACCGATGTTCGGCATCTGCCTCGGACACCAGTTGATGGCCCTTTCCGAAGGCATCCAGGTCGATAAGATGTTTGTGGGTCACCGCGGCGCGAACCATCCGGTCCGAAATCAGAAAACCGGCCTGGTCGAAATCACCACACAAAACCATGGATTCTCCGTGAAGCCGGAAAGTGTGGATGCGGGCGTAGCTGAGATCAGCCACATCAACCTGAACGATGGAACTGTGGAAGGCCTCGAATTCAAATCCTTTAACGGCTTTTCGGTGCAGTACCACCCGGAAGCGAGTCCGGGGCCGCACGATTCGCATTATTTATTTGATGAATTTATTGATCGGGTAAGGGGTAATGGGTAATGGGTAATGGGTAATATGACGAAATGATAAAACGATGAAATGATGAAAATCCCTACTGCCTAAAACCTCCCCCGACCTACCACCCACGACCTACGACCTACGAAACAATGCCCAAACGTACCGACATCCAAACCATTCTCATCATCGGATCCGGACCGATCATCATCGGCCAAGGCTGTGAGTTCGATTATTCGGGAACGCAGGCCTGCCGCTCGCTGAGAGAAGAGGGCTTCCGAGTGGTGCTGATCAACTCGAATCCGGCCACCATCATGACCGATCCGATGATGGCGGATGCGATCTACCTCAAACCCCTGACGCCAGCGAACATCCGCGACATCTGCCTGAAAGAAAAGGTGGATGCGGTTCTGCCGACGATGGGTGGCCAAACCGCGCTCAATCTGGCGCGCGATCTGAACCAAGTCGGATTTTGGGAGAAGAACAACATCCAGATCATCGGGGTGGACATCGCGGCGATCGACATCACCGAAGACCGTGAGCAATTTCGCAACCTGATGGAGAAAATCGGTATCGAACAGTGCCGCAGCGGCATCGCCACATCCATGCTCGAAGCGAAAGATGTCGTGCATAAACTGGGCGGGTTGCCGGTGGTCATCCGACCCTCGTTCACCTTGGGTGGAATGGGCGGTGGCATTATTTGGAATGAGGACGAGTTCGAGAAAAAAATCATGCGGGGATTGGAACTGAGTCCGGTGCACCAGATTCTGATCGAAGAATCGATCGCTGGATGGAAGGAGTTCGAGCTTGAATTGCTTCGCGACACGAACGACAACGTCGTGATCATCTGTACGATCGAGAATGTGGATCCGATGGGCGTTCACACCGGCGATTCGGTGACTGTGGCCCCATCCCAAACGCTCACAGATAAGCAATACCAACTCATGCGCGATGCGGCGATCCGCATGATGCGCAGCATCGGAACGTTCGCAGGCGGATGCAACGTGCAATTCGCCATCCAGCCCGGCACGGACCGACTCATCGCCATCGAGATCAATCCGCGTGTGAGCCGCAGCTCGGCGCTGGCATCGAAAGCCACGGGATATCCCATCGCGAAAGTGGCCACGAAATTGGCCGTCGGATATAACCTCGATGAGCTGAAAAACCAGATTACCGGCACAACGAGCGCGTGTTTCGAACCGAGCATCGATTATGTGGTCTGCAAAGTGCCGCGCTTCAACTTTGAGAAATTCCCAGGTGTGGATGAAACCCTCACCACGCAGATGAAAGCCGTGGGAGAGGTGATGTCGATCGGTCGGAACTTCCCCGAAGCGCTGAACAAAGCCTGGCAGAGTCTGGAAATCGGTCGTGGCGGACTCGGAGCCGACGGATACGAAGATCTGGATCCCAAATATGTGTTCGACCGCCTGTCGAAGCCTCGATGGGACCGCATGCTGCAGATCCGGAATGCCTACAAGCTTGGTGCGACGCAGCAAGAGCTTCACGACATCACCAAAGTCGATCCATGGTTCTTGCGCCAAATCCGCTCCATGGTGAGTCTGGAAAATCGCACGGAAGGACAGTCGCTCGCATCCATCAAAAAAGATGACCTGTTTGAAATGAAACAGCATGGCTATTCGGATGTGCAGATTGCGCATATGCTGTCGATGGGAGGGGAGCGCGTGACGAGCGATATGGTTCGTGAAAAGCGGAAGTCGCTCGGGCTGCTTCCATCCTTCAAGATGGTGGACACCTGTGCCGGAGAGTTTCCTGCGCAAACTCCTTATTATTATTCGACCTACGAAGGCGAAAATGAGAGCGTGGTGTCGGACAAGAAGAAGATCATGATTTTGGGAAGCGGTCCGAACCGCATCGGACAAGGCATCGAGTTCGATTATTCCTGCGTGCACGCCGTGTTGGCCAGCAAGGAAATGGGGTACGAAACCATCATGGTGAATTGCAACCCGGAAACCGTGTCAACGGATTTCGATATCGCCGACAAACTCTATTTCGAGCCGGTATTCTGGGAGCGCGTGCTGGACATCTTCGAGCATGAGAAGCCCGAAGGTGTGATCTTGCAGGTGGGCGGACAAACCGCGCTCAAACTGGCCAAGCATTTTCAGAAAGCCGGCATCAAGATCTTCGGTACCAGTTATGAAATGATTGACTTGGCCGAGGACCGTGGCAAATTCTCGGAACTGCTGGTCCGACTCGACATCCCGTTTCCTCCATTCGGAACGGCGTTCAACCTGGAAGAAGCCAAGATCGAAGCGGAGCGTGTGGGATATCCAGTGCTGATCCGTCCGAGTTATGTGCTGGGCGGACAAGGCATGCGGATCGCCGTGAAGCACGAAGAGCTGGATGAATATGTGGATCGTCTGCTCAAGCAGCATCCCGAAAACGCCTTCCTCATCGACCGATACTTGGAACGAGCGATCGAAGTCGACTTCGACTCCATTTTTGATGGAGAGCAGCTTCACATTTCCGGCATCATGCAGCAGATCGAGCCGGCGGGTGTGCATTCAGGCGATTCGACCGCCGTGCTACCTCCGTACTCGCTTTCGAAGGAGATCATCGACACCATGGTCGATTATCAGACGCGCATCGCCAAGGCCATGAATGTGCGTGGATTCGTGAACGTGCAATACGCCATCAAAGAGGGCGAAGTCTTCGTGCTGGAATGCAACCCGCGCGCGACAAGAACGATTCCGTTCATCGCGAAAGCCACGGGTCGGCCCGAAGCCGCCATCGGTGTGAAAGTGATGCTCGGAGCACCGCTCACGGACTTTGACCTGAGTTCGACGCTTCAAAACTATGCGATCAAGGAGCCTGTGTTCCCGTTCGACAAGTTTCCTGAAGTCAAGAAAGAGCTCGGACCCGAAATGCGCTCAACCGGCGAATCGATCTACTTCTTCGAGGATTTCCTCGATGAGCATTTCAGACGTCCGTTTGAGTTTAAGAGTCTGTACCTATCTCGTTAGTCGTTCGTTGTTTGTTGTTAGTTGTAGTGGGTTGAAATTAGTTGGAGAGTCTTCTCAACTAACAACAAACCACTAACAACGAACAAAATCAAAGAAGGATGATGATCAAAAGTAGAATGACAATAATCGTCCCGACCGATATCGTTACGTTGCGATCCATATCGGATTGAACGGCTTTTTCGGATGTGGCTTCTTTGGGCGTTTCGGCTTTTGGCAATACAACCGAATCCACTTGCTCGATTTTTTGATCGACTTTGGACTCGACGGTGGCGATGGCATTGGTTGCCGGGGTTGTCGCTTGAAGCGGAGATAGTGTGAGCAGGCAAAAACTGCCAGCAATGAGGATAGTACGGATGTTCATGTTGTGTTATGGTAAGGTTTGAGGGTTACCTAAGAAGATGGACAACAAGAGGATGGGATGTGTTACATAAATCCGGCAGGTAGTTATAAGATTCTGTGCCGATACAACTCGGCGATGGTCCGGTGAAACTCTTTTTCGGTCGACAAAAGCGCATCCTTCGCGTCATATAGGGTAATCAATTCCCTGTAATAGTCGATTACCGAGATCTCACCAAGAGAGAGAGCCTTGCCCAATATCTCGGCATGATTCATCGATCCGAATAGGGATTCGTACTCGGTCAACAAAAGCCGGAGTTGCTCCTGTTTCGCGTACGTCGCCATGATTTCAGATGTGCGCTGGTTCAAATACTCATCCAATTGGGTATCCCGATATGTCACCTGTGCCTGTTGCGCTCGCACTCTATTGCGGTTTTCCCATAGCGGAATGCTCATTCCCAAATGGATCCCGTGAAAATCCTGTCCCAAGAAGCCCTGATACCGATATCCGAATTCGAACTTGGGTAAGCCCATCGATTTCTGCAAATCCGCCTCCATCCGGCCGATCTCCACATTCTGAACCAGCCTATTTCGGTGCGGATCATTGGCTTCGATCTCCGCTACCAAAATCTCCACATCCGGTATGACTGGACGCGTCGGATACTCGGCCACTAAGAATTCAACGGATCTGCCGCCGTTGAGCTCGGTCAATGTCTGATTCAATCCGTGGATGGCCGATTCGTTCTCCGCGACGTTCGTTTGCACCTCGATGAGGTGAAGCCGGGCTTTCATCTGATCCAGAATCGTACCATCTCCAGCCTCCATCATTCGGTTTTGTCCGGCCAAACCACGTTGAGCCGACTCCAGCCTCGTGCGCAGTTCCATCCCCAATTTGTTTCTGTACACCAGTTCGATGCAGACCAATTTCGCTTGCAACAGGATGCGTTGCCGGTTCGCGTTCCATTCGATCTCATCTTGCTCGATCTTGCGGTTTGCGATGCTTCGTCGTTTGCCATACACGGTCGGAAAATCAATGGATTGGATGAGGGTGATGTCGGTTTGGTCACCAGCAATAGCGGGCGAACCGCGCATGAATTCGACAGCCACGACCGGATTGTTTGGATTCAACCCCGTCTGGTGTTCCAGACGCATCGCTTCCAGATAACGTTTCCCGGCTTGCAGGGTCTTGTTATTGGCTTCGATGGAGGCCAGCACGGATTCCATCGTCGACTGCGATCGGGCCGGTACGGCAAGCAACAGTGCCAAAAGAGTGAAGAGGACGTACGTTTTCATGTTTGGTTGGGTTTGATGTAAGAGTACACCACGGGAACGATGAAGATGTTGAGCAGAGTGGATGTGAACAATCCACCGAGGATGACTTTCGCCATCGGACTCTGGATCTCGTTCCCCGGCAAGTCGCCGGCCATCGCAAGCGGGATGAGGGCCAATCCCGCCGTCAAAGCCGTCATCAGAATCGGACTCAATCGGTCTTTCGATCCTTGGATGATCGTGTCGTACGCGTTCAGTCCCTCGATTCGCAATGTCTCGTAATGCGAAACGAGCAAGATCCCATTCCGAGTGGCGATTCCAAATAAAGTGATGAACCCGATGATGGCCGGGATGCTCAAGATTCCGCTTGTGAAATAAATGCTGAACACACCTCCGATCAAGGCCAAGGGCAGATTGAGCAAAATGATGGCCGACACATTCACCCGCTTGAACTCTTGGAAGAGCAACAGAAAGATGACCAACAAGGATAGCATCGAGGTAGCGATCAACGTTCTGGATGCTTCAGATTCAGCCTCGAATTGCCCCCCATACTCGATATGATACCCATCCGGCAACACCACATTCTCATTGATGCGTTGTTGGATTTCCGCGACGGCGCTTTTCTGATCTCGACCTGCCACGTTCGCAGAAACCACGGTTTTCCGCTCCACATTTTCACGGTTGATGGTGTTCGGTCCGCTGGTACTCACCACATTCGCCACGTAATGCAACGGAATTTTTTGTCCGTCGTGCGTGTCGATCAGGATGTCGCGGATGCGATCGATGCTGTTGCGGTTCGGGTCGTCGAGCCGAAGAATCACATCGAAGGTTTTCGACCCATCGAAGATTTGCGACACCTTTTCTCCGGCCAAGGCCACATCCACAAATTCATTGAATTCGCCGATGCGGATGCCATAATGGTTCAGCATGTCGCGATTGGCACGGATCTGGATCTGAGGAATTTCAATCTGCTGTTCCACGCTCACATCCACGAGTCCGTTGATGGGTTCGATTTGGGTTCGGATTTGATTCGACAGCGAAAAAAGCTGGTTCAAATCGTTGCCAAAAATCTTAATGGCGATGTTGGCTCGGGTTCCCGACAGCATGTGGTCGATGCGGTGACCGATGGGCTGACCGATGGTGATGTTCGCCCCGGTTACCGTCGCCAAGCGTTCACGAACATCCTGCATGAACTCGTCGCGGCTGCGTTCGTCGAGAATGAATGGCGCATCGATCTCTGAAGAATTCACGCCTTGGGCGTGTTCATCGAGTTCAGCACGGCCCGTCCGCCTCGTGGTGACCGTGATTTCCGGAATGGTAAGCAGGGTTTTCTCAATTCGCACACCGATCTGGTTGCTTTCGTCCAGCGAAATTCCTGGCAGACTCACGGCGCTGATTACCAGTGAACCTTCATTGAATTCGGGAAGGAAACTGCGTCCGAGTTGACTGAATGCCAACATGGCCAATAAAAACAGGACCAGGCTGGATGCGAGTACAACCCGCTTCCATTGCATCGCAACTGTGAGTAAACGCATATAAATGGATTGCAAATACTCCACTAGGGCACTTTCCTTATGCTGTTTAAGCAGCATGGAATCGGATGTGAGCAGATAACTGCATAACACCGGCGTTAGGGTGATGGATACGATCAGAGAGGCGAAAAGCGCCACGATGAACGCGATTCCGAGCGGTTGAAGCAGCTTTCCTTCCATGCCGGACAAGAAAAACAGCGGCAAAAATGCGACAATAATGATGAATGTGGCGTTGATGATGGAGGATCGAATCTCCAAGGACCCCTCGAAAACCACTTTCAACTTGCCGCGTTGTTCGGCAACCGGTTTCTTGGCGTTTTCCTTGAGTCGTTTAAAGACGTTTTCCACGTCGATGATGGCGTCATCCACCAAATCGCCGATTGCGATCGCCATCCCACCCAGACTCATCGTGTTGATGGTGAATCCGAGCCATTTCAAGGTGAGGATGGCCACGATCAGGGAAATCGGAATCGCGACCAAGGAGATGGCCGTCGCCCGCCAATTCATCAAAAACAGGAACAGGATGATGATGACAAAAGCCGTGCCCTCGAGCAAGACTTTCTGAATGTTGCCGATGGAGGCGTTGATGAAATCGGCCTGCCGAAAGATACTTGTGTTGATATGGATGTCGCCCGGCAGGTTTTTCCTCATGTCGTCGATGGCCAGATCGATCTTGTCGGTCAGCTCCAGCGTGTTGGTGGCGGGTTGCTTCATCACAGTCATGATCACAGCGGGTTCGCCATTGAGCGATCCATCCCCGATTTTCGGAGCCGCGCCGATGCGCACATCCGCCACATCCGCGATGGCCACTGGCATGCCGTTCACCATCTTGATGACGGATCGACCGATATCGTCGACCGATTGGGTCCTGCCGATGCCTTTTATGATGTATTCGTTGCCGAATTCGTTCAGAAATCCGCCCGATGAGTTGCCATTCGCGGCTTCGGCGGCCGCTTGAAGTTCTTTCAGACTCACATTGTACTGACTCATCTTTTGTGGCGAGGCCAATATTTGATATTGCTTGTATTCACCGCCGATCACCACGACTTGTGCCACGCCGCCCGTAGCCAACAACCGTGGACGTATCGTCCAATCGGCCAAGGTCCGAAGATCCATCAGATTGGTTGAATCGGCGGTGACGCTAATGAGCATGATTTCGCCCATGATGCTCGATTGGGGCGCCATCGTCGGATTTCCCACGCCTTGAGGCAACCGTTCCGCAACGGCCATTACTTTTTCATTGACGATCTGACGGGCTCGGAAGATGTCGGTGTCCCATTCGAATTCCACCCAGACAATCGAAATGCCCGCAGAAGAGGAGCTTCGCACACGACGAACATCGTGGCGCCGTTGACAGACGTTTCGATAGGGAATGTGACCAAGGTTTCGACTTCTTCAGGCGCCATTCCGTGCGCTTCGGTGAGTACGACCACGGTCGGAGCCGTGAGGTCGGGAAAGACGTCGACATCCATCCGGAACGCCACAAACGTGCCGCCAATGATCAGCAAGACCGACGAAATGACGACAAGAAGCCGGTTGTCCAGCGAGGATTTGATGATTCCATTCAGCATGTGCGTTCCTCGTTAGTGCTCGTGTCCATGGGCGGGCAATGTCCCGGAAGCCGAGGAAAGCTTGATCTGGTACGCTCCCTTGGTCACCACGCGCTCACCTTCAGCGACACCCGAGAGCAATTGTACATGAATCCCATCATTGGCACCTAAGGTCACCGCACGTTTCAGAAACCGTTCGCCACTGGTCTGCACATACACATACATGTTTCCTTGCTCTTCCATCAGTGCGGTGACGGGAACGATCAAGGCGTCGGGGATGGGAGTCGTGCGCAGAAAAACCTCCGCAGCGGTTCCGGGAATGAGTCCGGATGTGTTCGGAAGTTCGAAATGGACCGGAAGGAAAGGGGAGTCGGGGTTGGCACTTTTCCCGAATGCGATCAGCCGTCCGTTCATCGTGGCCGTGTCGTATTGAGTATCGGAACCGAGTACTCGGAAGGTGGCGGATGAGATGTTCCGCAAATCGGCGAAATGCCGTTGCGACACGTTGGCTTGCAAGATCAGCGATTTGTTTTGGGATATGCTGGCGAGGGGTGTTCCTGCCTCTACGAATTGTCCGTCGTCGACCAAGATGGATTTCAAAAACCCGCTCTTAGGCGATACCACACGTTGTCCATTCACCGAATAATTGGCGGATATGGCATTAAAAGCGGCTTCGGCGTTGTCGAAAGCCAGTTTCGTTTGAAGGAATTCGCGTTGTGAGATGATGGTGTATTTGACAAGCTCGGTGCTGCGTTCGAAATCGGACTTCGCTTTCTCGTATGTGGCTTTCGCTTGTTGGAACGCAAGGTCGCTGTTGGCCTCGGTGATGTTTCCACCGGAAATGGTGAATAGGGTGGTTCCGCTTGATACGGCAGAGCCAGCTAGAGTCCGGGTTCCGGAGCGTCGCACGATGCCGCGCGTGGTTGCCGTGATGAGAACGTCGTCGCCCGGCGCCGGAAGGATCTGGCCAGTGGCTCGGAGGATGCCGCTGAAGGGTTCTCTACGCACCGGAGCGTTCGCGAACGCCACCTTCCACGCTTGCTCTTTCAGGTAGGTGATGTCGCCCGCGTCGTCGGCCGGGTGGGCATGCACGCTCGCCGCATCCGCGTACACTTCGATGTTTTCGATGACAATCTGATCGGTGAATCCGTCCGCTTCGATGTCGAAAATCAGTCTTGCGATCCCTGCCGTCGTCGGACTCAGCGTCAACCGGTAGATTCCTGGCGAGCTCGGGTTGTCGGCGCGGTTTCGGATTCCTCGCTCACCAACAATCAGGCTGACGGTGACGCTGCCTTGGGTGAGTGGCGTAAACGACTCTCCCAACCTCGTGAAATGAGCCGCGAAGGCGGATCGAGTTCCGACAATCAGCGGCGTGAACTCCACGAAGACTTCGGTCTTGTCGGAATACAGGGTGTAGGAAAGCGCGGTATCGTCGTGCGCGTGCTCATCGGCTGTGTCGGGGCCGCATCCTGCAAAAAGGAGGGCGCACACAGACATCATGGCGAGTGCTGTTTTCATGATCCGTAAGAAAAGAGGTGGAGATTAGTGGCTGTGGCTGCCGTCGTCGTGGCTATGCCCGACCTCGGTGCTGTCGCCAGCTACCTCGAATTCTTCCTGATGATGCGTGGAATCCGCATGATTTTCGTGCATGGAACCGTCGTCGTGCACGTGTGTGGTGTCGTCGCTATGAGAATGCTTGTCGTTTGCGCAGGCCAAAGAGAACATCGCCACAAGGGCGATAGGTAATAAGATCTGTTTCATCGTTTTGTTGTGTTGAATGGGTTGAATGTCAATTCAGTGCTAAGCGATGAACACAGGTGGCGCGCGTGATCCCAGCGCGGATGGGGGCGAACTATCGGATGGAGAGTCGTTGTCGAGAGGATGAAACGTCCCGTTGCCGATCGTCTGACGTGTGATCGTGACATTGTCAGACGACAAAAATGCTATTGCGACGAATCCCTTCGATGAAGAAAGACTGGTCTGGATTTTGGCTACGAACGTGATTTCGTGATCGTGGCCGGCATCGTTCGCATGGTCCTTGTCTGAAGGATGGGAATGCGGATGGGAATGGTGCTCGGAGTGATGGGAGTGATCAACCGTATGCTGATGCGGAACCAGGTCGTGACCGATGAGCACCACCAAGGCACAGAGCATCATAAGAATGGAAGACGTTGATTTGCACATCACATTAGATGATACCGAATATGGTGTAGGCTTACAAACTGCGGAACATCCGTGAATCGAAAGGGAAGGGCTCAATCTGGACAATCGACATCCGTTCAAAATCGCGATGCTTCGGATTGATCAGGATATTCCAATCTCCTTTGGTGACCACAGATGGAACGACAAGGATCGCATGCTTGCCTTGCATCACGAACTCGTCACCATATTTTTGGGTGCTGGATGGATGGGGAAACTGGTTCCAGTCCGGAGGCAACTCATTGATGGAAAGGATGTTCGAGGCGACATCGTCCGGAACATGGATGGTGGACATCACATAATCATCCGGAAGTGTGGCGACCGTGAGATGAACCGCCACTTCCGCCATGGCCAACGAGCGGTTTTGCGCCGTGTAAATCAATTCCACTCCGATCGAGTTCCATCGTGCGCCTTTCATCGCAGCACCTTTGCCTGAGAGCGGCTCAGCATACGTCTGCCTGGAGAGCCGAAAAACCTCCATATCAGACCAGAATGCCGTGATTCAAACGGGTCAATTCGCTCATCACCAACTCTTTTCCATAAGAGTCTTTGAGAAGATCGATGGGCGGATGTCCGCCTAAAGCGAAATTGGATGTATTCAACCAAAGACGCAGCTTTTCCATATTTCCGAAAACATCGAGCCCAGCATGAGTCACTTCCGCCATTTCAATGATTTTTTCGGAATGGATGGATTTGAAATGATGATCGGGGGATGCTTTGTATCTCTGCAGAGATTTTGTGGAAATATCCAAGAAATTCGCCCAATCCGACTCGCTGAACGGGGTATAGGTTTGGATGAGGTCGAACAAAGAGTAAGGAATCCCTTGGCGGATGGCCGCAATGATCATCATTCTGTTATTCAGAAACTCAGCGTAGGTGAAATTCTTGCTGACCTCGAATTTCGTGCTCTTGAAAAACGAGTGAATTTCGTGATTCAGCCTTTTCTCTACGGTGGTGGTTCTGGTGGACATATAGTTGGGCTTAGACAATTGTCTCAATAATATAGACAATGTTCGAAGCATTGCATCATCCTGTTTGCCAATTTCACGTCCTCCTTTACCGATGTGGGAAGGTTGAAACAAAAAACACATCCCATGTAAGTCATCTCGAAACAACAGGATGTATGTTGACAGGATGAAAACAGAACAAAAAGCAATCATCCTCTTGCACGGGTTTCCGTTCGACAAAACCATGTGGGACGCTCAAGTCAAGCTATTTTCATCATCCTATCGGATGCTTCCAGTCGACATTCGGGGATTTGGCCAATTCACCGACGAGGAATCGACGTTCAGTATTGAGTTGTTTGCTGATGATCTGCTTCAGATGATGGATTCCATGGACATCAAGAAAGCCATTCTATGCGGATTATCGATGGGCGGATTCATCGCTCTGAAAGCCATGGAACAGTTTCCGGACCGCTTCGAGGCTCTGATTTTATGCGATACGCAGTGCATTGCCGACACGAAGGAAGTCCGCGAAAAACGCAATGAAGCGATCAAAGACATCGAAGCGAATGGTGCCGACGCGTTCAAAAAAGCTTTCCTCAAAAAAGTCTTCCATAAAGACATCCTCGAGGATGTGAGACGCGTCGTGTTTGCCAACTCGGACCATGTGATCACGCGGGGATTGACCGCGCTTGCCGAACGATCCGAAACCTGCTCCACATTGGCTGACATCACCATCCCGACCTTGATCATCTGCGGCAGGGAAGACGAGGTCACGCCATTGGCCCAATCCGAAGCGATGCATGCCGCCATCAAAGGATCCGTACTACGAGTGATCGACGAGGCCGGACATTTGTCGAACTTGGAACAACCCGAGGAATTCAATCGGCATATGATGGAATTTTTGGAGACGCTGGATCAGGCGTAATCGGTTTTGATGATGGCATCCATTCCATCTTGGTAGGATGTCGGCTTCATTCCGAATTCCGTCTCGAATGCGCTGCTATCGAACACATAATCGCGGTCGTACTGATACACCATTTCGACGGATTCCTTCATGATCGGCATGAACCAACCCAGCACTTGGATCATCCATTTGGGTGCCACGCGGTACGTCGGTTTTTTGCCCAAAGCGGCGGCGACGGTCTCGATCCATTCTTTCCCGGTCATCGGGTTTGATGCTGTCGGAAGATGCCAGACGTGTCCGTAGGCGCGTTCCGTGTTTCCCAGCAGGGCGGTGGCTTTTCCCGCATCCGGCGTGTAGGTGAACGAATGCTTTGCGGAATCGCTGAGGAACCAATTCGCGGTTTGTCCGGTGCTTAAGGGCTTGAAGACGGTTTCGGTGAGCACGCTGGTTTGTTTGACAGAAGGGCCATAAAAGTCCGCAGACCGTGCGATGAGCGCTTTCACGCGTCCAGATTTCGCACGATCCATGATCATCTGCGCGATGTGCGCCCGGATCTCACCTTTTTTGCTGGGCGGACGGATTGGCGTGGCCTCCGTCATCGGATTCAGATGATCCTTGTCGTACATGTACACATTGTCGAAAAACACCAGCTTGCAGCCATGCTCTTCGCACAGATGCAGCACATGTTCGATGAATGGAGGCCAAGACTCCTTCCAAACGGCCACACTGTAAGGGAATCCGACCGTCACATACACGATCTCCGAGCCCTTTATTGCTTTTTCGAGCTCGGCCGGATTCAGCAGATCCGCGGCAACGAGTTCATCGGTGTCGTTCACCTTTTTGGGATTGCGGCTGACGAGCCGGATGTCGGTCGTGTACGCTTTCAGGGCCTTGGCCAGTTCAACGCCGATGGCTCCGCCGGAGCCGAGGATGGTTTGCATGGAGGTGTGGGGATCTTAAGGTGTTGTGCAGAGTGTTCGTATTTCTTCAATCGTCATCCACGTTCTCTCTCGTAACTCATCTGTCATCGTATGGGTTCGTGGTGCATGACCTATTAAGAAGATAACGGGCAAAACGAATTGATTATCCGGTATCGTTATCTCGCCCATTCGTTCGATATCGTGGTTGAGGGAAACATGCACCATGGTTTTCCCATCGACCGTTTTTGTCATGATTCCGGAAGTGAACCATGGATGTCCCCAATAATCGGTTTCATTTTCAATGATCACAGGATTCAAATAGAACATCAGCTCCGAACTTCCAGTTTTCATGTTCAGATCATAGATCGCATAGTCGATTCCATCTTCATATCCATTAGCCGAATACATTTCCGGTTCAGAGTCGTCGTCTAAATTGATGAAATAGAAAAAGTCATAACTGGTGACACCTTTAACTCGTCGGGCAAAGGGGATATAGTCCGAGGTCAACCAAATTTCGAGGTAAGTTTCGTCATGGTCCAACGTCTTCGTCTGAACGATGTAGTCTTTGGCGCTATCTCCTGTGAAATCGACATGGAATACGCGTTCGATGTCTTCTTTGACGACGGCTCTGATTTCAGATGGATAGACAGACAAGGTGTCCATTGGGATGAACCCTTGCCCGAAAGATGATATAGGGAGAAGGATGAATAGGAAATACAAAAATCCCTTCATCTCAATTTCCTATAGGAGCTTGACTCACTTTCTCCAGATCATAATCATGTTGCAGCCCAAGCCAAAACTTCGGGCTCGTGCCGAAATACTTCGAAAGTCGGAGCGCCGTATCGGCCGTGATTCGGCGATTGCCTTTGATGATTTCACTAATCCGGGTCTGAGGCATGAACGTCTCTTTGGCCAATTTATAAGCCGTAATGCCGAGAGGATGAAGAAATTCTTTGTTCAAGACTTCGCCAGGGTGGATGTTAGTGAGTCGGGTCATGTGATGGTCTCCTTATGAACTCTCCGAATGTATCGAAAAGGATAGGAATCAGCCAAACTCTTTCACCGCCATGTTCTATTTACCTGATACCTAGTTGGGTCATCGCAGAGATCACACCATCCTCGAAATGCCTGAACGAAGGTAAAGATCGCAGGCTACTTAAACTTATAAGCTGACCCATTTCCTCATATAGGTCAGAAATAGTAAGGTCATTTCGTCTGCGCTTGGTTTTGCCTGACTGAGCAATTCGCAAGGCATTCTCAATCACAATTTTAGGGTCGGCATAGGATTCTGGATGACGATCAATACCAAGTTCGACTAATGTTAGATTTGTACCCTTGATTTGAATTTGAAATAATTTTTTATCGGCAAGCATCCATGCTTCTGTCATTTGGATAGGTATCAATGGTACAATCACTTTACAGCAATCGCTATCATCTTGCTCACTAAGTTCTTTAAGAAGAGGAGCAAATTTGTGTGTCAACACATATGAGTTGCTCCGGTTATCTGCATCTGCATGAATACACAGGACGTTTATGCCAAGGTTGTGGCTCTTTTTTGATGCATCCATCATACGTTCGACAAATGTGCCACTGATTGACTTGACCGTGTAAACGACTTCAATCACCACATCAGGGCGACAGCCGTATGCCTGTGCCGTAAACGTTTTCTCAATGATTTCCTTCAAAAATCTCGAATCCGTTGAGCCTTCACCAGTGAAACCGATAAACAACTGGTACGCCATGGTTCAGTGAATCAGTATTTCCTTTGACACGCCATAATCCGACTCATCTGTTAGGGTAGACAGATAGTTGACTAGATCTTCTGCGCTTAAGGAAAATTTTGGAAGTGATAGGCTCAGTTGTTTGTCTAAGCTTACTCGATCAATTGAGCTACATCTCATTTGTACGCGCTTACCCTCAAACTCTGTCACCAAAGTATTCATTTTAGACAGCCAGACACTCACAGCGTGCGAGCTTTCCAGATTCAACATTTGACGAACGAGTAGCGGCGAATGTGTATTCACAATTGCTTGTCGTAGGGGTGTGTTTTCAACTTCAAAGTCCGATGTCAAGTTGTAGAGCAACTGAGCCATCTGAGATATTTTCATCGGATGGATTCCATTCTCGGGTTCTTCGAAGCAAAGTAATCCATTGAATTCAGGATCAAACTGAATGACTATTAGGGCAAGCAGGCGCAACGTTCCTTCAGATAGTACCCTTGACGAGAATTCCTTACCGTCTTTATTTTTAAGCTTCACAACAAACTGTTTATTTGCCTCATCGTTGACGACATCCACGCCTACAAATTCGGGCAAAAAACGCATCAATTGTCGTGAGATATCGATTAAAACCTCGTTATCAACCGATTTAATTCGATACAGAGCAGCAGCGAGATTAGCTCCACTGTGAGTAATTTCATAACTCATCTTTGCATCCTGAACGGTTGGCTTTCTTAAGTCGTCTGGATTCAATTGCATGAATCGCCAGCTTCGCATTTCCTCTTTTGCTGCGAAGACATGTGGGAAGTCGGAAGAGTTTACTCCAGCTAAAACAGTTTGATTGATATTATTTGCTGGTGTGGCTTTTCCACCTTGGCGACCGTCCTGCCGAATGTAAATGGTTGGAACGCTTTCTCGTTGAGTTGTTTCGATATAGGGTTTTGCCGAACCTCCAGCTTGCGTGCTTTTCCATAAATTTTTAGCACTGCTAGGTAGATATTTTTTCCCCCATGTGTCTTCGGAAGATGGGATTTTGGATAATTCTTCGCGAGTGACAAAAAGCTCTTCAAATCCATGGTTATTTCGATTTCGTTCGATTCGGAGCTCATAACGCAATCTTGGGGACTTGATATCTGCTACCTGACCCCAATTATCTTTGACATGTCTTGAGACTAGCATTTCTACTTTGAAGTCAATGTAATCCAGGTGGGTTTCACCCTCAACAAGCGTAAATAGTTCTTTCACACTTCCACGACGTTCCGGAAACGCTTCTCGTAGGCTCATCGATGCTAAACGAGAAAGTAGCTCTAACGCATCAAATAAGTTGCTTTTTCCAGAAGCGTTTAGTCCAGCAATCACTGTGAATGGTGTGAATTCCATTTCAAAGTTGCGGAATGACTTGAATCCGTCAATAGTGATTTTCGTGATCATGGTTTGTTGCAGTGTCTGATAACACTGAAAATACTCAAAACGCCTTCATTTAAAATCTTCGATTAGACTTCACCCAAACTCGTCCACCGAAATCTCATGATTCACCGCGCCGCCGGCCAAGTTCCCGGAGGCTACGGCCTGGGCCCAGGCCTGTAGCGCGCGACCCAGCGCCAGCGCGGCCGACAAACCGGCAACACTTCCGCCGATGATGATGACGTGGACTTTATTGATTGCCATGTTGTATTGCTTCGGTCAGTCTGTCCACATTCTCCTTATTTCGTCCATATGACACGACCGAGCTTTTTTTGTCCGGATCGCAAATACTGTTTACTAAGATTCTATTACGGTCAAAAAGGATGGTTATTTGCTCGCCCCAACTTCCGGAAAGGAAGTCTGGATACGACTTAGCGAGAATCACTTTTTCATTAACCACATATGGAAACCATTCGAGTTCATTCGCCACTTTTGAAATGATGGGGTCGAGCTGTTCTCTCGTCAATGGGGTCTCAATGATCTTGAGTTTTAGTTTGCTTCGTTGAATTCTGTATAACAAGAGAGCAAGAAATGTCGAACCCATCAGAAACCAAAAATGACTTACTTGAAAAGGTGTGTACGTCCCATCGAAATTGTCTTTGATATTGAATAAAATGGTCATCGGCAGAACGAGGAAAAATGCTACTGAGATGCCATAATGAGTCAATTTGGCCCAAATTGTGAGTTGCAATTCTCCAGACGCAATCGAAGATTCTATCTGCTCATCAGTCATTACCATACTTGTCTATGCCATAGTTGTATTATTTCGACCTCGACAGCAATAGCAATCCACACACAAACGCGATCCCTCCAATAACCCCATTTGATCAGTGTGGCTTCAGCGAGTTGTGTTCCGAAGAATACGCCGAGCGTGAAGGTGGAGAGGAGCAGGAGGATTTTTTGAGTCATTTAATGCTTTATGGAGTGGATATCATCCAACACAAAACACTGATCATGCCTCGACATCCCGATCTTCGGATAATAGCCCACCGCATTTGGTGCGGATAGCAGGATGAGTTTCGCGTTCGGAGTTTCCAGTTTGGTGCGGCGGATGAGCTCCTTGCCAATGCCCTGATGTTGGAAGGCCTGATCGACGGCCAAGTCCGACAGATAGGTGCAATACACGAAATCCGTGATCGACCTCGCCACCCCGACCAGCTTCCCATCCACCCGCGCCGTCACAATCAGATCCGCATTGGCCAACATCTTGGCGATGCGATCGGGATCATCTACTGGTCGGCGCACACCCAGGGTTGAGTTGGTCAACACGGAGATGAATTCGGAAGGGGATAGATTGGGTTCGAGAGAGTAGGAGGGGTGCATTGTCATTTAGAAGCAAATTAGGATGTTTCGAGTTTAATGAATTTGAGCCATTCATTTACATGTGTGTCTCGCAAGGTCCTTCAGTCGGCCGAGGACGGCCTCCCTCAGGATGAGGGTGCATCGCTATTTCTTGGTCCATATATGTAGTTTTGCACAACTTCTCGGCGCTTAATTCGTTGTTATTTCACTACCTAATCGTTTCTGTTGACAACGATTGCTTTTGTAAACTATATTGCATTAGCCAGTGAATGCTGGCACATCTTCAACACCACTCGCTAGAGTGGCCCCCCGGTGGTCTCGGCCATCGGGGTTTTTTTTTAGGGTCAAGACAATTTAAGGGGATGTAATATCTTCATAAGTTGTTGAATGCCAACAAGTAACAAGTACATAATTCGTTCACGAATTTCGGAGGCTAAGTTCAGACAGGTTCTCAAGCTCTTTTGCCTGGATCTGAACGCCACCCAGATCGCCGAACTGTCCTGTCTGAGTCGCAACACAATCAACTCCCATCTTATGGCCATCCGCACTCGAATCGCCGAATACTGCCAAGACCAGTCCCCGTTCTCCGGTCATGTCGAAGTCGACGAGTCCTACTTCGGAGCTCGGCGGGCCAAAGGTGTTCGCGGACGTGGTGCTCGGGGCAAAACGATCGTGTTTGGCATCTACAAGCGCGATGGAAAAGTCTACACCGAGATTGTGCCGGATGTGTCCAGAAATACGCTCCAAGGCGTCATTAGAGGCAAAATCAGCTTGGATAGCGTCATCCATAGCGACGGATGGCGCTCCTATAATGGCCTTGTCGACCTGGGTTATGCGAAGCATCTGCGGGTCGATCACGGAGTCGGAGAATTTGTGCGAGCCGGCAGCCATATCAACGGGATCGAAGGGTTCTGGGGTTATGCTAAAACGCGGCTCACTAAATGCCGTGGCATGCACCCGAACACGTTCAACTTGCACTTGAAGGAGTGCGAGTTTCGGTTCAATCATAGAAAGGTTGATATCTATCATATCTTGCTCAAACTTATCCGTTCAAAGCCTCTTAAGTTGTCTTGACCCTAAATTTTAAGTGACGGAGTTAGGTCATATCTCGATGCCAAACATTTAAAATTCAACATTTAAAATTTAGCTAGCTGGTACTCCGTTCAAAAGGCGATCAAGGATCGGTCCACTCTCATCGAACTGCATCAGCTCGATGCGGAGTTGTTTTCCACCGGGCAGATTTTTCAGATAATTCCCATACTGTTTTTTCATCATGATAACGCCTTTGCGTTCGCCATGATGGTCAACGGATGCTTTTAGATGCTCGGCACATAGCTCGAAGCGCTCGTCCATGGTAGGAGGAGCGAGGTGCTCTCCGGTTGCCAGATAATGCTTGATTTCACGAAAGATCCATGGATTTCCAATCGCAGCGCGACCGATCATCACCCCATCCACACCATAATTATCAAACAAATCTTTCACGTGTTCAGGAGTGGTGATGTCGCCGTTGGCGATGATGGGGATGTGTAATCCTTTCGTGTTCTTCAACAATTTGAAATACTCCCATCGAGCCGAGCCTTGATATCCTTGGGCACGGGTGCGGGCATGAACCGTTAGGGCTTTGATGCCAACGGATTGCAACATCAGCGCCACTTCATCGATCTTGATGGTGGCTTCATCCCAACCTAAGCGAGTTTTCACGGTAACGGGCTTGGTTTTGACCGCATCCACCACGGTTCCGGCCATGCGTTCCATCATTCCCAGGTCGCGCAAACAGGCGGAACCCGCCATTTTATTCACAACTTTGTAAACGGGACATCCGAAATTGATGTCCACCAAATCCGGATTATTGGCTTCCGCGATTTGTGCCGCACCGAACATGGCTTCCTCACGTCCGCCGAATATCTGAATGCCGAACGGACGCTCCATTTCCTCGAATTCCATCTTGAAGAGCGATTTGGGCGCATCACGGATCATCGCTTCGGAGGAAATGAATTCGGTATACACCACATCCGCCCCGAACTTCTTGCACATTTGCCGGAAAGGGGAATCGCTAACATCCTCCATAGGAGCAAGCACGATGGGTTTTTCGCTGAGTTGGATTGGACCGATGTTCATATTGTAAGATACGTAGATCGTAGGTCGTAGGCCGTGGACCGAATCTTCACGATCTACGGTTTACCGTCTACGACCTACGTGATTGTTTATACTACATGGAACCGCTTCCATACTGTTAAAAAACAACGGTTTGACGGAATTTCATTATATTCGAGGGACGGTCTACATTCATTGAACCACCAGAGGAAGTTTATGTCCAAATCGATCGAAGCCTTTTTGGGCGCGGAAGCGTCCAGCCTATTAAATCACACCTGCACCACCATCCCGAAAGAATCGCTTCACCTGCCAGGTGGTGATTTTGTGGATCGTATTTTCAGCACCACCAACCGCAATCAACGCGTTCTTAACAACCTCGAGTGGTTGTATCAAACCGGACGCCTTGCTGGGACTGGCTATCTCTCCATTCTGCCGGTCGATCAAGGCATCGAACATTCCGCTGGCGCCTCGTTCGCAAAAAATCCATTGTATTTCGACAGCGAAAACATCGTGAAACTGGCTGTTGAATCCGGTTGCAATGCTGTAGCGTCCACGTTTGGGGTCTTGGGTTCTGTCTCGCGCAAATACGCGCACAAGATTCCGTTCATCGTGAAAGTGAACCACAATGAGTTGCTCACCTATCCGAACAAAGCCGAGCAAATCATGTTCGGAACCATCGACGACGCTTATAACATGGGTGCCGCGGCAATCGGAGCGACGATTTATTTCGGATCCGACGGCGCGACCCGCCAAATCATTGAAGTGGCCGAAGCCTTCGCGTATGCGCACGAATTGGGAATGGCCACCATCCTCTGGTGCTACACCCGTAACAACGCGTTCAAACAGGGCGGAGTGGATTACCATGTGTCCGCCGACTTGACCGGTCAAGCCAACCACTTGGGCGTCACCATCCAAGCCGACATCATCAAACAGAAACTTCCGGAAAACAACGGCGGCTACAAAGCCATCAACTCAGGCAGTTCCTCCTATGGGAAATTGGATGAGCGGATGTACACGAAACTGTCTTCCGATCACCCGATCGATCTCACCCGTTACCAAGTGGCGAACTGCTATATGGGTCGCGCAGGATTGATCAACTCAGGTGGTGCTTCCGGAGACAATGATTTTGCGGATGCGGCCAAAACTGCGGTCATCAACAAACGCGCTGGCGGCATGGGCTTGATTTCAGGCCGGAAAGCCTTCCAACGTCCGATGAAAGAAGGGGTAGAGATTCTGAATTTGATTCAGGATGTGTATCTCGATAAGAAAATTACGGTTGCTTAAATCGTTCGTTGTTCGTGGTTAGTTGTTTGTTGTAGGGGGCTTATTGCGAAGTGATTTACTAAAATTGATGATTTTGGGAATCAATTCGTCGATGAGTTCAAACAGCGGCAAAGACGAATCGCTGGAAACCAATTTATTGGCCACAGCGAGTTCCAACTGAGTTTGGAACTCATATATAGATCCTAAGGCGTAATCAAGAAACTGTCGAAAGACGTTCGGGTTACGCCTTCCATATCCCTCGGCGATGTTCGAAGCAACCGACAAACAGCTTCTGACCATCTGATCTTTATAGCTGAAATCCCGGATCGATTTCAAAATCGGATATGACATTATGTTCAATCGCTTGGAAATGACATAAATTTCCAACTTGTCGATATTGTGGCTTGGCATAGGTTCTCCTTAGTTCTTGTTATATATACAAAGGCGGTTTTTTTAAATTCCTTACATGATTTGCACAAATTCAGTAACGATTCTTTGCAACTAACAACAAGCGACTAACAACTAACGATTGTGATTCCTAGAACAAAGATCGTACAAGCAGGCATGGTCTGGGTTTCCGGTTGGAGGCTGGCATCCGCTGTGTCGAATGCAGGTGGATTGGGGCTGATCGGCGGTGGTTCCATGACTCCGGATCTGTTTCGCGAGCACATCCGCAAATGCAAGGTGGCCACAGATGAGCCCTTCGGCGTGAACATCCCCCTGATGCATTCACATGCCGAAGAGCAGATGGACATTGTGATGCAGGAAGGAATCCGCATCGTGTTCACATCGGCCGGCAATCCTGGGACGTTCACCGCCATTTTGAAGGATCGAGGCATTCAGGTCGCCCATGTGGTTTCCAATGTGACCCAAGCGAAAAAAGCGGTCGATCGTGGCGTGGATGTTGTTGTTGCCGAAGGATTCGAAGCGGGCGGACATAACGGCCGTGATGAAATCACCACGATGTGTCTGGTTCCGCAAGTGGTCGATGCGGTCGAAGATCGTGTTCCCGTGATCGCCGCAGGTGGCATTGGTGACGGACGTGCCATGGCCGCCGCCCTTGCCCTTGGCGCTAGCGCGGTGCAAGTCGGCACACGGTTCGCGGTTTGCCAAGAAAGCTCGGCGCACGACACCTATAAGCAATTGGCCGTGCAAGCCGGGGATGGGGACACCGCCCTCGTCCTGAAATCTCTCGTACCTACCCGGCTCCTGAAAACGCCATTCTACGAAGCCGTTAAGGCGATGGAAGAAGAAGGCGCCACATCCGACCATCTGAAAGACTTATTGGGACGTGGCCGAGCTCGTAAAGGCATCTTCGAAGGGAATCTGGATGAAGGCGAGTTCGAGATTGGTCAGATTTCCGGAATGATTAAAGATATTCCCTCGGCTCGTGACATTATCATGCGGTTTTTGGCCGACTATCGTTCCGTAAAAGAGCGACTGGATTCGGTTATCTTGTGAACATTCCGTAAAGTCGATTCACTACGGTCTCGATCACCATTGTCTAAGGCTACATCCTCCATATTCTCAACCACAGATCCACGTGGACTGTTTTCGAAACGCTACCTATGGTTTTCCATCGGGTTGAGCGTGTTGAGCATGGCCTTGGTGATTTGGTGGACCTGGACGCCCGATGGCCTGCAACACCTCAAACTCAAGCGTTTGCCCGGATTGGCCATCGCCTTTGTCGTGGCCATGATGCGCATCTGGTTTTCAGCCATGAAAATCCGCTTCCTAGCCGATAAAACCCTGAGTTGGGCCGCATCCTTCCGAATCGTGCTGTTCTGGGATTTGGCCAGCGCGATCACTCCATCCACCATCGGCGGAGCCCCTGTGGCCACCTATGTGATGACCAAAGAAGGCATATCCCTTGGAAAATCCGGTGCCATCATGTTGTATTCCTTGTTGTTGGATCAACTTCTATATGTAGCCATCATCCCCATTCTCATTGTCGCAGGTTTCTATTATGAAATCATTCCCGATGGAGCCGGGGCACTAGGAACCGGAGCACTGATGGTGGCCTTCGGGTTCATGATGGTGTATGCCTTCCTATTGGCATATGGAATTCTGAGGAATCCGAACGTACTTCGAGTTGTGTTTGATTACGTAACGAGATTGCCGTTCCTGAATCGGATCCGCCAAACCGTGATGAATGAATTGGACCGCCTGGTTGGATTTTCACAAGAGCTCAACAACAAACCACCATCGTTCATTTTGAAAGCCTTTTTCATTTCCACGTTGGGATGGATCACGAAATTCGCCGTTCCAACCATTGTGGTGTTGAGTTTTCTTCCGGCGGATGTGTTGCTGTCCTATGTCCGTTCCGTCGGAATGACCTTGGCCGGATTTTTCATGCCTACTCCCGGTGGAAGTGGTGGCGTGGAAGGATTGTTCGCCTTGTTTCAGGGTCCGTTATTCGACCGACCTCAGTTCATTGGTATTGCCATTTTCGTATGGCGGGTACTCACGTTTTATCTAAGCATCGGGTTGGGGATGTTGGTACTGTCGTGGTATGTGAATCCGGCGAATCGACTGTTCAATTTTAGAACCAAACCCGAGCATGGCGAAGGCTAAACGCGTTCATTATTGCACCGCATGCGGGTATGAATCGGCCAAGTGGTTGGGAAAATGTCCATCCTGCGAGGCTTGGAACACGTTTGAGGAGCATGTGGTTGCGGCCAAGGGTGTGGATCACAAAGCCAAGACGGGCTCGGGAGAGTCGAAGCGACCTGTGCGTTTGTCTGACGTGGCGCCGGATGAAGCCAAGCGTTGGAGTACGGGCTCGGCGGAGCTCGATCGGGTGCTGGGAGGCGGCTTGGTGAGGGGATCGTTCGTCTTATTGGGAGGCGACCCTGGAATCGGCAAAAGTACGCTCGCGCTTCAAGTGGCGTCGCATCTGTCGGACGTGTCGGTTTGGTATATCAGCGGGGAGGAGAGTGGCGCTCAGTTGCGGCAACGGGCCGACCGTTTGGGGATGTCGGCGAACCGAATCCTGCTTTCACACGAAACAGACATGCTGCAACTGGCCGAAATTGTGAAAGTCGATCCGCCGGATGTCCTCATCATTGATTCCATCCAGACCGTCTATCGATCGGATTTGGATCCGTTGCCAGGCTCTGTCACTCAAATCCGTGAATCAGCCGCCGTATTGCAACGCATCGCGAAACAACAAGGAATCACGGTACTCATTATCGGTCATGTCACAAAAGATGGTGAATTGGCCGGTCCGCGCGTGCTCGAACATATGGTGGATGCCGTCATCCAGTTCGAAGGCGACGGACACGCGATGTACCGTCTGCTTCGAACATCCAAAAACCGGTTCGGTCCTTCTGGCGAAATCGGTGTGTTCCGGATGGATGAAGGTGGGCTGGTGGATGTGGATCAACCATCCGACATCTTTCTGGCCGATTACAATCCCGATACGAGTGGAACGGCTTTGAGTGTGGTGCTGGAAGGAACCCGGCCGTTGGTGATCGAAGTCCAAGCACTGGTCACATCCGCTACCTATGCCACGCCTCAGAGAACCGCGACAGGTATCGACCAGAAGCGCGTGCAAATGCTCATCGCTGTACTAGAGCAGCGTGTGAAGATCGCCTTCACCCAAAAAGATGTCTTTGTGAATGTGGTGGGTGGTCTCAAAATTCAAGATCCATCCCTTGATCTAGCCATATGCATGGCCTTGGTTTCCGCCTGGATGGATCAACCTCTGAAAAAAGGGAGTGTCTACATCGGTGAAGTGGGATTGGGAGGCGAAGTCCGTGCTGTGCCAATGCTTGAACGTCGGGTCAAAGAAGCGAAACGCTCCGGATTCGGGCAAGTGGTTGTGCCCGGTAAAAGCCTGAAGGACATTGTCAAGGCGATCTGAGCAATTTTTTACATGTGAATGAGGTTAGGGATCGAAACCTAACGATAGGAGATGTCGTTGCTTTGGTAACTTTCTTGCTCTTCTCATATCTATCTGTATCTCCATGTCTCCTATTGTTTTCGTCGCTCTGGTAACGGGTCTTTCAGGTTCCATTGCCGATACCCCTGTACCCACTAGGGGTACAGATCGAAGCTACACATCGCAAGCGTTTCGTTTGAGTGACGACGCAACGATCAAGATCGATGGTGTTTTGGATGAATCGGTTTGGAAATCCCATCCTGACGTGGTGCGTCAACGGTTTCGCCAAGTCAAGCCCAACTATGGTGAACCCTCACGATACGATACCGAATACGCGATTTATTATGATGATTCGGCAGTTTACTTCGCCATTCGCATGTATGACGATGAACCGCGTCTTATTCCACGTGAACTCACGCCTAGAGACGGAATGAATGCGGTGGCTGATGTGGTTGCGATCGCAGTGGATCCCTACAAAAAAGCCCAAACCGGCTACGGTTTTTTTGTCTCGTCTTCGGGTGTTCAAACCGACATCCTGTTTTCAGGAAACGGAAATGAGGATCCGGGTTGGAACGCAGTATGGGAGAGTGCGGTATCCATCGATGAATTCGGATGGATTGTTGAAATGAAGATTCCATTTGCCGCGATCCGATTTCCCGCTGTGGCCGTTCAAGAATGGGGATTCTTACTTTATCGGGTGAACAAACGCCACAATGAGGAGAGTTTCAGCGTGCCGTTTGATGAGAAAGTATCTGGGCTTCTGAACCAATTCGGCACATTGACCGGAATTCGGAATGTGAAACCACCGCTGCGTTTGGAGTTGTATCCATATGCGTCGGCTGTCCGATCCAGTTACGGATCAACCAGTTCCTCTTTAGGATATAATTTCGGTACGGATTTGCGCTATGGCATCAATGAGGCATTCACATTGGATCTCACATTGGTACCGGATTTCAGCCAAGTGCAAAGCGATGATGTGATTCTGAATCTGTCGCCATTTGATGTGCGATATCAAGAAAACAGGCCTTTTTTCACTGAAGGCACGGAATTGTTTGATCGTGGAAATCTGTTTTACTCACGTCGTATCGGTGAATCGGTTCGATCGGCCAGCGCGGTGGTGCGTCCAGGTGAAACCATACGCGAGCGAAACGAGAATCCGGCCTTGCTGAATGCGTTCAAGATCACTGGTCGCGCATCGAATGGAGTTGGTGTCGGCTTTTTGAATGCGGTGACCAGACCAACCCACGCCAGTTTCACCGACTCCCTCGGAAACACGGAAGATCGACGGGTCGACCCATGGATGAACTTCAATATCCTATCTGTCGACCGCATTTTCGCAGGACGAAACCGTATCGGAATTCTAAACACGAATGTGTGGAGAGGCGACGGACTCCGCAAAGCGAACGTCACCAACGCCTCGATGGAGCTTTTTGATAAGTCGAACACCTATGCATTGCAACTGAACGGATTCATGTCAAGCGTCACCGATAATGGTGCATATGGTGGAAACGGATTTCGAGGCGAGCTCGAAGTTGGTAAGATCAGCGGAACCTTTACTTCCGAATACGAGCTGGATGTGACATCCCAAGATTACAACATCAATGATTTCGGATTTCAGAACGCACCGAACTATATACGCCAAGAGTTCAATGTCAGGTATAAGCGTCCGGAAGGTATCGGGATGTATCAATCCACGGAAGCATGGATTGAGATGGACCTGGATCATCGACTCAACGAATTTACGTTCAACCAGTATGGCGTGGAGCTAGGCGGATGGGGGCGGTCAAAGAACAATTACAACATGTTCGGATGGATTTGGACTCGCCCATGGGGACAAAATGATTTCTATGATGCTCGTCAATCCGGCTACATCTTACATCGACCCGGCATGTGGATGACAGGTACCGGCTTAACCACCGACGATCGTAAAATGGTGCGGTTGAACATCAACCACCGGTATGGATTTATTCCTGAATGGAAGCAGCATATTCTTGAAACATCGCTCAGCACCCGCTTGCGACTCTCGGACCGATTGAACATCTCCCATCAGATCGACCGGAACATCAGCCTGAACGCTCGTGGCGGATTCGGAGGTAATCTTGTGAATGGGGACGTACTCATCGGTCAACGCGACATCCGACGCTTGAACAACAGCATGACGATGAACTACACGATCAGCGTGAAACAGAGCGCGAATCTTAGGGTCTATCACAATTGGAGCCGTGTGAGTTACCACCGTTTTTACTCGCTCGGCACCGACCGCTCTCTAACACCGACCACCACACTCCCAACCAATTCCCCTCAGACCAACTTCAATTTCCTGTCGGTTGATTTCAACTATCAATTCCAGTTCGCGCCGGGCAGTTATCTGAACTTGAACGCAAAAACAAATTTGACCGCAAACAGTCAGGATGTCTCGCTAGCGTACGCTGAAAATTTCAAGAACGTGTTGGATCAGCCACGTTTCACATCGGTTTCTGCGAAAGTGATCTGGTTCTTCAATCGCTGGTGATCACTCATTGTCTGCGGTGATGGTAAACTGGCCGTTCACGACGAAGGCATAATATCCGGATGGTCGATCCAAGGTCTGAAGCGAGTTTAGATCGAAACGGTCGCCGCTGGATAGTTTCCAGACGCGTACAGCACGGCCACCTCTGTTCCAAGTGAGTGGCGTAGCCGCAGCAAGGGTTTCGGGTCCGCCAAGGGCTTCATCCGGCAGATAGATCCACACAAATCCTAGGCCATACGCCGTTCCGATTCCATCCTCATCAATCACAAACGCGGTTTTTTCGTCGATCGCAATGCCACCGGGTGAATAATTAATCGTTCTGCCTCTTGCCATGAACGACATCAGCCGGCCTTCGCGGTCGCGCTCCGAAAAATGGGTGTCGATGATGAAGTTCCGCAGGATGGGTGCCGATCCGAACAGGCCCGGACTCAAACTCAGTTTCTCATCGAACGGATTGGCCAAGGCCTCGGCACTGGAAATGGTTCCGTTTCGAGCGTCGAAGAATCGCCCGCCCCATATCATGGCACCTGCGCTGGTTCCACCGAATGGGATGCGTTTCACGTCTTTCAAGCCCCGAATGGTCGCGTCTAGAGGTGTTTCGCTCCAATGCATCGCATAATTCCACTGGTCGCCTCCAGCAACAAACAAGGCTTCCGAAAAGGATATCAGTTGGTTCGTCGTGGTGTTAGACGCCGCATCGCGACTCGTGATGAGAAACGATTCCGCCGAATGGATATCCGCCAACTCCATCATGTAGTCATTGTATCCGGTTGAGCCGGAGGCCCGGATCACACTCACATCCCCGCCGTTTGCGGCTTGAAGGAAGCGGGTCATGGCATTATCCTGATCTGTGGAGCCACCTCCCAGAAAAATCAATGGGATGGGGGATGTGATCGTATCCGCTGGATCTCCTGAAATACCGATTGAGGAGGGTCGCAAAGGTGGATCGATCCGATTCGCGGATGGCGTTGCGCCACAAGCCGCGAGTAACATGAATATGGTAGAAACTGTGTGTAAATTCATTTGTAGAAGGATATGGAATCAAAGTACATCCTTTCACCTAAACCATTGATCATGAAAACCCTTGTTGTTCTAATCTCGCTGATTTTGTCTCTACCACTAGTTGGTCACTCTCAAGAATTCGACCCTGAAAAAGAGGTCGTCATTGAAATGACCGATGGTACTCGCTTCACCGGAAAAATCGTAAGCAGCGACCCCCGTGAAGTCATACTAAGAACCACCGATCGTGGTGATATCGCACTTCCCAAATATTCCATCAAATCCATCCGGGATTTTGAATTAGGCGACGACCAGCATCAGGATCTGTTTGCGACTCGATATTTCATTACTACGAACGGAATTCCGATCCGGGAAGGTGAAAGTTATATCAACTGGACGATCGCAGGTCCCGATATTCAATTTGGTGTAAGAGACAACCTGAGCTTAGGTTTGATGACAACCTGGTGGGCATCACCTGTGATCTTGTCGGTAAAACGCACCTTTGATCTCGGCGAACGTCGTAGCGCCGCAATCGGTGTGCTCGGTGGTGGCACGATTTGGCAGGCCGGAGGTGGCGGAATTCTTCCTTACGCGTCTTATACCATGGGCGATCGCACGGCCAACTTCACAACATCTGCGGGTTATGCCTATATAGGAGGTCAGGGAGAGTCGTTTAGCCGGGCAGTATTGTCATTTGCAGGTATGAACAAGGTCACTCGCAACGGTACGTTCGTGTTCGATTCGATGATCTTTTTCGGAGGCGACGATATCAGCGCCTATATCATACCAGGTATTCGTCTGCAGACCGAGCCGAACAAAGCGTTTCAGTTCGGATTCGGAGGTGTTGTGACCTCAGAAGGCACATTTCCAGTGCCATTCGTAAGCTGGTTCAGAGCGTTTTGATTCAAGTTCCTGATGCCTCTCAAGGGACCGGGACAAATTTGCATGTGGCACGATTCGCAAGACGTGACAATGATCTTGAAATGGGCTTGCGGATCGGCTGCTGTAAATAAGCCGGCATACAGTTGATCGAAGCCGGCCAGCGCATCCTGATACTCCTCCACACCATCTACAAACTCGGAGTGGGGGAGTCCGGCAAACGAGGTCAATGGATGCTCCACAAGCGGTTTCCCGGCTTCTAGCGCGGCCTTGATGCGCTTGATATCGGTCATCCGTTCTTGCATTGCAGCCCGTAAATCGGTTGCGGGAACATGCGACGGCGTTTCCGAACAAGCGTAGAAGCCGAAAGCGGCGATCGTAACGCCGAGTATGAGGACGACAATCCGCATCAGTTCAGCAACACTCCAGCCGCTTCAAACAGATACTCGGTTTTCGGTTCGGTGATGGCGGTGATCTCGTCTTCCGTTTTTTTCGCATCCAGAGCATAGTGGCGAAGATCGTCGACCGAAGTGACCTTTTTGAAACCAACGCCTTCGGCGATCACGGTGCGACCGGCCGCATCCAATGGCAAGAAAAAGCCATAATCTTTGAAGGTGACCCGCACGAGGCGTCCGTCATCGGCCTCGATGATGGTCCAGCATCCTTTCGAGGCGCAAACTTCTTTCAATTCACCCGATATTTTGAATTTCGATTCCACATCCAATTCAAACAGATCGATCACCTCCGACACAGGTGTCGCTTTCAAAGGGGTAATCTCTGCTCCAAACGATTCCCAAGCCATTTGCTTTTCAGCGGGGGAGCAGGATACGATCAGGACTAAGAGGAGGATAAGTGCTTTCATCTTTGTTTGTTGTTAGTGGTTTGTTGTAAGTCGTAAATCGTAAATCGTGAGTCGTGAGTCGTGAGTAGGGGAGACTAGTCCAATTTTACTGTTTCGAACTACAACTAACCACAAACAACAAACGACTAACAAATAAAATAAAAAAAAAGCCATGTCAGTTGCCCGACACGGCTTGGATTGGAAACTCAGCAGGCAAGGATCAATAATCTTCGCGCTGACGACGACGCTCTTCGCGCACGCTTTTCTTCATCTGCTCGCGCTTCTCTTCAGAAGGCTTGAGAAACTGTTGACGCTCTTTGTAATCCATCAGGATACGCGAACGGGTCATCATTTTTTTGAAGCGGTTGATTGCGCGGTCGATGCTTTCGTTGTCTTTGATTTTTATGCCGATCATAAATCCGATAAGGTTTGGTAAATTTGAGGCTATACTTTTTTATATGCTTAGCCTCGTAAATATAACGTTTTTTCTAGGAAGTCGCTCGATCTTTTCAAACTTGAATCTTCAGGTTGTGAAGGGCGATCGTGTTGGACTCATCGGCCCCAATGGTGCTGGTAAAACCACGCTTTTGCGCCTCATATCGGGCAAATTCAAGCCGGAAGAGGGTTCTGTGGAACTTGTATCCAGTTCAACTGTCGGCTTTCTTGAGCAGGATGTGCTTGAAGTGAGTTTGGACATGACCGTGCGCGAGCTTGCCATGCAAGCCTTCACCGAAGTGCTGGCGTTGGAAAAGAAGCTCGATTTCATCGGTCATGAACTTGCCACCCGCACCGATTACGAGTCTGATGCCTACATGAAACTCCTGGAAGACCTCGAGCGCGTGCAACAGCGGTTCTTCCTTTTGGATGGGGATCGTATCGAAGCGAAAGCCTCCGAAGTACTTGCCGGACTCGGATTCGCCGAATCTGCTCAAAAAGAACCGATTTCCAACTTTTCAGGTGGATGGCGGATGCGGGTGCTTTTGGCCCAATTGCTTCTGAAAAAGCCGGATGTTCTTCTGTTGGATGAACCTACCAACCACTTGGACATCGACACCATCGAATGGCTGCAGAAATACTTGTCGGCGTATGATGGAGCCGTAGTGATTGTCTCTCACGACCGCTATTTCATCGATAAGATGGTGAACCGCATCGCCGAGCTTCGCAATTCCCGCATCTATTCCTACACCGGAAACTATGAGAAGTACTTGGTTCAGCGCGAGGAGATGATCGAGCTTCAGCAGAACGCCTATGACAATCAACAGAAGAAAATCGCCGATACCGAGCGGTTCATCGAGCGGTTCAAGGCCAAAGCGACCAAAGCCAAGCAAGCGCAAAGCCGTGTGAAACAGTTGGAGAAGTTGGAACGAGTTGAAGCACCGGAAGGGGACAATGCCGCGGTGAATTTCAAGTTTCCGAATCCACCTCGTGCCGGAAATGTGATCATGACCGTCACGAATCTCAAAAAGCAATATGATGATGTGACCGTGTTCACATCCGGTCAGGATCTGCACATCAATCGGGGTGACAAAATCGCGCTCATCGGTCCGAACGGATCCGGTAAATCCACACTCGCCCGCATCCTGGATGGCATCGAACCGTTTGGTGGAAAACGGGCAATCGGACACAACGTTCTCACCGGATTCTTTGCCCAGCACTTGGCCGAAGTGCTTCAAACCGACATCACGATTCTCGAATCGATGGAAGCCGTGGCCAAATCGGCCGATTCGCGCCGTTTAATCCGCACCTTACTAGGGAATTTCCTCTTCACAGGCGACGATGTCTTCAAACCGATCAAGGTGTTGAGCGGGGGAGAGCGGAGCCGTGTGGCCCTTGCCAGGACGCTCCTGGAGCCAATGAACTTCCTTGTGCTCGATGAACCGACCAACCACTTGGACATCGCATCGAAAGATGTGTTGGTGCAAGCTCTCAAATCATGGGAGGGAACCTTGCTGGTCGTATCGCACGATCGCTATTTCATCGAACAATTCGCCACGAAAGTATGGCGTACCGGCAACGGACGCGTTGAAGAGTATGATGGCGGCTTCGACTACTATCTGTGGAAGACACAATCCATGGTAGGAAAATCCGCTTCAGGTGATGCCGAACTCGCCAAAGAACCTGGTCGTGATGTCAAAAAGAAAGAGGTGGTTGCCCCAACTGAAAACCGAAAACAGAAAACCGAAAACAACGAATTAAAAAAACTCGAAAATCGCATTAACGATCTCGAGAAACAGAAAATCCGCTTGGAAGCTGAATTGGCCGATCCGTTGGTGTTTTCGCTACCCGATTATCCGCATAAGGTGAAATCGTATAAGGATTTGGAAGCCGAAATCGAGCGGGTCACGGATCGGTGGCTGACTCTTCAGGAATGATTCCGAGTCCGAATAAGGCATAATCGTATTTGGCGGGATCTTCGGGGTCGAATTCTTTCAGCTTATCCGTGAGTTCGACCACGCTGCGCCAATCGTCTTGCGTTCGGGTCAGCAGTCCGTATTTACGGGCATATCGACCCACATGCACATCCAGAGGGATATATAGCTCGGATAGGGGCATGAACGCCATCAGGGGCATGTCAACGCAGGAATCGCGACGCATGGTCCAGCGCAAAAACAGATATAAGCGTTTGCAGGAACCACCGTTCTGATTGTTGGACAGGTGTTTTTTGACCCGATGCGGCGCTTCAGGGATGCGTGCAAAGAATTGCTCATGAAACACGCCCATCAATAAGCGCTGCTCATTTTTCGCTCGGGAGAATGCAGCGAGCCATTGGTCTTCGAAGCGGGGATGGGTGTCGTATCCGCGGCGTAGGGAAAGACACAGCCAATGGATGTCGTCTGCGGTGAAGGTTCTATGTTTCCAGCCTGTGAACGCGGTAGAACCGGCTTCGGGATAGGTTTTGATGAAGGATGCGGGCGACGTGCCCATCCGCTCAAGCAGTTCAGCCACTTTGCGTATCACAATGTCGCGTCGCCCCCAAGCGAGGATTGCGGCGAAGAACGCGGCGATGAGACGGTCTTCCGTCTCGTCATACGCATGCATAAACATCACGGGATCGGTATCGATGTAGCTCGGCACTTCCACTTTCGCCACCAACTCATCCATCCAGCGCTTAAGGTCGCTCATGCTGCAAGGCTCGAGTGAGAGTTCGGTTCGCTTTCGGGAATGGATAATCGGATAATTCATGTATCGACACCCATTTCAATTCCTTGCTGGACAATGGATTCGGAATTCCTTCCACGATCTTCGCCGTATAGGCATTCATCGTGATCTTGAAATGGCTGTACGCGTGTTTGAGGGTATGGAAATGTCGGATGTCCCCTATCCGCACGCCCAACTCTTCCAGCAATTCGCGCTGAAGAGCGACTTCATTCGTCTCACCGGCTTCCACTTTCCCGCCGGGGAATTCCCATAATCCGCCAAGCATCACGTCATCCGGTCTGCGGGCGATCAATACGTGCCCATCCGCATCCACAAGAATTCCGACGACGATGTGATGATGGGGAACTGCCGCTTTGGGTGATTTGTAAGGAAATTGCTCCGGATTGCCCGAGGCATACGCCACACAATCCTGCGAAATCGGACACGATTCACACAATGGTTTCCGTGGTGTGCAGACCGTTGAGCCCAGTTCCATGATCGCCTGATTGAAATCCGCCGGATAGGATGTGGGAATCCATTCATCCGCGATGCGCTGCAATTGGTCGCGGGTGGATGAGAGTCGGATGTCATCAGACATCCCCATCACACGGGAAATCACACGCATCACATTTCCATCCAACACCGCGAATGGCTTCTTGAATGCGATGCTGAGCACCGCGGCGGCGGTATACGGACCCACGCCTTTCAGCGCGCGAAACGCCTCATAATCGGATGGAACTACCCCTTTGTGCTCAAAACAGATCTGTTTGGCGGCATGATGCAGGTTTCGTCCACGGCTGTAATAGCCCAGACCTTCCCAGATTTTCAGAACATCTTCTTGGGATGCGTTCGCTAAAGAGCACACATCCGGAAACCGGGTCAGAAATCGTTCATAATAGGGGATGACCGTGTCGATGCGGGTTTGCTGCGACATCACTTCCGAAATCCAGATCGAATACGGATCGGTGGTGCGACGCCAAGGAAGATTCCGTTTCGCGGTTGCATACCAATCCAGCAGATCGTCAACCCTCATCGATTGTCGGTATCGATTGAACGGACTGTGATTTGCACCTGGATCTCCGCGCTCGCGCCGCTCGCATCACTTGCAACTACACGAAATCGATGCACGCCGACTTGGCGGAGGTCGGGCGTCCAGTTGAACAAACCATTGCGCTCGCTAAGGGTGGAACCACTCGGCAGATCGTGCGCGATATACCTCACATGATCTTGGGAAAGTCCGTCGGGATCGATCGCTCGAATTGGTAATTGATATGCTTCTCCGACCGGAATCGTTATGGGACGCAATGGGTTAAATCGTGGTGGTTGATTGAATGTGCGAACATCCACCATGAACCTGGTCGAGTCCCGTTGGCCATTCGCTGAGATCGCCGTTACGGTAATGTGATGCGGGCCGCTTTGCCCTTGGGCGGGTTGCCAGAAGAGTCCGTTTCCGCGAACAAGTGGTGTTGCGGTCTCGCTTTTCGCATCGAAACGGACAGATGCGGAATAGGTACCATCCAATTCCAAGGCAATCAGAAGAGGACGAGTTTGCAAGAGAATCTGATTTTGAATCGGCTTGATCTTCAATGTGGTGGATGCGGGACGTTCAGCGCCTGTTTCAGTGACGGCGACACGGCCGAATTGTTCAAAATTTGACATCCAGATGCGGTTATTGACCAATGCGATATGATTTCCGGATTCGGGATTTGGGCGTTGTGCGATTGTCCGTCCGTCGGTATGGATCACCCAAGCCTTTCCGTTCATGGCGCGGATGAAATAATGATTTCCTTGTTGATGTACCGATTCAATGGGTTCACGGACATCCAGCACTTTCCTCAACGATCCGCCGCTTCTCACTTCAAACAATTCACCTTTCGAATTGGATGCGAAGAGAATGCCGTTTAGATCATACAAGCGAGTCACTTCTTGTTGCAGTCGCTGCGCATCGGCCAAACGGAGTTGGTTGCCTATGACATCCAGAAAATGCAATTGACGTCCGGAGACAACCAAGATCTGACGCGAGAAACCGATCATGTGAGTCGTTCCGCTTGCTTGAAATCCATCGATTCCCAATGTGTCGTATCGTTCCGCATCCGCAGGTTTCGATAGCGGAATGCCATACATGGCACCATTATCCGCATTCACAAACAATGTGGTGCCAAACCGGACAGCGAATTTTGGTGTGGATGGGAGGTAGACTGACGTGTACACCCCTTGCAAGGATGTGGGTTCGAGAATGCTTACTCGGTTATCCGATCCGAACAGGTACGCGAAGCGGGAATCGGCAGACAATTGCGTGCCTCGGTTGGTCATGCCGTCGGATGTGAACAGCCATTGCAGCGTATCGGGACGGGTTCGGTACACCACCATCCCCACATCCTCGGAAAGTACATACAAATGTGTGGAACTTGCCGTGGCAGCCACAATACCCGGAATACGTTGCAGGGTGGGTTCGTCGAGCCGGATCGAGCCGGGTTGGGAAAACAGCATCGCCGGAACGGCGAGCGTCAGAATCAGAGCCAGTTGTGATTTCGATACCATGTGATGGTTTGTTCAATTCCAGTTTGTAGTCCGACGTGTTGGCGGAATCCGAGCAAACGGACCGCTTTATCGACCGAACAGTTCCATTCTTTGACCAATTCATTTGCTTTGTCGCGGTTGATCACCGGGTAATTGCCGAACAATCCACCGATGTCTTCCATCAGAGATCCCACATTCCGAACGATTCCGGGCGGGATGCGGATGGTCGTCAACTTACGTCCCAAAGCGAGAGCCGTCGCATCGCGGATTTCATTCCAGGTGTAACCGCGTTCGCTTCCAATGAAGAACGTGTCGATCCCCCGGTGTTCGTATGTGCCTGCGGCGATGATGGCCGAAACCACGTCATTCACATGCACCAGAGAGACTTCGTTCGTGTATCCGTCGCCGATCATCGGACAAAATCCACGGGATGCCGTCTTGAAAAACGTGTAGATGTCCTCTTCACGGGGTCCATAAACCGCAGCGGGACGCAGGATCGTGATTGAATCCGCTTCGCATCCGATTCGATGGATCATCTCTTCCATTCTCATTTTGGATAACCCATAGCGGCTTACAGGTTTCATTGGTGAGGATTCATTCAATATCTGTCCATCAGACGGACCCACAGCCGCGAGCGAAGACAGGATCACGATTTTCGGCACATCGCATTTGCGGGCCACTCGGATGATGTTTTCGGTGGCTTCGACATTCGCCCGCTCGAAATCACGTGAATCGCGCGCTTTCACAACTCCGGCATTGTGATAAAGCACGTCCACTCCCTTCAATGATTCCTTTAGAATCGTGAGATCGTGCAAGTCGCCCTTGACGAGCTCGTACGGTTTTCCTTTGAGCCATTTCTCATTGGATCGAACCAAGCAACGAACCTCCATACCGTCGTTTTGAAGCAGGGTGTCGACCAGGTGACTTCCAATAAATCCGGTGCCACCGGTTACAAAGGCTTTCATGAAAAACTCGGTATATTTTGATGCTATATGCGGAAAATACAAACAATTCACGGGCTCTGATGCGAATCGCACTGGCAACGGGCAATTACCATCACGTGGCGGATGGCGTGGCGCTCACGCTCAACCGGTTGGTTCGTTATTTACTGGATCAAGGACATGAGGTCCTGATTCTGGCCCCTGAAATCGAGAATCCGCCCATCAAACATGTGGGCAATATGGTGGCGGTTCCATCCTTCAAGATGCCGGGTCGACCCGAGTATCGAATCACGTGGGGCATGGGACCGAATGCTTACGAAGCTTTGAAAGAGTTCAAGCCCGATCTGATCCATCTCGCCACGCCGGATGTGGCCGCGATTCAACTCATTTTCTGGGCTAAGCCTCGAGAAATTCCTGTTGTCGCATCCTACCATACCCATTTCACGAGTTACATGGGGTATTACAAACTGGAGTGGACTATACCGCTCATCTGGATGCTTTTGCGCTGGTTTTATGGCAGTGCTCGTGCCGTGTTTGTGCCGAGCACCTCAATGGCAGAGACATTGGCCGCCTACGGCATCGATCAGAACATCAAGATTTGGGCGAGAGGTGTGGATACGACCCGCTTCACGCCGGAAAAACGAAATCTTCCTTGGCGGCGTGTGTTGGGTGTGGCGGATGAGGATGTGTTGGTCACCTTTGTCTCCCGTCTCGTTTGGGAAAAAGACTTGGAATCGGTGATCGAGACTTATCAGAAATTGCATGCCGAATGTCCGCGCGTGAAAACGATGATCATTGGCGACGGACCTGCTATCCACGACCTCAAATCCGCGCTTCCCGATACGATATTCGCAGGATTTTTAAGTGGTGACGACCTCGCTATGGGGTATGCCAGCAGCGATATTTTCTTGTTTCCATCCACTACCGAAACATTCGGTAACGTCACGCTCGAAGCCTTGGCCTGCGGACTTCCCGCCGTTGTGGCCAATGCCACCGGAAACCGATCCTTGGTTACTCATGATGAAACCGGTTACCTCATCCCGCCCCGTGATGTGAATGAATTCGCACGGATGATCAGCGTCTTGGTTCAAGACAACGACACTCGAATGCGGATGTCGGCCAATGCTCGGAATTTCGCCCTCGGATTCACGTGGGATGCGATCATGGGCGGCCTGGTTTCCGAGTACGAACGCGTCCTCCGCTCTTGAAGATCCTGTACATTTCCCATTCCCACCCAAATGTGGACGCACCCATGGACAATATGGGGGGGATGCAACGTGTGAGCCTGCAATTGGTGAATGCGCTTCATGCGAATCCGACCGTCACTGTTCAAACCCGGATATTGGAATCTCAATGGAAATCGATCGTGTGGAACACGGCTCGTTTCATGACCGGTCTTTACACCCAATTACCTGTATTGGTTGATCGCATGAAACCGGATGTGGTCCTTTTTTCCTCGATGGTGACAGCATCCTTGGCTGTTCCTTTGCGGAAACGACTTCATGCGCCACTGGTCACCATCAATCATGGTCAGGATGTGACCTTGCCCAATCCGCTGTATCAAAACGTTGTGCCGAGAATCTTCAAGGCGCTGGATGGTGTGATTTCGGTGAGCCAAGCCACGCGCGAAGCCTGTATCGAGAGAGGAATGGATCCGGGGAAAGGAGTGGCGCTGCCGAATGGATTCGTGCCAGATCCATCGGGAATCGTCATTCCGAAAGAAGATGCCCGTTTGCTCATTCAATCGCTCACATCCACCGACATCACGAACAAGAAATGGCTGTTGTCGGTCGGACGAATGGTCCGCCGGAAAGGTCATGCTTGGTTCATCGAAAACGTTCTTCCCAAATTGGATGAGGATGTGGTCTATATCGTATTGGGCGACGGACCCGAAATGGCCGCGGTCTCACGATTGGCCAATGATCGTTTGATTTTATTAGGTCGTCAACCCGATGCCATATTGAAAGCCGCGTATGCCGCGAGCGATGTGTTCATCATGCCGAATATTCCGGTTCCAGGTGACATGGAAGGCTTCGGAATTGTTCTCTTGGAAGCCAATGCCGCCGGACTTCCCGCCATCGGATCGGATTTGGAAGGCATTCGGGATGTGATTTGGGATGGGGAGAACGGATACAAGGTTCCGGTCGCTGATGTGTCGGCTTGGGTCGAGCGAATCCGGCAGATGTTGCTGTCTGAAGCAGAACCGCAACGTGAACGTGCCCTTGCGTTTGTGACAGAACGGTTCGATTGGAACGTGATCGCATCACAATACATTCAATATTTGCAAGAGGTTATCCGTCGCAGTACCCCTCAATCCGTTTGAATGGAGCCGTTATCTCCATATATTGCCAAATTGTTCCTCAGTTTATCATAAGATTACCCCGGGATGTCCAACCCTACATCAGATATTTTTCAAAAAGCCTTTGATTTCACGAAAGCCGACGAAGTGAAAGCATTGGGCTTGTATCCATATTTCAAGCCGCTTCAAGCGACTGACGGCACCGTTGTCGTGATCGAAGGCAAGTCCGTGATCATGGCCGGCTCAAACAATTACCTCGGTCTGACCAACGACGACCGTGTGTTGGAAGCGGCCCGTGGCGCCATCCTGAAGTATGGAACCGGTTGTACCGGCTCCCGCTACCTGAACGGCACCCTCGACATCCACCTCGAATTGGAAGACAAGCTCGCCGCATTCATGCAGAAAGAGGCGTGCGTGTTGTTCAGTACCGGGTATCAGACCAACGAAGGCTCCATCCAGACGTTGGCTACTCGGAATGATGTCATTTTCTCCGACAAAGACAATCATGCGTGCATCGTGGTCGGAACTCAATGTTCTACAGCGAAAACCGTGCGGTTCCGTCACAACGACATGGCGCATTTGCGCACCTTGTTGGAGCGTGAAACAGGGGATGTCGGCAAAATCATCATCAGCGATGGTGTGTTCTCGATGTCTGGAACCTTAGCAAAGATTCCTGAATTGATCGCCCTCGCCAAAGAATTCAATGCGCGTCTGTATTTGGACGATGCCCATGCGGTTGGTGTGATCGGGGATGGGGGACGTGGTTCCGCATCCGTTTTCGGCATGCTCGATCAAGTAGATCTCGTATCCGGCACCTTCTCGAAATCCTTCGCATCGCTTGGCGGGTTCCTCGTCGGCGAGAAAAAAGTGATCGAATACGTCCGACACCATTCCCCAGCACATATTTTCAGCGCATCCATGCCGCCCGCGAATGTGGCGACCGTCTTGAAAGCTTTGGAAATTCTGCAGGAAGAACCTTGGCGTTTGGCCCGCCTCGAAGAGATTTCCCACTATATGCGCACCGGACTTCGTACACTCGGTTTCAATGTCCTCACCAGCCAAACCCCGATCATTCCTGTCGTGGTTGGTGAAATGATGGATTGCTTCACGTTCTGGCGCGATTTGTTCGAAGCCGGCGTCTATGTGAATGCCGTGGTACCACCTGCGGTTCCTCACGGATTTAGCCTCGTCCGCACCAGCTATTCCGCCACACACACCAACGACCAACTCGATTTCATTCTTGAAGCATTCCGTAAGGTCGGCATCAAGCATGGCCTCATCGATTCGAATGGTCGCTCCCTGAAAGAACTCGTTTCGCACGACGAATGAACGGAATACGTGTCGTTTCAACGAAAGCGGAACTCAACACCTTTGTTGAATTCCCATATACGTTGTATGCAACTGACACGCATTGGGTACCGCCGCTTCGCATGATGATCAAGGATCTTCTCGATCGTGAGAAGCATCCTTTTTTCAATAACGCCGAAGCCGACTACTTTTTGGCTGAGCGTGATGGGATTGTGGTCGGACGCGTAGCCGTCATCAAAAGCAATTCCTACATCCAACATTCCGGCGAAAACGCGGCGTTTTTCGGGTTTTTCGAGTCGATTGACGATCAGCAAGTTGTGGATCTGATGTTCCGCATCGTCGAAGACTGGGCCAAGACACGAAATCTGGATCGCGTGATCGGTCCGATGAGTCCGAACATGATGGGAGAGATGGGATTTCTGATTGAAGGATTCGACCGCGACCCGACCATCCTCATGCCATACACCAAGCCGTATTATGATAAGTTGGTGACGGCCGCCGGATATGAGAAGGAAGTCGATTTGCTGGCCTATTTGCTCACGCGCGAAAATCTGGATTTGGAGCATATCGAGAGAGGGAATGCGTTGGTCCGCCGTCGCTATCCAACGCTCAGCGCACGTGCGGTGAACAAACGCAATTTCAAGAAAGAAGCGCTCATCATCGGCGACATCTTCAACCAGGCTTGGTCCAAGAACTGGGGTTTCGCGCCGTTATCGAAAGAAGAATTCGCACACTTGGCTGCCGATCTGAAACTGTTGATCGATTTCGATTTCGCGCACATCGCCGAAGACAACGGAAAACCTATCGCCTTTGCGATTTCCTTACCCGATTACAACGTTCTGCTGAAGAAAATGGGTGGAAACCTATTTCCGACCGGCTTCATCAAATTGTTGTACGGTCGGAAGAAGCTTAAAACGATGCGCACCGCTCTGATGGGGGTACTCCCGGAGTATCATGGCAAGGGCGTGGATTCGTTCGTGATTCTGGAAGGGCTCAAAAACGGCTTAGCCCAAGGCTACCAATCGTCGGAGCTATCATGGCTTCTTGAGACGAATGTAGGCATGATCAATGTGGCGGAACGGATGGGTGCGAAACTCGATAAACGGTATCGGACCTATAAAAAAATGGTCTGAAATGGTTACCTTTTGGGGTAAGAGAAACGTGGTGAAACCCAAAGTTCATGCCCCTACAAATGCCGTCGCAACTCGAGAGTCTGGCACCTGAAAACACCCCGTTTTCGATCAAGCCGACCTCCATCAAAAAGCTTAAAAAACAGCAACTTCTGAATGTGTATCGTACGATGCACGTGTCCAGACGTTTGGATGAGAAGATGCTTATCCTGCTGAAGCAGAACAAAGGATTTTTCCATATCGGATGCGCCGGCCACGAGGCCATCCAGCTCGCCGCCGCAGCCACCATGAAACCCGGTCACGATTGGGCCTGTCCATATTATCGGGACATGAGTCTAGCACTTGGTTTTGGAATGACCGCACGCGATCTGCTGTCCGCTCATTTGTCAAAAGTGACCGATACTTCGCACGGAAAACAGATGCCCTCGCACTTCAACTCAAAGGAGTTGAACATCTTTACGGTGTCCAGCGCACTTGGAGCGAATTATCTACCTGCTCTCGGTTTGGCGCAAGGTGCGAAACTCCGTGGCAAAGATGAAGTGGTGTATGTGTCGTCTGGTGATGGGGGGACATCCGAAGGTTATTTCTTCGAAATGCTGAACTGGGCCACACGCGACAAAGCGCCTTTGGTGATCGTGGTTCAGGATAACAAGTATGCGATCAGTGTCCCCATCCATCAGCAAACCAGCAATCAAAGCATTTCAAAAACGGTAGCTGGATTTCAGGATCTGAAGATCTTCGAAGTGGATGGAACCGATTATTTGCAGTCCTATGCCGCGATGGAAGCCGCCGTGGCCTACGCCCGTGCCGGAAAAGGTCCGGTTCTCGTGCATGCGCACGTGGTTCGCTTGCTTCCTCATTCCAGCTCAGACGACCATCGCAAATACCGCACGGCCGATGAACTCGAGCGCGACGCCCAGCACGATCCCATCGCGAAATTGGGCGAAGCCCTGATCGAAGCGGGGATGGCGACCGAAACCGAGTTGGATATCATCAAAAATGATGTCAAAAAGCAAGTGGATGAAGACACCGAATGGTGCTTGGCCCAGGATGATCCAAAACCGGAGGACGGACTGCGGTTCGTGTATTCCGAAAAGGAGTTAGGTCTCGATTATGAGGCATCCAAGCCATCCGGCGAACCCGTTGTGATGATTGATGCGATCAATCACGCGATGTTCGAAGAAATGGAGCGCGATGCGAATGTGATCGTGTTCGGTGAGGATGTGGCCGGTAGCAAGGGTGGTGTGTTCACTGCCACGCGTGGACTCACCGATAAATTCGGATATGAGCGTTGTTACAATTCTCCGATCGCCGAAGCGTCCATCATCGGAACCGCTTGTGGCTTATCGGTGCAGGGCTATAAACCCGTTGTCGAAATCCAATTCGGTGATTACATCTGGCCGGCGATGCAGCAGCTTCGGAACCAGGTCCCGACGTTGAGATATCGTTCGCATAACCAATTCGGATGTCCGATGGTGATCCGCGTTCCGATCGGTGGCTACATCCATGGCGGATTGTGTCATTCGCAGAACATCGAGACGTTTTTCTCTCACATCCCGGGTTACAAGATCGTGATGCCGAGCAATGCGGCCGATGCGAAGGGATTGCTTAAAACCGCCATCCGCAGTGATGATCCGGTGATGTTCCTCGAGCATAAGTCCTTGTATCGTCAAGGCTTTGCGAAATCCCCGGAGCCGGATAGCGAGTATCTGGTCGAAATCGGAAAAGCCAACATTGTGCGTGAAGGGAGTACGGCAACGATCGTGACCTATGGTGCGATGGTTCAGAAAGCGCTGGTTGCCGCAAAAGAATGGGCCAAAGAAGGCGTGGAGCTGGAAGTGATCGATCTCCGCACGATCTATCCATTGGATATGGAGACGGTTCTGACGTCCGTGAAAAAGACCGGCCGCGTGCTGTGTCTCTACGAAGATGTCGAATTTCTCGGCCTGGGAGCGGAAATCGCCGCTCAAATCGCCGATAAAGCATTTGAATGGCTGGACGCTCCGGTAAAGCGGGTCGCCGGTAAATATTCTTACATCCCGTTCGCTGCGCCGATGGAGGATTTTGTCCTGCCGAATGATGAAAAAATCCGCACTGCGCTAACCGATTTAATCAACTACTGACATGTCTACAGAATTCCGAATCGAGAAAGATTCGATGGGGGATGTCAAGGTCCCCAAGAACGCCTATTACAAAGCCCAAACCCAACGCGCGGTCGAGAATTTCCCGATCAGCGGCATCACTTTCGGTCGATCGTTCATCAAAGCCCTCGGCTATGTGAAGCAAGCCGCCGCCATGGTGAATAAAGATCTTGGTTTGCTGGATGCGGCCATCGCCGATGCCATCGTCGGTGCATCACAAGAGGTGATCGACGGCAAGCTGGATTCTCATTTTCCGATCGATATTTTCCAGACCGGTTCGGGAACGTCCACGAACATGAACGCGAACGAAGTGATTGCCTCGCGTGCGACCGAGATGACCGGATTGAAAGTGCATCCGAACGACCATGTGAACTTCGGTCAGAGCTCGAACGACGCCATTCCGACCGCCATCCGCATCGCAGCGGCTGTGGAAGCGCGTGGCACGCTCATTCCGGCGTTGAGTCATTTGCATGCGGCCATCGTGGCGAAGGGAACGGAGTACTCGAACGTTGTGAAAACCGGACGTACCCACTTGATGGATGCGATGCCGGTGACATTCGGACAAGTATTTGGCGGCTATGCGCGTCAGGTGGAATTGGGGATCGCGCGTGTAGAGTCGACCTTGCCCCGCATTCAAGAACTGCCTCAGGGCGGAACCGCGGTAGGAACCGGCATCAATACGCATCCGGAATTCGGAGCACGTTTCGCGGCAAAAGTGGCGGAGCTGACTGGCGTTCCGTTCACCGAAGCGCGGGATCATTTTGAGTCGCAAGCCACGGTCGACGCGCCGGTGGAGATGAGCGGTCAGCTCAAAACCTTGGCCGTGAGTCTTCTGAAGATTGTGAACGATCTTCGCTGGATGAATTCGGGTCCGAACAGCGGCATCGGGGAAATCCAGCTTCACGCATTGCAGCCTGGATCGTCGATCATGCCTGGGAAGGTCAATCCGGTGGCGGAAGAATCGATGGCGATGGTGTGCGCGCAGGTGATCGGCAACGATGCTACCATCACGATCGGCGGCGCATCCGGAAACTTCGAACTGAACGTGATGTTGCCGGTAGTGGCGCATAACTTGCTCGAATCCATCCGCATCCTCGCGTCGGCCTCTCGCAACTTGGCGGATATCTCAGTGTCGCTCATCCATGTGAATGAAGCCTCCATCCGCGCGAAAATCGATAAGAATCCGATTCTGGTGACGGCGCTGAATCCGCTGATCGGCTACGATCTGGCCGCGAAGATCGCGAAGAAAGCCTTCGCTGAAGACCGCGCGCTGATCGATGTGGCCCTGGAGATGACCGATCTCAGCCGGGAAGAACTGGCGCACGCGCTGGATCCGGTAGCGATGACGAAGGGTGGGTTTACGGAATAAGCCGATGGCTTCAGCCCTCGGGAGGTAAGGGCGGATCGCATCCGCCTTTGGATGAATCAGCGGACGAGCAGGAGTTTTCCTGTGAGAACCGTGTTGCCTGCCCGCAAGCTGTAGAGAAAGACACCGCTAGACAAGTTAGACGCATCGAAGCTGGATTGATGCTCACCGGCGGGAAGAATGCCGTTCACTAAAATGGCGACTTCCCGTCCAAGAATGTCATGGACCGTCAGTTGTACCCATCCGGATTCAGGGATTGTGAATCGGATTTGAGTGGTTGGATTGAACGGATTGGGGTATGCAGGAAAAAGCTCAATTGATTTTGCAACATCCGTTACCGAAGTCTCAAGATTGGTTGGCGTGAGGTATTCCACTCGAGCTCCAAATGATACCCCATCATGCGATTTGAAAGCGAGCATCAATGCATTTGTTTCAGCGAAGGGCGTTAGCACCAAACCGAATCTCTCGATGTACAAGAACGTGGATGGAGGTCCTTCGTCTGGCATATTCTTGAACGGAAGCGACCAATGATCCAAATCAAGGAATGCGGCTTGCGAGGAAAGGTAATCGTTCACAAATGTGATGGAATCAATCTCAGTAGTGGCACTATCATCGCCGAAAAGCATTCGATAGGCTTCTCCTTCAGGAAACAGCACTCGATAATCGGCTTTCAGTGTGATGTCACTCATGTGAGGGGCGTAATAGCCCGGACTTTCGTGCTGGATATCGTCTATGGATCCGCCTTTCGTGATCGAAAAATCATACAACAACCGATCTACGCCATCCACCCATCGAAACAGCTTTTGGCCATCCACGCGATAGAAAAGCGTATCGTAGGGGATATAAAATGGTCGCGATCCCTCTAAAATCTTGTTGTACTGGACACTCGCATAGGTTTTTCCACTCATCGCAACATCCCCTAACACACGTTCTAACCAAAGTTGCGCGTCGCCTAGCCGGCACTCCGAATAGGGTGGGAAATTCAGGCAGTTGTCGAACAATCGCTCCACACCTGGCCGCAAATCATACACTTGGTGAGGGGATTGGGCGCTTAGAGGCTGGTAAACCCAAGGGGCTAGCACGGTTAACAGTAAGAAAATTGAATATTTCATAGGTTGACCTCCGTCATTATTTAACTAACAGCATTTTGCCGGATAGCGCCTGTCCGCCAGATTCTATTTTGTATAGATACAAACCAGAAGGCAATCCCGTCGCATCGAAAGTGAACTGATGCTCTCCAGCTGCTAACAAGCCGTTTACAATCACAGCGACTTGACGGCCGAGGATGTCGTAAATCTTTAGATTCGTCACACCAGATTCGGGAAGTGTAAATCGAATCTGAGTTGTAGGGTTGAATGGATTAGGATATGTGTCAATCGAAAATTTAGTTGGAGATTCTACTTGATATTCGGCGATTTCATGTATCGCATCTGTTTCGGCCCCAGTCCAACGACCCCATCCATCAGGTTCGAACGTGTGATGTCCCAGAGCAAGATCGAACATTGAATCGGTCGAGGGTCGAATGAATACAGAATCATCTTTTTTCACAGAACCCAATGGTAGATCTAAAAAGAGTGTCATTGAAGACTTGTCACCATTAAAGTCCATGGAATGCGAGTGTACGGCTTGCCCATTGTTGAATACATTCAAATCAAGCCCGTCTAAATCTCTGGGTATCTGAGCCGAGATGTGAGCCCTGAACCTAATATTCCCTCTACCGAGTGCGTCGACATCCACTGTAGATAGATCCGGGCGCAAATAATCACCCAAATTCAGATTAGAAATGATGGTATCTGGATGAACTTGGACCCATGGTAACGAGTGCTCTACTCCGTCCACAACCAATAAAGGTGAGGCGAGTAGCAATTCAATTCTTTGCGAAGATTGGTCGGATTTCCATGAAATCGAGCGAATGTAGGTGGGTTCTTTTGGCGCTTGATCTTTAAGTGCGCTGGAGCTGACCACAATATCGGATGGTAAAACTGTTCCAGAGGTCCATACGGCTCTATTTTCACCATACAACGATACAGACGGATATCTGGCTCCGCCACATGAAAGTTGGGTCATATTTCCCCATTGACCATTTGAATTGTAAGGCTGTTTGTACGTGCAATGTGTGGATGGAACCAGTTGCGACCAAGCCAACATCGCTTCGGTTGAATTCACGGATTTGATGGAAGGAGTTCCCTGATATTGGTAGTATGTCGCGGAATATTGATTGGGCCAGGTTCCGTCCGATGAATGTTTGCGTCGGTGGTAGATGATGTTCTGGTATTGTCCGCTACCCGTGCTCCGATGCCAGACCAAATGAATGTTTCCGTTGATGTTGCCACTGATGCTAGGTGTCAGGTGACTTGCCGAGCCACTTACGATGGATGATAGGTTGACTGGCGTACTCCACGTGCCGCTGCTTGCCGTGAACATGGAATACCGGATGGAGGCACCGTTGTCGCTCCAGGCGATATGTTGTTTATTGTTGCTTCCGTAGTATGAAGCCGCCAATGCCGGACTTGTGGCCAGTGTATCTGCGAGCATAAGGGAATTGCCCGTGGCGTAAGGACCGAAAAGGTTCGTGCTGAAATTGTAAACCAGAGCATGGATTCCGTCAGGACCACGGTAGGTGAGCATCAGGTGTGGCGACCAGCTCACCACCGATCCGGCTAGAGCGGGAATGGGATCCCACGTTTGGGCCAGGCTCTCTTTTGCATACACCTCACTGCTCCACGAGGAACCGCCGTTTGTGCTGTATCGATGCACGATGTCGTAAACGTCGTACCCGTAGCGTTTCTTTTGCCAGACCACATGAACCGTAGATCCGCTCAGGGTAATGGATGGCTTGCCATTGCGTCCGATCAGGGTATCCTGTAATTGGGAAAGAAGTATTGGTGTGGAAAGTGATCCGTTACTCAGACGTTTGAAGTAGACAATCTCTCCACCCGACTCGAAAACGATGTGGGATGACGAGCCATCATGAACAATACGTCTTCCTTGGTTTGTTGCCGTAGCGGACTCGTCAAGGGATTTGTATGAGGCCATTTCCTCCTCAACCCTCATTCGATGTGCGCGGTATACGGCTTTAAGGGCGTTGATTCTACCGTAACCGTATCGGTTATGATAGTTTTGACCACCCATCCCAGGCACTTTGTCAGCGGTGTCTATAATTAACTGCTTAATCTCAGAAGGTATAAGTTCAGGATTTGCGGACCATATCAGCGCACTCACGCCAGATGCATGAGCCGCCGCCCCCGAGGATTTACCGGCAAAAGCAAAATAATCAGTTTTTGTATGCATTTGATTTACAATTGAATGCTGAATTGGCGAAGTAGTTATTGCAGAGCAGTCAAAATTACAATAATCAGGACCTCCACTAGTACCAGCCGGAGCAACTATCGTTACTTGGCCAGTTGTGTTTGCACAACGTGCATTAAATACTATCGCATCATAGTGATTTGATGCACTTGTTGATATAACATTACTTGCTGAACTTGCGATGGCTCCTGGATATGTGGCAATAAAATTGCAATTACTGTTATCAGAATTCGTATTTCCAGCAGATCCCACAATCAAAATGTTATGATCAGATGCCAAATCTGCGATATTCTGAGACATAACCTGGTCGTATCCACTGATGCTCATGTTAATAATTATTCTTTTATGCGGATTCGACAGTTGATAATTCACAACGAAATCCATTGCTTTTGGGAGGCTATATGGATCTCCGAAACCATTATCACTCATTACTTTCATTATTAATAACTTGGCGGTCGGTGCTACTCCAGAAATACCAAAATGATTGTTTGCTTCGGCTCCAATAATACCGGTCATCCATGTCCCATGTGGCTGGTTACTCTGGTTAAAACCTTCTGATACATTCAAAGTATCAGATCCCCACGGATCGTTCGGATTATTTGTATACAGGTAGCGCCTCCCTTTAATGATTCTATTTGAATTGCTTAAGTCTGGATGGTTAAGAACGCCAGTTGAATCCGTGCTTATACCTGTATCAAAAACAACAATCACAATGTCTTCACTACCTGTGCTAATATCCCAAGCTTGCCAAACCTTGCTATCTGCACCTATTATTGAATTTGCTAATGGGTTTGATGCAGAATTTTTTAGGTACCATTGACCAGGCGAATTATATGCACCATAGTAAGAGTCATACATTGAAGGGTCGCCAAGAAATAAATCGTCGTTTGGAATATAATCTGTCCTTATTTCGGTTACCGGCATTAACTCGCCAAAGTCTCGAAATGATGATGAGTTTAACAAATATAACTCATCAAATGTTCTATTTATGCCCGAAATAGCGTAATAATTCAATCCTATATTCGGACCTAATGTGAAACCGTTTCTTTGTAATTGATTTTTTACTTCTTGTAAATTTTGGAAATCACGTATTTTTAAAATGTAATGTCCAGGTAGGTAATTGAATAATTGTCCTTGGTATTCAACTGAAACAAACTCATTATTGAAATCTTGAGCAATAATAAATCCTGGCATACAAAATAAGAGGACAATCGATAATTGTAGATTCTTCATTTCTGGGCATTTACTTTGGTGTTTATGTTTATGAGTCTTTGTAAAGTCATAAACATTTGCATTAACATAGTACAAGTATACCTGAATAGCAAATAAATAAGTTCGCGGCAAAAGTAGCGGAGTTGACCGGCGTTCCATTCACCGAAGCGCGGGATCATTTTGAGGCGCAAGCCACGGTCGACGCGCCGGTGGAGATGAGCGGACAGCTCAAAACTCTGGCCGTAAGCCTGCTGAAAATCGTGAACGATCTTCGCTGGATGAATTCGGGTCCGAATAGTGGAATCGGGGAAATCCAGCTTCACGCGTTGCAGCCTGGATCGTCGATCATGCCTGGGAAGGTGAATCCGGTGGCGGAAGAATCTATGGCGATGGTCTGTGCGCAGGTGATCGGCAACGATGCCACGATCACGATCGGCGGCGCATCCGGAAACTTCGAGCTGAACGTGATGTTGCCTGTGGTGGCGCATAACTTGCTCGAATCCATCCGCATCCTCGCTTCGGCGTCGCGCAACTTGGCGGATATCTCGGTGTCGCTCATCCATGTGAATGAAGCGTCCATCCGCGCGAAAATCGATAAGAATCCGATTTTGGTAACGGCGCTGAATCCGCTGATCGGCTACCACCTGGCCGCGAAGATCGCGAAGAAGGCCTTCGCTGAAGACCGCGCACTGATCGATGTGGCCCTGGAAATGACCGAGCTCAGCCGTGAGGAACTGGCGCATGCGCTGGATCCGGTGGCGATGACGAAGGGTGGGTTTACGGAATAACGTAAGGGCGGATCGCATCCGCCCGTTAAAAAGGTGCGGATAAACCCGCACCTCGAGAAGATAAAACGAATTTTACCTCGAATAAGACACACTCAGCATCACGCTTTTCATATCATTCAGGGCGTAGCGGGAGAAGGAGTTTTTCTGGATGTTCTGGGTCCGAAGTGTCAGATTCCAATGATCCGATGGACTCACCCGAGTTCCGATCCATAATCTGGTTGTGACATCCGCATCGGAGTTATTTGCGTGCTGATATCCCATTTCCGCGCCCAACATGAACCGAACAGACGAACTCGCTTGCATTTCGGCGAGGATTGGGACCCGGAAATAGCTGATTTGGTCGCGATATTGATACGTCTGGTCATCTTGAAACGTATTTGTTGACTCATTGGGAACTTCATTTCCATTATCATCCAAATCAATCCGAGAAGTGTAGGTGGTTCGCATCAAATCGATGCTTCTGCTGTCGTGATGTGTCACATATCCGGAGAAGAGTCCGACATGCAAATTTCATTTTTCTTGACGTTCCGTGAAACCGAATCCGGTTTCGATGGCCGATTGGCTCGCATCCGATTGTAATTCTTCAAGATCGGATTGTTCATACCGGTAGTAGATACGGTCAGTCGATTCTGGAGAATGATCTTCAAATTGGCTTATGTAGTGGTTGCTCCCATTCGAAGGGCCGGAAGCATACGCCGCGCGTCCCAGCCAGGAAAAGGTTTTGGTGGAGCTTAGTTCGGTGGAGTAGCGAGCGTAAGCCGTGTGGCGGTTGCGTTTGGCATTGGTTTCGTATTCATTCCAGTTCCGGCTGAGGTTGGTGCTACCGGATTGATAAATGGTTTCGTTGCCGGTGAAGAATGAATAAGACAAGGATGTGGATGAGCGGGCGGAACGATGGATGAGTCCGGCTGAAAGTTCTTGCTGACCCGCATCCGACAGAACCAAAGACCGATAGTTCCAACGATACCCAGGATCCAGGAACGAACTGAAGTAGAAACCGTCGTCAAGTTGATTGCGTTTTCCATCGCTTCCGAATGAGCCGACCTGATAGCGCAAACCCGCATCCCAATGTTCAGACAATTTCAAAGCTAAAAACGTGTTAAGGATGAGTCCGTCCCTTTGGTGTGAATTTTGAGGTACCAAAGGGGCAAATGAGTCATTCGTCGACAAGTATGAAGCATTCAAGGTTGGCACATCGATGAAGCTCGTTTCGTGCCGGAATTGCTGAATATCGACACCAAATACGGGCGAAAATCTGGCATCCGCGAAATGATGGATTAGTCCGACACCCAGTTGAGGGCGCATGGCTGGGAGGGAACGGACCCTCGGGAATGGGATCCAAATCGCTTCATGAGTCGTGATACAGTCATAACAATATGGTTGCAAATAATCTTCCTTCTGCTCCGACTGCCATGAGGCGTTGATGATCGTTTTTCCGGTGCGGAAGAAGCGGGCATCGGCCGGATTAGCCTGGATGGCCAAGTAAGGGTCCGACATCAGATTGAACAGCTCGCTCGATTCACCCGATGTGTGGTTCGGAGAATAATAATACGATTGCTGGAACGGGGTGTAGGCGGAACTCTGCGCGTACAGGGAGGATGTGAGCGTGGCGCAGATCGCGAAAAGAATGAAGGGTTTCATATCGACCTCGTGGTTGAACGTGAAGGGGTGGGGATGAACCCCCACCTCGGGAGGAAATGATGATTATATGATAATCATTCTCTAGTAGCGAATTACTACCCTTTCTGATATTTGCTTCTAAACCGGTCTATTTCAGGATTTCGAAGCTCGGCGTGCGGTCTTCCCACGCCATTTCAATGATTCGGTCGGTGTCGGATTGGGTCATGGGGTTCGGTTATTTACTTCCGATTGAGCTGGTTTATCACTCCTTGAACGAAAGACTTCCAGTAGTTCGGCAATCGTGACTTATTCTCGTTCATGTCATGAAGTAGTTTCTCAAGCTCGGGCAAGTACTGCTTCGCACCTAAACGACCCATCAAATGAATGGCATATTCTGCTTTGTTGTGGTCATCACCCTTTAGCCAAAGTTCAAGAGCAGCGATAATGGAATCAAGTAACTCACCTTCATTCTGGCGAATTTTCCATTCGATTCTTCTAAGATACTCCTCGCCGCTTTTTTCGTACGGAGTGTTCTTGTACAACTCTTCCAGATAATCAAGTGCTTCTTGTTTTAGTTGTTGATCCATAATGGCTTGTGACAAGTGCATGCATTAGTCATTCACAATTTCAAGAATAAGTGGGACATCCAAATTTGCACTGTAATGACCCTTTGAATAATCATATAGCCATACGTACCAAGAATTATTGTCCTTGAAATACTGTCTTAAGGCCTCTGGTCGAATCTGATGGTATCGACATAATTCACCCTTGTGCCATTCAAAGGCAAATATGAGGTGATATTTGCTCGGGAGAATGGATTTAGTTGATGAAAGAAATTCCAATAAATCTGCCTTTTCTTCTCCAAGAAAAAAGTTGACCAGATTTTGATTCACAAGTGAAGATGTTGTACTTCTTTTTGATTTGGACGAGTTCATGATTTTGATAACAGACAGGTTTAAGGAACCAATAAATCCAAGTAAACCATCACGAACCTCTATATCTATGTCATCAGCCTCCTGGTGTTCGATAACTAAATCAAAATTGCTTGCCTCTAACTTGAGCTTTGGAAGGATATCATTCACTTCGTTTGATAAAACGGCTAAGCCTATGAATTGCATTCTATAGGTACAATAGATGGGTTTTAAAATCATATGTCATCTTGAAAGCTAACCAATCCTGTTTGCATATCAAGATGCATCGATCTTCTCCCTTCCTACATCCCCCTTCCTACATCAACATATAATCCGCAAACAGCACGATCCATACGGCGGGCAGATAGCCCAGCGATGCGAACATGAGGGTGCGGCCGGTGTCTTTGGTGCGGTCGATCAGGAATTTGAAGCCGGTGAAGAGGAATCCGATGGAGATGGTGGTGACGACGATGAGTGCCCACACGGATGTCAGCCCGATCATGTACATCCCGAAACCGACCGGAAGCAGCATGATGAGGGATGTGATGCTGTACATGGCCGTATCGTAGCCGGTGGTATCGTTTTTGGGCAACATCCGGAAGCCGGCTTTTTCATAATCGTCTTTGAGGATCCAAGCGATGGATACCACGTGCGGAATCTGCCAGAAGAAGATGAAGCCGAACAGGAGCCACATGCCGGGGTGACTCAAATCGCCGCTCACGGCCGCCCATCCGCCTACGGGGGGAAGTGCGCCCGCAACCGCGCCGATGGGCACGTTGGCGAAGGTGATGCGCTTCAGCGGGGTGTAGAAGCTCAGATAGATGAAGGATGTGGCCAAGGAAACGAGTCCGGCCACGGCGTTGACGCTCAGGATGAGGTAAATCAGTCCGCTGAAGATCATCGCCAGCGAGAAGAACAGCGCGTGGATCGGCTCGATGCGAAGCATCGGCAATGGGCGACGCGAGGTGCGCACCATCAACTTATCCAGATCGCGTTCCAGATATTGGTTGTGGGCGGCGGTTCCGCCGGCGATCATCCAGGTGCCGAGGAGGGCGTTGAACAGCATCACGAAATCCACCGATCCGGCCGACGCCAGGAAAAAACCAATGGCCATGCTCGCCACCACGGAAGCGGTGATACGCGGTTTCGTCAGCTCGAAATAAGCCTTCACGGTCTGAAGAAACGGGATGGCGACGGTAGTGGTTTGCATGATTTCGTGAAGGAATTTCAGACAACTAAGGTACGGATTTTTTACCTTGCAGGACTACATTAAGCAACCCATATGCGACTCAATCGGTTCCAAAAACTGGCGATACTGACGGTCTCCGCCACACTTTTTCTTATTCTGGTCGGTGGATTGGTAAGAGCCACGGGCGCGGGACTCGGCTGTCCCGACTGGCCGAAATGCTTCGGCGTATGGATTCCACCCACATCCGTAGCCGATCTTCCGGCCGGGTTTGATGCCGCCGAGTTCAATGTGGTCAAAACCTGGACCGAGTATGTGAACCGCCTGATCGGGGTTTTGATCGGATTGTTCATCACGGCGACGGCCATTTCCTCTTACAAGTATTGCAAGTCGAAGCCGGTCGTGTTTGTTTCCTCCGTCGCGGCGTTCGTGCTGGTTCTGTTCCAGGGATGGCTGGGCGGGATGGTGGTGCGTTCAGGGCTCTCACAAGGCCTCATCACGCTTCACATGGTGGTTGCCATGGTGCTGGTCGGATTGTTGTTGCTGGCGGCGTTCAAGGCCGTATCGGACCAAATCAACGTCTCCTTACCGGAATCGCTAAGGAAACCATTGCTATGGTCGTCGGGAGTTTTGCTGGCCATCACGATGCTTCAGCTCGGTATTGGGACTCAGGTTCGTGAAGCGATCGATCTGGTAGTCAAGACGATTCCGGGAATTGGTCGTGGCGAGTGGCTCGAGAACACAGGCCTGGTGGACGTGGTCCATCGTTCGTTCAGCTGGCTGGTGTTGGTCGCGCTGGGATGGGTAGTGATGGTCAGTCGCAGGCCTGGTGCGCCGAATTGGGTAGAGAGGATGACTGGCCTGGTGGCGGGTCTGGTGTTGCTTCAGATCGCGGTCGGCGTCGGACTCGCTTACGGAAGCATGCCCGCGGCACTGCAAGTGGTTCACCTGAGCGGAGTGAGCCTTCTCATTTCCGCGCAGATGGTGATGATCTTGCTGATTACTGAAGCGAAGACTGCGTAACCGGCGGCGTCGGCGGCTTGTTGTAGATATCCGACGGCTTGTCGCGGTACAAGGTATCCAACAAGGTGATACCCACCATCACCGTGAAGAACACGACGGATAGCAGCAAGGCAATGGTGTTGATTTTCTTATCCCAATACAGCCCCATGAAGAACGCCGCTACGAGCGAGGCTTTCAGCACGGCGATACCAATGGCCACAACGATGTTGAACGGCGTAGGAATGTGGATGAAGGCCACTGCCACGGTCAATCCTGTGAGGATCAGCAACGCGAATGCGGTTCCGAACAGATACTTGAGAGAAATGATGTGATGCGAACTCATAGTCGGTTCCTTTAGTCGATCAAATAGAGGAGTGGGAAGAGGAAAATCCAAACGATGTCCACCAAGTGCCAGTATAGTCCGGTGATCTCGACCGGCGTGTAATACTCGGAATTGAAGGCGCCATTCTTCGTTTTGATGATCAGCCAGGTGATAACCCCGATGCCGATGATCACGTGGATGCCGTGCAGACCCGTCATCATGTAATAGATCGAGAAGAAGATGTGCGCCCGTGGATGGTCGATCCCCGTGAAGGTGTAATATTCGCCTGGGAAGATGCCCATGTCGAATTTGTGCGTGTACTCGAAGTATTTGATGATCATGAACACGAAGGCCAACGCGACGGTCGAAATCAGGTAGATCATCGATTTGCGCGCTTCATTCGTTTGTGCGGCGCGGATGGCCAGGGCCATGGTCAGCGAACTTCCGATCAGCACCAAGGTGTTGATGCCGCCCATGACCGTATCCAACTGCGTGGCGGCCATGGTGAAGAGTTCGGGGTTCCATGCGCGGTACACGATGTAGGCGACAAACAAGCCGCCGAAGAACAGGATTTCCGTGACAAGGAATACCCACATGCCGAGTTTCGCGGAATCGAACTGCTGGTCGCTGTCCACGAAATGATGCTGGACATGGCTATGGGCGTGAGATGCGTCGGTATGAGACATGTGTTAGTGAGATTTTGGTTCGGATGAACTGTGCGGGTCTTCGACACCCAAACGGAATTCAGCGATCGGCTGATGGTAATCGTAAGGGCCATGTTTGACCACGGGTACATAATCGAAATTGTGCGGTGGCATGGGGGATGACGTCATCCACTCGAGCGAACGTCCACCCCAGGGGTTCGACGGCGCCGCGTCGCCTTTGCGCAACGATTGGACGAGGTACCAAGCGATGAGCAGGAAGCCGACGCCCAATACCCAGGATCCGACGGTCGAATATTGGTGCAAGGTCTGGAATTGTTCGATGTAGCCATAATAACGGCGTGGCATGCCTTGCGATCCCATCACGAACTGTGGCAAGAAGGTCATGTTGAAGCCGATGAACAAAATGACAGCCGCAATCTTCGCCTGAAATTCATTGAACATCTTGCCCGTGAACTTCGGCCACCAGAAATGCAAGCCACCGAGGAAGGCGAACACGGTTCCACCCATCATCACATAGTGGAAGTGAGCCACAACGTAGTAGGTATCGTGCAGGTGGATGTCGACCGACAAGGCACCGAGCATGATTCCGGTCAATCCACCAATGGTGAACAGGAACAGGAACATGATGGCGTAGATCATCGGCGATTGCAGCCAGATACTGCCTTTGTACATGGTCGCCACCCAGTTCAGGATCTTGATGCCTGTAGGAAGACCCACGAAGAAGGTGAGGAAGGAGAACACGACGGTCGACAGTTCAGACTGACCCGAGGTGAACATGTGGTGTCCCCAAACCAGGAATCCGATGAAGGCGATGGCAAGGGAGGAGAAGGCGATGGCCCAATACCCGAAGATCGTTTTGCGAGAGAAGGTGGCGATCAATTCGGATATGATTCCGAATGCCGGCACGATCATGATGTACACCGCCGGATGCGAGTAGAACCAGAAAAAGTGCTGATACAGAACTGGATCACCGCCCAACGCCGGATCAAAGATCCCGATGCCGAGTGTGCGCTCCAAGATGAGCAACAACAAGGTAATCGCCAAAACAGGAGTCGCCAATACTTGGATGATAGCGGTGGCGTAAAGCGACCAGATGAACAACGGAAGCTTGCCCCAGATCAATCCTGGTGCGCGCATCTTGTGGATGGTCACGATGAAGTTCAATCCCGTCAGGATGGATGAGAAACCCATCACAAATACGCCGAAGGTCATGGAAACGACCGCCGACCCAGTTGTGGTCGAATACGGGGTGTAGAATGTCCAGCCGGTATCAATCCCGCCTTGCGCCATCGAATAGAGGGTGAAAAACGCACCAAACACGTAGATATAGAAACTAGCCAGGTTCAAGCGAGGGAAGGCCACGTCTTTGGCTCCCAACATCACAGGCAGGAAGATGTTGCCCAATGCCGCCGGAATGGACGGAATGATGAACAGGAAGATCATCACCGCCCCGTGGAGAGTGAAGATGCGGTTATAGGTGTCCGCATCCATGAAATTGCGTGCGGGTTCCCACAGTTCAAGGCGAAGGACCAAGGCGAGCACGCCTCCCACAAAGAAGAAGAAGATGATCGAGGCCAAGTACATCAGTCCGATGCGCTTGTGATCGATCGTCAACAGCCACGATTTGAGGGTCTTGTCGTGGTTTAGGTAATGCGTTTTGGGATATTCTTCGACAGGGAATTCCCGGATCGTTGTGTTTGCCATAAGGGTAATCAGTTCAACTCTTTGATATATTCGATGAGGGCGTCAACCTGACGGTCGCTCAACACACCGCTGTAACTCGGCATGGCTGGTGCGAAGCCTGCGACGACTTTCGCATTGGCGACGAGGATCGACTCGCGAAGGTAGGATTCGTCGGCCGTTGTGCTGCTGCCATCCGTGAAATTTCGTGTGGAACCGAAGAGGCCTTTGAATGTGGGTCCGATTCCAGCGTCGCCATCGACCGAGTGGCAGGCCATGCATCCTTGCTGTGAGAACACATTCTCACCAAGGCGAGCCAATGGTAGTTCTTGTTCGGATTTGGCTTTTTCTTCACTCAGCCAAGCGGTGAATTCGGCTTCGGGAAGAACGATGACTCGTCCCATCATGGCCGAGTGACCCGATCCGCAATATTCAGTACAGTAAACAATGTGTTGACCCGGTTCATCCGCCTGAAACCACACCGTGGTGTAGCGGTTCGGCATCAGATCTTGCTTGATTCGGAAATCAGGCACGAAGAACGAGTGGATCACATCACGCGATTGCATGAGTAGTTTAACGGGGCGGCCAGCTGGAACGTACAAATCCGAACCGGATAGCACACCATTGGTGTACGTAAACTGCCACCCGAAGGAGAGGCCCGTCACATAGACTTCCATCGAGTCAGCCGGAGCGTTTCGCATCGTCATATAGCCGCGGAAACCCCAAGCGAACACGATCATGATCATGATGAGCGGGATGATGGTCCATGTTAATTCCAACGCGAGATTATGGCGGATGACCGGCGTGACGTCCGATTCGGACTTCCGCTTGTATTTCCAAGAGAAATAGATCAATGCGATCGTGATACCGACCAAAAGGATCACACTGGCATAGTTGATGAACATGAACAGGTTGTCGACATCGGTGGCCAGTGTCGAAGATTGTTCAGGTAGTAAATAGTCTCGAAGTCGTTCCATCTAGGCGGTAGTAGCTAAAGTCGATTTCTGTTTGCGTGATTTTTCGCGATACCAAAGGATTCCCAGCAGTGAGCCGAGCAGAAGCATGGTGAGCAACCCACCGAGTTTCATAATGTTCACCGCAGTAGGCACATACGACCGGGAATCGGGGTCATAGGTGTAACAGTATAGGATCGCTCGATCAATGACGGTTCCGATTTTACCATCGGCCGCATCAAACAAGGCGTTTCTCATGTCGATATTGTCGAATTGGGCGCCATACAAGTAGCGTGTGATTCGTCCAGTCGGACTCACAAACACGATGTTGGCGGTATGCAGATATTCCTGGGATTCTTCGCTCCATTTGAAGGAAAATCCGATGGATTCTGTCAGGGTTTCGATAGTCAGGGAATCAGCGGTAAGGAAATGCCAGCCGTTCTGGATGTCATCCTCACTGTTTTCCTTGATGTAACGGTTTTTCTTGGCCGAGGCCAACTCAGGGGTTTCTTTCGGATCGAAGGAGAAGGTGACGACGTGATAATCTTCGCCCAAGGTCCATTGCATTTCTTCAATGGCATCGTTTACGCCGTTCAAGATGAGTCCGCAGAGCATTGGACATCCATAATAGACTGGCACCAGTATCACTGGCTTTCCGCTTTCGAAGTAGGCCCCTAGGCGTACCGCTTCCCCAGCTTCGTTGCGGAGCGTGAGTTCCATCGGGATGGATTCGCCCAGGCGTTCATTCAACCCGACGCCTCTCAGTTCCGCAGGCAATGCGTTCAACTGGGCGCTTGCAACCGCAGGAGCCAGAATCATGACACATAAACCGAGAATCAGGTTAGCGGTTTTGTTCATTCAATATCAATGTGATCGCGCTGTCAACAGGAATGCGATAGACTTGATTGTCGGTATCAATCACTCCGGTTGAGGTCAGATCGGCCTTGTGTTGCTGTTTTAGATTATTGATCGCTGGATAAGTAGCCGAGACGGCGGCATTTTGCGAGGATTGAAAGTCCAACCAACGATACATTTCCATCGCGCCGATGACCAATGCCAGGACCAACAAAATACCAGCGAAAAACAATGGAAACAGTTTTTTGTAGTTGAGCTCATCAGGAACCACGCCGTATTCAAGCTCCCGACGAAATTCATCAATGGTTAACCCATATTCAGGTTCCAACGTGCCCAGTTCAATCGATTCTTTGTTCTTTTTAGTAGCCATAATCCGTTTCAGTGAGCATGGATGGATTCGTCGAATTTCGGATCGTTCACGCAAACCATGTTTTGTTTGCCGAAGCGATCGAAGAACAGCCATAGGCTGATGCCGACCAAGCCGATGAGGGTGGTCAGGTCCATCCAATGCGGTTGGATGTAGTGGAAAGCAGGGTTTGTGAGTCCGCGGTTCGGCATCACAACCCAGTACATTTCGATGAAGTGGATCACGATGATCCAGATCGCCATGAATTTGAGCAGCTTCAGGTTGGTCTTGGATGCCGCAGGCAACAGGATGAAGAAAGGGATGATGAAGCGGCCGAACAGCAATCCATAGCTCACATACTCCCATCCGCCTTCCAACCGGTGGTAGAACCACAACGTTTCTTCGGGGATGTTGGCGTAATAGATGAGGAAGAACTGGCTGAATCCGATGTAGGCGTAGAATACCGTGAAACCGAACATCAATTTACCCAAGCTCGAATAGGCTGGCATGGTGATGGTATTTGTTAGCAAGCCTTTTCCTCGGAGATACAAAGCGACCAACAGTACAGCGGCCAGTGTGGCTTGGAACGCCATCGCGAAGTAGTACACTCCGAACATGGTGGAGAACCAGTGCGGATCCAAGCTCATCAGCCAGTCGAAGGAGGCGAATGCGACGGAAAAACCGAACAAGAAAATACCCGGTGCGCTGATCTTGCGCTGATCGGTTTCGATGCCCCAATCGTTGGTTTGATCCAACTTGATGGTGTTCTTGTACAATTTGTAGCCCAAATAGCCCCAGAATGCGAAATAGAGGATGTTCCGCACGATGAAGAACGGGATATTCAGATAAGGGGCTTTGCCTTGAAGAAGTGCATCCGTGGCTACGGCATCTTCATGTGTCCAGTGATACAAGCTATGAAGGCCAAACAGGACCGGAATGAACATGAGTCCCAACCAGACCAGATTTGCAGCGTTGGTTTCCGGAATGCGACGTAGAGTCACAGCCCAAGAGGAGCGGGTGATGTGATGGATCATCACCAAGAACAACGACGCGATGCCGAAGCTGGCCACGAAGGCGAAACTGGTGAGGTAGCTGTAAAAGAATTGATCGTGATCCGCAAAGTAACCGATCAAGCTCAAAACCAGTCCTGCGATACCCGCGTACAGGAATTTCTTCGCTGGATTGATGTTCTGCGGAAACTGAACGGAATCGTATGTGGAATCGTGCGTCATGGTTCAGTTAACTACTGTAAGGTTTAGTGTCTGGAGATCCGCTTGGGACGCATTCTGGCTGCGTTGCAGCACGCGCAAGTAGGAGACAATCGCCCAACGATCTTCCACCTTGATTTGATGGCGATACGGTTGCATGGTTCTCACACCATTGTAGATGGCGCTGTAAATTTCCCCATCGGGCATGGCCACGATGCGTGGATCATGAAAACTTGGGGGCGGGACGAGTCCGTAGCCGATCACGATACCGTCTCCGGCTCCAGTGCCGCCGTGGCAAGCCGAACAATAGATGTCATAACGCTCTTTTCCGCGATACAGGAAGGCGCGCGAAAGCTCGACAGGAGCTTTCGCCACAAATCGACCGTTCTCTTCAATACCTTGCTCGTATTGGAGGTCGGCTTGCAACCATCCGCGGGCAACGGTTCCTTCGACCGGCTCACGCATGGCGCGGTTATCTTCAAAAAACGTGTTCTTGTCTTGAGCTTTGAATTTGGGCTGCCAATCCATGTTCGGATTGATGTGGATCGGCGGCTTTTCCGAGGGCATACCCTGGCATCCGGCCAGCATCAGACCAACGAAAAGCACTACAGTGTGTTGAATGCGCATGATCAGGCGGAAATCGGTTCAATGTGGATGGCACCGGCTTGACGTAGCAGATCAGCCGTTTTGCTTTCGTTGTACAAATCATCGTCGGTTTCGATGACGATGAAGAACCCGTCGTCGGTGGCGCGTTTGAAGCGCTCCGAGTTGAACAATTTGTTGTGGTGTTTCGGCATGTTGTTCAAGAAGAACATCCCAAACACCGCTCCGAAAGCCGATAAGAGAATGGTCAATTCAAAGGTGACCGGAACATAGGATGGGATGTTGGCGAATGGCTTACCGGAAATGTTGTGGGCATACGCGATGCTGGATGTCCAAATGGTGAGTCCTGCGCCAAGCAAGAATCCCAAGATGCCGTGAGCAAACACGATGCGTCCCAAAATGGATGGTTTCAGGTTCATCGCATCGTCCATGCCATGGATCGGAAATGGGCTGTAGGTGTCCCATTTCGTGTATCCGGCTTTGGAGACCAGTTTTGCGGCGTTCAGCAGCCCACCGGTGCCGTTAAATTCGGCTAGAATGCCGTAAACAGAGTCGGATTTCATAGGAGATTTCATTAGGCGTGTCCTCCTTTGGATTCGTTGTAATGCGGATCGGCTTGAGGCATCACCATCTTGATTTCAGCCATCGACACCATGGGTAGGAATCGAAGGAATAGCAGGAAGAAGGTGAAGAAGAGTCCGAATGTGCCCAGATAGGTGAGAATGTCGACCCAAGTCGGCGAGTAGTAGCCCCATGAGGATGGGAGGAAGTCTTGAGCCAAGGACGTGACCGTGATCACAAAGCGCTCGAACCACATCCCGATGTTTACGACAATCGACAGGATGAACGAGGCGACGATGCTCGTTCTCATTTTCTTCGACCAGAAGAATTGCGGGGAAATCACGTTGCACAAGAACATCGTCCAATACGCCCATGCATATGGACCCATCGCACGGTTGATGAATGCCGCTTTTTCATAGGTCACGCCGCTATACCAGGCGATGAAGAATTCCATGATGTATGCGAATCCGACCATGTTTCCGGTTACGAGGATGATCAGGTTCATCTTCTCGATGTGATTGATGGTCATGATGTCTTCCAAGCCATAGAGCTTGCGGGCGAGCAACATGAGGGTCATCACCATCGCGAAGCCGGAGAAAATGGCGCCTGCGACGAAGTATGGCGGGAAAATGGTGGTGTGCCAGCCTGGAATGATAGAGACAGCAAAGTCGAACGATACGATGGTGTGTACCGACAGTACCAACGGAGTGGCCAAGCCTGCGAGCAGGAGGTAGGCCTTTTCATAATGCTGCCACTGGCGGTTACCGCCGGTCCAGCCCAATGCGAAGAAACCATAGACTTTCGCGCCGATGGAGCTTTTCACGCGGTCGCGAAGGGTTGCGAAATCCGGTACCAAGCCCACATACCAGAACAGGAGGGATACGGTGAAGTAAGTACCGACCGCGAACACGTCCCACAGAAGAGGGGAGTTGAAGTTCGGCCACATCTGCATGCCGTTCGGAAACGGGAACATCCAGTACGCGAGCCAAATCCGACCGACGTGGATACCAGGGAAAATCAAGGCGCAAATGACCGCGAAGATCGTCATGGCTTCTGCGAATCGGTTGATCGCGGTACGCCAGCCTTGGCGGAACAGGAATAGGATGGCGGAAATCAGGGTTCCGGCATGACCGATACCGACCCACCATACGAAGTTGATGATCGCCCAGCCCCAACCTACCGGATTGGTGATGCCCCAGACCCCGGTTCCTTCCCAGATCAGGTAGCCGATCATGGTGAGAAGCAATCCAAGCAACAAGTTGGATATGCCGAACGCGATATACCACCACGTCGGTGCGGGTTTCTCGGTGATGTCGCCGATCAGAGCGGTTAGGCTTCCGAAGGTATGATTACCCTCGACGAGCGGTTTTTCCGGTACGTAAGTTGACGTCTGACTCATGCCGTGGCTTCGTTAGGATTGCGAAGTTTCGCCATATAGGAGGTCCGTGGGCGAATATTCAGTTCTTCGAGGAGCAGATAATTGCGTTCGTTGCGTTTGGTTTGAACAACGGTACTGTTCGAGTCGGTCAGGTCTCCGAAATAGATCGCATCGGATGGACACGCCTGCTGGCACGCCGTTTTCACCGATCCGTCTTTCGGTTTCACACTGTTGGTTTCGCGCTTGGATTCGATTTTGGCGCGGCTCAGGCGTTGCACACAGTAGGTGCACTTCTCGATCACACCACGGAAACGAACCGTCACATCCGGGTTCATCGCCATTTGCACCACTTCAGGATCGGTTCCTTCGGTGAGGAAGGTCTTCGGATAATTGAAGAAGTTGAATCGACGCACTTTGAATGGACAGTTGTTCGCGCAATAACGGGTTCCGATACAGCGGTTGTAGGTCATCTGGTTCAGACCGTCGTCACTGTGCGTGGTTGCAGCCACTGGACACACTTGCTCGCACGGAGCCAATTCGCAATGCATACACGGAATCGGCTGATGCACGATCTGCGGATTTCCATTCACATCGCCGCTGAAATAACGGTCGACACGGATCCAATGCATTTCGCGACCGCGACGAACTTCGTTCTTACCAATCACCGGAATGTTGTTCTCGGCTTGGCAGGCGATGGTACACACGCCGCAGCCTGTGCAGGCGTTCAGATCGATCGTCATTCCCCATTGCGGCTCGCGCTCAGGGAAGGTCTGTTCATTGAACAGGGAGATGGCTTGGCCGTTGTCGTCGATCGGACCGGGAACTTTCACCAAATCCGGCGCGAAGGTCGGATTGGCCTTGTAAGCAACCAACGTCGCCTCGCGAATCAGCGGACGCCCTTCCATGCTGTGGTGATCTTGCGTGGACGCGATCGAATAGGTGTTCGAACTCTTGGTGACGGTTCCGGATGTGAAGAGGGGGGAACCGGATGTGCGGAGGGGATGCACGTCCACACCTTGGCCGGACCCGACACGTCCGGAGTGGGTACGTCCGTAGCCGGTGTATACGGTGATGCTATCGTCGGCATGACCTGGAACGACCCAGATCGCCAATTCAACGGTGTTGCCGTTGGATGTGATCGAGACCATCGGTTCCTCATCGGCAGGAGCACGTAGAATCGAGGAACGAGGATACTCCACGCCAAACTGACCCGCCGTAGCCGGGCTCATGAGCGCCACATTATCCCAGGTAATTTTCGTGATCGGATCGGGTAGTTCCATGAGCCAACCATTGTTGGCGAAACGCCCGTCGTAGATCTTGCTGTCGGGCTTGAATACGATTTCGATTCCATCCACCGACGCGGCTCCATCCGCCAATGAACGAACCGCTTGGCCTGCCCCGCTTGCGGTACGCGCAGCCTCAGCACGGAAGGATGTGCCTTTACGCAACCCATCGTGCAAGACCTCGCGCCAATCGGCGGTGCCCCAGGTCGTTTTCACGAGATCGTGACCTGCGGTGAACGTGCCAGTGGCAATCAAATTCAGTACTTCGATGTCGCTGAGTCCGCCGAATAAGGGCTGAATCAACGGTTGAATGACCGATTCTGCACCTGTGTAAGAAAGTCCATCGCCCCAAGCCTCAAGGAAATGGGCACGGTTCACATGCCAGCCAGTGGCAGGCAATGCGGCGGAGGTCTCATCCACATGGGTAGACAAATGAACGACGGTTCCGACGGCGGACAATGCGCCTTTCACATCCACATCCGCCGGAGCGGTATAGACCGGGTTGGTTCCGACCATCACCAAGGCATCGTAGGAACCGGCCTTGAGATCACTGATGAGTTTCGTGAAGGCCTCGTTCTGGTTCGCAGAATCGGTAAAGGGTAGGGCGGCGTACGTGACACCATTTCCGACGGAGCCGATGGCCACATTGATGGCGGCCACAGCGGCATGAACCGATACAGGCTGATCGTCACCGGCCACGACAACCGCAGCGCCGTTTTGAGCGCGGAGGTCGGCGGCCATCTGATTCAGAATGTCGTGCGAGCTGTGAGCGTTGGAATAACCCGAGAATCCATCGGCACCAACAGCGGCGGCCAACGCGAAGGCGACTTGGGCCACTTCGGAGGATTTCACACGGACGCGGTGCTCCGCATTGGATCCGGTGAGGGAATAATTGCTTTCGACCACATACAGACGGTTCATATCGTCTTGGGTCGACATCACCTTTTTGCGTTTTGCGAACAACTTGGCAGCGCGGACGCTATCTGGTCCGGACGACATGAAATCGTTGTCGAACGAGACCACGACATTCGCTTTGTCATACTGAGGAATGGCGCGAAGCTTGCTGCCGAACACCGTCTGCGTGCCGAGCAAGGCGTTTTCTTCGCCGAATGGCTCATAGGTAACCCAGGTCGAGTTCGCGAAGCGCGATGAAAGGCTGCGACGGATACGCGATACGGTTTGCGATGAGGTGGCTTCGGATAAGAAAGCCACACGCTTGCCGGATGTGAAGAACTCGGCACAAAAAGCGGAGAATTCAGCGACCGTTTTGGATTCACCACCTAATAAGATGTTTCGCGAACGATCGGGATCATACAGGTCGAGAATGGTTGCCTGCTGAAGAACATTGGTTCCACCAAGGCTGTCGGGATGCAGTTCGTTGCCTTCCACTTTGGTCGGGCGACCCTCATGGGTTTGCACGACCAAGCCAGTCACCGCTCCACGGAACGGAATGGCTGTGGCATAGAACAACGGATTTCCAGCCACAACGAATTCCGGTTGACGGCTGTATGGAAGGATTTTCTGAATCGGTTTGCGGCAGGCGGCGAAACCGGCTAAGGCAATCGATGCCCCCATGATTTGGAGGAAATTGCGCCGCGAATAACCATCCGTCAGTTCGGTGGCGTTCGCTTGGAACTCCCGATCAACGAAGCGTTTGTATTCATCGTTGTGCGACAGTTCATTCAGGCTGCGCCAATATGTATTGGGTTGTGCTGTACTCATGCGTTCAATCAATAATGGCAAGCATTGCAGTAGATCGGCGGTGCAATGTTCTTTTTGGATATAATGTCGGCGGCTAACTCGAATTGGTTGACAGGGGCCACCCAACTCATGTTGGTGACTTGGTCAAGCGGACGTAAACTCGGACCTGGATTGTTATGGCAGTCCAAGCACCAGCCCATGCTCATCGGCTCGGCTTGCATCACCACTTCCATGCGGTCGACGCGTCCGTGGCAAGAAGAGCATCCAACACCCACATTCACGTGAGAAGAGTGGTTGAATTGGACATAATCAGGAAGGTCGTGGACTTTCACCCATTCGATTGCGGTGCCTTCGGTCCAACTTTCGCGCAGAAGGGCGAGTTTGTCGCTTTCGGGAAGTACCTGGGTGTGGCAATTCATACAGGTCTGGGTGGATGGAATGGATGCGACAGCGGATACTTCGACCGATGCATGGCAATAACGGCAATCCAAGCCCAACTCACCTGCATGGAGACGGTGACTGTAGTCGATGGGCTGCTGTGGCGCATACCCGACTTCAAGAAATTCATGAGAACCGAAATGCCAGAAAAAGAAAACGATCGATGTGATCAACAAGACGGATCCGACGAGCAGGAGTCTTGGGACTCGGTTGCTCCATTCGGGAAATAGCTGAGCCATTTTTAACTGGTTTGTTACGTGTTCTGCGAAGCGCTACTCTGCGGATGCTCTGCGCAGATTAAGTGGCAAATATAACCACGTTCGCGCAGGATATCGGTATCCATTCTTCTTATTTAAACCGATTCTATCCAATTTCAAGCGTGTGCGTTCAGGATCAGAAAAATGAGCACACCTGTGATAGACACATATAACCAAACGGGGAACGTCACCTTCGAAACCGCACGATGTTGCTTGAATTTACCAGCGAAGGCCAAGTAAAAGCTGAATAGGATGAGAGGCACTACCAAGGCCGACAACAGGATATGGCTGATCAGAATCGCGAAGTACACACCTCGGATAAGTCCTTCTCCTGTGAAGGAGGTATGACCCACGGCATTGTGATAAATGACATAGGTAAGCAAAAATGCCGTGGAGGTGCCGAACGCCGCCAAATTGAACTTCATGTGAAGGTCATATTTTTTTTTCAGAACGGCGCGAATCGCCAAAATCAAAAAGACGGTGCTTAACGAATTTAATGACGCGTTCACCGCAGGCAGCCAATACACCCATTCGGCGCTCGACTCGCTTCCGCCTTTGAAATAAATGAGCCAGACCAAAAATGCGAAGGCGATTAGGCTGATGCCGATGATCAAAAAGGCGGCTTTGAAGGCGTCCAGGTTCTTAAATGCGGGGATGGTGACCTGGTCTTTGAAGGTGCTGTTTTCCATGGCGTCAAAATACGATTCTCCTGCTTATGTTTTGACATGGCCAAGCGCATTTCACTTCATCCCGTAACCCCACAGAACAAGCGATTGTTCGACATCGTGGATGCCTTGCGGGCCAATCAGATCCTGTTGTTTCCCACCGATACCCAGTATGCGATCGGATGTGTGTACAGCAATAAAAAGGGACTCGACCGCATCCGCACGATTCGTCGGTTGATGCCGAATCACACCTTCACACTGATGATCGATTCGATGACAGGCTTGTCGCGCTTCGCCCACATCACCGATAGCCATTTCAAGCTGATCAAGCGGCTGATACCGGGTCCGTACACCTTCATTCTTCCGGCCACGAAGGAAGTTCCGAGTCTACTGGTACATGCCAAGCGCAAAACCATCGGGTTTCGTGTGCCCGCATCCCCGATATGCACACAATTGTTGCAAGAATTGGGCGCGCCCATTCTAGGTGTGACGGCGCAGGAAATGTCGGGAGGTGGAACATTATTGAACAGAGAACTGCTGATGGAGGAGTTATTCAACCAAGTCGACTTGATCGTCGACGACGAGTTGGAACCCATCAACCTACAGACATCCGTCATCAATCTGACCGGATCCACACCGCTCATCCAGCGAGCGGGAGCCGGTTTTGATGAATTAAGGGATGTATTTTTGACCTTAAATATTCCATTGGAAGAGGACGAACCCGAATGACGATTCGAAAAATTGCTGTGAATACTGGTGGGGGCGATGCTCCCGGACTCAATGCCGTGATCCGCGCCGTGACCTTGGCCAGCTTGAAACGAGGTTGGGACGTTGTAGGAATCCGCAACGGGTATCGAAGCCTGCTTGATCCGAACACACCCTTAGTGCCACTCGATCGATTGGCGGTGCGTGGAATCACGATGCTGGGCGGAACCATACTTGGCACGGCGAATCGGGGAAATCCGTTCGAAATGCCAGTTCAGAACACAGATGGAAGCTGGCGAACAGAGGATAGGAGTGATGCCTTGGTAGCGCGTTTCCGTGAAGAAAAGATCGACGCGTTGGTGGCGATCGGCGGGGATGGAAGCATGAACATCGCCTCGATGCTCATTGAAAAAGGCATTCCGGTGGTCGGCGTGCCGAAAACCATCGACAACGATCTCCCTGAAACCGATTTCACGATCGGGTTTGATACCGCGGTCTCCATCGCCACAGAAGCCATCGACCGCATCCAAACCACAGCCGAATCTCACGAACGTGTGATGGTGGTGGAAGTGATGGGTCGCTACGCGGGTTGGATCGCCTTGCACTCCGGATTATCGGCGTCTGCGGATGTGATTCTCATTCCGGAAATCCCTTTTGATTTGGGTCCGATCGCGGAGAAGATCCGTGATAATGAGGCCAATGGCCGACATCATACCATCATCGTTGTCGCGGAAGGCGCGAAAGAAAAAGGCGGGAATGTGATGGTGATGGGGAAAGCGGTGGGTCAGGCCGAGCAGTTGGGTGGAATCGGGGCGTATGTAGCCCAGCGATTAGGCGACATGACCGGCAAAGAAACCCGCTCCACTGTGCTGGGACATTTACAACGTGGCGGATCTCCATCCACCTTCGACAGGCTTATTTCGTTGAAGTGCGGTGCCGAAGCCGTTCGGATGGTGGAAGAAGGTGCGTTCAACCAATTGGTGATTTTGAAGGGCTTCAAGACGTTCAGAGTCCCCATCCCACAAATCGCCGGAGGCATGAAATGCGTGCCGCTGGATGGCGATGCGGTGAACACGGCCCGGGAATTGGGGGTTTGTTTCGGGGATTGATGACGTGAAACGATGGACGTGGGACGTGGGACGTAGGGGCGGATGGCATCCGCCCGTCGTCCGGGGCGCATAATCATATATGAATTCACGTTTCATTCTTGTACAGGTGGCACACCATCGAACGCAAACGAAACATCAAGAGACGTCGTCAATGAAAATTTACGTGAAGAATATGGCTTGCGATAGCTGTCTTCAGTTTGTCAGAGATACCTTGGTTGATATGGACATCGCCACCAACAAACTGTCGCTTGGGGAGATTGATACGAAAGCGGATGTTACCGACACCGACAAGAAAAATCTGGATGGGCGCCTTCGCAAAGTCGGACTCGAACTTTTGGAAAAGAAAAAAGGGATCCTGGTCGAGAAGATGAAAAAGGTGATCATCGATCATGTGTACAAACACGATTCAAAGTCGGATATGAAATTTTCGGGGCATCTCAGTAAAGAACTGGGATTGAGCTATACCTATCTGGCCAATTTCTTTTCGGAAGTGGAAGCCACCACCATCGAACAGTACATCATCGCACTGAAAATCGAGCGGGTGAAGGAGCTGATCATTTTCGGGGAAGACACCTTTTCTGAAATCGCCTACAAGCTGAATTACAGCAGCTCGGCGCACTTGTCGTCGCAGTTCAAGAAGGTAACGGGCTTAACGCCATCCCACTTCAAGAATCTGAAAGAGAAGAGACGCTTGACGATTCAGAGTATTTGAACAGATGCGGGCGGAAATCCCCCAGCTGAAGCTGGGGGTAAGTGTTAAGATCAATCAACCGATCCGATATGACACCTTCAATCGATTGAGGTGGGACGGTAGGATTATTTCCTCATGTTGAAGTCGGCCTACAACGATACCCGGATGGATGCCGATGTCATTTGCGAAACGAATCACATCGTACTCGCTTCTCAATAAGGAAAGGCGACTGGCATGACTTGGGGGAATCAGTAAGTCTGCTGCAAATCGATTGGCCTCTATTTCAGCTGTTTCCACATCATTGTTTTTGGTAGAAAAATCATCCATGAAAATGTGTCGTTTTCCGCGCTTGCCATCACTATGTAGAAGGATATGTCCAGCTTCGTGAAACAAGTTGAACCAAAACCGGTCGTTTGACTTTCCATACAATGATAGCTGAATCATGGGTGAGTCGGATGTCAACCATCGAGCGACACCGCTAACCCGGGCATTTGGGATGGGTGGAACAAACAGAAGCCGAACACCCGCTTCCGAAAACAGACGGCGCAAAATCGGTTCAAACGTTTCCGGCTCTTGTACTGTCATCGCCCGGATCTCCTGCAGAATGGATTTGAACCGTACAGGGTCGTAAGTGTCGACGGATCCATCATAGCTCATTCGTTCACCTATAATCAGCCAGGTAAACGTCGCGTCAGTATCGGCTTTGTCGGCCTGACTTTGGCGAAAAGAGGCCAACATGGATGTTTTCTGTGCTTCCCAAGCTTGAGGAGTGGCGATTTGAGCATAACTCAAGATGTCATCCATGACTTTAGGACGCTCTTCGATCGTGACGCGCCTTTTTGGAATCAATTCATAATCCATCAAGAATTTGTAGGGAATGCGATCGAGCCATTCGGACTGCGCAGCCCATTGGGATTCCCGAGCCAATCGTAGCTGATGTTCTCTGAACTTGGCTTCACGGTTCATCCAAAATTCGAATGATCCACCCAAAACGGTGACAATTCGTGTTGCCAACTCGGGAGTGAGCGGAACCTTGCCATTGATGAGGTGACTCAGGTGTTTCTCCGTCACATCCAACCGACGTGCAAGCTCCACTTGGTTCCAACCCTGTTCTTCCATGAGATCGGAAATGGTGTCCCCTGGAGGAGAGGCCCAATCGGGCTTGAAGGGCACTGCGTTCTGGTTAGTCATGATAATCTCCGATGTATGTAATAATGATTCGGTCCACCTTGGCCCAATCGATGCCGCCCGACGTCAATTGAGGGATTGGATCTAAATCGGCTTCGAACACGAGACGGAATCCACCTTGCAGGACGATCGATAATGAACCATCTGAAAGAGGATGTGGCCTTCCAGCGACCAGGTCTCTGACTGTTTGAGCCGCTTCAAGATCTGCTAGCCGTCTTCTCAGTTTATCGGCACACGGTTTGCCAAGGCGGCGATCCGCCTCTTTCGAGGTCTCGCAGATTTTTCGAATCTCTTTGTTGGCAAAACATATGGTCATGGGGGCAAATTGGAACTAAATGAATTTACCAAATTGGTAAATATTATTCAAAATCATTTATCAACCAGGATGTCGGCACATCGATCCCAGAAGTGTAGGATCACATCAGATAATCGGGAGATTACTATCACCAACGCATACGAAGCGAATCAAACCAGCACTGATCGACTGGAGGACCAAGTTGGGAGTCCAAACCTTCACCAATCAAACGACGAAGTTCTTGGAGCGCTTTGTTTCTTGACTCCAATTGGTCATCAACGTTGGATTTGGGTGAGTCAGGTATGCTGTTGTTGATCTTTGCCATGCTGAAAGCTATAACACTTTAACTTGCGAATGGCTTGTTTGAAGCGGATATTTCCTTTATTCATTTGCATCATCGTTTTTGACCGCAACCTCGTCTATGTCCAACCAGCCTGAAATCGGAAAGGGTATCTATACACGGAAGGATATCTCGACCATCCTCCACATGAAGTATCACAAAGTGAACCGGTGGGTGACGAGCTATGCCGCAGTTTCGGAAGAGCATTCCTGGAAAGCGGGCGATTCGCTGGCAGTTGATTTCGTGTCCCTCGTCGAGTTGTCGATCATCGGGCAATTGTTGGAAGCCGGCGTAAAACCGACCGCCATTGTGAAGGCGCGGAAGATCTTACAAAAGCATTTCTCTACCGATACTCCATTCACCTTACGCCCCGTATTGGAAGGTCTAACCACCGATTCACGCCGAATCTGCTTTAAACATGGTGATCAGGAATTGGTTCATTTGGATGGAACCGCCCAATTAAACCTCGGTTATGTTCGAGATTTCATGCGAAATCTTGAATTCGACAAGAATCTGCAGGCATCGAGATTTTGGCCTATGGGCAAAGAGCATTCCATCGTGGTCGATCCAGAACGAAAATTCGGTCATCCGGTGCTTAATGGACGCAATATCTATCCGGAGACTATTTATCAGTATTACAAAGCCGGAGAGTCAGAGGCGTTCATTTCCGAGCTATTCGGGCTCGATAAGAAAGAGGTCTTGGATGCCATCGCCTACTGCGAAGCCGCATGACGATTTACTTCGACGAAAACTTACCCCCGGTTTTCGCTGAAGGATTCGAGCGGATTCAACAGCCGCTGCTGATGCGACTTCCCATTTACACTGCTGTTCAGATCAAATCTATACCAAAGGAGTTTGGCAGAGGGTGTTTAGATCCAGATTTGTTCATGAAGTTGGCAAAAACAGAAAGTTGTTGCATCACTTGGGATCGGCATATGCGTTCACGACCTCATGAGCGCGTGCTGTATGAAGAGGCCGAACTTGGCCTATTCATCATTGAGGGTGGCAAAAAAGGCATGAAATATTGGGAAATCGTAGAGTTGATGGTGAAAAGATGGCCATCGATTATAGAGATCAGTTTAAACCAACCTCGTCCATTCACTTGCTTGATACCACGTTTTGGAAATAAACACTACAAGCTGCTATGACAATGCGCTTAGATCCACAATTATATGACCGAATGCACGACGGTCGGTATCATGAGGTGATCGTAGAGTCGTTTATACCAACTTTTCACGAACCAACGTCTGCACTCATCCGAATGCGACCAATTCCGGGTCAGGGTTTTCCGCCAGAAATTCGAGTTGAGTGCAATCGCGACATGCGGGAAGTTTTCCCGGTCGGAACTCGCTTTAGGATGACAGCCTGCCTATCGACCAAGCACAACAAAGAAGTGTTGTATAACCACTATTCGTGGGATTGGAAGGTAGTCTAAACAAGCTACCTGCAACTGTAGCAACTATCTGCTCCAGGCATTGCGGGAAGACCACAATACCGACACTTATTAGAACTGATGCGTGGACGAACCAAGGTTGGATCTTCATATACTGGTTTTCTTGCTCCGCTGGTTTTAGATCGTCTATTATTTCGGGGATTATCGATTTTGAACTGTATTGCCTGTGGTGATTTTGGGCAGTTAATGCTTAAATGTTGTGTGAGTCGCTTTTCTTCAATCTGCACTCCACAAGAGGTGCAAGCGACGAATATTTTTTGAGCTTTCACAAGCACCCCCTCACGGCAACTCCTTCAACCCCAACTCCCTCAGAAACGCATTATGCTTGGCTTTGGCCGATTGAATGTCGGCCTCGATGCTGACTAGCCCGGCGTTCACCGTGTCTAGGTCAATCTCTTCCTCACCCACCGCCGTGCTGATGTAGCGGGAGATATTCAGGTTGTAATCGTTCTTGGCGATCTCGTCCATGCCGACCCGCCGTGAGTAGCGGGTTTCTTCCTTCCGGTATTGGTAAGTGTCGATGATTTTGGAGATGTTATCGACCGACAACTGGTTTTGTCGCTTGCCTTTGACATAATGCTCAGGTCCACTAGCGTTGATGAAGAGCACATCATCCGGCTTCTTACACTTCTTCAGAATGAGGATGCAGACAGGAATTCCTGTCGAGTAGAACAGGTTCGACGGTAAGCCGATGACGGTGTCGATATGCCCGTCTTTGAGCAGTTTGGTACGGATTCTCTCTTCCGCCCCACCACGGAACAACACGCCATGCGGAAGGATGATGGCCATGACACCTTCTTCCTTGAGGTAATGGAACCCGTGCAGGAGGAAGGCGAAATCGGCGGCGGATTTAGGGGCCAATCCGTGGTTCTTGAACCGGATATCATCGCCCATGGCCTCGTTCGGCTCCCAGCGGTAGCTGAATGGCGGGTTGGCGACAATGGCATCGAACTGTGGTTTCTTGGCTGGATTCTGCTCGCGAAGGATCTCCCAATCGTTGGTCAGGGTATCGCCATGGTAGATTTCGAACTCGGTGTCCTTCATCCCGTGCAGCAGCATGTTCATGCGCGCCAAGTTGTAGGTGGTGATGTTCTTTTCCTGCCCGTAGAGCTTGCCGATTCCATGCGGCCCCATCCGCTTGCGCACGTTGAGCAAGAGGGATCCGGATCCGCAAGCGAAGTCCATCACGCTAGCCAACTGATCTTTCTTACCGGTGGCTGGTTCTTGGCTGTCGAGGGTGACAATCGCCGAAAGGATGTCGGATATCTGCTGTGGCGTGTAGAACTCACCGGCTTTCTTGCCCGATCCCGCCGCGAATTGACCGATCAGATATTCATAGGCATCGCCAAGGGCATCGATGTCCGTGGAGAATTCGGACAGGCCTTCGGCAATCTTCGTGATGATGGTGCAAAGTTTGGCATTGCGGTCCGAATAGGTGCGACCCAGCTTGTCCGAGCCGAGGTTGATTTCGGAGAAGAGGCCTTGGAATGTGCTCTCGAAGGATTCATTCTCAATGTATTTGAATCCGTTCTGGAGGGAGTTGAGCAAATCCGGATCTTGCGTGCGGGCGAGATTGGCGATGCTGTTCCAAAGATGCTCGGGCTTGACCACATAATGCACCTTGCGCCGCATCTGCTTTTCGAATTCCTCGACGTCAGCCGGGTTGTTCGCATACCAAACCATCAACGGAACTTGGCGGTCTCCGTTCGTCGGGGTGGGGTAATCGGGACCCAATTCCCTCTTTGCGGCCAGTTCATAGTTGTCGGACAGATACCGCAGGAACAGAAACGAGAGCATGTAATCGCGGAAGTCATCCGCGTTCATCGCTCCGCGGAGTTCATCCGCGATTCTCCAAAGGGTGGTGCCGAGTTGTTTTTGGGAGGTGTTTAACATTGTAAAAAATTAGTGAACTAGTGAATATCGATTTTCACGAGCCTTAAAAGCTTCCTCGCCACCTTCAAGAAGCAAACAAACGGCTTCTCGAATTCCAAGCTTATCTCCTATAGCCGAATATTCCAATCCACCTGAATTATAATGAAAGCGAGGGTATTGTTGCGTGCTAGACCGCTCTGCGGATGCAATGATAATTTGCTCAGCATCAGTCGCAACTACAAGGTTTGGGTTGTGTGAGATGAGAATGATTTGTCTACGTTTCTTCGCCTTTCTGATATAAGGCACCAATTGCATATAAATTGATGAATTATCAAGATTGCCTTCTGGCTGATCGATCAATAACGGACGTGTGTCATCTTCATCCATTAGTAAGTACAGTACCAATAACGCAATCCCTCTAGTTCCTGGAGATAGATATTCTAGTTCAGTTCCAGAATAGAGGATTTTGTAGGACAGCTCAATATGATCGACAGAATAAAGCCAGTCTGACAATTCGACGCGTGATAGTTTGGAAGTGCCGAATTTGTCGGGAAACGACTGAACGTCAACTTCCTTAGCCAATTCCGTGATTGCTGTTTCTATAGCGGACGGGGTCCCGCTTTTCCATGCTGGCACCAATTTTGTCTCAATTATCTTTTCCATTTCTTGTCTTTTGGATTCGGCACCGACACGTCGCATATCGAAGAAACGCGCCGCTCGATCAAGCCACGACTTTGCATCGATCTGGTAGCCGACCGAAACACTAAATTGCATCTCTTCACCGAGCTCATTGATCGCAACTTGTAAAGGCGAATAAAGCTCTCTCAAACCCTCCTCATCTGCTGACAAGGCTGTGAACACTTCAAGATATAGCTCGATCTGTCTCGACTTCTGTTTCTCCAAATTCTTCGTCACTTTTTCATCTAGATTTTGAATCTCTTTAGCCAGACGTTCACCACTTGTAATGCGATCGGCAATTTGCTTCTGGAGATCTAGTAATCTATTTCGGCTAACTTCATCCTCTGCTACTTTTCCCTTCAATGCCGCGATATTAGCCTGAATGTTGATGATGGAAGGGGGGGATTCGGATTCCCTATCTGTTCCAATTAATCCGGATATTTCATTGTCTAGGCTCTTAATTTCCGCATCAAGTAGGATCTCGATTTGTGACGACCACCCCGGCATAACTTCTGAGGCAATAACTTCTGGCACACCTGCATCAAGCAGTTCCTTTTTGAGTATAGCCAACTCTTGTTCGGTAGTCCTTCTTAGGGTGCGATATGACTCAATAACACCGTCAATAGTCCGTCGGCGGCGACTTCTGTTCGAGATCTGCTCTTCTATCGCTTTAAGCTGTGTTTGCTGTGTTTCGAGCTCAAAAAGTATCTTCTGATCAACCAATTGGGTTGCCTCAGGCATTTGCTTTTTGAGCTCTTCGACCTGCTTTTCAACTTCAGCCTTCAAAGAGACCTTGGAAGCTCTTTGGTCAATTGACTCTTGGAGACGTTCGACTTCCTTATTCAAAGTAGCAAGTTCCCCTCGGAGAGACTCCTTTTGAATATTTGATGCCGCTTCACGGGCTTTTCTCAACTCACTGAACGAGGAATACCCTTCTTTTTGGACCTCGTCCAATTTTGAAAAAACCACTTCTTCAATGGCAGTCTGTAGCTCTGTTCCTTCGTGATCCGATGAACAAAGGCGCTCTACAAAGTCTTGTGATAGATAGCGTACCCGAGGTCGTTGAGTTTTAAATGGATTATCCGTAAGAGTTCCGGAAGTTAATTCATCACTACCCCATAAAAGATCGACCCCAGTTCCAAACAAATATTTGGATCCTTTAGAGATGAAAGATGAGGTTGATTTGCGATCGATTGGATATCCCGAAGCAAAGGCTATAAGATCAGCAATTGCTGTTTTGCCAGACCCTTTCTCACCAATTATTGCCACTAACCCTGAATTGAGTTCGATTGAATCGACATCGAACCAGCCTTCGCTCTTTTCTATTGAAATCTTTCTGATCTGCTGACTGCGATCTGATGGTTGAGGTGGCTTAGTGCCAATGTGAACTCGATCTTCGGGTTCCCAAATAATTTGCCTTAGACCGTGAAATGTGGGATCACTTTTTATCCAGCAGAATCGATCATGGTCAGGTTTGAATAAATTACTTGCCTCATGTGCATCAGATCCATGAATACAAGGTTTTAGCGAACGGTATTGGCGAATGATCGCTTCTTTTGGGGATCCAGTCTTGTGACCTAGATAATGTTCACGATCACGTGGATTTCCGGAGAACACAAAGTGGCACCATCTCAAAACCTCATCTCGAATAGCACCAAAGCTGTCAACTGGAAGGCCGCTAATACCATCTTTCCCATTTGCAATTCCTATAAGTGAGTTGTTTCGTAACCACTGTTCTTTATCAAGCCATGCTTTAATAACAGTACGATCGGGCTTGAACTGTTGAATACCAAATACATATGCGGCCTCGTCGTTTGTAATTCCTGGGTTTTGAATTCTCCCAAATCGGATCAAATCTTCTTTAAAACATCCATAAAGCTGTCCAGAGTACTCGAATTTTAGATTACGAAGAGCTCGCTTAATTTCATCAATATGATCTGGTTCAGTTGGATCAATCAGCAAATGAAGATTCAATGCTTTTCCGTCGCTAGTTGGTGGCATCATTCGTAACTCGATGTTAGGAATCAAAAGATCCACCGTGCTCATGCGACCATTTGAGTGTTTCTCTGCATAGATTTTTTCATAGCCATCGATTGTCATGTAATCGGTGACTCCTATGACAGATATGTTCGCTTCAGTTGCCGCTTTTTCTAGTGCATCTATGTACTCAACCCAAGTGAGCTGACCAAATGGAGAGCCCAACCTACTTTCTGGTGTGTGTACATGTAAATCCCACCGCCGCCATTCTGAACCCCGAGGCCACCGTGATGTACCGATATTAAAGGGTGATGATGCTGAGTCCATATTGGGTATAATTTGTAATATTAATCGTTGAAATCGAGGTCAGTAGTTCAACTCTTCCACAATTGGGAACAACCCCTGCATCAAACCTTTCTTATGAATCTTGAGCGACTCAAGGCGTTGGGTTTCTTCGGTGATCAGGGCGTCTAGGTCGCTTAGGCAGCCCACGACTGCTTTTTGTTCTTCTACGCTGGGTAGTCGCAGAGTAAGTGCTTTAATTTGATCAACGGAGACAACATTTTGAATTGCCCCACCGGCTGATTGCGAAAGAAGCTTCTCTTGAATGCTTGGTAATTCTAGAACCTCTTTGAGAAAATTTGTATCGCAGTAGCCATTTGGTGTCAGTTTAAGGAGTGCTTGATTGATCACTCCGTGCGCTGCGACGTCTGGGATTATCGCAAATTTACCCATCGTTCCCGAGCAACTCATGATGATGTCATGGGCAGTAACTGCGAACCGCCTCAGTTCGTGAAATTTCTCTGCAGTAATATGATATCTGAAGGAGCTGAAGTCAGAATAGATAGCGTGCTGCTGCTCGTAAACTGCATAGCCGCTGGCGACGAATATCTCCTTTTTTAGACTACCCCCAAACGGCCCACGAACCAGTCTAGCGAGTTGTCCAAGAGTTGTCTCCCTCCACTCCCCCTCAAACCCAGCAAACCGCAATCTCGGCACCGTCTCTCCCTCCCTCGGAAACAACTGCTGCATCAGTCCCTTTTTATGGAGCTTGAGCAGGTCCACTTTGCAGGACTGTGCGGTGATGAGCTCGTCAAGCGAATTCAGAAAGTCGGCGATTTTTTGCTGTTCGTCTATACTTTTTCTGCCCAAAGGAACAGGAATCGGTGTTGATAATAGATTTTTATCGCTGACACTTAGCGATCCATGAGCTCTTGATCCGACTTCTATGTATTGACGCAACCATTTACCATGAGTGTTCTTCTCAAAAATGTAATCTAAATATGCTGGAACAACTGAGGCTGTATTCAGAGTGAAAGCTGTAAAAATGCTATTTGGTACGGCAGCACTCTCATCTTTTTTGTATCGGGCAATAAAACCCTCAGGAAAATCTTTGGTTGCGCTCTTATTGTATGCGAAGTTGTCTTTTTGAATGCGTATGTAGTTGCGATAGGAATCACCAGCAATCACGCGCCCAAATTTTTCAATTTGGCTGACCAATCCCACTCCGCTTGTCACACTGAGAGGAATGCAAACTGCATTTCCGACTTTTTGATTTAGGATTTTTGCGAATGATCCTAATGCAGCAAATGTCCATTCGTTTTCCGATTGAAACTCAGGAAATCTCAGCCCCGGCACCAGCACTTCATGTTGGTCTTCCACTCTATTCATTTCACTGCTCATAAGCACGTAATCCGGAAATCTCACGCCCACCGGAGCGTTTGGTAAGGAGAGGAAGCAAATCTTTCATCAACGCGAGTTCGGCTTGGGTGCGGGCTTTCCAACCGAGTCCGAGCGGAGCCAAAAGATCGTTGAGCCGTCCTCCATCGAAGATCATGCGTTGCAGGATGCCGTTCACAAACTCGCTGAGTGCATCGATGGCAATCTGGTGTCGATGCGCGATTTCGGCCAGTTCAGCAGCATCTTTTTCCCGCTTGAACTTTGCATAACCCTCGCGAATGGCGGTTTCGCTCAGCCCTTCACCGATTTTCAGGGTGGCGATGTAGGCGGCGATGTCTTCGCGCTCGTTCATGAATTTGGCGTCGCTCTGGATGAGTCCGATAAGCTGCTCGCTGGTCATTTTCTGCTTGCCGGGCTCCTGTTGCGAGTACCGGGTGATTAGCCCCATGATGTAGTCGTAATCGATGAGGGCGGAAGCGAAGAGCACGAATTCGAAATCGAGTTGGTCAGGGTCGGCTCCGGCTGGGCCACCTTCCTTGCCTTGGTTCTGTTTGAGGCGCTGCGCGGTTTCCAGATACACGCCACGAAACGCCTGGTGATCGGCCGATGGCAGAATCTGTTCGATGGCGGTGATGTCGGTTGTGGTTAGGTCGGTGTATTGGTCCAACTGGGTCTTGAGACGCTGCACTTCCTTGAAATGCGTGATGAAGGCGGCGCGGGCTTCGTCTCCTTTCAGGTTCGGCACATCTTCCGGAGCGCAAGTCAGTCCTTGTGATACCATGAACGATTCCAGACCCTTGACGGCTTCTTTGAGCTTTTGAATGACCACAGGTGCTTTGTCCACCAACCATATCTCACGGGCTTGGACACCGGTTTTCTCACCTGAGAACAGCGCGATGGCCGCATCCACGGCATCCTGTTGTTGGCGGAAATCCAGAATGTTGCCGTAGGGTTTGGTTCCGTTCAACACACGGTTGGTGCGCGAAAAGGCTTGGATCAGGCCGTGATGTTTCAGGTTCTTGTCCACATACAAGGTGTTCAGAAACTGCGAATCGAACCCGGTCAGGAGCATGTCAACGACGATCGTGATGTCAATCTTCTCCTCGCGCGGATGGTCCTTGTTGGGGTATTTGTGGTCTTTGATGCGCTTCTGGACATCCTGATAATAAAGGTCGAACTCACCGATGGTGTGGTTGGTGCGGTACCGGACGTTGTAGTCCGCAATGATCGCCTTCAGCGCTTCTTTCTTCTTTTCCGGTTCCTGCTCGTTGTCCTGCTTCTCTTGGGGAAGGTCTTCCTGAATCTGCCGTACATCCGGATTCCCTTCGGCGGGTGGAGAAAACACGCAGGCGATGTTCAGAGGCTTGAACTCCGGGTCGGTAGCGAGTCTGTCCGCTTGAATCGTGTCTAACAGTCCTTTGTATTCGATGGCGTCGTTGATGGAGGCGGTGGCCAGCAGGGCGTTGAATCGACGTTGTCCCGTAGCCGCATCATGTTTCTGCAAGATGGCTTCAACCACGGCGCGCTTGGCCAGGCTTTCACCAGCTTTCTGCGCGTTTTCCTTCTCCGGCTTGTAATAATCCACATGAAAACGCAAGACATTCGCATCTTCGATGGCATGCGTGATGGTGTAAGCATGAAGTCGCTTTTGGAAAAGATCTTCTGTCGTGCGCATGGTAGCCTGATCGCCCTGAATCTGCTTGTATCCCGCATTCTGCTCGAAAATCGGCGTGCCTGTGAAGCCGAAAAGCTGCGCTTTCGGGAAGAATTCCTTGATGGCTTTGTGGTTCTCACCGAATTGAGAGCGGTGGCACTCATCGAAAATGAATGCGATGCGCTTGTTCCGCAAAGGTTGGAGCCGTTCGGCATAATTGCGGGCATTGGCACCATCCAATGCGAGTCCGAGTTTCTGAATGGTGGTCACAATCACCTTGTCCGCATAGTCCTCCGACAGCAGACGGTTGACCAATGTGTCCGTGTTGGTGTTCTCCTCGACACATCCTTCCTGAAACCGGTTGAATTCCTCGCGGGTCTGGCGGTCGAGATCCTTCCGGTCGACCACAAACAGGCACTTCTCGATGTCCGGATTGTCTTTGAGGAGGGTGGATGCCTTGAATGAGGTCAGCGTCTTTCCACTTCCGGTCGTGTGCCAGATGAAGCCGTTACCATTGTTCTCGTGAATGCATTCGACAATCCGTTTGACCGCATAAATCTGATAGGGACGCATCATCATCAACTTCTGCTCGCTGGCAATGAGCACCATATATCGGCTGATCATTTGTCCGAGCGTGCACTTGGCAAGGAACGTCTCGGCGAACTGGCTCAGGTGGGTGATTTTCTTATTGTCCTCGCTGGCGAATTGGTAGATAGGCAAAAAACGCTCGTCGGCATTGAAGGCATAATGCCGCGCATTGTTATTGGCGAAATACCAGGTGTCGGACCGGTTGCTGACCACAAAAAGCTGAAGGAAGCACAGGATGGACTTGGTGTAGCCATTGCCGGGGTCGTTCTTGTACTCAACAATCTGTTCCATGGCACGACGCGGGGTGATGCCAAGGGTTTTGAGTTCAATCTGGACTACAGGGACGCCATTGATCAACAACAGCACATCGTAGCGATGGTGGCTGTAATCGGTGTTCATCCGAAGCTGACTGACCACCTCGTAATCGTTCTTGCACCAATCCTTGATGTTGACCAGGGTGAAATTGAGCGGGGTCCCGTCGTCGCGCGTGAAACTGTTGCGCTCGCGCAGAATCTTGGCGGCGGTATAGACATCTGCTGAAACGATACCGTCCATCAGTCGACCGAATTCGCCATCGGAGAGATTCACACGATTCAGCGCCTCGAACTTCTGCCTGAAATTGGCTTCAAGCGCTGCCCGGTCTCGGATATCGGGGCGGATGACGTATTTGAGTCCGCTCAGCTTTTCGATGAACTCCGTTTCAATCTGAGATTCGCGGATCGTGGATCCACGGGTAAGATTGGGTTCATCGGAATAGGTTGAAAAACTCATAAATAGGTGACTACGAAATCCATCGGGGGCGATCTTAACGCATGCAGGCGCAATGATGGAATATAGAGAAAAGCTTCAAGCGAATACCGTATTCCGTGGTTTATAATCGAGTGTCACATTGTGAAATGGTGATTGATTTGCCCTATACTTGCTTGGAAAACAGAGCTAAAATCAACTATCCAATGAAAATGAAATAAGCAGCTGCAGATATGCAGACAAGTGCGGTTACAGTTGCGGCCAACTTGACATATCTTTTCCGTTGTATATGTTTTGATTCCGAAGCTAGCCATTTCCAGAAGGCACTGTTCTTAGATTCAAGATCTTCCTTAAGTAATTCCATAAATTGGAAGTATGGCAACGGCTCGGCAGTGTTTCTCTCCCAATAATTCAATGTTTGTTCATAGTTTATGTTAGAAGGAATTCTACGCGTCAAATCGAGTTTAATCTGTGCATGATTAGCAAAGCGGGTAATTGCGAATGCCACAGCAAAAGAGCCACCACAAAAGCCTTCGCCTGGTGCTTTGAAGTTTGAGTTATCTGTAGCTTTCCTCGCCAAAGCTTGCACCATATAGGTTGGAAGCGATGTGAGTTGATTGTATTGAGTGGATGTGACATTCAAACCACCTCTAGTCGAATGAATGGCGAGGCGCAAACCTGCATGTACTAGCCACTTCGATTCTGGTGGAGTCTCTGGATCTGGCACTAATCGTTCCCAGCCGAGGTTAGTGCCTTCAAGCAAGAATTGATACAATCGGCAGGCATCATCATATCGGCGCTCTTTCCAAGCTATATCAGCTGCCGCGTTGAGAGCTGTGGCCCTTAATCGTGCGAATATTACTGCATATGATGTCACACCGTCTACTTCTACTATTTCGATACGGCACGGATCGGATAGTGTATATCGTAATGCCTTATCTGCTGCATCTCCAAGTTTAACCCATGCTTGTTCATCTTTGAGTAAATTCAGCTGAGCACGAGTATCCTCACACCATTTTAAGAATGCTTGGTGGGCCTCAGTGTTGAGCTTTATTTGAACAAAACCGTTGTTGAGGTTGATGTCTGCTAAATGCTTTCCAATTGAGTTTAAATCTTGCTCAATTCTCAACAGTAAGCCTCCATAGAGCGAAGCCAAGGTGTACAGAAGATAATTATCTACTGTCTCCATTGACTGTGAGAACGAGGTTGTAAAATCGTCAAAAGATCCAGCTACCCGGTTTTTAGATTCATCGATTTTATCCGACTGATCTGTAAAGGCACCAGAAAGGAATCGTGCGCCAATAGCGCCTAAGGGTCCGAGAAGCACACCTCCAGCAACTGCGGCAGAAATGCGAATTGCTGATCTAGTGCCATTTCCAGCTGCAACTGACTGCATTAGCTTCATGTGAGATTGTACAATCTGCGCATGTTTTTCCAATGCTTTATATGCTGTCTGGAGCGGAATTGAGCAGGGTGGTCCAAGTTTCTGGACCGATTGAAGTGGTAAATGATATCTTCGAACGATTGGCCCTATTGTTGGTGAAAGCTCTAGTTGTTTAACAACCTTATCATATTGAGTAGCAATCGAGTGAAATTGGGCATTGCCATGTAACTCAGATGCTATTGGACCAGGGTTAATTGCATTGAAGTAGCTTTTTATGCGAGCTTGAACCTCATCTTTTTTCTCCTTTTTCTCGGACTGCTTGATCAGAGCCTCAATTACGTCGCAACGATTTCCAACTACATCCCAGAGTGGTACAAATTGTCTATCTCGCTCTTTAGATACAAAATCGATTAGGTGGGAATGGACTGTGGCATCAAGAACATTACTCAGTTCATTTTCGAGATTTTGAATTTCTATTTCTGCTTGTTGGAGATGCGTTGAAGTCTTTAATTCCATTTCTAACCTTATTTAAGTACATCATCCTTTATATAACAGGATATTAAAACAAGTCAGACAATCCTTCGAATGCCCCCCCGTCAAAGCCACCAAAATCGAAGTCACTAAAGTCAGATATGCTGGTATCAAATCCACCTAAGTCTGGCAGTTCTAGCCCTCCACCAATTGTTTCCATAGACTGTGTAGGGAAAAAATTTCCACTGAAATCGTCACCACCGAAAATATTGGGCTGGGAAGCAAGATGTGTACTACCCTCCATGCTCATGAAATTCTCTCCACCAAAAATATTTGGTTCCGAGTGTCCTATCATCCCACCATCCGATCCGAAAAAATTATTTCCGTCGAAGATGTTAGCCTCGGTGTGACCCAGGCTAGTGCCATCAGCTCCCATGAAGGATTCTCCGCCAAATATATTCGTTTCGGAACTCGCAATAGTTGTTCCATTTGCAGATTGAATATCGACACCGCCAAAGATATTTGGAGTTGTCTGTGCCAGTAGATCCCCCGCAGGTCCAGTAATGTTATCTCCCCCAAAAATATTTGGGATTGAGCTAGTTGCAGAAAGCCCGGGCATAGCTACGGTTAGGGCTGGAATATCAGCGTAGAGAATATCAGATAGACCCATGGTATTGAGATGTTTGGTGTATATGCTGATTATACACTATAGTTTGTTCGATTGCAAGCTAAGTGAACGGAGCGAGTGAAGCACCGTTTTATATCTTTGAAAAGAACTCTTAACTCTAACCCCGGCTTCAGTCGGGGGCTCTACCTGATTCCCGATTCCTGATTCCCGATTTTCCCCCTAAAACGAATACGGCGGCCTTATCACCCCTTTTTCCGTGATGTAAGCGGTAATGAGTTCCGCGGGCGTCACATCGAAGGCCGGGTTGTACACCGGAATTTTGGCCGGGGCGATGTCGGTCTGACCAATGGTCGTGATTTCTTTTCCATCGCGCTCTTCGATGGGGATGTCGGCTCCAGTCGCCGTTTTTGGATCGATGGTGGAATACGGCGCGGCCACATAGAATGGGATATTATGATGTTTGCATGCCACCGCCAGCATATAGGAGCCAATCTTATTCGCCATGTCGCCATTGGCCGCCACGCGGTCTGTGCCCACAATCACCGCATCCACTTTTCCTTGTTTCATAAGCCACGGACCCATCGAGTCCGTAATCAAATGAAAGGGGATTTCGGCGCGGTTCAATTCCCAAGCAGTCAAACGAGCGCCTTGAAGCAACGGACGCGTTTCATCCACCCATACATGGATCTGCTTTCCAGCTTTGTGCGCATGGTAAATCACAGATAAGGCCGTTCCGTATTGACCTGTCGCCAATCCGCCGGTGTTGCAATGGGTGAGGATGTTCGCTTTTTTAGGAATCAGGTCCACACCATGCTCACCGATCATCCGGCACATGCGTTTGTCTTCTTCGTGGATGGTGATGGCCACCTTCAGCACACGCGATTTGATCGCATCCAACGAATCTTCACGATGGGCGTGGATGGTGTTTTTCATCCTCTCGATGGCCCATGGCAAATTCACAGCGGTCGGACGCGCACTGATCAGATACTCGCCGATGCGATTCACTTCCACCCAAAAACTCGGATACTTGGTTTCGGGCAGGTCGCGGATGCCGAGATAAAATCCATATGCCGCGGCGATGCCGATGGCGGGCGCTCCACGCACACGCATGCTTTTGATGGCTTCCCACATGCGTCCGACGTCGCGGATGTCGGAATACACGGTGCGTCCGGGGAGGAATGTCTGATCCAGGATGCGCACATGCGTGTCGCACCATTCGATCGATTTGACGGCGTTGTCTGTGGTTTCACTCATGGGCTGAAGATACGGTTCTCGGGGACATTACGCCCTCGGATGATATTGCTTATGCACCTGGTGCAGGAAGCTGCGATCCACATGCGTGTAAATTTCGGTGGTAAGGATGGAGACGTGGCCGAGCATGTCCTGTACGGCCCTCAGATCCGCGCCGCCTTCCAGCAAATGGGTCGCAAAACTATGCCGCAAAATATGCGGATACACCGCCTTTGTGATGCCCGCCTGCCGAGCCGCATCCCTCACAATTTTCCACATGCTCATGCGGCTCAACGGCGTTCCGCGTTGATTCAGGAAGACGCGGTTGCCGGTTTTGCGAAGGTCACGGATCCATAATGGACGCGCATTCTTCATGTACTCTTCCACCGCTTCGACGGCATGTCCTCCAACCGGCACCAGGCGTTCTTTCGAGCCTTTTCCGAACACCCGGATGAACCCGATGTCGAAATACAATTGCGTCTGTTCCATGTTCACGACCTCGCTCACACGCAATCCGCAGGCATACATGAGTTCGAGAAGGGCACGGTCGCGCTTGCCGGCAGGAGTATCGGTGTCGGGCGAATCCAACATCCGGAAAACTTCTTCTGGGTGAAGAATATCGGGCAGGATGCGGGCTTTCTTGGGGAGGTCCACCAATTCAGCCGGATTCGCCGCTGTGATTCCATCCCCCATCAAAAATGAATGAAATCCTCGGATGCTGGAGATATTTCTGGCGATGGTGGCGGGATCGAGCTCCATCGCGGCCAAATCCCGAAGGAACAGCTCGATGTGATCGAGTGTGATGCCGCCTGGATCAAGGATCTGTAGCGATTCCGTGATGAAAGACAGATAGCGGGTGATGTCGCGGGTATAGGCATCCAGTGTGGGACCGGAAACCCCTTTTTCCAATTTCAGATAGCGAAGCCAGGCTTTCTTTTCCGCCTCCATCAGGCATTGCCAGGGTATTTGATGCGCTGATGGTACACGCCAACCAGCACATTCCGGAAGGTTTCTTTGATGATGCGCAAATCTTGGAAGGTGAGGGGGCAGTTATTCAATTGTCCCTCATCCACACGTTCGTCAACCAATCGGTTCACCAAATTTTCGAGTTTGTTGTAGTTGGGTTCCGACATCGCTTTCGCGGCGGCTTCCACGCCATCGGCCAATAGCACGATTCCGGTCTCTTTGGAATGGGGAAGCGGACCTTCGTAGCGGAAATCCTCATCCCGAACGGATGATTCCGATTCGGCCTGATCTTTCGCTTTTTCATAGAAGAAGCGGATGATCGATGTTCCGTGGTGTGTTTTGATGAAATCCGTCACGATATCTGGAAGCCGATGCTCTTCGGCCATCTTCACGCCTTGCGCCACATGATTTTTGATGACCAGCACGCTCATTCGTGGTTTGAGTTTGTCGTGCTCATTGGCGCCACCCATTTGGTTTTCGACGAAATATTCGGGTCGGTCGGTCTTGCCGATATCATGGTACAGTGAACCCACGCGGCATAACAAGGAGTTCGCACCAATGGCGGCTGCGGCGGATTCCGATAGGTTGGCTACTTGCAAGCTATGCTGGAAGGTGCCGGGCGCGGTTGACATCAGCAATTTCAGAAGGGGATGGTTATGGTCGTTGAGCTCGAGAAGGGACACATCCGTCGTCACCTTAAAGACTTTTTCGAACAGGAGGATGAGGGGATAGGTAAGCCAAATCAACACCACGCCACCGGCCATGAACGACATGTCGGAGAACCACGCCGACCAGGCATCGGCCTTCAGCAACGTGAATCCCAAGGTTACGAGCACATACGATCCGAATACCAATGCTGGTGTGGTGAGGAAGAACTGGTTCCGGTTTTTCACATCCCGAACCGAATAGACCGCCATGCTTCCTGCCGTGATGCTGGCCAAAACGAACTCGAAATCGTTTCCATTGATGAATCCCACCATCAGAGCGAGGGTGGTGGTGGTCATCAATCCGACCCGAGAATCGAAAATAATCGTGAGAATGATCGGCGCTATGGCGATCGGTACGAGGTACATCGACAAGGCTTCCGCACGTGCCAGGAAAAATGCGATGGCAACCACGATGCCCACAGCAAGAAGAACCAGAACCAACATGGCGTTGGAATCAAAAATCGGGTTTCTGTACAGATAGAGATAAAGCAGATACGTGATGAAAATGGAAATGATGACCATCAGATTTCCGGCAATACGTTGCCATTCGTCGATTGTGCTCCGGTTTTCTATGCGGGCAGAGGCCAGACTTTCAAGAGCCATCAGACTTTCAGCCGTGATCACATCACCTTTTCGGATGATGAGTTGTCCGACGGGAATCGCCCCTTTGGTCGGACTGATGGCGCCAACCGCTTCATCAATTCGGGATCGGGTTTCAGGCTCGTTGTAGATCAGATTGGGTTGAATCACTGCATTGAGCACATTCTGCGCCACATGGGCTGCATCCTCACCTAACGTGCGTGAAAACCGGTAAAGGGCGTAATCCCGCACTTCGGGCAGATCTCGGACTTGAGACACCGATAATGTGCGTTGTGTGCGATCTTGTGGGTTGCGAACTAAGATGCCGGGTAATAGGATGGTGGATTTCGGGGTGTCGATGATGCCATCGGTGAACAATTCATCAATCAGGAATTCGGTGCGGATACGCACATCAATCCCTATGAAACGGGTAAATGATGTGGAATTGCCACGAACTTCGGCTATACGAAGAGAAGCGAATTGTTCGGCTAAGATGGTCCATGAGCGATCGTCGAATGCCACGCCGCTGTTTTGGCGTTCTGCCATATAACGGGTGGAATCGCTGAGGGCCATCGATCCATTGTCCGTCAACAAGCTCATCCGGTACTGAGCATACAATTCCAATACGCGGTTGGTTCTGTTGAAAAGGGTGTCCAGCCGGGTTTGCACACCTTCCGACACATTCGGAAGTTGATAGAAGATCGGAGGGGTGTTGGAGGCGATTTCGGCAATTTCGGTGTCGATTTCGTCCTGACTTTTCAATAATGAAAAGGTGAATGGTGCGATGAGGTCGTCGTCGCGCCAGGAATCACCCAACTTATAGGAGACATCCTGAAACAAGCCGCCAGGATAGAACAGAATCAATCCGAGAAAGAACACGGTGATGATCACCGCTTTCACATACCCGCTGGTGCGGGCATTGAACGGTTCTTCTTTCCGTTTGTCGGAGAGATACCCGGCGCCTCTCATTTTCCGACCAAGCCCGAATTTCTCGAGTGTTCCCATGGGGTTTATCCCCTCAGTTTGACAGCGATGGCATCAAAGGACAACGCAGTGGTCATGTAAATCGTGCACCCGATGAGGGTGTACCACGGAAAGGCCAATCCGGCATAGAAAATGATGAAGGCCATGCTGATGATGGTTGTGAAAAAACCCACATAGGCGGCTGGCGTTCCGATTTTCGTGAATCGACCGAGCATGAACGCACCAAGCAAGGCACCATACGTAAAGCCGGCGATCCCAAGGCCGATTTCCACAATCGGATTCTCTTTGCTGGTGAACGACATCGCGAACAGGATGAAGATGGATGTCCACAATACCATGGTTCCACGCGACCATTGCATGGCGTTTGGCTTCTTTGATAAGCTCGGAATAAGGTCGAACAAGGTGCTCGATGACAATGCCGATAGTGATCCGGTGATGGTACTCATTGCGGCTGCGAAGAGTCCGGCGATGATGAGGCCCGTCACTCCGACTGGGACCTGCTCGATGATGAATTTCAGAACGAGTTCATCATTGTTCGCCAATCCAAGTTCGACGATGCTTGCTCCGCCATAGTAAACGAAGAGCATCAACCCTACCGTCAGGAACAATGCGAACTGGATGAAGACGAAAAGTCCGCTTCCGATCAATGCTTTTTGAGCGGATTTCAAATCGGCGCAGGCCAGCAGACGTTGAACGATGAGCTGATCGGTTCCATGCGATGCCAATGTGAGAAAAATCCCTCCGATGAAGGCTCCCACCAAGTTGTAGGGTGTGAGGAAGACTTCGCTCCAACTGCTCGGAAGCGTGATCATGGTCAGTTTTCCAGCATCACGCAGAGTTTCGAGGATGGGGACATCCACCCAGAAAATCACATGAGCTACCATGTACAGTCCACCGAAAATGTAGACGCAGAGTTGTAGCACATCGATCCAGATTACGGATTTGAGTCCACCATAAAAGCTGTATGCCAATGACAACACGCCCATGATCGCGATGGACACCGGATAATCGAAACCAGTGATGATCTTGATGGGGATGGCGGCAGCAAACAGACGAATCCCATCGGCCAAGAGGCGGGTCACAAGAAATGTGGCACTGATGGTCTTGCGGAAATTGTCGCCAAACCGAGCTCTGAAAAAGGTATACGCGGTTTGCTGTTCCCCTGCGAAATAATGCGGCAACATGAAAACAGAGACCAGTATTCGACCGACGATATAGCCTACCACAATTTGCAGAAAAGCCAAGGTGCCCAGATACGCCACGGCCGGGATCGAAATCACCGTCAGCATGCTGGTTTCAGCGGCGACGATCGATAAGGATATGGCCCACCAAGGAATTTTCCCTTTCGAGGAGAAGTAGGTGGAGGTATCGGTGGCTTTCCCGCCCACTTTGACACCAATGAATACACACAACGCCAGATAGGCAATGATGACGATGAAATCTGCGATAGGTAGCATTAAGCGTCGATTTGTTGCGCTGCGTCCGCTGAATCAGCCGCAATCGTGAATACCGTGGTGAGCTGGGAGATGTCGACCAGTTTTTGAACCCGTTCCGACAAATTGCACAGAATGAATTTGCGATCGGAATCACGGAATAAACGATGTGCCAACAGAAGTGCGCTGAGCCCGGAAGAATCGGCGAATTGGATGTTGCCCAGATCCAGGACAAGATGTCCCGATTCGGTTGAATTGGCCATGAGAATGAACTGACTTTTCAGATCAGGCGCCACTTTCGTGTCGAGCCGATCTGTTTTCAGAACCATGGTGGATATGTTGTCTTCCTGACGGATCTCGAATTTCATGATGTAATGACCTTTTGTTGCTCAAGCATACGAAAAAAATTCGCTTCATCGATACTAATAATGCCTAATGAGCGGGCTTTATCCAACTTGCTGCCTGCCGCATCTCCCGCAAGTAGGAAAGATGTTTTTTTGCTGACGGAACCCGACACCGTTCCACCGTTGCGTTCGATGAGGGCTTCGGCCTCGGATCGGGTGAGTGTTGGCAAGGTTCCTGTGAGTACGAAAGTGAGTCCTGCGAACAGGGTTCCTCGTTCCTCCTTCGTGGAAAGGCTCATTTGCAGGCCATACGCAGCGAGGCGGTCGACCAATGCCTTGAAGTTCGCATCCGCAAAGAACGAAACAACGGATGCGGCCACTTTCGGACCTATGCCATGGATGGCGCTGATGGTGTCCACATCGGCGGATTGGATGGCTTGCATGGATTCGAGTCCGCGGGCCAGATCTTTGGCGGTGGTTTCTCCAACGAATCGGATGCCGAGCGCATACAAAACGCGCTCGAACGGTTGCGATTTGGAGGCTTCAATGGCGGCGATGAGATTCTGCGCGCTTTTTTCGCCCATCCGCTCCATCGCCACGACCTTCTCCAACTTCAACTCATACAGATCGGCGTACGTTTGGATCAGTTGGTTGCTGATCAACTGGTCCACGATCGATTCGCCCAATCCATCGATATCCATCGCGTCACGCGAGGCGAAGTGCTGCACCCGGATTCGCACTTGGGGTCCGCAAGCCGGATTGACGCAGCGCCACGCCACTTCTTCGGGATCTTTGACCAGAGGCGACGCGCAGGCCGGACACGCTTCCGGCATATGAAATTCCTCGCCACGACCCGGGGCCTCGCGATCCACCACCTTCACCACCTGCGGGATGATTTCACCCGCTTTTTCGATGATCACGCGATCGCCTTTGCGGATATCCTTGCGATGGATTTCCTCTTCATTGTGCAAAGAAGCACGTTTTACCGTGGTTCCGGCAAGAAACACAGGTTCCAATTCGGCGACAGGAGTGATGGTTCCGAGTCGACCCACTTGCAAGGTGATATCCAGAATCATGGATTCAGCCTGCTCGGCTTCGAACTTGTAAGCCATCGCCCAGCGCGGGGCTTTGGATGTGTTCCCAAGTGGGTCTCGGAACTTGTCTTCATTCACCTTCACCACCACGCCATCGGTGTCATAAGGAAGGGAGTGGCGCAGCACATCAATCTCATGGATCCGCTCGATCACATCGTCGATGGTGGCACAAGTTCGGGTTTCGTCCGATATCCGAAATCCATACTGGTTCAGCATGACCAGCTTCCAGGCATGGGTCATGTCCGATTCCGGTTTCGCAGTCACAATATCATAGGCGATGAATCGGATGGGGCGCTTCGCAACCACTTTCGAATCTTGTGATTTCAGCGTGCCGGCGGTGGCATTTCTCGGATTCGCGAAGGCGGCTTCGCCCGATTCCTCGCGCTGGCGATTGAATTGCGCGAACGGGGTGCGTTCCATAAAGGCTTCGCCACGGACTTCCAGAACAGGAGGGACGTTGCCATTAAGCGAAAGAGGAATATCACGAATGGTCTTCGCATTCCGTGTGATATCATCACCTTTTTCTCCATCACCACGTGTGGCGGCAAGAACGAGTGTCCCATTTTCGTAGCGCAAGCGAAGCGCCATGCCGTCGAATTTGAGCTCAGCCACATAGGAGTAGTCGGAATGACCGAGAAGCTCGCGCACACGTCGGTCGAAATCGCGCACATCCTGTTCGTCGTAGCTATTGGACAGACTCAGAAGGGGGATGGGATGGGTGACGACTTCGAACTTGCTCGACGGCGCGCCGCCAACACGAGTGGTGGGAGAATCGGGAGACTGCAGGTCGAATTGCGCTTCTAATTGAGTCAGTTCTTCGAGAAGGGCATCGAACTCCCTGTCGGACAAGAACGGTGCCGCATCGAGATAGTAGGCGTCGTTTGCCGAATTCAGCAGGTCGCGGAGTTCCGAAATCCGAACAACGGCCTGCTCGCGGGTCATGGCCGAAAGACGGGACGTTCTACGATGGTGGAGGGAAAAGGCAGATTTCCATCCAGCGAATCGGGCGCCGTGGTGCGGAACAGAGGTTGCGCTTCCAAATCGGCACGACGAATCGTGATCATGTTTCCGCCCACCATATAATTTTCTTTGTTCGGGATGACATGTCCGTTGAACAAAAGCACGAATCGGGGAAAGGCGCCGCGTATGCTGATCTGATCGCTGAACTGAAACCGCATCGCGGTTCCTTGCTCAATCCAATATGGGTAGACTTCGGTTCCCAGATCGGTCTGCACGCGAACTGGCTCAAGGCGGTCAAACGCCGCATAAATCAGAACATCTAAGGTATCGGGTAATGGAATGGACGTGGTGTTCAATATGGCGCTCGAATCGGCAGGAACGGTGATTGGTGGTGTGATCGGAGTCGGGGTCGTAATCGGATCGGCTAGTTCAATCGGGTCATCGGATTCATCAAACAGGCCAAATCCGTTCGTGTAGATGCCAGATACCACAATTGTGCCCAAAATGAAGGCGATCACAGCCATCGCGATGATACGCGGGTTCATGATTGAGATCTCCGTACCCATGTTAGACCAGTTCACATTCGCCAGATCGGGCGGAATCGGGGTCATTTGGTTATGGGCTCGGGTTGGATCGGGACGGGTGAATTCTTCCGCACCCAACGTTGAGGTGGTTATGATGCGTTTGAGCATCTCCACCTGTTCACCTTCTTCCACGATGCCCTCAATGTACTTGGATTTCAGAAAACCGGTGTATCCATCCCCATAGTATTCATCCAAGGCCCTCACGATGTCTTTTTCTTCGATGCGGATCGCCTTGGCGTAACTGCGCACGAAACTGCGGATGTATGTCCGCTGCGTGTCGGGTTGGTTGAACAGGATTCCGGTCTCGATTTCCCGTTGAATGCCGTCTGGAAAACGGGTTTTGGATGCGATGTCTTGGGAGGTGATTCCCTTCGCATCGCGGATTGCCACTAAATCATCTGAAAGGTGCGCCATGCCCTCAATTTCGGGAAAGTTTACATCGAAAGAAACCTTTCATGTAAGGAATTCCGGTTTTCCGCCTCTATACAGATATGATCTCACTTTTATTTCCCCCAGTCTGCTATGCATGCGGCCATGCCACGGTTCAAATCGGGCGTTTGCTATGCCCATATTGCCTGAACGACCAGCTTCAACCTGCGGTCGAAGACCCGCTCAGCATCCTGCCGGATGGGATCGAACGCCGCATATCGATGTGGCAGTTCGACAAGCAGGGCATCATTCAACATCTGCTTCACGGACTCAAGTACAGCGGGATGTCGGCCTTGGGCGAAGAACTTGGGTACACCGCTGCCAAAGCACACAACATCGAACCGATGCTCATCATACCGGTTCCGCTTCATCCTCATCGATTAAGAAAGCGCGGATACAACCAAGCGAAAGCCATCGCCACAGGCGTCTCAAGAGCCAGTGGAGGCGATGTTTTGCCGGATGGGGTCATCATCCGCACCCGTCACACGCGAACACAGACCGGATTCAGCTTAGACCAGCGCAACGAGAACATCCGAAACGCCTTCGAATGCACAGATCCTAATCAGATACAGGGTCGTGATATCCTGTTGGTGGATGATGTGTTCACCACAGGCGCGACCTTGTTCGAGTTGTACACGGTTTGCCGTTCGGCTGAGCCACGACGCGCCATGATTCTGACACTGGCTCAAGCCTGAGGCGAAAAATCCGTATTTTCCCCTCGTGAAACGCATTCTCACCGAACCAGGCCTTCATTTTGTCGAAACCCCGAGCGGATTGTTCACCGCGACCGGCTTTTGGTTCCGAACGTCTTTATCCGCCATCGATGCTTACGCACCCGGATTGCGCGACAAAGAAGACCTCAAGCGGATGATCCTCGAAGCCGAAATCTGGATCAAATCGTTCGAAGCCATCGGATTGTGGAGTTTTCTCATCTCACTCGTCTTTCTGTCCGTGTTTCCATCCGCCTTGATCGCATTTCTGTTGAGCCTAGGTTGGTATTTCTTGCGAAGCGCGGTGCTCAATCCGTCGCTTACACCCGCCCTGAAGCTTATCACGTTTGATCTCCCCATCTTGATCGCCACATTGGCCGTGATCAGTTATGTGGGCACGGTGGGTCGGCAGGCGGATGCCATGATCGGCCTCGGGCTGTTTTTTGTATTCCGTTTTGGCTGGCTTCGGATGTTGCTCGACAAATGGCACGACGCCACCAAACTCATCTCCATGAACGACCGCATCCTGCGGATGATGCTGTTGCGTTACGCCATGCGGCACGATATTCCGATTCAGTCGGTTCAAACTATGGAAACCGATCTGATGGATGCGTTCTCTAAATCATCACTGACCAAATGACCCGTTCCTTTCTTGCCTTGTGTGCGTTTTTATTGTTAATGGGATGTTCTTCCGGCCATTGGATCGCCGAGAAACCTGTTTCATATCAGAATGCGGGGTTGTTGATCGAACCCATCCAACCCGAAGCGGTTCGTTTCGATTCGGACGTGTTTTCATCCCACCATGCCGATTCCATCTTCAATGTGGCCTTGAATCGGGTTTTGTCCGTTCCCGGAGACAAGTACCGAGGAATGAACCGCACCACAGACTATCGACAGTCGCAATTTTCATTGAAACTGTCTGAGGTAACCGTCACGAACTCGAAGAATGTCCTACACGGTTTGGTGAAGCAAGGTCCGGTTTACAACGTGGAGGTGAGGTTGCAAGGTTTTCGTGGATCGGAAATGATTTATGATGCCACCGCCTCTGAAATCGGAAACATGGCGCAGATGGCGTATCCGCAACCCGGATTCAAACGGCTTTCAGAAGAGGAACGGGCGGATGTCGATCTTCAGCGCGCCACCCTTGGGAAAGCCTACTATTCGGCTGTTGGGACATTGCTTATGGAATTCTTTCAATTGAACATAGACTGATGTCCGACACTATTCTGCATCTCATCCGACACGGCGAAACCGATTACAATCTTCAAAATCGGATTCAAGGGCGCGGAATCAATGCACCGCTCAATGAATCCGGAATCCGGCAAGCCGTGAGGGTAGGAGCTTGGCTCAAACGTGAAGGAGTGGATGCGGTTGTTGCGAGTTCCATGGCGAGGGCACGGCAGACGGCCGCCTTCGCGATGGGAATGGACCTGAATGAGGTACAGGCCGATGCGGATCTCGATGAACTTAGCTACGGTGCGATGGAAGGGATTCCGGTAGACGACCAAATCGGCGACCTCGCCGAATTGTATGCCGCTTGGGATGCCGGAAACGAAACATTGGCGCCCATTGGGGGCGAAAGCCCGGCGCAAGTCAGGGACCGAGCGATGGACGCCATGAATCGGATTTTAGAACGACACAAGGGAGAACGCGTCGCGATTGTGACCCACGGCCGTGTCCTTCGCATCCTCATCGCCCATCTCACCGGCATGGGGCTTACCCGCATGCACGAGGTGCATCATGCCAATGGATGCATTTACACACTTCGATATGATGGAGCCACCTTCCATCCAGACCTGATTTTTCATACCGACCATTTAGAAGAACCCATAACCTCATGAGTGAGCAAGTCAGAACCATGTTCGCGTCCATTGCGGACCGATACGACCTGGTGAATTCCGTCCTTTCGATGGGCATCCATCACCGCTGGCGCAAAAAAGCGGTACGATTAAGTGGTGCCAAACCGGGCGATTCCGTACTGGATTGCGCCACAGGTACGGGCGATCTCGCCATCACCTTCAAGCAAACGGTTGCGGATGGGGAAGTGATCGGGACCGATTTTTGTGCCCCGATGATTGCACCTGCCCCGGCCAAAGCTGAGAAAAAAGGATTGAATATCACCTTTGAAGTGGCCGATGCGATGAACTTGCCCTACAAGAAAGATCGCTTCACCATCGCAAGTATTTCGTTCGGAATCCGGAACGTGGATGATCCATTGGTTTGCTTAAAAGAGATGGCTCGTGTTGTGAAACCCGGCGGACGCGTGGTGGTGCTCGAGTTTGGTCAACCGACCGGCATCATGAGCTGGCCTTACCGCTTTTACAGCACGCATGTGATTCCCTTGGTCGGAGGCTTGCTCACCGGCAACCGAGATGCCTACACCTATCTTCCCGAAACCAGCGCACATTTCCCTGCAGGTGATGCGTTTCTTGAGTTGATGGACCGTTCCGGCTCCTTCAGCTCGAAATCGGCTCATCGCCTTAGCGGTGGGATTGCCTACATTTACATCGGCACTGTTGCCTGAACTTCCAAAAACATAAGTCCTTCTGCCATGATGACCATTGAAGACATCAAAGCCCTCATCCCGCACCGTTATCCGTTTTTGCTTGTAGACCGAGTGATTTCCATCGAAGGGGATACCATCACCGCATACAAGAATGTGTCTGCCAACGAAGAGTTTTTCAACGGACATTTTCCTGGAAATCCGGTGATGCCGGGTGTGCTTCAGGTCGAAGCCTTGGCTCAAGCGGCGTGCATTTTGGCCATGAAAACGCGGGTGGATGATCCGTCTCAGTATCTCATCTTTTTTTCCGGCATCAACAACTGCAAATTCCGCAGACCCGTGGTCCCAGGGGACCAATTGAAGCTGGAAGTGACCCTTGGCGAACAGAAACGCCAGTTTTCCACCTTCACCGCGAAAGCGTCGGTGGATGGGAATGTGACCTGTGAAATGGATGCCGTTGCGGCGATCGTACCGAAGAGCAAACTATGAGTACCCCTCGCATCACCACGAGGACCGTGGTCGACATGAAAGTCAGCGTAGAGAAAATCTCCATGCTCACTGCTTATGATTTCACGATGGCGCGGATCATCGATTCGGCCGGCATCGACATCATCTTGGTCGGCGATTCGGCTAGCAATGTGATGGCCGGACACGAAACCACGCTTCCGATCACCATCGAGCAGATGATTTATCATACCTCGACGGTGGTAAGGGGTGCGTCACGATGCCTCATCGTCGCGGATCTTCCCTTCATGAGTTATCAGGTGACCGCCAAAGAAGCGCTTCATAACGCCGGACGCATGATGAAAGAAGCCGGCGCGCACGCCGTGAAATTGGAAGGAGGGGCGCCGGTTGTGGCCACTATCCGCAAAATCGTGGATGCCGGAATCCCGGTGATGGGTCACCTCGGACTCACCCCTCAAAGCATTTATAAGTTCGGTACCTACAAAGTTCGGGCTACTGACACAGAAGAAGCCGATCAACTGATGGCCGATGCTCTTGCCTTGCAAGAAGCGGGTTGCTTCGCCATTGTGTTGGAGAAAATTCCCGCATCGCTCGCAAAGAAAGTGACCAAATCTCTGGCAATTCCGACCATCGGCATCGGCGCCGGTGTGGAGTGCGACGGACAAGTGTTGGTGATGCATGATTTGCTGGGTCTCACCAAAGATTTCAAGCCAAGATTCATCCGCCGCTACCTCGAACTGCATGAAACCATCGGTAATGCGGTAAAAGCGTATGTGAAGGATGTCAAATCCAATCAATTTCCATCTAAAGACGAGCAGTACGAATGAGAATCCTGGTATGCAACGATGACGGGTATTATTCACCGGGAATCATGGCCTTGGTTGAAACCGCCGCCAAGTTCGGAGAAGTGGTGGTGATTGCACCGGACAGGCAGCAAAGCGCGGTGGGTCATGCGATCACCGTGACGCAGCCCTTGCGAGCGAACAAAGTGAAGATGCTGAACGGAAAGGATGCCATTGCGGTGAACGGCACTCCGGCAGATTGCATCAAACTGGCGCACGACAAATTATTGGATGTGAAACCGGATCTGGTGCTGAGCGGCATCAACCATGGATCCAATGCCGGCATCAACACCATTTATTCGGGAACGGTGAGCGCAGCAACTGAAGCCACCATTCTCGGTTATCGGGCCATCGCCGTCAGTTGCATGGAATTCGCTGAAGATGCCGATCTGAGTGGATGTTGCGATGCGGCGGCCAAGCTGATTCAAGTGGTGCTGGATAATGGACTTCCACCGGGTGTTTTGTTGAATCTGAACGCGCCTGCGGGTCCGCTCAAAGGCATGAAATGGACGCGTCAGGCCAATAGCCGCTATGTGGAAGAATATGAGGGACGGATGGATCCGCATAACCGACCCTATTACTGGATCACCGGGAAATTCGAAGTCTTGGAAATGGGAGAGGATTTGGATGTGGAGATGCTCACGCAAGGATATGCGGCTGTCACACCCATTCAATATGATCTGACCGCTTATGCGGCCTTGGAACACCTGCGTACGATTCCGCTTCAGTAAACGGTCCGGTCGGTATTCAAAGCCACAGTGCGGATCACTTTACCTCGGTGAAGGATGTGAATCCGCAAATGACGGTCTGGAAATTCAACCACACCGAAGGTATCGAGACCGATTTGGCGCAAGGTGTCGTTCAAATCCAGATGGTAGCGGGTTTTGGGCCAAGCCGCAGGAACCGGAACCGTATGCACGATTCGTGAGGCTCCATTTTCGAAGGTGATGGTTCTGGTGCGTACCTGGTCCTCAGAAATGGCATGCTGGGTGAGAATGGTTCGGATGACGCCCTCTACTTCGCTCAGATCAGCTAATTTCAGAGGTTTCACCGGCGGTATCGCGGATAGCAAATATCCGGTCAGCAGGATGGCGACGACGAGAATCCATAACAGCAAGGTTTTCTTCACGGCTCGAAGTTACACCGGATTCGAGTATCTTTGTCAAATGAAATTCGCCCTGATCGTGTCGGCCACCCTATTTGTTGCATCCTGCTCCTCAACGCCAGAACCGAAACCGGTACCTCTGCCGGTCGATCCACAAGCCGAAACCGCACCGGATAAAGTTTCTTCGATCCAAGACCGTTTGCGTCAATCGGAAGAACCGGTATCTCCAGATCCCGGCTACAAGATAGATCTTCCACGCTTCGATACATTTCGAACAGAAGCCGGCACCGTCCGTTTCGAAGGGAAAACCCTTGCCGAGATCACATCCGCCCTTGGCGAACCGTTCACATCCCGTGTGTCCGGCACCAAATCGGTACTCCTATACCGAGTCTACCCTGACGATTCCACCGCTCTTTATCTGTTCATGAAAAACGATGTTGTGGAACAATTCCGTCTGGATGAATTCAATGGATGGGATGGCTCATCCGCTCTTACCTGGTTCAATCTCTAATCTATCTACTATGCGCTTATTACGCTACTCATTGCTCATGTTATGCCTTGCTAGCACATTGCAAGCTCAAGTTCGCACGGATTCCCGTTCGTTCGACATCCAACCGACCATGGCCAAACAGGATGGCATGCTACGTGTCATCGAGTCTGATCCACTGACCATCACGGTATCTGGTGATCCCTTTATTTCGATCGCTCCAAGTTGGGATTTCGGCACCAACGCGCCCTCGCATGCCCACATCGAGCTTCGGATCTCCTCAGATGGGTTGAATTGGGACGAATGGGTGGATGCGGGTCACGATTCGCACGCTGAACTGGCGCCCGGTGTGGTTCAAGGAAGTCTTGTGTTTTTTTCGGCTGAGGCTCGCTATGTACAATACCGGGTTGTGGCGGGCTTGGCCGACATCCTGCCTCGCTCGGTGAGTCTGTTCATGGTGAATCCAGGTGTGACCGAAGACAGCGACACCAAAGCCAAGGCGGTGGAGTTTGACGTGAACACGGCCGCGAATTATGCTCTGCCGGTCTATGTGCCACGCTCCAGCTGGGGTGGAAATCTGAATCTGACGAACAACCGATCCGGTGCCAACCCCATCACGGTCACCCATCTTTGGGTGCATCACAGCGCCGGACAAACCAGCAGCAGCGATTTCTCTGCCGTAGTGAGAAGCTATTATGTGTATCACACGAGTGCGCCATTGAGTTGGTCCGATATCGGCTATAACTGGTTGGTGGACCCGAACGGAGTGAGTTATCAAGGGCGTGAGCACAGCTTGAACATTTTCACGAATCAGGGAAATCCGGATGTACGAGGGGCTCATGCACCCGGTGTGAACGGTACGACAATGGGCGTTTGTGTGATCGGCGATTACACCAACATCCTTCCATCCGAAAAAGCCATTGTGGCACTTCGCAACATGCTCGCATGGAAAGCCAAAGAGAAGGGGATGGATGTATTAGGTACACGGAATGTGGGAACGAACAATTACAACATCATTTCAGGTCACCGCGATGATGTCGCTAGCTCGACCGCCTGCCCAGGATCCTCATTCTATCCGACGCTTCCTTCTGTTCGCAGACGGGTACATGCGTATTTGAATCCACCAGTGATATCTGAAACGGGGGCTTCGGTTACGACCCATGTGTTGAGCGATGCCGCGCTATCCGGACGCGTGAACCCCCTCCGTTCCGCAACGGAGTGGTTTTTCGAAATGGCTAAGAATCCGGAATTCAATGCGGCAACGGTTACGAATGGTGGCACGATCGCTGCAGGAACCGATGTCTTGACGGAAGTGACCCAATTGGTTTCCGGCTTGGATGTGGGCGCTACCTACTACTATCGCCTGTATGCGGTCAATTCCGATACTCTGACTGTGAGCGAAGCAAGGAGCTTCGTGGCAGGGGAGATGACGATATCCGTAGACCGGAATGACGATGGACGTGGGACGATGGACGAATTTGTGCTAAATCAGAACTATCCTAACCCGTTTAACCCGTCGACGGTGATTCGTTATCGAGTGGGGACGCAAGATTTTGCGTCCGTACGGCTTGCCGTATATGATCTTCTCGGAAGAGAAATTGTCGTGTTAGTAAATGGCCCTAAAGCAGCCGGGACACATTCGGTTGAATTCGATGCGTCCGAGCTGTCTAGTGGCGTATATATGTACGAATTGGTGGCCGATGGAACGAGGATCACCCGGTTGATGACCCTCGTCAAATAATCTACTTCATCAGCAGCATCCGCATGGTGCGTACTTGGTCTCCGGCTTGAAGCCGGACCAGGTACACCCCGGATGACAGATTGGATCCATCGAAGGTGGTTTGATGGGTGCCGGCTTGCATCATTCCATCCACAAGAACCGCGACTTCCCGACCTAGGATATCGTAGACCGTGAGTCGGGCGTGGTGAGTCGTGAGTAGGGAAAACCTGATCTGGGTAGATGGATTGAATGGATTAGGGTAGTTCTGTAGCAGCGCGAATTCGTCCATCGTCCCACGTCCATCGTCTTTCGTCTCAATCGACGTCGTCTCCGACGTAATGCTCACAAACCGATAATCATCGATATAGATGTCGCCGGATGAGGCTCCATTGAAACCATAGGTCATTTGGAAGCTATCGGTATACAAGGTGCCGTCGAGTACGCCGTTGGCGCCGCCAACCCAAGCCACTGCTTGACCAGATCGCATATCCCATTGAACACGTTTCCATCCGAGCCAATCGATTGTAGTCCAGGGGCTACCTTCAAGATGGCCGTTTGCATCCCTTACCATAAAGCGGAACAAGTTTCCACTCGCATCACCGAACACATACGTTTCCAGAAGGCCGCTTGATGTGAAACGCGGGTTGTTGCCTGTTGGTGTAGGTGGAAGGTATTGGCGAATCAACCAACTGCCGGCATTTGGAATCCATCCGTAAGCGAGTTTCATGGATCCAGTGGAACCGGTGATGGGGTTCGTGAGGGTGGTTTCGGCGGTACGTGAGGTTTGTTCAGTCACAATTCCTGTGGTACTGCCGCTTTGCTGCGGCACCCACCAGGCGGCCACACCCGCATCAAACGAAGCCAAGCTGGTATAATTTCTGACGGATTCACCTGTGACGAACACATGCTCCAGCGCCGATTCCATTTGGTTGCCGGCCACATCGAGCACCGTCGCATTTACCGTCATATGATGGGGCGTATTGCCTACCAAAGCCACGCTTGGGTAGAATTGGATCACACTACGGGTCCCGCGCTCGAAATAGCGCACGGTTCCGGAAATTGGGCCAGAAGGACCTTCCAACGTAACCGTTGAGTTGTTGACGGATGTGGGATCAAGACGTTCGTCGAACATGAATGAAAGAATGGGTTGCTGCTCCACACGGTATGAATAGTTGGCCGGGTACGAGTACACGATGTTTGGTGGCGTCACATCCAGAGGAGCCGTGAGGAACACGGTCGAATAGGGGGATGCCAATTTATGCTCATAGTGGTCTTCGGCAGACGTGCTAATGGACACCGTGTATTCGGTTTCATTTTGGAGATGATCCGCTTGTCCGACCAGGGTGAGATCGTCGATCCACGTGAAGTTGATGTTGAGAGCCGGCGTGATGGACAATGCGAGCAGGGTGCTGTCGCGATGCATCGGACGGCTGAATCGGATGACCATAGGCGTGCCGTTTGCCTTCGGTGCGCTGAACGACACGATAGAAGGAGGGACGGACGACACCATAGGCACGTCGAGGAATGTGAATGTGGTGTCGTTCAGATTGACGGAGCGTTGAATGGGGTAGAAGCCGGGTGCGGCGATGGATACGTCTAACGAGGCGCCGGGAATGAAGTCTTCAAGGTAATAGAACCCGTTGGCGAGTTCGTTGGGATCCGTCGAATACCGGTTGAACAGGCTTTCAAACGTATCGGTGGTGTACGTTCTGTCACCCACCGTGATGGTGGCTCCATTGATCGGTCGTCCCGATTCCACATTGCTTGTGATTCCGGTAAGGATGCCGACCTTCGGACGGCTCAATCCATGATACCGCAGGATCGACCAGAAGGCGGACTGCGCCTCCAACTTCTTCCATTCCGCATTCAGATTGCGCTGCTGCTGGGTAGGATTCGTGTGGAAGCCACCTTCAGACAGAACCGATGCCATGTTTGATGCCCGATTCACCCACAGATACGGGGTTGTGCGTGTGGTGGCGCCATAGAACGGGGAATCGGCTCGTGATCCGATCGTAGGAATGCGCATGGATGCGGTAAGATCCTGAATCATGATGTCGCCCATTTTCTTTCCGCCGATCGGCGTCTTTTCAACGCCCTGGCCATTCGCTCCCCATAACATCAATGTGTTGTTCGTGGCAGGCGCACCCGCATTGGAATGGATGGAGTAATAGAACGACGCGCCTAGGAAATTCGCTAGATCCGTGCGTTGCGAGAGACTGATGTTGTCGTTGTCGGTTGATCTGGCCACATACACCGTATCGATATCGGTTTGCTCCAATAGCATTTGACGCAGATGCAATCCGATCCGAAGCACTTTTTCCGCTTCCGAATAATTGTAGAGACCTTGGTTCTCGGTTTGGGAATGCCCTTGGTCAAGGAAAATCGACCAACCCGACAAACCAGTTACCGGTTGGCTGAACGCGGTAGCTGTGATGACAGCCATGAAAAAAAGGAGGGAGATGGATTTCATTGAAGCACCTCCAGGTAATAGGGTGCGTCCGCAGACAAGCTGTAGAAGAGGAGACGGCTCCCATCCGACGAGAATACGGGATCAATAGGGATCCATTCGGATGACCTGAAGACAGGTTCATTGATGGTTCCATCCACCGAGGCCATATGGATGGCAGCCGATTCGATCTCATGATGATCATTTTCTGTAAGGATCATGTAAACGAGGTGACGTGAATCGGGTGCCCATTTGGGGCGATGTCCTTGGCCCAAATCGGTGACCGAGCCAGTGGCTAAATCCAAAACAAATAGGTTAGAGCCATAGAGTTCGTATGCCACAAAAAGTGCGTCTGGCGAAGCGATGGCATTGAGAACATGACGTTCATCTGCCCCAGGCAAATTTTTTGTCTCAATCGGCACAATTGATTGAGCCTTCATTGCTGACCATTCGGATGGGGGGTTCTGAATGGGTGTTGTGCCAAAACGAGGCTGCGCAATGGCATTATTTATCAATAGGATAAAGGGTACGAAGTAGAATATAAGTCGCATGAAAGACAGGATCGTGTTGTAGATGATTGTATGATGGAAGGTAATCAAAATCACTGGAAGGGCTTTTTTAAATGCTTTGACAAACCCGGTCAAAATGAATAGTTTAAAACTTCAACGTGTACCGGCTATCCACAAGTACCAACCTATGACGTCTTCTATACGGACTCGTTTCCTACTACATTCCAGTGTTCTATTTCTTCTAACCGGGCTTTTGTCCATAGCCTCCGCCCAATCGGGCCGTTTGGAAGGAACTGTTCGTGACGCTCGAACAGGCGAACCGCTTACCGGTGTGAACATCATCATCGAGGAATTGACCATCGGTGCCGCCAGCGACCTCGATGGGTATTTCACTGTGATCAATGTGCGGGCCGGAACCTACACGGTGAAGGCAACCTATATCGGGTTTACAACCATCACTTTCACCGATGTTCGAATCAATATCGGTCAGACGACCACATTAGACGTCCGCCTACGTGAAGAAGTGTTTCAAGGTGAGGAAATCACAGTCGTTGCGGAGCGTCCCGTGGTACAGCGGGATGTGTCGTCGAGCCAAGTAAACTTGAGTGCGGAAGAGATCCGGAATTTACCAGTCACAACCGTAACCGGAGTCGTTGGCTTACAAGCCGGTGTGCAAGGGTTGGGTGTTCGTGGCGGTGCAAGTGATGAAATCGCGTTCAACGTGAACGGGTTGACCCTACGAGACGACCGTGATAAGTCACCGTTTACGGCTGTATCAATTACCTCTGTTGCCGAAATTCAAGTTCAAACCGGTGGGTTCAACGCCGAATATGGCGATGTGCAATCCGGTATTGTGAATGTGGTAACGAAAGAAGGAAAGTCGGATCGATATGAGTTCGATATTTACTATCGACATGACGCCCCAGGTCGCAAACATTTCGGAGAAGCGATCAACAGCACCAACTCCTATTGGATACGTCCGTTTGTAGATCCGGAAGTCGCATTTACTGGAACAAATACATGGGATCCATGGACCCGTAGGCAGTACCCCAGTTTTAATGGTTGGAATGCGGTATCGGCTAACTCGTTGGCTGATCCGGATCCGAGGTTGCACCTGACGCCTGAGGCCGCACAACAAGTCTTTTTGTGGCAGCATCGTAAGGATATGGCACCCACTCAACCCGATTATGTGTTGGACGCAGGTTTTGGTGGCCCGCTTCCCTTGTTGAGCAATTTCTTGGGTAATGCGAGATTTTGGGCTTCTTACCGTCGTACGCAGAATATGTACATGATTCCGCTGTCTGAAGACCGGTACACCAATGATTTGATGTCGCTTAAATTGACCAGTGATATCCGTCGCGGTATGAAATTGTCGGTCGAAGGATTCTACTCCACCGAAGCTGGCACAAATAGCAACAACTCGGGTGATCCCGGGTTCTTCCAAAGCGCATCCGGTATCGCTGGCGCGGTGGTATCCCGCAACAGTTTTGGAAACTCTCGGATTTATTCGAGCGATTATTTCGCCCCGAGTCAGGTCGACCGCTACATGATCGGTGGAAAGTTCACTCACACGCTTTCAGCCAGAACCTTCTACGAGGTTCACGGTAGCTTCTACAATACGTCGTATTCAACCAATCCAGCCGGACTCCGAGACACATCCATCATCCGATATTTCGGAAATTATGGTGTGAATGAAGCCCCGTTTGGTTTCTGGCCGTTACCATCGAACGGTGTCGGTTCCGGTTTGAGGATGGGTGTTGGGATGAGCAACTCGCGTGATTCGAGCAAACTAGGCACGCTGTCGCTCCGATACGATCTCACAAGCCAAGTGAACCGCTACAACCAAATGAAGACCGGTGTTCAATTCGTTCAGATCTTCAGCGATGTGAATTACGGTTCCGTCGATACCTACTTGCCCAGTGGTCGATCCACCACCAAATGGAACAACCAACCAATCCGAGCGGCAGCGTACATCCAAAACAAATTCGAGTACGAAGGAATCGTCGCCAACATCGGTGTGCGTTTGGATTACTCCAATGCGAACACCGACTGGATTGTCTATGAGACGTTCGATCCGTTGTTCAACACGCCTATCGAGGGAGAAATAACGGATGTGTTTCCATCTGAATCGGCGACCCAGCACCTGGTATTGAGTCCTAGGATTGGTATTTCGTTCCCGATTACTGTCTCAAGCAAGTTGTATTTCAACTATGGACACTTCCAGTCGTTCCCATCTACGTTCAGCTTATATCGGGTAGAGACATTCGTGGAAGATTCGAGAATCAGTTCATTGGCCAACCCGAACCTTCCACTTCAAAAGACCGTTTCCTATGAATTGGGATACGAGCAATCTTTGTTCGATGAGTACTTGGTTCGCGTAGCCGGCTATTACAAAGATGAAACGAATATTCCGGTGACATCGAATTTTGTCAATTCATTAAGCCGTACAGTGTATCGCACACAACGCGCCGACTCGTATCGCGACACCAAAGGTTTGGAACTGACACTGAGTCGCCCTAGAGGCACGTGGTTCTCCGGATTTGTCAATTATACCTATATGATCCGTTCGGCAGGTCGTTTCGGATTTACCAATGTATACGAATCCAACAAGCAGAATCGTGATTATGAGCGCTTGATTTCGGCGAACGCTTTATCAAAACCACGTCCTCAACCCTATGCACGAGCCAATTTCGATGTGTTTACGCCGAATGAATTTGGTCCAGAACTTGGGGGATTGTACCCACTTGGTGGATGGAGAATTGGTTTCCTCGGATCTTGGCAGGCAGGATATTACTTGACATGGGCAGGTGGCGGATCCATTCCCGGCTTGACAAACAATGTCCGTTGGAAAGATGCCTACAATCTTGACATGCGCTTGACTCGCACGTTCAAGACCGCCGGAGCAAGTGTGAATTTTTTCGCGGATTTCAACAACGTGCTGAATGTCCGCTATATGACCCAAAACGGTTTCGTCGATGGGGATGACTATAACGACTACATGAGATCACTTCATCTTCCTGCCAAAACACTCGAACGCTTATCGGGTTCATACCTGACTGTGCCCGGAGATGACCGTCCTGGAATGTATCGCAAACCAGGAACTGCTTATCAGCCGATCGTGACCGTACGTAAACTAGCCGATGTGTCCACACCTCATGTGTTCCCGTTGTACTACAACTATCAGGACGAAACGTACTATCAGTTTGTGAACGGCGCGTTTGTCGAGGCCGACGCGAAATTGGTCAAGCGCACACTGGATAACAAAGCATATATCGATATGCCGAACTATTCGAGTTTCACCTTCTTCAATCCTCGAAATATCCTTCTTGGCGTTCGTGTATCCTTTTAACATCACACCCATTCAAACCTCACCATGATGAAACGGATTTTGATCGCCATCGCTCTGATTATTCCCGCGCAGCAAGGCTTGTTTGCGCAAGCCGAAGCTCGCTGGCTCGGCGCCGGCTCGTTGCACAACTTTTATATGAGCTCCGGCATGGAACGTGAGCACGCCTTGGTCGCTTCCCAACAGTATGGGTTGCGTTGGCCGGCTATCCATTCATACCAAGACATGCAAGCGGCAAAAGGCTTCTGGATTGGTACAACCAATTTCACGGATGCGGGTGGCAATAACTTCGCGTTCAAAGTTCTTCACGTAGGCCCACGTGTGTCAGGTTTGAACGAGTTTTTCCCACTTGAGCACAAACTCATCAGCCGGTTCGAACCGGTAGAAGTGGTCGTGGACGATGAACCATCGTTCGACATCCCCAAAGAAGTAGATGAAGTGGACCCATCTCTGGTATCGGACCGAATGATCCGTAACCGCTTAAACACAGCGATCGGATTGTCTATGGAGCGTAAGATTTACCAATGGTCGAATCCCTACCACGACAATTACCACATCCAAGAGTATATCTTCACCAATACAGGCATCATCGACGGAACCACAAACGTGGCTTTCCCGACGAAAACGCTGACCGGGGTGATGTTTTTCTGGCAGTACCGCTACTCCGTAGTGCGCCAAACACGTTACATTATTGGTAATGGTACCGGATGGGGGATGAACGCGATGACCGACCGATTTGGCGATGGTCGGGGACCCGACTACGGTGCCAGTGCTGGCCTTAGAGGTCACTTCACTTGGCACGGTCGATTCCCTCTGTTCACATTGTACGATAACATCGGTGGACCAATCTTTTCGGCATCCGGATCCAATGGCTTTGCCCTTCCTTCTGATACCACCGGTCGATTGGGCGCGTATCACTTCGTAGGCAACGCAACACTATTCGCTCAACAATCGACGACGAACAATATCGATGATCCGTCGCAACCGTCAACAATGACCGAAACGGAATCGGATGACGGCTTGAATTCGTCGAACGACCAGTTCAACCGCGATAAAATGACGGAAGAATACAACCGGTTTATGCTCGCAGGCCGTACGGCACGTCATGCCTATCGTGTTGAACCATCTGGTGATCCCGGTTTCAAATCACCGACAGGTGATCCGACACTTGGAAATTCAGGCGGATGGTCGGCGGCGAGTGGCTTTGGACCCTACACGATCGCTCCTGGAGAAAGCATCCGGATCGTATTGGTTGAGGGTGCATCGGGTATCAGCCGCAGCTTGGCTGAGACAACGGGTGCGGCATTCAAGCGCAACCAGATCACCCCATTGCAAAAAAACGAAGTGGTATTCCAAGGTCGTGATTCCTTGATTCAAACATTTGAACGTGCGAAAGCCAACTTCCTGTCTGGATATGCTGTTCCTCGTGAACCCGCTCCACCAAGTCGTTTTTCCGTCACATCCGGTGGTGATCGCATTTTCATGGATTGGGAGTATGATGGGGCTGAAGAAGCTAATATCACCGGTTTTGAGATTTATCGTACTCGTGGTAACTCAGATTCCACATACACCAAGGTCGCGGATTTACCTCCTTCGGCTCGAAATTTTGATGATGAAGACTCCAATCCGATTGGTGGTCCCGTCCGTGGATTGGACTATTACTACTACATTGTTGCTCGCGGTCAAGCCGCCGATAATACAGGCGCTGCCATGACCCCAATGGGTGCGTTGCGCAGCAACCGATATTACACGCAGTCCTATGATCCGGCTCGCCTGCTGCGTCAAGCGGGTACTAGCATTGATCAGGCAGTTGTGGTTCCGAATCCATATATCTTTAGTGCCCAGGGCGGTCTTACCTTTGGCGGGCGTACCCAAATCGCTTTTTTCGAGATACCAGGTCGATGCCGCATTGACATTTTCACCGAGATCGGAGAGCGTGTAAAGACCATCATGCACACGAATGGTAGCGGTGATGAATATTGGAATCTGAATACGGATGCACGTCAACGTGTGACCAGTGGCATCTACATCGCACGGATCGAAGACCTGGATACAGGTGCGGTCGCAAACTTAAAATTCGTGGTTTTACTTTAATCATGGGAGTATCAGACGTGAAACGAATTCTTACACTCACCTTTTTGTCAGTCTTAATGGTGATGTCGACCGCTTCGGAGGGTTTTACCCAGAAGAAGCGGGCGCAATCCGTGATGAAATTCCTGTCCGTGCCTATCAGCGCAAGAGCGTCGGGCATGGGCGATGCATTGACCTCTGTTGAAGGTGGTGTCGAATCCATTTTCTACAACCCGGCATCCGTGGCTTGGGTCCGCAACAATGGAGAAGTGACGTTCGGCCAAGTTAGCTGGATAGCCGATATCAACTATCAGTATTCCGGAGCTGTGATCAGTCCGGCAAATGGGCTTTATGGCGTATTCGGCGTATCCATACTAAGCGTAGACTATGGCGAGTTCACTCAAACCGTATTCAATGAATCGGCTCCTTTGTCGTATGACATCTTGGATCCGTATAGTCCGAGTGTAACTGCATTCGGGCTGACGTACGCCCGAGCGTTGAGCAATCAGTTCTCAACCGGTGCGAATATCCGGTTCATCGATCAAAATCTGGTGAACGGAATCGTTGAGCGGGATGCGACCGGCGGCTATGTACGAGAACAATTGGGTGCGGAAACAGTAGCCATCGATTTCGGCGTGTTCTTCAAAACAGGCTTCAAAAGCTTGAATTTGGGAATGTCGTTGCGGAATTATGGTCGCGAGATTACCTACCAACTGAATAGTCAGGAAATGCCACTCACGTTCCGCATGGGAATGTCGATGAATGTGCTCGATATCATGAATGTAGATCCGACCAAGCATTCACTTCTCGTGAGCTTGGATGCGAATCGCCCTCGTGATTTCCAAGAGCAACTGATGGTAGGAACCGAGTACACATTTATGAATCGGTTGGCACTGCGAGGTGGGCTGATCGTCCCATCTGAAGAACAAGGATTTTCGTTCGGTGCGGGCGTGATTCAACCCATTGGCCGCCGATATGGGATCAAAGCGGATTACTCCTACACCTCGTTCGGTGTGTTCGACAGTGTGAACCGCATCGGTATTCAACTCATTTTCTAATGATCAATCGTATGAAGAACGCTTACTCACTCGCTATCACAGCCACAGTATTGCTGTTTCTGAGCAGTTGCGACACACCCGGATCGAACAGTCTGTTTCGGGAAGATGTGACCTTCAAACCTGCTCCGACCATCACAGCAATCAACCCGGCGACCCAGTATTTCGCTGGTTATGAAACCATCACCATTACAGGAACCAATTTTTCGACGGTTGCCGGTGAGAACTTTGTCTGGTTCAACAATGTGAAAGCGAATGTTGTATCGGCCTCCGCTACTCAGATCGTCGTGAATACACCAAATTATGTGGCCGATTCGATTGGAATCAAAATCAATGTGACCGGTGCGCTCGCCTTCAGTAATTCCATCGCTTACAGATTGGAGGCGCTGTTTGAAGATGCCACTGAAATGCCACCGAACACCATACCGTTCGGCGCTGGAATTGATGCGAATGGATTGTTGTACGTATCCCTGATTGGAGCTGGAGTACCAGCAGGCGTCAGCCGTTTTGATGCCGATGGGGTTGAGACACTTAATTATGTTCCGGTGCAGGGGTGGTCGTATCGTGTTGTAAAAATTGGGCCGGATGGCGGAGCCTACATGCTTCGCGTTGCCGGTGGTGTGCCTTTGGTGTATCGCTCGCCGAGTGGTGGTGGTGCTACAACGAACTGGGGTACATCCGTCGGTAGGGCAGAGGATTTGGATTTTGATGCGGATGGATTCCTGTGGGTGGTTGGAGCCAATGAAACAAACTCGGCGGTGAACCAAAGTATTGTGCGTATTCAAGACAACGGCGCGACTCGCTCGTATGTCCGCTTCCCATTTGTCGCCAATGGCCACGCCGTCAAAGTCTTTGGCGACTTTCTGTATGTGGCTGGAACCCGTGGTGGCAATTCGTTCCTTTGGAGATTCCCGATCAATCCAGCTGACAACACATTGGGTGCCGAAGAAGTCGTCGCCAATATCGGAACCTCTTATAGCACGGATGTGGTTCCTAGAGCCATCACCATTGCAACAGACGGCACCGTGTTTGTCGCTTTAAGTGGATTGACGTTCGATGTGCTTCCTACTACATCGGCATCCATGCTTGCAATATCGCCTTCAGGTGCGGTTTCTGAATTCTACCCTGGCATCATTCCTGGCATCGTCATGAAAATGCATTCCATACCGGGTACTCAAAAAATATTGGCCACTATATTGCCAGCTCGCACCGGACAAACTCAACGCCTGATCACGTTGAATCTGCAGAAAGACTTAGCCCCCTATCACGGAATTGAATGATATCCCTTCAATCGTTACATTGTAACAACCTAACAACAACATCTCAAACAAGGAGATCAAACATGACGAAAGTATTACGAATTCTTATTGCCATCCTGTTCATTCCGGCTGTCGCTTCGGCGCAGTGGACATATCAGGGTGTTTTTCCCGATTCGACCCTTCTCGTGAATACCGCCCACGGTATCGCTGTAGATGGTCAGAATAAAGTGTGGGTCGGCCCATACAACAGCTCCATCCTGACACCTGCGAGCGAAGGCCAGTTGGCTGTTCGCCGTAACGTCGTTCGCGTATTCAATCCGGATGGCTCACAAGCATCTTTCTCACCCATCGTTGGTGCAATGGATGGCGATTCCCTTCGTCGTTTCGGTCCGATCACCGGATTGAGCACTGACCATGAAGGAAACATCTGGGTATCCTCACACGGTTTCCGTGTGAACAGCGCTACTGAAAATGGTGGAACTTGGCTCCAAACGCGCACTTGGATCTATAAATTCAGCCCTGCTGGCGTACTTCTACAAAATCGTGAAATCACCTTCATGAGAACAGAAACCGCATCCCACGCACCAAACCGCGTTGCGGTAACGTCTGATGGCGACATCGCCGTTTCGTTCGTGTTCCCAGCTTCGCCAATCGTGCTTTATGCCGGTTCGGATTTGGCTCCACTTGGAACGGTAACAAACGATAAAATCGGCTTCTCCCGTACGTTTGAAATCAGCGCAGATGGTAACACCATTTACAACGCATCTTTTGACAAGTTCTACATCACACAATACAAGTCTGACGGCGGCGTATTTGGAACGTACACACTTTCAACCGATACAACGTTGGCAGCTGGTATGGCACCGGGTGCCGTTCATCGCTACACAGTAGGTGCCAACCCGATTTTGTACGTTTCAGCTGCAGGTGGTGGTAACGATCCAGTCGCAAGAGCGCCTTGGAACAATACTCGCATCTATGGTCTGTCTGTCGCAAGCGGAAACGCAGTCGATAGCTTGGCTTGGGATTATGGCACACGCACCGCGTTTGCTATCCCACGTTCCATGGCGATCTCTTCGGATGGCTTGACCATGTACCTCGGTACCTTCTCTACAGGCACACCTGCCGTTCAGAAGTTTACCCGTGCAACTGTGGCAAGTGTTGAGCGTGACGATGTTCGCGCCGATGGTTTCGCTCTGAGTCAAAACTACCCGAACCCGTTCAACCCAAGCACGTCCATCTCGTTCGTACTTCCAGAAGCTGGCGTAGCTACACTCAAAGTGTACGACATGCTCGGTCGTGAAGTCGCAACGTTGGCCAATGGCGTATTCGCTCAAGGCGAACATTCCGTTCGCTTCGATGCGGTCAACCTCAGCTCAGGCGTATATCTCTACGAACTGCGTTCAGGCAACACTCGCATTACGAATAAAATGACGTTGATGAAATAATCTTCGCATCGTATTCTCGAGTTGAAAGAGGCACCAGCACCTGCGGGTGCCTCTTTTTTTTTGTCACATCCGCCATATCATAGTTCTTATGACGACTTTCTACAGAATCCTCTGCATTTTCATCGCTATAGCCTTGCCAATTTCTGTCGCCGCTCAGAGCACACCGGATCCCAAGTTTGAATTCCGGTCCGTTTGGCTCACAACGGCAGGTGGACTCGATTGGCCCAAATCAACCGACCCAATCGAGCAACAAAATTCTCTTCGAACGATCATCCGACAAGCCAAAGCGATGGGTTTGAACGCCATCACATTTCAGGTGGCATCGCGTGGAGATGCCTATTATCAAAGCGCCCGTTTGCCTTGGTCGTCTCAGTTGACCGGTGTGATCGGCCGTAACCCGGGCTGGGATCCTCTCCAATTTTTGATTGATGAATGCCGGGTACAAGGAATGGAAGTGCATGCCTGGTTCAATGCGTTGAATGTGGGAGGTGCCACGGTCAATGAGCCTGACGCTCCGAGGCACATCACCCAAACAAACCCGGAATGGGTAGAATCTCGAAACGATGGCAATTTCCTAAATCCAGGATATCCCGGCGCTCGAGACTGGGTTGTGGCAAACGTCAAAGAACTTGTCGATAACTATGATATTGATGCGGTCAATTTTGATTTTCTGCGATACCCGACCAATGGATTTACGAATGATTTCGGTCTTCATCTTCAATATGGTGGGGCTTACAACAACATCGGTGAATGGAAACGGTTCAATGTAACCGACATCACCAAACGGGTTGCGCAGTATGTGGCTCAAGAAAAACCGTGGGTGAAAGTTGGTTCCGCGCCAATCGGACATTACAAAACAAGTGGTGGATGGCCTGCCTTATTCGCGTTCAGCGGCGTGTATCAAGATTCCCGCGGCTGGTTACGTGATGGGTGGAATGACTACATCATGCCCCAGATTTATTGGAAAATCTATAGTGGTCCATTTACCAACTCGCCCGAGCATTCCTGGATTGTGAAAGATTATGCGAGAGAAACCTATGGTCGACATGTGTATGTGGGGATCGGTGCCTATGTGGATGGGACCATTCAACAGCTGCCAGCCATGATTGACACATCTCGTGTTAGTGGCCTCAAAGGCCAAGTCTATTTTCGATGGGGTAATGTGTATGCGTTCAATGTGCAAACTGGATCGGTTGGTCCACAAATTCAATATCGCAGACCGGCGATCGTACCGGTGATGTCGTGGCGTAGCCAAGTGGCACCCACACAACCAGCGAATGCAGCCGGAATCAAATCCGGTGCCGTTGTATCGCTTCAGTGGGAACGTCCAAGCCATTCCGATAATGGCGATACACTGATCCGGTATGCGATTTACCGCACAACGGGATCCGTCGCTCCGAATCCGGAAGATGTGGTTTCGAACGGTGCCAATCTCATTTCCATGACAGGAAACCTGTCATTACAGAACACGCCACCAGCTTCCGACCTGAACTATTATTATGTGGTTACAGCCCTATCTCGGAACAATGTCGAAGGCATGCCATCAAATGTGGTCGTTATACCTAGCGCGACATCCATCGATGGAAAATCCGAGACCGTAGCCCGTTTCGAATTGGCACAGAATTATCCGAATCCGTTCAATCCTTCCACCGCGATACGATGGACGATGGACGTGGGACGTCAAACACGATTAACGGTGTACGATGTGCTCGGTAGAGAAGTCTCTGTACTTGTGGATGGATTCATGAGTGCCGGTGAACACAGCGTCACGCTCGATGCGGGAACCTTGTCATCCGGCGTCTATTTATATGTACTCACGGCTGGTGATCAACGCCTTAGCCGCACCATGACCCTCATCAAATAAGGCCGCTATGAAATCACGCTTCGCCCTCGCCATTCTTTTCTTTCCGATGCTGGTCATCGGTCAATCGTTGCCAAACGCCGAATTCCGTGGTGCTTGGGTCGCAACGGTCGCCAATCTGGATTGGCCGACATCCCGAACCGCCACTGTCGCTGCGCAGCAAGCCGATCTGATCGGATTGTTGAATCAGTTGAAAGCAGCCGGTACGAATGCGGTGCTGTTTCAGGTTCGCACGGAAGGGGATGCGCTGTACGATTCCCAGATCGAACCATGGTCCTATTATCTGACAGGCGTGGAAGGTCAAGCTCCCAATCCGTATTGGGATCCGTTGGCGTTCGCCGTTGAAGAAGCCCATAAACGAGGCATGGAATTGCATGCGTGGCTGAATCCCTACCGCGCCGACCGTGTTCCTGGCCTATTCACCCGAGCGTCAAACCACATTACGATCACCAATCCGGAGTGGATTATTACTGCTACGTCCGCATCCAGCTCCATTAAGATCATGAATCCGGGTATTCCTCAGGTGCGAGATCGCATCACCGCTGTTGTGATGGATATCGTGCGTCGTTACGATATCGATGGTATCCACTTCGATGATTACTTCTATCCGTATCCGCCCAATGATATGGGCTTTGGGACGGCACGCTGGGATCTCGATTTAGCCACATTCCAACAATATGGCGGTGGATTCAGTGTTCGCAGCGATTGGCGTCGACATAACATCAACACGATGGTAAAAGCGGTTCACGACTCCATTAAAATCGCCAAACCGCATGTCAAATTCGGAATCAGTCCGTTCGGCATCTGGAAAAACGGCGTTCCATCCGGTATTGTCGGTATGGATGCTTACAATGTGATTTATGCCGATGCGCCCGCTTGGTTGACCGCAGGAAGTGTCGATTACCTCACCCCGCAGTTGTATTGGAGATATGGAGGCGGACAGGATTACGGCAAGCTGGCTCCTTGGTGGGCCGAACAAACCGCTCCGTTCAATCGACATTTGTATCAAGGATTGGCCGCACATCAATTGAGCGCGAGCTGGGTGATTGGTGACATCACCCGACAAGTTCAATACAATCAAAGTGATGATCGCATCCAAGGCCAAGTGATGTTCCGCGCTCGCATGGTAGCGAACAACGTGAAAAACATACGAGACAGCCTAAACACCTACTATTACAAAAAGCCGGCGTTCACGCCACAGGCCGATTGGTTGCCAACTGAAGCTCCTCCGGCTCCACTCAATCTGACGGCCGAGCGGTTTGAGGAAGGTGGACAAATCAAAGTACGTTTAAATTGGGACAGACCCGAATTCAGTCGGGCTGGACAAGACACCCTATTGTTTTATCTGATCCATAGGAGTAATCCTGTCGTATTCAAGGGATCAGCCGATGAGATCACAGCTGTTCCGGAATTTGTTTCTATCACCGGAAGCAGAATGATCGTTGATGTGCCCGAGCAAAATGTCACCTCCGTCAAATATAGCGTTACATCGCTGGCACGAAATGCATCCACAAGCGGACAATCCAATTCCGTTGATGTGCCCATTGGAACATCCATCGAATCAGATGATGAAATCGCTTCCGGCATCCGTCTCGAACAGAATTTCCCCAATCCGTTCAACCCGTCGACGGTGATCGGTTTTCAAGTGGGGACGCAAGATTATGCGTCCGTGCAGGTGCGTCTTTCAATTTATGATATCCTCGGAAGGGAAGTTGCTGTTCTTGTGAATGGTCAAATGCCAGCCGGGCAGCATTCCATCACCTTCAATGCCAGCTCATTGTCTTCCGGCATGTACATGTATGTGCTCACAGCAGGGGATGCTCGGGTGAGTAGGACGATGACGCTTGTGAAATAGGTAGTGGTTTGTTGTTGGTTGTTCGTTGTATGAAGAATGTGAGTCGTGAGTCGTGAGTGGGCAAGAATCCCTCGACTCACAACAAACAACAAACGACTAACGACAAACAACTAACCAATAACCATCCGCAAAGCATCGGTAGACACGCGCAGCTTAGAGCCCTGAAACACAACGGGTTCCGCAGCCTCATCCTTCCCGACGGCATAGAGTGTATTCGTATCGCTGGCGAAGCCGGAACCGGTTTCGCTCAGGGAATTGGCCAAGATCCAATCCGCGCCTTTTTCTTTGCGCTTGCGTCGCGCTTCCGAGATTAGATTCTCTGTCTCCATCGCGAAGCCGACTACAATTTGATTTTCGGTTCGATGGGAGCCGATCCACGCTAAGATGTCGGCAGTAGGTGCGAGGGATAGCGTTTGCGAGGCCTCGCTTTTCTTCACTTTGTGGTCGACACGCGTTTCCGGCTTGAAATCCGACACCGCCGCGCTCATCACAATCACGTCAGAGGCTTCCACATTCGCCTTCACAGCCTCGAACAGGTCGGAGGCGGACACAATGCCGATCGCAAGCACACCGCTCGGTATGGGGATGCTCAATGGTCCGTAGATCAAAATCACATCCGCACCCAAGGCTTTTGCGGCTTCGGCCATGGCCACACCCATTTTTCCGGTGCTCGGATTGCTGATATAGCGCACCGCATCCAGATATTCGCGGGTGGGTCCGGCCGTGACCAGCACGGTTTTTCCTTTGAGGGGAAGATCGGCGTTCAGAATCCCATCCAAATAAGCGAAAATGGCATCGGGCTCGGGCAGGCGACCCGTATCATCCAAGCCGCTGGCGAGATAACCGGTTTCCGGGGGCATCACATGATATCCCATGCGCTCCGCGGCAGCGAGATTGGCTTGCATGGCTGCGGACCGATACATGCCGCCGTCCATTGTCGGACACAGCACCACCGGACATCGCGCCGCCATGACCATGGTTGTGAGCATATTATCGGACAGCCCATGAACGATTTTCGCCAAGGAGTTGGCGGTGCAAGGTGCGATGACCATCGCATCGGCCCATTCAGCCCAATGGATGTGTTTCGCCCAAGAATCGGACACAGACTCTCTGTCGGCATTGAATACCTCCACAGCGACTTCATGGCGCGTGATGGCCAGGAACGTCTCGATACCTATGAATTTTGTGGCGGAAGGGGTGAGGGTCACACGAACCTCCGCACCCGCTTGTTGAAGCGCCCTTACCAGGGTCACCGCCTTGTAGGCGGCAATACCGCCGGTAACACCGACGATAATGCGCTTACCGATCACTCCGGTTTGCGGAAGGTCGTTTCACCTTTGAGCAGTTCAGCAACACCACGTTGGGTCGGGTGGTCGCGTTTCTCGTATTCTTTTGAAATCCGTTCCTGCTCTTCGTTGAACGCGAATTCTTCTTCCTCTTCAAATCCTTCGAAGTATTTCAGCTTCTCATCAAGCTCCATCTTTTCGCGGGCTGCGATCTGACGGGCACGTTTCGAAACGATGACGATAGCCTCGTACACGTTTCCGGTCACTTCTTGGATTTTCTCTACTTCTAGCGTCTTGATCGACATAATAGTGGGTTCAGTTCAGTAAATGGCGTTCAACCAACTCGCGAAGTTCGCCATAGGCTCGCTCCAACTCATCGTTGATGATCTCGAAATCGAAGTCCGAAGCCTTGGCCAGTTCCATTTCCGCACGTGCAAGCCTGATTTCCAACGTTTCGGCGGATTCGGTACCGCGCAACACCAATCGCTCGCGTAAGATCTGCAGGGATGGTGGACGTAGGAAGATGGACAAGCTTGTGGTCGGATACATGGAACGGACGTTCAGTCCTCCGTTCACATCGACATCAAGGAGGGGAAAATACCCAGAAATCATCATCTTATCAACTTGCTCTCGCAAGGTTCCATACAAGGTTCCGTTGTAAAACTCCTCATGTTCGAGGAAATCGCCTTGCTCCACCCGCATCAGAAATTCATCGCGGCTCAGGAAATAGTACTCGCGTCCGTGTTCTTCGCCAACCCGAGGTGCGCGCGTCGTGGCCGACACCGAAAACCGGATCTGAGGAAATTTCGCCATGAGCCGTTTTGCCATGGTCGATTTTCCACCACCGCTGGGCGAGCATAAAATGAGCAGCTTGCCCGGATTCATCACTCGATATTTTGAATCTGTTCGCGGATGATTTCCAAAATCTCCTTTAATTCCACCACCATATGGGCGATTCCGGCATGGTTCGCCTTCGATCCCATGGTGTTCACTTCGCGATGCATCTCCTGGATGAGGAAGTTGATTTTGCGTCCGGCAGGTTCCGACGCATCCATCGCTTTGCGGAAATACGCGATATGTGAACTCATCCGCACGATTTCTTCCGTGATGTCGAGCTTGTCTGCCAAAAAGGCGATTTCCTGCTCCAAACGGTCTTTATCAACTTCTTTATCACTTTCGAGCAACACGTTCACACGATCGGCCATTTTCTTGCGTGCGTCTGGAATGCGTTCTTTGCTGAGCTCCAAAATTGCCGCACAGGTCGATTCGATCACGTTCAAGCGCTGACTCAGGTCCACTTGCAGATGATCGCCTTCCTGTTTGCGCATGGCCTGGAGGTTCGCGATCGCCGCGGTGACGGCTTCCACCAGTACCGCTTTGGTTTCCGGGTTCAGTGAATCCGATTCCTTGGACTGATAGATCGAATCGAACCGCATCAAATGCGTCAGATTGATGGGTTCTGACAAATTCAGCTCGGTCCGCAAGTCATTGAGCTGGGCAAACAGCTTTTTGGCAGTAGGGATGTCGAACGTCGGCGTGGTGTCGGTCGTGTCATTCGGCATTTCAGCACGCACCGTAATGCTCAATTTGCCACGATCCACCAGTTTCTGGATGACATCCCGCAATTCCTGCTCCATCATCTGAAACAATGAAGGCATTTTCAGGCTGATTTCGCAGTATCGGTTGTTCACCGACCGGATTTCGACGGTGATCGTGAGACCGTTTCGGGTGATTTCGCCCCGGCCGAAGCCGGTCATGGAACTCATCATAATCGTGTTCTCAAGGGGTTTGGATACGGGTAAGGATGGGGGCAGCCAAGGCGCTCGCCTTCTGAGGCGACGCCGCTTCGGCATAGATCCGGATGATCGGTTCGGTATTGGATTTGCGCAAATGCACCCATCCGTCTTCAAAATCGATTTTCACACCATCGATGGTGGTGATGCGCTCGTTCGAATAGGTTTTGGTGATGTCGGACAAAATGGCATCGGCATCGATGCTGCCGGAAAGCTCGGCTTTGAGCTTCACCATATGAAATTCGGGGAGGGAATCGCGGTACGAAGCCGCATCCACACCGCGTTCTGCCAATAATTGCAAGACCATGGCGATGCCGACCAAGGCATCACGACCATAGTGCAGATCCGGATTGATGACGCCACCATTGCCTTCTCCGCCGGAGACGGCACCGATTTCTTGCATCTTTTTGACCACATTGATTTCGCCGACAGCTGAGCGATAGCAGGTTTGTGCGTAGCGCGCGGCGATGGATTCCGATACTCGCGACGAACTCAGATTCACAGCCACCGGGCCCGCTTTCTTCGACAGATGGAAATCCAATGAAGCGGCCAAGGTATATTCTTCACCGAAAAGTCGTCCGTTTTGGTCGGTAAGAGCGAGGCGATCGACATCCGGATCCACGATCACGCCGATATCACATTTCGTTTCGCGAACGAAGGCCATGATGTCGCCCAGATTCTCAGGCAATGGCTCTGGATTATGAGGAAACAAGCCATTCGGTGTGCAATGAATGGTTTCGATACGGGCTACGCCCAAGCGACGAAGAAAATGAGGCACGATTTCGCCACCTGCGCCATTGACCGCATCCACTGCGACGGAAAACCCACGCTTGCGGATCACTTCCGCATCGATATAGGGAAGTTCAAGAATCTTGTTGATGTGCCAATCGACGATTTCGGCATCCATGGTAACGGTTCCGATCTTCGAATAATCCACGTAACCAATCGATGACGGGGAGTCAGCAATCTCCATCACGCGTTTTCCTTGATCCGCATCGAGGAATTCGCTCTTGGAATTCAGCAATTTGAGGGCGTTCCATTGGGCTGGATTGTGTGAGGCGGAAATCACAATCCCACCTGCCGCATTGTGGCGGATGACGCCCATCGCCACAGTAGGAGTCGGAACAATACCTAACGACACCACATCACATCCGACGGATTGAAGCGATGCGATCACAATATCTTCACAAATCTTGCCTGTGACACGTGAATCGCGTCCGACCACCACTTTTCCGCCCGCCCACGTGCCGAAAGCGGCTGTGAAACGAGCCAGATTTTCAGGTGTCAGATCGGTTCCGAAAATGCCCCGGATGCCCGAGACGGATACCATTAATGCCATGATGAATTAGTTAACAAGTCGTTCAAGTTGAGCCACCCATTCCCGAATTCCAGGAAAAGACGGTGTTTCGCGTTGGATTTCGCGGGCGATATCAAGCGCCTTGGCGAGATCTCCAGTTTGGGCGTAGGCGCCCGACAGATTGTACTTCGCTTGGGGGTCCTTCGGATTCAATTCCAGCGATTGCAACAACCATTCGATGCCCTTGGCAAAGTTACCACGATCCACTTCAATCGCACCCAGCATTTTCGTTGTGAACGCACTGGGTTCGATTTCATGAGCACGGAGCAGATACGGTTCAGCACTGTCGAGATACCCGGCATCCAGAAGGGCGCGTGCTGCGAACACGAAAGGGGAGTCGCTGAAATACTGATCGCGCATCAAGCCGTCGTATTCCGCCATGGATTCGTTAATCATGCGTCGATTGCGATACCACTCCGCCAATTCCACTTTGGCCATGTCCCAACGGAGCTTGTTGCTGACCACTACAAAAGCGAAACTATCGGCCACACTGGTGTGACGATACTCACCATACCGAAATGGTTGACCACCTTTTTTGAACGGCCAATTATTGGTGAGCATGGTCATCCGATGGGCCACGATGCGATGGTCCAATTCGGTGAGTCTCATGCGCTCGGCATAATGATCGTCGGATTGAAGTCGGCTAAGGTCCACTTCCCGGCCGAAGAATCCATTTTTTTGAATGGTTCGGAAGTAAGCCAAGCCCATCAAGTGGTAGCCTTTATGGTTCGGATGCAGATGCTCGAGCATTAGATCGTACCCGATGACGCCATCCGCTGCGGCGTCGGATAGGGTTTCGTTTACCGGGACGTATGTGGCGAGGCCTTCGTCCGACAGCGTTTTGATGATGCGGTTCATGTCGGATGGTGCCCGGAAACGAAGCGCATCCAAATCCTTGGCATAGGTGAATTGGGTTTTGGCTGAATCCAGCTGACCTTGAGACCTGAGTTCCTTGGCCCTGGCGTAGGCGGCAGCGGCGGGAATGTGATTGTCTGTCGGCACGGATTCAAATGGTTCAAAATCCCTTTCATTGCTCGATAGAGATCCGAGGAACACCGGAATCCCGGCGTCTTTGAAGATCTTCAGCATGGCTCGCATGTTGCTTTCGTATTGCCGTACGCCGAGGTGGTAAATCGGACTATCGAGCGGAATGATCTGCTCGCGAACCACTTGCTGCATCAGGGTTTCGATTTGCTCAGGTTTGTCGCCCTGACCGATCGATGCGACCCATTTGCTGAATCGATTCATGCCATCGCGTAACAACATGAATGTCTTAAGACGTTGTATGCCAAGGTAAAAACGAACGAATCCGGGGAATGCGCCAAGGCTTTCCACCGACCCCACACCCAATGCACCGTAGTATTCGTTATGCCCTGCATAGATGAGAATGGCATCGGGTTTTTGATCGATGATTTCTTTCGCCTGATCGAACAGTGTATAGGAATTGATGGCGGATGTGGCCACATTCACGAATTCAACCGTTGTACCGGGAAGCACATCTTGAAGCGCATCGCGTGTGACCCGCGAAAAGACTCCATTGGCCGGATAGGGATATCCGGCTGTTGTCGAACCACCCATCACAAATACTCTTAGTCCGTTTTCAGGCTTTTCTATCTTGAAAAAATCATGAATGGGAGTCGGGATGACCGTGGTATTGAAAAAATATCGCGATGCGAAATTTCGGTTGATGGTCCTGTATGTCGGAAATTCGGGCGGATCGATGAACAAATCGCTGTTTCCGCGATAATTCCCCCATCGGAGTCCATATTCGAGGGATACGAAAAACAGAATCGGAATGGCAACCGCGATCAGCGTGAAAATGGTCGTTTTTTTCATCTGGGTGTCCATTTCACGTCTTCGATTCCTTTGGAGGCGTTCTCGAAACGCGCCATCACAAACAGCAAGTCGGATAGGCGGTTGAGTAGATGCACGGCTTCATCCGAAATGACATCGGTTTTTCTTGCTTCGATGAGGATGCGCTCGGCACGTCGGCACACGGTCCGTGCGATATGCAGACCGGCCGATGTAGCGCTTCCACCCGGAAGGATGAAGGATTTAAGAGGAGGAAGGGTATCGTCCAGTTCATCAATCATCCCTTCGAGTAGGGCAACATCCGCCATGCTGATACGGTCGATGCGCACGGATTTATCTGGAGGAGTGGCCAAATCCGCACCCAGAATGAACAGAAGGTCTTGAATTCGGATGATGTGGGCCGCCAGAAGCGGATCGGGATGGTGGCTCAGCACCAAGCCCAGGTGGCTGTTAAGCTCATCCACCGTTCCGTAGGATTCGATGCGGAGATCGGATTTTAGGACACGTTGACCACCAAATAAAGAAGTGGTTCCATCATCTCCGGTTTTTGTATAGATTCTCATGGGGTATGGGCAATATCGGCTGAAAAAGTACGTCAAATTGGCACGAAACGCTAACTGGAATGGCGTTTGCCTCGTTCCCTGCAAACACACATCAACACGAATCTTATCTGATTTATGATTACAAAGAATGGAGTCCGGACGGTTTTTCTGATGACGCTCGTTGGGGCGTTGTTCATGTTCATCGGTGGCATGTTGGGCGGAAGCACCGGCATGATCATCGCGTTTGTCATCGCCTTGGGCATGAACTTTTTCAGTTATTGGTATTCCGACAAGATGGTCCTGAAAATGTATCGGGCGGTGGAGGTTGACCCGAAGAAATTGCCTCGTTTGTTCAATATGACAAAAGAATTGGCGGATGAAGCCGGTGTTCCGATGCCGAAATTGTACATCATTCCGCAAGAACAGCCGAATGCCTTTGCCACCGGACGCAACCCTGAGAACGCGGCGGTCGCCGTAACGGATGGCATCATGCGTCTGTTACCTGAAGACGAACTTCGTGGCGTGATCGCACACGAGATCGCCCACATCAAGAATCGGGATATTTTGATTCAAACCATTGTCACAACGGTTGTGACGGCAATTTCGATGATCGCCCAGTTCGCCATATTCCTGCCGATCGGGAATCGCGATGGAGAAGGACCCAATATCGTTGTGGTGCTTTTAACGCTGATTCTGGCTCCGATCGCCGCAGCCATGTTGCAATCGGCCATTTCAAGATCCCGTGAGTTTGAAGCGGACCGTGTGGGTGCCGAAATCTCCCATTCGCCCGAAAGCTTGGCGAATGCATTGAAACGCATTGAATCGTATGTGCAACGCATCCCGATGGAAGCCAGTGCGAGCGCGCAGCAATCCACCGCGCATATGTTTCCGGTGAACCCGTTCCGTGGTGGCGCGATGTCGCGTCTTTTTTCCACACACCCAGACACCGGATTGCGCGTGGAAAACCTCATTTCGATGTCCAAAACAGGGTTCTATCCATAATCTTATCCGGAATGTGTGCAAATGATGTAAGGAATTAAGAAATCTTTCCTTCTTACCTTATACACGTTAACACATTAAATACAGCACCCTATGGGATCCTTAAACAAAGCAATGATCATCGGACGTCTCGGAGCCGATCCGGAAGTCCGTTACACGCAATCGAATACGGCCGTCGCAACCATGAACATCGCGACCTCCGAGAAATACCGCGATGCGAACGGTGAGATGCAGGAAACAACCGAGTGGCACCGTGTGGTGGCTTGGGGAAAACTGGCCGAAGTATGCCAGAAGTATGTGAAAAAAGGCAGTCAGATTTACGTGGAAGGCCCGATCCAAACCCGCCAATGGGAAGACAAAGAAGGGCAGAAGCGCTACACGACCGAAGTGAAAGTGTTGTCGCTCCAATTGTTGGACTCCAAATCGGACGGTGGATCTTCTTCGTCATCCGAGCCACGTGCCGAGAAAGCCGCCGCAGGGAAAAAACCTGTTCTGGACGCTGATTTCGACAACGCGGACGACGATTTGCCCTTCTAAATAACGCATACCCATGCCGGATATCGCGTTACAATTATTGGCCATCGTACTGGGATTGATGTTTTCGGGCATCTTCTCCAGTGCGGAGGTCGCCTTTTTCTCGTTGAATCATACGGTTGTTCAGAACGATGACAGCAGTCTGGCAACCGTCCGCAAAATGTTGGCCAAACCTCGCCGCTTGCTTGCTACCATCCTGATCGGAAACACCTTCGCGAACATCATCACCGCGGTTGTGGCGGCAGTTGCTACGGCGAACGCCCTGCATGCCTTCGACATCCCGATTTGGTTGGTGTTCACAGCGGAAATCGCGGTCATCACATTCATCATCCTCATTGTTTCGGAAATCACCCCGAAAATCATCGCTCTCAAAAATCCGATCGATGTTGCCCGCCGATTGAGCATGGTTGTATATCCCGTTTTTCTGATTCTGGCTCCATTCGCGTCCGTCATCGCCGAACTGACCAAATGGCTGGAAGGGAAACTGCCTCAACCAAACAATGCCATTTCGCCAGAAGATCTGAAAACGATCGCTGAAGTCGGACAAACCCAAGGGACGCTCAAAGACGACGAGCGCGAGATCATCGAAAACATGGTTGATTTCGGAAACACGACCGTGATTGAAATCATGACCTCAAGAGTCGATATCGTAGCGATTTCCACTGAAGACACGTTGGGTGAAGCGTTGGCTGTCATCCGCAAGGAAAGTGTATCTCGACTGCCCTTATTCGAAAAAGATTTGGACCGCATCATCGGCATCATCCATACCAAGGATTTGTTGACGTTATTGGATGCGGACCCGAATCAAATCATGGATTGGAAATCCCTTGCGCGCCCGGCGTTGTTCATCCCGTCTACCAAGCGTTTGGATGACTTACTACGCGATTTCCAAGATCAGAAAACACATTTGGCGGTCGTTGTGGATGAATATGGCGGTACAGAAGGCGTCGTATCCATGGATGATGTGATTGAAGAAATCATCGGAGATTTGGGCTCGGACGATAACAATCCAGCCGAAGTGCTCTACACGATCCGCAAAAATGGAGAGTTTGTGTTCGATTCCAAGATCAATTTGGAAGACATGGATGACATCTTGCATGTCGAACTAGCTGATGACGACGATGAGTTCGAAACCCTCGGCGGATTGATCTATCATCTGATGGAACGTATCCCGGAAGTGGGAGAGGAAGTCACCTACAAGGGAGTTTGGTTCCACATCCATAAAGTTGAAAAAAACAGAGTCACGAAAGTCCGAGTCCGGACAAATGCCGCATGATTGAACGATATTCCCGCCCTGAAATGACCGATATCTGGTCAGATGAAAATCAATATCAAGCCTGGTTGGATGTGGAATTGGCCGCATGTTGGGCTTGGAGTCGATTGGGCCACATCCCCGAATCGGATGTCGACAAATTGTACAAGAATGCCCGTTTTGATGTGGCTCGTATCCTTGAAATCGAGGCCGAGACACGTCACGATGTGGTCGCATTCACTCGCGCGGTTTCCGAAACCTTGGGTGACGAAAAAAAGTGGGTGCATTACGGACTCACATCCACCGATGTCGTCGATACGGCATGGGGAGTGAGGCTCAAAAAAGCGAATGCGATCTTGTCTGATGGTATCGATAAACTGTTGGACGTTCTCGCTAAGAAAGCACAAGCGCACAAATACTCTGTGATGATGGGGCGCACACATGGCATCCATGCCGAACCGACCACCTTCGGACTCAAATGCGCGCTATGGTATGCAGAAATGCTTCGCAACAAAGAGCGCTTTGCCTTAGCTGCACGGGATGTGGAGTTTGGAAAATTGTCTGGCGCGGTAGGTACGTTTGCCAATATTCCGCCCGAAGTGGAAACCTTGGTTTGTGAAAAACTAGGACTGGGCGCTGCGCCTGTATCGACACAAACCTTGCAACGCGACCGTCATGCCTATTACATGGCTACGTTGGCTTTGATCGGAAGCACACTGGAAAAAATGGCCGTGGAAGTGCGGCATCTTCAAAAATCCGAGACCCGTGAAGTGGAAGAGAGGTTTTTCCAAGGCCAAAAAGGCTCATCAGCCATGCCGCACAAGCGGAATCCGATCGGGTCGGAAAACATCTCAGGCTGCGCTCGGGTTCTACGGGGGTATATGGTCACAGCGTATGAGAATGTGCCCTTGTGGCATGAGCGTGATATTTCGCATTCCTCCGCTGAGCGCATCATTCTTCCAGACGCGACCATGCTGTTGGATTACATGTTGAGCCGTTTCACGCGTATCGTCGATCAACTGGTCGTGTTTGAAGACAACATGAAAGAAAACATCAATAAAACATTCGGTTTGGTGTTTTCACAACGTGTGTTGTTGAAGCTGATAGATAAGGGCTTATCACGCGAAAAAGCCTATGACTTGGTTCAACCCTTGGCCATGAAAGCCTGGGAAGAAAAGACGCCTCTGCGTGATTTGGTGGCTTCGAAGGATGAAATCACCTATCATTTATCCAATGAAGACATCGCGGACGCGTTTGATTTGAACCATCATACCGCACAAGTGGACACTATTTTCAAACGGATCGGCTTATGAAATACTCGTTTCTGACTCTCATTCTGACCTGCTCCTTTCTGAGCGCTCAGGCCCAAACCGATGGGTATTCGATCGAGCAATTGTTTTCGCGAACCAACTCGAACATCTTGGTAGGGTACAAACACGATTACAATCTGATCATGGGTCACCCGTATCTGCATAACGAGTGGTCGGTAGGCTCGTTCCGCACAAATGGCGGTGCGGTCTATTCGAATGTGAAGATGAAATACGAAAGCAATTCCGGCTTATTGGCCATTTACAACGACACCGATTCCTTGTTCATGAAACCAGCCGTGGTTGCGGAGTTTCAGTACTCGCACAAAGGAATCCCATATCTGTTCAAAAACGGATTTTATGACCGCGATATCGATTTGGATAGTATCCATTACCTGCATGTGTTGAGCGAAGGTCCGTGGTCGATTTACCGTCATTATCACAAAGAAGTGAAGCCGTCAAACTTCGATCCGGTGTTTAACACAGGTAGCCGTTTCGACCGGCTCGTGGAAGATTCTCGCTACCTCGTGAAATCCCCCGATGGGAAATGGTCCGAAGTGAATCCCAATCGTCGGAATTTGACCCGTCTTTTCGGTGATCAGGGTCGGGATGTTATCGCCTATGCAAGAGCAAATAGCCTGAAATACGATAAGGATGATGACCTCATCCAAATCTTCGAACACGCTTCATCCCTGATTAAGCCCTAACTCGCGGATCTCAGCCCGTTTCAGCTTTCCGTTGGATGTGCGGGGAAGGCTAGAGACTCGTCTGAATTCTTTTGGTATCCAGTAGTTTGGGATGCCGGATTTCAGGATGCCTTGTATCGCTTCATCCGTCACAGACTCATCCGCGACCAGAACCCCCACCACACGCTGCCCCCAAACCTCATCGTCAACCCCCACCACCGCCGCGTCATGTACGCCCGGAATTCGCTTCAGGGCTTCTTCCACTGGCTCAGGGTCCACATTCTCGCCACCGCTCACAATCCGGTCGGTGCGCCGCGTTTCGATGGTGATCCATCCGTCCGAATCCATGCGCGCGACATCTCCGGTCTGAAACCAGGCATCGGGAGTCCCGAGCTGAGGCCCCTTGAGTTCCAATACGCCCTCCCGTATCCGCGCCACGTTCGACCCCATCACCTTGCCACACGTGCCTTCCGGCGCTGTACGCCACTGTTCCAGCGGAATGGAGATAATTTGCGCGTTCGTCTCCGTCATCCCGAAACTGGATATCACTGGGATGTTCCGCTCGCGACACATCGCGATGAGCGAGGCCGGTATTCGTCCGCCGCCTAATAGAATGGCCTTGAACCGATCATGTGTCCGGAAATCCAGATTTTCCAGCAAGCGCACAAGCTGCGTGCTCACCAAAGACGCGACGGTGACATCCGTATTTGTTTTAAGCGCGGTTTCTGCGTCTTGTAGGATCACATTTGTGCCATACATCACGGATCTCAGCACCACGCTCATCCCGCCCACATGATGCAAGGGAAGCGCGAGCAACCAACCAGTTCCCGGATGAGGACGCACAGACGCCGCCGCGGCTTCGAACATCTGCCTACGACGCAGATGGATCTGCTTTGGAACGCCAGATGTTCCTGAAGTGGCCACGACCGCATAAACCGATTCCGGATCGATGGATTCAGGCAGTGGGGATGGTTTCACATCCGGCCATTCGGTCAATTCGATGTCCGGTTTGGTTGCATAAGGAAACACCGTGAACGGAATTCCGGCGAGCCATGCCGCTCCGATGGCGGTCACGGAATCTTGTGTGTTTTCGAAACGGATGCCTAAAAGTCCCTTTCCGGAATATGCGGTTCGAAGAACTCCGGCAGTATGATGAAAATCGTGATTCATACCGCGATCAGATGGGATTCATCGATATCGCCGATCGGCTCGGGATGATAGAATCCGTCGCGGATGAGATGGGAGTCGCGCAGAAGATCTTGCGTCATGAGAAATCCGGTAGACAAACCGTGCGCATGGGTCAATGGTGCGTGACGCGAGGTGAACATAGCCGTAAGTCGCCGACCGATTCCCGATTCCATGCTTGTGGTGATCACGCAGGCCACATTATGGTGATAGGCGGATTCCAGAATGCGGATGGTGTCGGACCAATATCCGATGAGCATCGGCTTGAGGATGAGAACCTTGACGGCGCCATCGGACAATAGGCGATTCGCGTCGGCGGGAGTTCTGACCGACTCATCCGCGGCGATCGGGATGGTGCTGATCCGTGCCAGGCGCATCAGATCGTCGGTGGAGGCCACGGGTTGTTCCAAATACTCGGGATTGATGGAAGACAGCGCGGGCAGCAGGTCGACGAGCTGGGGAAGGGTGAAGCGTGCGTTCGCGTCGAGACGGAGTTTGATGTGGGGATGGTGCGTGGCGATGCGATGCAGGACGTCGAGTTCGGCCTCGATGTTCAGCCCAACCTTGATCTTGAGGGTTCGGAATCCGGCGAGAATGGCGGCCTCGGCCGCGGATTCCATGAGTGCGGCGTCGGAGGAAGGGATCAGCGCATTCACGGCGATTTCCTGAAAGCGCGGCGGGGCTGGTGTTTGTTGGAAGCGGATGCCGTCGATGGCGAAGCGGAGCGAGGGTAACGTTTCGGGAATGTCGTGAAAAGGAGCATTCAGGATGTCGTCCAACGATTCATGTGAGAATCCGGGAAATGGTGCGGCTTCGGACCAGATGAACGGCTCCTTCAGGCCATATCGGATGATCAATCCTTCACGATGTTCGAACCGGTATAGAAAGCGGGATATCATACCCGATCCAGCAAGATTCCCAATGCCATCAGAAGGCTGAACACCGCCAAAAAGCGTCCGGTTTCATTCAAAGCCGCATTCAATTCCGATTTGTCCTTATGGTTCAATACCGTTGTGAGCGGACGCTTGGCCACCATCAGCGCCAGCACGGGAAGGAAGATGAACAGATTGTATCCTTCCATCACATACAAGTGAGGCGGAATGGCATAGGCGAGCAACATCAGGCCGACATACTCGGCTTTCAACCATCCTTCACCTAAAAGAACGCCTAATGTGCGCTTGCCAGCGACTCGGTCTGTGTTGACATCCCTCAAGTTGTTCACCACAAGAATATTCGTGGCCAAGGCTCCGATGGCGAGTGAGATCCAGAAGGATTCTTCAGACCATTGTAGGGCCATCACATAGTAGGTGCCCATCACCGCCACAATCCCGAAGAATAGGAAAACAAACACATCACCCAATCCATTGTATCCGAGAGGATATGGGCCACCCGTGTAGAGGAAACCGAATAAAATGCTAAGCAATCCGATGAGCAAAATCACCCATCCGGCATGGAAGACGAGGATCAAGCCCAATAGAAAGGCGGCGAACATGGTGAGTTTCGTGGCGAACCACATGGTTTCGGGAGCGATGAGTCCGGAGGCACTGGCGCGGACAAATCCCACGCGGTCGGGGGTGTCGGCTCCCTTCTTGAAATCGAAATAATCGTTGGCGAAGTTCGTGCCGATCTGGATCAGGATCGCACATAGTAGGGCGATGATCCAGGGAAAGGCGTCGAACACACCATGACGGGATGCCAAGGCTCCCGCTACCAGTACAGGTGCGATGGCGGCGGGAAGAGTACGCGGCCGCGCGGCTAAAATCCAATGCGATAAATCAGACATCATCAAAGGTACGAAAGGGAATGCGCCCATTGCTCAGAAAAGCGGTTCCATAGAATGGAGAAATGGGTAATAGGGGTAAAGGGGTAATTGTTTAAATAGTGTGAATAAAAAGTCTTAACTATTTTTGGCAAAATCAAAATATACCTTCTATTTTTAGGCGTTCTATTGAAGCCGCTGAACCGTCTTCAACCTTCAACATTCAACCTTCAACATTGCCAGATGAGTAAGAATTACCGCCGGTTTAGTCCGATCAAAGCTGTCCGTGGTGTCGAGCCAGGTCCGTCAGCACCATTGAACATCACCGAGATTTTCGGTGAGAACACCCTTACGTTGGAAACGCTCAAATCCCGTTTGCCTAAAGGCATTTGGCGTGAACTGAAGAAAACCATCACGGATAGTGAGCCACTGAATGCCGATGTGGCCGATGTGGTGGCTGTTGTGATGAAAGATTGGGCCATTGAAAAAGGGGCTACCCACTATACCCACTGGTTTCAGCCATTGACAGGTCAGACCGCGGAAAAACATGATTCGTTCATCACGCCGAACCAAGGCGGTGGGGCAGTCGCCGAATTTTCAGGTAAAGAGTTGATTCAAGGCGAGCCGGATGCATCGAGTTTCCCGAGTGGCGGATTGCGTGCCACCTTCGAAGCGCGTGGCTACACGGCTTGGGATCCAACATCCCCCGCCTTCATCATTGAAAATCCGAATGGCTCTACTTTATGTATTCCTACGGCCTATGCCTCATGGAAAGGCGAGGCCTTGGATGCCAAAACGCCGATTCTACGCTCGAACGATGCCTTGAACACCTCCGCTGTGAAAGCGCTCGAGTTGTTGGGTGATACCGACGTGAAGCGCGTGTATTCGACCGTAGGATGTGAGCAAGAATATTTCCTTATCGACCAAGAGTTCTATTATTCGCGTCCGGATCTGATCCAGACCAACCGCACCTTGTTCGGCGCAAAACCACCGAAAGGACAAGAGTTGGAAGACCATTATTTCGGATCCATCCCAGAGCGCGTGTTGGCGTTCATGATGGATGCCGAGCGCGAATTGTATCGCTTGGGAGTGCCGGTCAAGACCCGTCACAATGAAGTGGCTCCTGGCCAGTTCGAGATCGCACCGATATTCGAAGCGGCCAACGTGGCTGCCGATCACCAGCAATTGACCATGACCGTGCTCAAATCCGTCGCCCGGAAATACGGCATGGTGGCATTGATGCACGAAAAACCATTCGCAGGTGTGAACGGAAGTGGAAAACACACGAACTGGTCGATGAGCACCAGTACCGGCGTGAATCTGCTGGAACCCGGTGAGGATCCACATTCGAATCTTCGCTTCCTGTTCTTCGCTACCGCCGTGATCAAGGCCGTTCACGACCACCAGGATCTGTTGAGAGTGGCCATCGCCCATGCAGGCAATGATCACCGTTTGGGTGCGAACGAAGCGCCACCAGCCATCATTTCGATCTTCACCGGCGACCAATTAGCGGATGTGTTCGAGCAATTGATCGCGGGTTCAGCCAAATCATCCAAAAAAGGTGGGTTCCTCGGACTCGGTTCGCAAGTGCTTCCACAATTGCCGAAGCATGCTGGCGACCGGAACCGTACGTCGCCGTTCGCATTCACCGGGAACAAGTTTGAGTTCCGCGCTGTGGGTGGAAGTCAGTCGGTCAGCTTCCCGATCACCGTATTGAACGTCATCGCAGCAGATGCCATCGATAAGATGACCGTTGCGCTGCAAGCGGAATTGTCCAAGGGAAGCAGCTTGGAAATCGCCGTCGGAAGTGTACTGCAAAGCACCTTGAAGGAAACCTACAAGATCGTCTTCAATGGCGACGGATACAGCGACGATTGGCAGAAAGAAGCCGCAAAACGTGGCTTGTTGAACCTGAAAACCACGATCGATTCGATTCCGCACCTGAGCTCGAAAAAGAACTTGAGTCTGTTCGAGCGGTTCGGTGTGCTGAGTCATGCGGAAGTGGAATCCCGCTCCGAAATCCAGTACGAGCAGTATTTCAAGACCATCAACATCGAAGGGGAGACCACTGAGAATCTGGTGCGCACCATGATCGTGCCATCGGTTGTTCGCTACCTGAATGAGTTGATCGCCGTTGTGGAACGCAGCAAAGCGGTCGGAATCGACGCAAAAGGCGCCGCCACCACGCTCAAGAATGTGAATGGCTTGCTGAACGACTTGGTCGATACCACCGACAAACTGGGCAAACAAAACGCCGAACTTGGTGGAGACGACATCCATTCAAAAGCCACACACGTGGCGAAGAATGTGATTCCGGCAATGACGGCGGTGAGAAATGTCGCCGATCAGCTCGAGAAAGTGATGGCAGACGACTACTGGCCGCTGCCGACGTACAGAGATATGCTGTTCGTGAAGTAGTCGGATGGTAGGATAGTATGATGGTAGGATAGACTACCTAAAGCCCCGGTTTCGTCAAGATCCGGGGCTTTTTTTGTTGGGGGTTCGGAAGTGGTTCGGATTCTATGTGTTTTATGGTATTATGATTAGGTAAACGTCGTCATTCAACAATTAAGAGAATGGTTAAGATTATTCCTTAATAAGAAGCATGGAATCTAAATATTCGGAACAAACACTTCTGTATTGGAAAGAAATACAGAGATTAAAGAAAACTCTTGGCTATGACGTCGACGGGAGCGTACCGGAACAGGGCGAATTATTGATGGAAATCATAAAAAGAATTCAACTACTTCCGAATCAATTTTTTTATATCAATTATACTCCGAAATCGCACATCATATATGTCTCACCGGAAGTGAAAGAGAATCTCGGTTATGATCTTGAAGAATTCGACTATCGCAGGTTGCTGGATATCATACACCCAGACGATCAACCGATCGTCCTAGCCGGAACGAACTACTATTACCCGCTTGGCAACTTCAGAGTATTCAAACCATTTGAGTTTGCTGTTTTTTTCAACTATAGGGTATCTCGCAAGAATGGTATTCAAAAAAGAGTGCTTCGATCCTCCTCTCCCTTACTATATGATGATTCCGGTAAAATGATCTACCATATCAGCGTGATCACGGATATCACCGAAATGCAACCTTCGAACCGGGTACACATCTGGCACTCCGGTTTGCTTGGCCACATCCCGACATTTCCTATCGAGAGCTTCTACAACAACAGCGTACTCAGTAAACGGGAAATGGACATTCTTTTTTATCTGTATGAAGGATTAAAGAGTGATCAGATTGCGGATAAACTATACATCAGTAAACATACGGTAGATACTCACCGCAGAAAAATGCTGGCAAAGATGAATGTGGAGAATACAGGTCAGCTAATCCGGAAATCGATCAAGTTGCAATTGATTCCTCAAGCACCTGCAACATCCAATTTTTAAGATGATGAGGAGAATGATTTTCCACTTCAACCATACAACACATGGATGAGTTGAACCGATCGTAATAGGTCGGATTTACAATTCTATCTTTTGTATTGACGATCAAAATGACCCTGTCTTTGTTTCGATTCACGACATTGAACTCATCTTGCATCCCATTCAACGTTCCGACGGATTGACCAAATCGGATTCTGAATTCCGGATCTGTATTTCGGATCGCATCATACACAAATGGCATAGGATGTGGATCAAAACTGACTGCCGTTTCATGTATGTCTGATTCTGTCAAATCTCCCTTGAATAAGTTTGAAAATGCAGGATTTGGGAGATAAGCAAGAGGAAGTGAGTCTTCTAAGGGTAACGAAACGGGTGGTGCCGCGAAGGTAATGGCTTGATTGAGGCGAGGGTCATTCACAAGAAGATTGTAAGCGATATGACCACCGAGAGAGTGACCGATGCAGATATATGATTCGATTTCAAGCACATCGATGAATTGCTTGATGATGTTTGCGAGCCCACCGATGGTATAGTCATTTTCGGGGTCAGTCGCTTTGTCCGAAGTTCCATGCCCTGGTAGGTCTGGGACGATGATGCGATAATCTGTCTTTGCCGAATCCTCCAAAAATTGATGCCACGATTCAGAAGAGCACGAATTGCCGTGAAGGGCGATAATTACTGTGCCTGTACCTGTTTTTCCAAGATAGGTGAGACGGATACTGCCGACTTGAACTTGCTTTTTATTGAATGCCATACTTCATGATTACTCATTAATGAGTATTGAAGATAAGGGGATTAAGACGGATTATGGACTTGAAAATGAACGAAAGTACACGTCTAGAAAAACGCCTCCCTAAGTGGCAGGTTTTTTATCCAACCAAATCAAATTCAGAATCATGAAATCACTATACATCACTCTCTGCCTGTTAATAATTAGTGCAGGCACCCTTTACGCGCAAACCGTACGTGTGGTCAACAACAATCCCGTCGCTCCTAGCGGACCAAATGTGTACACCACAGTAGCTGCCGCAATCGCTGCTTCAAGCAGTGGTGATATCATTCACATTATTCCAAGTCCGGCTAGCTATGGAGATTTTACCGTTAACAAAACACTTCACATTTACGGTATTGGGCTAAATCCTGACAAAGACACGCAAGCTTTAAGCGTAGTTGGCAACATAACCTATACGAGCACGGCTGTTGATCCACCCGTAATCGGAGGAGTGATAGACGGGCTTACTGTTGGCAGTGTCGCACTTTCTGCCAACGTTTCGATATCAAATCTGATCATACGAAATAACAGAATGGGGCCGATAAGTAACCCGGGGGAGCCGCTTATTAATGGTTTGTACATCCGGAATAATGTGTTTTCGGGTGGGGGTTTTGAATTAAGGAGAGATAGAGTCTCCAACGTGGTGGTGTCCAATAATATATTCAGCACCCAGAGGGGAGTCTTCAATTAACTGTGTCATCTTTTAAGAGCCGGTCTTCAAAATAAGCATACAGGTCCCTTCGGATTGCCGACCAGCCGAATATGGATCCAGACCATTTGGTCTGAGCATTGATCGTGGCCAGATAGATCTGTTT
>JBGTBY010000009.1:0-63484 GCA_041749075.1 Balneolales bacterium | reverse complement strand
GGAATCAGGAATCGGGAAGACTCCTAAATGAGACTCTTCCCGATTCCTGATTCCCGATTCCTGATTCCCTCTCTCAACTCTTCGCCAAGCTCTTCCCTCTCGGCTGCCCTTCCCGGATGGCGAGTTGGCCACATCCCGCATCGATATCATCGCCGCGTGAGCGACGAACGGTGGCACGGGCGCCGGTACGGATCAGGTCGCGCATGAACGTGTTCAAACGCTCTTCGCTGGCCCGCTTCAGCTCCACACCCGTCACATTGTTGTACATGATGATGTTGACCTTGCTGGGCACCCATCGAGCGATGGTTCCGAGCAACTTCGCGTCTTCCGGAGTGTCGTTGAAGTTCTGAAACAACAAGTATTCGTAGGTCAGATCCAGCTTCGTTTTGGCGTGGTAATGGCGGATGGCGTCTTTCAGGGCTTCCAGATCCAACGTCTCGTTGATGGGCATGATCTTGTCGCGTTTCGCATCGGACGGCGCATGCAAGGATACAGCGAGGCGGAAGGTTTTTCCTTCATCCGCGATCTTGCGGATCTTGTTCGCGATGCCCACCGTGGAAACCGTGATCCGTTTTGGCGACAATCCGATCGATTTGGGATGGGTGATGATATCGATCGACTGCATCACGCTCTCGAAATTATGCAAGGGTTCCCCCATCCCCATATACACCACATTCGTAATGCGCTTGCCATATTTTTCCTCGCACATCGTGTTGATGTGAACCACTTGGTCCACGATTTCACCATGGGTCAGATTCCGAAAAAAGCCCATCTTCCCGGTGGCGCAGAAGGAACAGCCGAACATGCAACCGACTTGGCTCGATACGCAGACGGTCAGTCGGTCCGCCACCCCATCATCGAAAAATTCGGGGATGAGAACCGCCTCGACCTGTTTCCCATCATGCAAACGATACAAGAATTTCGTGGTGCCGTCTTTCGATACCTGTTGCTGGGCGATTTCGGCAGTATGCAGCATCGCCACCGATTTGAGATGATTGCGAAGATCCAGGGATAAGTTTGTCATCTCATCGAAGGAACTCACGCCTTTTCGGTACATCCATTGAAAAATCTGCTCGGCGCGGAACCGTTCAATCCCTAACTCCTTGCATAAGGAAAGAAGTTCGTCGAGAGTCAGGGATTTGAGATTGTGCATTGCTGGGGAAAACTAATTTTAAATTGAAAATTTTAAATGATGGGTGAAGACAATTTTAAATTGAAAATTTTAAATGTGGGGGTAGAACGGAATGTCCATTTTGTGGGAAACATTCAACTGTGCTTGCCCACTTAAAATTTAAAATTTGTCATTTATAATTTCTTCCAATCAATCTTTCTAAGCCACAAAACTCCGATCACGATACAGATCAGGCTCAGGATCTGGCCCATGTTGATGGGAAGAGCGGCTTCGAAGGCGGATTGGTTCTCTTTTGTGAATTCGATCAGGAAGCGACCAACGAATAAAACAACAAGGAATAAGGCCGTGAGGGCTCCTTTCGGTGGACGCGTCTCATACTTTTTGTATACCCACACGAAAAAGGTGAAGGCACCCAAATACCAGAACGCTTCATACAGCATGGATGGGTGACGAGCCACGTTATCCACTTTGGCAAAAATGATGGCCCATGGAACATCCGTTGGTTTCCCGAGGATTTCAGAGTTAAAGAAGTTTCCGAAACGGACGAAAAAACCACCCAACGTGAAGGGAAGCGCCATGCGATCGGCGACCCATAGGAAATCGATGTTCTTATGCTTCCGGGAAAACAGCCATACGGATGTCAATACTCCGATCACCGCGCCATGACTGGCCAATCCACCTTCCCAGAACGCCAGAATGAGCTCGGGATTCCGTAAATAATAATCCAAATCATAAAAAATGACATGTCCGAGGCGTGCACCAAGTATGGTTCCGACCATCAAGTAGATGAAGAGGGAATCCGCATACTTGAGGGGAAGATTGGCATCGGTGAACGTCCGAGCCCCGATGTTGTATCCCAGAAAAAAGGACAATGCGAACAGGAGTCCGTACCACCGCGGCGATATAGGACCGATGGATTCGAATGTGGGTCCGGGCAGAACCATGCCAATCAGTTGACCAAGAATGAAGGCGAGCAATCCAAAAGTGATGAGCTTAATTACGGATGCATCCAGCTTCTTACTTCCAGCATCCCGCTTCCCACTTCCTACTTCCTTCTTCCTACTCGCAATAAACTGATAGGCAATAAACGATATCACCAACCCGAGCAGACTCAATGCGAACGGCAGTTGAAGTTCTGGGATGGTGAACATTTCGGGATTTGCATCCCAGACGAAGTGAGAAGAATTCATTTGGGTTCCAATTTCCAGGTACTACCGCTCGCCCCGTCTTCAACCACGATGCCAGCTGCTTTAAGCTGGTCGCGGATGAGGTCGGATGTCGGCCAATCTTTGTTTTTGCGTGCGTTCGAACGAATGTCGAGAATCAGACTCATGGCGGCATCTAATTTTGGAAGCACATCGCTACCGACTTCCTCGGGCCAAATGCCCAATACGCCGTCCACGATCGACTTCACATAGGATTTGATTTCATACAACTCCACAGGAGCGCCATTTTCTTGTATGAAATGCTTCAAGGCTTTCAATTTGTCGAACAATACCGCAATCGCTTTCGCGGTATTGAAATCATCATTCAATGCGGCATCGAGATCTTGTTTCAATCCATTGAAAAAACGGAAGTAAGCGGGTCCGTCGGTTCTTGCTTCGGTCTTTTCAATGGATGTAACCAACTCATGAAAACTTTTCATGCCCGCTTCCGCCGCTTCCAATGCGCTTTCTGAAAAATCCGTCGTACCCCTGTAATGGCTTTGCAGCAGAAAAAAGCGGATGACAGCCGGACTCCATTTTCTCGTCAGCAACGGATGCGAGCCATTAAAAAATTGTTCCAAAGAAATGGCGTTTCCGAGCGATTTGCCCATCTTTTGGCCGTTGAGCGTCACCATATTGTTGTGAAGCCAATACTTGACAAATGGCTGTCCGTGGGCGCATTCGCTCTGAGCGATCTCACATTCGTGGTGCGGAAACTGGTTTTCTAATCCGCCACCATGGATATCAAAACTTTTCCCGAGGTAGCGATGACTCATCGCCGAACACTCGATATGCCAGCCGGGAAATCCCCATCCCCAGGGCGATTCCCATTTCATCACATGCGTCTCTGCCGCGCGCTTCCATAAAGCGAAATCGGACGGATGACGCTTGTCGGATGCGGTTTCTACCCGGGTTCCGGATTCGGCTTCATCCAACTGTCGTCCACTTAGTTTTCCATAATCGGGATCGCTGGACACGTCGAAATACACGTTTCCATCCACTTCATAAGCATGACCTTTATCGATCAGCTCGCGGATCATGGCGATCTGCTCGGGAATATGACCTGTGGCGCGGGGAGAAATATCAGGGCGCTTCACATTCAGAGCATCCATGTCGCGGAAAAACTGCCAGGTATAATTCTCGGCGATCTCCATCGGCTCTTTCTTTTCGAGGCGGGATTGCTTGATGAGCTTGTCTTCGCCAGAATCGGCATCATCGGTCAGGTGTCCCACATCCGTGATGTTCTGAACATATCGCACCGTATAACCCAAATGGCGCAAATAGCGCTGAATCACATCAAACGCGACATAACTTTTGGCATGACCCAGATGGGGTGGGCCATAGACGGTGGGTCCGCACACATACATCCCGACGAAACCATCGACTAACGGCTCGAATCGCTCCTTTTTCCGGGATAAGGTATTGTAGACGGATAACGCGCTCATAGGCTCCAAAAATACGAGGTTTTCGGTATCTTTCGGCCCTATTCTATGGTTTGGGAAAACGCTATTTACTTGTGGCTTTTGTTGTTGATGCCGATTCTGGCAGTGACGACCTGGGCATGGAAACGCCGCACTCGCCGCGAACGCAAAGCCTATTTTTCGGATGAGGTGTTTTCGAAGCTGGTGACGCCGCGTTGGGAGGGGATGCACCGCGCCAAAGGAATTGCTTTATACAGTGGGATGTTTTTTCTGATCGTCGCGCTGGCCGGACCCAAAGTGGGGACCGAAGTGCGTGAAGTGAAGCGCCAGGGTATCGATATTCTAGTGGCCTTGGATGTGTCATTGAGCATGAAAGCCGAGGATGTGCGTCCGAATCGATTGGACAAGGCGAAATTCGAGTTGGTTCGGCTCGTCGACCGGCTGAAAGGCGACCGAGTGGGACTGATTGTGTTCACAGGTGAATCCATCCTGCAAGTCCCTCTTACAAATGATTATTCCGCGTTCAAGATGTTTTTGAACATTGTGAACACGGATCTGATGCCATCCTCATCGACGGATTTCAGCGCGGCGATGCGCACGGCACAGGAAGCGTTTCAGTCCGCATCCGAAAGCGCTCCATCCAATGCGGCGCGCGTTTTATTGGTGGTGTCGGATGGGGAAGACCATGGAAATGATATTTCTGAAGCGGTGAAGGTATTGGTCGATCGGAATGTGGGTGTATTCACGGTCGGCATTGGAACCACGGCCGGTGCCGCCATCCCGATTTACGATCCGGAGAATGGTCGCTTGCTTGAGTATAAGCGTGATACGGCCGGAAATGTGGTGACGACCGCGCTTCAGCGCACCAAATTGCAGCAATTGGCCGATGCGGGTAACGGTGCTTACTATGAGATTTTACGTCCGGCGGATGGGCTCGATCCATTCCTATCCCGCATCGAAAGCCTTGATAAACAGGAATTCGCTACGCAAGAATTCGCCGATTATGAGAATCGGTATCAGTGGCCGTTGACGTTCGGATTGTTCTGCATCGTGCTGTATCTCATCTTACCCTCCTTCAAACCTCAATCATGATCCGACTGTTCGTGCTGGATATTGATGGGTGCCTTACGCATCCGTTCCGCACACCCCATTGGGACTCGTTTTCCGCCATCCGTGCGAGGAACATCCAAGCCAAAACCGATACGAGCATTCCCAAATTGGCGATTTTGACGGGTCGGCCGCAGCCTTACGCCGAATGCATGGCGCAGATATTGGACATCGATCAGCCGGTAGTGTTTGAATCGGGAGGAGGGATGTTCGATCCGAAGACCACCCAGGTGCATTGGAATCCGGCAGTGACAGCAGATATGATGCGCCGTGTCGCGAAGATGCGGGAATGGGGGGCGAAGTTGATTGCGACCCAATTTCCAAGCAGCATGTTGGAATTTGCCAAGCACACGGACATCGGGTTTGTGAACCAAGATCAGGGAATTATCGGGCAGATCGTTGATATATGTCGGGAGCGCGTGATTTGCGAGGATGATTTGTTTGAGGTGCATCGGACCGACATATCGGTGAATGTGATCCTCAACGTGTGCAACAAAGGGAACGGATTGCGCTGGATTTCCGAGTTCACCGGAATACCGTTGCACGAAATCGCGTACATCGGCGACAGTTCGGGCGACATCACCGCGCTCAAGCTGGCCGGGAAAGCCTATGCGCCGAGGAATGCCTCGGATGCGGTGAAGGCGATCGCACAGGTGATGGATGCGGAGACGAGCGAGGCGATCGAGCGGGCGTACGGGGAGATGGTTGAGGTTGGATAGGAGTGGAGGTATGCTGTCCGCAAGTCATACTTTTGATAGGAAAAGTGACGTTCATATCGCTTGAACAACGTTAATATCGAAGTGAATATCGAAATCTGCACAGATTCCACAGTTTTTTTTAGGAATAAAAAACGTGTTTTAACACTTGCGTGACCATATCAAGAGTAGAAAGAGGCAGAAAAAGCGTCTTTATTTAGCTACTGACTGCACTTTGGTCTAAAAATCACGGAAAATACACCCAAAAATGGGCATAATTAGTTATTTATGTATGTGGACTTGCGGACAGCATCCAACCCCTTCTTCGCCTCCACTTGCAATCTCCTGCGCATCCACGGCGTCCAGCCCAGTAAGAAACCCGGTAGACCGAGCGCCTGCCTCGACCATCGCCACAGGCTGAATTGGTCGATATGTCGCCAGATCTTGCCATCCTTGAATTCGAACTCGGCATGGATGTGATTCACGACGTTCCGTCCCGTTTTGCTGAACACATAGGTCGCCGTCCAATTTCCGGAGCCTTTGCCGTTGTTCGAGGTCACGGTGTCAATTTTGATCGCCAGCTTTCCTTTGCTGCGTTTGATCAACATCCGCCACATGGACATCACTTCGTCGCCTTCCAAATCACCAAATATGGGATCTCGGAATCGGATGTCGGGATGGTAGCATGCAGCCATGGCATCGGCATCGCCCTTGCCAAAGGATTCATAGAAGGTGTGGATCAGGGCAATGCTCATAAGTCCCTCGCTAATTTTGGTGCTGGGATGATTTCCCGTATAAGAATTCCGAGAAAGATCGCCGCTGTGAAGATGACCACATCCGCCGGACCGCCCGTCTGCTTGATGAGGATTCCAAGCAAGGCCCACATCACGGATGCCAATATATATGGATTACCGAATGTACGTTTGGTGGCTACGGCGATGAGTGATGCGACCGCAATAAGTACGGCAGCCCACGTGGGTCCGGCGATCCCAAATCCGCCCCAACCCCAATCCACCAAGGCCGCTGTCACATTCGCGCCAGTCGCCACGATGATCCATCCCAAATACAATCCGAATGTGAGTGTCGTGAGCCAATGCGCCTGATCGTGCCATTGCCAGATGCGTTTCGCGATAATGACCAACGTTCCGAGCAGTCCGCCCATCAGCAACAGACTTCCGAACATCCATTCATAGTGCCAGGCGATGATCCACGACCCATTCAGCACGGCGGTAATCATGTACAAGGATTCGATGCCGTCCGATTCTTCATTCCGTTTATATATTCGCATACCCACATAAGCGATCATGACGAGATACAGCACGCCCCAGATCGAAAAGGTGATGCCGGCCGGAACGAACCAGTTCGGATATTGCTCCGACAGCTCGCCCGTGGTCTTTCCGTTCAACGGCAAGCCGTTAGCCAACCCGTTCATCACGAGCATGTAGGTAGTGGCGAGGAGTAATGAGATGGATTTCATCATTCAACCTATCTAGATCCACCGAGTTTTTCAAATGGGTCGAAGTGCGATGTGCGATGTGCGATGTGCCAAGTTCGAAGTGCGATGTGCGAAGTGCGAAGCAAGAGGTGCTTGAACATTGTTCCTATTTCAATTCCAGTGGCTATTTTAGGTCCATCTTACCTCGCGCATCGCGCATCGCACCCTTCGCTTTTACGCTTTTACATTTCCACACTTTCACGTTTTAACGTTTTCACATGATTTGCATCATCGGCGCCGGCCCATCCGGCATCACGGCCGCCAAAAACGCGAAACAAGCCGGCATCCCCTACATCCTCTATGAAAAAAGCGGGAAAGTAGGTGGTAACTGGGTGTTCAATGATGCCACCGGACATTCCAGCGTCTATGAGAACACGCACATCATCAGTTCGAAAACGCTGTCCTCGTATGAGGATTTCCCGATGCCCGACGACTATCCCGATTACCCGAACCACCGCCTCGTACAAGCCTATTTCGAAGATTATGCGCGGCATTTCGGGGTGATGGATGAGATCCGATTCCATCACACCGTGACCAATGCTCGGTTGGATGAAGCCGGCACGTGGATGGTGACGGTCAAGGATGCGGATGGAAACGCAACGACATCCGAATTCTCCCATCTGATGGTGGCGAACGGACACCATTGGAATCCCTCGCATCCATCCATTCCCGGAACCTATACCGGTAATTACATGCATTCGCATGATTTCAAACGGGTGGATGATAGCTGGCGCGGAAAGCGGGTGTTGGTGATCGGAGCTGGAAATTCAGCGGCGGATGTGGCCGTGGAAGCCTCACGCGTGGCCGAATGCGTGCATATGAGCCTACGATCGCCGCAGTGGTTCACCCCGAAATACCTATTCGGGACACCTGCGGATGTGCTTGCGACTCGATCCAAATGGTTGCCGCGACGGTTGCGCCAATGGTCGCTCACCGTACTGTTGCGCATCATGCAAGGATCGTATAAGGACATAGGACTACCGGTTAACACGAAACCGGTGCTGAGTCACCATCCGACCGTGAATTCGGACTTGCTTGACATCATCCGTCATGGCCGAATCATCCCCAAACCAGGAATCGCTTCATGGGATGAGAAGACAGTGGTTTTTGCGGATGGAAGCCGTGCGGAATATGACATCATCGTCGCCGCTACTGGATTCAAGATCACCTTTCCGTTCTTCGATCCGGACTTCATCCATTTCGAAACGGCAGAAAAAGTACCGCTCTACCGGAAAATGCTGCATGCCGACATCCCGAATCTCTATTTCATCGGCTTATTCCAGCCCTTGGGCTGCATCTGGCCGCTGGCCGATCATCAAGCCAAGATCGCCTGCCGCGAAATCAAGGGCGAGTATGCGCGTCCGATCGACATCCGTGCTCGCATCGAACACGAAATCGCGAATCCGCATTATAAGTTTGATGGAGGAAGTCGACATTCCACCGAAGTGGATTATCATATGTTTCGGGCTGAACTGATTTCCGAGTTAAATCACGTGAGTCGTAAGTTGTGAGTCGTGAGTCGGATGGGCACCTACTTTGATTCCAACCATAAATGAATTTCGATATTCACCGACTCACCGACTCACCACTCACGACTTTCGATTCAACATGTACCATCTTACCCTTTTCGGCGCCACCGGCTTCACCGGACGCATAACGGCAGCGTACATCGCCAAGCACGCCGAGCGTGAAGGATTGACCTGGGCGATTGCCGGACGATCGGAAGCGGCGTTGTATGAACTACGTGAGTCATTGGTGGGAGTCAAGCCGGATGTGATTGTGGCCGACATCCGCGACAAAGGCTCACTCCGCGCCATGACCGCATCCACAAAGGTGCTGATGAACGCGGTGGGTCCGTTCGCGCTGTATGGACCGGATGTGGTGGCCGCGTGTCTCGATTCCGGAACGCATTACCTGGACATCACCGGAGAGCCCGAGTTCCTGAATCGGTGCTTCGTAAGGCATGGAAAGGAGGCGGAGGCGAAGGGCGTCACCATCGTGAATGCGTGCGGATTCGACAGCATTCCGGCGGATTTCACGACCTGGCTCGCTGTGAAAGAGCTACCTGCCGATGTTCCGAAATCCGTGCGCTGTTATGTGAGCACGAATGCGACATTTTCCGGAGGAACATTGAACACGGCGGTTCAATCGGTGTTGAACAAGCGGACAGGAAAACGGCAGGATGTGGTGAAGTATCCGAAACATCCGGATGCGCCGAAGATCGACCGGGGCATCCAGTTCAACAAGTTTTTTGGAAAATGGGCCTTGCCGATGCCCGTGGCAGACATCCATATTGTTCGTCGAAGCGCGATGAGAATGCCTGATGAGTATGGAGCTGCGTTTTCTTATGCCCAGTTCTTCCTTGCGCGCAGTTTCGGTGCGATGGTGTCGCTGATCTCACGGGTCATGGTGCTATTCACCTTCATCCGGTTCTCGTGGTTTCGGAATTGGATCTATAAAAAATACAGTCCGGGGACAGGACCCAGCCCCGAAAAGCGTGCGAACAGTCGATTCAGTGTAACGGCCATTGCAGAGACCATTCACGGACAAACATCCACAGTCGAAATCTCCGGTGGAGATCCGGGATACGACGAAACCGCGAAATTCTTCGCCGAATCGGCGTTTTGTTTGTTGGAAAAGCAACGCAAGAATACCCTCAAGCACGGGGTACTCACTCCGGTTGAGGCGATGGGGATGGAGCTAGTGAAAAGGCTCGAAAAAGCAGGTATTGGGATTAGTAGGAAGTAGGGAGGGCAATCTCAATAAGCAACCGTGGAACCCATACAAATGAACGGATATTAATGCCGTTTGTGATCGTTTAAACGACCGGTTATCGTTTCTAAAGACGTTATCAATTTGTCTAAAGCACCAGATAAAGCCTTTTCATGAGTATTTGAGTGGTCGGTAACCACAATTGGTTTCATGCCTGCAAGACGGGCTTCAATCAAACATCGCTTATCGTTAGACCCGTCTTTATGTCCATCTTCGTCAGAAAGGTGAATTTCCAAGCGGGTAATTTGCGTACTGAACCTGCTTAGTTCTTCCGATACCAAAGAAGTAGAAGATGCGATTTGTTCTTGGTTCAGCGATACATTATTGTCTGAATTGAATTGAATTTGCATAATGGTTTATGTTTATTAGTATCGAAAAATTGCTGCGAGCCCTGTTTCAGAAGGCATCTTATCGGTTGGGATAACCATCACTTGTCCACCCATTTTTATGACCAGTTCGCCCATATCATCGAGCAGGTCATCTACTTTCGGATTGGTTAAATCCTTTTTCTGTGTGTTTCCCGTCACCAGATTTGTTACCCTGACAGCAATAATTCGGTCGGCTTCAACAAGAAGTGTATCAACCCGTCCTTCAACGGCCGCTACAGCTACTTCCTTGTAGTCGTCGCTGCCTTTGCCATTTGCCCTTGACTGCTCAAACTTGGCAACCTGGCTATCAAGTTTCATGTTATATTCGGGTTCCATTATTTCCCAGGCCATAGTAGCCAGTTTATCGGGCGAAACAGCCGAAGGATTTATGGAAATTCCTGTTGGTAACAACAATGGATTTTTGTTTACCCTTTGAAATAGGCTTTGGTGTTCGGGCAATGTGGCCAGTATGAGAGGCCAACCTGAAGGTTTTGAATAGTGTTCATAAATTACATCCGCAACCATACGGAAAAACTTTTCAGCATCTTTTTCAGTTTCCTCTTTATTGCCACCTTGACCGTGATGCATTGGCGAACTTTCTCCTCCGGTACCACCATAAGATGCAACCGTTGTATGCTTGTCTGTCAATTGATCACCAAGCGCTTCTGTTATGGTTTTTGGAATATCAGAAGCGAGTTTAATAGCAGTCAATGAGTGGCGATTGCCTTCAAAAAGACGGATATCCTCAAGGGTTACGCACAAAACGTGATAGTTGTCAGCCGATTGCAAATAGTGCCGCAATGGTTTGGTATGGAAGCTGTCGGCTACCATGGCCAATTCCGAAACCGATGTATTCAGTCCGACAACTTTAAATATACCTGTTGAGCTAAAAACAGCCAGTCCTTCTAATGTGTGATCCCAAACATCATTGTCGTCAACAAGGGCATATACAGGTTCAAGATATGTTTGCACTTCAGCAGGTGAATATTTCTGCATCAGCGATTCCTCCAATTGTTTTGCAAGATTTTTGAAAAGAATGCTGTCCTGAAGATTCTCAGGATGTGTATGGTGCGTAGGCATATAGAGTGAAAGACAAAGTGCTTGGTCTACGTCCTGAAGCTCTTGAAAAAGTTTTTTTGTAAGTAATTCCATAATCTAATTTAAATCCTTTCAATGAATCGTATTTCATAACTCTTCACGAGCATAAAATCCTATAACGCTATTCGAACGGTGAATCGTGTGATCTACTCTGTATTAGCGAAGTAAATTAAAATCGTATTCAAAAATTATACGATCTCGATATTTGAACCGTTAAGTTTCCGCATAAGTCGAACGATCAATTTGATTGGTATTCACAACGTTGTTTTTAACGCACTACAATGTGTTACATAAAATGAGTTAAATGTTTCATCATTCGCACATTAAAAATATGTTAAATGATTATTGTAGTAATAATCGCAATGATATTGTTTCCCGCCATTTTAACCTCCCCTAAAAATCAGTCAGTTGTAAACTGGAGGTTTGGGTGATGGTTTGGTGTTGAATGGGAGTTTAATTGCCCAGCCCCTCATGAGGCCGTTCATGGTTGTAGTCGAGCAGGAAACTGTCCATGTACTCACGCACTTCACGGATGGTCCGGAATACGTAGGCGTTGATAACTTCGGTTCGAAGTGTCCGGTTGAAGCGCTATGCGGGCAGGCTCGTATCCATCTCGATCCACAGCGCCTAGCGGTTGTAGTCGTCCACCACATTGAGCACGCGGAAGGGCTTGCCGTCCCACAGGCTGTGCGTTCTACAGATCTTTTGTCCCTGCTCAGCTATCTGCAGGAATTTGACTATCTGGGATTCGTTGAATCGTGACTTCTTCATGTTGTAAACGAAGGGTTGATTCCCAGTTTACATTTGTCAACCCCCGGGAGGGGTTACACAAGGGCCTCTGTTAGAGCTTTCATAGTTGTTGTTTATGGTTGTTGTTTTTTTATTGTGAAATAAAACGAACTTCCTTTTCCAATTTCAGACTCCACCCAAATTTCTCCTCCAAGAATCCCAATAATTTTTTTTGTAATCGCTAAGCCCATGCCCGTTCCTGAATATTCACCATTATTATGAAGCTTGTGAAAAAGTATGAAAATCTTTTCAAAATATTCATTTTCAATGCCAATTCCATTATCAATTACAGCAAACTTCCAATGATCATTAAATTCCTTAACGGTAATTTTAATTTGAGGAGGATTTTCTTTGTTAGAATATTTTAAAGCGTTACTAATAAGATTTTGAAAAACCTGACGTAATGGCGTCCGATGAGAACGTATTTCGGGTAACTGATCCATACTAATTGTTGCACTTTTCTCTTCAATATTTTTTCGAAGAAGAAGTATAACTTCATTAAGTAAATCATTCAGTTTAAGATGTTCTAATTGATCTTCTTTCATGCCTACCTGTGAAAATTCCAATAAATCTAAAATAATCTGTCGCATCCGTTTAGCCCCATCTACAGCATAACCAATGTATTTTTTACCCTTATTATCAATAACGTTGCCGTATTTTTTCTCTAATTGAGTAAGGAAACTTATAACCATTCTTAATGGTTCTTGCAGATCATGCGAAGCTGTATAAGCAAATTGCTCCAGTTCAGCATTGGATAAAACAAGTTCTTTAGCCTGCTTTTGCAGATTTTCTTCTGTCTGTTTAATATTTTCAATATCGGTACAGGTGCCAAACCATTTTTCTATTTCGCCCTTTTCATTAATCTTTGGCACACCCCGCATTAACCACCAGCGATAACTACCATCATACTTTCGCAACCTGCATTCAACTGTATATTCTACCAGGTTAATAACTGCACTATTCCATGCACTCCACGCAAGTGGTTTATCATCTTTATGAAACGGAATTAACCACCCGTCTCCATAGCTCTCCTCAAGGGTAAGGCCTGTATAGTCAACCCATTGTTGATTGAAATATGTGTTTTGTCCTTGGGCATCTGTAGTCCATACAATCTGTGGCATTGATTCTGCCATCGTACGAATCTCTTTTTCGCTTTCGATTATTTTTTCTTCGGCTTTTTGGGAAAGAGTTATATCAGTAACCATTGCAAGGGCGCCTGAGTACGAACCATCTTCATTAAAAAGCGGGTTATCAGCAAGGTTTGTCCAGACTTCATTTCCAGCTTTGGAAACAAATTTGAATTTGTGCTGCCCAGAGTGCCCCTGCTTTTTCTTTTCTACATTGACTCTTGCAATTTCTATCCCTTTCTCATCCATGAAATCAAACAAATCCTTGCCCATCATTTCGTTCACTCCGTATCCAAGTATCTCGCCCATTTTGCTATTTACAAAAGTGGTTTTATTATATTCATCAATTAACCATATTCCTTCCTGGGCCGTATCTACAATCTGCCTGTATCTTTCTTCGCTTTTCCTCAACGATTCAGTTGCTCTTTTTTGATCATCTATATCTGTACAAGTGCCAAACCATTTTAATATGCTGCCGGTGGAATCTTTTAAAGGCAATGCTCTACCAAGAAACCATCGATACTCTCCGTCATATCGCCTGCAACGATATTCAATCTCATAGGGTTCTCCGGTTTCTAAGCTATGTCGCCATAACCCCCATGCCCTATCCTGGTCATCCGGATGAAAAACATGGTTCCATCCTTCTCCTTCAGTTTCATGAGGGGCGAGGCCAGTGTAATTATACCATCTCTTATTATAGTAAGAATGGTACCCATCTGGCTTGGTTACCCATATCAACTGAGGCATGAAATCAGTCACAAATTGAAATTCTTTGTAGCTTAGTTCAATTTTTTTCCTGGATAAAACCTGTTCGGTAACATCGATGGCGAAGAAAAGAATACCGTTAATTTCATTTTGGTCATCCCGGTGTGCCTGATATATAAAATTCAAATACCTGTCAACAGGTATTCCGGTATTATTTACATCTATTTTAATGATCATTTCTTTGGCAGAAAACGTTTTACCTGTTTGGTAAACGTGATCTAATATTTCAATAAATCCTTGAACCTCAACTTCGGGCAATACGTCTTTTACACATTTACCAATGATATCTTTTTGGCCAATTAATTGAAAGTACATAGGGTTTGCCATTTCAAACCTGTGATCAGGCCCGCTTAATACTCCCTGACTGAAAGGCGCTTCAGAGAACAAATCATTGAATTGCTGTCGCTCAATTATAAAAGCATTATTCAATCTAGTTTTCTCGGTAACATTTCTCGCTACCATTACTGCGCCAAGTACTTTCCCGTGCTTATTTTTAAATACTGAGCCATTAAACAGTACATCGGTTAACACGCCATCTATTATCGTTAATGGGTAATTAGTAACAAAACCATTTGCAAATACCTGCTGATATACTTCACGTGCTTTTTCTGGATCAGTGAAAAAATTATTGAAGTCGGTTCCTAATATATTATCACGTTCCTTATTAGTAATTTTAGCCATTGCCCCATTAAGATCCATAATTTTACCATCTGCATTGATGGTAACCATTGGGTCTAAACTAGCTTCAATCAAACTTCTTGCGTATTCAGGTGTGTTTATGATTGAATCCATTTGATTTAGCTTATATCATATAAAATATTCAATTTAACGTCTGTATTTGTCTTACTTTTATTTTAAATGAGTAGTAAAAAAACCTATAACCTGATTAAAATGATCGGATAAATGTGTAGACTGGAAAAAGGTAAGTAATTATAGATCTACACGTGTTACAGTGACTTTAAATACATTTGTACATTTCACACTTTAGAATGCAAATCCTGTCCCCTACCGCTTGAATAGTGAGACTGGTTTTGTGGCCTAACCAGGACGCACCATGATAGAAGACATTTTGAAAAGCGCGCGGGTCACCTCCGCAGGCCGGAGATTACTCAGTTCGGTTCAAAAAGCATCCATTGTGCAGCAATGGGAATAATCCGGATGATCTTGTCCGGAGTTCTCACCCCGGTCGAAGCGTTCGGCGAAGAGCTGGTCTAGAGGCTCAAAGCAGCGGGGATATGGATAAGTAGGAAGTAGGAAGGGGGAAGATTACGGTTCATTGACTTGCCCTCACCTCACTAGTACCATTTTCTTCGTAGTGGAAAAATTGCCAGCATTCAGTTTGTATAGATACAAACCATTTGAAAGTTGGGAACCGTCGAATGTGACTTGATGGGGTCCGGATGAGAGCATTTCGTTAACGAGTGTGGCTACGTGGCGGCCCAAACTGTCATATACCTGTAGGTTTACTGCGGCATTTCGCGATAAAAAAAAGTTGATTCGGGTGGTTGGGTTGAAAGGATTTGGATAATTCTGTTGGAGTAGAACAAGTAGTGGGTTTTCCGGATCAGGATCTATGCCGTCTTCCATCACATATTTAATTGCGGCTTCGACATCAAGACGTCCCCAGCCATGATAAACGTCGAATTCCCGTTCTGTGTTTTCTTCACCGATTTTTCGGCGGGTGGTATTTATCAGGCCCTTGTGAATTTCGTCCCTCTCCAAATCTGGTCTAATGGCCAACATAAGACCAATTGTGCCGGCAACCAGTGGCGAAGCCTGAGACGTCCCGCACCAATAATTCACGGAGTTTGGTTGGGTGTTGCTCAAGCCCATTATGCTCTCGCCTGGGGCCACCAAATCGATATGGTAGCCAAAATTTGGGCCACTTGTTGATGACCAGCAAAAGGGCGCGGCTCGGTTGTCGCGGTTATTGGTTGCACCAACGGAAATGACCCCATTGTACGCAGCGGGATAAAATGCGACGTTATTGTTTGTGTTCATCATACTGGCAACCACCACCACCCCGGCATTCAGGGCGCGGTTCACGGCCATCTCGAGTGCGCTACTGGTACCGGATCCTCCGACACTCATATTGGCAACATGTACATTTTGCTCAACCACATAATCGAGGGCAGAAATCCACCAGGAATAAAAACCAGTATTATTTGAATTGAGGATTTTCACCGGCATAATCCTGGATTTCCAATCCACACCAGCCATAGAGCTGCTATTGTTTCCCGTCGCGGCGGCGATGGCAGCCACGTTGGTGCCGTGCCCGTTATCATCAGCCGTACTGGTTGTATTGGTGTCAAAACTTTTGCCTTCAACCATACGGCCTGAGAAATCATCATGGATTTCAGAAATTCCGGAATCCAAAATGGCAATAATGATATCCTCATTTCCCGTTGTGAGGTCCCAGGCAGGCAATACGTTGATATCCGCGCCAGCAACTCCCTGAACATTAAAAATGGACTGCCCTGTATTGCTCAAAGCCCATTGGTTTCCGAATCGCACATCGTTAGGGATTTGCGGATTGGTATCGTTTTGCCACCATATGTCCAATTTTTGCCCGCTGCCACGACCTATGTAATCAGGTTCTGCCGAATGAATTTCTGGATTCTTTTGAAGGCCTTCAATTATCGGAAGGATATCGCCTTCCACTTCCATCACAAAAATCCGGCTGATGGGATTTTCTGGATTGTGGCCATCTACGTTTACCGCAAGTGGTTCCATTCGGCTAATTTTGTGGAATTCAAGGAACGTGTCGAGTTTTGAAAATTTACTCAACGAAGCTGTTTGCCGTTTAATGTTTCTAAACTCTGTGTACGCACTCCATGATTGCTGCAGTAAATCAGCATTTTCATCAAATATGATGATGATCCTGTTTGGATGGTAATCCGGTGTATCCTGTGCCACCAGGGATGAAAAACGGATGGATATAAATAAAACCAATGCGATCGTTTTCAAACTGGACTCTCCCTTTAGAGGGCAAAATATACTACACAACTATAGTAAACAACTCAACGATCTGTTTAGTAACAAAACATAAAAAAAGGAAGGGAGATGATCTTCCCCCTTCCTACTTCCTACAAATTCCCAACTACTAATTACCTACTTCAGGGTTGAGTCCCCGTCTCCTCAACAACGCATTCACTGTCGGGTCCTGTCCGCGGAAGTCGCGGTATTGCTGCATTGATTCGCGGGTCCCGCCTTTGGATAGCACGGTTTCACGAAGGTGGGCGCCATTGGCGCGGGTGAGTCCGCCGCGGGTCTGCATGTATGCGAACGCATCGGCCGCCAGCACTTCGCTCCAGATGTAGGCATAATAACTGGCCGAATAGCCGCCCGAAAACACGTGCGCGAAGAAGGCGCTCTTATACCGGGGTGGGATGTAGGCCACATCCAATCCATGTTTCAACAACGCGGCTTGCTCGAAGGCGTCCACATCGGTCGGGATGGTTTCCGGCGTGAGCATGTGCCATTCCATATCGAGCAGGGATGCGGCCACATATTCCTGCGTGTCGAAGCCTTGGTTGAAGGAGTTCGCGGCGATCAACCGATCCAACAGTGCTTTCGGCATCGCTTCATTGGTCTGATAGTGGCGCGCGTAGTTGGCCAGCACTTCCGGATGAATCGCCCAATCTTCCTGGAAGGTGGATGGAAACTCCACATAATCGCGTGAGACGGCCGTTCCGGACAACGATGGATACATCACCTTCGAAAACATTCCGTGCACGCCGTGACCCATTTCATGGAACATCGTCGACACATGATCAAAACTGATAAGAGCCGGCTGACCTTCAACCGGTTTCGGGATGTTCATCACATTCACCACGACAGGCAATTGATGCAGCAATTCGGATTGGGTCACGAAGCTGCTCATCCATGCCCCGCCGCGTTTGGAATCTCTAGCGAAATAATCGGCATAGAATAGGCCGATGGCGCTTCCATCCTCATTGAAGACCTCAAACACCTCCACATCCGGATGATACACCGGGATGTCGGTCCGCTTTTTGAAGGTCACACCGAAGAGCCGGTTCATCGTGAAAAACACGCCATCATTCAACACGCGGTTCAGCTCGAAATAGGGACGGACATCATTCTCATTCAAATCATACAATTCAGAGCGGACTTTCTCGGCATAAAATTCCCAATCCCAAGCTTCCAAGGTGTGGGTTTGTCCGTCGCGACGCATCCGTTCGCGGATCGCATCGGCCTCACGCTTCGAATTCGCCAAAACAGGTGGAACCAGATCCTTCAACATCTGAATGGCGGCATCCGGCGTTTTCGCCATCTGCGGTTCCAGTGCGAATTCGGCCCAGTTGGCATACCCCATCAATTGCGCACGCTCGGCGCGGAGTTTGACGATCTGTAGGAGCAATGGCTGATTGTCAATTCCCCCATCACGCCCCAATCCTCTATATGCGGATGCCTCCCACACGCGTTGGCGGGTCGCGCGATGGTTCAAGGATGTGAGCATTGGCTGACGCGTCGTGTTCGTGATGCCGAGCATGTATTTGCCGGCATGTCCGCGATCGGTAGCCAGTTTTGCGGCCGCGGCGATCTGAGCAGGGGAGAGACCATCCAATTCGGCTTCTGTTTCCACCAGAACCGCACGCTCACGGGTCAAGGCCAGCAGATTGTTCGTGAATTGGGTGGTGAGTTGCGACATCTCGCTGTTGATTTCGCGGATGCGGGATTTCTGCGCTTCCGTAAGCATTGCACCGGCACGCACAAATCGGCGATGAACCGATGTCAGCAATTGTTGTTGCTCTTCATTCAGTCCGAGTTGGTCCTTCTTGTCATTCAATTCTTTCACACGAGCGAACAGAGCCGGATTCAGCAACATGTTATCGGAATGCGCGGCAAAGAGAGGTGACATTTCGACTTGGATCGCTTGCAACTCCGGATTGGTATGCGAACCGGTCAGATTCGAAAACACACGCTGGGCACGGGTCAGAATCGCACCGCTTTTTTCCATCGCAACGATGGTGTTCTCAAAGGTCGGAGCCTCTTTTTGCGTGGCGATGAGCTCGATTTCCCGAAGCTCTTCGGCCATTCCCTCTATGAAGGCCGGCTTGAAATGCTCAACCTTGATGGTATTGAAATCGGGCGCTTCGTACGGCAAGGTACTGGGCGAAGAAAATGGATGGTCGGTAGTCAACATAGTGGCTAATACGATCGCCGAGAGGGCGACTTTATAGGTGTTCATGGCGATTGAAGTGAATGGTGAACGTAAGTCCTTGGTCAACGGCTCCATCAACCTGTATCCTGCCGCCCAAGGCTTCGATTTGGGCTCGGGTCATGTACAGCCCCAAGCCTTTACCATCGATATCGGAATGGAAACGTTGATATAAGCCGAAGATGCTGTCTTTTTTATGGGTGACATCCAAACCGAGCCCATTATCGGAAAATCGGAGTACGACTCCGGCTTCATCGATATCCGTGCGGATCGTCATGCGGAGCGTCCGTTTAGGCGAACGGTATTTGATGGCGTTCGATATCAGATTCAGAATAATGCTATGCAGGTAGGCCTCGTTGAAGTTGATGGATGGAGCCTTGTCGAAGTCCACATCCCAGTCGATCTCGATGCCTGTCGTCAAATAATGATGGTCATCCAGCACGTTTTTCAAGATGTCATCAAACCGGATGGATTTCAGTTCCAAAGCCCCAGTGTTGCGGATCACCAGGATTTCATTCAAGGTTTGGATGGTGTCGGTCAACTGTTTCGTGCTGGTTTCGAATCCATTGATGAGTTCAGATAGGTTTCCATCCGGAATGGGCTCTTCCCGCATCAGACCGAGCAAACCTCGCATGCTGGCGAGTGGTCCACGCAGGTTATGGGAAATGATGAAGGAAAATTGCTTCAGTTCATTGTTGGACCTCACCACATCCGCCAATAGCTGTTCGCGCTCGAGCTCCAGTAGCTTTCGTTGGGTGATGTCCAAATGCGTTCCAGCGAAACGAACGGCAGCACCGTCTTCATCCCATTCAATGACTTTTCCGCGATCCAGAATCCAAACCCAATGGCCATCTTTATGCCGCATCCGGACTTCCACTTCCATGATCGGGGTTTCATTGCTCACATGCCGTCTGATGATATCTTGGACAATAGGGGCGTCTTCCGGATGAACGAGTTTGTCCCACGTTTGGATGGAGATCGGACTGAGTTCCGCCTTCGTATACCCCACGATGTTCGCCCAGCGCTCGTTAATTGACACCTCACCCGTTTTGATGTTCCAATCCCATAGGGCGAGTTCGGACCCGTCTACCGAGATTTGCAGTTGTTCTTGGCTTACACGCAGCGCGTCGTCGGCGTTCTTTTGCTTGGTGATGTCGACCCACGTGGCGATGATCTCTTTGGGCAGTCCATCGTCATCGCGGATCACTCTCATCACGTCCCGAATCCAAACAACATTTCTGGACTTGGTATGAAATCGGTACTGGCGTTCGATCTGATTGTAGGTCAAATCCGCCTCATCATAAGGTGTTAATCGTTGATCCACGGGATGCAGATTGTGCAACCACCAATTCGGTTTCATGACCTCTTCGCGGGTGAACCCGAGCATTGTGCGGATGTTCGGACTCACGAAATTGATCTTCAAACTGGATGGGTTCAATGAAAACACGATAGCCGGACTCGTCTCGAACAAATGAGACAAATACGCCTCATTTCGTTGCAACGTTTGTTTGTCTTTCAACTGGGATTCGTAATCCTGAAACAGCAAACAAATCAGCATGGTGGCGATAGGATGCGCGATCAATACGATAATCCATGTGGCTTGAATCATGGTCATACCGACAACCGGTATGAGCGTGAACAAGCCCAACATTACCACATGCACGATCAGTCCTAGTCCCCATAAAAAAATGGGCTTTGCGCGTCGGTTCTGCCGTTTATGCCATTCATGGAACAGGATTCCAAACAGGGCGGCTTCCAAAATCACCATCACGCCGACGAATGTGCCGCTGCCGCCGATCCATAACCATCGGAAAAGGCTGTTCGAGATGGCGGCGACCAATGCGACAATCGGTCCTCCGATGAAACCCGCCACAGCCATGATGATGGATCGTCCATCGAGAATCACGCCGGGAGCGAACGTCACAGGCGACATCATGCCGATAATCCCGACTGCGCCGAACAACAATCCCGATAACACATTGTACCCGAGGGATCTATGCCTGAATCGGGCACCGATGATCTGATACGCTGCTGCAAGCGCAATCAGAAGCGCGATATTCTGCAACAGTCCGAGGATAATCATATCGATTGTTCCATGAGCATAAAATAGCGCATTATCAAACGCTGATACTCATCTGTATATCGTGTGAAATTCGGATCATTGAGGATGTCGCGGATTCGATCTCTCAGTTGCTGTGGGGTGAGTTCGCCAGGAGGAACTCCTCGGATGGGGTTCGCTTCGCGACCTTTGCGTTCCTCGTCTTCTTCGCGTTCTTGGAAGGCTTTCTCCACTTGCAACATCCGCGAAAGGATATTCTGTTGTCGTTGCACCATCACACGATCCACCGCGCCACCACGCAAATCATTGATGGCGTCTTCCATTTCTTCATTGAGTCGCTCCAGTTCTTCCAAGAGCGGATCACCCGGCTCGAGTCCGCCACTGCGTTGCAATTCCTCCAACTGGCGACGAATCGCATTCTGCTGCCGTGCCATCTGATCGAGACGTTCCATGCCATCTTGCATCAACCGCTGTCCGGCCATATCGTTAAGCATGTCCTGCATCTGCTGATTCAACTGCTGCTGGTCTTTGCCCATCTGCTCCATGGTCTCACCCATTCCGCCGCCTCCACCACCTTCACCACCACCGGACGGATCTTGCAATTGTTCGAGCAAGTCAGCGAGCATCGATCCAATCTCATTCATGCCGGCCAACATGAAGCGTTCTTCAGCCAAGGCACGAGCGCGATCGCGTTCGCTCAACACCCGAAGCGCCGATGCGGCATTTCGTTGAACGAGTAGTTTTTTATCGTTGATGGTGTTCGAAAAACTGGGCACTTGCTTCGACAATTCGAAGAGGGAATCAGCCACCTGACCAAAAATCCGATTGATGGTGTTCTGTTGCCGAGCCGCATCCACGAAACCGGTACTGCCCGGAGTAAGATTTGTCGTGGTGCGCATCAACGATTCCTGCGCATCCGAAATCCATAACAATTGTTGCATGATTCCCAGCAAGGCCATGGTATTGAGCTGGACTTGCTCCTGACTCATTTTCGCGCCCGCCTGCTGCACCTTGCTTTTCATCTTGTTGAACTGCTTCTGCAACTCCTGTTGCTGTTGCTTCATCTGTTGACGATCGGGGCTCGATTCCTGCGATTCCTTCACCTGTTCATCGAGTAGTTTCTCGGCTTCCTCGGCATCCTCTTTCAACTCGTCTGACAATTCCTGCATCGCCTGCTGCATCCGTTTCGGCGCGTTTTCCTCCAACGACTCCATCCGCTCCTTCATGCTGTCCATCTGCTCTTGGGCGTCTTGCTGTCGTTGAGCGATCTCCTCATTCGAGGCATCTTGATTCTGCAACGTTTCCTGGGTTTTTTCCAGTGATTCGAGTTGTGCCGCGAGACGATCGAGCTCGGCACGGGTCCGCAGTTGCTTGAATAATTCCATCGTCCGTTCGATGCGTTCACGGAACTTCTGTTCATTGAACTCCAGATTTTCCATCGCCTGACGCATCTGATTCGGATCGAACTGCTCCATCGCTTTCATCAGCTCTTCGATGGCTTGCTCCAACTCAGGATCGTTCATTTCCGCCGCCATCTTCTCGAGCTGCTCATACAATTCACGAGTTTCATCACTCAACGAAGGACTCGACTCACTTTCCTGGCGCATTTCGGCCATCTGTTCGCGGAGCTCATTCATTTTTTCTTGCATTTCTTCGCGCTGTTGCGTCATCTGATCGAGATTCCGCATCTGTTCTGTGCGATTTCGAGGATTGTCGATCATGTCCTGTTTCAGTTCCTCAATCATGCGCCGGGTTTCTTCCGCCGCTTCGTTGATGTCGGTCAACGCATCGCCCGCTTCCGATTCACGCTGATCCTCGGCTAGCAACAATTCTGTGAGAGACGCGATGCGGATGACCCTCTCCGCCGACAACGTGGTATGCCGACCTCCAACCGCATCGTTATCCGTCACCACAATGCGAATGCGAATCTCATCCATCGGACGCAATCCGAGCGCGTTCAAATCCAGCTCATAGGTTCCGATCGCGGTTTTCGAATGCGGACCCGCAATCGGGATGTTCTTCGTCGCAGTCGCTCCTCCGAATTCCCGGCGGATGTCATAGGCCACGGCAACCGCCGTAATGCCGAAATCATCGCGCATGTCCCAGATCAGATCCACCACACCGGGCTCTGCAAGGGCTAGGTCTTCTGCCGGCTGAATCCAGTTCACTATCGGAGCCAAGTCTTCATTCAGGCGGATGGGGAGCGAAAACCGGTTGCGATTCTCCAATCCGGATGTGTCTGTCATCATGAACCACACCGAATCGGCCCGCATCACGCGAAAACGGGCATCATCCAACAAATTCCGTGGCTCCGCATGCAATGAATGAAGCTGGAGCGTGGTGAGAGGCACATTCGGCGTTCCGATGAATTCCAATTCAGAACCCGGATACACCGAAATGGATGATATTGGATAGCGGATGTCGACCGCTTCCAATCGTGTGTATGCCGGCGCGTTGACTCGAACAGTGAGTTCTGAAAAGCGAGGAAGCAATGCCACAGCGATATGATGCGCTTCGCTCAAGAATCCATCCATTTCGATGCGGTACTCCTGATCCGTGAAGAGTGGATCCGTATCGTATCGGAAGGTGTCGGCCGTGGCAGTCATCGCATAGCGGCGAAACCCAGCCTCATCGGGCGATTTGATGGCAAGAGTGACGTTCCGAGGCATGTCACCGTCGAACACGACTTGGATCGGAAGTCGGAGTCCTTGCTCGACCGTCGTATCCGCCGGATTGATCGTGAATGTGAACGGATTCGGTGGCGAAAATTCATCAAACGGACGCATCATCCGGTTCAACGAACCCCCATCATACGCTGAAAACACACCGACCAAGATGAGCAGATTCACCGCAGTCAGACCAGCCAAGAACATTCCAGCGCGGAACGGATGTCGCTTTTGATAGGTCGGGATGTGATGCGTGAAGACCTCATCCCCCATGGAATCCATCAACTGACGGATGGAGGCGTCTTGCAATTTCGGAGAAAATTCATCGCGTTTCAGATGAAGGTCGAGCGCATATCGGATGTCGGGTTTGTCCAACGCGTCCGCGATTTCCGCATACCCTCGTTCAAACGGAACGGATGGAAGCCGGACATGCAGAAACCAGCTCGATCCCGCGAACATTGCGATGATGGAGACCCATAGCACGATTTTCACAGCAGGGGGCAGGTACAACACCGCCTCCAACGTGAGCGCCACCAGGAACAGAGCGATGGTCAGCGCCGCTGCTGAGCACCAACGGATCCAACGGCGACGCGCTTCGCGCTGCCGCCATGCGTCGAACATCGCCTTCTGTAAATCGCCTGCGGAGAAGATATCAGACCTCGTTCAGTGTGAGAAACCGATCGGCTTTGTAGGATTTGCCGTCATGAGAAAGAGTAACGATTTCGTGATGGGCATCGTGCTCCAAAAAAACATACCAATTCTGCTCGACGATCGTGCTGAGAATCGACGCCTTTTCTGTTAAAGTCCGCAAAGGCTGCATGTCATATCCCATCACCCAAGGCAACGGAATATGCGCATAGGTCGGAAACAGATCCGCCGCAAACAGGATGGTTTTCCCATCGGCTTTGATCAACGGAAGCTGCATCCCCAAGGTGTGTCCGTGCACCCAGATCGATTCCAATCCCGGCTCATACGCCTGACCTTCCTCAATCAGATGCAATAGGGGGGATGTGACCACAGGCTGCACATTGTCCTTCATGAAGGATGCTTTTTCGCGTGCGTTGGGATGAAGCGCGGTGTCTAAGTGATCGGGCGTCACCCAATGCCGGGCATTGCGGAACACCAGTTCAGGCTCGGTGGTCCCGGGTTTATACGTGGTCGCGCCCCCACCGTGATCGAAATGAAGATGAGTGAAAATCACGTCCGTGATATCCTCCGGCGTCAATCCCAATCCCTTCAACCCACTTTCGATGTCGCCTTGCGAGAAATCGAGATCATAAATGCGGTTGAATTTCTCATCGCCCTTATGTCCGGCACCGGTATCGATCAGATAGATTCGATTTGTGGCGGATGAGCGGATCACCAACGAGCGCATGCCCATCGGAATGCGGTTCAACTCGTCAGGTTCGATGTACTTCGACCATAAGGTTTTCGGTACCACACCGAACATGGCACCGCCGTCGAGCCGGAACAGCCCGGTTTGGATGGAATCGATCTGAAATGGACCCAGTTGCAAGGACATGGTTATAAATGGTCCAACATTCGCTCCAGAAACAGGCGGATTTCCTTGAGGTCGCGTTGCGTGGAAACCGGTAGGGATGTGGACTTATCCGCATCCGGCCGACGCGTGATGACCTTCGCGGCTCCGGCCGTCGTGAACTTCTGATTTTTGAGCAATTCTTTGAGTTTGAGGATCACGTCCAAATCTTGTTGGGTGTACACCCGCTTGCCGGCACGGTTCTTATCCGGACTCAATTCCTTGAAATGCGCCTCCCAATATCTCAGGATATGCGGTTTCACACCCGTCAACTTGGTGACTTCGCCAATCTGGTAGTAGAGCTTTTTCACGATTGTGGTATTTTCCGCAATATCCTAATAGAAAAGCCCATTTCCAACCCTTGAGCACCGCCCCAACCCTAGACGTCAGCGTCGTCGTTCCCCTGTTGAACGAACAAGATTCGTTATCTGAACTCGCAGCAAGGGTGCGCGATGCCATCGGATCCTTGTCGTTCGAATTGATTTTTGTCGACGACGGATCCACCGATAAATCCTGGGATGTGATTTCCCGCTTGACCAAAGACGATGCCAACATCAAAGGCATTCGCTTTCGTCGCAATTACGGGAAAAGCTTGGCCTTACAAAAAGGCTTCGAAGCCTGCAAAGGACGTTATGTGGCCACGATGGATGCCGATTTGCAAGACGATCCCGCCGAGCTTCCCGCGATGTTCGCCATGCTCGACGACGGGTATGATTTGGTAAGCGGATGGAAGCAAGTACGCCACGATCCCATTAGCAAGACCATTCCAAGCAAGTTTTTCAATGGAGTGACCTCGCGCGTGACTGGCATCAAGCTGAATGATTTCAACTGCGGACTCAAAGTCTACAAACGCGAAGTCATCAACAGCATTGAATTGTATGGCGAGATGCATCGGTACATCCCGTTACTCGCGCATTGGCAAGGTTTTTCACGGATTGGGGAAAAAGCAGTGACCCACCATCCTCGTAAATACGGAAAAACCAAGTTCGGCCTATCTCGATTCATGAACGGGTTTCTGGATCTCATCACGCTGGTGTTTATCCACACCTACATGAGCAAGCCGATGCACTTTTTCGGAACGCTCGGGTTCGCATCCCTTACGGTCGGTGGTGCGATAGTGGGGTACTTGGCCTTCATGAGGGTGTTTTATGAGGTGTACTTGTCCAATCGCCCGTTACTGCTTTTCGGAATTCTGCTGTTGGTGATGGGAGTGCAGTTATTTTCGATCGGATTCATAGGCGAAATGCTCAATAAAACCGGGAAACGGGGTCGGAAGGTGAATGTGAGAGAAGAGGTTGGCCTGTGAGTCAGATCGCGTATGATCCGGTGAAAGATCGCTTCGCGGCGTATATCAAGCGGTCGCGTCCCCTCCGACGCATATTCTATTTCCTACTCGATCTTTTTTTTCTGCGCGGCTGGAATGTGAGGCGCCGTCTTCGCGCCGAGCTCGCGACCCGTCCAAACGCCGTGATCTTCGATGCGGGCTGCGGGTTTGGGCAGTACGACCGCTTCCTGTTGGCCGGGTTTCCAAGCGTCACCATCCACGCCGTGGATGTCAAGCAAGATTACTTGGAGGCATGCAGACACTACTATGCGGCGGACATCGCCTCCGGCCGCATCACCTTCGCTGAGGCCGATCTCACCAAAGACACCTTCGCCGCCGAATACGATCTCGTTCTTTGCGTGGACGTGCTCGAACATATCGAAGAAGACGTGCTGGTGATGGCCACCCTTCGCAAAGCCCTCAAACCCGGCGGCGTGATGATCATGCATTCACCCTCGCATCTGGCCGAAGACGATGCTGATGGCGATGAGTTTTTCGTGGGCGAACATGCGCGTCCGGGTTACAGCCGAGACGATTTGCATACCAAGCTGACGACGGCCGGATTCAGCAGCACCGACATCCGCTACACCTATGGCACGCTCGGACACTTCGCTTGGGAAATCCTCATCAAATGGCCCATGCTCTGGCTCACTCGCTCCTTCGTATTCGTAATCGTACTGCCGTTCTGGTACGCGATCACACTATTGCCCGGCTTGGCGCTGATGGCGATCGATGTGCGGCAAAGCAATGAGACGGGGACTGGTATTCTAGGAGTAGGAAGTAGGAAGTAGGAAGATCGACTCACAGGTCTCTTCCTACTTCCTACTTCTACCACTCCGTACTGAAAACCGACAACTGAAAACTGAAAACAAATTTTGGAAAAGCTCATCCTACCATCGTAAATTAGCCTTTCTAACGAATCCGCCATGGGGTAGGGTCATCGGGGCGTAGCGCAGCCCGGTAGCGCATCTGTTTTGGGAACAGAGGGTCGCAGGTTCAAATCCTGTCGCCCCGACGATGACGGGGTTGCGAAGCATGTAAAAGTGCCCGTAGCTCAATTGGATAGAGCAGCTGCCTTCTAAGCAGCAGGTTACAGGTTCGATCCCTGTCGGGCATACGATGGCGACATGGCCGAGTGGCTAGGCAGAGGTCTGCAAAACCTCGTACAGCGGTTCGAATCCGCTTGTCGCCTCAAGGATCGGATTTGTTGATTTGACATACTGAAGGCCGCGTTCGTCTAGGGGTCTAGGACGCCTCCCTTTCACGGAGGTAGCACGGGTTCGAATCCCGTACGCGGTACACATAAGTGGAGCCTGTAGCTCAGTTGGTTAGAGCGCCAGGTTGTGGCCCTGGAGGCCGTGGGTTCAAGCCCCATCAGGCTCCCTCTTCGCCGCGTTCGTCTAGGGGCCTAGGACGCCTCCCTTTCACGGAGGTAGCACGGGTTCGAATCCCGTACGCGGTACCACTTTGTTAGTCGTTGGTTGTTGGTTGTTTGTTGTAGGAGTACAACGAACCACAAACAACTAACAACTAACTAATTCCCGAAAGAGCGAGCAACCTCGACGCAAACGAATCCCAGCCCAATCCGGTTTTTAATCGTTGCATTTCCTGACGCATCGCGGTGGTATCTCCCTCCTCCACAAAGCGTTTGATCACCCTCGCCAAATCGATGGCGTCTTCTTTGCGGTGGATCATCCCGTTCATTCCATCCGAAATGTGATCCGTTAAACCCGGAAGATCGGAACAGATCACCGGAAGATTGAAATTCACGGCATTGCTTAAAATCCCGCTCTGGCTGGCCGACCGATACGGCAACATCATCGCATCACTCATCGCCAGAAATTCCCCGGCTTGATCGTGACTCACATATTTGTCGATGATTTCATAGTAGGGAAGGTGGTCGGGACGGATGCGGCTGATGAACGACGCCTTTTCCATGTAAAACTCTCCGACGATGAGCGGACGGATGTTCAAGGCCTGCAAATCCAGCAAGTTCAAGGCATCGATCAGCACATCCAAGCCCTTGTATTGGCGGATGAACCCGAAAAAGAGCAAGATGTTGTCTTCGGGACGAAATCCATGCTTCCGGCGCAATTCCGCTATCGGACTTTCAGGCAACGGTTGCTCATATACCGGGTGAAACAAGCGCTCTGGACCGCTTCCTCTCATCCAATCTCGGTATTCTCCTTCGGTCTGTGAAGATAGAACGACTGGATGATCCGTCAGCCGCATCAAGCGTCGGAACAACATCTGCTGTGCCGGGAAATATTCGTGGGCACGCACGTTGTGAAGCACGCCGATGACATCGAGTCCGGGGCGACGGTCTTTCATCGCCGAAATCACGCCCGCCATCGATGGCGCGAAAAACGGATGCCAGTAGGAATAAATGAGGATCTGTGGACGTGCCTTTAAGATCGTGTATCCCGTTTTCCGCCAGTTGAACGGCTGATAGGAGTGCAACTCCGCACGGGCGTAGGGTTCGTCACCCGAGGCTTCGATCTGACTCGTTCCAGGAAATAATATCGGCGGATACAGATGCGAGAAATTGAACGCGCGGGTGGTATGGCGCTGCCTCAACGCCTCGTACAGGTGATGGCTGAAGCGGGAAATCCCGCCTCGAAAGGGTGGAAAAACGCTGAGAAATGAGATCACCCCCTAAGATAGTGCAAAGAAGAGGGTAAGGGGTAATGGGTAACGGGAAATCAGAAAAACGATGACGTGTTTAAGAGATAAAATGATGAAGCGATGAAAAGATGAAGGGGACCCGATTTCAGATTTCTGATGTCAGATTCCCACTCACGACTCACGACTCACCACTAACCGGCTCTTTCGCCTCTTTCCAATCAAATGCCAGCCCATCTTTCTCCTTATTCAGCTTGATCCGGATCGTCGCGCCTTCTTTGTGCGTGGCGCCGAGCAATTCTTCGGCCAACGGATCTTCCACATATTTCTGAATGGCGCGGCGCAACGGACGTGCCCCGAACTTCGGATCGTAGCCTTTGTCGACCAAGAAATCACGCGCTCCATCCGTCAATGAGATTTCATAACCGAGGTCACGGATCCGCTTGAACAAGTAATCGGCCATGTTCGCGATGATCTTGTGGATGTCGGCTTTGTCCAGCGGCTTGAACACGATCACATCATCGATACGGTTCAGGAATTCCGGATTGAAGACTTTGCGCAAGGCTTCCTGGATTACGGTTTTCATCTTGCCGTAGTCGAAGGCTGCGTCGCTTGGGGCGAATCCGATGCCATTGCCCATGTTGCGGATGTCGCGCGCGCCGATGTTCGAGGTCATGATGATGACCGTGTTGCGGAAATCCACTTTGCGTCCGAGGCTGTCGGTCAAAATGCCATCATCGAGCACTTGCAACATCAGGTTGAACACATCGGGATGCGCTTTCTCGATCTCATCGAGTAATACGACACTATAGGGTTTGCGGCGCACTTTCTCGGTGAGTATGCCGCCTTCTTCGTAGCCCACATACCCCGGAGGCGCTCCCACAAGTCGGGAGACGCTGAATTTTTCCATGTATTCGGACATGTCGATGCGGATGAGCGCATCTTCGGTGTCGAACAGGTATTTGGCCAATACTTTGGCTAGCTCGGTTTTACCTACGCCGGTCGGACCTAAGAAAATAAACGAACCGATCGGACGAGCGGGATCTTTGAGTCCGGCGCGCGTGCGCTGAATGGCTTTGGATAATTTGAGGATGGCTTCTTCCTGACCGATCACCTTCCCGGCCAGCTCGTCTTTCATCTTGAGGAGCTTCAAGCCTTCGCTTTGGGCGATCTTGTTCACTGGGATGCCCGTCATCATGGCCACCACACGGGCGACGTCGTCTTCGGTCACATCATAGACAATATCTTCGGCGCTTTTTTCCCACTCGTTTTGCGCGTTTTCGAGGTCTTCCATCAAGCGCTTCTCTTTGTCGCGAAGACGGGCGGCGTCTTCGAAACGCTGCTTCTTGACCATCGAATTTTTTTCCTGACTCGTTTTCTCGATGTCGTCTTCCAACTGAAGCAAGCCAGGTGGAACGGTGATGTTGCTCAAGTGAACACGGGCACCGGATTCATCCAACGCATCAATCGCTTTATCTGGAAGGAAGCGGTCGGTGATGTAGCGATCGGTGAGTTTCACGCAGGCCAAGATCGCATCATCCGAATATTGAACGCTGTGATGCTTCTCGTACTTGGCTTTGATTTTGGTCAGGATTTCGAGGGTTTCTTCGGGGGATGTCGGATCCACCATGATTTTCTGAAAGCGGCGTTCCAAGGCCCCATCCTTCTCGATGTATTGGCGGTATTCGTTCAAAGTCGTGGCGCCGATGGCTTGAACATCACCCCGCGCAAGGGCGGGTTTGAGCATGTTCGAGGCATCGAGCGAGCCACTGGCTCCGCCGGCACCGACGATCGTATGAAGCTCATCGATGAACAGAATCACATTCGGCGTTTTTTCGAGCTCGTTCATCACGGCTTTCATGCGCTCTTCGAATTGTCCACGGTATTTCGTGCCGGCTACGAGCGCCGCCAGATCCAAGGCCACCACGCGCTTGTCGAACAGAATGCGGCTCACCTTGCGTTTCACGATGCGCAGGGCCAAGCCCTCGGCGATGGCGGTTTTGCCAACGCCAGGTTCACCAATCAGAACCGGATTGTTCTTCTTACGGCGGCTCAGCACTTGGGCCACACGTTCGATTTCCTTCTCACGACCCACGATCGGATCAAGTTTGCCTTCTTCGGCCAGTTTGGTCAGATCGCGGCCGAAATTGTCGAGTACCGGGGTTTTGGTCTTTTCCATCTTGCGTTCTCGTGCGGTTGCGGATGCGGGTTTGGATGCGGGTTCGCTCGACTCGATGCTTGCCTCCGGGATTTCAGGGGCTTCATCCTCTTTGGACGGACGTCCCGAAAGGATGAGGTCCAGTTCTTCCCGAACTAGATCGTAGGTCACCGCGAATTGTTGAAGAATTTGGGCGGCGATGTTCTCATCGTCTCGGAGCAACGACAGCAGCAAATGCTCCGTTCCGATGGTATCGCTCTTATATAGTTTGGCTTCCAGATACGTGATGCGAAGCACTTTCTCGGCTTGCTTGGTCAGCGGGATGTTGCCCACCGTCACCGTTCCGCCCGTACCACGCACGGTGTCTTCGATGCTCTTTTTGAGCTTCTGTAGATCGCATTTCAGATTCTTGAGGATGCGGACCGCAATGCCATCTCCCAATCGGATGATGCCAAGTATGAGATGCTCCGTGCCGATGTAATCGTGTCCGAGGCGCAACGCCTCTTCGCGGCTGAATTGAATGACGTCTCGAACGCGATTCGAAAAATTCCCTTCCATGATGGTAGTAGTCCGTTATTTGCACTCAAAGTAGCGGTTGTGGATGGATTTAGGAAATGGGATTGGGGAGTAATGTTGAATGTTGAAGTTTGAATGTTGAAGAAGAAAGAGCGTTGCAGTTGAAGTATATTAAGGCAACATCTATAAGACGAGGATCCCATGAGGTTAAAGAAACAGGTTTGGGTTGCGATGGGCGTTATCATTTGCCATCTGTCACCTTTTTTCCCCACCGCGACGGCGCAATTCGACCCGTTTGGTGAGATCTATTTCAATCGATCCTTCAGTCCGAAATCGGAAGCACTGGGAAGGAGTGGAGTCGCGGTGATTGACAATGCGCTATCGCTTCAGACCAATTCCTCTTTGGTCGGACACATGAGTGGATACTCATTGTCTTATTCCTACTCCAACCCCTATTCTCGTGCAGAGTATGGAACGTTCCAGTTTTTTGGATTGACGGCCGATATTGGGCAATGGTTTGCAATAGGACTCAGTGAGGCGAAATTGCGAATGTTTGATGAGGACTTTTATCGCATCCGAACTGTCTCATTCATTGCAAATCCAATTCCTTCAACGTCCATCTCAGTAGATGCCCGCAATTTTACGTGGAAGAAGGATATTCCATACGGTGTTGGGATACCGTCTTTCGAAGCGGATCAATGGTACATGAACCTGAATGCGTCCTATTCCAAATCGTACTCCGCCTTCAACCGAGAATCAGCTTTTGTCGGTGGTCTTCGGCTGGAAAATGTGTTCAGAAATGAGTTGAGCCTACCCGATGTCATTCTCGAATTGCCTCAAATCGCGACGGTTGGATTTTCAAACACGATGACGGTTTTTAAACGTCCAGATCACAAATGGGCCAAGTATGTGGATGTCAGTGTGATCGCCGAGTACAGTGGTATCCTGAATAGTGACTACCATAATAACCGAATATCCACTGGCGTCGAATTGGACCTGAGTGGTTACATCAAAGCCAGAGTTGGGAATTTGTATCACTCGCCCAGCAATCAACTGATGGATGTGTTCTATAATAAAGATCGGACCTATGGGTTTGGCGTGATGCTTCCCATATCGCAATTCGCGAAATTATCCCGCGATATCCGACTTGAGATCGACTATGCGCGGCTGCAGCAAACAATGCACTCTCAATCGAATCGCTTCAACATCGGTGAGCTCGCGATGCTGAGTGCGTCGTTGAAGGTGGAGTTATGAAAACGGGAATCAGGAATCGGGAATCGGTGATGATGAAATGTTGAATGCTGAAGAAGAAAGAGGGGGATTGAGGTATATTAAGGGAATATGTCCATGATCCGCACAACCCCATTCCTATCCATCCTAATCCTCGTGGCGTGCTCGAACGGACCCGGAGATGAGGAATTCGCTCCACCGACACAAATCCTGAGAGTGGATGTTGCGCCGGATACCGTGTCGCGTGGCGGGTTTGTCACATTCACGTGTGTGATTAAAGACAGTTTGAATCAAGATTTCGAGTACTCGTGGGTTCTATTTGGTGTCTTAGACACGGTTACACAAACAAATCAACTTAGAGTGGAAGCGAATTCCACTAAGTTCCTAAATATTGGGGTCGTGAACGTATCCCATAAAGATCGCCCATGGAACAGAATCAACAAGGAATTCAATTACTATGTCAGGCAGTAAGAAAGCCATGAAGAAGCTGAAATCTGAAATCGGTGAGCGGAAATCAGCAGAAGCCAGCATGGATTTCGGTGCCCAAGGCGAAGCACAAGCTCAAATCCGCAAGCTTAAAGGCGCCCTTCACTGGGAAGGCGAATTGGAGGAGATGAGGACGTCGAAGCGGGGAGCGGGAATCGGTGAGCAGTGAGCAGTGAGCGGGAATCAGGAATCGGAAATCAGTAATCGGCTAACCGAAAACCCCTTACGTATTTAAATCGTTGGTAACTTCAATCATGTGATCTTATTTATTCTTATTTCATCCCAATGAAACCCATTTTCTTTGTCCTTTTTTTGATCGTATCGCCGCTTGCCTTGGTGGCTCAACACGAGCATCATCAGCCAGCAGCAAACAGCGCAAGTCCCAAAAGTCCAAGGACCTCGGCTATGGCCATGGTTGGTAAGAATCATGTTCACATCGATTACGGCTCACCCAGTGTAAGAGGGCGGACAATCTGGAATGGGTTGGTTGCTTACAACCAAGTTTGGGCAACGGGCGCTCACAAAGCGACGTGGATTGAATTTTCTGAAGATGTGAGAATCGATACGAATATAGTCCCGAAAGGCAGATATGGATTTTTCACCATTCCTGACAAAGAGGAATGGACACTCATTCTAAGCAAAGAGTGGGATATGCATTTAGCCGACGGGTATGATGTGAGCAAGGATGTGATTCGTTTGAACGTGAAACCGACCACCAATCCCGTTTTGGTTGAATCGTTGACGTACGAGGTCATCAACGTCAACAATACCAAGGGCACCATCCGCATGTCTTGGGAACACCGAGCTGTGTCCTTTGATTTTGAGACGGTTCAACGATGATTGCAGAGGGAATCGGGAATCGGGAATCGGGAATCAGGAATCGGGAATCAGAAATCAGAAATCTGAAATCGGTGATCTGGAATCAGGAATCCCCCGACTCACAACTCACGACTCACCACTCACACCAACGAAGTACCCGTCATCTCTTCGGGCTGCGGCAATCCCATAAGAGCCAACAACGTCGGCGCCACATCCGCTAAAATGCCGGATTGAGGCGGGGTTTTTGGCCCTTGGCGGATCACCAGCACTGGGACCGGCGCCAAGGTGTGCGCGGTATGTGGCGATCCATCCGGATTCATCATGCAGTCGGAATTTCCATGGTCGGCGATCACGACGATTTCATAGCCTTGTTTCTGCGCGACAGGAATGAGTCTCGACATGCACACATCAATCGCTTCGATGGCTTTCGCCGCGGCAGGAAGGGATCCTGTATGGCCAACCATGTCCGGATTCGCATAATTCAGGATAACCAGATCATATGGCTTCGATTCGATGGCCGCGATGAGCTTGTCGGTCACTTCGAAAGCGCTCATTTCGGGCTGAAGATCATAAGTGGCCACTTTCGGACTCGGCACCAAGATTCGGTCTTCACCCGGATTCGGTTCTTCCTCGCCCCCATTGAAGAAAAAGGACACGTGCGGGTATTTCTCGGTTTCGGCGATGCGCAATTGCGTCTTTCCGAACGCCGAAACCCATTCGCCAAGGGTATTCTTGAGGGATGTGGGCTCGAACACGACGTTCGCGAACTCGAACGTGGCGTCGTACTGCGTGAAGCAATAATAGGCGAGGTGCAGCGGACGCGTTTCGAAGCCTGTGAAATCGGCCCGGTTCAGCGCGACGGAAATCTCACGGGCACGGTCGCCGCGGAAGTTGAAAAAGAGAACGACGTCGTTTTCACGGATGCGGGTATCGGCGCCATCCTGTCCGACGATGGTCGGGTTGATGAATTCATCCGTCACCCCATCGGCATAACTGTTCGTGAAGGCGTCTTTTGCATTCGTCACGACGGATCCGATTCCATCCACCATCAGCCGATAGGCTTTTTCGACGCGTTCCCAGCGGTTGTCGCGGTCCATGGCATAGTAACGGCCGATCACGGAAACCAGACGTCCGACTCCGATTTCCGCGGCTTTGGTTTCGAAGGCGTCGCAGTAGCGCTGGCCACCATCGGGAGCGGTATCGCGTCCGTCGGCGAAGGCATGCACATAGACGCTCTCGAGTCCGTTGCGCTTGCACAAATCCAGCAACGAATACAGATGTTCGTTCTGGCTGTGGACGCCGCCGTCGGAAAACAGGCCCATCAGATGGATGCGGCCTTGGATTTTGGCTTTGGAGACCGCTTCCAATAAGACCGGATGCGTGAAGAACGTGCCTTCGCGGATGTCTTTGTTGATGCGGGAAAGTTCCTGCCAGACGATGCGGCCGGAACCGATGTTGAGGTGACCCACTTCGGAGTTCCCGAATTGTCCATCCGGGAGCCCGACGGCTTCACCTCCGGCAATCAGATGCGAGGAGGGATGCTCTGCGAAGAGCGAATCGATGTACGGCTTATGGGCTCTGTCTATGGCGCTGACGGAGGGATTCTCTGCAATCCCATATCCGTCGAGTATCACTAGCAGGGCTTTGCCCATGGACGTTTACTTACGAGAGTTTGCTAACGAAGCGAACGAGCAAGGATTTTTTGTGTCCGGCGTTGTTCTTGTGAATGATGCGCTTGGTAGCCATGCGATCCAAGTAGGAAATAGCTAAGGCCAAAGCGGCTTCACCATCGGCTTTGGTGGTCGATTTGAGAACGTTTTTCACAAGGGTCCGCATGTTCGTGCGAAGGCCGCGGTTATGCAGGCGGCGCTTGGCGTCTTGGCGGACACGTTTTACGGAGGAAATATGCTGTGGCATGTGGGAAAGTCGGTATTCGGTTTTGTAGAGAACCCAAAAATATGACCAATCATTGGTAGAAACAAGAATTGTTTGTAATTTGCTGAACTCTGTCCTGAAATCATGATTGTTGTTATCGACGGACCCGCAGGAGCGGGCAAAAGTTCCACCGCGAAAGAGGTTGCCAGGCGCAGCTCGTTTCGCTATCTCGACTCCGGTGCGTTCTACCGTGCGATGACCGTGATCTACAGGCAGACGGGAGGCGATCTCCCAGTGTTCTTTGACCGCTTGAACTCGATCAAGCTAATGGCCCGTTACGATGGCGATGTGTTCCGCATGATGGTGGATGGTTCGGATGTGACCGACCAACTCCGTCTGCCCGAAACCGCCGCTCTCGTGAGCGAGGTCGCAGCTCTGCCTCAAGCCCGTGCTGTCGCGAATGCGGCGATGCGGGATTTCGTTTCCACTGGTGATTTCATCGGTGAGGGACGGGACCTTGGCACAGTTGTCTTCCCGCAGGCCGATCTCAAGATCTTTCTCACTGCCGACCTGAAAGCCCGCGCCACACGGCGTCTGGCCGAATTGGAAGCGATGGGACAGGCTCCTGAGCCCGAAGATGTCCGCAAAAACCTGGAACACCGAGACGGTCTCGATTCCACACGTGATGCGGATCCCCTTCGAAAAGCCGACGACGCCATCGAACTCGACACCACGTCCCTCACTTTCGACGGACAGGTGGCTGCGGTTCTCGCTCTGATCGAATCTGTCAAGAAAAACCAACCCATAACCCTATCCCATCCGGATTTATTGAATAAAGCGGATGTGGCAACAAAAAACCACATGTCTGAAGACCCAAACGTTGATCCCGTACAACCTGTACAACCTGAAGAAGAAATCGTAGACGTACCCGCCGTGACCGCAGCAGAAGAAGCGGCCATTGAAGAAGAAGCGTTTCAAGAAATCAAAGCTGCGAAAGTAGCCGAAGTCGAAAAAGCCAAGCCGGTAGTAGCACCTACCACAAGTTTTGATGGCACCATTTCCGGCAAAGTGTTCACACTTGCTGAGTTGAATGAGTCGTCGGAAGATTATGACGAGTCGACCTACCAGGACCTTGTGAAAATGTATGAAGGCACCCTGAGCTCGATTTCGGAAAAAGAGATTATCAAAGGACGTGTTGTCTCCAAAGACGAGAAATACGTGATTGTCGATATCGGATTCAAATCAGAGGGTATCGTACCGCTGAACGAATTCCGCAACCCTGAGAATGTGAAACCTGGCGACGAAGTCGAAGTGTTTCTGGATCGGGTTGAAGACCGTGATGGTCAGTTAGTATTGAGCCGTCGCAAAGCCGACACCTTGCGTGTATGGCAGAACATCGAATCGGCCCACGATTTGGGTACGGTTGTCGAAGGCTTCATCAAACGCCGCATCAAAGGCGGTATGGTGGTGGATGTGTTTGGAATCGACGCATTCTTGCCAGGCTCGCAGATCGATGTGCGTCCCGTTCGCGATTTCGACGCCTACGTCGGAAAAACGATGGAATTCCGCATCGTGAAATTGAACACGACCAGCGAAAACGTGGTGGTATCCCACCGTGCGCTGATCGAAACCGATTTGGAATCGCAGCGTGAGGAAATCCTCGGCACGATGGAATCGGGACAAGTATTGGAAGGCACCGTCAAGAACATCACCGATTTCGGTGTGTTCATCGATTTGGGCGGCGTCGACGGGTTGCTTCACATCACCGACCTCTCATGGGGCCGCGTGGAGCATCCATCCGAAATCATCCGTCTGGATCAGCGACTCAACGTCGTGGTTCTCGAGTTCGATCAAGACCGCAAGCGTATTTCGCTCGGCTTGAAGCAGCTTGAGCCGCATCCATGGGATGAAATCGACAAGAAATATCCGGAAGGATCGCGTGTGCAAGGTAAAGTGGTCTCGATCGCAGACTACGGCGCCTTCATTGAATTGGAAAAAGGCGTTGAAGGCCTCATCCACATCAGCGAAATGTCCTGGACCCAGCATATCAAACATCCGAGCCAATTGGTTGAGAAAGGCCAGGTGATCGAGTGCGTGGTGTTGAACATCAACAAGAGCGACAAGAAAGTCTCCTTGGGTGTGAAGCAGCTCGAAAACGATCCATGGAAAGACATCGCCGACCGTTACCCATCCGGTTCGAAACACAAAGGCGTGGTGCGTAATCTCACCAACTTCGGCGTGTTCATCGAATTGGAGCCGGGCATCGACGGATTGGTTCACATCTCCGACTTGAGCTGGACCGACAAAGTGGCGCATCCTAACGAAGTCGTCAACAAAGGCGATGAGTTGGAAGTGGTCATCTTGTCTATCGACTATGAGAACCGTCGTATTTCGCTCGGTCACAAGCAAACCTTGTCCAATCCATGGGAAACCTACTCGGTTGAGTATGCCCCAGGTACCAAACTGGAAAACGGTGTTGTGGCCAAGGCGACCGAAAAAGGTGTGTTCATCAAATTGCCACTTGGAGCCGAAGCGTTCCTTCCAGCCAAAGAAGCCCTTTATGGTGATGCGGTTCTGCAGCACTACAAAGACGGACAGGTTGTGAATGTGACGGTCATCGAATTCGATGAAACCAACAAGAGCATTCTGGTGAGCGAAAAAGCGTTTATGGAAGGCGACGACCGTAAAGTGAAGAAAGCAAAAACCAAGAAAGGTGAGCCGGCCGAAGGCGCTCCGACCCTTGGTGAGATGTCGGGCTTGGCGAATCTGAAAGAGAAACTTCTCGAACAGGAAAAAAACGCCAAAGGCTGATCGTTCGCTGAAAACACGTAGTTTACAAAGGAGGAATGGTCACATTCCTCCTTTTGTTTTTTATAGACCATGCTCACAAAACAACAGACGTTCGACAAGCTATTCTCCAAGCTTTCCAAAGTGGTTCCGGAAGCGGAACTGCGCGTGAAGGCCGACATCGCCTACGAGATCAATCGCCTCAAAAAAGAGAAGAATGCGATCATCCTCGGGCATAATTATATGGAGCCGGCTCTGTACCACTCCATTCCCGATTATGTTGGCGACAGTCTCGGGCTGAGCCGCATCGCGGCGCGAACCACGGCCGACCGCATCATTTTTTGCGGCGTGCGTTTCATGGCGGAAACGGCGAAGATCCTGAATCCGACTCGAATGGTTCTTCTGCCTGCGAAGGTCGCCGGATGCTCGTTGGCGGCCAGCATCACCGCAGAAGACGTTCGTCGCTTGAAGGCGAAATATCCGGGTGTTCCGGTGGTCACCTACATCAACACCTATGCGGATGTGAAGGCGGAAACGGATGTGTGTTGCACATCGGCCAATGCGGTGGATATTGTGAACAAACTGGACAGCGATGTCGTGATTTGTCTACCGGATGAATTTCTGGCCAAGAACGTGGCAAAGGAAACCGGAAAGAGGGTGATTTATCCGAGTGAGGCGGCCCACAATGAGTTTCATGAGGCCATGATCGTCTGGAACGGCCGTTGCGAAGTGCATGAGCAATTCACGGTAGAAGACGTGCTGAATGCGCGTAGGCAGTTTCCGGATACGGTGGTGATCTCCCATCCAGAATGTCCGCCAGAAGTGGTGGATATCTCGGATTACAGCGGATCGACCACGGCGATGGTGGATTTCGTGGCCAAATCCGACGCGAAGCGATTCTTGCTTCTCACCGAATGCAGCATGAGCGATAATATTTCAGCGGATAACCCCGAGAAGGAATTTCTGGGATTGTGCAGCGTGAGATGCCCGCATATGAATGAAATCACGCTGGAAGATACCTTGGAGTGTTTGCGGACCGACCGGTATCAGATCGAGATCGAAGAGGACATCCGCATCCGGGCCAAACGTTCGTTGGACCGGATGCTGGAGATGAGCCTGTAAAATTTACTTGTCGCGGTAGAAGAAAATCTTGCTGTTCATGGTGTCTTTGCCGCTACGGATTTTATAACCCATTTCACGGTTCCACGTGTACACCACGTTGCGCATGGAATTGAGCTCTTTGTCGCCCGTGTAGGTCACTTCGATGGCATCGCCACCAGGTGAGAGCTGGGTGAGTGCGTCCAATAGTGGTTTGAATTTGGAGGAGCTTTTTTTCGTGACTTTGATGTCGCCACGTTTTACAAAACGTACTTTCATAAGAATCTCGCTAATAATTTGAATGTGATAAGATTTCGTCTACACGACTTTTGTTAATGTAAGACGAAATCATAACATAAATCAAGGAACTTGTACAGTAGATAATATGCGGTCGATCACATCTTCTGATGAGATATTTTCCGCTTCCGCTTCATAGGTGAGAATGATGCGGTGTCGTAACACATCCATCGCCATCGCACGAACATCTTCAGGAGTTACATAAGCGCGATGCTCCAAGAACGCATGTCCACGTGAAGCCAGATTCAGGTTGATCGACGCGCGAGGGGATGCGCCATATTGGATCAAACCATCCACATCTTTGAGTTTGTAGGCTTCCGGTTTGCGTGTGGCAAAAATCAGATCGATGATATACCGTTCCACTTTTTCGTCCATGTAAATATCCTGAACCACTTCACGGGCTTTCAGGATATCCGCCGGTTTTATTACAGGTTTCAGTGGTTCCGGGCGTGATGTCTTCGCCATCCGACGCATGATTTCAAGTTCTTGCGCCTCAGTCGGATACCCGATTTTTATCTTGAGCATGAAGCGGTCGACTTGGGCTTCCGGCAGCGGGTAGGTTCCTTCCTGTTCCACCGGGTTCTGTGTGGCCAAAACCAAAAATGGGTTGTCCAATTTGAAGGTTTTTTCACCAATGGTCACTTGACGTTCTTGCATCGCTTCGAGCAAGGCGCTTTGCACTTTCGCGGGGGAACGGTTGATCTCATCCGCCAGAACGATGTTAGCGAAAATCGGACCTTTCTTGACGGTGAAATCTCCTTCCTTCTGATTGAAGATGAGCGTACCGATCAGGTCGGCTGGAAGAAGATCGGGCGTGAACTGGATCCGTTGAAACTTGGTTTGGATCACTTGCGCCAAGGACGAAACGGTCAAGGTTTTGGCCAATCCCGGAACGCCTTCCAATAACACATGACCTTCGGTAAGGAGCCCGATCAACAACCGATCGATCATATATTCTTGTCCGACGATGACGGAACTTAGCTCGGTTCTCACCTTGTCTACAAAGGCGCTGGTGGTTTCGATGCGCTCACGGAGCGCTTGCATGTCGACGGTGTAATACTGCATGTTCTAGCGTGTTTTTGCCTATCTTTTGGGCTTGTAAAATCGCCTAAATATATCGTTTCTGATGGAATTATTTGAAGCCTTCCTCCTCGGCATCCTGCAAGGAATCACCGAATTTCTGCCGATCAGCAGCTCCGGACATTTGGTTTTGGCACAGGCATACACGGGTTGGGCGCCGGATGGGGGGATCACCTTCGAAGTGGTGGTTCACTTCGGTTCCCTGTTCAGCATCATATTGTATTTCCGCAAACGCTTGGTCGAATTGCTGACCGGTTTGTGGCGCTTCCTCATCCATCCGTCCACGTGGTCGACTGAGTGGAGCAAAAACTATGAGGCAAGAATCTGCTTCTACATTTTGTTGAGCATGATTCCGGCAGGTCTTGTCGGACTCACCATGAAAGATTTCATCGAAGCGCAGTTTCAAAATCCGGTGTTTGTTTCGGCGATGCTGATCGTGACGGGCTTCATCCTGTACAGCACGAAATTCATCAAAGAAGGAGAGGGGAAGGTGACGCCGATGAAGGCATTCCTGATCGGAATTTCGCAAGCCATCGCCATCCTTCCGGGTATCAGTCGCTCAGGCACCACGATTTCAGCAGGTACCTGGCTCGGTGTGAAGCGCGACGATATGGCGGATTTCTCCTTTCTGATGGTGCTGCCTGTGATTGCGGGAGTTACAATCCTTGATCTGAAAGACGTGATGGAGACGGGATTGTCCGATGCCATGGCGAGTTATTTGCTGGTCGGTTTTTTTGCGTCGTTCGTGTCCGGCTACTTTGCGTTGAAGTACCTCATCCATGTCTTTAAAAAGAACGGCTTACATCCGTTTTCATGGTATTGTTGGGCGGTAGGAGCCTTCTCATTGGTATGGTTCAGCGTGAACTGATGATTGAAGACCAATGCTTTTTTCGGTACCTTTGACCTTCTTTAAACCATAGGTTCACATGCTCACCTATCTGTTCGTTCTCTTTGCGACATTTGCTATCGCCACGGCTATCGCGACCATACTCAGTAAGAATACCGTCACCAGTGCGCTGTTCCTTGTCTTGAACATGGTGACCTTGGCCGGCTTGTATCTGTTGCTTAAAGCGCAGTACCTGGCCATCATCCAAATCCTGGTGTATGCGGGCGCGATCATGGTGCTGTTTTTGTTCGTGATCATGCTTCTGAATGTGGACAAGGATGAATCTGTGTTCAAGACCATCTCTTTCAAACTGGTCTTCGGATTCATACTCGGAACAGCCGTTTTGGCACAACTTCTGTATGTGGTCGGCTCCTTCACCGACACCCTTCCATTGATTGATGCCGGCATGGAAGACGTCGGCACCGTCTATGCCATCGGTGATGTCCTTTACTCGAAATACCTATTACCCTTCCAGCTGACGGCTGTACTGCTTACCGCCGCCGTGATCGGCGCGTTGCTCATCGCCCAGCATAAGTCCAATTCCCGCCCGTCATGATATCCTTATCCTGGTTCCTCGGCCTTAGCGCGGTCCTGTTCACGATCGGTGTGATCGGAGTTCTGGTGCGTAAAAACGCCATCATCATGTTCATGTCTGTCGAGCTCATGCTCAATGCGGTGAACCTCACACTCGTTGCTTTCAGCGCCCATTTCGGCGACATCAACGGCCAAATGCTTGTGTTTTTCGCCTTGTGCGTCGCAGCGGCTGAAGCGGCAGTAGGGCTGGCCATCATCATCGCCATCTATCGGAACAATCTGACCGTGGACATCACCAAAATCAACCTGTTGCGCTGGTAAGTAAGATGCAAGAACACGCTTCCCTATTACCCATTATCATCGCCCTTCCACTGATCGGATTTCTGATCAACGGACTCGGCGGACTCTTCTCGGAACGGTATCGCTCCCTCAAGCCGCTGATCGGTTATTTGGCCACGGCCGCGGTATTTGTTCCTTTCCTGATGGCCGTCACCATCTTTTTGGGGATGTCGGCCGATAGCGACCCCATCCGCTACCACTTATTTACTTGGATCACGGCGGGTAGTTTTGTGTCGGATATTGCCTGGCGCGCCGATCAGTTGTCCATTTTGATGATGCTCTTCGTGACGGGGATCGGATCGTTAATCCATCTCTATTCGATGGGCTACATGAAAGAGGACGTAGGTTATTGGAAGTTCTTCGCCTATTTGAACCTGTTCATTTTCGCGATGCTCAACCTCGTGATGGGCGATAACCTGCTACTCTTGTTCCTCGGATGGGAAGGCGTGGGCGTGTGTTCGTACCTGCTCATCGGGTTCTGGTATCAGGACATGGGGAAAGCCTCTGCCGCGAAAAAAGCCTTTGTGTACAACCGAATCGGTGATTTCGCATTCCTGATCGCGATGTTCATGATTTTCCAGCATATCGGCAGCATCCAATTCGATGCCATTTTCGCCGGCATCAGCACCATTCCTACCGAAGCGGCGTTCTGGATCGGCTTGCTGATGTTTATCGGCGCGACGGGCAAAAGCGCGCAGATTCCATTGTTTGTCTGGTTGCCAGATGCCATGGCGGGTCCGACTCCGGTGTCCGCATTGATCCACGCTGCGACCATGGTCACATCCGGCATCTATCTTATCAGCAGAATGTCGGGATTGTATGCATTGACGCCTGATGTGATGTTGATTGTGGCCGTTGTCGGCGCACTCACGGCGTTTGTTGCTGCGACCATCGCGCTTACGCAGAACGATATCAAACGAGTGCTGGCGTATTCAACTGTTTCTCAGCTCGGATTCATGTTCTTGGCGCTCGGATCGGGCGCATACATCGCCGCGATGTTCCATGTGATCACACATGCCTTCTTCAAAGCGTGTTTGTTCCTTGGTTCCGGCTCGGTGATCCATGCCATGCACCATGTGGAGCATGAGCTGCATCATCATGGCAAACATGTCCATTTCGATCCGCAAGACATGCGCAACATGGGTGGACTCAAAAAGTACCTCCCATCCACCTATATGACTTTCTTGATCGCAACGATCGCGATCGCAGGGATTCCGCCACTGGCTGGGTTCTTCTCCAAAGATGAAATTGTGGCGATGGTCTTTAACGCCGGTGCGAATTACTCCGAGATTTATTTCGTGCTGTTCGGCATCGCGATGCTCACCGCGTTCATGACGGCCTACTATATGTTCCGCCTCACCTTCGGAACCTTTCATGGCAGCTTCAAATTTCCGAAACTGCATCCCGAAGCGGCCGGATCGGAGAAATACTTGCATGAAAGTCCATGGAACATGACCCTTCCATTGTGGATTCTGGCCGGTCTATCTGTTGTAGGCGGATTCATGGGCTTTCCTGATTTCGTGGTTCAGACCTTCGCTGGCGCGGATGCGCACTCCAATTGGCTCCATGGCTGGCTCATCATGTATGTAAGCGAGGCTGAGTTGACGTTGGCGAAATCCATCAAATGGGGAATTCTGATTGGTTCCATCATTATCGCTTCAACGGCAGTCTATCTGGCTTACCTGAAATATGGTCGGGATGATGTCGCCGCGTCGGATGCCGCCCTTCAAAACCGCTTCGGTGGAGCCTACCAATTGTGGGCCGACAAATACAAGCTGGATGAGATCTATGAAGGTTACATCGCCAATCCGATTGTCAAACTGTCTGATAAAGTTCTGGCAGTGTTCGATCTGAAAGTGATTGACGGCATCGTGAATCTGACCGCAGGTGTCGTGAATTTCTCAGGCAGCCTGGTCCGCTATGTGCAGACCGGTGTGGTGTCGACCTATGCGGTGTACTTCGTGATCGGCGTGTTGCTGGTCGCAGGAATCCTTTTGTTCTGATCTGATCCATGGAAACATTACTCAATCTCACCATATACCTGCCGCTGCTCGGATTGCTCGGCGTGTTGTTGGTCCGTAACAACGACAACCTGATTCGCTGGGTCAGCTTGTTCACCACCTTGGCCACGTTTGCGCTATCGGTGCCTTTGCTGTTGAATTTTGATGTGGCCGGAAGCGCATCCGTTCAATTCCTCACAGAAGGACGCCATTTCGTGCCGGGACTCGACATCCAGTACATCACCGGTCTAGACGGGCTGAGCTTGTTGCTGTTCATGCTCACCACGTTCTTCGCGCCGATCGTCATCCTGTCCGCATGGAACTCGGTCCATAAGCATACCGCCGGCTTCTACGCCATGCTCTTGCTGCTTCAAACCGGATCGCTCGGCGTCTTTGCCGCGATGGATGCCGTCTTATTCTATGTGTTTTTCGAATTGAGCCTCATCCCCATGTATTTCCTCATCGGAATCTGGGGAGGAGAGGGTCGCATCCCCGCTACAGTCAAATTCTTTCTATATACCTTGGTCGGCTCGCTCATCATGCTAGTGGCACTCATTTATGTGGGTTATGATGCGGGCATGAAAGTGAATGAAGGCGTCTTCATCTCGGATCTTCGTGTGTGGACCGGTCCGGAGTATCTTATCGGACTCGAACAGCAGACCTATTTGTTCCTGGCATTTGCGCTATCGTTCTGTATCAAAGTTCCGCTGTTCCCATTCCATACCTGGTTGCCATTCGCGCATACCGAAGCCCCTACTGCCGGATCCGTGGTTCTGGCCGCCATCATGCTGAAAATGGGAACCTACGGACTCATCCGGTTCTGCTTGCCCATGTTCCCGAACGCCAGTGAGGCTTTTGCTCCGATGATGGCTGTTCTTGCTGTGATCGGAATCATCTATGGCGCATTGGTGGCCATGGTTCAGAAAGACGTGAAAAAACTGGTCGCCTATTCGTCGGTCAGCCACTTAGGATTTGTGGTTCTGGGCATCTTCGCGCTGAACACCACAGCTGTGCAGGGCGCGGTGATTCAGAACATCAACCATGGATTATCCACCGGCGCACTCTTCCTCTTGGTCGGCATGATTTATGACCGACGCCACACCCGCTTGATTTCCGATTTCGGCGGACTCTCCTCCGTCATGCCGAAGTTCGCTGTGATGTTCATGCTCGCCACGTTCGCCTCGATCGGACTTCCGGGCCTGAACGGCTTCGTAGGAGAATTCCTCATTCTGATGGGGTCGTATAACTCGGTCGCCCTGAATTCAGGCTGGTATGCGATCTTGGCCACATCCGGTGTGATTCTTGCCGCAGTCTATATGCTCTGGATGTTCCAACGTGTGATGTTCGGTCAAGTGACCAACGACGAAAACAAAGACCTCGAAGACCTGAATCCGCGTGAATTCGGACTTTTGGTTCCGGTCATGATTTTCATCATCTGGATCGGCGTCTACCCGAAATTGTTCACCGGTTATTCCGAAAGGCATGTGCACACCATGCTCGAACAGTCCAAAATCAAAGGCGACGTGATTGCCAAGTCCGCCGATGCGTCCGACATGCCGAAATGGGCCGCATCCTTGTACGACATCACCGACGATCTTGCCCTCAAGTAAGGAATTCAAATGGATCTAACGACCGAAATGTCCCTGTTTCTTCCCGCCATCCTGACCACGATCGGCGGACTAGCCGCCATGATGATGGCCGCATACAAAACCGATATCCGTCATGTTTGGACGGTGAGCACCGGAACCGTGCTTCTTGCCTTGGTCATCTCCATCCGAGATCTTCTCGGCGCCGAAGGACTTCTGTTCTCAGGAATGGTCGGCTATGGCGGTACTGCCGCATTCGGCACGATGGTTGTACTGTTGGGTACGTTTTTCACGTTGCTGTTGTCGAAATCGTACCTCGAAAAAATCCATCACCATGTCGCCGAAGTGTATAGCCTCATCCTGCTAGGCACTACGGGTATGATTGTGCTGGCGTCGTCGATGGATCTCGTGGCCACGTTTGTCGGACTCGAAACGATGTCCGTCTGCTTGTATGTGCTCGCCGGACTCGTGAAAGAAGAGAAGCGTAGCATTGAAGCGGCTCTTAAGTATTTCCTGCTTGGCGCGTTTTCCACTGGGTTTTTCCTGTATGGAATCGCCTTGTTGTATGGTGCGACGCAATCCACCTCGTTGGATGTCATCGGTGCGGCGACCGATAAAGGACTCATTTATTGGGGCGGTGTCGCCTTCTTGCTCATTGGATTCTTCTTCAAGATTTCCGCTGTTCCATTCCATATGTGGACGCCTGATGTGTATCAAGGCTCGCCGACCACCATCACCGGCTATATGGCCACTGCTGCGAAAACATCCGCCTTTGTGAGCTTGATTCTGATTTTGAGTCGGGCCCTTCAAAGCAGTGTTGGGGAATGGTCGACCGTCTTTGAAATTGTCGCCATCCTCACCATGGTTTTTGGAAACCTCATCGCATTGGTTCAACATAATGTGAAGCGGATGTTGGCGTATTCCAGCATCGCGCATGCCGGGTATGCGCTGGTCGGCCTCACCGCAGGAACCGTTGCAGGCTACGACGGCGTGTTGTTCTACCTGTTTGCCTACACCTTGATGAACATCGGCGCGTTCGCTGTCATCGCTCATTACGAAACCACAAAGGGCTCCGAGGTAAGCAACCTCGAGCATTTCGCTGGACTCGGCTTCAAAAAGCCCGCTCTTGCCGTGATGCTGACGATCTTCTTGTTTTCCTTGGCGGGAATACCTCCGTTCGCAGGCTTTGCTGGAAAATACCAAGTGTTTGCCGCGGCCATTGAGCAAGGATATGTGATGCTGGCCCTGATTGGCGTGCTGACGTCGGCCGCCGCCGCTTTCTATTATCTCAGAGTGATGGTGTACATGTACTTCCGTCAGCCGGAATTCGATATCGAGCCGGAAACGCCCACAAATCTGTATCTCGGAAGCATTGTGGTGCTCGCGTTATTGACGCTTTATTTCGGGGTCAACCCAGGTTTAATTGTGAATTTGTTCTAAAAAAGCGTACTTTTCGCGCCCTGTTTCCGGAACAACCGGAGACTGTTTATTCGATAAACATCCATAGGAAAAAATGGCTCAAACGTATTATGAGTTGACGTATATCGTCAACCCGGTCTTGGAAGAAGACCAATTCAAGGTGACCGTCGAGAAGTACACCAAGTACCTCGCAGACAACGGCGCCACGATCGACGAAGTGCAAGAGTGGGGAATCAAATCCACTGCTTACCCCATCAAAAAGAAAAGCAGCGGTTACTACGTGAACGCGTATTTCCATGCCCCTGGCGCCTTGATTGTGAAACTGGAACGCCAGTTGGAGATCGACGACAACGTGCTTCGCTACTTGACGATCAAATACGATAACAAAATGCTTGCATACCGCGAGATTCAAAAAAACGGAACACTTCCAGTGCTTCGTGAGCGCACCGAGGAGGAGAAGAAATGAGAGGCAAACCCGCAAACAAGAATACCGCGGCCCGCAAGGCGACTGTCCGCCCTCCACGTGAGTGCCTGTTCAGCAAATCCGGTTTCATCTACATCGATTACAAAAACACGGAAGTGCTGAAGAAGTTCATCAACGACCAAGGGAAGATTCTTCCACGTCGTGTGACCGGAACCAGCGCCAAGTTCCAACGCCAGCTCTGTGCCGCCGTCAAACGCGCACGCCATCTTGGTCTGCTGCCGTTCGTCGCTGAAAACCTTCGTTAATCACCGGAAATCAACTCATGAAACTCGTTCTGAAACAAACTGTTGAAAATCTGGGTGAAGCCGGTGACGTGATCACCGTCAAAGACGGATTCGGCCGTAACTACCTCATCCCGAAAGGGCTCGCCTTGATCGCCAACACAGGCAATCTGAAAATGGCGTCGGAGCGCAAGAAATATGCGACTGTCCGCCTGTCCGAAACCCTGAAAAACGCGAAAGAATTGGCCGAAAAACTGAACGCGACCTCCATCACGATCAGTGTGAACGCCAATGAAGATGGAAAAATCTTCGGTACCGTGACCAATGCGAATGTGGCGGAAGCCCTCCTTGAAAAAGGCATTGAAGTGGACCGTCGTAAGATTTCCATTGAGAATGTGAAAACCCTCGGTGAACATGCCGCGACCATCGCGCTCGTTTCCGATGTGAAAGCCACGGTCAAAGTCTGGGTAGTTAAAGCCTAAGACCGCGATTCAACGCATTTTTGAAAGGTGAACGGGGAACCCTCGTTCACCTTTTTTATTTTAGGCCTACCAAACCCATTTCCGTGAAACGTGCAGTAGGGCTGATTTTTCTTGTGCTGATGCTCAATGCGGCCGTCTCGGCTCAGCAGAAGTGGTTTGATGTGGTGTCGCCAGATACCACGGTCTTTATCGAATTCTTGGTCATTCCAGATTCCTTGACGGTGACCGGCGCTCTATCTTGGTCATTCGACTCCCCAACGGGCATGCTCCGACTGGTGGTGGATCCTCCCTCAGAAGTCCTGGTGACGTATCGAACACATCCCGTCACTCTCCCGCTTCCAATCATTCGCACACGCGGACAATGGGATGGTGGCGAGAGCAGCGCTTCACCAACCATCACACGACGGCAAGAACCGTTATTCGGCGACAACCGACTTCAGAAAAGCGGGAGTTTCACACGTGGCCTTCAGATTGGATCGGATCGGGACCTCACATTGGAAAGCGGACTCCAATTCGATGTGAGCGGCTACATCACCGATTCTATCTTCATCACCGCATCGCTGACGGACCGATCAACCCCCATCCAGCCCGACGGTACCACCCAAACCCTGCGCGAATTCGATCAAGTGTATGTGCGCCTCATCCATCCGAACGCGTCCATGCAGATGGGGGATATCGATGTGAATCTGGATGGAAGTCATTTCGCGCGATTCTCCCGTCGGCTGCAAGGGGTTGAGGTGCGATCCAATACCCCTGCCGGGTCCTACACCGCGGCCGCGGCGGTAATGCGGGGAAACTTCCGAACCACGACCTTGCGCGCGTCTGACGGCATTCAGGGGCCGTATCGACTCACGGGCGCATCCGACGAACCGTTCGTGGTTGTTCTGGCCGGAACCGAGCGAGTGTTTTTGGATGGGGTTCTTTTGCGCCGCGGACAAGACCAGGATTATGTGATTGATTATGGCTTGGGGGAAATCACCTTCACGAATCGTCGGTTGATCCGCGCCGATCATCGCATCGTGGTCGATTATCAGTATCTGAGCTCGTCCTATTCTCGCTCGCTCCTTGCCGCGCAGGCCACATCCCCATTGTTGTTGGATGGGCGGATGGCGTTCGGATTCAGCTACATCCGCGAAGCAGACGATATCCGTTTCACGGAATCCGTCGGCATTACTGAGCAGGAAAGAGAGGTTTTGCGACTCGCCGGGGATGATCGATCTCTTGCAGTGGTCTCGGGTGCGGATTCGGTCGGATTTCGCCTCGATGCCGATTATGTGCTCTATGTGAAACGCGATTCTCTAATCGGCGGCATCCCGACAACGATTTACGAACATCGCCCTGGGGATCCGGATGGCGTATTCCGTGTGTTTTTTTCAAGGGTGGAATCCGGCGCGGGGTCTTATAGAAGTATTCCTTCCTTCGCGAATTCCGTGGTGTATCAGTTTGTCGGTGCCGGAAATGGTGATTTCGAGCCATTTCGAACACTCATCGCACCGCAGGAGCAACAATTGTTGTCGGGTTATTCATCCATCACGCTCACATCCACCATCGCTCTTGAAACCGAAGTGATGATGAGTGTGTTGGACAAGAACCGGTTTTCGCAACGCGATAATTCCGACAATGTCGATTACGGATGGAGAACGGCGGCGGTATTCTCGGGTCGGTTGTATGGATCCGCACAGCACCGCTATTTAGGACGCAACACCGCGTTCTTCGACCGCATCCGCGATGTCGAATTCGACCGAAAATGGAATGTGCCAATCACCGCGGCAGGCGAAGATATCGTGAATGACATCGATCTGGGGTATGCGATATCGCCTCAATCGAGGTTCCGTGTCTTCGGTGGGTTTTTGCGTCGGGGTGCCTTCGAAAGCAACCGAGCCGGATTTGATCTGGACACGGCAGAACCCGGTTTTCCGATGCTACGAGCGGATGGGGAACGAACCTCATCCACTTATGGACTCGCAGCCCGGACCGATGGCGACATCCGCTATCCATGGAAATTGACCCCGGTTTTTCGGTGGGATGCCGAACAGCGTGAAGCCGAGAGAGAAACCCGTTATCTAGATTTGACACCGGGATTGATGATGGACCAAATGGGATGGGTGAGCGCCGCGATCTTCCGTGGACATCGGATCGAAGAGCAATCCAAATCCGAACGATACCTACGAACCGCCGAAAGCACGACCTGGGAAGGGGATGTGGTGCTGGATCCCGGCACCTGGGTGCGAACGCAGAATCGACTCGTGTTTCGGAACAGGCAATTCGCGACGGACCCGACATCCGGCGTGCTGAATGAAACCTCGCGAGGCATCACTCTTCGTTCCGATACCGATATCGAAGCGCCGAATCGGGCGTTCAGTGTCCGGTTTTCGCACGAAGTGAACACAGAAAGCCGCGCTTTGTTGGATGAGACCTATTTGGAAGTGGGACCCGAATCGGGTCAATATGTATGGATCGATTTGAACAATGATGGCGTCCGGCAGGTGGATGAGTTTTTTCCGGAGACCACACCCAATGAAGGCACCTACATCAAGCAATTTCGTCCGTCGGAAGACGTATTTCCGATCGTATCGGTTGATTCGCGGGTGAATTGGGTGCTCGATCCCGTCCATTGGTTTCCCGGAAATGCGGTTTTGAGCCAAATCCGCTACAGAGGCTCCTTCGATCTGAGGGAACAGAACCGCACACAAACCCCATCCGATATTTATCTGCTTCGTTGGTCGGCGTTTCAGAATGACAGCACAACGGTGAATGGCCGCATCCGCCTGACCAATCACATCGATCTGTTCCAACGCAGCTCGAGTTGGAGCATGAGACTGACATCCGATGTGAGTCGTGGGAAGATGCAGCAAGTGCTGGGTCCGGAAACGTCGACTCAGCATCGGTTCGGCGTGTCGGGCGAGTACCGGTTTGAGCGGATTGCGCTGATCGGGATGGAAGCGGAAAACGCGGGTCGGTCGGTTGAAAGTCGGGATGCCGCATTCCGGAATATGGACATCGACGGATGGATGATCGCGCCCTATGTTCGGTTCTGGCCCACATCCGCCTGGCAGGGTCATATCCGCTTCAGTGTGCAGCAGAAGCGGGATGAAGCCCCGGCTCAGCCCGTCGATGCGAGCGCGGTTCGGGTGAAAGTGGAGAGCACATCCCGGATCTGGACATCATGGAATGTGTTCAGCGGGGTGGAGTTTCGGAGCATCACGTTGAGTGGGACGCCATCGCCTCTGTCCGAATTTGAACTCACCGAAGGCGCCGGTATCGGGCGGTCAATGTATTGGACGTTGAACGTGAATGTGGCGACCAGCGAGCAAGTTCGGGCATCATTGCAATATGACGGACGCACACGCCAAGCCGGTGCGCCGATTCAAACCGTTCGCATGACCATGACCGCCGTATTCTGATCAGCGGACCAGCATCATGGTTTGAGTGAGGACGTTCGTGCCGGATGTGAGTCGGATCAAATAGACGCCGCTAGCCCGGGTTCCTGCGTCGAATGTCACAGAATGAGTTCCAGCCGGCATCACGCCATCGGTCAAAACAGCGATTTCGCGACCGAGGATGTCGTGGACCGTGAGACGAATGACGTGGGACGTATGTAGAGAAAATCGAATCTGTGTGGACGGATTGAAGGGATTGGGGTAATTGCCGAGCAATTGGATGTCGTTCGCAAGAACATCATCTGTCTCGATGGATGTGGGTACTTGTGTCAGCGCTTCACCCAATTCGCGGATGGTGACGAAGCGAAGCCGGCTTCCATATTCCACCTTCACTGAATCCAGGATTTCCCCGGCCCATTGGATCACGAGTCCGTTCAGGTAGCCCGGACGCGTGAAGGGGTCGTGAAGTAAAAATGTGTAATGACCTTGAGACGCCGCCTTGGCTCGGATGTCTTTCAGTGTTTCGGTGCGTTTGGCGACATAAGAGTTTTGGGTGAGCGCCCAGTTGAAATCTTCGCTGGTTCCGATGTTATGGAATCCCGGAAGCACATTCCCTGGCGCCGCACCGATACCGATCACACGAAAGCCTTCATCGGATAGAACCTGATGTGTGGTCGCATCACTAAAATGACCTGGCGGGATGAACGAGGTGGGACGCAAACCGTTCACACTGTCGGCCAGCAGTTTGAGACCTTTGTTGATGGTGGCAGATTGCTCGGCATAAGTAAACGGAGCATGGCTGGGGTGATACATCTCATGACCCGAATTTCCATCAAAATCGCAAATGTGATCAAACCCATGTAAAACGATCTCATGCCCGCGCGAGTGGGTTTCGCGAAGTTGTCGACCCAGTTCTCCGCCGGTGTTCACGCCGGGTTCGGCGAGTCGGGCCGGCATCACCGCCCAGGAGACCTTAGCACCCTTCGATTCCATCATATTTTGGAACGGCAGGATGCCTCGTGGCATGTATTGTGAGGAGGTTGTTCGAGAGGTAATGTCGTCCACACGGACAACAAATAGGAGGGAATCTTGGGCGAGAAGAGGGCTGAAGTGTAAAAGAAACAGTATCGATACAATCAAAAAGCGCATGTGAAAGTGGTGTTGGTACCATTTAAGATAGGGTTTTAATCAAAATGCGACTTTGACATTCTGAGCAAATTCGACTATCATAACCATACTTTTCAACCTGATTCATATCAACCAACTCGAAATCTGGAGTATATATGTCCTTGTCAATTGGCACCTTGCTAATGCAGGCTTCGGCCGGAGACGGCTTTTTCAATGTGCTGGTCGTTTACTTTAACCAAGGTGGCGCATTCATGTGGCCGACACTTGTGTGCGTAGTACTTGGCCTAGCCATTTTCCTTGAGCGTGTGATCACACTTAACCGTGCGGACATCAACACTCGGAAATTCATTCTTGCTGTTAAAGACGCATTGAACACCGGTGGGATCGCCGCCGCTGAAGAAATCTGTTCGCAAACTCGTGGACCTGTTGCTTCCGTATTCCAAGCCGGTTTGCTTCGCGCAGACGAGGGCATTGAAGCCGCTGAAAAAGCCATCCAAGCCTACGGTTCGATCGAGATGAGCTTCATGGAGCGTGGTCTGGTATGGTTGTCCCTGTTCATTTCCTTGGCTCCGATGTTCGGGTTCTTGGGAACGGTTATCGGGATGGTGGAAGCGTTCGACGCTATCGAAGCGGCGGGCGACATTTCTCCTTCCTTGGTTGCCGGTGGTATCAAAGTGGCTTTGTTGACGACCGTTGCTGGTCTGATGGGCGCCATCTTGCTTCAAGTGGGTTATAACTACGTGGTGTCTAAAATCGATCGCTTGATCGTTGACATGGAAGAAAGCTCCATCGTCTTGATCGACTCCATCGCCCTCATGAAACAAGGCAAAACCTTAGCCTAATATGGAAAACTTTGACATTGTAAGTCTATCGCTAGGCCTCTTCCTTCTTTTGACCGCCATCGGCATACTTGTGGTGCTCGGGTTCGGTGTCAAGAATTTGATCGGCGGCCGGCATGAATGGAGCAAGATCGCGGTTGTGATGTTGCCCTTTGTCATCTTTGGTGCTCTGTATGCGTTCTTCGGAGATTTCACTCAAGCTGGAATCGGAACGTTGATCGCCATGATCGCCGTCATGATTATATTCATATTTGCATCGGGCCTTCGCGGCACGTTCAAGTAAATCCCGATTGAAGGAACCCTATGCTGCGTAAGAAAAGAGGCAGAACCGATCCCGAGATTCCTTCCAGCTCGCTGGCGGATATCGCGTTCCTTCTCCTGGTCTTCTTCCTCGTCGTAACCACGATCGACACCGACACCGGTATCGGGATGGTGCTGCCACCACCACCGGATCCAACCAATCCACCGCCACCTATCCGTGAACGGAACCTGCTTAAGATTCTGGTCAACTCGCAAGGGCTGATCCTGATCAACGAGCGCCCGGCCTCCGTCCAGGAAGTGAAAACGCGTGTGATCGAGTTTGTCGACAACAACGGTCGCGACGAAAATCTTTCCATCAACCCGAATGCCGCTATCGTCTCGATCAAAACCGATAGGCAGACGCCGTACAGAACGTACATCAGCATGATGGATGAAGTACGCGCCGCTTACAAGGAATTGCGCGACGGAGTGTCCATGACCCGGGCGGGCGTGCCGTACGATTTGTACAAAACACGCCTGAACGGACGGGAAGACGAGATCAAAGAGATCTATCCAATGAACGTATCCATCGCCGAGCCCGACAAGGGCACCGGAAACTGATCTCAGGAGCCATTCATGTCCAACTTCAAAAAGAAAAGCGCCAACACGAAACAGGAAATCCCGACCACGGCGATGCCCGATATCGTGTTCATGTTGCTGATCTTCTTCATGGTTACCACGGTACTTCGCGAGGTCACACTCCAAGTTCGTGTGCAATTGGTGAAGGCGGTCAACATCGAGAAAATCGAACAGAAACGCTTGATCAGCTATCTGTATATCGGTCCGGAAGTCTTGGGTGGAAACACCTATGGCGAAACCAAAGTGCAGATTGATGATGCCCTCATCGACAATCTCACCTATATCCGCCGGATCATGTACGACAAACTGGTTGAGCAGCCCAAATTGATCGTATCCCTTCGAGTGGATACCGATTCGGAAATGGGAATGGTGACGGATGTCCAACAGGAATTACGTCAAGCAGGCACCTTGCAGATCAACTACTCCACAAGGCGTCAGCTTTAGATTCAGGTCGATTTCGTATCTTCAAGCCGTTTCGGATTACCGGAGCGGCTTTTTTTTTATTTGTTCTTCGCATGACCTCTTCGTTCACCACTATCGAACAACTCGGACGGGATGGCTTGATTCGCCGCATCGCCGCGAACGCCACATCCAAGGGAATCGGCGATGATGCCGCCATCATCCGCAAAGATGATGAGACGTCCATTGTACTAACAACCGAAACCTTCGTGGAAGGGGTCGATTTCGATCTCACCTACACGCCGTTCCACCATCTCGGATATAAGCTTGTGAACGCGGTGGTAAGTGACATCCTCGCGATGAACGGAATTCCGGAAACCATCCTCGTGAACTTGGCCATTCCGAACCGCATCAGCCTGGAAATGATCGATTCCTTATATGAAGGCATCGCCAAAGCGAATGGGGAACTGGATTTGGTGTTGGTTGGAGGGGATGTGACCGCATCACCAGGCTCTTTGGCCATCACAGTGACCGCACAAGGCACGGTTCGCAACGACCGCATCACGTATCGATCTGGCGCACGTCCCGGCGATGCACTATGCGTGAGCGGCGATCTGGGCGCGGCATATGCCGGACTCAAGATCCTGCTTCGGGAAAAACGCTATTGGCAGGATACCGGCGAGAACGCCGTTCAGCCTGATTTGACCTCGTACGAATATGTGGTGCGTCGGCAATTGGTGCCGAATGCCGCCATCCGCCTGATCCGTCAGTTTCATGAAATGGACATTCGTCCTAGTGCGATGATTGATGTGAGCAAACACATGCTTCGAGAATTGATCCAATTGGGAAATGCCTCGGACGTGGGAATGTATATCTATGCCGCGGCGTTACCTGTATCACTCGACACCCGCGCGGTTGCGGATGAGTTTGAAGAAGATGTGGATCAATATGCGTTGCAAGGCGGTGAGGACTATGAATTACTGTTCACCATGAGTGAAGCAGACGTTAACCGGTTATCCGCCGTTTACAAGGATATCACCATCATCGGGAAGGTGGTACCCCGTCAAGAAGGCATCAACATGCAATCGGCTGAAGGGGATATCGTATCTTTCGACGGCGAAGCCGTTTAGGGATCCGATGTTCGCATCGTACACAAGAGATACTTTTATTTAGACAAACATGGCCGAAAAAGCCCCAAAAGAAGTAAAGAAACCGGAATCAGGATCAGCAGGACCGAAAGTATCCATCTGGATTTATTTGTTGATTTTCCTCGGATTGTTGACCATCCACTCCCTGTTTTTTCTACCGGAAGCGTCCAATCGGATCGAGTATTCCACCTTTTTGGATTATGTGAAAAAAGGGTATGTGGACGAAGTGGTTGTTGTGAACAGCATCAACATCGAAGGAACATTCAGCCAGCAAGCTCTCGATAGCGGCGACATCAAACTGCCTCAGGCTCCATCCACGCGCTTTCAATTGCAGGAACCCACGGCAACGAACCGCTTTACGACGATCAAGTTTGTGGATGATGACATCCGGCCCCTATTGGATGAGCATGGAGTGAAATATGATGCACGTACAGAAGAAAATTGGATGGGTGGACTCGTCTCATGGCTCTTCTTCATTGTGATATTGGTTGTGTTCTGGATGTTTGTGTTACGCCGGATGAACCCGGGTCAGCAAGTGCTGAACATCGGCAAGAACAAAGCGATGCTGTACGACAAAGGTTCTGAAGGCAAAGTGACATTTAAAGACGTGGCCGGATTGGAAGAAGCCAAGGAAGAAGTCGAAGAAGTGGTCGAATTCCTGCGTAATCCAAAGAAATTCACCAAACTCGGTGGCGTGATTCCGAAAGGCGTGTTGCTAGTCGGCCCTCCGGGAACCGGTAAAACCCTGATGGCCAAAGCCACAGCGGGAGAGGCGGATGTGCCTTTCTTCAGTCTTTCGGGATCGGACTTCGTGGAAATGTTTGTCGGTGTGGGCGCGGCACGTGTTCGTGATTTGTTCAAACAAGCCAAAGAAAAGGCGCCATGTATCATTTTCATTGATGAGATCGACGCCATCGGTCGGTCACGCGGACGCAACGCCATGGCCGGCTCGAATGATGAGCGCGAAAACACCTTGAACCAACTTTTGTCCGAGATGGATGGATTCGGAACCGACAAAGGCGTCATCATCATGGCGGCAACCAACCGTCCGGATATTTTAGATTCCGCGTTGATGCGTCCAGGACGTTTTGATCGTCAGATTCTTATTGATAAGCCGGATTTGAAAGGCCGTGTCGAGATCCTTCAAGTTCATGCGAAGAAATTGAAGATTTCAGAGGATGTGGACCTGAAACTACTCGCATCCCAAACTCCTGGTTTTGCGGGTGCAGAACTCGCGAACATGTGTAATGAAGCCGCGTTGATGGCCGCTCGCAAGAACAAAGAGCGCATTCACATGGAAGATTTTCAGAACGCCATTGAGCGTGTGATCGCCGGGCTCGAGAAAAAGAACAAGATCATCAGTGCGAACGAGCGCGAGATCGTGGCCTATCATGAATCGGGTCATGCCATTGTTGGATGGTTCTTGGAACATACCGATCCCGTCATGAAAGTGAGCATCGTGCCACGCGGACTCGCCGCGCTCGGCTATACCCTTCAAACGCCATTGGAAGATCGCTTCCTGATGACCAAAGAAGAACTCATTGATAAAATTTGTGCGTTGTTGGGCGGACGTGTGGCGGAGGACATTATTTTTGGAAAAGTTTCCACCGGCGCTCAGAACGACCTCGAACGCATCACCAACATGGCCTTCGCGATGGTGGCGGTGTATGGGATGAGTGAAGAGCTTGGAAACATCTCGTATTACGATTCCCAGAATCCGGATAACAGCTTCGGTTTCAACCGAAAATACTCCGAAGACACAGCTCGCAAGATTGACGAAGCGATCCATAAAGTGGTGGATGAGTGTTATCAGCGCACCAAAGTGATGCTTCTTTCGCATAAGGAAACGTTGATAATGATGGCGAAAACCTTGCTTGAAAAAGAGATTCTGAATGCGTCCGATTTGGTGGATATGCTTGGTGAGCGGCCGAATGGGAATTATCCGATGACCCGCGCCGATGTGGAGAAACTCCGTAACATCGGAACGCGCGAAGCAGCTCAGGATAAGGCGGGTATGAAGTCGGAGGACAAGCCCGAGGTAACAGTTTCTTAACACAAAAGAAACAGTCGAACAACATGTGGTGGATAGTTTTGATGCATGAAAGCAACATCTTCCTGCATCCTGACTTCTGCGCTCGGTCTTTTCCTGTCTTTTGGTCTGATCACTTCCGTCTACGCTCAATCAAATGGTCGCATCACCGGTAAAGTGGTCGAATCGGGCAGTGGAGAAGCCCTATTTGGCGCCAACATCCTGATAGAGGGTACCACTCGTGGTACCACAACCGATTTCGAGGGGGCGTACACCCTCGGAAGTCTTGAACCCGGTACGTATACCATCATCTTTCGCTATATCACCTACAGAACCGTCACCATCACAGGTGTGGTCGTGAAAGCGAACGAGGCCACCATTGTGAATGTGATGATGGAATCAGACACCTTTGGGTTGTCTGAAATCACTGTCACTGCTGAGGCCAACCGAGAAACCGCCGCCGCTTTGCTATCCATGCAACGTCGTGCCATCGCCTTCCAAGACGGTATTTCAACAGAACAAATTTCACGAACCGGGGCAGGAAACGTCGCAGAAGCGATGTCCAAAGTGACCGGGGCGAGTGTTGTTGGAGGCAAGTACGTATATGTCCGTGGTTTGGGCGACCGCTACACCAGCACGCATTTGAACGGCATTGAGCTGCCAAGCGCCGACCCGGACAAAAAAGCGTTCCAGTTGGATTTGATCCCATCCAAGTTGCTTGACAACGTGGTGACATTGAAAACATTCACCCCAGACCGTCCAGGTAACTTTTCGGGTGGTTTGGTGGATGTGGCCACCAAGCAGTTTCCAGAGAATTATTCGATCAGCGTATCGTTGTCGTCGTCGTACAACTCCATGACGACGTTCAACAAGGGTTTATTACCAGTTCAAAGCTCGACGGATTGGCTCGGCTATGATGATGGGTTGCGCGCACTTCCCGCTGAATTGCGGAATTCCCCAGTTGTTCCGTCTCATATCGAAGCTCAATTCGATGCCACTAAAGCAGCGGAACTTGACCGCCTCAGTCGTTCATTTCGTCCGGAGATGGCACCCACATCCGTCAACACCCCGATCAATCGGAATTTCGGAATCTCCATGGGTAGTCAGTTTGATTCTCCAATCGGTTTGTTCGGTTATGTACTAGGCGGTTCGTACAAACAATCGACCTCATCCTACACGGATGGTGCGATTGGAATTTACAAGATGGTCGGTTCGATCGATGAGACCGCTTCATTGACCCCCATCAATGAAATGAGCGATAGCAAAACATCGAGGGATGTCGATATCGGTTTGCTTGGATCGGTATCCTACAAACCAAATGCGTCGAACCGTTTCACGTTCAATACCATGCGCACACAAAGTGGAAGTTCCACTGGCCGACATATCAAAGGGTATTGGGATGAAGCCAATGAAGCGGACTTTTCCGCATCTGAATCGCGTGTGTTGGAATACACCCAGCGTAGCCTGCAGTCGTATCAATTGATGGGAAGTCATCAGTTGGCATCACTCCGTGATCTGAGTGTGGATTGGAATTTAAGTACTGCGGATAACAGACAAGAACAACCTGATCTGCGGTTCTTGGAAAACGGAGTCATCGATCTTGAAAACGGCGGCCAAACCTATTCGCTATCGAATGGCTTGTATGCACGCCCATCTAGATTCTTCCGAGATCTGAGCGAAGACAATCGCACGGGCACAATTGATCTGACATATCCTGCCCATTCGAAAACCGGCACATTCAAAATCAAGACCGGCTTGTTCTACCAAGCCGTGAACCGTGATTTTACGGAAAACCGCTTCGATTATTATCAAGGTCGTTCCACGCAAACCTTCACCGATTTCGACTTGGATTGGAACCAATACTTCGGTCACGTGGGTGTGGTAGATACGACGAATCGATACGTGTTCGGAAATTATATCACGGATGCGACGTCCCCGAAAAACAGCTACGATGCCGATAGTGAGACCCGTGCCGCCTATCTCATGTTCGAAATGCCCTTAGGTGCTCTTAAAGTCATTGCTGGTGCTCGAGTCGAAGATGTGAAAATCAACGCAATCAGTCGCGATACAACCTTGGCTCGAGGTGAGCTCGATAATACCGATTGGCTGCCAAGTTTGACCGCGATATACGCGTTGAACGAGACGATGAATTTGCGCTTGGCGTACACACACACCGTGGCGAGACCGACCTTTAGAGAATTGGCACCTTATGCCACATTCGACTTCTACGGATCATTCGTATTCACAGGAAATGATACAATCACCCGCACCCTCATCCGAAATATGGATGTTCGTTACGAATGGTATCCGAATCCGGGTGAATTGATTGCAGTTAGTGGGTTTTACAAGAATTTGACAAACCCGATCGAGCGCGCCATTCGTCCCGAAGTGAGTAAGAATATGACAGTACAGAACGTACGGTCGGGACGAGTATATGGTGTGGAAATGGAGATTCGCAAGAATTTGGGTTTCGTGCACGATTTGCTCAATTCATTCTCAGTCGCCACCAACTTCACTTATGTGAACAGTTACGTGGACATCCCGAAAAACGAACTCTTCAACATTCGGATCAACGACTCGGATGCCCGTTCAACGCGCTCCCTTGCCGGTCAATCTCCTTACATCGTCAATTTCGATCTCTCCTATCAGAATTTGTCCAACGGATTTTCAGCGGACTTGAGCATCAACCGTTTCGGTGACCGGTTGCACGCAGTTTCGGTCGGTGCCGCACCAGACATTTATGAAAAAGCGGTCACCAGTGTGGATGTCCTTCTCCGTAAATCCTTTGGTCGATTTGAATTATCAGGAAGCGCAAAAAATCTATTAAACCCAACGGTACGCTACACACAGGAATTCAACGGCGTGTACTATGACACGCAACGTTTCAGTCTCGGAAGAACCTTTTCATTCGGAATCAGCTACGGAATATAACTAAACCTATGTATAAAAAAACACTACTCATCCTATTGGCCCTCATTCCGATGGCCATTCAAGCTCAAACTACAGTCGAAGTCCGAAATAATGACTTCGCTGTGAACGCTACTTATTATTGGACCGCCGACAAGGTATACAATGTTAAAGACATGCTTTATGTCAAAAACGGTTCGCGCCTGTATATCGAGGCTGGAACGGTTATCAAATTCGACCTTGGTGTTGGAAACAACGCCAAAGGATTGGTGATCACACGCGGCGCGCAGATCTTCGCTGAGGGAACGGCGGATCGTCCGATCATCATGACCTCGATTCAAGACAATTTGAACGGCAACTTGGACAAAGACGACCGTGGCCTTTGGGGCGGACTCGTTGTATTGGGTGCTGCAAGAACCAACAACCCATCCGTGGGTGGTTTGCGCCTGATCGAAGGTCTCAACGAGATCGCCAATCCGCAAATCTTGGCTGAATACGGTGGCACCAACGACGACGACAACTCCGGAGTGATCCGTTATGTGTCGATCCGTCACACGGGTATTGCCATCGGTGATGTGGCCGGTAACGAAATCCAAGGCTTGACCATGGGTGGCGTCGGTCGCGGAACCACCATTGAGTATGTCGAATCGTTCGCTTCGGACGATGACGGCTTCGAGTGGTTCGGTGGAACCGTGGATGCCAAATATCTGGTCTCCGCATTCAATACCGATGACGCGTACGATTGGGACGAAGGTTTCCGTGGTCGTGGCCAATTCTGGTTTGCGATTCAAAATCAAAGTGCGAGCGGTTTCGGTCGTGGCATGGAGCTTGACGGCGCCATCGGCGACGAGAACACCACGCCGTTCACCATCCCAGTGGTATCGAACCTGACCATCCTTGGAGCCGGTACCTCGATCGTAGGCACCAACTCGGGCGACGGTGGTCAGTTGATCATCCTCCGCGACAACTCCGGTGGTAAGTTCTACAACTCCATCTTCGCTGAGCATCATGCAACAGGCATCTCGATCGAAGACGTCGGTGCGACCACCGAATTCGACTCGCGCGCTCGTTTGGAAGCCGGCGACCTCTTGTTCCGCAACAACATCTGGTTCGG
>JBGTBY010000008.1:0-21784 GCA_041749075.1 Balneolales bacterium | reverse complement strand
TGGTAAGTTCTACAACTCCATCTTCGCTGAGCATCATGCAACAGGCATCTCGATCGAAGACGTCGGTGCGACCACCGAATTCGACTCGCGCGCTCGTTTGGAAGCCGGCGACCTCTTGTTCCGCAACAACATCTGGTTCGGTTTCGGCGCAGGTAACGGACTCACGCAGTTCGCACCACAGGCCTATGCCAACGCCCACTTGGGTAACGTGGCCAATGCCAACCGCATCGCCGATCCGATGTTCCGCAGCATCTCACGCACTACGAACGGTGGCTTGGACCCACGTCCAGCTCCAGGAAGCCCAGCCCTCGACGGTACGCAAGTCTCCATTCCCGCTGATGCATGGTTCACAACTGTGAACTACACCGGTGCGTTTGGCCGCTACAACTGGATGAAAGGATGGACAGCCCTCGACGAGAAAAACTACTTGGTAGCAGGGTCCCCAACCGATATCGAAGAGTCGAAATCCGAAGTGGTTCGCGCGTTCGAGCTCGGTAACTACCCGAATCCGTTCAACCCTAGCACCGTGGTTCGTTATGAATTGCCAGAATCTGGCCACGTCCGCCTCTCCGTCTATGACGTGATGGGTCGTGAAGTCGCTGTTCTGGTTGATGGTGCCCAAGTAACTGGTACCTACGAAGTCAATTTCAATGCCACAAACCTCGCTTCCGGTGTATATCTGTACCGTTTGCAGGTGGGCACCTACACACAAACGCAGAAGATGTTGTTGATGAAGTAGTCTGATAACAGATTTATTCATCCAACCGAAGGGCGGAGCTGTGAAAAGCTCCGCCCTTTTTATTTTTACGGAAATCAGTAGCTTGGTCGGAACATTCCGCACTGCTCGCATGTTGGTTCCACCATGATTCACGTTACCCGCAAAGTTCATTTCAATGCCGCGCATCGGTTGCACAATCCAGCTAAATCGGATGAGTGGAACCAAGCGGTCTACGGCCCTTGCAACCATCCCAACTGGCACGGACACAATTACACATTGGAAGTGACCGTGGCCGGCGAACCCGATCCCGATACCGGATATGTGATGGATTTGGGTGTGTTGAGAGCCATACTTGACGAACACATCCTCTCCAAATGCGATCATAAGAATCTGAATCTGGATGTGGATTTCCTTCAGGGCATCATCCCATCATCCGAGAATCTCGTGAAATCGTTCTATGAGCAAATTCGTCTTCCTGTGGAAGCCGCTGCGTCGCAAGGCTCCAGACTCGTCAGCGTCAAGTTGTACGAAACGGAGCGCAATAGCGCCGAATTTCGGATCGATCGGTGAATGATTCCGTCGTTTTGGCGGTTATCCTTTATCCTATTGAGAATCCTTACCTTTACATCTATGATCTCCTCGACGTTGAAACGCATTTACGACCCCTCTTTTGTAGTGACCGATGAGTACCGTGCCAGTCTGCCCGATTTGCAGAACGGTCCCTCATCGCTTATCGAAGGTGCGAATGTCCCTATTCAACAAGTCGGAATTTCCAATTTCCGTCTGCCGCTTCGCTACCCGACCCGTTCGGGCGAAACCCTGCTCCTTGAAACATCCGTCGACGGATATGTAGGACTCGAAGCGGGCAAGAAAGGCATCAACATGAGCCGCATCATGCGGTCGTTTTATAAGTTCAAAGATGAACTTTTTCATCAGGATGTGCTCGAATATATCCTGCGGATGTACAAGGAAGACCTCAAAGCGAAATCCGCTTATGTGCAACTGAGTGTCAATTATCCGATGATGAAGCCGAGCCTCCGCTCCGAGTTGGAAGGCTATCAGTACTATTCCGTGTCTCACGAAGGAGTGATGGATGAGACCGGACGCTTCCGCCGATACATGCATATGGAATTTGTATACAGCAGCGCCTGTCCGTGCTCGTATGAATTGGCCGAACATGCCCGCGAGACGCGTGATGTGGTCGCCATCCCGCACAGCCAACGCAGTGTGGCTTACATCACGCTAGAGCTGAACGAAGCCATTTATGTGGAAGATCTGGTGGATGTGGCCCTTGAAGCCCTTCAGACCGAGACACAAGTGATGGTGCGTCGTGAAGACGAGCAAGCGTTTGCCGAGCTAAACGGAGCTTACCAGAAATTCGTGGAAGACGCCGCACGCCTCTTGTTCGGTGCCTTGAACACGCATCCGGCCGTGAAAGATTTTGTTGTGCGATGCGTGCACATGGAAAGCCTTCACAGTCACGACGCGGTAAGCCGTATCTGCAAAGGCGTTCCTGGCGGTTTGCGTTAAGCGATCGTCAGCGACTGCGAAACCAAGCGCTCCTGTTCTACCGCATGCACTTTGGCCGAGCCTGTAGCGGGTGAGGCCGACGCCGCGCGACCCACGAAATGCAGGTGTTGCCCCGGCTGAAGCTCAGAGAAGATCCGTGGTGCCACAAAGCTCCACGCGCCCATGTTCTTGGGTTCTTCTTGGCACCAGATCACGGATTTCGCGTGATTGAAATATTTCAACGTGTCGATTACGTCCTGATCCGGGAACGGATAGATTTGCTCGATGCGAATGATGGCCACATTGCGGACATCCTGTTCCTGCTGATATTTCAGCAAATCGTAATAAACTTTTCCTGAACAGAAGACGACGCGTTCGATGACGGATGGATCCGTTGCCGATTCATCTCCCATCAACGGTCTGAATCGTCCGCTTGCCAAATCTTGCGTGCTTGAAACCGCCATCGGGTGACGTAGCAAGCTTTTCGGCGACATCACAATCAATGGTTTCTTCTTATCCTGCAAAGCTTGACGGCGCAACAGGTGGAAATACTGCGCAGGGGTGGTCACGTTCACCACTTGCATGTTGTCTTCCGCGCAAAGCTGCAAATAGCGTTCGAGTCGGGCCGAACTATGCTCGGGTCCTTGTCCTTCATAGCCATGCGGGAGCAACATCACCACACCGGTTTTTTGTCCCCATTTCGCTTCGGCCGATGAAATGAACTGATCGATGATGATCTGTGCGCCGTTTCCGAAATCCCCGAACTGCGCTTCCCAAATGACCAGCGCATCAGGACGAGTGGCGCTATAGCCAAACTCAAACCCAAGCACCGCATATTCGCTAAGAAAGGAGTTATGGACCATGTATTTGCCTTGAGTCTCGGCGATATGATTCAGCGGGATGTGGCGTTCCAACGATTCGGTTCCATGAAGCACGCTATGGCGATGCGAGAAGGTGCCACGCTCGCAATCCTGTCCGCTCAGGCGCACATCGATGCCATCCATAACCAATGAACCGAATGCAAGTGCTTCAGCGAAGCCCCATTCGATTTTCTTCTCGTTGTTCGCCACGATTTCATGACGTTTGGCCAGAATGCGAAGCAACTTCGGATTGGTGTCGAATTGCGTCGGCATCGTGTTCAATTTCAGAGCGATGTCTTGCAATTTGTCAGCCGGATAACTGGTATCCACTGTCGTATCCCGGTTCTTTTGCAAGGTATCTGGACGATGCATGTGCTCTTCTTTCACTTCAAACGCAGGTGCGCTTTTCGCTTCCGTGAATGCCTCCTCCAAAATATCATCGAATTCTTTGATGATGGTGTCTACTTCCTCTTGTGAGAGCGCTTTTTTGCGGATCAACTCATGACCATAGATTTCGCGAACAGACGGATGCGAGTGGATCTCTTTATACAGCCCTGGTTGTGTGAATGCCGGTTCATCGCCTTCGTTGTGTCCGTGCTTGCGATAGCAGATTAAGTCGATCACCGCATCTTTTCCGAATTTCTGGCGATAGTCAAGCGCGAGGCGCATGGCCAGAATCGCGGCTTCGGGTTCATCGCCATTCACATGGAAAATCGGCGCTTCAATCATCTTGGCCACATCGGAGGCATACATCGTGGAGCGTCCGTCACGCGGAAGGGTGGTGAAACCGATCTGGTTGTTGATGATCACATGGATGGTGCCACCGGTGCTGTAACCTTCCAACTGCGACATGTTCAAGGTTTCCGGCACAACGCCTTGACCGGCGAAGGCCGCATCCCCATGGATCAAAAGCGGCAATACGACGCCCACATCCTCTCCGGGAACCAATAAATCTTGACGGGCACGGGCGGCGCCTTCAGCCACTGGATTCACGGCTTCGAGGTGACTCGGATTCGGAAGCAGTTGCAAGCGAACGGTTTGTCCGCTTGCCGTCGTATGGGAACCAACAGAGCCCAGGTGGTATTTCACATCACCGGAGCCATGGAAATTGGACGGATCGATGTTGCCCTCGAATTCAGCGAACACTTTCTTGTACGATTTGCCCATGGTATTCACGAGCACGTTCAGGCGTCCGCGATGAGCCATGCCCAGCACGACTTCCCTCAATCCTTGATTTCCGCCTTCTTCCAACATATGATAGAGCATCGGAATGAGTGAATCGGCCCCTTCAAGCGAAAAGCGTTTTTGACCGACAAACTTCTTATGCAAAAACTCCTCGAATGCTGATGCGCGATTCAGTTTCCGAAGAATCGTACGCTTCTCGTCTTTCGATAATGTCGGGTTGTTCTGTGTCGATTCCATCCGATCGCGTAGCCAATGACGCTCATCGGTTTCCTGAACATGCATGTATTCGATTCCGATCTTGCCGCAATACGTGTTTCGAAGGATCTGCATGATGTCGCGTAGTGTGGCTTTTTCCTTGCCTCCCAATCCGGCGCAGTAGAAGGTGCGGTCTAGATCCCACATCGACAATCCGTAATTGGCCAATTCCAATTCCATGTTGTGGGCCGGGTCGCGTCGAAGCGGATTGATATCGGCTTGAAGGTGGCCTTTGCTGCGATGGGTGTAAATCAGCTGGATCACCGCGATCGCTTTGCGGTTCACTTCACCGCTGGCACCATTGAATAATCCGGTGTTGATGTCCAATCCGTACGGAAGCGGCTTGTATGGAATCTCCAGATCGGAGAAAATGCCGTCGTAAAAATCTTCTTCACCGTTGAGCAGGGCATGGACTTTAGACAGAAACTCACCGGATTCCGCGCCTTGGATGATGCGATGATCATAGGTGCACGTCATGGCCATGACTTTCGAAATGCCGAGCTGGTTCAGGATGTCCTGACTCATCGCTTGGAATTCGGCTGGGTAGTTCATCGCGCCGGTGGCAATGATGGCGCCTTGCCCTTTCATCAGCCTGGGCATCGAACTCACGGTTCCGAGCGTACCTGGATTGGTGATGCTGACCGAGGTTCCCTCATAATCCGGCACTTCCAACTTGCCTTTTCTGGCGCGGGAGATCAAATCGTCGAATGCGGCGAGAAACTGCTTGAAGCTCATCTTATCGACGGCCTTGATGTTCGGAACAACGAGGTTTCGTCCGCCATCCTTACCTGGAAGATCGATCGCCACTCCGAAATTGACTTGACCCGGATTCACCTTATGCGAAACCCCATCCAGCCGCTCAAAATAGCAGTTGAGGGATGGATAATCGCTTAGCGCACGGATGATGGCCCACGAAATGAGATGCGTGAAGGTGACCTTGGACAATCCCTTGTCTTCCATGTGCTGGTTGATGAGGATGCGGTCTTCCCATAGCATCTTCACCGGAATCACTCGCAAGGAGGTGGCAGTCGGTACTTCCAAGCTCACTTCCATATTGTCGGCGATCTTGCTGGAAATCCCCTTCAGTTTCGTGTAAACGGCACTCTCTTTCTTGGCGGGAGCAGGAGGAGTAGGCGAAACAATCGGTTCTAGCGATGTGGCCGAAACGTTGGCTTTTGGAGTGGCTGGTTTTTCCTCGGGTTTCGGCGTTGGGGAGGCCTTGCCGAACAACTCATCGAAATAGTCGCGCCAATGAGGGGGAACGGCTTCCGGGTTGGACTGATATTGTAGGTAAAGATCTTCGACTAGGGCCGAATTCGGACCAAAAACGTCTTCGAATTGTTTCATGGATGGGCGTCGCGCAGGTAAAAAGGATGCCCTGAAAATAGGGATTAATCTGCCAAAATACCCGATATTCCGAGCATTATCCCTTTGAATCCGAACCCGTTCATGTCTTCCAAACCAGCCAGAACCGCAGATTCCGTCTTATGGGACCTGTCAGATCTTTACGCATCGCCAACCGACCCGGCCATAGCGTCCGACCAAGCCACCCTTCGTCACGCCGCAGCGGCCTTTTCATCTGCCTATAAGGGCAAATTGGATGGACTCAGTGCCAAGGAGTTCGCCAAAGCGATGCGCGAATATGAGCGCATGAGCGATCTTCTGGGAAAGATGGGTAGCTACGCCTATCTGTTATGGTCCACGAATACCGAAGATCCGGCGAACGGCAAATTGCTCCAGCAAATCACGGAATTCTCTTCCGAAATCAGCCAATTATTGGTGTTTTTTGATGTGGATTATCTCGCCATTCCAGATTCCACCATCCAAAAATGGCTGGCAACAGGTGATTTAAATTCATGGAGTTTTTACCTCGAATCGTCGCGTCGTTTCCGTCCGCATATCCTGTCCGAAACCGAAGAGCAGATTCTCACACAAAAATCCGTGACCGGCGCGCAGGCCTGGATCCGTTATTTCGATGAAACCCTCGGCGCGGCCCGCTTCACCTTGGATGGAGAAGAACTCGCCGAGCAGGATGTCCTCAGCAAATTGCATGAGGCCGATCGGGAGCTTCGGCGTCGTGCGGCCGCATCCCTCACAGAGGGGTTTTCCGAGATGCGTCGCACACTCACATACATTTTTAATACACTTCTGGCCGATAAACAGATCAACGACCGCCTCCGGAAGTATCCTAGCTGGATCTCATCCCGGAATCTGTCAAATCTGATTTCGGATGAAACCGTCGACATTTTGGTCGATTCCGTCCAGCAGTTTTATCCGGTTGTGCAGCGCTATTACCGACTCAAAAAGAGGATTTTGGGAGTGGATGCGCTGATGGATTACGACCGCTACGCTCCCATCCTTGAAAGCGAAGTGGAGATGAGTTGGGATGAGGCAAGAAAATTGGTTGTGGAATCCTATTCCGAATTCCATCCCGAAATGGGTCGCATCACCGACGAATTTTTTCAAAAGAAATGGATTGATGCGGCGGTAAGGCCCGGAAAACGAGGTGGGGCCTATTCTGCCAGTACCGTGCCGAGCGTTCATCCCTATGTGTTCATGAACTACGACGGTCGCATCCGCGATGTGCAGACCTTGGCTCATGAATTGGGTCATGGCGTGCATCAGTATGTGTCGCGCAAGCAAGGCGTATTGCAATCCGATACGCCGCTGACAACCGCGGAAACGGCGTCTGTGTTTGGTGAAATGTTGGTGTTTCAGAAGGTGTTGGGCACCATCACCGATCCGAAGGAAAAACTCGCTTTATTGATGAGCAAGATTGATGACACCATCGCGACGGTGTTCCGTCAGGTGAGTATGAACCGGTTCGAACACGCCATGCATGAGGCGCGTCGCAATGAAGGGGAATTGAGCTCAGAACGCTTTTCCGAGCTTTGGACCAAAACCCAAAGCGATTTGTATGGCGATAGCATCACCTTGAGTGAAGGGTATAAAACCTGGTGGTGCTACATCCCTCATTTTCTTCATACACCGGGCTATGTGTACGCTTATGCCTTCGGTGAACTGCTGGTCTTGGCCTTGTATGAGCATTACAAGCAACATCCCGATGGGTTTGCCGATGCCTATATGGACATGCTTTCGGCGGGCGGATCCGATTGGCCCGAATCGTTGATCAAGCGGGTAGGAGTGGATATTTCCCAGCCTGACTTCTGGCATCAGGGACTACGTATTTTCGAACAAATGGTGAACGAGGCGGAAGAACTGGCATCATGAGCGATAAACGGCAAGACGACGCGGCCCTCCGGCATTTCAAACTGTTGGTGAAGGAAGTTCTCACACTTTTTCGGAAGTCGGTGGGCGCTCAAACCGTGTCGTTGCACTGGGTGAACCGACAACGGAAGCAGTTCGTGCTGGAATCCGCGGTCTCTGAAATCTCTCATGCCCAATTCGCCGACCGTGTGCTGATGACCGACTCCTATTTGCATGGTCTGGAACGACTAATGCGTCCCGCCACGCTCGAAATAGGAAAAGATGTTCAGCCCGAATCGCTCACTCATTATTTGGAAGGATGCCCGATTTCACACATCACCGTATTGCCTCTGGAGTACAATCGGGATGTGGTGGCGTTAGCAGTGATCGAGTCCAATTCCAAGCAATTGTTGACCGACTCCAAGCCCGAATTTGATTCATTCATTTCGGCGATGGGTCATCTGCTTCACACGTTTCTGGAGCTTAGCGAGCGCACCAGCGATGAGCAGCAATGGTCCGATTACGAAACCATGTTGCAGAAAGCGACATCGCGTGGCGATGATGTGAGTCTGCTGAATGGCTTGCTTGACCACATCGCCGACCTGCTTCCGACCGGCGCGATTTCCTTGCTGGCTCGTGTCCAGGATCAATGGCAGGTGGTGTTGAAACACCCGGGATCATCCATTGCTCCGCAAATTGGTCTGCTAGTGAGTGATCACAGTCTTGTCTTCCAAGCTCTGAAGAGTGGGATGCCTGAGTTTGCGACCCATTTGAACGGGAGTCCGAAGCGGGTCTCGTCCGCCGAACCGATGATGAAAGGCGCGTCGCTGGCCATCCCCATTGTGCTTCACGATAGAAGACAGGCCGTGGTGCTGGTATCCGACGAAAATCTGATGTTTTTCCGCGAATCGAACCGTCACAAACTCACGAATCTCGTGCGGATGGTGGCCTTGCGACTGGTGGCAGGCACCACGAAATACGCCGCAGGCAATGATTTTTTGACCGCCGAATACGGATGCCTGATCGCCGACATGTTCGACGCATCGTTCAAGCGCGAGCTAACAAGAGGCGACATCCATGTTGGGATGGTCACCATCCGTGATATCCAATCCTTACGTTCGAAGCATCGGATGGACGAGCTCAAAACCATCCAACGCGAGATCTGCGCCGCACTTGCCCCCAACAAATATGGATTCTCAGGCATCGTAGGGGCGCATGCCGATTTCGTGTACAATGTGATGATATCCGGCGAACCGGCCGTGAGGGAAGCCTACAAAGCGGCTGTGAATGGCAAATGGTCGTATGTCTTCGCATTTCCGGATCAGGTGGCGGTGGACCAAGATCCATATGACATCAAGCGCGCGATGCGTTCGTCGTTGGACAAGCTCATCAAAACAGGGTAATCATGCCTAGAGTCTTTCTCGTGATTGTGGATGGATTGGGATGCGGTTCGCAAGAAGATTCGCACGTGTATGGCGATGTTGGCTGCAACACACTCGGACATGTCGTCAATTCGCGTCGCACCAAACTTCCGAATCTGGGACGGATGGGGCTCGGCAACATCATTCCGTTGGATACGGTGCCTCCGGTTCACGTTCCAACCGCGGCTTATGGAAAAATGAGGGAAGTATCCGCCGGGAAAGACAGCACGACCGGACATTGGGAAATCGCAGGTGTCACACTCGATCGACCGTTTCCGACGTATCCGGATGGGTTTCCACCGGATGTTGTAAACGCGTTTTGTGATGCGGTTGGTGTGGATGGAATCTTGGCGAATGGGGCATGGTCTGGAACGGACGTGATTGATCGATTCGGAGATGAGCACATCGCCACGGGAAAACCCATCGTGTATACCAGTGCGGATAGTGTGTTCCAAATTGCGACACACGAGGCAGTGACCCCCATCGAAACCTTGTACAAATGGTGTGACATCGCTCGGAACCGCATCATGACGGGTCAGCATGAAGTGGGGAGGGTGATTGCGCGTCCGTTCACCGGTGCATCTGGGGCATATACACGCTTGAACGACCATCGAAAAGATATTTCCGCCATCCCGCCGAAACCCAATCTGCCTGAGTATTTGCAAGAAAACGGCATCAAAACCGTCTCCATCGGAAAAGTGATCGATTTGTTCGCTGGGGTTGGATTTTCCCATGTTCGCAAAACGAAGAACAATGACGAAGGCATTGCGCAATTGCTGAATGCGATGAGTGGCGTGGAGGACGGATTCGTGTTCATCAACCTCATCGACACGGATCAATTGTTCGGGCATCGAAATGATCCGGATGGTTTTTCTGCCTCATTGGAAGAATTCGATCGGGCGATTCCGGCCATTCTGAACAAGCTGAAACCGGACGATGTGTTGATCATCACAGGCGATCATGGCAACGACCCAACCACGCCTGGAAGCGACCATACACGCGAATTCGTACCTGTTCTGGTGTACCCGGCACACCGTTGCGACGCCGTCGAATTGGGAACGCGGACCTCGTTCCGAGACATCGCCACTTCCGTTTCCGGTGTTTGGACCTTACCCGATGTGTTTGGTGCCAGAACATTCCTTAGTGGTAAATGAGGCTAAAAAACCGTAATTTCACCAGTTACGGACAATATCAATAACCGAACGTATTTCGTGGCCAAGAAGAAAAAAGAACAGAAAACGCAAACCCCTAGTGGGATTTCAACAAGAGAGTCGCAATCGCTCGACCGGTACCTTCATGAGATTGGAAAGGTACCTCTGATCACTCCCGACGAGGAAGTGCGTCTGGCGATCGCGATCCAAGCCGGCGACCAGTCGGCATTGGAGAAACTCACCAAATCGAACTTGAGGTTTGTGGTGTCGGTTGCCAAGCAATATCAGAACCAAGGGCTTTCCTTAGGCGATCTGATCAACGAAGGAAACTTGGGATTGATCAAAGCCGCCAAGCGATTTGATGAAACCCGCGGATTCAAATTCATTTCCTACGCGGTATGGTGGATTCGTCAGTCCATCCTCCAAGCCTTAGCTGAGCAAAGCCGAATCGTTCGCCTTCCGTTGAATCGGGTTGGCGCATTGAACAAGATCGGCAAGGAATTGTCCAAACTCGAGCAAGAATACGAGCGCATGCCTTCGGCCGCGGAATTGGCCGAAAGTCTGGAAATGTCGATTTCGGAAGTGTCTGATACGTTGCGCATCAGCGGACGTCACCTTTCGGTGGATGCTCCTTTCGCACAAGGTGAAGACAACCGCCTTTTGGATGTACTTGAAAACGACGAGACGCCGAACCCCGACGCCGAATTGATGGGCGAATCGCTCAAAGTCGAGATCGAACGGGCTCTGGCCAAACTCACCAAGCGCGAAGCGGAAGTCATCCGTCTGTATTTCGGTATCGGTCGCGAACATTCGCTCACGTTGGAAGAAATCGGTGAGCGGTTCGACCTCACCCGCGAGCGCGTTCGCCAAATAAAGGAAAAAGCGCTGCGTAAGCTGCGTCACCACAACCGAAGCATGGCATTGCGCGCCTACCTCGGATAACATCCAGTGTTCCAACCGCCATGAAACGGTCGACCGTTCTCTTACTCATGGCTTTGTTCGTTGCGATTCCCCTGCATTCGCAACGGCTCGGATTGCGCAATTTCTCCATTCAGAATGGCTTGAGTCAGTCTGTGATCACCGCCATGGCACAAGATCGCGGCGGGTACGTCTGGATCGGCACAGAATACGGGCTGAACCGCTTCAACCGGTTCGAATTCTCCATATACCTTACCGATAACGGACTCGCCCATAACGGCATTCAATCCCTTTTGGAATTAGCGGATGGGCGTATGCTCATTGGAACGGATGCGGGTTTGAGTCAGTTCGAAACGGGCGTCATTCGTCGGTTCGAAGAAGCGGGAGACAGTATCATCACCCATCCAACTACCGCATTGTTTCAAGATGAAACCAATGGAATTTGGGTCGGAACAGATGGCGCCGGTGTCTATCATTTTCTGAATGACACGTACATCCAGTACACCACACAATTCGGTTTGGCGGATAACTCCGTTCGAAAAATCACACAAAGTGAGGACGGAACCATATGGATCGCCACGGCGAATGGGTTGACCAGCTTGCTTCGGGGTCGGATGACCAATTTTGATGAGGATGATGGGTTGCCGAATACCTCCATCCACGATTTGCTGTTTCGAGCGGATGGAAGCCTATGGATCGCGACATTGGGTGGGCTCGTTGTCCTTCAGAACGGAGAATTCAGGGAATATCATACCCGCGACGGACTCATCAACGAGAAAGTGAAATCCTTGGTGGAAGATAATTTTGGTGGATTGTGGATCGGAACCGAAGCCGGAGTCAGTTATCTCGACAGCGATGGATTTCAGTCGTACTCCGATGAAAACGGCCTCTCATCCAACTTGGTGAACCATCTTATGCGCGATTATGAAGGCAATATCTGGATGGGGACCTATGGTGGTGGCGTGGATTTGCTCGTCGGGTTCAAGTTCATGCAATACAACGTGAACGATGGGTTGCTCAGCAACATGATCACATCCATCGCTGAAACGAGCGACGGTTCGATTTGGATTTCCACATATGGCGGCGGACTCGGAAAATTGGTCGATAACAAAATCACATCCTATACCGTATCCGATGGACTTGCTGAAAGCCGGGTTTATACCCTGATGACCGATCGCAACGATCGGATGTGGATTGGAACTCGAAACGGCCTTTCCATGATTGAAAACGGTCAATTTCGCAAGCCACCATTGCAAGACACCCTCATCCATCCGATTGTGCGGGATATTTTCGAAGACCGGTCCGGAGACATTTGGATCGGGACCTATGGTGGCGGATTGGGGCAGTATCGAAATGGACGTTTGGTGCGGCACCTGACCATCGAAAACGGACTACCCGACAATATTGTGATGAATGTGTTGCAGGATGGAGCTGGACGGATATGGGCCGGAACCTACGGCGGCGTGGCGATCATTGATGGAGACAGCATCCGCGTGCTTACAACGGAAGACGGACTCACACAGAACACCGTACTAACGCTGCATTATGACAGCAGGGGATGGATTTGGGTCGGAACATTCGCCGGCATGACCCTGATCCGAGACGACGAAACCATTGCCTATAATGAAGCATCTGGATTTCCGAACCCGGTCTGTTATGTGATCACGGAAGACCAGTACGGCTACATCTGGGTTGGAACCAATCGCGGACTCGTACGCGTGGATCCGTATTTGGAGCAGGATGTGACCGATCCACGACGGATCAAAGACCAACGTCGCTTCAAATTATTCACGACAGATTCTGGCCTTCTGGCGGATGAGATGAATGCAAATGCCGTTTATCGGGCGAAAGACGGAAGTTTGTGGTTCGGATCGGTGGGAGGGGTTGTGCAACTTCGTCCGTGGTTCGACCAACCGATCGACCGGGGTCCGCCCGTGCATTTGGAACAGATCCGTGTGTTCGATGGCGAGCGACCGGTGCGGTCGGGCATCCGATTCCGCCATGATCAGAACTTTATCGCGTTTGATTTCACGGGATTGTCGTTCCAGAACCCGTCGGAAGTGATGTATGAATACCGGATCCGTGGCATAGACCAAACCTGGCAACGAACCACATCCCGCACGGTCCGCTACACAACGCTGCCCGATGGCGATTATTTATTCGAGGTTCGGGCGCGTAATCCAGATGGCTTCTGGAGCGCACAACGCGCCGTGCTGAGTTTTCAGATTTCGCCTCCGTACTGGAAAACATGGTGGTTCACACTACTGATTGTGATGTTAGTCGGCGGTTCAATCCTATTCATCTACAACTATTACCGCATCGCAAAGATGGTAGACATGGAGCGCATCCGCATCGCCAGCGATCTTCATGATGATGTGGGTGCATCTCTCACTGAAATCGCACTCCGTGCCGATTTTGTGCAAGCCATGCAGACACCCGACCAGATGAAGGACTCGGTGAAGCAGATAGGGGAGATGAGTCGACAGATCGTGACCACCATGGACGATATCGTGTGGTCGATCGACGCCAGAAACGATACCCTGGGCGATTTGCTCGACCGTATGCAAGATTATGCGATGAACGTGCTCTCGCATAAGGGCATCGAACCGCATTTCAAGTTCGAAGGACTCGATACCGGAAAATCGCTTCCGTTGGATGTCCGCCAGAATTTATACCTCATCCTGAAAGAATCCGTTAACAATGCAGCCAAGCATTCGAAAGCACAGAACATCCACATCACGTTCATCAAAGACGATCGGGGTTTTGAGTTAGCGATACGTGATGATGGGACGGGTTTGGCGGATGCGGGTCGAGTCGGGAGCCACGGTTTGCGGAACATGAGCATGCGTGCCGAACGTATCGGCGCGAAACTCACGTTCGATAGCACACCCACGGGATTAACCATACATGTCAAAGGAAAAGGAATCTGACCATGGATACGATACATGATATTGCCATCATCGAAGACAATGTGAAAATCAGGGATCTGATCCAGCAGTATCTCAACATGCAAACGGACATCAAATGCGGATTCGCGGCCAGTTCCGTGGAATTGCTCTTATCCCATTTGAAAGAAGGGTTTCGCCCGGAAATCGTGCTGATGGATATCGATCTGGAAGGGATGTCGGGCATCGACGGCATGAAACTCGTGAAATCCCAGTACCCGGATGTCGAGATTATCATGCTAACAGTGTACCACGATTCTCATAAGATTTTCACCTCGTTGCGGGCGGGAGCATCGGGCTACCTGCTCAAGCACACCTCGTTACCTGAAATCCGTGAAGCGATTGATGTGGTGTTGGCTGGGGGTTCGCCGATGTCGCCACAGATCGCGCGGAAGGTCATCACATTTTTTAACAACCCGGACGATGCGATGGATGCGAAGCCGGAATCAGGTCTCACTATTCGGGAGCAGGAAATCGTTGTCGGACTCGTGGATGGCTTGAGCTACAAGATGATAGCCGATCGGATGGACATATCCATTGACACTGTTAGGGCACACATCCGCAATATTTATAAGAAATTGCATGTGAATTCAAAGGCGGAAGTGATCGCCAAGTCCTTGCGTGGGGAGATTTAGCATCATCATGTTATTCACCATCTATCATTTTAATGCGTAGACTGCCGTTGTAAATAAACCCAACGTGGAGGAATCCTATGAAAACGACACTCACAATCGCCGCAACACTCGCTCTCACCGGCTGCTACACACAGTTGCAAGTGGTGGAGCCTTATCGTCCGCCTGTTCGCCAGGTGGTTTACGAACGTGAAGTGGTTCAAGAACAGGGTTCCTACATCGAAGAGGAAGTAGCCGAAGCGTATGAGAGCGAAGTCATCTATGTTCGTGACAGAAGTCGAGCACTGAATCCAGACGACGCGTACGATCGCGGTTTTTCGCGCGGTTACGATGCCGGATACGACGATGCCAGTTATGATATGCGTCGCCACCGCTGGTATTCTTACAGCTACGATCCTTGGTACTATGAGCCTAGTTGGGTCGTATCGTATCACCACGGTTGGGGTTGGGGCTGGGGACATCACAACCCGTACTACGGTTACTACAATCCCTACTATGGCTACTACAATCCATACTATGGCCATCACAACTCTTGGGTGACGTACAATTATTACTACACGCAGCCTCATGGCCAAAACCCTGTGACACGCAATGTGAACAAAGGTCGCCGTGATAGTGGCTACCAAGGTTCAACAGGTACCACCAATACTGGTCGTGCGACCAGATCCGGATCAGGCGTTCGTGAAAGTCAAACCACGCGTACCACCGATTCCGGTAGAACAGTCCGCACAACGGGAACGACCCGTCGCGGTGATTCCGGCACATCTTCAGGAAGTTCTGGCGTTCGTCGTACCGGTTCGGGCGGAAGTTCGAGTTCTGGATCAGGCAGCAGCGGTGGATCGCGTCCACGTCGCGATGATTCGAAATCGAGCGTTCGTCCGGCTACGGAGCGTCGTGAGTCACAACCTGCGGCTCGTCCGGCCACGGAGCGTCGTGAGTCACAACCTGCGGCTCGTCCAGCCACGGAGCGTCGTGAGTCACAACCTGCGGCTCGTCCAGCCACGGAGCGTCGTGAGTCACAACCTGCGGCTCGTCCGGCCACGGAGCGTCGTGAGTCACAACCTGCGGCTCGTCCGGCCACGGAGCGTCGTGAGTCACAACCTGCAACACGACCAACGACACGTACAACGGAGTCCCGCCCAGCGGCTCGTCCGGCCTCGAATCCGACGACCGAGACCCCGAAACGCAAGCGCGATTAACGACACACCCATCTTAACGTCTTCAGAACCCGGATGAACTCCATCCCTACCCATCGTACGCTTATGAAAACCCTGCTCTTCTCATCCTTATTTGCTCTCGCCCTCAGCAGCGCGGCCTTCGCTCAGAACCGATATGACGCGCTGCGCTACACCCAGCAGTATCCATTGTTCGATCCCGTCTCGATGTCCATGGGCGGCGCAACCGCCGGACTCACCGGTGATGCTGGTTCCTTCCTCGTAAACCCAGCCGGAATGGCGCTCACGAAAAAAAGCTATTTCTATTTTGGTTTGGGAAACCGTGAAGTGACCGAAGACGCCTCCTATCTGGGCACCACCTCCACCTTCAACGACAACCAAACCGGAATCAGTTCAATCGGGTTCGTGTTCAGAGCCCCAACGAATGTCGGAAGCCTGGTGATGGGAGCCGGTTACGCGCAAACGGCCGATTTCAACCGTGCGTTTTCAGTGAATGCATACAACTCCAACACGTCCATCACAGATTTCTTGGTGAACTCCACATCCGACCTGTACAATGGCACCGCGTATGATGCTTATGCCATCAATGAGGATGATTTTGGTCAGTTCACGGTCTATGATGGTGCCGGCGGTTTCCAAGGGGCCAATCAATACGTGGAATATTTCGAACGCGGACAAATGGGCGAATACTCCCTGTACTTCGCGACCGAATTCCAACAAAACTTGTTCATGGGTGTGAGCTTAGGTCTTCCAGCCGGACAGTACAGCTACCGACGCGCCTTCTTGGAAGAAGATACTCAAGGGTTGTACACCTCAGATCCATATGACGTGGATGCGATCACGGTCGAAGACAAAATCGATGCCAGCATCCGTGGTTTCAATGCCCGCATCGGATTGTTGTACAAACCCGTTCCAAATGCCCGCATTGGTTTAAGTTATACCTCACGCACTCGTTATGATGTGGATGAGACCTATTCCACATATATCCAAACCGATTTCAAGACGTTCGATACCGATGGGAACAATTCTTACTGGGCTGAAACCGTTGGCGAAAGCACATTTCGTTCAGTGGCTCCATCCCGCCTGAATGCAGGCGTCTCGTTTGATGCTGGGCCGTTGACCGTGGCTGCATCCGCCGAGCGCATCAACTACAGCGATATCGAAATGAGTGGATTTGGGATCGTCGGCGATCGTGACGAACGTCGACTCATCCAACAGGAATTCGTCAGTGCAACGAACTTCCGCTTGGGAGCCTCCTTCAAACTTGGTCAATCCACGCTTCGTGGCGGTTACGGCGTGAATGCGAGCCCGCATCGCACCGAAGATCTTGGCTCGCAATTCGTGAGCGGAGGGGTATCGATCGATCTGGGCAATGAGTTCGCCATCGACTTGGGTATGCAATACATGACCCGTTCCGATCGCCAAGCCTTGTACAACACCGGTACGGTGACGGAAGTGGCCACGACGAAGGTCGGGCGCCTCAATACGATGATTGGATTGCGCGTCGGATTCTAACGATCCGGATTGATGCTGAGGAGGCTGGTTTTCACATGTCGAACGACATGTGAAGCCGTGCTTCCCATCATCAGATACTCCAGACCGGTACGGCCAACCGTGGCCATCACGATCAGATTGTAGGACTCGTCTTCCTGCCGCTTCACGATGGCGGCATGAACCGATCCATCGGTGGCCATCACAACGGCATTCACTGGGATGGATTCACCGAAATGGGTATCGATGAGGGTTTTCATGTCCGCTTCAATCAGACGCATGTCGGCATAGAGAGCCGCTTCCGAATCGTAATCTTCGGTTAGCAGCACATGTAGCAAGTCGATGTGCGCACCCGTCAATGTTGCCATTTCTTTGGCATGACGGAATGCGGCGGTGGAGTAGGTGGACATGTCGGTGGTTACCAGGATTTTCGAGATGGGCACGAGTGGCGTATCATGACCCACCACCAACACCGGGGTATGCGACATCCGAAGCACTTTTTCGGAAATGGATCCTAGCAGCAGTCGCGTAAATCCGGTACGTCCGTGAGAGGTCATCACCACCAGATCATATTCTTTTCCGGCTTCGGTGATCGCATAGGCTGGATTTCCGATACCCACACGTCCGGATTTCAGAGTTTTTCCTGCCACCAGTTTGGACGCGGTTTCTTGCAGACGCTCTTTGATCGACATTTCGACCTTTTCGTAATCGATATGCCCGGACAACCCCACGCCGGAGTAATAGAAACTGTCCATTTCACTGACCGGCAGATAGGCATGAAATGGGGTGATGGTGCCACCAAGCAGATGGGAAAGTGACGCGGCGGCCTCGTATGCTTTTAAGCTGAATTCCGAAAAATCGGTGGGTACCAACATGTTGGGTCGTTTCATATGAGCTCCTTTCCTTGATGATTCTAAAGGTAACGTAGGAGTTCACCCGACTAAGGTCAAGGAAAATCAGCAAATGTTGTAAGAATGCGTGGAAAGGTGGACGATCAGAACCAGCGCATTTTTTTGAAATACACGATCATTCCAATAACTAGAAAGGCCATGAATCCCCAGACACCCGCATATCCCCATCGCCACGCCAATTCGGGCATATGATCGAAATTCATCCCGTACACACCTACGAGGAAGGTCAATGGGATGAAAATCGTCGACATGATGGTCAATACCTTGATGATTTCATTCATTCTCAAGCCCGATTGCGCGATGTAGGTATTGAGCAGACTTTCTGTGACAAGCAGAGCATCTTCCGCATTTTCCGTAATGCGTGTGACGTGGTCATGAACATCATTGAAGTACACTTTCACACCTTCACTCACAATCGTGACCTCGGAGCGTTGCAAGGTGGATAGAACATCCCTCAAAGGACTCACGGATTTCTTGAGGTTCACAATATTCCGACGAATTCGGTGGATGCGGCGGTAATCGGAACTGTCGGGCCGCAAGAACAATCGATTTTCGATCTGTTCCAATTCATCGAATTGATCTTCATATAAGATCATGGCTTGATCGACTGCGATGTCAATGAGGGCATATGCGAGATAATCGGCACCGAATTTCCGGAATCGTCCGGTCGTATGTTGGATGCGGTCATAAATCACATCAAACGCCGGATGCTCGCTTTCATGAAACGAAATCACACAATTGTTAGACAAAATAAAACTCACTTGCTCGCCAGCGATGGCTTTACCTGTGTCTGATTCGTGATAATGCCGAAATACGACAAACACATAATCCTCATATGTCTCAGCCTTCGTACGCTGACGTGTGTTCACGATATCTTCCTGAACGAGGGGATGCACGTCGATATGAAGCCCTAGTTTTGCAATGAGATCCAGGTCGTGCAAACCAGTGACCCGAACCCACGTGATGGTATCGGGGCGATTCAGATAGGTGACCACCTGATCCATGCTCGCATTCTGGATATCTTCGTACAAAGTCGCCCCATATTCGGTAATCCGAATATTCAGTTTTTCTACACGTTTTTCCCCCACGTGAACCATCGTTCCGGGGGCTAAACCGATTTTTCGAAGTTGTGCCATGGTCAGAATGTGTATCTTTTGGGCATGTTTTCTGATAATAAATCACTTTGGGACGCATTCGCCCTTCCTGAAGATAGTCCCGTTTATCGTAGAATTGGTCCTTTGCATCTCTGGTTATGGCGAAAATCAGATGAGCTGTGGGTCACCCATCTGAATTCGAACGACGAAGCCGATCTTGAATGCCCGGATGAGGATGCCGATTGGCGGCGATGGGCCTTGAGAAACGGAGATCATTCGGCGAAGCTCAATCCGATGCTGCCGAATAAATCCATCGTTGTCAAACCCGAATACGACATCCATTTGTTGAGAAATTCCAAGGTCCGCACCTATACACGTGTGCCGATATCGGTGGACATCCAAGTGATCGGTGAAACGACGTCCAGCATCACTGAAATTCCGACCCAGGTCTTGTCAAACACATGGTTTGGTAGCTTCATCAATGGCGAATTATGCTATTGGCTGGCCACATCCGCACGGCGATCCATGCCCCTTGATCTGATTCAGCCCAATCACGCCGTTTGTATCATGGACATCCGGAATCAATCGGATGATGACCTGAAAATGGATCGGATTTGTTTAAGAGTGGAGCGATTGAGCCTCTTCATGCAAGATGGGTATTTATGGGCCGACGATACCGAAATCACCTACGAGGGTGAAGACGGAACCGCCCAAATCAAGAACGATGGTTTAGCTCCTTATGAAGTGAAGGATGCCGTCAAGCTCACCGAACCGCGCCAACCTCACAAGCGCGGGCTTGCGGAACGAGCGTTTTTCCTATTTAGAGACTCCGGAGAATAACCCATGGATTTAGGTTTCATCAACGATTTCATCTCACCGGACCGGTTCGAACGTCTTGTCATAGCCTTGGTGTTCCTGTCGATCGCTTTGCCAATTGTGTACTTTGTAAGGGGTCGTGTCCGGAAAGTGGTCACTAAACGCCATAGTGAACATTATGGCATGTTAGCAGCGAAAATCCTCCACTATGTGCTCATGATGATCGTGATTGTCATATTCCTCACCGAACTCGGGCTCAGTTTGACCCCGCTTCTTGGAGCGGCAGGCGTACTGGGTGTTGCCATCGGTTTTGCCTCGCAAACGTCCGTTTCAAATATCATCAGTGGATTTTTCCTCATCGCGGAACGTCCGTTTTCGGTTGGGGATGTGATACAGGTCGGCCAAACCGTCGGGGTCGTATTGTCGATCGACACGCTCTCGGCCAAACTTCGGACGTTCGATAACCGATTCGTACGCATTCCGAACGAAACATTGGTCAAATCGGAAGTGATCAACCTCACAAAATTCCCGATTCGACGCGTCGAGGTCAACGTGTCTGTCGCCTACAAAGAAGATCTGAAACGGGTTCGTGAAATTCTGATGGATATTGCCGAGAGCAATCCGCTTGCCTTGCAAGAACCTGCACCTTTGATCAATTTCAGTCAATTCGGTGCCTCATCCGTCGATTTGTTCTTCTTGGTATGGACAAACAAGGAAAACTTCATCCAATTGAAAAACGAATTGAATGAAGAAGTGAAACATCGGTTTGATAAGGCTGGCGTTGAGATTCCGTTTCCCCAAATGGTATTGCATAGGGATGATTGAGGAAGGGGAATCGGGAATCTAACCGGGGGCTTTAGCCCTCGGTGAAAAAACCAGCGATGGCTTTTTTTAACCGCCGAGGGCTAAAGCCCCTGGCTAGTTTGCTTCGATGCAGAATCCAATCCCTACCAAAGACGGGTCGCACACGCTTTATTCAGAAGAGGCGGGGCAGTTCTACCATAATCCCAATGGGGCGGTGGATGAGAGCAAGCACGTGTTTTTCGATCATGGTGGGGTATATGCATCGCTGGATCAAAACAAACCCGTTCATATTTTCGAGATGGGTCTGGGCACCGGACTCAATCTTCTTCTGTTGGATGACGCACTTTCAGCGCGCCCGAACCACACGGCACCCATCTCTTTTACGAGTGTGGAGGCGTTTCCTATATCCGCGAAAACCGCCGCATCTCTCAATTATGGCCAGTTTTTGACACAACCGGAGAGGATAGGGGCCTTGGTTGAACTCTTCGCAGCACTTGTTCCTGGGTGGAACGACGTTTCGTGGCCGGGGAGGATCCAGGTGCGGGTGTGGGTTGGAAGAGTCGGGGTCGATGGCATCGACCCCCATGGAAGCGCCAAAGGGGCGCATGCGATGCTCCCCGACGTCCACACGTACACCCATTTTTTTCATGATCCGTTTTCGATCGAGGCGTCGCCGGAGTTGTGGGGGGGGG
>JBGTBY010000007.1:0-5541 GCA_041749075.1 Balneolales bacterium | reverse complement strand
TGGGGGCCGTCGGATCCGACCAACTCGGACTTCTATGGCTCAGTGGATTATGACTTTTATCAAACCTCAGCAGTAAACGTATTCGGGGCGTCCAGCCTGCCAATCGAATCGCATTATTACAAGGATCAGTTTCTTAAGGTTCAGCCTTCGGATGACATGAATGTGGCTGATTTGGATCGCCAGGCCGAAGAGCAGCGTGGCCGGATCCGCCAGAGCGCGGCGCATCTACGCCAGCGGCTAAGCACTGGCGCACCAGAGGCGGACGATTTGAACAACTTTCTGGATCTTCACACGCTCATGTGGGATCCGCAGTGGTACGGGCAGGATGTCGATGCGAATCGGGCGGTGCTATCTGAATTGTATGCACAAGTGATTAAACAGAACGCGATGTCAGCAAATACGGTGAGAGTGATCGAACTCCAACTCAGGGAGTGGGTATCCAATTCACCTCAACAAGCCGAGAGTGCGGCATTGGATCTGCTCGAAACCCAGCAACATCCCGAGATCCGACTTGCGGCGACACAGGTGCTCATGAGCATCAGTGAACAGATAGGGGATCTGAATGCTGCCAGAGATTATCTGAGCCAGGTATCTGAGTTGCAACGAAGTACAGGTCAGCCGGAAGACGTTGTCACCTCTTACGCTTCGATGATGGAAAGTATCCTCAGTACTCGGCCGGAACAGCGGTTCATGAAGGGGTCGGGCATAATGGAGCAATCACCAACTTTAACGACCCAAGAACCTAAAGACGAACCTGTATTGACGGTCTTTCCAAACCCGTTCAACCCCGAAACGGTCGTGACGATCGAGCTCCATTCGGAACAACGCGTCCGCATTGAAGTGTTCAATACATTGGGTCAGCGGGTTCAGACGCTCATGGATGGACAGTTGTCCACCGGGCGCCATAGCGTGCGCATGGACGGGACTGGAATGGCAAGCGGGGTCTACTTGATCCGCGTGCACACCGGCCAACAAACTCTGACCCACCGGGTCACCCTCATCAAATAATCGGAGGTAATATCATGAAACAATCATTCCGCCTTTTTCTTTCAATTATTGTGATTGGGCTCATTAGTCAAATCTCTCAAGTCCAAGCTCAAACGGATAACCCGCAATTCCATTTCCCGCTCGAGGTTGGGAACGTGTGGGCATATCAGGAGTACGATCATCCACAATGCATTTCCAATGGAGAATGTTCAAGATCTCGACTACGTGTGGTAGATCGATTGGAAGCGGATTCATACGTTTGTGGTATTATTGAAGTTAAAACTAGTCGCACCTTATACCACGAATCCCAGATTGCCGGATCGATTGTCGAAGGGATATCGGAATATGTTCTTTGTCAAGTTGACAACCGTATCTACATATATTCGGAACTCGAGGATGTTACTGGTGACTTTCAGGATCGGGATATGATCGCTGATTTCGATCGCGACGAAGATCAACCTTGGCTGCTAGAATATGATGGGACCATGAGTGAATCAAATCCTTACAAACTTCGGCGTCTATTCGATCGAGATCTTGAACATGAAGTTGGACCGTATGGAAGAATCGAATATAGTTTCACAAATTATTTAGCTGTAAATCCACAAGATATTGACGGAATAACAGGTGGCGAGTTTGTATCAGGTGTTCAGGACTATTTTACGTCGGGTTTAGGATTTCCTGTTTTAGGTTGGGGATTTTATTTTACAAGCTCTTTGCGTGGCTACTATTTGAACGGGCAAGTCACTGGAGACACCACAACTGTCTACACCACCTCAATTGATGATGTGCTTCAACCTGAACGCAGCGAAAGACCTGCACTATTAAGCACCTACCCCAACCCCTTCAATCCGACCACGCAGATACGATGGACGATGGATGTGGGACGACAGACCAAAATCGCTGTTTATGATGTGATGGGGCGCGAAATCAAGATTCTTGTCGATGGGATGATGCCTTCTGGCCAACATTCCGTCACCTTCGATGCGGCGGGTTTGCCGAGTGGGATGTATGTGATTGTGTTGGAAACGGCAGGGTTTCGAGATAGTAGAAAGATTACTCTCTTGAAATAGTCATCGAAGCGCGGGGTGCGAGGCGCGAAGTTTAGGTCCTTCGCTTCGCTCAGGATGAGGTGGCGTCGCAATGGATATATAGATCCCTCGGGCCTTCGGCCCTCAGGATGACAAGCACAGTGCCATTAAAAAAGAAGAGGCGGCATAACGACTACCTAAGTATGCTTGGTGATTTGTTATGCCGCCCTTTATTTACCAACCATGACGCTTGTCATCCAGAGCGAAGGGTATGCCGGTAGGCATAGCCCGCAGCGAAGGATCTATTCCTTGAGAACTTGATCACTTTTTTCCTTGAGTACTTGTTTTCCCGAAACATCCATCGTATTATTACGATAAATAATTTCCATGGGAACCACCAAAACCGCCAACTACTCTCCGATCGACCTTCGCGTCGCCGCCTATGCCAAGGCATTGGCGCATCCGGCTCGCGTCGCGATCCTCAATCTGCTCATCCGAAAAGGGGTGTGCATGTGCGGAGATATTGTCGATGAACTTCCGCTGGCGCAAAGCACGGTGTCGCAACATCTGCGCGAACTCAAAGACGCCGGACTCATTCAAGGAAACATCGACGGTCCGTCAGTCTGCTACTGTGTGAATGATGCCGCCATTGCCGAGATGGTCACCCTTTTTAGTGATGTCGCCAGTGAAGCGAAATCCGCTTCCTGCGCCTGCTGATCTTTTTTTATGAACAATTAATCGTAATAAACCGATGAAAACAACGCTCGACCTCAAAGAACTGGTCCGTGAGAAATACTCCGAGATCGCCCTTCAAGACAAATCCACCAATGCCTCAAGTTGCTGCGGCGCCGGCGGATGCTGCACCACGCAAGATGTGGCAAACATCATGACCGATCAATACGACCACCTCGAAGGTTATGTCGCGGATGCCGATCTTGGACTTGGGTGCGGACTCCCCACCGAATTCGCCAAGATCCGCAAAGGCGACACCGTGATCGATCTTGGCTCTGGTGCCGGAAATGATGTGTTCGTGGCTCGCCACGAAGTGGGCGACGAAGGAAAAGTGATCGGAATCGACTTCACCCCGGCTATGATCGAAAAAGCGCGTCGAAATGCCGAAACCCTCGGTTATGTGAACGTCGAATTTCGCCAAGGCGACATCGAAAACATGCCTGTTTCCGATTCCGTGGCCGATGTGGTGATCAGCAACTGCGTGCTGAATCTTGTTCCGAACAAACCTGCCGTGTTGAGCGAGATTTATCGCGTACTCAAACCCGGCGGACACTTCAGCATTTCCGATATCGTCCTCATCGGCGACCTTCCATCGGATCTGCGCGAAGCTGCCGAAATGGTTGCGGGATGTGTCTCGGGCGCCGTGCAAAAAGATAATTATTTGGCCGCTATCGCGGATGCCGGCTTCAAGAACATCACCCTTCAAAAAGAAAAAGTGATCACGGTTCCGGATGAGATCCTGTCGCGCTTCACAACAGAAACGGTGCAGGCGGGCATCTACAGCATCACGGTGTACGCGGAGAAATAAGTTCATTGCAACCATGGCCCTCGGCTCGGACAAGCGCTTCGCAAATAGTATGTAGATCCCTCGCTACGGGCTAAGCCTGCCTGCCGGCAGGCAGGCCCTCCGCTCAGGATGACAAGTGCATGGCTGGTAAATAAAAGGCGGCTTGTCATCCTGAGCGCTTTTTCAGCGCGAAGGAACTTGCCGCCTCTTCTTCTTAATGGCATTGCGCTTGTCATCCTGAGGGCCGAAGGCCCGAAGGACCTATTCATTTTTTGCGAAGCCACCCTCATCCTGAGCAAGGCGAAGGACCTAACTTCGCACATCGCACATCGCGCCCATTTCCTATCTTCCCCCCATGCGCACTTTTATTCTTGTCGGCCTGATCTCCCTTGTTCTTCCTTTTAGAGCTTCCGCCCAATTCACAGAAGAACTCCGCGGTGTGAAACTCACCAACGTCGATTCGCAAGTCCTTTTTTCGGATGCAGCCATCATCGAAGCGATGGAATATCTGGCCGCGGCCGGATTCAATGCCGTGCTTCCGGTCGTCCAGAATGGCGGATACACGATCTATCCGAGTACGGTGATGGATGACCATTTCAACCGCCCCATCCATCCCCATGCGTCGTTCGCCGGACGCGATCCGCTTGCCGTCCTCATCCGCGAAGCACACAAACACGGCATGGAAGTCTATCCATGGTTCGAATATGGCTTCGCCACAAATTATTCGGGACTCAATGGTCCGGCTACAGGCGGCTTCATCTTGCAGACCTATCCCGATTGGGCCGCGAAACACGTGAACGGCGACATCTGCAAGAAAAACGGATTCGATTGGATGAACGGCATCAACGAAGACGTCCAGAATTTCATGCTTGAGTTGGTGATGGAAGTCGTCCGGAAGTATGATGTGGATGGGGTCGAATTCTCGGATCGGATGCCGGCCATGCCCGTGGAATGTGGGTATGACGATTACACGCGCGAGTTATACAAGTCCTTCAATGGGGTCTATCCGCCGACCGATCCGCAGAACCAATCCTGGAAAAACTGGCGCGCCAACGAACTCACCCGCTTCTATAAGATGGTGCATGACAGTGTGAAAACGCACGATCCCGAGTTGTTTGTGGCCTCATCTCCCAATATTTATCCCTGGGGCTTGAACGAATATTTGCAGGACAGTCGAGCTTGGGTAAACCAAGGCATCATCGACCATTGGGTGCCGCAATTGTACCGTTACAACCGCGCCGATTATGTGTTCGAACTCAACGCGGCGTGGAACCAGCCGATCAATGATGCCGGGCGTGAAACGTTGATCGCCGGAATCCTGATGAATGTCGGTTCATTCATCATTCCCGCCGACTCGCTGCGCCTCTACATGCAAGCCAACCGGACGCGAGGCGTGAAGGGCGAAGCCTTCTTTTTCTATGAAGGACTCCGCAAAAACAACAACGAGCTCGGCACCCTCTTGAAAAACGAGTTCTACCAAGTACCAGCCACCATCCCGGGCCGGAATGGGGTTCAACGATATCCGACTTCAATAGATCAGGGACCTCATCCTGAGCGAAGCGAAGGACCTATGTTGCTAAGCACCTACCCCAACCCATTCAATCCGACCACGCAAATACGATGGACGATGGACGTGGGACGAGAGACGAGAATCGCTGTTTATGATGTTCTTGGACAAGAAATCAAGATTCTTGTCGATGGGATGATGCCTTCTGGTCAGCACTCCGTCACCTTTGATGCGACTGGTTTACCGAGTGGGATGTATGTGGTCGTTCTCGAATCGGGCGGGATGCGAGATGTGAGAAAAGTTACGCTCTTGAAATAGTCATCTAAGCGCGAGGTGCGAGGTGCGAGGTGCGATGTTTGTGTACGTGCCTAGAATAGCTTGACGCTTTTCCATGGAGGGAAACATGTCAAAATACAAACTCAAGCAACACCGCACGTTCAATGAGGCCATGCGCCGCGAGGTGGTCGGGCTGGTGGAAAACGGTAAATTGTCTGTCACAG
>JBGTBY010000006.1:0-18441 GCA_041749075.1 Balneolales bacterium | reverse complement strand
AACGCCTTGAAGGAGCCGCCGAATTTGGACGCCAGCACTTTCGTGATCGCTGCGGTGAGGGTGGTTTTGCCGTGGTCAACGTGTCCGATCGTTCCGATGTTCACGTGAGGCTTCGAGCGTACAAATGATTCTTTTGCCATGGTCAGGTCGTTTCAGATAGTGAGTTATTTGTCTTCAATAATTGCTTTAGCGATGGAATCCGGTACAGGCGCGAAGCGCTTGAATTCCATGCTGTATACCGCGCGGCCTTGCGACATAGAGCGCAGCTGCGTGGAATAGCCGAACATTTCGGCCAGAGGCACTTCGGCGTCGATCACCGAACCGTCAATTTTATTTTCCATTCCGAGGATCATTCCACGACGGCTGTTCAAGTCGCCGATGATGTCGCCCATGTAGTCTTCCGGCGTGATCACTTCAACGGCCATGATCGGCTCGAGCAGAATCGGAGCGGCTTTACGGGCTGCTTCACGCAGACCCATACGAGCGCACAATTCGAAGCTCAAGGCATCGGAATCGACATCGTGGTAGGAACCGTCGAACAAGCGAACTTTCAATCCTTCTACCGGGTAACCCGCTTGGATACCACCTGTGAGTCCGCCTTTGAAGCCTTTCTCAACAGGAGAGATGAATTCGCGAGGGATGTTACCACCCGACACTTCGTTCACAAACTCGAAACCGGTATTGCCTTCAAGCGGCATGATCTCGAATTGGATATCGGCAAACTTACCACGACCACCTGTTTGTTTCTTGTAAACTTCACGGTGGGTGACGTTGCGTGTGATGGTCTCACGGTACGAAACCTGTGGTTTGCCCACGTTGGCTTCGACTTTGAATTCGCGTTTGAGACGGTCGACGATGATTTCTAGGTGAAGTTCACCCATTCCGGCGATCGTAGTCTGACCGGTTTCATCATCCACAGATACTTTGAACGTCGGATCTTCTTCGGCGAGTTTGACCAAACCGGTCGTCAACTTGTCGTTGTCGGCTTTGGTTTTCGGCTCAACTGCCAATTTGATCACCGGCTCAGGGAAGATCATTTTCTCAAGGAGAATCTGTTTGTCTTCGCTGGAGAGCGTGTCACCAGTTTTAACTTCTTTGATCCCTACCGCAGCGGCGATGTCGCCGGCACGAACGATCTTGATGTCTTCCTTATGGTTGGCATGCATCTGAAGCAGACGGCCAATACGTTCTTTTTTGCCCGTGCTGGTGTTCACCACATAGGAACCGGCGTCAAGCTGACCCGAGTACACACGAATGAACGTCAGTTTACCGACATAGGGATCCGTTGCGATTTTGAATGCCAAAGCCGAAAACGGCTCTGTGAAATCAGGTTTGCGCGTCAATTTGATATCAAAGTCGTCAGGATCGGTACCCGAAACTGGCTCGATGTCGTTTGGCGACGGAAGGTATTTCACTACGGAGTCCAAAAGCGTTTGAACACCTTTGTTCTTGAATGCGGTACCGCAGATGACCGGATTGATTAACAAGCCCAGAGTGGCCAAGCGGATCGCCGCCTCCAACTCTTCAACTGTGATCTCTTCGTCCATCAGGTATTTTTCCATCAGAGACTCATCCACATCGGCAACCGCTTCAATCATATACTTGCGGTATTCGAGGGCTTTCTCTTTCAAGTCGGCTGGAATTTCGATTTCGTCGTAGGTCTGGCCTTGGGATTCCTCGTGCCAGATGATGCCCTTCATGGTGAGCAGATCGACCACACCTTTGAAATGCTCTTCGTGTCCGATCGGGATTTGAAGCGGAACGGCTTTGGAACCCAATTTGGAGCGCATTTTCTCAACCACGTTGTAGAAATCGGCTCCGGTACGGTCCATTTTGTTGACGAAGGCCAAACGGGGAACTTTGTACTTGTTTGCTTGGCGCCATACGGTTTCGGATTGGGGCTGAACAGCACCTACAGCGCAGAATACGGCAACGGCACCATCCAAAACACGCAATGAACGTTCCACTTCAACCGTGAAATCCACGTGGCCCGGGGTGTCGATGATGTTGATACGGTGGTCTTTCCAAAAACAGGTGGTTGCGGCAGAGGTGATGGTGATCCCACGCTCACGCTCTTGCTCCATCCAGTCCATGGTGGCGGCGCCATCATGCACTTCACCTATGCGGTGGGAGATACCGGTATAATACAGGATACGTTCGGTCGTCGTTGTCTTACCGGCATCAATGTGGGCCATGATGCCGATGTTGCGCGTGCGGACGAGCAGGTCGGATACTTTGATTTCTGGCGCGGCCAAACTCATGGTGTCGTTGAAATGGGATTAGAAACGGAAGTGGGCGAAAGCTTTGTTGGCTTCGGCCATACGGTGGGTGTCGTCTTTCTTGCGAACGGCTCCGCCTTCGTTGTTCGAAGCGTCGGTGAGTTCACGAGACAGGCGGCTTGCCATGGATTTGTCGTTGCGGCTCTTGGCTGAGTTGATGATCCAACGCATACCCAAGGCGGTACTGCGATCGGAACGCACTTCAACCGGAACCTGGTATGTGGATCCGCCAACACGGCGGGAACGCACTTCGATGACCGGAGAGGCGTTGTTCAGAGCGGAGCGAAACACATCGATGCCCGGCTTGCCGGTTTTCTCTTCGATGATTTCGAACGCCTGATAGACGATCTTACGGGCTACATTCTTGTTACCGTCTTTCATCAGGCAGTTCACGAAGCGGGTCACCAATTTATCGGCGAACTGCGGATCGGGCTTGACGATGCGGATTTCTGCTTTTCTTCTACGCATGGGTGTGTCCTACCTTACTTTTTCTTGCCTTTGGTTGCTGCGGCAGCGGCTGCTCCCGCTTTCGGACGCTTCGCGCCATACAAACTGCGGCTCTTGCGACGATCGTTTACGCCAGACGTGTCGAGTGCACCACGGATAATGTGGTAACGAACACCTGGAAGATCCTTTACACGGCCCCCACGGATCAGAACAATGGAGTGTTCCTGCAAATTGTGGCCTTCACCGGGGATATAGGCGGTAACTTCAATGGTGTTGGTAAGGCGGACACGAGCTACTTTGCGAAGCGCCGAGTTCGGCTTCTTCGGAGTGGTCGTATACACGCGGGTGCAAACACCACGACGCTGCGGGCAACTCTGGAGAGCTGGCGCGGTTGTCTTGGTGACTTTGCTTTTCCTACCTTTTCGGATTAACTGCTGAATCGTTGGCACGGTGTGAAAACGTTTAGTTCTTTTGTGACAGAGCTTGCAAATATACACACATTCCGGAACAAAACTCAAGCATCGCACCAATAATAGTCTTAAAATCATCCAAGAATTGAACCCATCCCCCTCAATTTCAACGCAACCAAGGGGTGTTTTCAAAAAGTGTGATTATAGTGATATATAACAGTATAACAATTTGAAACTGGCTGACCTCCCTGGAATGACCCCGCCCCGGCTCAAGGCCCTCGCTGAAGCCGGTATCCAAACCCCAGACGATCTGGTGTTCACTTTCCCACGTCGGTATATCGACCGCAGCCTCGTTTCTCTCATCTCGCAAGCCGGACACATCGATACCCCCATCACCGTGTTCGGGACCGTTGTTAGTTCGAAAACCATCGGGTTTGGCCCGAAAATGAGGCTTGAAGTGACCATCCAAGACGGTTCCGGTTATTTGAATGGCGTTTGGTTCAAAGGAATCGTGTATTTCAAGGATCGCTTCAAGGCGGGTCAGGGTGCGGCGTTCTTCGGACAGGCCAAGCGCTTCGGGAAAAGCGTGAGTATGGTGCATCCGGATGTGGAGATCATGGATTCGGATGGGAAACCGAACACGCTCACGAGCATCCTCCCGATGTACCCTGGCACGGCGTTCATGAAGAAGACCTATATATCTGGCGCGGTGATGCAGAAATGGGTGAGACAGGTTCTGAATGAAACCCGATATGACGAGATACTTCCCCCATCCCTATTGCATTCTCATGGATTTCCGGATCGGATGAAGGCTTTGTACCACATCCACGCGCCCGACGATCTCAAGCAGGCCGACATCGCCCTGAAACGCTTCAAGTTCGAAGAGCTCTTTCTCTTTCAAATGGCGATGGTGCGGTTGAAGCGGGATGTGATCGAGAAACGGGATGGTCCCAAATTTGACGCGCCGGGAGAGTTCACACGACGTTTTTTCAACGAATCGCTTCCCTTTCCTCTAACTGACGGGCAAAAACAAGCCTTGGCCGACATCAAACAGGATGTGATGTCGGGTCGGCAGATGAACCGGTTGCTTCAAGGGGATGTGGGCTCTGGGAAAACCGTGGTGGCTATCGGGTCCATGCTGATGGCGGCGGACAGCGGCTATCAATCCGCCTTTATGGCACCCACAGAGATTTTGGCTGAGCAACATGCCCGCACGCTTCGGAATTGGCTTGAGCCCATCGGTGTGAATGTGAGACTCCTTACTGGCTCGGCGAAAACGGCGCTTCGGCGGGATGTGATCGGGGATGTGGCCGGCGGAACCGCGCAGATATTGGTCGGCACGCATGCCCTCATCCAAGATGGCGTCGATTTTCATAAGCTCGGACTCACCGTGATTGACGAGCAGCACCGTTTCGGAGTGGAGCAACGCATGAAATTGGAGCAAAAGGGCGTGATGCCGCATCTGCTTGGGATGAGCGCGACACCGATTCCGCGATCTTTGGCAATGACCGTGTATTCCGATATGGATGTCTCCATCATGAAAGAACTCCCATCCGGCCGAAAACCTGTGAAAACCGCCATCCGGGGTGAAGGCAAACGTGAGGATGTGTATCGGTTTCTGGGCGAGGAGCTCGAGCGCGGTGGACAAGTCTACATCATCTATCCGTTGATCGAAGAATCGGAAACGTCGGACTTGAAAGATGCCACACTCGGTTTCGAGCAGATCAAGGCGAGATTTCCGGGATATGAGGTGGGTCTGCTACACGGACGGCTCACGCAGGAAGACAAAGACGGCATCATGGCGCGTTTCGTGAAGGGCGACATCCGCCTGCTGGTTTCCACGACGGTTGTGGAAGTGGGTGTGGATGTGAGCAATGCCACGGTGATGATTGTGGAACATGCGGAGCGCTTCGGGTTGTCGCAGTTGCATCAGTTGCGTGGACGTGTGGGTCGTGGCGCGAAAGACAGTTATTGCATCTTGATGGCGGGACCGAAAGTGAGTCGGGATGGGCGCGAGCGACTCGATACGATGTCGCGCACAAACGACGGATTCGAGATCGCGGAGGTGGATTTGAAGCTTCGGGGTCCGGGCGATATGCTGGGCACGAAGCAGAGTGGCGTTCCGGAATTCCGGCATGCCGACATCGTGCAAGACCAGGACATCTTATTGATGGCGAAGGACATGGCGATCAAACTGAATGATGAGGATCCGGAGCTACGAAAATCGGAGAATCAGGCGCTGAAAGCGGCGTTTGAGCCGTTTTTTAGACGGAAAGCTGAGCTATTTGGGAAATAAGTCGTGAGTGGTGAGTCGTAAGTGGGTTCATCCAATCAGGGAATCCAGTGCAAGTCTCCATCAATCTGCAATACTGATCCGTGGTCGACGAAGTAGGTTTTGATGTCGGGGTTTGGATGTGTGCCGGCATAGGTGATGTCGCCATTGGCACCCGACATCCTGTAAAAGTCGATCGTCACATCCCATTTGGTGACGTCATCCACTCGCCGTCTGTTTTTGCGAGTGGTGATTTCGATCAGTAGATCGTTTCCAACGGGATGGATGTTGGATATCTGACTGAAATCTCCCTGCTGAAGGCGGACCATTCCGGTCGCTGAATCATGCAAGAATTTGGATTGCACAAATTCCGAAAACCGGACATTTCGAACCGCATTGAACGATCGATCGAACAGCTGTAAGGTCGGAAACGTCTCAAAGGCCAGAACCAAATAATTAGAAGGATTGTGTTGGCGGATGTGGCCATTCGCGAAGTAATTCAATAGCATCCACATCCCTTGATAGTCATAGGTCTCACCGAAGCTGGTGACGGGATTTCCTTCGATATCGACCACGGAAACGGCTTTGGATGTGGTCGCTTCGTTGATGAGATCCGGATCGGGAGATGTGATGGGTCGGGTGCCGAGTAGGGCGAAGCGTGAACCAGCCAGAACGGCTGATTTCGGTCCGATGGGTAGTTTCACTTCGGATACAAACTCGCATGGACTCACAAAGCAATCGAACGTCGCCATTCTCATGTCACCGAGTGCGACATATAATGCCGATCCGCGCCGATTCAAGGAGGATGGGAACCAAAGATCACCAGGTCCACGGCCTTCGGTAGCGATGAGTGTGGATGTGGCCGACATCCGATCATATTCAATCAGTTGATTCGCATCGCGATCAAGGATGATGAGACGGGAATCGGACCATGTGATGATCTCGAGTCTCTCACTAAGCACAATGTCTAGCTTCGTGTGATCACCAAATTCCGGAAGAATCGGATATGGAACGGAAGCGGGTTTATCAATACCTACTGTCGATTCGGACAGACCCGGAATGCGATCATCTAACGGATGAATCTCTTCACGCTCCGAAACGGCGCACGAAAACTGAAGAATAACAGAGAACCATATTCCGTGTTTCATACACGGAATATAGTGCAAAACGAAAAACTACTTGCTGTAGCGCTTCCGGTCGTTGTGATCGAGGTATTTCTTGCGGATGCGGAGGCTTTTCGGGGTCACTTCCAACAATTCATCATTGTCGATGAACTCGATGTTTTGTTCCAGACTCATCTTTTTGGCGACGGCGATTTTGATGCTGTCGGCCGTTTGTGAAGCCCGGTGGTTGGTAAGGTTTTTCTTCTTCACCACGTTGAGGACCATGTCCTCATTCCGGTTGTTCACGCCGATTACTTGTCCGGCATACACCGGATCACCTGGCTCGACGAGCATCGTTCCACGGTCTTGAACACCTTCGAGGGCATAGTGGGTCACGTTTCCGTTCTCAAGAGCGATCAGGGCGCCATTTTGGCGTCCGGCGATGTCGCCTTTGTACAGCTCATAATCCGCGAATTGCTGGTGTATCATGGCCATCCCGCGGGTTTCAGTCATGATGTCGCCGCGAAAACCAATCAAGCCACGTGAAGGCACTCGGAATGCGACTCGAGCATTGTCGCCTTCTTGCGACATCGATGTCATGATCCCTTTGCGATTCAGCAAGATCTCAACCACTTTGCTGGAATAATCGACGGGTACATCCACGACCACTTCTTCCACCGGCTCATAGGAATTGCCTTCGATTTCACGAAGGACCACTTCCGGACGCGATACCGAAAACTCATACCCTTCGCGGCGCATGGTTTCGATGAGGATCGCCAATTGAAGCTCGCCACGACCCGCCACTTTGAACACATCGGGGTTTTCGGTCGGCTCCACACGCAAGGACACGTTGTTGCGGATTTCCTTGCCCAGACGGTCTTTGATCATGTTCGAGGTCACGAATTTGCCCTCGAGTCCGGCGAAAGGAGAATCATTCACTCGGAAATACATGGCGATGGTCGGGGTGTCGATGTCGACATATGCGATCGGCGTCAGGTCTTCGGCAGCAGTCAGAGTATCGCCGATGTTGGAACTGTCATATCCGGCCAGTGCAACGATGTCGCCGGCATACGCGATGTCGACGATCTCGCGGTTCAAGCCAGAGAACGTGAATAATTTGGTGGCTTTGCCTTTTTCCTTCGCTTTGCCGTTGCGATCGACGAGGGTGATTTCCTGTCCGCGCTCCACTTTTCCTTGCTCCACGCGACCGACTGCGATCCGACCCACATAGTCGTTCCATTCGATGTTGCTGATGAGCATTTTGAAGGACGCGTCGGTGTTCACTTGAGGCGGCGCCACGTGTTTCACGATGGTGTCGAACAGCGGAGCCAGATCCACATTCTCATCTTCGAGGTGATGTTTGGCGAATCCTTTGATGCCCACAGCATACAATACCGGGAAATCGAGTTGTTCGTCGGTGGCGTCAAGAGATACGAACAAATCAAACACTTCATTGAGGACCGCATCCGGACGCGCATCTCCGCGGTCGATCTTATTGATCACAACAATCGGCTTGTAGCCCAAAGCCAACGATTTGCGCAGTACGAAGCGGGTTTGCGGAAGCGGACCTTCAGCGGCATCCACCAGCAAAATCACGCCGTTCACCATCTTCAGAATGCGTTCCACTTCACCACCGAAATCGGCGTGACCAGGCGTATCCACGATATTGATCTTGGTCTCGTGCCAGACCACAGCGGTGTTTTTGGCCATGATGGTGATCCCTTTTTCGCGCTCGAGGTCGTTCGAATCCATCACACGCTCGGCTACTTCCTGGTTTTCGCGAAATGTGCCGCTCTGTTTGAGCATCTGATCGACCAGAGTTGTTTTGCCATGGTCAACGTGAGCGATAATGGCGATATTACGGATGGGAAGCATGAGGATGGGTGGGAATAGTCTTGAAATTACAGACCCGCAAGATACGGATAAGAGGAGTGGCATTTGGTCGCATTTTTATTTAGATTTGGTCTTAATTAGTTATCCATCTACTTATGAATCTTCGCACACGTCTTCTTCTCGCTCTCATCCCATTTTTATTCATCGCCCCATCCTGCACACAAGAAAAGCCGACATTGGTTGTCTATTCGGGTCGTGGAAAGGCTTTGGTCGAACCCATCCTCACACGGTTTACTGCGGAAACCGGCATCCAATTGGATGTGAAGTATGGTGGAACGACTCAATTGACGGTCGCCGTATTGGAAGAAGGTGCCAAATCGCCGGCCGATTTGTTTTGGGCATCGGATATCGGTGGACTCGGCGCGTTGACTACTGCTGGAATGCTATCTGAATTGGATGATGCGGTCTATGAAAACCTGGATTCGCGCTTTATCGGATCTGCAAACACCTGGGTTGCGGTGAGCAACCGTGCTCGAGTGCTAGCCTATTCCACCGAGAGGGTGAGCATCACGCAATTGCCGACATCCGTTTTTGATCTTACTCAACCGACTTTTAAGGGAAAAGTGGGCTGGGCGCCGACCAATGGCACTTTCCAATCGTTCGTGAGTGCGATGATTCAGATGCATGGTCGGGATGCGACCTTGGCTTGGCTCAACGGCATGAAAGAAAATCAGGCGGTTCCGTATGCCAACAACAATGCAATCATCCAGGCCATCGCATCGGGTGAAATCAACTATGGCATCACCAATCACTATTACTTGTTGCGCGCGAAGAAAGACAACCCGAATTTTCCGGTAGCTCAGACATTTTTCGCATCGGGCGACATCGGAAACATGTTGAACTTGGCTGGAATCGGCATCCTTGCATCATCCACTAAGAAAGATGCGGCCGAGCAGTTGATCAACTTTCTGCTTGAGCCAGAATCGCAGGAGTTTTTCGCGACGGAGACCTTCGAGTATCCGGTTGTGAAAATCGGAAATGAGGCGTTGGCTATCGACTCCTTGCGTCGCTACGCGCCGGATGTGAGCCTGGAAGGCATTCCGAATCTTGACGACACCCTTGCGCTTCTGCGGGAGGCAGGACTGCTATAAAACGAGTCCCTTGGTTTTTCAAGCTACCGGTTTTTGCCACCGCAATTGTCGTGGCACTGCCGGTGGTGTATCTGCTGATTCGGGCATTCGAAGCCGATGCGCAGCAGGCCATGGATCTCATTTTTCGTCGACGAAACCTCGATCTGCTGTTTAACACGCTCTCCCTCACAGCAGGAGTCTTGTTCCTATCCACTTTGTTGTCCTATCCTCTTGCGTGGGTAACCGCACGAACGGATCTTCCCTTCCGCAAGACGGTGACCACGCTCGCCATCCTTCCCCTTGCGATTCCGGGATATGTGATGGCGTACACATTATTGAGTCTTGGTGGAGCGAATGGCACGATTTTTACGCTTTTTGGACTGGAATTTCCCAGAATCAGTGGGTACATAGGCGCACTCCTATCCGTCACCTTCTATACCTATCCCTACTTATATCTGAATTTGCGATCGGGATTCATGGGGCTGGATCCGGCGCAAGAAGAAGCGGCTCGCTCCTTAGGATACAATACCCGGCAGATCTTTTTCAATATCTGGGTGCCTCACTTAAAGCCGGCGTATCTATCTGGCGCATTGATCATCGGATTGTATGTGTTGGGCGATTTCGGAGCCGTATCGCTCATGCGGTACGAAACCATCAGTTATGCGCTGTTCATGCAGTATGCGGGGTCGTATGACCGTATTTATGCGGCGTGGCTCGCGCTTATGCTCATCAGCATCACGGCTACGATTCTGTTTGCTGAAGCCAGATTGCTGAAAGGATTGCGGTTGTCGCGAGTGGGCACCGGTGCCATGCGGTATCGCAACTCGACACTCGGCCGGTGGACGGGCTTCGTATTTGCCGGCATCGGGCTGATCGTCGCAAGTTCCCTCATCGTACCTATGGGAACCGTCCTTTTCTGGATGACCAAAGGCGCAACGCACGCGTCCTGGCTGGATGTCGGTCAATCCGTGCTAAACTCAATGAGTGCCAGTGCTCCCGCCGCTTTGTTGGCCTGCGCGATGGCCGTTCCATTGGCTTATGTATCGGTTCGATATCCATCCGCTCTATCCGGATTCTTCGAACGCATCGCTTGGTTTGGATTCGCGACGCCTCCCCTCGCGCTCGGACTCGCCTTCATCTTTTTCAGTCTCGGAGTGGCGCCTTGGCTGTATCAATCCATCACACTACTGGTTGTGGCGTACGCCATCCATTATCTGGCCGAGGCGTTGGGCCCCATCCGTTCCGCGTTGTATCAAGCCCCGCCGCGTTTGGAAGAAGCCGCCCGATCGCTTGGGTTTTCGCCCTTTCATGCCTTCCGAAAAGCCACCCTTCCCCTGCTTCGCAATGGAACCATTGCCGGCGCCGCGTTTGTTTTCCTCAGCGCCATGAAAGAACTCCCCATCACATTCATGCTGGCTCCGGTCGGATTCGAATCACTCGCCATGAATGTCTGGGGCTACACGAATGAGGCGATGTTCGCGGATGCCGCGCCATTTGCCCTTATTTTACTGCTTCTATCATCTGTTTTTGTCGGACTCCTATTCACTCGCGAAATCAAACCCTGATGTCTGTCCTACTCAGAGTCAATGCCTTGACCAAACGCTTCACGCCGGATTCACCTCCTGTGGTGGAAGACGTGTCGTTTGATGTGGGCGAGAATGAGATTTTCGCGATTCTGGGTCCAAGCGGATGCGGAAAAACCACGACTCTCCGCATGATCGCGGGCTTCGAGCGGGCCGATAAGGGTTCCGTGGAGTTGAATAACTTGGTTGTGGAATGCGCGCATGCTCATGTGTCGCCGGATAAGCGCGGAGTCGGGTTCGTCTTCCAGGAATATGCGTTGTTTCCGCATTTGTCCGTGGCTGATAATATCGCGTTTGGACTCCCATCCCTCTCCAAAACCGATCGCAAGATCCGGGTTGAAGCCATGATCGAGCTGGCCGGACTCTCGGGATTCGAGGCTCGCAAGCCGCATGAGTTATCTGGCGGACAGCAACAGCGTGTGGCATTGGCCAGAGCCTTGGCTCCGATGCCGAAAATTATCTTATTGGATGAACCCTTTTCGAATTTGGATGCGGTTCTGCGGCAATCCACTCGCCATGAAATCCGATCCATGCTCAAAAAAGCCGGACTCAGTGCCATATTGGTCACTCATGATCAGGAAGAAGCCTTGAGTTTCGCCGATCGCATCGCGGTGATGAACAAGGGAAAAGTGGAGCAGATCGGAACACCGGAGGATGTGTACGAAACTCCTCGCACGGAATTCGTGGCCTTGTTCTTGGGTCGCACGAATCTCATCAAAGCGAAAGCCAGAGGCATGGAAGCCTGGACCGAGCTCGGGGCTTTGATGATCGATCGACCGATGGATGGGGATGTGACCTTGTCGATTCGTCCGGAGCACCTGACCTTGGAGCGCGTGAATGAATCCAATTGCAACGGATGCTGCGGAACCATCCTGAACCGTGAATTCAAGGGGCATGATATTACCTATAAGATTCAGCTTCAGAAGAGTGAGTGCTTGGTGCATACCGATAACCGGGTGAACTTCGTGGCGGGCGATCGGGTCGTGGTGAAGCCGGTAGAGCCAGCAGTGGTTTTAAATTAACAGGAGGACATGAGGACGTGAGATTATTTTTTCATATTACCTCCTCTCCTCCCATCCTCCTGTTATAATGATCTTTCCTACTGGTTTTGAAGCGCGGATGACGCTTGATTTCGGGGCTGAGACCGCGGAGCGGGTCATGGCGGCGATTGAGGCGCAAAAGCCGGTCACATCGATCCGGCATAATCCGATCAAGCCATATGCGCAGCGAAGCGGAACACCTGTCGCGTGGGAACCGATGGCCGATTTCCTAGACGAGCGACCCGATTTTTCCATGGATCCGCTTTGGCATGCCGGCGCCTATTATGTGCAAGAAGCCAGCAGCATGTTAGCCGGCGAAATCTTCCGTCGCATCAAAGCCGACATGCCCGGACCTCTCAATGTCCTCGATCTATGCGCCGCTCCGGGTGGAAAAAGCACGCATTTGCTGAGCGTGATGGATGACAATGATTTTCTGGTGAGCAATGAGGTGAGTCGCCCGAGAGCTTCTGTCCTTCACGAAAACATCACGAAATGGGGATATCCCAATGTGATGATCACACAACAGGACCCAGCCCGATTCGCATCATTAGGCGCGTTTTTCGATGTGATTCTGGTCGACGCGCCCTGCTCAGGCGAGGGTTTATGGCGGCGGGATGCGGATGCAGTCAACGAATGGTCGCCGGAAGCCGTTCAGCATTGTGCGGTGCGTCAGACGTCGATATTGAATGACATCTGGTCCGTGCTCAAACCAAATGGCGTGTTGATCTATAGCACCTGCACCTACAATCGCGAAGAGAACGAAGCTCAGCTCGATCATCTCATCACCAACCTTGGCGCGTATGAACTCACGTTTGACATTCCCGCGGAATGGGGGTTTGTTCGCTCGAAAAACTTGCGAATGTGGCGCGGATTGCCCGGAATCGGGCGGGGTGAGGGGTTTGCGATCGGTGCCGTCCGGAAAGCGGACAACTTAGCGGAGCATGGGGCTGGCCACGAGCGACCGACGCTGCGTCGCACGAAGGAGTTGTTCTGGCCGGATCTGTTGCCAAAGGGAGATTGGACGGGCTTGGTGATCGGTTCCAACACGGTTGCGATACCGGCCGCGTTGGAGTCGCGGATCATGACCTTGGACGGAATGCGGATTGTCTCAGCAGGCCACGACATGGGCGACGAAAGACGGCCGCGGTATGTGGGGGTTGGACGTCCGACATCCGACCGCATCCACATCACTCGAATCGACGATCCTCATTGGCAGCGGATGTACCTCAAACGCGAATCCATCCCAGTCGACGGACCAAACGGCATCACGCTCATCTTGGCAGGCGAGGTTCCGCTCGGTTATGGCAAAACCGTGAACGGACGCTTGAACAACTGGTATCCGATGGAGTGGCGGTTGCGGAAATCGCTTTAAAGAAGAACCGCGATCAACACGGAAAGGATCAGAACAGCCACTGCGGCTATCCAGTAATTTGATTTCTTAGGGGATGCGGGATGAATTCGCGCTTTCACTTTGGCCAAGTCCGCTTCCAATTCATCATCAGAAATCAAAGTATCGGGTTGGTACTTAAATTCGATCTTCGATGGTTTCATAGGTCTCTCAACAACTTCATATGGGGTTCAAGGCGCACTTTCAGGTTCTTCAGCGCTGCCATGATATGATTGTTCACGGTTCTAGGTGTGCAGTTCATCTTTTTGGCAATTTCTTCATGAGTTAATCCACCGAATCGGCTCAGTTCAAATGCTTCCCGTTGTCGAGGAGGCAAGCCTTTTACCATGTCACTAAGAAGGATGGGAACAGACGGATGGTCTCGAAAATCGGGTTCTTCCAGTGCTTCCTCTTGTTCGGGGATGGTATCGATATCCACCAAACGGGTTGACTTCAGATTGTTCAAACTCGCGTTCCGAACCATCGTGTACAATAGCGAAGATGGGCTTTGCCCTGGGTGCAAGGTGAGACGAATGTCCCATAATTTGACGAACACATCTTGAACGATGTCTTTTGCCTCTTCTTTGCTTTTCAAAAACCGAAAGGAGTAAGCAACCAGCGGTTTATAACATTGCCGGAACAGATGGTCGAAAGCGTCTTCATCCGATTGACGAATCCGATCGCTAAGCGAACCAAGTAATTCAGAATGTAACGGCATAAGCCTTTAACGAAGCCTATGCCGTCGTATTTTGATTTCTTGACGTCAAATTCCGTCAGTCGTTTTCTTCTTTTTCAACGGGTGATTTCTCCAGTTCGATTTTCAGAACTTTTGACTCCGTTATTTCAATGGTCATTTCTTTGGATTCGTATCCTTCCGCTTCAATCATCACCGTATGGGTTCCGGCCAGGTAACCATCGATTGAGAAAAATCCGTCTTCATTCGTGGTCAGAACGCTGTCCATTTCAGTGAAGGTGATCGTCGCTCCCGCAATGACGGTTTGGAATTCCATATCCAGAACGGATCCGGAAACAGTGAGTACGGTATCGGCCGGAGCCGGTTGGAACATCAGAAAAAAGGCGATCAACAGAGGAGTAAACATGATAGTCGGGTTAGTGAATGATTGCTTGTTATAACCCTACTACAACCCGACCCCCATGAATGACTAGTTCGCTTATTCTGTCTTCATTTTACAGGTGCTCATGCCGGTCAGCGCATAGAGTCCGCAAAAGCTGAAGAGGCTGGTCACAATCGCGATGGCTGCCACAACCAGAGCTACGATTCCAAGACTACCTGTCGCGATTCCGCCGAAATATAGATACAGCGCGACGGCTGCGATCACATAGCGGACGATCTTATCTGTGTTGCCTACGTTGGGTTTCATAATGGTTCAAAAAGGTTAAATGAATGTCTATGACGAAATGTAGGAATTCAATCGGGTTCGCACCTGTGACCTAAGTCACCGCTTCGTTCACAAAAATTCCATGGTCTTGCAACACCACCCATCCATCTGATTGCAATTTTTGCAAGATCCGAGTCACCACTTCCCTCGAGGTCCCCACTTCATCCGCAATTTGGCGATGACTCATCATCACCGGGTTCGTCCCCAAATGTTGCTTCTTTTCCCGGATGTGATGCAGGATCCGCTCATCCAACCGCTTGAACAACAATCCGTGAATCGTATCGAGAAGTTCGAGGTAGCGCTTGTTGTACAATTCCAAAAAACGGGCATACCCGTTCGGGTCGGTGGCCAACCAATCCGGCAGATTCTGCGCAGGCAACAACCAGCACTCCGAATCGAGCTCGGTACTGGCATACACCTGACTTTTTCCATGACTCATGCACGCCGCGAACGACATGATGCAGCTTTCACCGGGATGGATGTAGTACAGCAGCAGTTCTTTCTCTTCGACTCGGGTGAACACCTTGATGAGTCCTTCCTTCACGATAGGAATCACCGACACCTGGTCTCCTGCGGACAGAAGTACCGTGTGTTTTCGGATGAGTTTGTGAACGCAAAGCGAGGTCAATGCCGGACTGATCATATCCGATAAGGTATCAAAACGAGACCATGAGTTGCACCATCATATGTCGGCCCGCTTGCGGATAATAGAAGTTGAACCGCTGTTCTCCTCCGCCGATCCAGCCATAGGTGTACCCGTTCGTTTCGTACTCCGCATTCAGCGCATTGTACATCACCGCTTGAATGGTTAGGAAGGATGTGGGTGAATAGGATGCGTTCAGGTCGACCGTCGCATACGGATCGAGACTCCTTGATTGCAACGAACTATTGTCCAGAAACTGACGCGAAACACCTTTTGTGCTCATTCCAACGCTGTAGAAGCGTGTTTCCCAACGAGCGTTCAGCGCTCCGATCGCCCGAGGCGAAAACGATATATCGGTGTTGGTGTACCGAATGGCCGTTTGTCCGCCATTGTCGTAATCGTCCAGATATTCGATGAATTCGGGAAGAATGCTCCGGCTGAGAGTGAGATTTCCATCCACAATCAGATGATCCATCATCCTCATCCCAGCTTCCAGTTCGATGCCTTGGCGAAAACTTTCTTTCACATTCTCGCGATTGTAAGCGCCCACGTCGTTCACTTCACCGGTGAGGACCAGCTGGTTTTCGTACATCATCCAATAGCTGTTCACGCCGAAAAAGAGGTCAGGGGATTGGAACCTGTACCCCGCTTCCAAATCATATAAGGTTTCGTGCTTCGGACGCGATTCCGGGGTCGATTGTGTGAAATCGCGCCGCGTCGGTTCTTTATTCCCCACACCAAATGAGGCATACGCCCGAGCCGATTCTCCCATCCGATAGACTGTCCCGATCTTCGGATTCACGAAAAGCAGCGTTTCGTTCTGGGTCACATCATTCAAGTTCGTATCGATGCCCAAGAACCGATAATAAACATTTCGCACCTGCACGTCGGTGAACACACTAAATGCAGAAGTGACACTCACATTCCATTTCGCATACGCGCTGACATCCGTTTTGAAGCCGGTATTGTCGTAATACCTGGAACGGATGTCGGCTTCAGCGATGTCCCGAGCCCAAATCACTTCCCCGAAATGGTCGCCATCGTAGCGGTTGATGGATGTTCCGATGACGATCGAACTGCGCTCGGATTTCTTCTCAACCGACGATACGATTCCATAAAACCGGTTATCCAACCATCGCCTTCTAATCAGGTCGCTCGACGCCCCAGGCGAAAACCCATAATCCTCAGGATCTTGGCCGTTGCGGAATTCCTCATAGTAGCCGGCTCCCAAGGTGCCATGCAAACCCACATGCGCCGACCAATTTGGTGCTAATATCCTGCGATAATGCATGTGCAGGTGGTTTTGCTTGTAGCGGTCCACCTGGTCTTCATAGGTGTAGGCGTTGTACGTGCGGTTTCCGGATGCCAACAAATGGGCGCGCTCTTCGGGTGACAAAAAATTCTGATCCGCATACTCGTTCATCCCCGCCACATCGCCTCTGAGCCGCGCTTCGGGGACGCCGTTCCAGGCCTGATACGTCCGCTCGGAACCCGACATCACCTGCACGCTGAAGATGTCGTTGGTGCCTGTGCGTGTCATCGTCAGAAACGATGACCCAAGATCGGATGCGGCCCGGTCGATGAATCCGTCGGATGTGATGCGGCTTAAGCGTCCTTCGAAGGACCATCGTGACGGAAGCAAGCCGGTACCGAAGCGAAGTGTTTGTCGCGAGGTGTTGAACGATCCCGCGCCGCTCACGATCTCGACAAAGGGTTGGGTGCTGGCGGCAGCGGTCTCGATGTTCACCGATGCGCCGAAGGCCGCGGGCCCATTTACAGAGGAACCCACGCCGCGTTGGATCTGCATGGATCCGATGCTGGTCGCAAAATCGGGCAGATTCACCCAAAAGACGCCGTGGGATTCGGCGTCGTTGAGGGGAATGCCGTTGATGGTGACGTTGATCCGGGTGTCGTCTGTGCCACGGATGCGGATGCCGGTATAGCCTACGCCCATCCCGGCGTCGGACGTGGACACCACCGAAGGCGAGGAGAGAAGCAGGGCGGGGATGTCTTTACCCAGATCAAGGCGTCGGATCTGCGACCGTGTGAGCTCGGAATAGGTGACGGGTATGGTCGCATCCACGCGTTGACCAACAATGATCTGATCTGGGATGATAATTTGCTTGAGGGTGTCGGTCGGTTGGGCGAACAGCAGTACCAGTAGCGAAAGGAACATCAGAAAAACTCCGTTTTGGGGTGGGTGGCCGGAGGTTCCGTGATGCTGGAACTGGTTAATCCCTACGCCGGCATGACCCGGATCAGGTTCTTAGGGTATGATCTCAGCCCGCTCGTGCGGACACCCCCAACCGTTCCCAATATACCAAAAAAGGAAAAGCCCGGGACGGTCAAACCCCGGGCTTTCGTAAGTCATTCTATCGTCAGTCGTCGGCACCGTAAACCCAAGTGATTGGATTGGGTTCCCGGAACGTGGTATTTTCCATTCATGACCAATAAGAATAAAAAGCGCCTCGCATTTGCGACCATCGTCGTTCTCATCGCCGCTTTCCTGCTGATGGATGCCATCCACCTGTTTGATGACGAGCCCTATTTCGTCGTTCCGCATGGGTCACATTCCCATTATGTGCCTCGGGACAGGGATGCGAATGTGCCACTGGAGAATTTCCCGACCACGGAACCTCGTCCGGGTGAGAGGATCATGCCGAATGGGGAAGTGGTGAGGGAGTAGATCCTTCGCTGCTGAGGTCCTCCGCCGCTGCGCGGCTCAGGATGACATGCGCGATGTGCGATGTGCGATGTGCGATGTAAGAGGTGCTGTACGTGCCTAGAATAGCTTGACGCTTTTCCATGGAGGGAAACATGTCAAAATACAAACTCAAGCAACACCGCACGTTCAATGAGGCCATGCGCCGCGAGGTGGTCGGGCTGGTGGAAAACGGTAAATTGTCTGTCACAG
>JBGTBY010000005.1:0-41096 GCA_041749075.1 Balneolales bacterium | reverse complement strand
TCGGGAAATAATGTGGGCCAGTACCTCATCAGCCAAGGGACACTCGCTCTTTCCAGCAACTACGACCTCTCGTTCACCGCCGACACGCTGAGTATTACGCCGCTGTCGATCGCGGTCACCGCCGACGCGAAGTCCAAAACTTATGGTGATTCGGATCCATCACTGACCTATTCGTCCACGCCATCGCTCGTGAGTGGCGATTCGTTCTCCGGCTCGCTGAGTCGCACGGCCGGTAACAGCGTTGGCGCTTACCTCATCGGTCAGGGGACTTTGGCTCTTTCGGGCAACTACGACCTCTCGTTCACCGCCGACACACTCGCGATCACGCCGCTTGCGATCGCCGTCACCGCCGACGCGCAGTCCAAAACCTATGGCTCGTCCGACCCGACGCTTAGCTATTCTTCCACTCCGAGCCTGGTCTCGGGCGACAGCTTCAGCGGAAGCCTATCCCGCACGGCCGGTAACTCGGTTGGCCAGTATGTAATCAGCCAAGGAACGCTCGCACTTTCGAGCAACTACGATTTGAGCTTCACGGCCGACACGCTGAGCATCACACCTCTTGCGATCGCCGTCACCGCCGACGCGAAGTCCAAAACTTATGGTGATTCGGATCCATCACTGACCTATTCTTCCTCGCCTGCACTGGTAAGCGGTGATTCGTTCTCCGGCTCGCTGAGTCGCGAAGCAGGAAACTCGGTTGGCAAGTACGTCATCGGCCAGGGTACCTTGGCATTGGGTTCGAACTACGACCTTAGCTTCACCGCCGACACGCTGAGCATCAGTCCGCTTTCGATCGCAGTGACCGCCGACGCGAAGAGCAAAACTTATGGCGATTCCGACCCATCGCTGAGCTATTCGTCCACGCCTTCGCTCGTGAGCGGTGATTCATTCTCCGGCTCGCTCAGCAGAGCGTCGGGAAATAATGTGGGCCAGTACCTCATCAGCCAGGGCACCTTGGCGCTTTCGAGCAACTACGACCTCTCGTTCACCGCTGACACGCTGAGCATCACGCGTGCGGCCATCACGGGGGTCAGCTTCGCCGACGCGAGCTTCGTGTACGACGGCACCGAGAAGACGATCGTGATCAGCGGCACGCTTCCTGCGGGGGCGAGCGTGTCCTACACCGACAACGCGCGCACCGATGTGGGCTCTCAGACGGTGAGCGCGAGCATCACCGGCGACAACTACACGACGCTCCAGCTGAGCGCCGAGCTTGAAATCACGCGTGCGGCCATCACGGGAGTCAGCTTCGCCGACGCAAGCTTCGTCTATGACGGGGCCTCCAAGAGCCTGGCGATCAGCGGCACGCTGCCTGCCGGGGCGAGCGTGTCCTACGCGGACAACGCGCGCACCGACGTGGGCGCTCAGACGGTGACGGCGACGATCAGCGGGGATAACTTTACGAGCCTGGTGCTGACGGCGGATCTGAGTATCACACCATTGACCATCGCAGTGACCGCCACTGCACAGTCCAAAACGTATGGCGCAGCAGATCCATCGCTCACATATTCGTCCACGCCATCGCTCGTTAGCGGTGATTCCTTCGCTGGATCGCTCAGCAGAACCTCGGGCGATAACGTCGGTCAGTATGTGATCGGCCAGGGCACATTGGCCCTTAGCTCGAACTACGATCTGAGCTTCACGGCCGACACGCTCTCCATCAGTCCGCTGTCGATCGCGGTCACCGCCGACGCGCAGTCCAAAACCTATGGCTCGTCCGACCCGGCGCTTAGCTACACGTCCACTCCGAGCCTGGTCAGCGGCGACAGCTTCAGCGGAAACCTGAGTCGAGCAGCAGGGGAGAATGTGGGTAATTACGTGATTGGTCAGGGAACCCTCGCACTCAGCGCGAACTACGACCTGAATTACATCGCCGATTCGCTCTCCATCGATCCCGCTTCGCTTACCATCACCGCAGACGATCAGCAAAAATCGGAAGGCACCAAATTCACCTTCCTCGGCACCGAATTCACGGTAGATGGGTTGATTGGCTCTGATTCTGTGACCTCCGTCACACTCACCAGCGCCGGATCCGATTCCCTCGCAATCGTGGGCGATTACCCGATCGTTCCAAGTGATGCCATCGGCAACGGACTGAGTAATTACGCCATCACTTATGTGGATGGAGAGATGACCGTGGTCGACGACACGCCTCCAAACTTGACCGCAGATCGCATCGAAACCAGCATCCGTCGCCCGACACTGACCGGAACCACCGATGTTCCTGCCGGCTCTGTTGTGACCGTGGTCATCAACGGAAACACGTACACCGGACTCGTGGCAGCAGATAGCACCTGGTCTGTCTTGGTTACCAACGACCTACCCGACAGCACCTATGACGCTCAAGTGAGTGTGACTGACGCTGCCGGAAATACGACATCGGTCACAACGGTGGTCGTGGTCAATACCATCGATCTTGCATCCGCAACGGTTCCGAACGGAACGGCTGGATTGCCAACTACCATCACCATTTCGCTGACGGATGCCTTCGGCGCACCACTCATCGGGTATGCCGACTCCCTGTCTGTGTCCATCGGTGGAAAAAACATAGGAGTCTCCGTCTCATCTATCGTCGACAATGGGGATGGGACCTATACGCTGAGTTACATCCCTCTGCAAGTCGGATTGGATCAAGTCTCCATTTCCTTGAATGGTTCGCCGATTGAAAACAGTCCGTTCCCAAGCCTGGTTGGAGCCGGCGCTGCGGCAGGAGTGAGACTCTCGGGTCCTACCGAAGGATTTGTGAACGCATCCATTAATGGATTCTTCGCAACGATCATCGATTCGAATGGAAATCAAACGAAATTGACATCCGATGTTCGTTTCTTAATGACATCCAACGCGGTCGGAGCGTCCTTTACGGATAGTGTCATCGTGGCGGCTGCCGGAGATTCGACCTTCACCTTTGATTACATGTCTCCAAAATCCGGTTCGCAAACCATCACAGCGACGTGGTTGGCACCGAATTCGATGGAACCGCAGACAGATAAAACAGCCGGTACGCACGACATCAGCCTTCTGAACGTGATAGCCAGTGTTCCGGATGGCATTGTCTTCCGCAATACGACCATCACGGTCGACATCCGAGATGGAAACGACGTGGCCGTTCGTGGGTTGGCAAGTCGCATCGGCCTGTCAATAGGTGGAATAAACGCTTCAACGCTGGTATCTGAACTCATCGAAACCAATGATGGGCGCTATAGTGCAACCTATATGCCTACCGTCGTCGGACTTGATTCGGTGTATGTGAGCATAGATGGTGCGGAGACTTCATTTAGTCCCTTGTTAAGCACAGTCACAAGTGACTTGAAAATCGTAACGACTCAGTTGAAATCATCGATTGAGGATGAGCCGGGTTACATTGATACCCTGAAAGCGACTGGCGGCACGGCTCCTTATACTTGGGAAGTCACCAGCGGCCAATTGCCGGATGGATTAACGCTGGATGCGGCTACGGGCGGCATTACGGGTACTCCAACGGTTCCAAATGTGTTCACTTTCTTGGCGCTTGTTCGAGATTCGAATGGGTTGACCACCACGAAATCTTTGGCCATCAATATCCGGAACGCAGAAGTCGTACCTGTCTTGAGTATGAGCTTCAGCCAGAGTCCGAATGAGCGCACGGAGGCTGGTGGACAGATCGGAACCGTGGTTGTGGAAGTTCGTGACCAATTCAACAACTTGGCTGACTGGTATACCGAGGAAATCACAATAACGATTACTCCTGGAACTGGCGGACCGAAAGCGCTCAATGCAGCCTTGATTGGAACCACAACGGTGCCTGCCATCAATGCACGTGCCACCTTCGCGGGCTTGGAAATGGAACGTGCCGGTTTTGACTACACCATAACCGCAACCAGCTCTGGCGCAGCATCTGGTGTATCCAATACGTTCACGATCACGCCTGGTCCACCTTGGAGACTCAGCATTGTGGAGTTGTCGGATTCATTGGCCGCCTCCATCAACAACGCGGACGCATTTGCGAAAGGTTTGCCATCGATACAAAATGTCGTGGAAGGGAATCGGATTCCGATGTTCATGACCATCTTCGATGAATTCGACAATGAAACTGCGGTTGAAGAAGGGGACACACCTGTAACATTGACCACCTCCTCAAACACGGGTTTATTCTACTTGGCTCAGGCCGATAACTCTCCAGTGACCACAGTCGTGATTCCGATGAACCAAACCGGCCGCATCTTCTATTATGAAGATCCTACCCCTGGTAATCCAATGATCGGTGGAAATCCGACTCCACCACCCGGAGCGCGTGACATCACACCGACTACCGCACCATTGGTGATTCGTCGCGTAGGTCGATTGGATGCCAGCCCGAATAGCATCACGACACAAATCCTGGTTCGTGAACGCATATTGATCAGCCTTCGTGCAGATACAGATGAATTGGTTCGCGCAGCCAATCCGGGAATCCCTGTTGAACTGACAACGACGACCTCGACAGGACGCTTCTACCGGAGCCTAGATTCTGTGAATCCGATCAACGAAATCACGATTCTTCCGGCAGAATCGGCTACGGTCGTGTTTTACGCAGATTCAACGTTGGGTACGCACACATTGACCTTCCGAGGAACAGGTGTTCCGGATTCGGTGGATCATGTACTGGTGACCATCAAGGAGGGACCAGGTTTTGCGGCAAACTCATCGGCAATCGTACCGAACGGGTTCACTGGCCGAACCACATCGCTGACGATGACGCTTCGCGATCAGCTCAACAACTTGTTGGTTGGTGCGGCGAATCAGATAGCGGTTTCCGTTGTGGCCGGACCGAACGTGGGTTCAACATTTACCTCGATCTCTGAAATCGGCAACGGCCAGTACCGTGCAACGTATGTGCCTGCGACGCAAGGTGTGGATCAAATCCGGATCTTGGTCAATGGTACCGCGATGTCGGGTTCTCCTTTCCCGAGCATTGTGGGTACTCGTGTTCCTGCACGTCTTGAATTGGTTTCGGGTAACAACCAAAGCACACCCATTCTGACTGCCAATGCCGCACCATTTATTGTGCGCCTGATTGATGACCAAGGTGATGTGTTACCGGATGCGACCATCTCCTTCGCGATGACCACATCACCAACCGATGCCGCCCAGATGGACATCGATTCAACCACTGTGGTGACAGATGCGAATGGATTGGCATCCACCGGTTTCACAACGGGTACTCTCATCGGGACCTACCTCGTGAGCGCCTCGATTGATACATTAGCGCCCATCGTGTTCGCAACCACAGCGACTCCGTGCGTGACAAATTGTGGCACATTCTCATACGAGGTGATCTCATCGAACTACACGCCGGCTGCATCATCGAATGTCATCATCACAGCGCAGCTCAAAGACACGCACGGAAATCCAACACCTTCTTCAGGCCGGATGGTGAACTGGACGTCGTCGCATGCTACTGGACGATTCGCAACGGCTACGAGCTTGACCGATCTCAACGGATTGGCCACAGTGACCTACGCGGTTGGTAACGTGGTTGGAAGTCAGCATCGGGTTACGGCGACCGATGCGGATGCTGCCACGGGCCAATCCATCGATATCGTACCGCAAGGAGGTGGCATCACAGCGGTGCAGATCATGGGACCTGACACATTGAATGTGGCTCAGACCAGCGGTCCATTCACCTTGGTGCTCCGCGATGAATTCGGTAACGAAATCATCACCCCAGACGCACTCAGCTTCACCATGACGATCGATGACGCACTGAACATGAGCATCTCGGATGTCGGCCCGGCTGAATCCCGAAATCGCGTCAGCGGTAACCGTGTGACGATTGATGCAGGCAACTCGCGTTCCGAATTCATGCTTAATCAGAGCCGTTCCGGACTTCGCACATTGACCGCAACCATCGTTGGTACCGCTTCAATCGCCAGTGCGAACAAACCCGTCTACTTCATCGCTGCGGATGTTACCGTGTTGTCGTTGTTCGCTGGTCAAGGCCAACAGCAACGCATCTTGGAAGAATTGGCCGAACGCTTGTCCGTGACGCTTCGCGACCAATTCGACAACCCTGTTCCGAACCGTTCGGTGACATTCACACTAACCGAAATTCCTACTGGATCGACAGGAATGGAGATGTACGCATCTGCTGCACGTCTTCGTCAACCGGCACCAGACGGCATTGAAGTCACGGTGATTACGGATGAAAATGGAACAGCAGGTGTCATTTTCAAAGTTGGAACCCGCGCCGGCGAATACTTTGTGAATGCATCTACCGAAGGATTGGATCCGGTCGAGTTTATCGTGATAGGTTTACCAACAACATACGTTCTCCATCAGAACTACCCGAATCCGTTCAATCCGACCACGAACATCCTGTTTGATGTACCGGTCGATTCCGAAGTCAAGCTGGTTGTGTATGATATGCTTGGCCGTTTAGTAACGGTTCTGGCAGAGGGAACCTACACGGTTGGCTTGCACACCATCGAATGGGACACCGCTCGACTTGGCTTAGCAAGCGGCGTATACGTATATCAACTGCAGGCCAGAGGGTTGGCGGATGGCAACCAGTACATCCGGACCCGCAAATTGACAATCATGAAGTAAACTTAAAGCCCGGTAACACGGGCTCATTATGCAAGGGGCGCTCGGTGATGGATTTCGCTTGCAAGAAGCACAGCAGATAATCCGCACCGCCCGCCTTCGAATCCGTTCCGCTCAGGTTGAAGCCGCCGAATGGCTGTGCTCCGACCAAGGCTCCCGTATTTTTCCGGTTCACATAGAGATTTCCAACATGGAATTCGCGCATGGCGCGGTCAATGTGAGCCGGATTGTTGGAGAAGAATCCACCCGTCAATCCAAATTTCGTACTGTTCGCGATGCGGAAGGCATCATCCAAATCGGTCGCACGGATGAACGCCGTAACGGGACCGAAAATCTCTTCCTGGGCGATCCGAGCATCCGGAGACACATCCGCAAAGATGGTCGGTTCAATGAAATATCCCTGTGGTTGCGATTGTGACCGCATCCCGCCGTGTACCAATCGGCCTTCGGATTTACCTATTTCGATGTAGCTCATGATCTTGTCGACGGCTTTCTGATTCACGACAGGTCCGGCGGCATGATTGTCTTTCGGATCGCCGATACTCAGCGCTTGGGCTTTGGTGATCACACGGTCGAGCAGGTCATCATAAATATCGGTGTGCGCTACCACGCGCGATGCCGCGGAACATTTTTGGCCCTGAAATCCGAATGCGGCTTGGATGATGCCGGTGGATGCGGCGTCGAGATCGGCATCCGAATCCACGACCAACGCGTTCTTGCCACCCAATTCGGCATATACACGCTTAATGAAGCGGGTTTTGTCGGATGTCTTCGCGGCCACTTCATTGATGTGTAATCCGACTCCCAAAGAGCCAGTGAAATTGATGAAGCGTGTGCTAGGATCGGTGGTGAGGGTTTCACCGACGTCAAGATTGTCTCCCGTAACCAGATTGAAGACACCCGCAGGCAGTCCGGCTTCTTCGAAGATTTCGCTGATGATTTGCGCCATCATCGGTGTATCCGGACTCGGTTTTGCGACCACCGTGTTTCCAGCCACGATCGGAGCCGCGGCCATGCCCAATGTGATGGCAAAAGGGAAATTCCATGGCGAAATGGACACTCCAGCACCAAGCGGAATGTAATGCGTGCGGTTCAAATCGCCCCAAGCATCGAGCACCTTCATCCCTTTGTCGTAGCGAAGGGCTTCATGGGCATAGTATTCGAGAAAATCGATGCCTTCGCAGGTGTCCGCATCCGCCTCACCGAAATTCTTGCCTGCTTCGGAGATCATCCACGCATTGATTTCCATGCGCCTGCGGCGGGAGATGTCGGCCGCTTTGAAGATGATGTCGGCCCGCTGTTGCGCTGGCACATAGCGCCATGTTTCGAACGCGGACCAAGCCGAGGCAAGTGCCTTGCGGGCCTGATCAGCACTGGCCAATTGAAACGTGCCAATGGTTTCAGATAGGTTCGCGGGATTTACCGACGTGAACGTGCCGCTGTCTCCCTTCACCCGTTTTCCACCGATCACCATGTCGTACGTGCCTCCGAAACGGCTGCGGACATCCGCCAAAGCGGCGCGTTGTGCGGCATCGTTTTCAGGATTGGAAAAATCGTGGTAGGTCTCGGGTTTGTAGTCGGAACGTAGGCTCATGATAAAAAATGTCGATGGTTTAATATGAAAGATACGAAAGGTAGCGCTTCCAGAGAGTTGCGATTGGATGGGGGATGAGGTAGCTTTAAGGGCTTTAGATTCACTCTTAAATAGAACGAAATGGCAACAGTAAAAGTCGGTATTAATGGATTCGGTCGGATCGGACGCATGGTGTTTCAGTCGATCTGCGACCAAGGATTGTTAGGAAAAGAGATTGATGTCGTCGCGGTTGTGGACATGGCCACGGATGCGGAATATTTCGCCTACCAGATCAAGTATGACTCGGTTCACGGTCACTTCAAACACAATGTGACCACCAAGAAAAGCGACCCGTCGAAAGAAGAACACGATATCATCGTCGTAAACGGACATGAAGTGAAATGTGTGGCTGCCACTAAATCACCTGCCGATCTTCCATGGAAAGCCCTTGGCGTCGATTATGTGCTCGAATGCACTGGTATCTTCACGGATTCCGATTCTGCCGGTCTTCATATTAAAGCAGGTGCCAAAAAAGTCATTATTTCCGCACCTGGAAAAGGCGATGTGAAAACCATCGTGATGGGTGTGAACGAGAATGAATATGATGCGGCCAAACACAACATCGTATCGAACGCATCGTGCACCACGAACTGCTTGGCTCCGATTGTACATGTGCTTTTGAAAGAAGGCATCGGTATCGAAACCGGCCTGATGACCACCATCCATGCCTACACGGCCACTCAGAAAACGGTTGACGGTCCATCCAAAAAAGACTGGCGCGGTGGACGTGCTGCGGCGATCAACATCATTCCGTCTTCTACCGGTGCGGCCAAAGCCGTCGGTGAAGTGCTTCCTGCAACAAAAGGCAAGCTGACGGGAATGAGTTTTCGCGTTCCTACTCCGGATGTATCCGTAGTGGATCTCACGTTCCGTTCTGAGAAAGACACGTCGATCGAAGAGATCGATGCGCTATTCAAAAAAGCATCGACCACCTATCTCAAGAATATCCTGGGTGTGACGACCGAAGAATTGGTTTCATCCGATTTCATCCACGATTCGCGTTCATCCATCTATGATTCGAACGCCACCTTGCAGAACAACCTGAAAGGTGAAAAACGCTTCTTCAAAGTCGTTTCCTGGTACGACAACGAATGGGGCTATTCCAACCGCGTGGTGGATCTGGTCAAATACATGGCCAGCAAATAAATGAAAAAGGCGGACTTTCGGGTCCGCCTTTTTTTTTTCTACCTTCGGATATGAAACAACTCCTTACCGCACTTTTGTTGCTGTTCGTCGCAGCCCGTGTCGATGCCCAACACACCTTGGTGCTCGACAGCCTCTACTCCGAATCGGTCAATTCTTGGATGAAGGTGAACATCCTCGTTCCGGAATCCTCCGACACACTACCCATTTTATATTTGCTACATGGATGGGGGGGCTCACATCGCGATTGGACATCCCAAACCCGCATCATCGATTACATCAAAGGCACCAATCTATTGGTCGTGATGCCGGATGCGCATAACAGCTTCTATCACGACAATGCGTCCGATACATCGAAGCACTACGAGCAGTGGATCACCATCGAATTGCCAAACTACATCGAAGCGAAGTATGTGGTGGATGGGAGTCGTCGCGCGGTTGCGGGACTATCCATGGGCGGGTACGGCTCGATGATGATCGCGCTGAATCATCCGGATCGGTATGTGTTCGCGGCCGGACTGAGTTCAGCCATTTCCGGAATCCATGTGGGTGGGACGGAAGTAAGCCCCAATTTCGCCCGTATCACGCAGATGTTCGATCTCATCAAGGGTTCAGCCGACCATCCGAATCGGGCCCGATATGATTTTCTGAGCCGCATAGACTCGCTGACACCCGAAACCGCGCCATATATCTACCTCGTTCATGGCATCCAGGACGGATACACCGATTTCCTACCGGGACACCGCCGCTTCACCGACGCCCTCCGTTCAAAAAATCTGCCCTACGAATACCACGAAGTTCCGGGTCGGCATAATTGGAGATTTTGGGATGAGCATATTCAGGGGGTGTTGGGGGTGATGTGGTGGTGATGGGGGAATGAAAGGAAATCGGAAATCGGAAATCGGGAATCGGGAATCGGGAATCGGGAATCGGAAATCGGAAATCGGAAATCGGAAATCGGAAATCAGAAATCAGAAATCAGAAATCAGAAATCAGAAATCAGAAATCAGAAATCAGAAATCAGAAATCAGAAATCAGAAATCAGAAATCAGAAATCAGATTAATTTTTACGGCTCTCAAGATGCTGAATCAGTCGGAATAATTTGGCAGAAATCGCATCGGCCTCCGAAATAAAAGTCATGCCGACGGATTTGTCGACCAGCCCATTATCAATGGCCAATTCCATTTGTGTGATGAATTCGCCGGCCGATCCTCGCGCATAGCGCAGAAATCGAATGAAATCGCCTCTGGTATTTCGATAGTATCCCTCCGCGATATTGGATGGGATGGAAAGGGAGCAGCGCAATAGTTGATCTCGATAGGCCGGTTGCCGAATTCTACTTAGAACGGGGAACGCAGATCGATTCAAGGCCATCGCCTCGTTGTAAGCCTGTACATCTTTTAAAGCTTTCATTGATGTTGGATTGGAGGTGAAAATTATATCCTACATCTTACAAAGGCGACTTTTTTCAAAATCTTTCAAAAATCGTGCTTCATTTAGGAATGATTTCCGATTTCCGATTTCCGATTTCTGATTTCCGTTACCCGTATCTTCAAATATGAATTTTAATCCTACCACCGGCCTCATCCCGGCCATTATCCAAGACGCATCCACTGGCACAGTACTGATGCTCGGCTACATGAACGCCGAATCGGTGCAGATGACGATCGACACCGGTCTCGTCACCTTCTTCTCCCGCTCGCGCCAAACCCTGTGGACCAAGGGCGAAACGTCCGGCCACACGCTTTCTTACGTGTCGATGACGCCCGACTGCGATCAGGATTCCCTATTGGTTCTAGCCAAACCCAATGGCCCGACCTGTCACAACAACACGACGAGCTGTTTCGCGCCGTACGAAGGACTTCCGACCGGATCCCTAGCTTTCTTAGCTGAATTGGAAACCTTGCTCCAGTCGCGGAAACGCGACATGCCCGAAGGCGCCTACACCACGAAGATGTTCACCAAAGGGCTGGACAAAATCGCCCAGAAAGTGGGTGAAGAAGCCGTTGAAACCGTCATCGCCGCCAAAAACGACAATGAGGAACTTCGCTATGAAGCCTCTGACTTGCTGTTCCACCTGATGCTGCTTTTGGTAGAGAAAGGGATGTCGTTTCAGGATCTCGTGGATGAACTGAAATCAAGGCATAAATAACAGATAATCAAGTACTCAGGTACTCAAGTACTCAAGACAAGAGTCTTCCTTGTTCTTCCATGTTCTCCCTTGAGTACTTGACATCCTTGATCGGCACGTATTTTCTGAATCCCGACTTCAAATCCCCCCATCCATTCAAGATGGCTTGCGCGCGATTTGATGAAGTGTGCTTGAGGTAATCCTTGAGCAAGGCGTTCAGGTTCGCGTAATCGGCTTCATCCAAAGGCGATTCTCCGAGGTAGTCTGTGTTGATCTGCTCGTGCTGGTCGCCATAGAGAAGCAGTGTTCCGCCGGTCATTCCAGCGCCCACGTTTTTCGAAACGGGACCCAGTATCACCACCAATCCGTTCGTCATGTATTCGCATGCGTGCAATCCGGTTCCTTCGACCACGGCGATGGCGCCCGAGTTTCGAACCGCGAATCGGTCACCGGCCAAGCCGTTCACATACAAGCGACCGCCCGTGGCGCCATATAAGGCGCAGTTTCCGATGATGGCGTTCTCTTCCGGACGGAACAAGGCTTCTTTCTTGGGTCGGATGACGGCCAAACCGCCCGACATCGCCTTGCACACACTATCGTTCGCTTCGCCCCAGAGCGTCGTTTCGATGCCGTTCACCAAGAACACACCGAATCCTTGTCCGGCACTGCCTGTGAACGTGAGTCCCAAATGTCCTTCGAACTCGGGTACCTCATCCGGACGTCCTTGCTTGATCAGGTCCAAGCGCTTGAGCCGGATCGCATTCGCAATCGTTCCCGATAACGTAGCCATGGCCGCGCGATCCACCGTGCGGATGTCATAACTCAGACTCACAGCCGATTCCGTCTCCATCGCGATCTTCGTGTCGTCCAAAATCTGCTTGTTCAGGTCGCTCACGCTCTCGAAATACAAGCTGGTCGGGATGCTCGAATCGACCATGGTTTCGCCCAAGAAATAATTCAGGTCGATGTTTTTGCGACGGATGACCTCATCGTGCGCCGGATTGGCCACAAGAAGATCGGTTCTGCCGATGGCGTCTTCCAAGCGGGTCAGCCCAACGAGGGACAAGTTTCGACGCACATCATCCGCCAAAATCTGAAGCAGTTTCACGACATGGTCTTTTGTGCCTTTGTACTTCGCCTTGAATTTGGGATCATGAGTGGCAATGCCGGTCGGACACGTGTTTTTCTCACAGATCCGCGCCATGATGCAGCCTTCGGCCACCAACAGCAGTTTTCCGAACTCGAATTCCTCACCACCTAAGATCGCCGCCATCACGATATCGCGGCCGGTATGCAGGCCACCATCCACGCGAAGTAACACGTTTTTGCGGAGGTTGTTCGCGATCAGCGTTTTGTGCACTTCAACGAGACCGATTTCCCATGGCAGGCCCGCATGTTTCATGGAACTGAGGGATGCGGCTCCTGTGCCGCCATCTCCGCCGGAAATATGGATCACGTCCGCTCCAGCTTTCGCTACGCCTACCGCGATGGTTCCGATGTTCGAACCCGAAACCAACTTCACATTCACTTTCGCATCGGGTTTGAGCTGCTTCAATTCATAAATCAGCTCTTTAAGATCTTCGATGGAATAAATATCGTGCAAAGGGGGAGGGGAGATGAGGTCGACACCCACGTTCGCATGACGCGCGCGGGCGATGTGCTCATCCACTTTGAGTCCCATGAGCTGACCCCCTTCACCGGGCTTCGCGCCTTGGGCGATCTTGATCTGAAACTCATTGCCACTCACCAGATATTCAGCCGTCACGCCAAACCGACCCGACGCCACTTGCTTCGCCGACGCCGTGATCCCATCCGAAAAATAGAATGGATTCTCCCCGCCTTCACCGCTGTTCGAGCGCCCGCCGATTTCCTTCATGGCCACAAAAATATCGCGCTGCGATTCGGCCGAGATCGCTCCGAAACTCATTGCTCCGCTGCCAAAGCGCTTCAAGATATCCACGCGTGGTTCCACATCGTCAACCGGCACAGGAGCCTCGGCTTCGGTCAGCGACATCAAGTGGCGGATATTGGTCGGGGAGTCATTCAAGCCAACTTTGAGATACTCTTCATACAACTCGGCATCTTGCAAGGAATGGCCCGTTTCGCGCACCAAATTGTGGATGATCTTCGAGCGAGGCGCCGTCATGGCATGTTTTTCGCCCTCCAATCCCTTGTTCTGCTCTTTGTAGAAATAACTTTTGAGTGTGATTCCTTCGGCATCCAACTTGGCTGCGAGATCGGCTTTCCGAACGATGTCATCTACCAAATGCTCGAGTTCGATGCCTCCAACCGGACTCGGAACACCTGGGAAAAATGTCTCATTCAGTTTGGGTCCGATGCCGATCGCGGTGAACAATTTCGAGCTCTGGTAACTGCGAACCACGGAAATCCCCATTTTCGACATGATCTTGAGTAGACCTTGCTCGAGAGCTTTGATCAGGTTTTTCTCGCGCTGATCGGGAGTGAGGTGGGTCCACTTTTTGTCGTCCTCGTAACGAGCGATTTCCAGCGCCATGTACGGGCACACCGCTGAGGCGCCGAATCCGACAACCGCCGCCACATGATGCGTGCTCCGAACTTCGCCGGAATGCACAACGAGACTCGCATCCAAGCGCAATCCGCTTTCATTCAGCACATTCACGATGGTCCGAAGCGCAAGCAAGCAGGGGATAGGGGGACGCTCGAGCGTCGCCGCTTGGTCGGAAAGAATCAGAATCGACACCCCATCCGACACCAATTCGGTCGCTTCTTTTTCGAGGGCGGCGAGACGTGAATTGAGTCCGACCACGCCGAAATCCTTATCAAAGGTGGTGTCCAATACCGCTGAACGAACGCGCGATTTGTTGCGACGCTCGCGGTCCAGTGAACGGATGAATCGGATTTGGCCAAGGCTCATCACCGGCGATTTCAGCTCATAGGCGATGTTCGGCGGAATGAGCGATTTCGGGGAAAAGATGTTCGGCTTGCGACCCAGATAGATGTGAAGATCCGTCACCATCGCTTCGCGCAGATAATCCAACGGCGGATTCGTGACCTGCGCGAAATTCTGATAGAAATAATCGAACAACGGACGTGGTTCATCCGACAAAATCGCCGGACGTGCGGTATCACCCATCGATCCGATCGCTTCTTTCCCATCTGCGATCATCGGAGCCAGAACACGATCCACATCTTCCGTGGTGTACAAAAACAAGTTCTTCTTGCCGAGGAAGGAGGCGGTTTCATTGACGGGATGTTCTTGCACCGGCTCCAGTCGCGGATCGAATGCGGCATCGTGATGTTCACGGCTCTGACTCGGATCGCGGAAATGCACCGATCCGTTGTCCAGGTCCACTTTCACACCGGTTCCGGCATGCAGGGTTCCTTTTTTCTGAACCATTTTCTCGTCCACTTCAAACGAACCGGCTTCACTCGCCAGATAAAAATGATCTTCGGTCAACACCCAGCGGCACGGACGAAATCCGTTCCGATCGAGGCGGGCGCCGATGGTTTGTCCGTCGGAATAGGTGACGAACGCCGGACCATCCCAAGGTTCCATCGCCCGGCTCCAGAATTTGTAGAACGGATTTTCCCCATCCGCAGGCGGCATCATAATGGCCAGAATATCTTCAATGAAGGGGATGGAGCTGCGATAGCTGAGGGCTTCCACCATTTCATTAAGGGAACCCGTGTCTGAAATGCCATTGTGCGTGAGCAGTTCGTCGGTGGGGAGTCCGAGGTGTTTTTCGCGGGAGTAGGCCCAGGAACGGTTTCCGGAAATGGTATTGATCTCGCCGTTGTGCGCGATGAGGCGGAAGGGCTGCACTTTGTCCCAAGCGGTCTTCGTATTGGTCGAAAACCGGCGATGAAAGAGTGCGAAGCGGGTTTTGAACGCCGGATTCTGCAAATCCAGATAGAAGCGATCCAAATCCTGAGAACGGGTCAGTGCTTTGTAGACGATCGTGCTCGAGCTGAGCGACATGAAAAAGAACTCTTTATGGATACCGCTTTCTTTCTCTTTTGTGCGGGTGAGCTGCTTGGCTTGATACAACAATTTGTCGAAAGATGCGGTCGTGCGGCAGAAATCGGGACGCTTCACGATGGCATGGATGAGTCCGGGCATGCACGCGAGGGCGTCTTCACCCAAGACCGATGGATCAGTGGGAACCGTGCGGTACTCAAGCACTTCCAAGCCCAAAAAGCGGAAGGTCTCTTCGAACACGCGCAGGGCGATGCGTTTGCGTTCGGGTTGAGGCGGGGTGATCAACGAACCGATGGCGAACGTGTCTTTTTCCAAGCCGAACAGCTCGAAGGGGATGTCGGTCATGATACCGGCTCCATCCCCAGTGATCTGGTCCGCCGCGCAGGCTCCGCGATGCTCCACACAACGTAGCGCATGCAACGCCTGCTGAAGGTGTTGATGGGAACGGACGTTATTACGGCTGGCGATAAAGCCTACGCCGCAAGCCGATTTTTCGGACGAGGCGAGTTGAAACGGTTCCATGGCAAAGACATCCCTAATACTTTTTCTGACAATAGACGCACATTCAAAAACCATAAAAAACAACGAATATGCAAGCCTAAAAGCACATTTTTTTAAGCTAAAGCACTGTTTATTCGAACTTTTATCAGGAAATGGGATGGGAGTCGTTAAAAAAGCGCTTTCCGAAGTAGAGACAAGATTGATGAGACAAGAGACAAGAGACAAAAGCCGAGGGCTTTAGCCCTCGGTTCGCAAATGATTAATAGATCCCTCGGTCGCTACGCTCCCTCAGGATGACAGAGTGTGTGCGACAGCTTTAGATCCCTCGCTACGGGCTGCGCCCTTCGCTCAGGATGACAGTGCATAGCCCGTAAATAAAAGGCGGCATAACAAACTCCTAAGTATACTTGGGAAGTCATTATGCCGCCTCTTCTTTTTTTAGCATTGCGCTTGTCATCCTGAGGGCCGCAGGCCCGAGGGATCTAAACGTGCCGCACACACTCTGTCATCCTGAGGGCCGCAGGCCCGAGGGATCTATTCTTTTTAGCATTGCGCTTGTCATCCTGAGGGAGCGTAGCGACCGAGGGATCTATTCTTTTTAACGTTGCGCTTGTCATCCTGAGGGAGCGTAGCGACCGAGGGATCTAAACGCCGCACACACTCTGTCATCGCTGAGGGAGCGAAGCGATCGAAGGACCTCATTCCTCCGTAACTTGAGTCATGCTCTCCACCCGAATCATCCCCTGTCTCGACATCAAGAACGGCCGCACCGTCAAAGGCGTCAATTTCGAAGGTCTGCGCGACGCCGGCGACCCCGTCGAACTCGCCACCCGATACTCCGCCGAGGGCGCCGATGAACTCGTTTTCCTCGACATCACCGCCACCAATGAGAAACGGAAAACACTGCTTCACTTGGTGGAAGACGTGGCCCGCGCCGTTTCCATTCCGTTCACGGTCGGCGGTGGCATCGCTTCGGTCGACGAAATTTCGGATCTGCTGCTGGCCGGGGCCGACAAAGTCTCCCTCAACAGCAGTATCGTGCGCGACAAAGATCTCATCTCCCGCGCAGCCGACCGGTTCGGCACCCAATGCATCGTGGCCGCGATCGACGCGAAACGCCTCAACGGCTCTTGGAATGTCTTCATCAACGCCGGCACACTCGACACTGGTATGGACGTGCTCGACTGGTGCTCCGAAGTGAACCAACGCGGCGCTGGGGAAATCCTGCTCACCTCGATGGACCGTGATGGCACAAAATCCGGATTCGATAACGAGTTACTGAATCTGATCTCATCGAACGTGCCGGTACCCCTCATCGCCAGCGGCGGAGCGGGCACCGTCGAACATTGCATCGACGCCATCACCTTAGGAAAGGCGGATGCCGTTTTGGCCGCATCCATCTTCCATTTTCGTGAAATAGAGATCATAGACCTCAAAAATCGCATGAGAGAGGCTGGGTTGACGGTGAGGATTTAGGTCCTTCGCTTCGCTCAGTCAAGTGCTTCGCAAATAACCCGTAGATCCCTCGCTACGGGCTACGCCCTCCGCTCAGGATGACAAGTGCCGCTCGTTAATAAAAGGCGGCATAACAGGATCCTAAGTACACTTGGGAAGTCATTATGCCGCCTCTTCTTTTTTTTTAGCATTGCGCTTGTCATCCTGAGGGAGCGGAGCGACCGAGGGATCCATTAATCTTTTGAGAAGCGCTTGTCATCCTGAGGGCCGTAGGCCCGAGGGATCTAAATCGCCTCAATAAACACCCACTTTGGGTTGTGTTGTGTAATCAATTCCTCCTTCCAAGCCCTCTTTTGCTTCTTGATGAATTTTTCTCGTGCGATCGCGTCTTGAATCCAGGTGAACGTCTCTAGATGCACCAAGTAGTGAGTTCGATATCTGCTGCTGAAAGCGCCGCATGTGCCCTCACGGTGCTCGCGAAGTCGCCGCCCAATATTGTTGGTTACGCCGGTGTAGAGAACGGTCTTGGTATAGTTGGTCAGGATGTAGACATAATAGATGTGCATACCTGTATAGAGGCGAGAAATCGGAAAATCTTACAAAGGTTTTGAAAATTGTAGGTCCTTCGCCGCTTCGCGGCTCAGGATGACAGTGCTTCGCAATTAATATGTAGATCCTTCGCTCCGCTTAGGATGACAAGTGCTTCGCAAATAACCCGTAGATCCCTCGCTTCGGGCTGCGCCCTTCGCTCAGGATGACAAGTGCCGCTCGTTAATAAAAGGCGGCATAACAGGATCCTAAGTACACTTGGGAAGTCATTATGCCGCCTCTTCTTTTTTTTAGCATTGCGCTTGTCATCCTGAGGGCCGTAGGCCCGAGGGATCTATACTTTTTTAGCATTGCGCTTGTCATCCTGAGGGCCGAAGGCCCGAGGGATCTATACTTTTTTAGCATTGCGCTTGTCATCCTGAGGGCCGAAGGCCCGAGGGATCTATACTTTTTTGCATTGCACTTGTCATCCTGAGCGTAGCGAAGGATCTATAAACGTCGCACACGCACTGTCATCCAGAGGGCCATAGGCCCGAAGGACCTATACATCATCGCGATGCACTGTCATCCTGAGGGAGTGAAACGACCGAAGGACCTAAATTTCTTATATTCACCTCCCAACCAAGTACACTGTCTTCACCATGAGCGACCTCTTCCATCCGTCCAGATCCGTCATCCGCAACGCCAATATCAAAGAATACGACAACCTGTATGCCCGGTCGATCGCCGATCCGCAGGCGTTCTGGTCCGACGAGGCCAAGAAACTGAAATGGTACAAGAAATGGCAAAAGGTGCTCGACGACTCCAATCCGCCCTTTTTCAAATGGTTCAGCGGGGGCAAGATCAACATCATCGGCAATGCCATCGACCGCCACCTCGAGACCTGGCGCCGCAACAAATTGGCCATCATCTGGGAAGGTGAACCTGGGGATGTGCGTACGATGAGCTACCATGCCTTGAACCGCGAAGTCTCGAAATTCGCCAACGTCTTGAAAGCCATGGGTGTGAAAAAAGGCGAAATCGTGACCATCTACATGCCACAGATTCCGGAATTGGTGATCGCGATGCTGGCCGTGGCCAAGATTGGTGCGGCGCATAGCGTGGTGTATGGTGGATTCAGCACGGAAGCCCTTGCCGCCCGCATCGACGACGCGAAATCCCGAGTGTTACTCACAGCGGATGGCGGATGGCGCCGGGGCAAGATCACCGACCTGAAATCCATCGTCAACGACGCGATCCAGCGCACCCCGACCTTGGAAGTCTGCATCTGCGTGAAGCGGACCGGTCAGGATGTGTACATGGAAAATGACCGTGATTTCTGGTACCACGATCTGATGAACCTCCCCATCGCATCGCCCAACTGCGAGACCGAACAGACCGATGCCGAAGATCTTCTCTTCATTCTGTACACATCCGGAACCACTGGAAAACCCAAAGGTCTGATGCACACGCATGGCGGATATGCCGTGTACACAAGCACGACGCATAAGTATGTGTTCGACATCAAAGACGAAGACCGCTGGTGGTGCGCCGCCGATCCGGGTTGGATCACCGGGCACAGTTATTTGGTGTATGGGCCGCTCATCAACGGGGCAACCATCATGATGTACGAAGGCGCCCCCAACCATCCCTACCCGAACCGCTGGTGGAGCATGGTCGAGAAGTACGGCATCACGATCTTGTACACATCCCCGACGGCCATCCGCGGATTGATGCGCTTCGGCGACCAATGGCCCAAACGCCACAACCTGGAAAGCCTGAGATTGTTGGGAAGCGTGGGCGAACCCATCAATCCTGAAGCCTGGCGCTGGTATCATAGCGTGATCGGCGGCGGACGATGCCCCATCATGGACACCTGGTGGCAAACCGAAACCGGCGGACACACCATCACCCCGCTTCCCATCACCCCGCTCAAACCCGGATCCGCCACGAAAGCGTTTTTTGGTGTGGAAGTGGCCGTTGTGGATGACAATGGAAAAGAAGTGAAGCCTGGGGAAGAAGGAAAACTGATTATCAAGCGTCCGACGCCCGGTATGGCACGGAGCATCTGGGGCGAACCCGATCGCTACAAAGAAACTTACTGGGCCGAATACGCCGACAAAGGCTGGTACAAAGCCGGTGATTCGGCGCGGATTGATGAAGACGGCTACATTTGGGTGATCGGTCGGATTGATGACGTCATCAAAGTATCCGGATATCGATTGGGCACGGCTGAAGTGGAAAGCGCCTTGGTATCGCACCCCAAAGTGAGCGAAGCCGCGGCCATCGCCGTTCCTCACGAGGTCAAAGGAAACAGCATCCAAGTCTATGTGGTGCTCAATGCCGGACTCGTGGGTGATAAACATCTTGAAGATGAACTGCGGGAGCATGTTGGCAAGGAAATCGGTCCCATCGCCAAACCCGATAAAGTCATCTTCGCAGACAACCTGCCGAAAACCCGCTCCGGAAAGATCATGCGCCGAGTGCTCAAAGCCCGCGCGCTGGGTCAGGAAGTGGGGGATATATCGACCATGGAGGAGTAAGGGCGCGTGGCACGCGCCCCGGCTACTCACCCACTGGCGCATCACTGATGCGCCCCAACTACTCACCCAAGGGCGCATGCGATGCGCCCCTACTCAAACCAAGAACTATGAAACGCTCCTCAACTGCCGTCTGGACCGGATCCGGAAAAGAAGGCAAAGGCCACCTCACCACACAGAGCTCCGTGCTCGACAAAACCCAATACTCCTTCGGATCGCGGTTCGAAGAAGGCATCGGAACCAACCCTGAAGAACTCATCGCCGCCGCGCATGCGGGCTGCTTCACCATGAAACTGAGTTTCGTGCTGGGAGCGGCGGGTTTCACGCCGGAATCACTGCAAACCAAATGCGTGATCACGCTTGATAACGGCGCCATCACCTCATCGCATCTGACGGTGACGGCATCGGTGCCGGATTGTCCAGCCGATGTTCTGTCCGCATCTGTCAAAGATGCCGAGCAGAACTGCCCGGTCTCGAAACTGCTGAGTTGTGAGATCACATCGGAGCTAGTCTAACCCACCCCCGGCCCCTCCCTACTCCTCGAAGACTCGGACTTTTTTCCGTATCTTTCCCGCCGAACTAACTCACAATCCATCAACATATGAAATCCATCCTATTGACTGCTGCGCTCGTCGTAGTGGCCACATCCTGTACCGCACAACAAGGAAAAACCGATTTGAAAACTGACGAATCAAAATTCGCTTACACCCTCGGCTTCAACTATGGCGAGTATCTCAAAAACCAACAAGTCGATTCACTCGATGTGGACGCGTTCGTAGCCGGTTTGCTCGACATCCAGAAAGGCGATACCTCACGTGTATCCGAAGAAGAGAAAGAGCGCGTGTTCACCGCCATCCAACAGAAACTCATGGCTAGAACCATGGCCAAAGAACGCGAAGCCGCTATGGCCAGCGATAGCGAAGGCATGGTTTGGTTGCGCGAAAACGGCACCCGTGCCGGCGTGATGACCACCGAAAGCGGACTTCAGTATGAAGTGATCACCGCGGGTCCAGACGGACCGAAGCCAGCCGCCACCAGCAATGTTACGGTTCATTATACCGGCACGTTGACTGACGGAACCGTATTTGATTCGAGCGTAGAGCGCGGCGAGCCCGTGACCTTCCAGTTGAACCAAGTGATTCCAGGTTGGACGGAAGGCGTTCAGTTGATGACCGTCGGATCCACCTACAAATTCTACATCCCAAGCTACCTCGGTTATGGTGAGCGCGGCGCCGGCGGATTGATTGGTCCGAACGCGACGTTGATCTTTACGGTAGAATTGCTTGAGATTCAATAAGAATGTGAAAGCGTGAAAGCGTGAAAACGTGAAAATGTAGCCCCGGGTCTTAGATTCGGGGCTTTTTTTTTATGTCCGTCATCCGTCATCCGTCATCCTTGTCTCTTAAACCTTGTCTCTCCATATAGATCCCTCGGGCCTTCGGCCCTTAGGATGACAAGTGCATTGCCAATAAAAAGAAGAGGCGGCTTGTCATCCTGAGCGCTTTTCGCGCGAAGGAACTTGCCGCCTTTTATTTACCAAACTTGCGCCTGTCATCCTGAGGGAGGCCGCCTTGGGCCGACCGAAGGATCTAGTCTTCCTTGTCTCTCAACCCTTGTCACTCCAAAAATGAGTACTTATACCCATTGTCATCCCTAATTCAGATTGTTATTTTAGTGAATGCGCTCCTATTAACACATAACGAATCCCATGAAACAACCTTTACAAACACTATTCATCGCAATGCTTTTGGTTGTGGCCCCAGTTGCGGCTACGGCTCAAATCGTTTACGATATCGATTTCTCCACCTACACGAACGGCAATTTGGCCGGGCAAGGAGAGTTTGAACAATTCGGAACCAACGCAACCAATCCCATCCAGGTGCTGAACGGCGCCGTGGTCATACCTGCTGGCGCAACCGCTGACGGACAGGATGTGGTACTGCCATTCGCCAATCTGATCCTGGCACCAATCAGCGGATTCACTGAAATCTGGGTGGATATGCTGTTGAATCTTCCAAGTGGAGCAAGTGGAGCCAACCCAAGCTATAGCTTTGCTATGAACACGAACAACACGCTGTCCAGTGCGGATGGCAACTTCGCGAACGCTCGTGTGGCATTTAGAGCAACTGGTCAATCCAGCCAATTTGGTGTGCGTGTTACAGGGCAAAGCGGGTATCCATATGCGTACGAAAGTGGAGGAGCTTTTGGTGAACGCTGGTATCGCGTTGCCGTGGTCATGAATCCTGGTGTGACCAATGACGTGATAAACGCGATCTGGCAATGGAACACGGCAAGTTTTGACGCACCTACTCTGAATCAACAAGTGGATGGTCGATTCCATTTAACATCCACCTCCACATACAGCGCGGCTGGCGGCTCGGCAACGGATCCGGTCAGTTACGGCGGGTTCCTGATCAGCCAGTTCGCCAACGCGACCACGCAACAGACCGCATTGAGCATTAAACGCCTGCGCATTTATCTGGCCAATGTTGGTTCCACATCCGTAGACCGTGGACCGGAGACCGTAGGTCGGATGGAACTCGAACAAAACTATCCAAACCCGTTCAACCCATCTACTCAGATTCGATTCACTCTTCAATCGTCCGACGTCACACGTCTCGCGGTTTACGACGTCATAGGTCGTGAAGTCGCCGTATTGGTGGATGGGATGATGTCGGCCGGGCAGCATCAAGCCACCTTCAACGCCGACGGACTTCCATCAGGCATGTACCTCGTGCGCCTGGAAGCGGGTGGACAGGTGATGACCCGGAAGATGAGTTTGGTGAAGTAAACGGGAATCGGGAATCGGAAATCTGAAATCGGGAAGAGGTGGCTTTTTCATCTAGCCGGGGGCTTCAGCCCTCGGCTATTTTTATGAAAGCCCTCGGCTATTTTTGTTCAACGGCGATGCATGTCATCCTTTGCGGTGCGCATCCCCCAGCTGAAGCTGGGGGTAATCGTTAAGAGATCCCACGGTCCACGGTCCACGTCCCACGGTCCACGTATCCTCAATAACATCCATTTGCCCCTATCCTTAAAATTTCCCAACTTCATCGAAAGGCAATCTTCCGGTAATATGCAACCCGGACCTTCCAGTGTCGAATCTTGCAATCTTAAACATCATGGACATGTCCCCATTCCGTTCGCTCCTCGTTCTGGTCATTCTATTCATTGCCGCACCCTATTGCGCGGATCTCATCGCCCAGCCACCGGGCCTTCCATCCGCGCCCGATCAAGCCCCTATTGATGGCGGCCTAAGCCTCCTCGCCGCCGGTGGCGCGGCGTATGCGTGGAAAAAGCTTCGCGCGAAACGCGCTTGACGCTTGATGAAAGCCCTTCGGGCTGACTGTTTGATGAAACGATGAAACGATCAAGGATCCATCATCACATCGTCACCCTTCATCATTTAATCCTTTCGTCATTTCATCATTCTTAGGTCCCATCCTACCATCCTACCATCCTACCATATCATGAAACCTCTCTACACACTTCTATTACTCCTATTCATCTCCGCAGGGACGGCCTGGGGGCAGATCGCCGCTTGGCAATTTGGTAACCCTGCTTCAACGGGTAATGAAGTCTCGTACAATGCAACAACTGTGCATGCGAATCTGAACACCCCTGTACTCACTAGGGGTGGTGGTGTAAATGCGACAGCTCTAGCCCGAGCATATTCTTCGACGAATTTTACTGCATCTGGTACTCAAACTGATGCGATTACTAATAATAAATTTATTCAGATTACAGTTAGTGCAGCAACAGGATATCAAGTTTCATTAAGCACACTTGATGTTAGATTAAGAAGGAGTACAACTGGGCCAAATGCCTATATATGGCGTTACAGTACAAATGGATCGACATTTACCGATATTGGTAGCGAAGTATCATTCGTAAGCACAGTTGATGGTGTTGATCAATCACAAATTAATTTGAGTGGAATTTCCGCACTTCAAAATGTATCAAGTGGTACTACAATAACGCTTCGAATCTATGCTTGGGGAGCCTCAGCTACTACTGGAACCTTCGCAATCGGCCGTTATGGAGCTTCAATTACCACTAGCAGTTTGTCAATTGGCGGCACAGTTGCTGCTTCAGAAATAGAAGCATCCGTCAACCTCACCGGCACCCAAGGCTGGCGCTTGCTCTCCTCCCCTGTAAGCGGCTCGACCTACGCCGATCTTCTCGGTCCGATCTGGACCCAAGGCGCAACAGGTGCGGATGTGACCAACGGAACTCCGAACGTGTTCTGGTCGGAAGGATCCACCACGGCTTCACTTAATGCGACCAATGTCACCAATTTGAACAACGCCATCCCAGCAGGTCGCGGGTTCGCGGTACTTGTTTATAACGACGACAATTACACAGCTGAAGGCGGCACCACCTGGCCGAAAACCCTTAGTGTGACCGGTACTGAAAACGCCGCGGACGCCACATATACCCCAACATGGACATCCGGCATCGAATACGCCATCGCCGGAAATCCGTTCGCATCCACCATCGATTGGGACGGACTGACTCGCGGTGAAGGAGTTCACAATGCGGTTTGGGCTTGGAATCCGGGCACATCCACCTACGATGCATACAATACCGGAAACGGATTGCTCACCGACGGACTCATCGCCCCATTCCAGGGCTTCTGGATCCAGTACAACAGCGCAGCCAGCGGCATCACCTTCCCAGCCGCCGCGAAAACCACGGGCGGAACGTTCCGTGGCAAAGAGGTCGAGCCATCACGCATGGTGGTCCGCCTGAGCGATGATGCCGGCTCCAACCACGCTTGGATCGCCTTCCGCGATGGTGCCACATTCGGTGAAGACGGCTACGATGCCGTGAAATTCACCCCGCTTTCAGGCGATTTCATCCAACTGTTCTCGGTCGTGAACGACAAAGCGCACGACATCAACGCCCTGCCGATCGGCTTGACGGAAGCCCTCGAAATTCCGCTTGGATACACATCCACCCGCGGTGGAAACGTGACCTTGGATCTGACCGAACTGAACCTTCCGGAAGGATGGATGGTGTCGATCCGTGACAACGTGACCGACGAAACCCATGCTGTGAACGCGGATTTCAGCTACTCCTTTGAGTCCGTTCGTGCGAAAGCAGCACCTGTGAGCGAAACCCCACACGTACTGGCCGCAACCGCGCCACGCTTCACGTTGATTGTGGATCCGATTGGGACGACATCTGTTGACGTAAATCAGAAATCAGAAATCGGTTTCGAGCTTGCACAGAACTACCCAAACCCATTCAACCCAAGCACTCAGATCGGGTTTTCCCTACTCACGACTCACCACACACGACTCACCGTCTATGACGTCTTAGGTCGCGAAGTCGCGGTTCTTGTGAATGGCGTGATGCAAGCCGGTTCACATTCTGTGAACTTCGACGCATCCAACATCACATCCGGTGTATATGTCTACAAGCTCGAAGCGGGTGGACAAGTGATCACCAAGCGGATGACGTTGATTAAATAATCAGAAATCGGAAATCAGAAATCGGGAAGAGAGGTATTAAATCTCTCTTCCTTGTCTCTATATCCTTGTCTCAAAAAATTAGCCGTCGGCTAGATATTTCCCACGGCCACCTCATCCTGAGGCATGTCCTGAGCGAAGCGAAGGAGCCGAAGGACCTAATTCGATCAAAAACCAAACCCATGTCTATCCTCAAACCCCTGGCCGCACTGTGCGTGCTGCTCATTATCATCAGCATCGGAGCGACCGAACTTCTCGCAACACCACCGCCTCCTGCGCTTCCGTCGATGCCCGATCAAGCCCCCATCGATGGTGGACTCGGCCTCCTCGCCGCCGGTGGCGCGGCCTATGCCTGGCGCAAGCTTCGGAAGAAGCAGGATGCTTGATGCATGATGCTGGAAGCTCTTCGCATCCGGCATCTACCATCTAACATATCGCTTCTTTCATCTACCATCCAGCATCTCGCATCTCGCATAAAGTATTCAGCTTCTTTAAACGACAATGAAAAAAATAGCACTCCTCTTTATCGGCCTTTTGGCCTCGGTCGGACTCGCGCAAGGTCAGTTTACAGCCACATATGACTTCGCAAGTGTGAGCACTAGCTCGGGCACCACTGATCCAACTACACCACCAAGTGCGACTAATCTCACTTTTGGAGCTTTTACTGCTGTGGGTGTACCTGCAAATCCTAACGCCGCAGGAAGATTTTCTTTTACCGATTGGGCATTGGGGGCGACTAACGGCTCTGATTCATTCGCCGGTTCTCTAAACGCAGCAGAATATTATCAAGTAACTATCACGGTAAATGAAGGATTTAAACTTGATTTAAACTCGATCACCTTTACAATTCAAAGATCAGGTACTGGTATTCGACAATACTCTATCCGCTCTAGCCTCGATTCTTACGCACAGAACTTGCCGGCTAGTATTTCGCCGAGTAATGCGACTTTAAGTGTTGTATCAGGAAATATATTTCAGATCACTGATGTTACTACTACAGCACAGAACGGTAGTACAATTACACTCGGCTCTCAATTTGATGAGATTACAGGGTCGGTTACATTTCGTTTCTACGGATTTAACGCTGAGGCGAGTGGGGGCTCATTTAGCATTGACAACGTCACTTTTTCTGGTACTGTTAGTTCTGCAGCAATAGTAGTTGCCCCAACCGTCACTACCGGCACATCCGGATCCATCACTCCATCCACAGCTTCCATCACTGGAAGCAATGTGACGGAGGACGGTGGCGCAAACATCACAGAACGTGGCGTGGTGTATTCCACCACCACGGCTCCAACAATCGCCAACAGCAAAGTGGTCGTTGCCGGAACGACGGGAGCATTTAACGCTGATCTCACCGCTCTCGCCTCCGAAACCCAGTATTTCGTGCGTGCATTCGCCACAAACAGCGCTGGAACCAGTTATGGAAGCGAAATCGATTTTACGACGACCGCCGCAACCGGATTGATCGAAGCGAGCGTGGCAAGTTTGTCCGCCTTTTCCACCACGTACGGCACCGCCTCCGCCTCACAGAATTTCAGCGCATCGGGTGAAGGCTTGTCCGGCGATATCACCGTCACCGCACCGACCGGCTTCGAAGTCTCGCTCACCTCTGGCAGCGGATATGCCGTCAGCGTGATGCTCTCGCCAACAGGTGGAACCGTGGCATCGACGACTATTTATGTCCGCATTGCGGCAGCAACCACGCCAGCCACACCATCCGGCGATGTGGTTTTATCGGGCGGGGGAGCCGAGGCCGTTAACGTCTCCATCCCATCCAGCACCGTTTCCGCGAAACCATTGACCATCGCCGATTCGGCAGTCACCACGAAAACCTATAATGGAACAAATGCGGCAGTGATCACGGGATCATTGACAGGTGTCATCAACGATGATGTCGTCGGTTTCATCGGAACCGGCACCTTCGATACCGTCGATGCGGGCGAAGGAAAAGCCGTGACATCCACGTCCAGCCTCACAGGGGATGATGCCGGAAATTATACCTTGAACCAGCCGGTCGGCTTGACAGGCACCATCACCAAAGCCAATCAAACCATCACGTTTGCGGCCATCGCCACACAGAGCTTGTCGGCAGGAAGCTTGGCACTGAGCGCGACAAGCAATTCAAGTTTGACCGTCAGTTATGTCTCCTCGAACACTGCCGTCGCTACCGTTTCAGGTACCACGGTGACATTCGTCGGAACCGGAACCACCACCATCACCGCATCGCAGGCCGGAAACACGAATTACAATGCGGCGATTTCGGTAGAGCGGGAGTTGGTGATCGAATCCAGAATCGTATTGGCTCAATTCACATTCGAAACATCGGTGCCTGCAACTTCGGGTCCGCATGCGGCGGAAGTCGGATCAGGGAGTGCCTCTGCATCCCATGCATCCGCATCTGCAGCCTATTCCAACCCAGCTGGAAACGGATCGACCGAATCGTTTTCATCAAATAACTGGGCAATTGGCGATTACTACCAAGTAACCACAGATACCCGGAATGTTGGTGGAATCAGTATCAAATGGGATCAATTGCGTAGCAGCACAGGTCCTGCGACATTTAAATTGCAGTATTCAGCAAATGGGACGGACTTCATTGATTTTGCGACAGATCTTGTCGTAACAACAAGTTGGAGTACATTCAATCAAGATCTCAGCACGGTCAGCGCTCTGAACAATTTGGAAACGATTTATTTCCGAGTCGTAACCACGTCTACACCTGGTGCGCCAACCGGCACCAACCGCATCGATAACGTCACCATCGCCGCGTCCTCCTATGCTGCCACCCTCACCGGCAACGCCGGATGGCGCATGTTGTCGTCCCCAGCATCTGGAACGACCTTGTCTGACCTCTTCGGATCCATCTGGACCCAAGGCTTCACTGGCGCGGATGTGACCACAGGTGGCGCCAACATCCTGTTCAAGCAGGGTGGACCCGCGAACGGAAGCTTGTCGAATTTTACGGCAGCTACGAACATCACCAACACCATTCCAGCCGGTCATGGTGTGTTGGTCGCCGTCTTTGAAGACGATGATTATGGAACACCTGGCGTTCAAGGCGGCTTTCCCAAATCATTGACCGTATCGGGTGTGGAAAATTCGGGTGATGTGGCCGTCACGACTGCCGCATGGACCAGCGGATGGGAGTATTTTCTTGCCGGTAACCCTTATGCCAGCACCATCGATTGGGACTCCGTGATGACCAAAGGTGCGGATGTGAGTGAGGTCGTTTGGGTTCTCGGAAACGATGGCGAATTCGACGCATGGAATGGATCGACAGGTGATCTTTCAGGCGGACTCATCGCCCCATTCCAAGGATTCTTGTACGCGTTTAACGGTCCGGCATCCGGCATCACCTTCACTGAAGAGTCCAAATCAACCTCCGGTGGAACCTTCCGTGGCAAGGAGCAAGGGGTGATGGCCGTTCGATTGGCGCTTCGCGACGGAGCCCGCGAAAACAGCACGTGGTTGCAGTTCGCCGAAGACGGAACTTTTGCTCGCGACAGCAAAGACGCGGTGAAGCTGGCTCCATTATCGTCCAGCGTGTTCCAATTGTACACGAAAGAATTGGTGACGAACGCGGCGATGGATATCCATTATCTGCCCGTCATCACCGAAAGGCTCGAACTGCCACTCGCGCTGAAAACATCCGCATCCGGGCAATTCACCTTGGTCGCCACCGAGATCCGCCTACCGTCAGGATGGAACATCACAATTCGTGATGAAATGACGTCCACATCACATATTGTGAATACGGATTCAGGGTACACCTTCGAATCGGATGCGACCCCGAACGGGGAGCCGAGATTTACATTGGTTGTGGAGCCAGGGCAGACAACGGAAATCGGTGATCAGAAATCGGAAATCGGTTTCGAGCTGGCACAGAATTATCCAAATCCGTTCAATCCAAGCACTCAGATACGATTTTCTCTTCAATCGTCCCACGTCACACGTCTCACGGTATACGATGTCTTAGGAAGAGAAGTCGCTGTATTGGTGAATGAAACCATGCCGGTAGGTTCACATACTGTGAACTTTGACGCATCGAACATCACATCTGGTGTATATATCTACAAGTTGGAAGCGGGTGGGCAAACCATCACCAAGCGGATGACGCTGGTGAAGTAAGGTCCTTCGCGCCTTCGGCGCTCAGGATGACAACGCAATTGGAGAATATCTAGCCGAGGGCTTCAGCCCTCGGCTTTTTTATTTATGGCGATGCACCCTCATCCTGAGCGGCATCCGCCGCGAAGGACCTGTTTCTCGGCCGACCAAAATAAATATTTGTCAACTGATGCAAGTGGTTAAAAAATATTCGACATTGTGTGGCCTCGGCACAACTTTTTTAACCAATCATATGAGAAATCACATACATCGTCTTTTATTTATGGCGCTTTTGGCGCTACCGACCCATGCGATCGGGCAATCGCTCGCATCGGCGAATTTCAGTACCTACAATCGGAACGCCGAATTGGTGGGTCAGAATGGATGGACACAGATCGGGTCGAACGCGACAAATCCACTTTTTGTGAGCCCGACGGGAGTCGTGGCACTACCCGGTGGACCGGCAGTGGATGGTCAGGATGCCATGCTTGCGTTTTCTCAAACCATCACCCCACCAACGGAAGGCACAACCAGCATCGTGTTGAACGCGTTGATCAACGTGACGGCAGCCGGTGCGAATCCGAGTTACTTTTTGGCGATCCAAGGTGGAACCTTCGCCAATGCTCGAATCGTGGCGAAAGCCAGTGGTAACGGGTATGTGCTGGGTGTTCGGGTGACAGGACAATCCGGGTATCCGTTCGTGTATGGCACGCAGGAATTCGTTTTTGGAACCCTGGTTCACATCCGCGCGATGGTGGATCTTGTGGCTGGCGCGGCGAACGATCAAATCGCACTGTATGCCGGTACGAACCCCAATCAGCTCGCGCTACAAGCCATTTCCATCTACACGACCGGATCCACCCCAACCGATCCGTCCGATTACAACGCGGTGATCATCAGTCAATTCGGTAGCGGAACCGTGCAACAATCGGGCGTGGCAATCAGCTCGTTGAACGTAGCCAAAGCCACCTCCACATCTACCGAAGAGGATGGACGTGGATCGAAGGACAATTTCACCCTCGATCAAAACTACCCAAACCCGTTCAATCCAAGCACTCAGATACGATTTTCTCTTCAATCGTCCCACGTCACACGTCTCACGGTATACGATGTCTTAGGAAGAGAAGTCGCTGTATTGGTGAATGAAACCATGCCGGTAGGTTCACATTCTGTGAATTTCGACGCCTCGAACCTCACAACCGGCATCTATATGTACAAGCTGGAAGCAGGTGGACAGGTGATCACGAAACGGATGACGTTGGTGAAGTAAACGAGAATCGAGAATCGGAAATCAGAAATCGGGAAGAGGTGGCTTTTTCATCTAGCCGAGGGCCTGCCTGCCGGCAAGCAGGCTTAAGCCCTCGGCTAGTGTCTTCATTCTTCTCTTCCTTGTCTCTAGCACCTTGTCTCTCCAAATGGAGCGCAGCGACCAAGGGCTTGACACAACTATTTAATTAAGTTATACTTCCACGAACTTGTAAGCGCTTACATAAACGCCGTATGACTTATCGCTTCCGCTTCGCCTTTTTGTGTGTTCTCCTTCCAATCTCCTTATCCGCCCAAAGCGACAAGGTGATGATGCAAGGTTTCTATTGGGATGTGACTCCAGGTGCCGTCTGGTACGACACTCTTGCTCACTATGCTCCCTTGCTACATCGCGTCGGATTCGATGCCATTTGGTTCCCGCCTCCATCCAAAGGTGCCGCGGGCGCATTCGATGTCGGTTACACGCCATACGACTACTACGATCTCGGCGAATTCGACTCAGCTGCAGGCGATAACACGTCTGGCACGGGTCAGTACATCCCCACACGGTATGGCACCCGAGCGGGATTGGAACGCGCCATCCACGCTTATAAATCCAGAGGAATGGAGGTGTACGCCGATATGGTATTGAACCATCGATCCGGCGGACGACTCGAAGTCAATCCGCATGCCACCCATTTCAAGAACAGGGGTGGTGGCTCCGATTATTCCCCTGACGGCATCCATACCTATACCGCGTTTCCTCTCACGCATGGGTCGGGACGCGTGGCATGGCCGGAAGGGCAGGGGCATCACTATTTCTTCCCAAATGCGATTCGAAATCCATCCAACACCGGCGATTTTTTCTCCAATACGCAATTGGCCGGCTTCCATCAGATGTATTCCAACTACTTCGGGTACGACAACGCCCTGCATAATGGTGACGGCTCGAACCTGCCTCTTGGCGACAGTCTGATGGCCTGGGGAAACTGGCTCGTCGAAGAGATCGGTTTCGACGGATTCCGGTTTGATTTTGTCAAAGGCATCCATCCCGAGTATTTCAAGAGATTCATGAACCACGGTGCGATGAGTGGAAAATATGCGGTTCATGAATTGTTTGATGGTGACATGAACCGGCTCAAAACCTATCTGAATCAGATTTCAGGATCGCATCGGGAAGGAGCCGTTTTCGATTTCAATCTGAGGTTCGCTTACAAGGAAATGTCGGATGGCGGAAATGGCTGGGACATCCGGAATCTCCATACACGAGCCTTGTTCACCCAATCCGGCGTAAGTTGGAATCGGATCGCCACTTTTGTGGACAATCACGATTTCGACCGTCTCAATTACAATGGCCAAGTGGGAGCTGACGGCCATTCACCCGTAGTGAACAAGAAAGCCCAAGCCTATGCCCACATGCTCACACATCCGGGTTTGGCCACGGTCTGGTGGCGCGATTATATGATCTACGGGATGAGGAACCGAATCGGAAAATTGGTGATGATTCGAAAAGCCTATGCCAGCGGTGGATTGCGGATCCTGACCGCATTCACAGATGCATCCGGCTCGTTCCAAGCACCGCAATGGTCCGGTAATGCTAGTGATGATCCAAAACAAGTCTATGTGGCGCAGAGGCTTGGTCACAATAACCAAGGCAACAACCAAAGCGGGTTGATCGTGGCTATCAACAAGCACAGCTCATTCCCGATCGATGTATGGGTGACCAGCCAGATCTGGAAACCCGCCGCCGGACAAACCACTAAGTTGTACGACATCACCGGGAACACCACCTATCAGCCAACAGTCTATCCAGACGGACGCGTGCTCATCAAAACGCAGCCAAACTCATATCATGTGTTCGTGCCGTTGAGCTACACATTGGATGAAGTTGTGAATGTGGCCGTTACAGAATTCGATTTGCCCACCGCCGACCTCCGGATCGGAGATACCTTCACACCCCGCATCCAAGTGGAGAATCGGTCGACATTCGCCACCGGCATGGTCGAATTTGTCTTCCAGTTGCGCGACAGTCTTAATGTGATTGTCCATACAGACACCCTCCGGCGTGCGTCGATGCAAGCTGGAAACGCCTATAACTTTACGTTTTCATCCGTTCAATTCCATCAAGCGGGTGAATTTCATCTCGAGGCCTATCACACCTACGCATCCGATCAAGACAGCACGGATAATCTCATCCGATACACCATCCAAGTGAGCGACACGACTCAGATCTATCCGTTCCGAGTGGATGGCATTCGAAGCGAGGGATCCTATCAGACCATCGCCATCAAACAGAACGACAACACCGGATTCGGATTGGGCAAAGACATCCGATCCGTACATATCGCCGAATCGGCTGACAGTCTGTATGTGTTCATCGAAGGTTATCTGCTACTGACCGATGCGGACGGATTCGGATTGATGTTGGATATGACCGAGAAACAGGGTTTGTCCGCTGGAACCCCAATCACACGAGTACCGAATGGTTCCTATTACTTGAACACGTCGCATTCCGGACACACATCGTTCGCCTTTGATTTCGAAGTGGATTACGGATTCGCCTTATTTGGCGCACAAAGCGGACGGACGTCATTGTCGATGGCGGATTTCACCCAAACACCATCCGTCGGACAACTCATCGTTCCGGTCGCCCAATCCCCATTGTCGAATGGAACTCCCGTGACTGGCGTGAACGGCATCCGGTACGCCTTCACCAAATCGACAGAAGTCGGTTCTGGATTGGAAATGGTTTTGCCGAAATCCGCATTCGGTCTGGATTCGGGTCAACTCAGGATTTTCGCCTTCGTGGTGTCGAATACCGCCTATTATTCGAATGTGCTGGTTCCTGGAGATGCGGTCGGAACGGCTGGGACCAATCAGAATTTCGGATTCAACACCGACTTCAGCGCATTGCCCACCGGCGGACCGTTTCATAGCGGATGGATGAGGTACGGGGATGGAATTTCGGATGTGTCCGTCGATCGAAAAGAAGACTCCACGCCCAAAGGCATACGATTGTGGCAAAATTACCCGAATCCGTTCAATCCGTCTACGGTTATCGGTTTTCAGTTGGTCGGGGCGCAAGGCTATGCGCACGTACAAGCCCGGCTCACGGTGTATGACATTCTTGGTCGTGAAGTGGCGGTTCTGGTCGATGGATTGATGCAAGCCGGTGCGCATTCAGTCACCTTCGATGCGTCGAACCTCACATCCGGGATCTACATTTACAAGCTGGAAGCGGGGGGAGACACCGTTACCAGGCGGATGACTCTTATCAAGTAATTGGTAGTAGATCCTTCGCCGCTTCGCGGCTCAGGATGACATGCTTAGCTTAGTAATACATAGGCGGCATAACGATTTCCTAAGTGCACTTGGGATCTTGTTATGCCGCCTCTTCTTTTTAAAGGTAATGCGCTTGTCATCCTTAGGGAGCCTGCCTGCCGGTAGGCAGGGCCGCTTCGGGCCGACCGAAGGACCTATTATTTTAGGGCGATGATTGTCATCCTATTTTTTCATAGCCGAGGGCTAAAGCCCTCGGCTAGTGTCTTCATTCTTCTCTTCCTTGTCTCTTGTCTCTAGCACCTTGTCTCTCCATTGTCTCTCCAGAGGGCCGATGGCCCGAAGGTGAAGGCCCGAAGGGGGGAGGGTTGACAAATGATAATATTCTGTTTATAATCCACCATGTATGTAAGCGCTTACATATCTTAGTCCAGTAATAAGCATCACCCAAAGGTCCTTCACCATGTCCATTCTGAAACGTCTCTTTCCGTTCTGCGCTCTCGCGTTGGTAGCGCTTTTCTTTGGAGCACACGATCTTATTGCCCAACCACCACCTCCAACCCTGCCCGGAATGCCGGATCAAGCTCCGATCGATGGCGGACTTGGACTTCTTGCCGCCGGCGGCGCAGCGTATGCATGGAAGAAATTAAGAAGCAGAAATCGGTGAACGGAAATCGGTGAACTGAAAACAGATTTAGAGATGAAAACAACTTTACAAATCGTCGCGATACTTGCCATGGTTCTTCTGCCGATGGGGGTGATGGGGCAGACTGCTGATAACGTCCGTTTCAAAGTGAATGTGAACGACGGTCTCGAAACCGCCGCAACGGTAACATACACTACAGGACATTTGAACTGGACACAAACGTGGGACAGTAATTCTAACAAGTTTGATTTCACAGGCGGTTTCGCTGAGGCTTCTTGGGGGGATGTTGCTACAAACGGGCAGGTTGCTGGTCGTTTTTTTACCGATAATGGCGCAACGACTGGTGTGACTCAACCTTTGCGAGTAGGTCAGAAAGTCGTGATTCGGATTTCTGGTGGAGATGCCGATGGTCGAACAGGGGTTGAAACGAATGGTAGAATTGGTATTTCATTTCGTAGTTCTTCTGGAATTTTTGATGATGGCGGTACCGGTTCTGCATTCAACCGATTGGCGCATAACGCCCGTCTTCGATTGGATTTCTTAGGTGGCGGAACCTCAGCGCGACATATCGGCGCTTCCACCATCACAACGGGTATGCCAGGGTTTAGTGATTTCAAAGCGGGTCAGACATACGAAATCGAAATCATATCTGCCAATGAGTACAATTTGCAGGTAGTCTCGGGGATGCGCTACAATGTGGTGTTGCTATCTGGTAGTGGTGAGATCAACCAGATCATAGCGTACAATATTGGTAAAAACATGAATGCTCGCTTCACCGATTTGGCGGTCGTGGATTTGGCCACCGTCTCTCTTCGGTCGAATGCCTCGGAGACCAAAACGGTGACAGGTGTCATTTCTGATAATGGATCGACAGCCAATAGTGTCACCAAAGTCGGTAGTGGACTTGCCATTCTCAATGGCAATCACACGTATACCGGTGCAACAGCAGTTGAAGAAGGCACATTGCGAATCAACGGAACATTCGAAAGCAGCGGATTTACGGTCAAATCGGGTGCCATATTGGAAATCAATTCCGCATCGGTCATCAACGATCTGGTGGTAGAGGATGGCGGCGCTGTCAACATCATTGGTTCAGGTCTTTTAACTGTGAATGGTGACATCAATGTTCACGAAAATGGCACATTAGCGCTTTCCTCAACGATTGGTGGCGATATCAAAACGTCTGGCAACGTCACCTTTAACGGCACCTTCACCCACAATGATCGGGCGGTGTTCTTTACTGGTGCAGGAGACCAAATCCTCACGAAATCGACCGGTGATAGTGTTGTGGAAATTCCTTATGTGATTGTAAATAAAGATGATAATGCAGATCGAGTCACGCTGAATGCTACACATCTGCGCATCACCCAAAAACTGACCCTCACAAGTGGTGTTTTGGATCGCGATACCGGAACCATCACGCTCACATCCACAGCCGACGGTACCGCAGTGATTTCCGGTGTAGGTGATGGCGAAATCAATCAGACGTTTACCGTCGAACGGCATATCGGTCGAACCGGCAACCCGGATTCTAGTTTTCTGATGATCGGATCACCGCTCATCGCCACGTTAACCGGATCGAGTTCCAGTTTATTTAATAATATTTGGACCCAAGGCACTACTGGCGGAAATGGTGTCGGATCGCCCAACGTGTTCCGATATGATGAAAGCCTCGGTATGAACGGATGGACTCCAGTTACCGATCTCACCGCCTTCGCTGTTCGTGGATGGGGCTATTTGGTCGGTGTGTATCGCGACGACGATGCCGGTAGTCCGGACGGGTCGTGGCCGAAAACCTTGCGAGTGACTGGTACCTTCCAGGGTTCCGAAAACAATGGTGCAGAAGTGCCGCTGTCGGTCAGCTATTCCCCAGAAGTCGGTGAAGCCGATTCATTACGCGGATGGAGTCTGGTGGCGAATCCGTTTGTCTCGCAGCTCGATTGGAATTCGGAATCAGGTTGGACCCGCACCAATATCTCGCCCACCTACCAAGTGCTAACTGAAAACGGAACCTACCAAGGCTACAATCATTCCACGGACGCCGCATTCAACGGTGGATCCAACATCATCCAAACCTTCCAAGGATTCTGGGTAAAAGCGATCGCGACATCACCCAGCCTTACCGTATCCAGTGCCGCGAAAGTGGAGGATCAAGACGCCGCTTTCCAGAAAGATCAGCCTGTGCCTGCCTTATGGCTTGATGTTCGGGATGGAGATCGTCAGGCAGGAACCACCCTCACATTCCGCGAAGACGGATCGGTAGAAGCCGACCTGAACGATGCACCTTATATGCGTCCGTTGGTGTTTGGAGCATTGGCTTTGGCCACACGGCCGCAATCGGGTGGAGGATTGTTATCTCTGCAACATCTTCCGGTTCATTTCGACATCCTTGAAATACCGTTGGTTCCTTCACTCACGGACCGCGAACTCACATTCCGTGTGTCTCAAACCCGTGCATGGCCTGAAAATTGGCATCTGTTCCTACGTGAAATTGATGGAACCACCCGCAGATTGACCGTAGGTGAAGATCTATCGCTCAAAGCCGGACATCAGTATACGCTCATCATCGATCCGTCGAATACGACGTCAGCGGAAAACAGGAATTTGGAATCTGGAATCGGTTTCGAGTTGGCACAAAATTATCCAAACCCATTCAATCCAAGCACTCAGATTCGGTTTTCCCTACTCACGACTCACCACGCCCGACTCACGGTCTTTGATGCCTTAGGACGAGAAGTCGCGGTGCTCTTGAACGGATCGATGCCGGCAGGTTCGCACACGGTCACATTCGAAGCGTCTAACTTGACCTCGGGAGTGTATCTATATAAACTCGAGGCCGGAGGGGAGACCCTTATTCGGAGGATGACTCTGATTAAGTAGAATTTCAGTAGAAATTTTAAAAGATAAATTTTAAATAGTTAAGCTCATAAGTATAGCAATATCAAACATTTAAAATTTACAATTTAAAATTAATTAGACCCTTCGCTTCGTTCAGAGCAAGCATTCGACCTTCAACATTCAACCTTCAACATTTCATAAGTATGAAACTCACATTAAGCCTCCTCGCCTTAGCCGCGATCGTGCTCATCCTTCCCGACGCCCTCTTCGCCCAGCCCCCGGGCTTGCCGAATGCCCCTAGCCAAGCGCCGATCGATGGCGGATTGGGACTCCTCGCTGCCGGTGGTGCAGCGTATGCGTGGAAGAAATTGAGAAAGAAAGATTGATTTAACCGGGAGGATAAAGGTGGTTAAGGGTGATCCTACCATCATACGATCCTACCAATGTCATCCTGAGCGAGACTGCCAAAGGCAGGCGAAGCGAAGGACCTCAAACCGAAAACAGTCAACAGATAACAGAAATTGAGATGAAAACAACAATACAAATCGTCGCGGTACTTGCGATAGTCTTGCTGCCTTTACGTGTAATAGGCCAGCAAAGTATTTCTTGGCGTAGTGAAGCCGCAAACGGAAACTGGGAGAATGGTCATTGCGGTGAAATTGGCTTTGGTAACAGTCAATGGTGGTATCCGGGTTTTGCGCCGAATCAGGCAAGAAACCGGCCCGATTGTAACGATGGTTCCACGACAAGGCATAATTTGAGTATTAATAATAACGCTCATCTAACGATGACACTGAACACCACTTTCTGGGGTGTAAGGTCATTGACACTAACAAGTGCAACGTTATCTAATCGAACATTTAACGGCAGTGCAGACGATGCGACACGTGGGTTAAGTCTGACTAATGGCTTATTTAATGACGCAAATAATGGTGTTACACACACATTTAATGTTCGGATCGGTATCGATGCTGCATCGGTCACTTTAAGAACGCTAACCTCCGGTGCGACAACAACATTTACCAGAGAAATTTTTGGTAACAGTAACACAATCGTATTTGATGGATCCGGAACCACTAATGTGAACGCTGTTATTTCAGGTACCGGTGCCAGCATTACAAAATCGGGTTCGGGCACATTATCGCTGACATCAAATAATACATACACTGGTAACACGAACATAAATGGGGGAGTTTTATCCTCATCCGGTAATCTTACAAGTTCTTTAGTGACAGTAAATGATGGTGGTTCATTATCAATTACTGCAACGACTGTTTCTGTAAATGGACTTACAGTAAACTCTGGTGGAACACTCACAATAGGATCCGGTCGCACACTCACGGTAAATGGCACTCTTACTGTCGCTAATGGTGCCAATATTTCTAACGATGATTGGGCTCGCATCATTATCGGCTCGAGCGGATCCATTTCCACTTCCACACCTTCCGCGGTTGTTTCTGCTGCTACTTTCGCTCGTGAAATCACCGGTGGTGCCGGATGGAGACTGTTGTCGGTTCCGAAATCCGGTTTCACCGTTGCCAATTTGGCCGCTCAAACGGGCGTTCAAGGCGTTACTGGTGGTGCGAACTCCGGATTCAATTCCAACCTGTTCACGGGGTACACAACGACGACGGATGCTTGGGTTTCCGCTGCGAATCATACCGATGAGTTTGCCGCAGGTCGTGGATTCGCCCTCTATTTCTTCAATAACAACAATGCAGGTAGTTCGGTGCTTCCGGTGACGTTGACAGCATCGGGTAGCAATCTTTCCGACGCGAAACCGGTCCTTTCGGCTGGTGGTGCAGGCTTCAACCTCATCGGAAACCCATACGGGCATGCCATCGATGTTCGCAAGCTGGTTGGTCGCGGTGCGACGGTTCCTTCCGTTCTGCAAATCTGGGACGATTCCGGAGTTGCGACAACGGATGCCAACGGAAACACAGGATCTTGGATCAGCACATCCACTCAAAGCCACATATTGGGGGTTTGGCAAGGTGGGTTCATTCAAAACAGCAATTCCGCCACCGATGTGTTCATCCCGAATGCGGCAAAATTGAATGAACCAGGTGGTTTCTTTAAAGAAACGGAATCGGAGGAGCGCTTCATCACGCTTCGTCTTGACGGACATCATGCAAGCACCGGTGTCCACACCGTGGATCGCGCCTCAACCTTGTATTTCCATGAAACCGCAACTCTGGGATGGGATCAGTGGGATGCTTCCAAAATCCGTCCATTGACTCCATCTACGGCCACCATCGGATACATGGGTGAGCGCAATGGTGAACTAACTTTGCAATCCCAATACTCCTTGCCATATGATCACAGTGACATCATTGAAATCCCGATGGATTTTCAAGTGTCCAATATGGGTGGTGCATTTGAACTTTCTGCTGATCAATTGGTTGGGTTACCTACCGAATGGTCCGTATTGATCCGCGACAATCAAACCGGAGCGGTTGTGGATTTGCGTTCAGACACCTATTCGTTTGAACACCAAATGTTGGCGAAGATCGCTCCAGCAACAGTGGAACCTAGTGCCATCAAAATGTCCGCCGCCTCCTCACCACGCTTCACTCTGATCATCGATCCACACGGAATCACGTTATCTACGAAAGACGATGGACGTGGGACGTTGGACGAGTTCGCCCTGCTCCAAAATTACCCAAATCCGTTCAACCCAAGTACTCAGATTGGATTCACACTTCGCGCATCGCACCTCGCGCGTTTGACAGTGTATGACATCCTCGGTCGTGAAGTCGCGGTTCTGGTGAATGGCGTGATGCCTGCCGGCTCACACACCGCCACCTTCGATGCCTCGAATCTCACCTCCGGTGTGTACATCTACAAGCTCGAAGCAGGTGGACAGGTGATGACGAAGCGGATGACGTTGATCAAGTAGAGAATTTTAAATGGAAAATTTTAAATGGTGGAGCTCATAAGTAGAGCGTTATCCATCACTTAAAATTAAAAATGGATCTCTGAATCTAGCCGAGGGTTTTAACCCTCGGCTATTTTTATATATGCGAAGTTTTAGGTCCTTCGCTACGGGCTAC
>JBGTBY010000004.1:0-24149 GCA_041749075.1 Balneolales bacterium | reverse complement strand
GAAACAGATCTATCTGGCCACGATCAATGCTCAGACCAAATGGTCTGGATCCATATTCGGCTGGTCGGCAATCCGAAGGGACCTGTATGCTTATTTTGAAGACCGGCTCTTAAAAGATGACACAGTTAATTGAAGACTCCCGCCGCGTCAGCGGCATTCATCTCTTCATCAGCTGCCAAAGGCAGCTTTCATCATCCATTCAACATTCAACATTCAACATTCAACATTCAACATTATTCTTATGATTTCCCCCGGAACAACCCCCGACCTGTCTTTTCCTGTCAAAGCCATCCTTAACGGCGAGGCGAAACTTGTGCCCTTTCGTGACCTCATCAGCGGTCCGACAGTGGTCACCGTCTTCATGAAATGCAATACCAGCGTATGCGACGTGCAGAACGAAAGCCTTGTGGCGCATGCGGATGCGTTTGCTAAAAAAGGAGTGAATATCATCTCGATCGGCAAAGAGACAGGCAACAAGCTCACGAAGTATGCCCAAAAGCTGGGAATAACCTATATCTTAGTGTCCGATCCCGACATGCAATTTGCACAGGCTACAGATTCATTGATAGAGAAGAGCATGTACGGCAAGAAATACATGGGTCCGACCCGCTCCGCTTATGTGTTCGATGCCAACGGAACCGTTACTGGGATCATCGAAAAAGTAGACGCTGAAAACCACGCCGCTGAATTGCTGGCTCTGATCTGATTGTTGAGACCCGATGAAACGTGTTGTTATTGTAGAATCGCCAACCAAGGCCAAAACCATCCGGAAGTTTCTTCCCGACGGGTATGTTGTGGATTCATCCTATGGCCACATCCGTGACCTTCCGGCAAGCGCCGCGGAGATCCCGGCTAAGTTCAAGAAAATGAAATGGGCGAATCTCGGGATCAACACCGACGACGAATTCGAACCGTTGTATGTGATTTCATCGGAAAAGAAGAAGGTGGTGTCGCGTCTGAAGGAATTAACCGAGAAAGCCGACGAACTCATTCTCGCGACCGACGAAGACCGTGAGGGCGAGGGCATCGCCTGGCACATCCGCGAAGTGTTGAAGCCTAAAATTCCGGTGAAACGGATGGTCTTTCATGAAATCACGCAGGAAGCGATCAAAGGCGCGCTGCAGAATTTCCGCGAGATCGACATGAATTTGGTCGATGCCCAGGAAACCCGTCGCGTGCTCGATCGCCTAGCCGGATACACAGTTTCGCCTCTGCTATGGAAGAAAATCGCACCGGGCTTATCTGCCGGACGCGTGCAATCCGTGGCTGTTGAATTGATTGTTCAGCGTGAGCGCGACCGCATGCGCTTCCGCTCCGGTTCCTACTGGGATTTGAAAGCGCATCTGCTCACATCGGGCGGAACAAAACCCTTCACTGCCGAACTTTCGGAACTCAATGGAAAGCGACTGGCGACAGGGAAAGATTTTGATGAATCGACCGGGAAGTTATCCAAACCACAGCAAGTGGTGTTGTTGGATGAGACCCATGCCAATGCTCTTCGTGATGCTCTAAAAACAGGTAACTGGGCCGTTCAGTCTGTGGAGACGAATACGCAGACACGTCAGCCCTTCGCGCCGTTCACAACCTCTACATTGCAGCAGGAAGCCAACCGCAAGTTCGGGATGTCGGCCAAAGACACCATGCGCACGGCTCAGAAATTGTACGAGGAAGGATTCATCACCTACATGCGGACCGATTCGACGAATCTTTCCGCACAGGCGATTTCCGCATCACGCAGTGCGGTCGAATCCATGTATGGAAAAGAGTATTTGAGCGATCAGGTACGTACCTATGCGACCAAATCAAAAGGCGCGCAGGAAGCGCATGAAGCCATTCGTCCGGCCGGAAGCGCGTTCAAGTTGCCATCTACCAGCGGACTTTCAGGGCGCGAACTGAAATTGTATGACCTGATTTGGAAGCGGACCATCGCCACCCAAATGGCTCCTGCGAAGATCGCATTCACAACAGCAGTCATTCTGGCTGAAGCGAAGCAAGACAAAGCCATTTTCAAAGCGACAGGCAAGGAAATTCTATTCCCTGGTTTCTTCAGAGCCTATGTGGAAGGATCGGATGATCCCGCCGCAGAGCTTGAAGACCAAGACAAGCCACTTCCGAAATTGGCAGCGAAGGATCCGCTGACCTGCAAATCGATGGATGCTCTTGAGCATGCTACCAAACCTCCGGCGCGTTTCACGGAAGCCAGCTTGGTGAAGGAATTGGAGAAGGAAGGTGTTGGGCGCCCGTCGACCTACGCCACCATTATCGAAACCATTCAAGACCGGAAATATGTGCAGAAGGAAGGCAACGCCTTGGCGCCGACCTTCACGGCGTTTGCGGTGATGGAATTGTTGGAGCGGCATTTTCCGGACATGGTGAACATTCAGTTCACGTCCGATATGGAAAGTCGCCTCGATCTGATCGCCACTGGCAAAGAAAATCGTGTGGCCTACCTCACGAAATATTATAGCGGTGAAGCCGGATTGCGTGCGATGGTGGATCGCCAAGATTCACAAATCATACCAGCCGAAGCCAAGAAATTGGATCTCCCGATTGAAGGATTGGATGGTGTGGACATTCTGATCGGGAAATTCGGTCCATATGTGCAATTCAGCGACAACGGCGAAGCCAAAAAAGTGAGCCTACCCGTGAGCATGTTGCCGGGCGAACTGACGATGCAAGGCATCAAATCATTGGTCGGTCGTGCGGAAGACGGTCCACAGACATTAGGCACCGATCCGGCCACTGGCGAGGAAATGTATGTGCTGGATGGACGGTTCGGTCCATATGTGCAGCTCGGTTTGGTCACAGACGACAATAAGAAACCCAAACGCGCTTCGTTGCTAAAAGGCATGAAACCGGAAGACGTGACGCGCGAGATGGCCATTAAACTTCTCGAACTTCCGCGCTCACTGGGCAAGCATCCGGATACGGAGAAAGAGGTGAAAGCCGGCGTCGGTAGGTTTGGTCCGTATGTGGTTCATGATGGCGCGTTCAAATCATTGGCCAAGACCGATGATGTGTTGACGATTGATTTGGCCCGTGCCGTGGCCTTGTTGGCAGAACCGAAAAGCGCGGGACGTGGCCGCGGGGCGACAGCGGCACTTCCGGCGAAGGAACTGGGCGTGGGTCCGGATCAGAAAACACCGATTCAGGTCTTGAGCGGTCGATATGGTCCGTACATCAAATACGGGAAGTCGAATATCAGTTTGAAAAAGGGAACTGACCCGGAAGCGTTGACCTTGGAAGATGCCTTGGGGTATATTGCGGAAAAGGCCAAAGGCTGATCCGCGCCCATGATCAAGAGATCCGAGCAGTATTTCCACTACCCATCTAACTTGCACCAATTCGATCTCGCGACACTCGTGTCGTTGTATCGGTCGAGAGGCGAGCCGGTGCGAGCGCCGGCGGGAGAGTTGTATGGATGTCCTGTGACATTCCGCCTGGTCAAGGAAGCCAAACGGTGGTTCGGAATTACGTATTCTCAGCCGGCCTGGGATTCGTTATTGACGAAAGGGTCGCATGGGTATCCGCTCACCGATGTGGAACTGAATGTGTTGGGCATCGCCACCCAGGTGGATGGTGTTCCTTCCACGCGCGACTTCATCGAAAAGAACAGCGGCGGACCTCAGCAACTCGTTTTCATGATTCTGAACGATCTGAAAACGTTCGGAATGTTGAATGAGGATGAAGCCGGACATGTTTCGATCACGTCACTGGGTGAAGACGCCTTACATGGCATCGCGCGGCGCATCTACGACAAGAAGTTTTTGCCTGAAATGCTGCATATATCGCAGAAACGCATGACCAACCCGACGATCGATATGGCCCCGAAAAAAGAAGGCCCGCAGATCGATATGTTTTAGGAAGAGCAATCCTTACTTAACTTGAGAGACGACGAAATCGCCCGATTCAAGTATAGGTTTCGACTGCATATTCCTACCAAATCGGACCGTTTTTACTACATGAAAACCCGGTCTTGATTTCAATTATTTTGGCTTCATTATAGACATAATGCCAAAAACCAGCAAAAAATCCTGTAAAAATTACAAATTTTGTATCTACAAAATCGTATCAATTGATGATTTAATCACATGAAAAAATCGATGATAAGTTAAGGATTTGTCTATTATGGACATACTTTATTTGATATTCATACATTCTTTGTCCGATTTCGCAATCGATTGCCCATCTAAAAATGTCGATTGTGCATATATAGGTATGATTTGAAACATTTTGGAACATAGGTTTACATTGTTTTACGTTGGTTGAAAAAAAAGCGCTTTTATGTATTGCAAGTGAATGATTTATACCGTTGATTGTGGACGTGACAGTATGTAAGAGCACTTATTAAATCAAATAGAATAACGTTATGTTTAGAGTTTTATACAGAAGCACCGCATTAATCACTGCAATCGTTTGCAGCTCATTTTTAGTTAGTGGTGTTCAAGCTCAAGACCAGTTGGTATCGGCCGATCAGGTGAAATTTTATACTCAGGAATGGACGGGCGCGAGGGATGACATGGGTCGTCCGATTGTCTCAGATGATATTTTGGAGAGAATGAAGCACGTTGGACTTGAAGAAGCCTGGGGTGCCCTTCGAGGTGCCGGCTATCAAGACAAATTTGATGGGAATTGGGATATCATGTGGCCGGAGCGAGTCATGGTCGGACGTGCATTGACGGCTGCGTTCATGCCGATGAGTTCTGAATTGAATGAACGCATGGTGGCCAATGCGAGAGCCAAAGGGATTCCGGGTGGAGCCAACCTCTGGCCAATCTACCTCCTCAAAAAAGGGGATGTGTATGTGGCTGACGGATATGGCAAAATCGAAAATGGAACCTTGATTGGGAACAACCTTGGCGCGGCGATTTTCACAAACTCAGGAAACGGACCGGTGTTCAATGCCGGCGCTCGTGACCTTGGAAATTTACGCGAAGTTGAGGGATTCAATGCCTGGGTTAAAGGTTGGCATCCTTCCGCCATCAGCAACATGATGCTGGTTTCGATCAATGGTCCAACCCGAATCGGTGCGGCGATCGTGCTTCCAGGCGATGTCGTATTGGCGACGGAAGGCGGAGTCCTATTCATCCCTCCACACCTTGCTGAGCGTGTCGTATTGAGCTCGGAGGTTGAACGCCTGTCCGACAGGTTCAGAAAAGTGCGCATGGGTGAAGGCAAGTATGTGTTGGGTCAGTTGTACGGTGTTGAATGGACGGATGCCATCAAAGGCGATTTCTACAACTGGCTGAAATCCGATCGTATGAAGATCAACGAAAGCACCGGTGTGGCCTTGTCGACGATAGACAAAGTGTTCGATAAAAAGTCGACCAACTGGCGCGAGTGGTAGGTTTGGGGTGATTCGAGTCTGATCATGTTTCTAACATGATCAGACCGAGGTGGTGGTTGTCTTATTGATCAAGTTGTGTCAAATCAGATCTGTGTATAGAAGGATGTTGTGCGTGAGAAAAAAACGCTTCCATACCGTCGTTTTGACCACCCGATTAATGGGAATGATGTAAGGATGGCGGATAAGTACTATAAAAACAATAACAAAAGGAACAGTAGTCGTATGGGAATGTTACAAATACTATATAACAGATATTTGGCCCTTAAGATTGTCGCATTCTGTGCGATGGTCGGGCTGATGCCACAAATTATACATGCACAATCAAATGTGGTTCGTGGTACCGTAACCGAAGCCGGAACAGGCGAAACACTAACTGGAGTGAATATTGTTGTTGTGGGAGCGACTACAATAGGAACCGTGTCGGATCGTGATGGCAAGTTTGAACTGACCGTTCCGAATTTGCAATCCGTATTAAGCTTTTCATTCATCGGATTTCATACACAACTGGTTCCGATTGATGGTCGAAATACCGTTGATGTGGTGATGCAAGTGCAAATATTCAGTAGCGATGATCTTATTATCGTTGGATATGGATCGCAAAAACGTTCGGATGTGACAGGATCGGTTGCGAGTGTCTCGGCCGAGCAAATCGCCGAGATACCGATCACCAGCTTGACAGACGGTCTTCAGGGCCGTATTCCCGGCCTAGATATCATTTCGTCGGGTGCTGGTCCAGGTGCTGAGAATTCATTGCTTCTTCGCGGTCAACGGTCCTTTACCGCATCCAATGATCCCCTCATCATACTGGATGGATCGCCATATTATGGATCCATCAATGACATCAACCCGAATGATGTAGAAACCGTGAACGTGTTGAAAGATGCGTCTTCTACGGCCATCTATGGTGCTCGAGGCGCCAATGGTGTGATTCTGATCACCACGAAACGTGGTACGGTGAGCGCTCCTCAATTTCGTTTGGAAACGTATAGCGGCCCGACGACGATTTACGGGCGTATTCCCTATGCATTGGGGCAAGACTACGCCGAAATCGCACGTGAGGCGTTCAGAGCCGTAGGGGCGTATCCAGCCGGATATAGTGCCACTCATGACGCCATCATTTTTGATGTGATTGAACAAGAAACCTTAGCTGGCGGCGGGAATGGCCTAGATTACCAAGACATGTTTTTTCAAGTCGGCCGGCAGCAACAGCATCAACTGAGCGTTCGCGGCGGTAGTGATATTGTGAAATACAACGTCACGGGTGGAATCTTTTCCAACAAAGGAATCATACCTGGAGAAGAATTCAATCGGTTCACATTGAGATCGAATCTTGATTTCAAATTATCGGAACGCGTGAATGCTGGTGCATCCATCCTCTTGAATTCAAATAAGAATGAGCGGAAATCCACTCGTGATATCGGAAACTCCGGTGGCGCATTGGATCAGGTTTTCAGATCGAGCCCGTTGGGCAAACTGACGGATGCCGATGGAAATCCGACCTTTCAAGCTACTCTTGACGGACTTATCCTAAATCCGTTCGTGGACTATGATTTCGACTCATACAGATGGGATCGCGTAGGGTACGGTGCGTTGGTGAACACGTTCGCCACGGCTCAAATCCTGCCATCGCTCAGTTATCGCTTGAATCTTGGAACAAACGTCAGCACGCGATCGACAAGCGAATCTGCAGGATCCAATTCGTTGCGGGTGCAACGCGGAGCTCCAACAGCTGGCATTGATCGTCAAGATGACATTCTCCTGTTGTATGAAAGCATCGCAACATTCGACAAAAACCTAACTGAAGACCATCATATCACGGTAACCGGTGTTCATGGAATTCAAACAACCCGGCAAATGTCGAGTGGTGCTGGTGTGAGCGGATTGCCATATGAAGCATCGCGATACTACAACTTGGGAAGTGCCACCGCAGTGACGGGTGTGCGTTCCGGTTTGGAAGAAACCGCATTGCTTTCCTATGCGGGTCGATTCTTCTACGGGTACAAGAGCAAGTATTTGATCACATTGTCCCTTCGGGCGGATGGTGCGTCGCAATTCTCTCCAGATAACAAATGGGGGTACTTCCCTGCAATCGCATTGGCGTACAACCTATCTGAAGAATCGTTCATGAATGGTACTCGAGACTGGTTGTCGGAACTGAAAATCCGGGCTGGCTATGGCGAGACCGGAAACCAGGCCATCAATCCTTACCAAACCCAGGGTGGATTGATTCGCACAGCGTATAACTTTGGGAATACCTCGGCATTCGGTTACAGACCCATCGAATTATCGAACCGTGATCTGAAGTGGGAAACCACCGCAGTATATAACTTCGGTATCGATTTCGATTTTTGGGCTGGACGCATCTCTGGTAGCATCGATGCCTATAACACCGATACGTATGATCTCTTGATGTTCCGATTCTTGCCGATCACGTCGGGATTCGACCAAGTGCTTCAAAACGTGGGTTCAACGAACAACAAGGGTTTTGAAATCGCTCTGAATACGGTAAACATGGACAGAGGCGATTTCACGTGGAATACAGATTTTACCTACTTCCAAAACAAAACCAAAATCGTTGAACTGTATCAAGGAACCGAAGATGATGTCGGTAACCGCTGGTTTATTGGCCAGCCGATCGGAGTAATTTACGACTTCAAGAAAATCGGTATCTGGCAATTGGATGAAGCCGCTGAAGCCGCTACCTATGGGAGGTTACCGGGTCAAATAAAGGTCTTGGATCTGAACAACGATGGTGCGATCAACGAAGCGGATCGGATGATCTTGGGTAGTCGTGACCCGGATTTCGTTGCCAACATCAGCAACCGGTTCACTTACAAAAACTTCAACCTGTCCTTCTCCACGTACATTCGTTGGGGTGGCATGCAAAGTGTGAACGGGTTCGCACCATTCTCGAAAAAACGGTACAACAAGATTGTTTTCGACTATTGGACACCGAACAATCCGACGAACAACTATCCGCGGCCAAACGAGAACTACGAAGAAGCCGGCTTGAATGGCAATATTCTGTCATATCGCGATGCGAGCTTCATCAGTCTGCGGTATTTGTCACTCGGTTATGATATTCCCCGACCATTGCTGGCTCGATTAGGAGTCAAACGGGCGAATATCTACTTGTCTGGTGAGAATCTCGCGTTCTGGACGAAATCAGAGGTTCGTGAATTCAATATGAAGCCCGATTGGTCTGGCGACAATCAGAGATATCCTGCCACACGCACGATGGCGATCGGTTTGAACATGGATTTTTAATTTTTAGAGCATAAAACAATGAAACATATATTTAAATCATCGATCCGTGTGCTCGCAATCTTAATTGTGGTCCAAGGATGTACTGACTTGCTGGTTGAAGAAAAGCTAGACTCACCTTCAGCCGATTCATATTACCAAACGTCTCAGGGTTATGGAGACTTGGTGAATTCATCCTATGTCTTTACCCGACATATGTTTGGTGGAAACTATGCCCAATTGGTGCTGTTCGGGACGGATCTCTGGTTAAGCGGATCCGATCTCGGCGCCAGTGAATTCAATACCTATAGCCCAGCTCTCGAGCCAGGGAACACCGCACTCTGGCAACTTTGGCAGAACTTCTACCTGGGAATCGCCGCTACGAATACGGCCATTTCACGGAAAGATGGTGTGATAGGGATGACGGCCGCCGCAGCCAATGCGAAAGCCGCAGAAGCGTACTTCCTCCGGGCTTGGTACTATCATATCCTGGTGATGCACTTTGGTGGTGTCGCCCTTGTGGTAGACGAAGTGAAACAAGTCACGACTACAGCCACCCGAGCAACCGAAGCACAGGTGTATGATCAGATCATAGCGGATTTGCTTTTCGCTGAGCAACACTTGCCCAACACGCAAGCCAACTTTGGTCGAGCCACGAAAGGTGCGGCGCAAGCATTGCTTGCACGCGTGTATCTGACTCGGAACATGAATGCGCAAGCGGCCACATATGCTCGGAAAGTGATCAACGACCACAACTATTCCCTGTTGCCAAACTTCGCTGACCTTTGGGATCCTACAAAAACGAACAACAGCGAAGCCATTTGGTCGATTCAATTCACAACCGACGAAAGGCTGAATGGCTCAGGTAGTTCCCTGTTCCTGTATTTCACACCACGTTATGACTTGCTGCCTGGCATGACACGCGCATTGAACTATGACCGCCCATTTCCACGATATGTGGGAAGCCGGTTCTATTTCGATCTCTTGTCTGAAAGTCGTCATATGGATAACCGCTTTGAAAAATCCTGGCGCGAAACATGGTATGCGAACAATGCCCTGACGCTGCCGGCCGGTATGGCCATTGGTGACACGGCGTGGGTGTTCAGAACCTATCCTGTGACACCAGCTGAGAAAGCTGCCGCCCTTCCATATCGCTTGTTCGGCATCAACGACATCTATAATGGTGAAAATCCGACGGGTGCTCGCGCGCAATATCCGCAGTTGACGAAGTACCGCGATCCGAACCGTCCAGCCATCAACAGTGGCGCTGGTTCCAAGCCGATGCCGGAATTGCGCCTTGGTGAAATGCACTTGATCGCTGCGGAAGCACTCATGAAAGAGAATGATATCCCAGGAGCTTTGGGTCATTTGAACATACTGAGAGCTCGGGCCACGAAACCAGGATTCACTCTCGAGATGACCGTGACCGCTGGAGATCTTGACATCGATTTCATCCTCGATGAACGGGCGAAAGAACTTGGTGGCGAACGGTTGAGATGGGCAGACTTGAAGCGGACCGGAAAACTGATTGAGCGGGCTCAATTGTACAATCCATCGGCTCGAGCACTCATTTCCACCAAGCACCTGCTTCGTCCGATCCCGACTAATTTCCTCGACAGATTGTCGAACAAGGAAGAGTTCGGTCAAAATCCTGGATACTAAGCGATCATGAAGAGTCATACCTCATTATCCATCTCGATCCTTCTGGTCATTGCTACTTCGGTAGCGATGACCAGCTGCGGGTCGAAAACGGCCGACGCAACGTGGTACAGCCAATATGAATGGGCAAATGGGCTGGATCTTGTTCCTCACCCATCCATCGACCAACAGGAATTCTCAAACCAATATGCGAAGAACAAACTCTATTGGGATAAAACCTTCGAGTTTTTGAAAACCACCGATCTGGACACCATTTCACCCGGTCGTTATATCATCGATCAGGGGAATGTGACCGCATTCGTTAGCATTGGAAAACCAAATCCACTGGATAGCATCAAGTGGGAAACGCACGATAATTTCACCGATCTGCAATATATCGTGCAAGGAAAAACCCTGATGGGCCTCGCTCCACGTTCCGAAGGAACCGTGACGGAAGAGTACGATAGCCGGCGGGATATCAGCTTCTATTCGGTCAACGGAGAGCTTCTTGAAGCGGTTCCGGGTTCCTTCTTCTTATTTTTCCCTTCAGATATTCACCGTCCTGCGATTCATGTCGAGGGTTTTGATGAGGTCAAACGAGTGCTGATCAAAATCAGATCCAATACCCCGGCTGAATAGCAGTTAACCTCAAAAATATGACAAGCAAGATGCCATCAAATCGTCTACAGACCCTTTCTATAGTTGTTCTTTTTTACGCAGTACTGGCTATTACCCCTTTCAGCACCGCATCCGCTCAAAATAATCCAAACGACAAAGTTGTGGCGACTTCAGAGCTGGTGAGGTATTACAGTCATGAATGGTCCGGCGAACGTTCTTCCGATGGGCGCCCATATGTATCGGATGCCTTGCTTCAACGGCTCAAAAAGTTGAAAGTCGAAGATGTTTGGCAGTTTCTGAACGAACTCGGTTATCGCAATCAATTTGAATCCGGTTGGAGGATGCTCCATGACGATCAACCGATGGTTGGACGAGCATTGACCGCCCAATACATGCCTGCCCGACCCGATGTCCAAGCCCGATTGATCCGCGAAGGTCATGCGGTCGGTCACGTCGGATCGCAAAACTCCTGGCCGATCGACCTGTTGAACAATGGGGATGTGTACATCGCCGACAGTTTCGGGAAAATCTCGCAAGGAACGCTGATCGGAGACAAGTTGGGCACATCGATCTTCACCCGTTCGAAAACCGGTGTGGTCTTCAATGCATCCATCCGCGATACCGATACTCTTGCGGATATTGTAGGATTTAACGCGTTTGTCCGCGATTTCGACCCGACTTTCCTGGCGGATGTGATGCTGACCGGCATCAATGTGCCGATCCGGATCGGAAATGTGACGGTTTTTCCTGGTGATGTGATTCTAGCGAAGAACATCGGTATCGTGTTTGTTCCTCCGCATCTGGTTGAACAAGTCGTGATCACAGCGGAGATCGTCGAACTCCGTGACGAATTCTCTCTCGAACGTGTCCGGGCTGGCGTGTATGTGGCCGGACAAGTGGATAGCAAGTGGACCGAAGCGATGGAAGCCGATTTCTTATCATGGCTCAGACAAGGCCGCGAAGACCGTCTCCCCGTTCCGATCAATACTATTCAGGATTTCCTGAAACAGCGTACCTGGTAAGTCCCGCTCTCCTTTTGAACCTTCAAACTTCGACAGAACATGCCGTTTAAACTCCTATTCAGACTCGGACTACTCTGCCTACCCGCCATCTTGGTGTTCATTTTTCTTGGACAAACCACGGTCGTCGGCATACTGGTTGTTGCCTTTTTTTCGTTGATGGCGTTCGGCGTTCGGGCTTTTGAGAAATCCAAAGGATTCTCCTTCACTATCGCGGTGTTCGCCGCGGTTTCGTTGGCGATGTTCTTCCCACATCTGCTCACACAGTATGGTGATTTCAAGACGACCCGCCTCATCGTGCCACTCATCCAGCTGATCATGTTCGGGATGGGTACCGCAATGAGCATCAAGGATTTCGCTGGGGTCATCAAGATGCCAAAAGGCGTGATTGTGGGCGTTTTGTCTCAATTCACGATCATGCCCTTAGTGGGTGTGGCCATCGCGCTCACATTCGGTTTCTCACCTGAAATCGCTGCTGGCGTCGTGTTGATCGGATCCTCGCCAAGTGGTGTGGCGTCGAATGTGATGGCGTTTCTTGCGAAAGGAAACCTCGCACTATCGGTCACTCTGACGGCAGTGGCCACCCTGATCGCACCCATCATGACACCCTTTTTGATGCAGACGTTCGCCGGTCAATTTGTGCCAATCGAATTCTACGCGATGATGATGAGCATCATTAATATGATCATCCTTCCGATCGCCGCCGGATTGATCTTCAATTATGTGCTGCACGGTCGCGCCAAATGGCTGCATGACTTCATGCCGGTGATTTCCATGGCCGGAATCGTGATCATTATCGCGGTCATCACCGCGGCAGGACGCGATAGCCTGCTCGTGATTGGTGTCTTATTGATTTTTGCCGCTATCATCCATAACGGATTGGGTTATTTCCTCGGTTACTGGTTCAGCCGACTCTTGAAAATGGATGAAAAAGATTGCCGAACCATCGCCATTGAAGTGGGCATGCAAAACGGGGGTATGGCCTCCGGTATCGCCGTCGAAATGGGACGCGCCGCAACTATGGGTCTTGCTCCGGCTGTTTTCGGACCATGGATGAACATCTCCGGCTCCTTCCTGGCCAACTGGTGGAGAAGCAAACCGATACCTGGCGACACCGACGATTCAACCTTACCCAACCCATGAAAACAATCATTCTTTCGATCACCTTGTGTATTGGAATTATATCGTGCACGAATTCATCCAGAAAGTCTGTACCCGATCAGATTGAAGGCATCATTGATGGGGATGCGAGTCTAACGAAGGTCACTTCCGACATGACCTTCAAAACAGCAGGATCACCATTATATATGGATGGATACCTGTATTTCACGAATAACAATTTCACCGGTCCCGATTCCAGTTCCACGTTCCGAATGAGTCCGACAGGCGAGGTCGATACGTTGGTTCGAGACAATGGAGTCACGACCACTCTTTGGGCGAGCGGAAAAGGAACCATCTATGCTTGTGAAATGCTCGGACATCGTGTTATCGAACTCACCAAAGATGGGGAATTCGTGAAGGTAGTTGCCGGTGAATATGGCGGAAAACGCATTGACGGCCCCAACGATCTGATCGTCGATTCGAAAGGTGGTGTGTATTTCACCGATTCACAATTCATTGCCGGCCGCGAAAAAATGCAAGAAACGACGGCCGTTTATTATGTGAGAACGTCGGGTGAGGTGGTACGGGTCATCGACAATATCGCATTTCCGAATGGCGTGGTCTTATCACCTGATGGAGCCACCTTATATGTCGCGAATACGCCTGGCGAACGTCTATTTTCTTTTGATGTGAATGAGGATGGCACCGTGACAAACCAGGTCGACTTTGCCGCTATCCAGCTGGTCAATCCCGGAGAACCAGGAGGTGCCGATGGGTTGGCCGTGGATATGGACGGGAATGTCTACGTGGCAACCACTCGCGGACTCGGAATCCAGATTTTTGATAAAAATGGCACACATCTGGGGAACATCTCTGTCCCCACATCCGCAAACAATGTCAGTTTTGGCGGGGCCGACAAGAAAACCCTCTATATCTCGGCAGTGGATGGAATCTATAGCATACCGGTTAAAACGGCCGGTTATGTGATTCAGTAAATCAGGTCGGTTGACTTCTTCTCTGCGAATTCGCATACTGTGAAGATGAGAACTCTTGTCATCCTGTTCATGTCTCTGTCTATGTTGGCATGCTACAGCGCCACGTCCACTGAAACAGAGCCCTTGCTCGGGAAAATTGGTGAGAATATTGACATCCCCCATGGTCGATCGGTGTTATTCTCCGATAATGGTCTGGAAATCCATTTTCTCGATGTAGACGATTCCCGTTGTATCCGTCCCGACATCCAATGTGTTTGGTTCGGCAATGCGGCTGTGCAGTTCCGAATTGGTGGGGAGGTCGTAAATCTGAATACAGCTGCTGCGCCCTCCTATCCAAGTGAGATTGTGATTGGAGACTTTACGATTATGTTGCTCGCGCTTGCTCCACATGAAACAGATATCTGGCCGATTGATAAAAAGCACTACATAGCCACGATTCAGGTAAATAAATAGGCTAGGTGTTTGGTCAGAGAAGCAGTAGTTTGGCTCTCATGAAAATCAGACAAACACAAATAACGATTGCGATAGGCATCCTCTTGATGTCCTGTCAGACGGAGCCTCGGCAGGATCATCAAACGCTCGCCATCGACACCCTCAGAATCACTGACTTTGAAGTGATTGTGTCGTCCGAATCAGATTTACTTGCAAATCCTCGAGATCTCGCACTGATCAACGGCAATGGGTTCGCCGTGTATGATCAAGGTTTGAATCAAATCATCCTGTTCGATCAAAGCGGAAAACAAACACACTCGTTTGGAAGAACGGGTCGTGGACCGGGCGAATGGGGTCAGAGTTTCGGCGCAACGGACCTCAATTTCGTTGACGACCAATTTCTGATCTATAACAGAGAGGCCTATTCCTTTCAACTGTATGACGCCGGTGGGCAGCATATCCGGTCGATTCGATATGAACAGCAATTGAATTATACTTTCAAATCACTGCTGCCAGATCAAACGGTATTGGTTGCTACCGACGGGCGGGATGGTGCCCTTGCCGTCATCTTGGATTTGAAGGATGGGGGAAGAATTCTACAGAAATATGGAACTCCCGCATCGGAATATGTTGAGATGCGATCTCTTGAGGATGAGCGGGTTTCCTATTCGAACGGCACAATCCCATCACGTGCCCTGAATGAGGTATTGGTAGCCAAAACCGATGAAGGAGCGATTCTGTTCTTCATGGCCACAGGTGAACTCCGGCATGTTTCCGATGAAGGTGAGATTTTATTCACCCAGGGGATACCGGAATCCATCAAAGAGCCTGTTATTCAACATTTCATCACTCAGAACAAAGAGTTCTCAAATCGCGATTCCGTTCGTCCATTGAGGTACGCCCATTTGATCCGAGTGAAAAACGACCGCATCTATCTGTTCAATATGAAATATGCCGCGAGTGGCGAGGGGTTGGATTCCCGAATCTTGGTGTATGACATGAGCGGATCATTGATCAATCACTATGTGTACTCCAATCCGAACAACGATGCCGCCATCGCCATGATGGTGGTGAGTGATGACAACGAATTGTACTTCATCGATTCCAATACGAGAATCCTGAAATACTACCCTTGAGTACCTGTTCTCCCTTGAGTACCTGTTCTCCCTTGAGTACTTGTCTCAAAACCTCACACTCAGATCGAAACTCATCAACCTACCGAGATCATACACATCCAGGTTTTCGAATTCGAGCGTAGGTGGGCGCGCCGATGGGTTCGAGACCAACACCGGACTCCGATACCACACGTTCTTCCGATCCAGCAGATTGAAGATGCTGATGGTGCCCGTCACCAGCGTATGTCCCACGGGAACGGTTCCGCGCAGTCCCGCATCCACGCGTAGGTAAGAATCCAGCCTTCCGCCATCTTCCGAACCGAACTCCGTGGCCGTATTCGGACTTCCGCTCGCGGTATGGATGCCGGCCAAAATCGACATCCGGCTGATCGGCTTCAGCGATACATGCGCCGAACCGGAATGCGTACGATCCCAGTCCGCGGCGAACGCCTCACCATTGTTTAGGGATGGATTCCGCATCGCCGTAGCGGAATTCGTGTAACTGATCATCCAATCCATGGCCGAATGAGAGCCGGAAACTTGGGTTTCGATGCCACTCGATTCGATGGTGTTCTGATAAAACCACGGCGCATCGAGTGCGATCTCGCGCGTGACGAGCAGACTCGGATTCACCTCATGATACCGCGCGTCTTTCGCGACTTTTCGATACGCTTCCACCTGCGCGGAAACGCCATATCCCAGCCAAGTGTAGATGCCACCCGTCAGATGGGTGGACGTGCTCGGCGGTTGATCGCTCAAGCTGGAAATCCATATATCGGCGCTGGATTGCTGTTTGAGCGACACGCTATGCAAAAACTGATGGTTCACGCTGTATCCGCCTCCGAATCGGACCCGCTTTCCGGGCAGCGCCATCACATGGATGCGCGGTGACAATCGGATCTCATTCCCCAGCGAAAAGTAGTGCATGCGCAATCCCGCCGTCACATGAACCCATTCGTTTTTCTGCATCACGGCCTGTGTGAACACATCGGTTTGAACGCTTTTCGTGGTGGTCGAATATACCGGACGCTGATTGGACCGTTCCTCATAATCGATGCCGATCGATGCCACGCTTATCCCGCTGGATATCACAACGGAAGGTGCCGGAAACCAATCACTTTGCACATTCGCCCGCATTTCGAGTAAGGAATTGCGTTGCGAAAACAAGTTGAGTGACGGGATGAATCGGTCGTTGGTCCGATTGTACCTCACATACAAAAAATCATCCTTCGAATAGGACGCATCATACTTAGAAATCGCCACCAAGGCGTTCATTCGTTGCGTGGGCGAGACACGCCAATGACGTTGCAGGCTGCCCACCAAAGATCCCCAAGCGTTGCGAGTCTCCACTTCTTCCGATTCAAATTGCAGCGTTCCCGGCCGACGAAACAAGCGCGTCGCATTCTGCCAGGTCTTGTCGCCACCGTAATAGAAGGATGCGGACCAATGCGCTCCTTCCCTCTCTTCATAATATGCCTTTAAATGGATGTCGTGAAAACGGGCATCCGATCCGTTCGGAAAGACGGTTCTGGAATCAACCGTAGGTGACGTTTCCGGTTCGGATGTGGCTCGATCCACATCCAGCCCCCATCGGATCAGAGATTCGTTTCCGAACCAGTTGATGCTGTTCAAATAGGATTTTCGTCCCGATATCAACAAGCTCGCGCGTCCTGTGAGAATGGGAACTTCCATCGTACCACGAAGGGCACTATTGCTTAATCCGAACGAGCCTTTGGTGAGAATCTGGGAGGCGGTTTTCGTGGTATAACTGAGCGTCCCGCCCGGCAGCCCAGCATAGGTCGCGGGCGTGATGCCGTAATAGAATCCGAGCGCGTTGAGAGCGTCTTGGTTGAAGGGATCGAACAGCCCGAACAAATGGGATTGATTGTAGACCGGAACGCCATCCAGCAGGATTTGGAAGCCATCGGGCTTGCTACCACGGATGAACATGCCACCGCTGATGGCGCCTCCGGCCGCGACCGATGCCAGTGGTTGCAAGGCACGAAGGGCGCCAGGTTCGCTGAATCCGGTGGTGCCACCGCTCGACGACATCGTGATCCACAGACTATCGGCTGATGAATGGATGCTGCGTCGCTCGATCACAATTTCGGAGCCGGTCAGCGTTTCCGGTATGAGTCGAACGGCCAAATTGATGGATGCGGCTTCAGCACTGAGCGAAACGGAACGTGGTTCATACCCCACATATCGCACGAGGATGGTCTGCTGCAAGGCGTTTTTAGGATACGGGAAGGTGAAGCGGCCTTGATCGTCGGTCACTACGCCGGCCCATTGACCCTCCGTCAGCCACATGACCGTGGCGTAGGGGAGGCGCGAGCCGGTGACATCATCCAATACGGTTCCTTGCACGGGTGCGCCGGATCGACCCGGCACAGATGCCGCGTACAAGATGATCTGCTTGGAGGCCACATCCACTTGCATGCCGATGCCTTTCGTTTTCAAGTGAGTTTCGAGGTCGGCTAAAAGTCGTTCTTCGGTCGTGCTTAATGTCACTCGAACGGGTGCGACCAAGGCATCGCGGTATAAAAAGCGAAAGGATGTCGTTTGTTCGACATCCTGGATCACGGACTTCAGTGGCGCGTCACTCCAACTGAATCCGACCAGCAGGAGCAACAGCAGAATCACGGCGATTGGATTGGGAATGCGTGACCGGTGATCATCCGGAGTTGGTCGAGAGTGCGGTCGCGTTCCAGAAGGAGGAGTCGGCCGCTGACCGATTGAACCGCCAATTCATCAGGAAGATCCAGTTTGATCTGATAATGATGTTCCAATTCACGCACCACCTCAGACAATGGCGTTTCATCCAGAATCAGTTCATTGCGTGTCCAAGCGATGGAACGAGCGGGTTCAGCCGGAACCACGCGGATGGGAGAGTCGGATGTGGTCATGCTGGCTTCAAAACCAGGTTCGAGGCGGATATCGCCGATATCGTTGCTGAATCCGACAGAACCGGATTCCAAATAAACAATGGTGCCTTCATCCCAAGTGCGGACATTGAACGTGGTGCCGAGAACACGGATGAGTCCATCTGCAGTAACCACTTCAAACGTGCGTTCTGCGGGAACCACATCAAACCAGGCTTCGCCGGACAGTTCGTAGCGTTCAACGCCTTCGGCGGTGGGAATCTGACGCAGCGATGAGTGCTGACGCAGTGTGACAACCGATCCATCTTGAAGGGTGTAGGCAATCTGTTGATCTCCGGTGGAGATATCGAGATTTTGCGGAAGCGAGAGGTAACGAGCCATGAGCAACATGCCGCCGATGAAGACGACGGCAGCGGCAGCGTATCGCATCCAGCTTGGAAACAACACATGAACCTTGGCTGGAGCTGGTTCTTGGGTGATGCCAACCGAAATCGAGTTCCAAATCGCGGCGCTATCCACACTCAGTGGCGCGGAAGCCCAAGTTTGGCGATAGTCGGATAGTATGGAATCGGGGTTGGTCATGGCTGAAATATAGGGAAGGATGCCCTTGTCGGGAGCATCCTTCCAGTAGTCGTTCTCTTAGGTCTCAGGATTCGATGTCGCCGGTTGCCAAGTTGATGGAGTACAGCGTGCGGATACCCATGATGCGGAGAATCGCGCGTCCGTTTCCTGCCAAATCAATGCTTCCGGAATTCGTTTTCTCACGAACCTCTCCGTTTGGAAGGGTGTGGGTCATGTTCATGTCGAAGGTGATGGTTCCGGTCACTTTGTTTTCCAAGGTGGAATCGGCTTCGAAGGATTTGTCGATGGTCACATCTGCAAAGGTCAGATTCAAGCTGAACACGCGCGACACGTCACCACGTGGCGTTTTCGCCGTCATATTGCCGCTGTTCGATTGGGTGCCGTTCAGGCGGATGGTAGTCGACGCGTCTTCCAATCCGCTCATGAGCCAGGTGGCTTCACGATTGGTGTTGGACGTTTGGCGACGTGTGGTAACCGAACCTTCGCGATCGCCAGTAAATTGAACGGTTGCGACTTCTTGACGACCAGGGAATTCTACAAATGCACCATCCGGATTCGTGAAAATGTATTCCAGATACACGCTTTGGGATTTGCTCACTCCATCGGCGTTGAAATTGCGCTCGAATTGGATGATGTGTTGACCCGTTTCTGGATTGTAGGTACGCACTTGGTTGCGGGGTTCGCCTTGACCGGGCCGAGGCGGACGGGGGCCGCTTTGAAAGCCGGATTGGACTCGTCCGTGGCCCAATTGACCTTGCAGGTCATACAATTCGGTGATCACACCGTCGGTTTGGTCAGATAAGGCTTCGGATACGGCCAATGTCACCACTTGTAAATCTTCTTCAGACAAAGAAGGCGAATTATCAGCTTCCTGGCAGGCAATCAGCCCGACGGCGAGGAAGAGAAGGATGGAGTATTTCATAGTAGGTCTCGTTTTGGTAGTTGGTTTAATGTAGAGCGTTCAAGTATCGCTCTACTTCCAATACACGCGAAACCATATCTACCCCTAAGCGGCGTTCACACTTTTTAAATAAGAGGCAAGAATCGCACGACTTTCTGTGGTATTCACATGCGCACCCAGTTGCATCAGAATGCGGTACAGGCCCACATGCAAACGGGTTACGAAGATGAAGTGCCTCGATCCGCGTGGTTCAGTAAAGGCCGTCGCTTCGCGTCCATATTGCGCCACTTTCGTGGAAAAATCGGCCACGCCGAAATCAAACACATCATCGCGATACGGCGATAGGAACAGATTCCCGAAGGCACGGGCGAACGCCACGAACTGGTCGTCGTCTTCTTTCTGATTGTTCGGATCCACCATTTCCAATGCCGTGTAAACTCGGCGGATGTGGTCGATGTCATCCATCATATGCACATCAAACAGTCGGATGTAATTGTTGAAGAACTCGGGTGGCGAAACCTTCACACATCCAAAATCCAATATGCCAAGGCGGCCATCGGGCATGAACAGGAAATTGCCTGGGTGAGCATCGGCATACACGGTGTACTGCGAATCGATCTGGTCGTGGAAGAAATCCCAGAACAACTGTCCGAAATGGTCTTTTTCTTTCTGACTTGGTTCCGATGCCAAAAACGCGTTCATGTGCACCCCTTCCAAAAACGTCATGGTCAGCACTTTGGTGGTCGAGTACTCAGGCAACCATTCGGGAGTCACGAACTTCGGACCTGTGAATTTCTGATGGTATTGGGTCAGATTTTTTCCCTCATTCAGATAATCGGTCTCTTCGAGCAGTTTGAGGCGAACTTCCTCGATATACATCTCCGCTTTTTCCTTTCCGATCACCCGGTCCATGAACAACCGCGCAATGCTCATGTCGGTCTGAATGGTTTCCCTCACATTCGGATACTGGATTTTCACGGCGACCGGCGTTCCATCTTTGAGCCACGCGCGATGCACTTGTCCGATGGAAGCTGCAGCTAAGGCCTCGGCTTCAAACCGACCGAAAATCTCCTCCGGATAGGCACCTAATTCGCGCTTCACGATAGTTCTTATGAGAGCTTTGTTGATGGGAGGCACACTGTATTGCGCCTGAGCCATCACTTCGGCCACTTCATCTGGGATGATGGCATTGTCCAGACTCATGGTCTGAGCCAATTTCAGCGCGGTTCCGCGAAGCCGTGAAAAATCCTTGAACAAGCGCTCAGCATTCTTTTTATTCAACGACTTCTTGGCTTCGGCATCGTTCCGACCGGTTACTAAGTTTTTGAGATGGTGACCCGCATAACTCGCACCCATTCGGATGCCGGCTTTGGCGATGATGCCACTGCGTTCAAGTCCGCTCGACGGAAAATCACTCATTTGGATGTTCCTTTGAATTGCGCGAACACGAATTTGCCGAGATCCACACCTTTATCCAGTATTCCGGAATACACTAGTTCTTGGAACAGAGCCGTGGATTTGTCCACCAATTCAAGGGTTTTTTCGGTGCCTTCGCTCTCATCCTTCAGCCAAAAACGCAGGAGTTGCACATACTGCCAGGCCATGGTGTCGAACACGATCGGTTTCAAAAACATGCGATTCAGAAACGGGATGCGACCGTCGCGCTCGATCATCCGCTCAAATGTTTTGGATGTGTTTTTTTGTAGCGATGCACCTGATCCGCAATGGGTGACATGCTCATCAAACGTAGCATCAACGAACTCGCGATGATCATTGAGCAGATCGAAACTCAGATACACATATTGCGACACCGTTTCGCTGATGGTCAGATCTTGGTAATCAGGAATGGCTTCGATCATCGAGTAGCTCCGCTTCGGTATCGATGAATAGAAGAATCGAAGCATGCCTTGCTTGTTCGGAAAAAGGGTACGGATGTCGGCCACATCCAATTCGGTTGCCTTGGCAACGGACTTATACGTGAATTTGTCTGGATGCTCTTCGTAGAGGCTAACAGCCGCGAGGCTGATCGTGAGTTTTGTATCGAATTCGGCTTGTGTCATGTAATATGAAACGGGAACGGTGTGGGAATTCGTTCGTCTTTTTTTGGTAATATCCGCCTCCAATTTAATTCCCTCTTCCCTGTGAAGCCAGATCCGCACCATCGGGATGTTCTGTTTCTGTCACTGGCCGCGATTTTCATCACGTCCTTGGTGATGGGCAACATCATCGGCACCACCAAATTCGTCACGTTGTTCCAATTCAATCTTCCGGATTGGTTCCTTCCACTCGTTCCGGAAATCGTGCGGGATGGAAGCCTGTATTCGATGATCGTCCCGGCTGGAGTCATCGCCTATCCTATCACATTTTTGGCCACAGATCTCATCAGCGAGCTATTCGGACGCAAAAAAGCGCAACTGGTGGTATGGGTCGGGTTTTGGATGAACATGTTCCTACTGCTCATCATGAGCATCAATCATTGGCTTCCGAATGCGTTCGGAGTTAGCGGGGGTCTCGATCTGTTCGAAGGCGTCTATCAATTCATGGTCGGTAACACACTCGCGAGCATGTTCGCCTACCTGACGGCACAAACAATCGATGTTCGGATGTTTCATTTTTGGAAGACCCTCACCAAGGGCAAGCACCTGTGGCTTCGCAACAACGCATCAACCATGGTGAGCCAATTGGTCGACACCGTGGCCATTCTTAGCATCCTATATATGGCTGGCAATTTGGGTGAGAATGTGGATTCCGTCTCTGTGCTCATCATTCTCATCATCAATGCCTATTTGTTCAAATTCATGGCCGCTGCGCTCGATACCCCATTATTCTATCTGGGTGTGCGTTATTTGCGGCATTACGACGAAGACCCCATCAAAACCGAATGAAAACCGTTCAAAACCAAGCGTTCTGGCGCGAAATTCTGGATGAAGTAACCTCGCTGATTCTCGTGTTCCGCATTGAATCCGATGATTCCGTTCAACTGATCTATGCCAACGATGTGATTCAGAAATATCTGGGCTATTCGCCGCAAGATTTCGTGCTTCAAGCGGAAGACGGCGGCGCACTGGCACCCATTGTGGATGCACTGATTGATGAATTGGCTGAGAAAAGTCACCTCCCTCCCGCTCAGCATCTTGGCTCGGCATCGCTTCCTGAAATCAGCGGTCGGAAAGTCAATTTCGATTACGCATTCCGACTGTTCCAATCCGGCGCGAGTCGCACACCCCTGATGGTGGTCACCTTCACTCCGCCCGCAGGCGCGCCAATTCCGACATCCGAACCCGGATTCGTGGCCGCATCCGCCCACATGAAAGATTTGCTCGGCAGAATGCCAGTCCTCGCCAAACAACGGCAGGCTCTATGGTTTCATGGCGAGCCAGGGATTGGAAAACGAACCATCGCGAAGCGTTATGCGGCCTTGTTGGGCAAACCCGTGGTACATCTCACTCGGGAGGTTGCAAAAGCAGGCGTTCCGGATGGATGTGTGCTTTGGATCGATGATTTGACCGTGTTGAAGTCCAAAGACCCATTACCGATGAAGGGAGTGATCGGAGTGGTGGTGTCGGAGTTGTCGCCCGATGCGGCCCGAAGTCAGGGGCTGCTCAATGAGGCGTGGTACTTCAGCCAGAACATTCAGGTGGTGTCGATCGCGCCGATGCGGTATCGGAAAGAGGATGTGGCGGCTTTGGTTAACGACACATTGGTCCGGCTTTCCGCGATGATGACGATCGATGAGCCGACACGGAAACGGGTTCAGGCCTCATCCCCTCCTGAAGAATCAGATATGGACGGGATTCGGAGATGGGTGATGGGTCAATTTGTGGCTGTAAATACCACGCAAACAGCACCGTTGACGGAAGTCAAAAGTTGGGATGAGCAATCGGCTGAAGCATTGAAGCAGGTGCTCGACGCATGTGGCGGAAGGATTTACGGAAAGGATGGCGCGGCAGCGAAGTTGGGTTTGAGGCCGACGACCTTGCAAAGCAAGCTGAAGAGGTTGGGAGTTCGATAAAATGTTAACTATTTGTTGACAATAAGAAATATTACGTCGTATATTACGTGTCTGCCGCAGAAACCAAAGGTGGCGAATCTGTAAAGATTTCGCAGATTTTGGTTGACAAGTAGGTTCTTGGGTGTGTAACTTAGGAATCTGCGCCGGAAACGGATGCGGGATGTTCTTTGAGGAGATGAAACGACGAGGAAATCGCATAGCGAGCTCTTGGAAAATTCTGAGATGTACGAAATGAGGAGCCTGGGATTGGATCTTCAAACTGTT
>JBGTBY010000003.1:0-40629 GCA_041749075.1 Balneolales bacterium | reverse complement strand
GCTTCCACGATCGCGTCCTTTACACGGCATGATGCGGCGTAAGGCAGATAATATTTGACATTAGAATATTATCTGCCTTTATTCATATGGAATACCCCAACCAAACCCCCTCTCATGAATCCTTTTTCCCCTTCATATCACTTCCCAAAGGGTTCATTACTCACGTTAATTCTGCTTGTTTGTTTGATGTGGATCGCAGGTTGCGGGTTGGTGGGCAACGACGAGAAAAAGCTCCGCGAAATGCTCGCTCCCGAAAACGAACTCATCCCTCTTGCCGTGGGCAATTACTGGGTATATGAGCAATGGTTGATCGATCCTACTTGGTTAGACACGGTACGCACCGAAGTCATGGACGTGCAAGATATCATTGTGGAAGGCACCAAAATTCGCTCCTTTGGAACCCACCGGTTTCGATACGATGAACGCCCAAGAGCCGATGCTCTTCTTTCACGAACAGCCAATGGGCCGGATGGGTATTACTCGTTGGGGTTCGTCATCCCTTCGGGCTCGCTTTTAACCTTGAGTCAAGGACTTTTTTACAAATACCCGGCCATCGTGGGGGAGTCATGGCAAACGACCACCGTTCTGTTTCATAATCAAAGCGGAGACTTGAGCTTCGGGAACACCCGGACCATAGAACTTTTGGATACAACCAAGACGGTCGAAACTCCAGCGGGTGTGTTTGAAAACTGCTATGTATATGTATTCAATGATTTTAGGACCGCTACTCTTTTGTATCACCACATGTACATAAAGCCAAAAGTTGGAATAGTTGGGGTAGATACATTTGAAGCTGACAATCCGAATGATACCAGTGTACTACATGGCCAACAGCGACTTATTGAGTACAAACTGAATTAATCCCATAGTGCTATAAGTTCTATGGTTAACAAAAAAAAACAAAACGGAGAATGTCATGAAAATCAGGATTCTGACTTTTTACATAACCTTCATGTTAGTTCCTTTGCTGACTTTCGGGCAGCAGGGGATATTTGAATATGCCGAAGAACGCACTGTACATCTAAGTACGGAGAAGATGGAGCTACTGAAAACCATGCGGTCCAAACCCCAGGTGGTGAATATTTATTTGGTAGCGATATCGAGTGTTTCCGCAATTGGGAATACAGAACAGATTTCCATGAACCTGCCTGATGAAGAAATGCTTACGATTCACCGAACATCAATATCAACGACAAAACTCAACCAATTTCGCTGGAATGGGAACATTGGCGAGGCCGCCTCAGAGGTTCGATTGTTGGTAAGCGAAGATGGTATAACGGGCATGGTCCGCTCTAAAAACCACAATTATGATATCTATCCATTCCGAGATACGGGATTTCATCTACTTGTCGAAATTAATCCATCGAAATTCGAACACGAATTACCGCCGTTGACTATTGAGGTTGAACCCGAAAATCAGAAGAAAGCAAAACCTGGTATTGATCCTTTTCAGACAATGAGCAATCCTGAGATCCGGGTATTGGTTGTGTACACGACGAATGCAAAAAATAACTACTCGGGTAGTATCACAAATATGATCACCCTTGCCGAAGGGAACATGAGCGACGCCTTTACTACCAGCGGTGTGGACGCAGATATTACTGTCGTCCATACTGCTGAGATTAGTTATAGCGAAAGCAGTGACGCGACTTTGAACTTGTGTAGGCTGACAACCTCCCAAACATTTACACCTGGGAGCAGTTGTTCCCAATTCACATCTGGCCAATTACAGGGCCATATGAATCAGATCCACGATTGGAGACACCAGCACGATGCGCACTTGGTTGTTCTGATTACAGGTTCTGGCGGTGCTGGAATAGCATGGATGCCCGCAATTAATACCAATTACGCCTTTTCCATCGCCCGTTATGATGTGGCGGCATCTTTTTATACAATGGCACACGAAATAGGTCATAACCTCGGTGCTGCACACGACACCTCAAATGCCGGTACACCAGTATATTCCTATGGTCACGGTTATGTTTATGCACCGGCGGCTTGGACTACGATTTTATCCTATCCACCATCTGGATTCACTCGAATTAACCGATATTCAACTCCATTGAAAACCTTTGGTGGTGTAGCAACAGGTACGGCCCAATATGAGGACAATGCCCGCGCGATGAACAACAGGGTTAATAGTGTAGCTAATTTTAGTCCACCAGCCCCACCACCATCCCCTCCTTCTGTATCCATCAACACCTCCGGGTTCAGCCCGGAATTGAACTGGGGCAGCGTGTCCGGTGCGACATCATACAAAGTGTACACTGGCACGGTGACGGGCGCTCCAGGGACGGTGAATTGCAACTCGGTGTCAAGCTTTTCCCTTCTGGATACCACCACATCTACCTCTTACACCGATTACTCGGTTATTATTGATCCCTACGAGTCAATTTTTGTCTGCTATTATGTGACATCCGTGAATAGTACCGGGGAATCAAATCCATCAAACAAGGTAGGCACGCATGCCATGGCTCCGCTCAAAGAGATAGCAGACAGGCAGATACCAGATGACTATTCCCTCTTCCAAAACTACCCGAATCCGTTCAATCCCTCAACGACGTTCGCGTTCGGTCTGCCCGAAGAGGCTCATGTCAGTCTCAAGGTGTTCAACATTACGGGGCAATTGGTAGCAACCCTGATGTTCGACCCAATGAGCGCAGGTTTACATGATATCAACTGGCAGGCGGACCGTTTACCGTCCAGCATCACGCATCCAGCATCCCGATTCTAACCTCAGCGCAGTAGGCGTCTCATCGTCTCGCCGATCACCGCTGGGCTTTCGACCACAGTGATGCCGGCTTCTTTCAAAGCGGCTTGTTTGTCCTGCGCGGTGCCCTTTCCTCCGGAAATGATGGCACCCGCATGACCCATTCGGCGTCCTGGAGGGGCTGTTACTCCTGCGATGAAGGCCACAACCGGCTTTTTCACATGCGCTTTGATGTAGGCTGCCGCGTCTTCCTCAGCCGATCCACCGATCTCGCCGATCAACACAATGGCTTCGGTTTCGGGATCTTCGTTCAACAATTTCACGGCGTCGGTGTGGTTGGTTCCGATCACCGGATCGCCGCCGATACCGATGGCCGTGGTCTGACCCAATCCGGCTTTGGTCAATTGATCCACCGCTTCGTACGTCAAGGTGCCGGAGCGGGAGATGAGGCCGATCGGTCCGCGCGAAAAGATATGTCCTGGCATGATGCCGACTTTCGCTTCACCCGGAGTGATCACGCCTGGGCAGTTCGGACCGATGAGCGTCGCGCCGTGGCGCTTCACCACTTCCTTCGCGATGATCATGTCCTTCACCGGAATTCCTTCCGTGATGCAGATGATGACCTTGATGCCGGCCTGAGCCGCTTCGACGATCGCATCGCCAGCGAAGGCAGGTGGAACAAAAATGATGGAGGTGTTGGCACCTTCCTTCACGACCGAATCATGGACCGTATCGAACACCGGCCGATCCAAGTGGATCGATCCGCCTTTGCCCGGCGTGATGCCGCCGACCAACGGAGTTCCGTATTCGATCATCTGGGATGCATGGAAGCTGCCTTCCTTGCCTGTGAATCCTTGCACGATCAATCGTGTGTGCTTGCCAACTAGAACGCTCATAAGTACTGAATGTTGATTAAGGGCTGAAGATACGAAACTGTGAACGGGAATCGGGAATCAGGAATCGGGAAGAGTTTATTTAATTGATTTCATCCCGATCACCGATTCCCGATTCCCGATTCCCGATTTCTGTTTTCCGATTCCCACCGTCTACGGTCTACGTCCCACGGTCTACGTATCTTCCCCCATGCTCAACGACCACATCAAGGAAGACATCAAAGCCGCGGCCGACATCGTGGATGTGGTGGGTGGATATGTGAAATTGCGCCGTTCGGGGTCCAATTGGCAGGGGTTGTGCCCGTTTCACAATGAGAAATCGCCCAGCTTCAATGTGAATCCGTCACTCGGGATCTATAAGTGTTTCGGATGCGGGGAAAGCGGGGATGTGTTTTCGTTCTTGATGAAGATCGATGGCCTGACCTTCCCCGAAGCCATGAAAGTCCTCGCCGACCGGTATAACATCACCATTCCGGAGCGCACTCAGGCCGATGATGGCATCCAATCCCAGGAAGCGATCCTCACAGAAGGCGCGTATATCGCGCTCAAGTTCGCGGGCGTGTTCTACTATAAGAATCTCATCGACACGCCCGAGGCCGAAACCGCTCGCAAGTACTTAAAGAAGCGTGGCTTCACCGGAGAAACCATCAAGAAATATGGCTTGGGTTACGCGCCCGACCGATTTGATGCGTTGATTGAGGCCGCGAGAGAAAAAAGCATCTCGGAAGTGTACTTGAGCGAAGCGGGTCTGGTGAAATCGGATGAGAACGGCACCAAGATGTGGGACACGTTCCGGGGACGGCTACTGTTTCCGATTTTCAATCCGGCGGGAAAAGTGACCGGTTTTGGCGGACGCATTCTCACCGACGATAAGAAAGCGCCGAAGTACATCAATTCTCCGCAGACCCGGGTGTATAACAAGAGTGAAGCGCTGTATGGGATCCATGTGGCGAAATCGGAAATTCGCAAGGCACGGGAGATCATCTTGGTGGAAGGCTATACCGACGTGCTTCAACTCCATCAAGCCGGAATCTTGAATGTCATCGCCACATCCGGCACCGCGCTGACCGCCGATCAGCTCCGGCTTATGCATCGCTATGGCGATAAATTGTTGATGATTTATGATGCGGATGATGCGGGTCAGAATGCCATGGACCGTGGACTCGACCTCGCCCTCGCCGAAGGACTTAGTGTGCGCTTGCTGCATCTTCCGGACAAAGAGGATCCCGACAGTTTTGTGAAGCAGTTCGGCGCCGATTCCTTCCGGTCCATCGTGAAAGAAGGAGCGAGGGATTTCATGCAATTTTTGCTCGATCGCGCCAAAGAAGAAGGGCAATGGGATGAACCCCAAGTACGTCGCGCCACGATTTCCCGCATCCTGAAAAGCATATCCCAAATCCGGGATTCCATCACCCAGCAGACCTATATCCAAAAACTGAGCGAAGTGTCGAAGATCGGAGATCGCGAGTTGTTGGCCGAACTGAAAAAAGTGGCGACGGCCGACCGTCGTGCACCGCGTCAGGAGCCGCCACGCCCAACCTATGAGCCTGAGACGATCCCTCATCCATCCGAATCCGCTCAACCAACCCGTCGCAGTGACCCGCGCGAGTCGACGCAACGTGTCCCGGAATATGAGAAGGAAATCATCCGCTTGATGATTTCACACGGCTATCCGATGATTGAATTCGTTGGGGGGCACATCAATGCCGATCATTTCGAGCATGAATCTATGAAAACCCTGTTTGATGTGCTCATCCATCGGTATGGGGAACATCAGCCGATTTCCATCGAAGGATTTCTCCAGGACGAGGAATGGAAAGGCGTGGTAAGCGACATGGTGTGGGAACGGCATACGCCCAGCGCACGGCATGAGGAAAAACTCGGAAAGAAGCTTACCCGCGACGGAGATGTGTTTGTGACAGCCAAAGGAGCGCTGAAATCGCTCAAACTCAGGTATCTGGACCGGTTGAATGCCCGGTTTTCGAAGACGTTCGAGCAAGCGGAAGATGAGGCTCAGCGTAAAGCGAGCCATACCTTGCTCATGGAGGTATCGAAGGAGCGGCTGAGGATTGAAAAAACCCCAGCCGATCACTTGTTCTGATTTATAGCTTCGAGTAGCCTTCGGCGTTGAGGCGGTTTTCTACCCAGCGATTACCCTGAAATCCGATCGTGAGCCAGGCATATAGCAGAAGTCCCAATTGGATCGTATTGAGCATGGTGCCACCAAGCACGAATCCTTTGCTGAGTTGGAACCATTCCAGACTGATGCCATTGATGGTGAACAGAATCGTCGCATTGAGGGTGAGGGTGATGAAGAGATACAAGCCGGCGAGGTCCCACACACGTTTGTAGGCCAACCAGATGAATCCGAGTCCGACCGTTTGTAGTGCGAAGGGGACATATGCGACCCCTGCTGGTATCGTTAGGGTGCCTTTTTCGGCATGGTTGAAGGTATTGACTGCGCTCATAGGTGTAGTAATAAGTATTAGGTTTAGATGCAAGACTACGATAATTAATGGTTTATCCGATTGAGATGCAACTCCGGAAACATCATGGTAAATCGCTATACTTCGGGTCGAATGTCGACTTCCGCGCAACCAAACCCTGATCTGGATCTTGCTGTCCGCGCCGCTCAAGCCGGTGCGGCTACGATATCGACCATCCTCAAAGATGGGGGTTCATTGGACATCCGCCACAAAGGTCGTCATGACCTGGTGACCCGAGCCGACACCGCATCCGAAGCAGCCATCATATCCGTCATCCAATCCGCCTTCCCAGAAGATTTAATTTTGGGTGAAGAAGGAGTTTCACAATCCAACGGTCTACCGTCTACGGTCCACGACCAACGTACCTGGATCATTGACCCCATCGACGGAACCACGAATTTCGCACATGGTGTACCGTTTTATGGCATTTCCATCGCGTTATGGCATCGCAATCAGCCGATTGCCGCTGTGGTGCATGCGCCCGCGCTTGGTGAAACGTTCACCGCAACGGAAGGAGGCGGCGCGTTTCTGAATGGCCGACCCATCCGGGTATCCACCATCACCGATCCGGAAATGGCCTTGATCGGCACCGGATTCCCGTATCGGGACCTGGATCTGCTTGACGATTACATGCGGATATTCCGTCGCTTGATGCGCGAAACCCAAGGTGTGCGACGGCCCGGAAGCGCCAGTCTGGATTTATGTTATGTGGCCGCCGGTCGATATGATGGATTCTATGAATATGGATTGTCGCCTTGGGATGTGGCCGCTGGCGGTTTGATCGTCAAAGAAGCTAGTGGAATGGTCACAGATTGGACATCCGGCGACAATTGGTTGCACGGAAAACGCATCATTGCGGCAAATCCCGCAATTCACGAGTATCTTAGCAAATGCATCATAGAAGACGTCCATCCCGATCGATTGGAACATCCGCGTCAATCGCAATCCTGATTTTCCTTTCGGTAGCCTGTTCGAAGCCCGAACCGACATTTGAGAAAATCGGTGTCCTGGAAGGCTTTTATGGCAAACCATGGACCCATCAGGCCCGCCTCGACATGATCCGATTCATGGGCGATGCCGGCTTCACCCATTACATTTACGCTCCGAAAGACGACCCCTATCACCGTTCACGGTGGCGCGATCCCTACCCGCAAGCCAAACTCCGCGAATTCCGGCAATTGTCGCAAGTCGCTGACTCGGCAGGCATCACGCTAGTGTTTGCCATTAGTCCGGGGCTGAACATCGTCTATAGCGATTCGATGGATGTGTCTGTGCTTCGCGAAAAAATGCACACGATGACCCAACACGGTTTCAAGGAAATGGCCCTGTTTCTGGATGATGTGCCTGAGCATTTGCAGCATGAAGCCGACATCAACCGCTTTAAAAACCTGGCTGAAGCCCACATCCATCTGGTCGAATCGATACGGGAAGGATTGGAGCTGATGGTGTGTCCAACCACATACACCAGCGCCTGGGGCGATCAGGATTATATATCGACCCTGAGTCGTGGCATAGGGGAGGATATTCCGATGTTTTGGACGGGGAGGGATGTGGCTCCATCCACCATCACCTTGGCTGAAACGCGCCTTCAACGCCTACGCCTGAAAGGACAATTGTACTTATGGGATAATTTCCCTGTAAATGATTTCGAAACGTGGCGCCCATTGGTTGGACCATTGAAAGGGAGGGCACCTCAACTGGCCAAAATGGTGAGCGGGTATTTCGCCAACCCGATGGAATCGGTCTATTTGAGCATGATTCCACTGCATACCGTTGCTCAGTACGCACAAAATCCGTTGACGTATGATCCCAAGAAAGCCTTGAACAAAGCGATAACAGCGATGTTCAAAAGCAATTATGCCGATTCGATTCGTCCGTTCATCCAATTGTATTCGGCGGCGGGATGGGAAGATCAACTGTTTTCCGGCATCTATACACCGGGTGTGCCGATCGATACGTTCGCTGTTGATAGCACACTGGCCTCCTTTACTCTGAATCCGGATTCACTAAGCGGTTGGGAACGAGCCTTCGTGACGGATTTCATCCCCTACATTGAAAAAACAAGATCCGATTGGCTACTTTTGAAAAAAACGGAGAGACCGAACACGATCATTCGTTCGGGTGATGAGATTCGATTCCGGCAAGGGTATTGGATTATGAACGCCGTGGCCGATTCTCTATCCTTCACCCTGAAATTGACCGGACGAACCACGGCGAATGAGTGGATCGTGGTAGTCACGGAATCATCGGAGCCTCGCCGACATTGGCTCACCCCTAAAGACAGGATTTACAAAGTCGACTTGCAGAACGGTACCCTTGAATCGGGACACCTGCTTCTGACCGAATTCTCTCAACGAGGCATATCCGACATCCGCCTGAATCGAATCACATCGTTCTTCAACACCTTCTGGGTTGCGGATACAGCCAAAAGCGCCACCTACGCGAACGGCGTGTTGATAGTGCCCCGGCCCCAATCCGAGTCGTTCCGTGTGAATATCTCCGTTCCGGGAGTGTATCAAGCCGCCGAACCCGCGATGCTTGGAAATCCATGGACGTTCCCTGTTTTCGAACCCTAAACAACTCCTGTCCTCCCATCCTCCTGTTAATCTATCGCCATGAATAAGCGCCTGATTTCTTTAGACACCTTTCGCGGGATCACCATCGTCGGGATGATCCTGGTAAACAATCCTGGAACATGGGGATCGATGTATGGTCCGCTGAAACATGCGCCCTGGCATGGGTGGACACCGACCGACCTCATCTTTCCGTTCTTCCTGTTCATCGTCGGTGTGGCGATCGCTTATGCGTTCAGCACCGCGGTTGCGAATGGTGTGGATCGCGGACCCTTGGTTTGGAAGTCGACCAAACGCGCACTCACTCTGTTCGGATTGGGGCTGTTCATGGCCGCGTATCCCATCATTCAGTGGGATCCGGAGTGGGCGTTGATTCGTCCCGGCATCTTCAACTTGCGCATCATGGGCGTGTTGCAACGCATCGCCATCTGTTATTTCGTCGTGACGTTGCTGTTCTTGTACACCAAGCCGAAAACCCAGATGATCTGGATGTGGGCGTTGATGATCGGGTATTGGATCGCCATGGCGGTCTATGGCAACTTGGATGACAAGATCGACAACCTCGCCGCCATCATCGATCGAGCGGTGTTGGGAACCCACTTGTGGGCAGGAGCCGGACGTCAATGGGATCCGGAAGGCTTGTTCAGCACCCTTCCCGCTATTTCCACCACCTTGATGGGGGTTTGGGCGGCACGGATATTGAGACAAGACGCCACAGAAGAGCGGAAAACCGCGGAACTGATGGTCACGGGCTTCATCCTTCTATCCATCGGCTACCTATGGAGCTGGGCGTTCCCACTTAATAAAGCCTTATGGACAAGTTCCTATGCCGCATTCACAGGCGGACAAGCCATGCTTGCTCTTGGCCTGTGTTATTGGTTTATCGATGTGAAGGGCAAGTCCGGGTGGACAAAGCCCTTTGTAGCCTATGGCGTGAATGCCATCACGGTGTTTTTCATGAGCGGCATCATCGCGAAGACCTTCGGATTCATCAAAATCGGCGACATCAGCCTGCAACGATGGATTTTCTTGAACGGCTTCGATTCGTGGCTGCCAACGATCGACGCATCGTTGGCATACAGTGTGGTTTGGGTATTTTGCTGGTACCTGATCCTAAATTGGATGTACAAGAAGAATATAATTTTAAAGGTTTAAGCAATGTCGTACGCAAAAATCGGGTCTTTTATGGCCTTCGTCCTAGTTGTAGTCGCTCCGGTAGTGGGGCAGGTGGCGTATTCCTCTCAAATCCAACCTATCTTGAATTCGCGATGTTCCAGTTGTCATGGAGGAATATCGGGAGTGAATCTTGGGTCGTTCTCGGCGACAATGGCCAGCGTAGGGACTCAGTACAATAAGAAGATCGTGATACCAGGAAATGCGGAAGCGAGTCCGCTTTACGACAAACTGCTTGCAAGCCCGCAATTTGGCAGTCAGATGCCGCAAGGCACCTCGCTCACATCGCAACAGATTCAACTAATCAAAACTTGGATCGACGAAGGAGCGACAGAAACACCTACAAGCTTAGTAGACGAGGAGCGCCCGCTTAGCCTGCGATTGGACCAGAACTTTCCGAATCCGTTCAATCCTAATACGTCTATACGCTTTACGCTTGACGCCGGACGCCAAGCACGCTTGTCAGTTTATGACCTTGTCGGTCGGGAAGTCGCTGTGCTGGTGGATGGATTGATGCCGGCAGGGGAGCATTCGGTGACGTTCAATGCCTCTGCATTGCCCAGCGGGATCTATTTTTACATCCTGCAATCGGGAACTCAGCAAATGTCCCGCAAGATGATACTGATGAAATAAGGTCTTGCTCAACGAAGCAGGCTGAAATCCCCCGGCATCGGTCCGCCGACATATAAGAACGGCTCGCCGAATTCGACTCCGATCATATGTCCGTAATGCCGTGAACGGCCTTCGATGAACTGATAGAACCGTTCGGAGGAGATATGGGTTTGGGGTCCATCATCCTTTTTCGCCAAAAATTGGCTTTTGAAGGCTTGGATGGATTTCCGCTTGACGTCGATCGTTTCTGTGATGTCCACCACGATACTGGGCTCAAACACCGCGCGATCTTGCATGTAATGAAACACATGCTTCGGCCTCCATGGCTCTTGACCTGTTTCCACTTTGGCGAGTCCGCAGTAAAACAGTGCATCAAGTGTAAGACGCGCCGCATTGCCATGGTCGGGATGTCGGTCGTCTGGCGCATTGATGAGGCAGATTCGCGGTCTGAACTCCCTTACCACGCGGATGATGGCCTCGCGATGCTCGGGAGTGTTGGTGAGGCCGTTGTCGGGCATTCCCGCATTCCCACGCCACGCCAGTCCCAATACGTCGCCCGCGGCCTGGGCTTCGGCAATCCGGATTTCGGGTGTGCCACGGGTTCCCATTTCCCCACGTGTGAGGTCGAAGATTCCGGTTTTTAAACCCTTCTGTGCCATCAAGGCAAGCGTGCCGCCTGCGCACAATTCCACGTCGTCGGGATGGGCGGCGATTGCCAATACATCAAGATGTGCCATGCTTCTCTGTGAGTTCATATCCTAACAAACGGGTAAGGCGACGCAAGCGATGTGCGTTCACGCCAATATCGAACCGTCCTTGCCGACTCTTGCTCCACAAATGCAGCACACAACCGCCATCGGGCTTGGGCTCGGTCACGAATCTCAGATCATCCCGATAGCCGAATATCGGAATCCGGAACACGGCATCGCCACTCATCGCATCCGCTTTGGTGATGTTGCCCTTCATGTCACGGATCACATCCACCACCAATTGAGCGGCCTCATGTGCCCCGATGGTCAAATCCATACTCATCCTGGCGCAATTCCATTGCGATTCACAGTCCGGTAAGGGATTTTTCGACATCACAGCCATATCCTCTTTCGCACAGCTTAGTGAAAGAACCAACAAGAGACAAGCGAGGGACGCGGAATGACTCGGCATTTATACTTTAAAATTTTAAATTTAAAATTATAAATTAAGAAAAGACAAGGCCTTACGTGAATCTGAGGCCGTAGGCAGAAGGTCGAGATTCGAAGATCGGATGAAGCCTTTTTCGGATGCATGCTTTACGAACGAGATCAATCCGTCATAAAATCCATTCGTGTTGATGAGGACCAATGGTTTTGAATGGATGTGAATCTGATTCCATGTCACCATCTCGAAAACCTCTTCAAAGGTTCCAAAACCGCCGGGAAGGGCGATGAATCCGTCGGACATATTCGCCATGATGGATTTCCGGGTGTGCATGTCTTCGACAACGAGCAACTTTGTGAGTCCGGCATGGGCCACTTCTTTGCGCATAAGTGTACGGGGAATGACGCCCGTCACGTCACCTCCGGCCTCGAGGCAGGCATTCGCCAAAGTCCCCATCACACCGATGCCGGCGCCACCGTAAACGAGTCCGATGTTTCGTTCCGCGAGCAATTTGCCAAGTACGACGGCTTCGGCTAAGATATCGGGATCATGTCCTTCCGCCGACCCGCAGAACACACTAACCCGTTTCATGCCTGAACCGTTTTCAGCATGTGATGGACCACCTTGTCCATGGTGCGGATCGTGTGGTCAATATCTTCGACCGTGTTGTGTTTTCCGATGCTGAAACGAAGGCTTGATTTCGCGGTAGGAGTAACCATTCCCAGGCCTAACAACACATGAGAGGGCTCCACGGCGCCTGAACTGCAGGCCGATCCGTTGCTGCAGCAGATGCCTTCGATGTCGAGATTCAATAAGAGCATTTCCCCATCCAAGGATTTTTCCTCATCCAACGGAAAGGAGCAGTTAACAATGTTATAGATGCCGTTTTCGACGTCGCCATTGAAGGCGATGAGTCCGTTGAATCGGTCTCGTAGTCCGGCCAACAACTGCGCTTTAAGAGCGGAAATATGGGCTTTGTTCTGTTCCATCTCCGCATCCGCCAATTCCAAGGCTTTCGCCATGCCTACAATTCCGGCCACATTCAACGTTCCACCACGACGGCGGCGTTCTTGCGAACCACCTTCCATCCATGCCGAAAACGGAGCTCCGGCACGGGCGTACAGTAAACCCACGCCCTTCGGACCGTAAATCTTATGTGCGGAAATGGATAGGAAATCGAGTCCGAGTTCATCCACCTTGATCGGAAGTTTTCCGGCGCTTTGAACCGTATCGGAATGAAATGCCACACCTTTTTTCTTGCATACCTCTGATATCTCACGGATCGGATTGATGGAGCCGATCTCGTTATTGGCATGCATGAGGGTGACCAGCGCGGTATCGTCGGTGATGGCGGCTTCCACCTTTTCGACGGTCACATGTCCGAGCGGTTTTACATCCAAAAAGGTGGTTTTGATGCCATCTTTGCGTCCGTACTGAAGCGGATGGAGGATGGCATGATGTTCCACTTTCGAGGTGACCACGTGCGATTTTCCGGTGGCTTTGATCACACCTTTAATCACGGCGTTATCGCTTTCGGTACCTCCGCTCGTGAAAATGATTTCGGCAGGTTGGGCCCCAATGAGATGGGCGATCTTCTCGCGGCACTCTTCAACGGCCACATTGGAATGGCGTCCCATGGAGTGGATGGACGCGGCATTGCCGAAGAATTCGGTCAGGTAAGGCCGCATCGCCTCAAGGACCCGAGGGTCCAGAGGCGTTGTGGCGGCATTGTCGAGATAAACGGTGCGCATGCCCAAATGTAAGGGCATTTGCGGAGAATCACTTCACCAAGGTCATTCGGCGGGTCTCGACCATCGATCCGGACTGCAAACGGTACAGATATACGCCTGAGCTCAATCCGGAGGCATCAAAGCTCACACGATGTTCGCCGGCCGGCATCACACCGTCGACCAGAACCGCGACCTCACGTCCCAAGAGGTCATAAACGCTGAGCCGAGTTCTTCCGATTTCCGATATCTGATATCCGATTTCTGTTGTCGGATTAAACGGATTCGGATAATTCTGCGACAGGCTGATCGACTTCACCAAGCCCTCATCCGATGGATCTTTCTCGATGGATGTCGGGGTTTGGTTGATGATGGCACCCGACATGGCATCCACCAAGGCGTAGTGCACTTCAGTGACCGATCCCTCTGGGCTAGAATAGACGCTCACGATGTTGATGAACCAGAACGGTCCGTTGGGAATCACGCCTTCATACCCATATTGGGTGATATCGATGCCAGCCATTTGCATCACGATGATCATGGCATCTTCTGGCATGCGGTCGACGAACTGTGCTGCTCCGGCTTGCATCACCGCATCCACGGCTTGGCTGGACGTAATCATGGTCAGTGGCAAGGTCATCAAGCCCGACAAGGACTGGTCTTCAACTTCTTCAAAGTCCACGAATCCACCGGACATTGTCGCAGCAAACGATTTTTCGGTGATATGGTCGTGCCACATATAAGTCCAGAAAATGGAGGAGCCGTCTGGTACATCATTGTTCTGAAGCATCTGAAATCCGACAACGCTTTTCAACCCAGAGTTTGGGGAGGCACTGTTGACCAACCCACGGATTTCCTCCAACTTCGTGTGTGAGTGCGACACAGGAAAGAAGTTGTCGAGCGATTGCATGGTTACAGCCACATTCTGAATTGAGGAGTTTTGAACCACAATCTGTTGATCGTGCTTACCGAAATAAACAGCAGCGGTTTCTTCATCTGCTGGATCGGACGTGACGATGGCGTAGGCATAATAGGTGCCCGGACGCACACCTGTGATATCGAAGGTTCCGTTTTGGTTCAATGTGGCGATTCCGGCATAGCGTGGAAGCTCATCCCAGAACGACAGGTTTGAAAAGGGAGTCAATAACACGTAGCCGTACTTGAATGTGGACAGCTCAGCATCCTCCGGCAACGTGAGTTGACCAGACACGCTGGCTGTTCCGAAGGCAGTCGCCGTGGTGTAGCTCAACAAGTGGAATCGGTCGATAGGGAAGGGGCCAGTTACGGTCCAGTGGAAATCACGGTCGGCGTTGTGGGTCACATCAAACACTAAGGATCTGCGGTCTTCTGAGAAAGAAGACGCATGGATCTGGATGTCGGATCGCGGACTTACCTCGACAAACTCCTCCAAATCATTGGCAGTAAGATGAATTGGAATCGGTTCGTTGAAGGTGAATCGGATCGTGGTTTCGAGGTCGACGCTGGTTGCTGCGTTCGAAGGGAAGGTGCTGGTTACGGAAAATGGCGTTTGCGCCATGGTTATGGTAGAGGCGGCCAACAGAAATGCGGCCGTCACGAGGTGTTTTTTCATGAGAAGATTAATGAGATTAGGTTCTAGGAACACCCCCTTTTACGTGGATAATCCCAAATCAGGATTCACAGATTTGATGATATTTTCTTGACATGTTCATGTTAGGCGTGAAACTTAATGCCATATATTTAGGTGAGAAATATCCTATCTACCTCCGACTATCTTACGCATCTATAAAGTGAACAACGTGAGACACCTATCTACAGCCGCCCTATTTGCTGTCGCCTTTGTTCTAGGCTCGTGTCTGAAGCCTACAGATTCGGGGCCTGCTGCATCCGTCGTGACTGGGGCGATCATCGAAGTGACGCAGACAAGTGCCACTATCAGCGGTGATGTTACGAGCTTGGGTGGGAAGCCCATTACCGATCGTGGTGTGTGCGTTGGGCAATCATTCAATCCAACCTTGGTGGATCAGTGTGTATCAGCGGGTCAAGGGGAAGGATCCTTTACGGCCAACGTGACGGAGTTGAACTTGGGATCATTATATAAAGTGCGTGCTTATGCGACTACCGGTAAGAAAACGAGCTATGGTGAGAATGTGAATTTCGCGACGACGGGGGTGAAAGACATCGATGGAAACATATACGAGACAGTCGTCATCGGTAATCAGACGTGGATGGCTGAAAATCTGAAGACCAGCCACTACCATAGCGGCGACATCATTCCGAACGTGACCAACCAGGGTGATTGGAACGAATTATTTTCGGGTGCATGGGCATACTATGACCACCAAAGCTCAAATGAAGCAGTATATGGGAAACTGTATAATTGGTTCGCTGTTGAAGACTTTCGAGGATTATGTCCTCCAAGTTGGCGAGTGCCGTCTCAAGAGGATTGGACCATTCTATCCGATCATCTAGGTGGCGAAAACGTGGCCGGAGGCAAGATGAAGGCCACTGGCACTGAATATTGGTTATCGCCGAACACCGGAGCCACAAATGATAGCGGCTTTACAGGTCTACCTGGTGGTACAAGAATTCGGAACGACGCCACTGGTCGTGAGAATTTTTTTCGCGAAATGAGTGTCGCCGGTCATTGGTGGAGCTCCACGCGACACAACACTCTTGGCGGAGCTTATGCGTTTGACTTGACCAAGTCCAATGCCAAATTGGATTCCGAACTAGAGCTGATGAGGGATGGGCTTTCAGTCCGCTGTATGCGAAACTAACCGTACATAATCAATGGAAAACAAGATGAATTCTTATGAAGTTGCCATAGTAGGACTCGCTTTTGCATTGGTTCTAGCCTCATGCACCAAAACTACAGAATCGGGTCCTGAGGCACCGACCGTCGTGACCAGTGCGATCACCCAAGTAACGAGCCATACCGCTATGGTAGGCGGGGATGTGACGTCGGCAGGCGATTCTCCGGTGACCGATCGAGGTGTCTGCATATTTACAACACCGAGTCCGACTCCATCCGATATCTGCACATCGGCTGGCGACGGCATCGGTTCTTTTACTGTGAGTATTACTGGATTGGATGACGTGAGGTCTTATTCCGTTCGAGCCTATGCGACCAGTGCCGTGGGTACGAGCTACGGCGACCAACTGAGTTTTGCGACGCTTCCAATTACGGTCACTGATATGGATGGGAACACCTATTCCACAATTAAAATCGGCAACCAACTCTGGATGAAGGAAAACCTGAAGACGACCCGATATGCCAATGGAGATACCATCCCGAATGTGACCATCTATAACGATTGGAGGAATCTTTCAACTGGCGCTTGGATGCAAGGCGCAAACAACACGGTTTATGGCAAAATGTACAACTGGTATGCAGTGGCCGACCCAGCCGGTCTTTGCCCCGCTGGTTGGCATGTACCGTCGAAAGATGAGTGGACAGTCCTTACAGACTTATTTGGAGGTCATATCGTTGCAGGTGGTAGTTTGAAATCGACCGGTACCAGTGCGGCGGGTACGGGGCTTTGGTCGAGCCCGAATAGCGGAGCTACAAATGAAAGTGGTTTTACTGGATTACCGGGTGGCCAGCGCGGCGTCTCTGAATCCCCACCGAGTCCAATAAGTACGGGTGACCAGGGCCATTGGTGGAGTTCAACACTGGACGAAAGGTTAATGGCATGGGGACCATTTCTTGTTTCTAACAATCGGCGGGTCGATTCCTTTTACTTCAATCCTAGGATGGGAAAGTCAGTCCGCTGTCTTCGTGATTGACGGAATCCTTATCTTGAGAGACAATTATCATGTTAGACTTTCAAGGTATCTATGGCTAAACAAACGATCTCCGATTTGGATGTGAAGGGCAAACGCGTGGTCATGCGCGTCGATTTCAATGTGCCGATGGAAAACGGCGTCATTACAGACGATAACCGCATCACTGAAGCCCTTCCAAGCATCAACTACGTTCTCGACAATGGCGGAACCCTGATTCTATTGAGCCATTTCGGTCGACCGAAATCCTCCGCCGACACCGAATATTCCCTCAAACCGGTCGCCGATTATCTGGCAACCAAAGTATCCGCCAAGGTCCATTTCGCGACCGATTGCATCGGGGATGTGGCCAAAGCCGCCGTTGCCGCCGCAAAGCCAGGTGAAATCGTCGTGATGGAGAACGTCCGCTTCTACTCGGAAGAAACGAAAAACAATCCCGATTTCTCGAAGAAACTCGCCGAATTGGGTGATGTGTTTGTGAACGATGCCTTCGGTTCCTCCCACCGTGCGCATAGTTCTGTGGCGGGCATCACCGACTTCCTTCAACCTGCGGTGGCTGGATTCCTACTCGAAAAAGAGATCCGCTATTTGAGTGACTCCATCCATAGTCCGAAACGTCCTTTTGTGGCCATCTTGGGTGGAGCAAAAGTATCGGACAAGATTCCGGTGATCGAGAACCTCATCGACAAAGTGGACACCATCATTGTGGGTGGTGGCATGACCTACACCTTTTACCAAGCGCTTGGTCTACCGATTGGAAAATCCTTGTTGGAAGCCGATAAAGTGGAGCTGGCCAAGGAAATCATGGACAAAGCCAAATCGAAAGGCGTGAATTTCCTGCTTCCGGTCGATTCCACTGTGGCTCAGGAATTCAAGAACGACACTCCGTTCAAAACGGTAGGCAAAGATGGGATCGAAGACGGCTGGATGGCGCTCGATATCGGACCTAAAACCGTCGAACTCTTTGGTGAAGCGATCCGGGCCGCTGGTACGGTGGTTTGGAACGGACCAATGGGCGTCTTCGAAATGGACAACTTCTCGAACGGTACCTTCGCTGTGGCCCAAGCCTTGGCCGATGCCACGAAAAAAGGAGCCATCACCATCATTGGTGGAGGCGATTCCGCGGCGGCGATCAAGAAAGCTGGGCTCGATGCCGAGGTGACACACGTCTCGACAGGCGGCGGCGCTTCGTTGGAATACTTGGAAGGAAAGTCCCTGCCTGGTATCGACTGCTTGACAGAAAAATAACCCTGATCTTCCTTGAGTACTTGATCTTCTTGAGTACTTGACTCTTATTCCCGCCAGTACGCCTTGGAGAACAGCACCAATACGGTGAAGACTTCAAGGCGTCCTATCATCATCAGTAATGCCATCGTCCACTTGCCTAACCAGGGCATGCCGGCATAGTTGTCGATGGGACCGAAATCCCCCAATGCCGGACCGATATTCGCCAAACAAGCAATACTGGCACCGATCGCCGACATGAAATCCACGCCCAGAAAGGTGAGAATCAGTGCTCCGACAGAGAAGAAAAAGACGTAAGAAATGACGAAGCTGAGTATGCGTAAGATGGTTGCGGGTTCAATATTTCGATTTCCCACTTGAACCGGTAGCACGCCGCGAGGATGTACGGTCTGTCGGATCTCACGCAATGTGTTTTTTAGCAAAATCATTACGCGAAATGATTTGATGCCACCGGATGTGGACCCTGCGCAACCTCCTGTGAAAAACATCAGAAATAGTAGCAGGATGGTGAATACAGGCCAAGCTTCGTAGTCGTTTGAGACAAATCCGGTCGTGGTGATGACCGATATTGTTTCGAATGCGCCATAACGGAAGGCATCGTGAAAGGTGAAGTCACCTTTGAGCCACAATCCGAGTCCGATGATGCCGACTGAAATCAATGTCATTAACGTATAAAAACGAGTCTCCCGGTTGTCACCGAAGACCTTGAATTCACCTCGGAGCAAACGGAAATGCATCGTGAAACTGATGCCAGCTAAAAACATGAAGAGGATGGTGACCCACTCCAAATATTCCGAATTGTAATAGATGAAAGACGCGTCTTTTGTGGAGAATCCGCCGGTTGCCAACGTCGACATCGAATGATTCAGCGCATCGAACCAATCCATGCTGGGATGTACCCATAACAGAAAGAAATTGACTAACGTGAAGGTGAGATACACGCCCCACAACCAAGCAGCGGCCTCTTGAACCCTTGGGGTGATTTTATCGGTCATACCTGCGCTCGATTCAGATGAAAACAAATGAGATCCACCGCCGACACTCAAAAAGGGTAGTACGGCCACAGAAAGTACCACGAATCCCATCCCCCCAAACCAGTGGGTCAATGAGCGCCACAACAGAATGCTTCGAGGTTGATCCACGAGCAAGCCATTCACGATTCCATCGGATGACATACCGCCATAGACCGTGGCACCGGTAGTCGTAAGGCCGCTCATTGCTTCAAAAAAGGCATCGGTGAAGATGATCAAGCTTCCGGATAGTCGAAGTGGCGCAGCGGCAAAAAGGGACAACACAATCCAAGTGAGCGACACCACCATGAACGCTTCACGGGCCCTCAGATCGGTTTGAGGGCGAAACGTGGTGAATAGTCCGCCTCCGATCAAAAACGCCAGTCCAGCAGAAGCGACGTATACCCACCAGATGGATTCGCCGTCGATCAACGCTAAGGGCAATGGAAGCAGAAGGGCAAACCCCATGAAGAAGGTCAACGCTCCTAAGACACCTGCGACCAGTCGGATGTCAATCTTGCTACGACTCCGGTTCGTGTTGCTGAACAGCATCAGAAATAGGACGAGATTTTATCGATCGCTTCCGGCAGGCAGAATACGATCACGCGATCACCCGGCACAACCACGGTGTTTCCTGTGGCCACTTCGGCTTTGTCGTTGCGGATGATGCCACCCACCACGCATCCTTTCGGAAACACAAGCTTCGCCATGGTATTGCCTGTGATTTTGGACGATAAGCTCGCTTCGAATTCCAAGACTTCGGCTTTGATTCCATGCAAAGCAGCCACCGACAAAACCGATCCTTTGCGGACCAATCGATGGATTTCGTTCGAAGCGGCCAGTTTCTTGTTCACGGCCGCATCCAATCCGATAGTCTGACTCAGTGGGATGTAATCCGCCTTTGATACCATCGCGATCACTTTCGGGACTTTCAAATGCTTGGCCATCAGGCAGGAAATGATGTTCGATTCTTCGTCTTCCGTCACGGCGATGAACACATCCGTTTCGGTGATGCCTTCGGTGACCAGCAGATTCGGATCGGTCGGGTTTCCATGCAGCACCAGCACATCCCGCAATTCGGTGGCCAATTCATAGGAGGTTTCGTAATCCGGCTCAATGAGCTTCACCTTCCAATCCATTTGATCTTCGCTGAGCATCCGGGCGATCATGGCTCCGACCGTTGTGCCACCGGTGATCATGATATTCCGGATTTTGCGATTCTCGTGCCCAGTGATGCGCATCACATCGGTGATGTCTTCGGTCTTGGCCAATATGAAAATATGATCGTTGGCTTGAAGCCGGTCGTTTCCGAATGGGATGAGAGTGAAACCGCCACGGTAGATGGCTACAACCCGGAAGGGGTCATCTGGTGCCAATAAAGCCACTTCCATCAATTTCTTGCCGACCAATGGACTTAGCTTGTCCAGGCGGATTCCGACCAGTTGCATTTTTCCATCCGCCAGGCTCACCACATCGGATGCGGCGGCCCGTTTCACTAACAGAACAATTTCCCGAGCCACGCTCTGTTCGGGGTGGATCATCACATCAATACCCATATCGGCTGGGCGTACCAACGCGTTCGGCCGTGAAAACTCATCATTTCGGATGCGGGCGATCACCTTGGTGGCTCCCAAGCGCTTGCTTAGAAGTGCGGCGACCATATTCACCTCATCCAAGTTGGTGGCGGCTACAACAAGGTCGGCATCCCCAACGCCAGCGCGTTGCAAATCCACTGCGGAGGTGGCGTTTCCTTCGATGGTTAAAACATCATTCTCACCGCACAATCGGAGTGCGTCTTTATCACGATCCAGTATGACGACATCGTGTTTTTCCTGGGATAGCATAGCGCCAAGGTCATATCCGACCTCGCCTGCTCCGATGATGATCACTTTCAAATCGTATCCGGCTTTTCTTGTTAAACAAAGTTACGAAATTTGCATGGCAAGCGAAGTCATTCGATTTTGACCGATCACCAATACCAAGGCATCATGCGCCATTCTCTATCCATCCTTCTGTTTTGTTTCGTCATTCCGATTTCCGCTCTAGGGCAAGGTCGCCCCATGACATTGGACGACCTCATGTCCATGCGTACCCTCCGAAACGCCACGATTTCCAACAATGGCGCGTGGACGGCCTACGACATCTGGCCAGACCGCGGAAATGGGGATGCCATCGTCAAGGAAATCACAGGTCGCAAGCAGTACACCATCCCGAACGGGCAGCAGCCCCGTTTTTCGACGGATTCTAAATGGCTCGCTGCCACGATCCGTCCCGATGTGATCGAGGTCGAAAACGCCTCCAAACCCGCCGACCGCCCAAAATCAGGCATGGCCTATCTAGCTGTCTCCAACGGTGCAATGACCACCGTTGAAAATGTGAAATCCTTTGAGTTCACCGGAAACAGCAGCTATTTGTTGATTTGGCTCAATACAGACAAACCGGGCAAAGATTGGCGTAAATCCGTCGGTTCTACACTCGAGATCCGTTCTTTAGCGGGTGGAGCCATTCGCTCCATTCCATTTGTCAGTTCGATGACGGCAGATTCCCTCGGTACCAAACTCTTTGTCGCGATCGCTGATTCAAGCGGTGAAGGAAATGCGTTGATCCGATATGAACTGGCCACCAGTTCGGTCGACACCTTGCATCGTGGGTCATTCACACGCTATGACCAACTCACGTGGTCGCAGCCCTCGGGCACCTTGGCGTTCGTGTCCGCGGTAGAAGACAGCTCCCAAGCCGTCGATATCGCCCGTTTGCACGTGTTGGATGCGACCCTTCGCGAGCTTCAGCCCCCGTCTGATTCCCGTTATGTTCCATTTCGGACCCAATTGAGATGGACGGATCGGGGAGATCGATTGTTTTTCGGCACGAAACCGGTCGCAGAGAAGACGGTTGTCGAGCCCAAGCGTGGCGATTGGACGGTGGAGAATTTCAAGGATCCGGAGTTCATCCGCGACGACCGAGGCTTGGATGTGTGGCATGGTGAGGATCCGCTCATCAAACCGCACGAAATCAAAACCGCTGCCGCGCGACGTTCCCGCACCTTTCTGAGTGTGTGGCATCGCGACACCGGACGTGTGGTCTCCTTGGCCGATTCGACCCTCCCAAGCGTATCCATACCCGATAATGCGCGTTTCGCGGTCGGGAACAGCAACGTGGCTTATCAGCGTGAAATCACGTGGTTCGGCAACCAATCCGATGTGTATGTGGTCGATCTTCGCACCGGTTTGCGCCGCATGATCGCGGAGCGACATCAGGGTGCAGCTCAGCTATCACCAGGCGGAAATTGGGTCGTGATGTTCCGAGATGGACATTGGCATGCGGTCGAAACCGCTACCGGCGTGAGCCGGAACCTGACGGAAGCCCTTGGTGTGACGTTCGTCGATGAAGACCATGATTCTCCAAGCGAACCCGGCGGGTATGGGATTGCGGGTTGGACGAAGGGCGACGCGTCGGTACTGATCTACGACAAATTTGATTTGTGGAGCATAGACCTTCCGAGCGGACGGGCGGTGAATCGCACGGTAACCGGACGGGCAGAGCGTCGCCAGTACCGGATACGTCGCACCGATGAGGAGCGTACCTTCGATGCGGGGCACGTGTTGCTTTTGACCGGGTACCATGATGTGGAGAAGACGACAGGTTTTTATGAGGTCCGATTGGACCGGAATGGGGTTACTTCCTTGCTTCAAGAAAACAAGAAGCTCACATTCGTGTCCAAAGCGAAGGACGCGGGCGTCTATCTATATACACGCGAGTCTTACAATGAATTTCCAGATATCTGGTCGGCCGATACACGCTTCCGCAATCGTGTGAAGCAAAGCACAGTCAATCCGGTGATGTCTGAACTCGCATGGGGGACATCCCAACTCGTCGAATGGTCGAGCATGGATGGAACACCGGTTCAAGGCGTGCTGATTCTTCCCGGCGGATACAAACCCGGCACCAAGATTCCGGTGATTGTGTACTTCTATGAATTGTTTTCGCAACGGCTTCACGAATACAATGCCTTGGCGGTGAACCACCGTCCCTCGTTTCCTTACTATGCCAGCAATGGGTATGCGATTTTCTTGCCGGATGTGCGCTATACGGAAGGTCTGCCTGGGTATTCATCCACCAAATACATCGTACCGGGTGTTCAGAAACTCATCGATATGGGAATCGCGGATCCAAAGGGGATAGGCATCCATGGACATTCGTGGAGCGGGTACCAAGCGGCGCACATGATCACACAAACCAATTTGTTCGCCGCAGCGATCGTCGGGGCGCCCGTTAGTAACATGACCAGCGCGTACAATGGCATTCGTTGGGGAAGCGGACTCGCACGTCAATTCCAATATGAACAGCAGCAAAGCCGGATCGGTCGCACGATGTGGGAAGCAAGGGATTTATACATCGAAAACTCACCGGTATTCTTTGCAGACCGCATCCAGACACCGACATTAATCATGTTCGGGGATGAAGACGATGCGGTGCCTTGGTATCAAGGCATCGAATTGTATTTGTCGATGCGTCGATTCGACAAAGACGTCATCTTCCTTCAATATCATGGTGAGCCCCACCATCCGCAACGATATGCGAACAAAATGGACTACACCATCCGGATGAAAGAGTACTTCGACCACTATCTGAAAGGGGCCCCGGCTGCCGATTGGATTTTGGAAGGTGAGGCGTTTGATTAAGGTTTTTTAATAGATATCGACATAAGCCGTTTAAACCGTGATTTTGAATGCGTTAGAAAATCTTAAATCATTAAAAAGTCCATATTTATCTACTTTTGAGATGTCCGCCATAGGATGAGAAAAAAAATCTTCATGTGGCTGTAACAAATCGGGTTCCTCCGGATCATATAGGTAAGGAGGAACATCATGTTTCGGTATTTATTCAACTTCGTCAACCAGCCCAACCGGCAGATGCATTCTGCCAATACCCTTATGTTCGTACCATCCATTGTCTTTAATGAGCGCAGTGCGAAGGAATCGGTCAGAAGGTATGTCTGGGATGAAAAGACGGAGCACATCGAGCCAGCAATGGAAACTGAAACCTCGACGAATGAATACCAGGCCATTCGTACCCTCCACGTTGAAGACAACGCCGAAATACGTTCCATTGTGAAGTACTTTCTGCGCAAGAAACGTTTTCAAGTGGAATATGCCGAAACCGGTCTCGACGCACTGAACCTAGCCAAAGAAGACAACTATGATGTGATCATCATGGATGTGAATCTTGGCGAAGGAATCGACGGCATCGAAACCACTCGGCGGTTACGCAAAATGACCCAATACAAAGATGTTCCTATCATCGCCGTCACGGCGAATTTAACTGCCAATATCCGCGAAAACTGCTTGGATGCCGGTATGGATGCATTTCTGCCCAAACCGTTTCAAAAAGAGGACCTGATCGACACCATTCGGAACGTAATGGAAAAACGTGCCTGATTTCGGTTCTTGTTACAGCTTTATTTGTTTGCAAATTAATATCATGAAGAGAACTTTTGAATACCCAAACCAACCATCTTGACCTGGAAGACAGGATCGATCTGTATGTGAGGGGTACCCTCAATCAAAAACAGATCGATGACCTATGGGTGGATGTGATCCAATTCGGTTATCTGGATTACATGAAGACAGCCGCCACGGTACGGAAATTATCCGTCGGGAAGCGTGTCATCCCCATTCCGATTCGAACACCATCCAGAATGCGCCTAGTGGCATCCGCCGCGGCAGCCGCTGTGATCATTGGCGTCGGCACATCCATATACTTCCTGGCATCATCGACCAGCACGTCCGAATTCATGCCTCTCGAGCAAATTGAATTCAATTTGTTGCGATCTGGATCCATCCCGACGGAAATATTTGACTTGCAATTGCTCGACATCACCATCATGGCTGTGGAAGGTCAGGAAGGGAAGGCTGAACAAGCACTCATCGCTCTGTTGTCAACCGAATTGAATGTGTCCCAAGACGTTGAAGTTCGATTGAATCTTGCCGCACTCGCTTACAACCGTGGAGATTTCGCGCCGGCTCTGGTTCGATTTGACGAAATCCGAGCCATGAACGGTGTGGATCCGATCCAAATGGAACGCACCGAATGGTATACGGCAAATGCACTTATCCAATCTGGTCAACAAGATGAGGCGCAAGTCCATCTCAAACGAGTTATCGATATGAACGGCGCATTTGGTCGCGCCGCACAGTCCGCGCTGGATCAACTCCGGCGATGACGAACGAGCCAAAATAGGACCCCTCCCAGGATCAGCATCAGGATTCCCCCAAAGAAGAAACCCCTGATGCTGATTTTTTTTATCAATGGCTCATCGTTCCCGATCAGAATGAACGATCCCCAGATATAAGGATCGCTGTTCCGTGTCGTGATGTACCGGACTTTAGCCATCCTCAGCGCTTCATTCTTGCTCATACCTTCGTTCAGGTTTTCATAAAACCAAGTTGAAATGTCGGATGCGGTTTGGTCCCGAATCGACCAGGTGTTCATGATGAGGCTTCGAGCACCGGCAAACTGAAGCGCTCGACCCAATCCTATCATCCCGCTGCCTTGAATGTAGGTGCCGCTTGCCGACTCACAACTGCTCAGCATGATCAGGTCGATGTTCATGTCCATTCCGAAGAGCTCATACGCATAGAGGGCTCCATCCGATTGTTCGTCGGATTCCACATAAATCACAGAGAAAAGTGGGTCGATCAAGTTCACTTCGCTGTGTGAGGCCACATGCAAGACCCGGGTATCTGTGGCTGTGGTTTTGATTCGGTGTTCGGTGGCATCATTTCCGAGCAACATGACGGATCGCGCGAACCGAGTCATCGTGCCCACAATCCGACGGATTTCCATCTCCGCATACGGTAGTGGACTCAATGCCGGAAAGCTGACCAATCTCGAAATTCCGATGCCTATATAATCGTGAGTATGGCTATTGCGTTTCCGCTGCTGTGATCTCAGCTCATTCAAGGAGGTAGCATAGGTCACCGACGTCGATTCGATCAAATATCGAACAGCGCCGAACGAGGTGCCATGTTCAGGACGGTTCGTGGGAAGGATTTCGACCGGTATCCGATGCAATGGCCCGTCTGGCAGGAAATACAACTTGCTAGGGGGCTGATTGACGAACAGATCTTCAAACAGCAAAGTGTAGATCGAATGTAGATCATTCAGGTTGATGTTGCCGGCAATGGTTTGAGATTCGGTCTGACTCCAAGATTCTATATTCTGAGTGCTGTTTTGAATCTCATCCACACGGATAATTTCCTTAGTTACAGTTGTTCGGAAGATCAGATTATCAAGCAAGGTTATGGATACAGCCATTTCACCGGGCGCCAGTTGTTTTTGGACCTGCGTCAAATTCACCTCGATGGATGAAACAGTTGGAATGCGACCACTTTTCAACTGGGCCCTCTCTTGTTGAAGCCGGATCAGGCGGTTGTTCAACTCCAGCTTTTCACTTGGTGAAGCTCGCAACAAGGACGCCCGCACATCTTCGATGCTTTGAGCAAGTCTGACATCCGTAATCCGATCACTTTCAGATAATACCGTCGCACGGATGAGGTCACTATTGAAGAAGGAGGCCTGATTGACGGCCTTGACTATATCGAGTAATTCTGCCGCTGCGGTTGGTTGGTTCTGCCTCAGATAGGTTTGAGTGAGCAGGCGGATGGTTTCGGTGAATTCAGGCTTGAACCGGATAAACCCGGTCTGGTCGTCGGCGCTGTTCTGGAGGCGTTGGAATATCTCACTGATCATGGGTTCCAACCAGAGTCGGGCACCATTATGATCTTGTCGATGGATGTGGTCGATGGCGATCACATTCACGGCCTCCACAAACTTCTCAAAATCCAAAATGGTGGATAAATCATGCTTTTGGATGCTTAAGAGGGCGGATTCGGTTTCAACATGTCTACCCAGGCGCTGCAGCAAGTCGATGCGTTGGATGCGTGTGACCAGTTCCGAAATGAGGTCACCCGTGGTCGTGGCATCCAGCTCCAGAGATTCATAGAGGTCAATTGCATCGTCGTAGCGCCGCAACGATTCCAACGTGAGGGCAAGTTCAAATTGTGCTAGAAGGAGCGTGTTCCGTGCTCCGAACTTACGCAGAAGGTCGACGGATTGAAGGTTGAAGGAATAGGCACGTTGATAATCCTTCCGATACTCGCGATGGTAGGTGGCGAAAAGTGAGAGGATGTTTCCCAATTCATTGGAATCGTTCATCTTTATGGCCACATCATAGGCACTGTTCAGATACAAAATGGCGTTGTCCCAATCGCCTCTCCTCCAATGATAGACATATAAGTTTTTCAAAATCTGCAACTCGGCCAATGTATAATCAATCGACCGTGCGTCTTCCAAAGCTTGAAGCTGCAATTCGATGTAATCGGTCATTCTGCCGGTATTGAGATAGGAAACCGCCAGATTGTTCAATAGGATGGATCTGGATCCTAAATCTTGGAAATAGGCACGGTCAGGAAAAATATTTGCATACGTCTCTCGGGCCCCCTCCAAATCGCCCAAACGGTATTGAATGCTACCGTAATCCGTTTCGACACGCATGCGGACTTCCATGTATTTCTTATTGGCACTTGCCATACGATTGACCAATGGTCGAAGGGTTACGCGGTAAAAGATGAGGGCAGATTGATAGTAGCCAAGATGATAGGATGAAAAGGCGACCCGTCTGTAGGTCTTCAGCTTGATGTCGAGGTCGGGGAAGACGGAGTTTTCACTGAGCATCGGCAAATACTCATAGGTGCCAGCGTAATGATAGGCCTGATGGTAGGAATCGATGATATGGAATACGGCATACACGTCGGCGAATGTGAGATTTCGACGGGTGACCGGCAATTCCGATTTCCAATGATTTAAGAGCCCCAGGTAGGAAGAAGCATGTTCATCGTCATAGGTATAGCCTGGTGGTATGAGATGAATGTCGGCAGCACGAAACGCTCTTGGTTTGACGATGTCGACGATAGCAGAATTTGGGTTAAAAACCCGTTCCAAATAAGCCCGGATGACGGGATCACCTGCAGCGATGGTGAAACGTTCGGAATGCTGCTTTAACAGATTCGATCTTTCCGATGGAGGAGCACCATACAAAAAGAGGACTGCGAAATCGGCTTGGTCTTCACACTCCCAAGCCGAACGAATCGGATTGGGCTGCGATAAATCCGCAAGGATGCCGAGGTAGCAGTCTACCTCAATGCGCCGTTCCCGTAATGAAACGGCTCGATCTTCGATATAAGTTCTGACGTCGTCATATTGTTTGGCCAACTCAACCAGCCCCCAAAAAGAGAGAGGTATTTGCTGTCGCTGAACAACTTGCTGTAGAAGCTGATCTGCCTGTTGTTGCAAAATAAACCGTTGAGGTTGCCCAATAGCAACCTCAACGGACAACAACCATAATAGGAGAACAACAACTCGGGACATTCGGATAGGTTACGTGCAAGCACGAATATACCTACAGTCCCCCGAAGTATCGCCTTATTCTGGACGTGGTACGATGATATCTTCTTTGTGGCCGCCGATGTTGAATACGGCGTCGGTTCCACGATCTATATTGTCAAGATCTCTTGGGTTTTTGTTTTCAGGGCGAGGTACAATGATATCTTCTTTATGACCACCGATATTCTGGAGGGCGTCGGTAGAGTTGGAGCAACCAGTGAAAAGTACGGCTACAGCGATAAGTGCGAAAAAGTTGGATTTCGTTTTCATGATGGTATGGATGTATGTATGATTGTTATTTTAGGAGTATATATAAGACTATGACGATACTTAGCACGACGAATCGTCCAGGGTATTCATGACTTCATTCTCATTCATATATATGATTCTGAGAAGGGTCAAATGTTACAGTCCTTAATTAATTTCTTTTAATTGTTGATAATTAATGACTTATAATAATTAAAGAACTTTAATAATAAAAAAGTTTTGCCTTTTTTTCCCTGTTCGATGGCGTGGCGCTTGTCTCAGCATTTTGTAACTTGACGCCGTGTCAAAGAATCCGTTAACCCCGTCGTTCCAATCGGACGAGATTGTTCGAGCCATCGAGCAGGATCATCATCCTGTGATGGATGCGTTCACACGGGCCATACTCCCCCAGATCCGTGAATATCTGAGCATCACTGTTCGGGCGAATGAGTACATGGCCGAAGAATGCGCTCAACAAGCTCTGTTCTCGATGATCGACCGGGTCAAGTCTGGTCATTTCGATACAAAAACCAATGTGATCGGATATCTGATGATCTCAGCACGCAATGAGTTCTTCAAAACGGTCAAGAAGGAGCATCGTGAAGGTGGCCTCGTGTTGGAAGAGCAGCATGTGACGGATCCATCCGAACAATACAATCGTTTAGTGGACCAAGAACGTGAAGACATTCTTCGCAAGTGCATGGATCTTTTGGATGAGCCGAATCGAAACTTCATCCAATTTTACATGAATCAACCGGATGCGAGTTATTTGACCGTTAGCAAGCTGTTCAAAATCAGTCCGGTGCTGGTGCGGGTGCGAAAGAGTCGTTTGCTCAACCGCTTGCATGAGTGTTACAAGAAAAAGTCATCCCAATAAGCACACGATCGAGGCCAAAAGCAGTGTCAATCGGGTACTGTACTGAAACAGCGTAGGGTGGTAGAACCACTTCCAAGGATAGCGACGCCTTCGGGTCCAGCGGTAGAACTCGACCCGATGCAATTCACCCACCGATATCGAGATATGACCGTGTACGATGGTCAATGTGAACGCAACGCTGAACAGGCCGCATCCCATCCAAGCGAACACGTCTGATGTGAGAGCTAATTCACTAAGTTGCAAATATGGCCAAGAGAAAAACACAAGCAGAGGACCGGTCAGCAACCAGTTGATTCTCGATATCCGCTCAAAGTTGACATCCCTTATTTCGTCGCCCATTCGACCCCCATCGGTTCCAATCGGATGCGGCTCTTGCCATGGTGCTCCATGTCGCTAAGGAACCATTCGACGGTGGATGCGGGAATACCCACATCATACCGGATCGTATCTGTGAAGGATGAGGATCGAATCACGCCGTGATGCTTTTTCAGAGCATAGTCAATCAGCTTGATTTCGGTGAAGGATGCCTCGATGCGGTACATATGTAGAGCCTCATCCTTCATTGCGATTTGATTTCATTCCAGATACGATTGTAGATCGTGGTTGCATCACCCACATCACGTAGGAACTCCATCCGATCGAGCACGTCTTGAGGCGGATACAGCGTGATGTCCGACGTCAACGAATCCAATACCAATGGAAACGAGGCGCGATTCGGTGTCGAATAGCCGGTGTAATTCGAGATGTCGGCCCCGACTTGCGGACGCAACAAATAATTCAGGAATGATTCGGCCAATTCTTTGTTCCGGGATCCTTTCGGAATCACCAGATTGTCGACCCAGGCATAACTTCCTTCTTTCGGAATGATGAAAACCACATCCGGATTTTCTTTCATCACCTGATAGATGTCGCCGCTCCATCCCATCGCCAGCCAGACATCACCGGATTTCAGCAGATCGATATACGTGTCGCTCGAGTAGGTGCGCACGAATTCTTTTTGGGCGATCATTCGATCTTTTGCTTCGTTTAGCCTCGCCGGATCGGTTTCGTTCACGGAATAACCCAATAGGATGAGTGCCGGAACGAGTCCGCTTCTCATGTTGTCGATCACACTGATGCGGCCTTTGTATTTGGGGTCCCAAAGGGCACTCCAACTGTCGATGGTCTCTTTCACGTATTTTGTGTTCACACCAATGCCGGTCGTGCCCCATTGATAGGGGATGGAATAGCGGCTTTCCGAATCGAAGGGCAGATTTCGGAAGCGCGGATCGATGTTCTCGATGTTGGGGATGTTGTCGTAATCCAATTCATGGATCAATCCGCGTTTGACCAAGATTTCGACCATATAATCGCTCGGCATGGTGATGTCATATCCTCCAGCTCCCATTTGCAGCTTGGCCAACAGTTCGTCGTTGCTCGAAAAGTTATCATAGATCACCTTCACACCGGTTTCGGCTTCGAAATCGGGAATGGTGGTCTCAGCGATATAGTAGCTCCAGTTGTAGAAGCTCAGCGTTTGGCGCGAATCGCCTCCGCATGCGGTTGCCAGCAGGATCCCTGCAATGATCCAGGTTGGTTTCATGTCAACTCCCTATGGTTTTGGCTGTTTTGGAAATGCCTTCGAAGCGGATGGCGAGCAACATCAGAATCATGGTAAATAAGATCATGATGGTCGATACCGCATTGATTTCGGGCGAAACCCCGAATTTGATCATGGAATAGACTTTCATCGGAAGGGTGGTGGAGCCCACACCCGCAGTGAAAAACGCGATGAGGAAATCGTCCCAAGAAATCGTGAATGCCAATAAGGCTCCGGCGATGATGCCCGGTGAGATGAGTGGGAAGATGACATGCCGGAAGGTCTGCCACCCCGTGGCGCCCAAGTCTCGTGCGGCGTCCTCAAGGCGGTCGTCCATATCGGACAGCCGTGCGGCCACGATCACGAACACGAAACTGATGTTGAAGGTGACATGCGCCAGGATGACCGACACCGTTCCCAATTGAAGCTGTATCCACACATAAAAGGTTAGCAGAGAAACCGCCATCACGATTTCCGGAATCACGATCGGTAGGAACAGGATTGATTCGAATAAACGCTTCCCTTTGAACACATACTTATGCATGCCGATCGCGGCCATGGTGCCGAGTACGGTTGCGATGAGGGTGCTGGGGATGCCGATCATCAGGCTGTTCATCAACGCGGCGAGGATGTCCCCATCCGAAAACAATTTCAGATACCAGTCGACCGTGAAGCCGGTCCATACCGCGTTAATGCGTTCCTGATTGAACGAAAACACGACCAATATCAGGATGGGAGCATAAATGAACCCATACACGAGCCAGGCATTCAGATACAGCGCGATTCGGGATGTCATTTCGCCTCCGATTCTTGCGCTCTGGCTGAAGCATACAGGAGCAATAGTACGATTCCCATCACCAAAAAGGACAATGCGGCGCCGAAGGGCCAATCACGGGCTGCAAGAAATTGCATCTGGATCAGATTTCCCATCATCAGGCTTTTTGCTCCACCCAGCAGATCCGGGGTGATGTAAGCCCCAAGGCACGGGACAAATACCAGGATGCATCCTGAAATGACTCCTGCTCGGGTCAGCGGCAAGGTGATGTTGCGGAAAATTTGCCGGGATGTGGCCCCTAAATCGCGCGCGGCATCGATCAGGCGATGATCCAGCTTTTCCACCGACACATAAATCGGAAGCACCATGAAGGGCAAATAGGTGTACACAAGTCCGATGACGACCGCGATTTCTGTGAATAGGATTTCGATGGGGGATGTGGTGAGTCCGACTCCCATCAATACTGAATTCATCAATCCTTCGGTGCGGAGGATGAAAATCCAGGCATACGTTCTTACCAGAAAATTTGTCCAGAACGGCACCAGTAGCAATACCAATAGTATTTTCTTGGCCTGTTCACCACGCGAGGCGATGTACCAAGCCAGGGGATATCCGAAAAGAAGGCTGATGCCGGTTGCAATGAGGGACAGCCGGATTGAGCGCCATAAGGTCGACAAATACAAGGGATCGATGGCGCGGATGTAATTGTCGAAGGAGAAGGTATAGATGATTTCGCCATAGGTGCCGCGCTCGAAAAAGCTATAGGCGAAGACAACGACCAATGGAACCACGAAAAAGACAATGAGCCATGCAGCAGGAGGGATGAGGATGCTCTTTTTCATAAGGGCATCAGATCCGCATGATTCCATCCCACACGGATGCGAGTTCCGACCTCGGTCTGATGTTCTTCGGGCCGGTTTGTGAGGTGGATGCGCAGGGTTTCCCCGTTATCCCGCCGACCCAACACATGACGGAAATGCCCATTGAACAGAACTTCGGTCACATCCAACTCTTCTGTGATGTTTCCATCGCCGATGCGGATGCGTTCTGGGCGCAATCCATATAACTGTCCGTCTGCCTCTATGAAATTGCTTGCTCCGAGGAAATCACACACAAATCGGTTGACCGGACGATGATACACCTCATCCGGCGTTCCGACCTGTTGAACCACGCCGTTATTCATCACGGCGATGCGGTCTCCGAGGCTCATGGCTTCTTCCTGATCGTGTGTGACGCACACAAATGTCGTGTTGAGGCGGCGTTGAAGATGCTTTAGCTCAAGCTGCATTTGTTGACGGAGCTTCACATCCAGCGCGCCAAGGGGTTCATCAAGCAGTAGGACGGATGGTTCGTTCACTAAGGCACGGGCCAGGGCGACACGCTGGGATTGTCCGCCACTGAGTTGGGATGGTTTGCGTTGCTCGAGTCCGTCAAGCGCCACCATCCGAACCGCATCCGTCACTTTTTGTTGGATGATGGAGTCGGCTTCCTTCCGCATCCGTAAACCGAATGCGATGTTCTCGAAGACCGTCATATGTGGAAACAGCGCATAATGCTGAAAAACGGTCTTCACATCGCGCAGATGCGGTTTTATATGGGTGATGTCGGTTCCATCCAGAGTGATGGTGCCGGCATCGGGCTCAAGCAAGCCGGCCAAGATGCGAAGAAGCGTGGTTTTACCGCAGCCACTCGGACCTAGCAAGAAAAAAAACTCGCCTTCCCGGATATCCAACGATACCTCGTTCAGTACGGTCTGGGTATCGTAGCGTTTGCTGACACCAGCGATGTGGAGATGTGGGTTTTCCATGGAATAGCGTCAAAGATACACCGTGCTTCGTACCTTTGGAAATGGCATTCGATGAGCTTTTAGCATTCCAATTGGCGAATAATCCGGTCTATCGGACCTTCTATGAGGCGTTTGGTGTGATGGATGGGTTGCCCTTGCTACCGGTTGAGGCGTTTCGTGAAACCCGGGTTTATGCCGCGGGCTCACATCCGCCGGAACTCGAATTCAGAAGCAGCGGCACAACCGGGATGCGAAGGTCTGTGCATCATGTGGCGCAAGCGGATGTGTATCGAAAAAGCATACGAAAGGGGATGTCCTTTTTTTATGATGTGGATTCTCTTGTGATTGGGGCCTATGCGCCGGGATATGATCAGAATCCGCACTCCTCCCTCATGTGGATGTTGCGGGAATTGGTTGGTGAGGCACCCTCCCTCAACCGCTTCCTCATCCCTGGCCAACCCCTCGACCCGGCTTGGTTGGACCAGATCCGTGCCTCCGGGAAACAACTTATGCTTTTCGGAGCGTCGTTCGGATTGATCGACCTTGCCGAGGCGCATCCCGTGGCGCTCCCCTCATCCGCCATCCTCATGGAAACCGGTGGAATGAAAACCTATCGCCGGGAGATATCGCGGCACGACATGCATCAGATCCTGGCCGACGCGTTCTCCCTACCCCTTGGCCAGATCCATTCCGAATACGGGATGACCGAACTTCTAAGCCAAGCCTACTCCACCGGCCATAGCGGCTTCCGAACCCCGCCTTGGCTGCATGTGAGCATCCGCGACCCGAAAGATCCGTTGCGCGAGGTTCAACATGGAGAGGAGGGACTCATCGGCCTTATCGACGAGAAAAACATGTTTTCTTGTCCGTTTCTGCTGACCGGTGATTGTGGCCGCATCCTACCAGACGGCTCTTTCGATGTGCTCGGTCGCTACAACCCGACCCAGCTCCGCGGCTGCAATTTCCTGCTGGAGGAAGAGTGATGGGGTTTCATTCTGAAGACGTTGGCTACGCCAAATCGTTCGTTGTTGGTGGTTCGTGGTTGGTTGAGAAGAAACCACTAACTACAAACAACAAACAACTAACCGTTTTATGTCTTCATGCAGGAAATTTGCCCCTTGTCGGTTGGCACGATGTGGTGTCGGTGCACAGGGCGGGGTATGAGTATGTGGGAAAGTTGTCGAGGAAGGATCCGCACTTGGGTGAATGGATCAACGAGTGGTTGCCTGAGGCTCGGATATCCACGGAATTAGATGATTTTGCTGGACTCAGAGCCGATGCGGTATTGTTTTCGGGTACATCCGACAGTGTTTCGGTCGTGCTGGAGCGGCTTCAACACATCCATGCGGTCCATGAACATACCCGTTATTTGATCCGCACGGCGCATACTTCGATGGCATGGGTCGATTCATTGGATCATGAAACCATGAAAGATCTGGTAGAAGGCATCGCCCGGTACGACGGACAAGGTTGCCGATCTGTGCGTTATATCTATTCTCCATTTTCATTTGATGAGGCGAAACAGGCGTTATTGAAAGCATCTATGCCGTTTTCAGATAGGGAGTTGTTCGCAAGGAACCAGTACAGGTCGGCTTATATAAGGAGTATTGGTAAGGAAGAGATCAAGGTTGGAAAACTCATTGTGACGGATGTCGATCCGTTATGGGATGACGATGAACTCGTGGTTTGGAAACAGGAATCACGAGAAAAAATGGTAGAACATGCGGAGCGATTGGGTTCAGGTCTTCAACAATTGTATCACACGAAAGAACTCATAACAGGTGGGCGCTGGGAGCCGTTATCACAAGCCCAAAAACCGGGAGAGGATTGGAGACCAGATGGGGTGGATGTGGTTGAATGGCTAAATGAGATTTAACAGGAGGATGGGAGGACGGGAGTAGTTTTTTTTCAACATTTTAATTGTTGCCTGTCTGATTATAATCCTCCCATCCCCCCATCCTCCTGTTAAATCAAAATCCGTAACTTGGGGATTACCCTTTTTCCTGACCATGAGCGATTACAAACCGTCACAGATCGAACCCCATTGGCAAAACTACTGGGTTTCGCGCAAGACGTTCAAAACCGACGACCTCGATACCTCCCGACCTAAATTCTATGTGCTCGACATGTTCCCCTATCCAAGCGGATCCGGGTTGCATGTGGGTCACCCTGAAGGCTACACTGCCACCGATATTGTCGCCCGTTACAAGCGCATGAAAGGCTTCAATGTGTTGCATCCGATCGGGTGGGACGCATTCGGGCTCCCTGCCGAGCAACATGCCGTCAAAACCGGCACGCATCCCGCCGCTACCACGCAAGCGAACATCCGCAAATTCCGCGAACAGTTGCAGATGCTCGGGTTCAGTTACGATTGGGATCGCGAAGTCGACACCACGGATCCTGCCTATTTCCGCTGGACACAATGGATTTTCCTCCAGTTATATAACCAAGGCCTAGCGTACGAATCCCATGTGGCGGTAAACTGGTGTCCGGAATTGGGAACCGTTCTCGCGAATGAGGAAGTGATTGATGGGAAGTCGGAAGTCGGTGGGTTTCCGGTCATCCGCCGACCGATGCGCCAATGGATGCTCCGCATCACCCTGTTTGCCGAACGATTGTTGAATGATTTGGATGGTTTGGACTGGCCCGAATCCGTCAAAGAGATGCAGCGCAACTGGATTGGGAAGTCGATCGGCGCCGACATCACGTTCCCTTTGAAGGGTGTGGATGCGTCCATCACTGTGTTTTCCACACGCCCTGATACACTTTTTGGTGCCACCTACATGGTATTGGCGCCGGAACATCCGCTCGTGAGCTCCATCACCACTTCCGAGCAAAAAGCCGCTGTGGATGCCTATGTGGATGAAGCCGCTCGTAAATCAGACCTGGATCGTACCGGCGATGTGAAACTCAAAACCAGTGTGTTCACCGGCGGGTATGCGGTGAATCCGGCGAACGGGGAAGAGATTCCGGTGTGGATCGCCGATTATGTGCTGATTTCCTATGGAACGGGCGCCATCATGGCGGTTCCGGGACATGATATCCGTGACTGGGAATTCGCCAAGCAATTCGGCCTCCCGATTGTGGAAGTGGTTTCGGGCGGTGATGTGCAAAAAGAAGCCTTCACCGATTCCGAAAAAGGTGTCGCTGTCAATTCCGGATTTTTGAACGGGATGGGTGTTCCTGAAGCGAAAAAAGCCATGATTTCCTGGTTGGAAGACCAAGGCAAGGGCAACGGAACGGTCAACTACAAACTCCGCGATTGGCTGTTCTCACGGCAACGATATTGGGGCGAACCCATTCCTCTGCTTCATGTGGATGGGGTTGTCCAGCCCTTGGATGAATCCGAGCTTCCGTTGCGGTTACCTGAAGTGGAGAAATATGAGCCGAGTGGAACCGGTGATTCGCCGCTGGCCGTCATCACCGATTGGGTGAACACGACCGATCCGAAAACAGGAAAACCCGCGCTACGTGAAACGAACACGATGCCGCAATGGGCTGGCTCATGCTGGTACTATTTGCGCTATATCAGTCCGGATTATGAACTGGGACCAGTCGACCCAGCCCGCGAAGCATACTGGATGCCGGTCGACATGTATGTCGGTGGTGCCGAGCACGCGGTATTGCATCTGTTATATGCCCGTTTTTGGCACAAAGTGTTGTTCGATATCGGCGTTGTGAGCACGAAGGAGCCGTTTCAGAAGCTGGTAAACCAAGGGATGATTTTGGGCGAGGACAATCAGAAGATGTCCAAATCCCGCGGAAATGTGATCAATCCGGATGATGTCGTGAACTTATACGGCGCCGATTCGCTGCGCTTATATGAGATGTTCATGGGTCCGCTGGAACAGGTGAAACCTTGGAGCATGAATGGGGTGGAAGGTGTGTTCCGCTTCTTGAAACGCACCTGGCGCGTCTTCCATCATGAATTCGAAGACCGTTTGGCCGATGAAATCAAGGATATGGAAGCGACCCGCGATCAGCTAAAAATCCTTCACGAAACCATCAAAAAAGTGACGGAAGACATCGAGAACGGTCGATACAACACCGCGATTTCACAGCTAATGATTTTCAACAATGAAGCGATGAAGTGGGATGTGCGTCCAAGGTCGGTAATGGAGACGTTCGTGTTGTTACTCAGTCCGTTCGCGCCGCATATGGCGGAGGAACTCTGGCATCGCCTCGGCCATCCCGATACACTCGCTTACCATACATGGCCGAATTGGGACGCATCCTTCCTCGTGTCCGATTCCTTCACCTATGCGATTCAAATCAATGGGAAAGTCCGTGGACAACTCACCATCCCATCCGAAAAAGCCGAAGACAAGGCCTACGTGATGGAGTTGGCCAAAGCCGAACCCGGTGCGAAGCGGTACTTGGACAACGCCACCATCGTGAAAGAGATTTTTGTGCCCAAACGCATCATCAATATTGTAGTGAACTAATGCTCGACATCCATTTCATCCGTGAGAACACCGCCTTGGTGAAACAAGGCATGCTGAACAAAGGCGAAAGAGAAACCACGATCGTGGATCAGGTCTTAGCGATCGACGAATCCTGGCGCAAGCTGAAAAGCGAAGCTGATCAGCTTCGCAACGAGAGCAATGCCCGGGCGAAGTCGGTGGGTCAGCTCATGGCTCAAGGGAAGAAAGATGAGGCGCAGGTCATCATCACCGAAACGGCTGCTGCGAAAGACAAGATCAAGGATCTGGATGGGGCCGTGGAAACCGCTGAATCGCAGCGCAATGAGTTGTTGCTGAGAATTCCGAACATCCCGCATCCATCCGTTCCGGTCGGGTCTACTCCCGACGATAACGTGACCGTCCATACCTGGGGCGAGGTGTTAACCGACGATTGGCGCAAACCACACTGGGATGTGGTTGCCGAGCAAGGATGGATCGATTTCGAGCGCGGTGTGAAAGTGACGGGCGCCGGATTTCCCTTTTATGTGGGTCCGGCTGCTCGCTTGCAACGTGCGCTCATCAATTATTTCTTGGATCAAGGCGCGAAAAACGGCTATCAGGAATTACAGGCGCCGTATTTCGTGAATGAGGATTCGGCGCGCGGTACTGGTCAGATTCCAGATAAAGAAGACCAGATGTACACGATTCCACGTGATGGATTCTTTGCCATCCCGACTGCGGAAGTGCCCGTCACGAACTTCCATCGTGATGAAATCCTGAACACCTTACCTGTGAAATACTGCGCCTACACGCCGTGTTGGCGTCGCGAAGCGGGAAGTTATGGCAAGGATGTACGTGGCTTGAACCGCCTCCATCAGTTCGACAAAGTGGAATTGGTGAAGTTGGTTCATCCCGATACCAGTTATGACGAGCTCGAGTCGCTACGCCGTGACGCAGAAGGATTGTTGGAATCGCTTGGATTGCATTACCGCACCTTGTTCATGTGTACGGGCGACATGGGATTCACGCAGACCAAGAAGTACGACCTCGAAGTGTGGAGTCCCGGACAAAAACGCTGGTTGGAAGTGAGTTCGTGCTCCAATTTCGAGGCGTTTCAGGCGCGCCGAATGAAAATCCGCTACCGCGATGAAAGCGGAAAGCCGCAATTGGTTCACACGTTGAATGGTTCCGGACTCGCATTGCCAAGAGTGATGTCGGCCATTCTGGAGACGTACCAAGAACCGAGCGGGAAGATCCGAGTGCCGGACGTGCTGAAAGGGTACTTGGGCAGCGATTTTCTCTGATTCTATTGTCTAATTGTGGCAATAGATAATATCATTGTCGAAAATTAGCAATAAATGTATTTATGGCTATATTTATGCAATAGTAGGAGTAGCCATGGAATACATTCTTGTATCGGATATTATCGATAGCAGAAAAGCGTCGGCGAACGTTTTAATGACCCATTTTCAGGTCATTGTCGATGAATTGAACACTCGCTTCAAAAAATCACTGAAATCACCTCTTACAATAACATTAGGGGATGAATACCAAGGAATAGCTCTTGATTTGGAAAGTTCCATTTCAATTTTGATGGCCGCTGAAGAGGCCATCATCCGTCATGGGTTTGAGTTCAAGCTACGACAGGTGGTTTATTTAGGCGAGATTGATACACCCATCAACACAAAAGTAGCCTATGGAATGTTAGGCGATGGATTTATTCAAGCAAGACATGCGGTTGAGGAGTTAAAGAAACGAAGTTTAAACCGGCACTTCGTTCACTCCGGAGATCAAAAAACAGATACCATGTTGAATGGTCTATTCCAACTACTGACAACTGTGATTGACAGTTGGAAGACAAGTGATTTTCAATTACTATCGGAATTCATCGAGCATGTTGATTATAAGATCGTTGCGAGTGTGATGGAGTTGGACCGATCGAATGTCTGGCGCCGCGAGAAAACACTTCGAATATCGGATTATCACATGCTAAAAAAACTAATCCATTTAAGCATTTCCAAATGACCCCCACCAGAAATGCACTAATTGTTTTTGGGTCAAGACAATTTAAGGGGATGTAATATCTTCATAAGTTGTTGAATGCCAACAAGTAACAAGTACATAATTCGTTCACGAATTTCGGAGGCTAAGTTCAGACAGGTTCTCAAGCTCTTTTGCCTGGATCTGAACG
>JBGTBY010000002.1:0-126515 GCA_041749075.1 Balneolales bacterium | reverse complement strand
GCTTCGCAAATCATAGGTCCCTCGGGCCTTCGGCCCTCAGGATGACATGGGCAATGTCATAAAAAAGAAGAGGCGGCATAACGACTACCTAAGTGCACTTGGTAATTTGTTATGCCGCCATTTATTTATGAGCGATGCATTTGTCATCCTGAGCGAAGGGCGAAGCCCGTAACGAAGGATCTATTATTTTTGCGAAGCGCTGTCATCCTGAGGGCCGAAGGCCCGAAGGATCTATTCATTTAATGCCCCCGACTAAAGCCGGGGGTTAGTGTTAAGACCCCCTCTTACATCGCACATCGCGCGTCGCGCATCGCGCTATTTAACAATCACCACCTTCTTCATCACATCTTTCTGCTTAATCCCATCAATCAAATCCACATTACCCACCACTTTTCCGAAAACGGTATGGTTGCGGTCGAGGTGGGCCGTGTTTTTGCGGTTGTGACAGATGAAGAACTGCGATCCGCCGGTATTGCGACCCGCATGGGCCATCGACAGCACACCACGGTCGTGGATCTGCTTGGTTCCGGTGAGTTCGCATGGGATTTTGTAGCCTGGTCCGCCGGTTCCGGTGCCAAGGGGACATCCGCCCTGAACCATGAAATCCGGAATCACACGATGGAAAACGAGTCCGTCATAGAATCCGCTTTCCGCGAGTTTGACGAAATTGGCGACCGTTCCCGGCGCGTCGTCGTCATATAGGTCAATATCTAAGATTCCGGATTCGAGATGGATTTGGGCTTTCATATGAAGAAGTAGGAAGATGGAAGGTAGAAGTAGGAAGAGCTACAATTTACGGATACTTCCTACTTCCGTAGCACCAATTCCGCCATGTTCACATCACGTGAGTTTCCCCCGACGTAGATATCAAACAGGCCGGGCTCCCATCCGAAAGAAAGATCTTCTTTGTAGAACGAGAGATCGGCTGTGGTGAGGCGGAAAGTGACCGTTTTCATTTCGCCGGGCTGAAGCATGATTTTTTCAAATCCTTTGAGCTCTTTCAGTGGGCGGGAAATGGATGCCACCTTGTCGCGGATGTACAATTGCACGACTTCCTCGCCCGCTACGCTTCCCGTGTTGGTGACGGTGACGCTGACCGTGAGCGTATCAGCCGATGCCATCTCGGATGCCGACAAGCTCACATCCCCATACTCGAAGGTGGTATAGCTCAAGCCATAGCCGAACACATACAGAGGCTCATTCGGCACATCGAGGTATTTCGTAGTGTATTTGTCCTGCTCTTTGAACGGTCGACCCGTCGGCAGAACGTTGTAATGGATCGGTATTTGTCCGACCGCGCGCGGGAAGGTGACCGGAAGTTTGCCCGACGGATTGTAGTCGCCGAAGACGACATCCGCGATGGCATCACCCGTTGTTGTGCCCAAGAACCAGGTTTCGAGGATGGATGGGATGTTCTCGTCGAGCCAGTTGATGGTGAGAGGGCGTCCGTTCATGAGTACCGCAACCACCGGTTTTCCGGTTTTATGGATGGCCTCGGCCAATTCCTGCTGCCGGCCCGGAAGTCCGATATCGGAGCGGGATGCGGCTTCACCGGACATCCAATGTCCTTCGCCGAGTGCCAATATCACCACGTCGGCTTGACGTGCCGCGCTTACTGCGGCTTGGAATCCGGATGTGGATGTGCAATTGATGTCGCATCCTTCCGCGTGAATCACACGTGCGCTGGGAACGGCGTTTTTAATGCCTTCGAGCAAAGTTACAGATTTCGCCCAATCACCAGCAGCGCTCCAGCTTCCGATCAATTCACGACGAGCTTCCGACAACGGACCAATCACAGCAATCGTGCGGGTTGTTTTCGACAATGGAAGCAGATTTCCTTCATTTTTAAGCAAGACCATCGACCGACGAGCCATTTCGCGGGCGTCTTGGATGTTCTGCGGTTTCATCACTTCGGCTTTTTCGCGCTCGACATCGCTGTATCGATATGGATCATCAAACAATCCGAGTTGGAATTTCACGCGAAGCACTCGGGCGGTGGCGATATTGATTTCGGCTTCGGTCACGCGTCCTTGTTTCACCAAATCGGCCAATGTGAGTTGGAAGTAGCCGTCCTGCATGGCCATATCTACACCGGCTTTGAGCGCCAGTTGGCTCGCATGATGTGGATCTTCCGCCACGCCATGATTCAACAATTCCATGATGGCGGTGTAATCGGTAACCACGAATCCTTGGAAGCCCCATTCGCCACGAAGGACATCGGTCATCAGAAAGCGGCTGGCGGATGCGGGCACACCGGAGACATCGTTGAAGGAGGTCATCACCGTTAATGCTCCAGCATCGATGGCGGCTTTGAACGGCGGCAGATAGGTTTCGCGAAGCTGGCGCTCGGACATATCGACGGTGTGATAATCGCGTCCAGCTTGAGCGGCACCGTATGCGGCGAAATGCTTCACGGTGGTGACGAGCGTATGCAGGTGACCGATATCATCTCCCTGAAATCCTCTGACTCGGGCTTCCGCGATTCGGGAGCCGAGATAGGTGTCTTCACCGGCACCTTCCACCATCCGACCCCAGCGCGGATCACGTGCGATGTCGACCATCGGAGCGAAGGTCCAATGAAGCCCTTCGGCGGATGCTTCTCGTGCGGCGACTTCCGCGGCACGACGAATCCAGTTCAGATCCCAACTGGCCGCTTCGGCAAGTGGAACAGGAAAAATGGTGCGATGACCATGAATCACATCATACCCGAACAGCAACGGAATTCCCAGACGCGTTTCATTCACGGCCATTTCCTGCAGTTTCCGTGTATACTCGGCGCCATAGGCATTGAAAATGGCTCCGACCGCACCTTTGCGGATGTCGTCTTGATATTCGGGACGCAAGAACGCGCCGGTTTGGTCCATGTCGCTGGTAAAGAGGGTCAACTGACCGATTTTCTCTTCGAGTGTCATCAAGGCCATCAGCGAATCGACCTGTTGATTGAGTCGGGACCGTTGATCTTGTTGTTTGGTGCAAACGACAAGAAGAAAGGCCAATGCGACAATGGATAGGGAGCGGGTGAATCTCATGTTGGTCATGGTTTGGTTTTAGAACTAGAGGTGCTGGTGAAACCAAGTATGGTCATGGCGTCATCCACTTCAGGAGCGGACATGAACAAATCCCATAACAATCCGGATCGATGGTTTTCGATCATGACCAGAATGGGACCTTGGTCGATGGCAAGAGTGGAGGTGGCCCACCAGCCGTCGTTGGGGCGGAACGCGTCGTAGAAGCCATATGGGCCCCATAGACGGTCGCCAAGGATGTGATAGAAGTGCCGCATGGCGGCCATGGATTCCTCAGGCGTGTAAGGAATGGACGAAAGTGCGGCAGTCGGCGTGATGGTGCCGTTGTCTCGTGAAGGTTCGTGCACGCCATAGCCGCCGGATTCGTCGCTGGCGGTGAGTCCCCAGCTATCGGCGCTATAGCCGACATGTCCGTTCGGATTACGAACGCCGTGTTCGAAATGGATCAGCGAGTGGTTCCGATTTTGAACGAAGTAATTGGCATGAGCATCGCTTAAGCCGCGTGGATCCAGGCCTAAGAATGAGTAGTGGGCGAAGAATAGGGGTCCGCCAAAATCAAATCCGACGGGAAGAGTGATGCCATAAAAGGATCTTCCATTCCGGATGTTGCCGTTTTGCGCCCAGCCGTTATCATACACGACTTTTGGAATCCCATGTGTGGACGAGGTCGCCGCCATGAAATAGGTGATCAGCGCTTCGTTGTAGCCACGCACTTGCATGTTCATTCGCCATTCATGCTCGGGCGACCAATGCCAGTACAAGGTGTTTTGTCCACCTCGGCGATGCCAGTCCCATTCGATGGTGCTGAGCAAGCCATTGATTTTGGTGATGAGCGCCTGCTCGGCTTCCACCGCCGGATTCATGTACTGACGCACCGTCAACAGTCCTTGGGCCATGAAGGAGGTTTCGACCAGATCGCCTCCGTTGTCGAATTGGCTGAATGCGATGCGCGAGCCGGTAGATCCGTTCATCCAGTGCGGCCAGACGCCATGGAATCGATCCGCATCCTCCAAGAAATCCACGATTTTGGTGAGTCGAGCGATGCCCGCATCCCTCGTCACAAATCCTCGATGGATGCCGACCACAATCCCCATGATGCCGAAGCCGCTTCCACCGATGGTCACGGTTTCACCGGAAGAATTCCGTTCTCTGGCCAAACCGCTCACCGGGTGACCGAAATCCCAGAAGTATTTGAAGGTCTGAGATTGAACCAAAGTCATCAGCTCTTCATCTGAGAGGACGGGGAATTTGGGATTGGGGTCGAGGCCGGATACGAAGGCTTTGCTGAATCCGGCGAAGGTAAATCCGTTTTCGGATTGCAAGCTGCTCGGAACGCTGAGCTGATAGCGGGTGTAGGTTCGCAGAGGATCCGTATTGCGGAGGGTGACGGTGCGACGGTCCGTAGACAAGGTTTTGTCGAACGCCAAGGTCGGTGTGAGGTTGAAGAAACTCGAGAAGGTGGCTGCATTCAGCGGTTGTGAAAACGTGAGTGTGATATCGGTGCCTTGATAGGGGACATTCCGTGGCGTGGCCGAACCCAGCAACGACGTGCTTCCGATGGTCGCTGAAATAAGCGTCATCGTTCCGTTCATGGTTTCGATGGAGTACGTCACTCCAGGGAAGGGTTGTTTGTCGGCGCCCATTAGACTTGCGGACACGGTCAGGCTATAGCCTGTCTTGTATTCAAGTGGCGAGACTAACGTGATGCGGGCAAGGCGATTGTCGTTTTCGAACGAAAATCGGAGTGCGGCAGGTGTTTCGGTGGCCGAATGGACAAGACGGATGGCCTGTTTTGCGGAGGCGGTGTCCATCGGAGCGGTGAATTCGACAACGAATTCAGGAGAGACGAGCACATCGGTGCGGGTGGAGGATGAAGACAGTGTGGTTCCGTTCACTTTCACAAACAAGAGTTGGAACAGATCGGGATCGCCTTTCACTTTCGGATCGGGTTTGCACGATGTGGCCACAAAAAGAATCATGGCTAGAAAAAAGACATTTCGTGTGTACCGATGCATGTGATACTGGGCTGTAGGATAAAAAAAAGAGGGGGAAGGATGTCAATGCCTCCCCCCTTTGGGTCAACGGGTCAAACGAGATTTATTTCTCGGAGTCGTACATCAACTGGATCTCCGTAGGTGTGAGCACCTTGTGGTAGATCTTGATGTCGTCGAGCTGACCACGGAAGTGGTTGGCAGTGGCTTGATCATATCCACCCCAAGGCTCGGCATCCCACAACGTACCTGCGCGAGATTGAACAAAGCCGAAGGCAAGTTCATTAACCACTTCAGGTGCCGTACCGCCGTATTTCATGCCTACGACACCTTTTTTGGCAGCATCAACAGGCCATAGGTTGAAGTTGAAGCTTTTCATTTTTTCGCCGTCAAAGTACAAGGTTCCGGTTTTGGTGGAGCCATTGAATGTGTAGGTCACTTGGTACCAGTTGTCTTTGAGTTTGGCTTGCATTTGCTCAACGGTCAAGCTTTTTGCGAAGTCCCAACCCTGCCATCCGCCATTGGAGGCATCGGTTGCAAGGGACGGGAACCACATGTCTTCAGCATCCGTGCTTCCGTTTCCGAGATCGTATCGAATCGCGAATTTGGAACCATCGTAACCGCCGAAGATTTCATATTGGAAACCGAAAAATGCACCCAAGCCCATCACAAAATGGCCTTTTGGGTTACCACCACCGTCTACTTGTCCAGCGGATGTGGCTTTCACCCAGAAACTGATCGTGAAGTTGGTTGTGTTCATCAACATGTCACCGTTCGGAATCTCGATGATACTTGTGGTACCGTTGAACGTAGCGGCATTTCCCAACTTCGAGTTTTTGCTCGGGGTGTAGGTAATTGCAACAACGCCATTCGCATTGGGGTTGTAGTTCCCAGCCACATCATTCGCATTTCCTTCGAAGGTCCAACGGGCAACAGCACCGGATGGCAGGAAGGTACCGATGGTGGTGAACGTGCGTGATAGTGCGGTCAGCGGTTGGTCTGCAACCGACAACAAACCCGCGCCAATTTCAAGCTTATACAAGGCTCCACCGCTCAAATCCATATTTGGCGTGATGGTAAGGGTATTGCCATCCACAGCCAAGGTCAATGGAATCGAGGTATCATCATAGTCCTGAATAATCCGGACATTGGCAGCTGTAGCCGTGGTCGGGTTGATGCGGGTCGTGAATTCAATCGTGATGGTCGGATCCACTGGCACATTGTTCGGAGATACAGCACCGTTCAGATCGAGGGTGCCTGCTAGGATCGAAACGACATTCAAGTCTTTCGGTCCACTGTCTTTTTTACATGCAACGAATAGTGTCGACGATACAAGTATCGCTACGACCATATTCAACATAGTTGATTTCATTTTCATGGCTTTTTGGGTTTGGGTTTTCGGCGTTAGGGTTGTTTGATTGGGTTACCAGTTCGGGTTCTGAGTGAGTGTGCCTTGCGACAGATCGATTTCGTTTTGCGGGATGGGCAAGAGTTCGTGTTTTCCTGTCACAAATCCTCTGGATCCGAGAACAGTAGCGGCTTTTCCGGTGCGCACAAGATCCCAGAATCGATGGCCTTCCATGGCCAATTCGACACGGCGCTCTTGAATAATCAGATCGCGCAGGGCATTTTTATCTACAGTGAGGATGTCAGGCAGAATGGTGACGTTCCCTTGGCGGGCACGCTCTCTAACCCGATTCAGATGCACAAGCGCATCCACCGGTTTGTTGTTCTCATTCAAGGCTTCAGCCGCCATCAGCAACACATCCGAAAAGCGGATCAAGCGGCGGTTATGTCCATATTGGGTGGTGGTGGTGTTTCCAGGAATCCAGATTTTGCGGTTGTAGGTTTCGATTTCGATCACATTCCCGACTCCATCCGTAATCTGATCCGGCGTTTCGCCATCACCGATGATGGTGACGCCATCAATCACATCCCCCAAATCGATGATGGTTCCTTTCAATCGAGGGTCGTCGGTTTCGAACGCATTTCGAAGATCCACAGACGGGCGATTGAACCCCCATCCTTTGTTCGGACTACCACGCACACCTTGTGTGTTCGCGTATTGGTTGCCGAAGGCGCCAGGGGTTTCCATGGCCCCGATTTCGAAAACGGATTCAACGCCATGTTCACCCACATTGCTATTTCCATCGATGAACAACGGTTCAAGATCGTAGAAGCCGGATGTGATCACTTCCAGCGCATATTGCTCGGCTCCAGGAAAATTGCCTCTGAACAGATACACTTTCGCCAAGAACGCTTTGGCGGCGCCTTTCGACGCCCGACCCAGATCCGCAGCACTATAAGCCGTTTTTTCCGGAAGAGCTGGGATCGCAGCCAGCAGATCCGCTTCGATCAATGCATATACCTCATCGGATGTGCTTCTTGCGACTTTCAGGGCAGGCGTTGTGCTGGTCACGATCGGAACGCCACCAAAGGCCCGTACCAGGTCGAAGTAATAGACCGCGCGGAGAAACTTGGCTTCGGCGATATATCGGTCGCGGAGTCCGGCATCCATCGCAATCGACGGAACTTTCTCAATCACCACATTCGTCCGCAAAATGCCTTGATACAGACCGTTCCACCAGCGGTCGAGACCGTCTTGTGTGGTGCTGTGCGTGAAGGAATCGTATGGTCCTACTGTGTTCAATCCATCGTTCGGGTTGCTGCCTTTGTGGGCATCATCCGACAGGATGTCAAGGATCGGAAATCCACCCGAATGGTAGTGCCAACCGCGCATTGCGGTATAGGCTGCGTTCGTCGCGAGTCCCGCATCCGATGCGGTTGTCGGAAATGCTTCTTGAGTGAGCTGGCTTTGCGGATTCACCGACAGGAAGTTCTCACACGCCGTGGGAACGAGCAGCACCAATAAAAGGGGAAGTATGAGTCGTTTTTTCATGATGTTGCCTCAGTTGATGGTCATGTTGATGCCGAAGGAAATGACCGAAGGAATCGGGTAGATGCCGTTATCGATTCCGTTCGACAGCACGTCGCCACCTCCGATTTCAGGGGTGTAACCCGTGTATTTGGAGAAGGTGAGCAGGTTTGTGGCTTGCACATACATCCGTGCGTTCTGCACCCTCACCCGATTCACAAGATTTTCAGGAAGCGTGTATCCGATCACCAACGAGCGCAGCCGGATGAACGAGCCATCGTGGATGAAGCGGTCTGAAGGCAGGAAGTTATATCCGCCATACGATGCGCGAGGCTCGGAATTGCTGGTTCCCTCGCCTCTCCATCGGTCCCATACATGAGCTTCGAAGTTATACGGATCCGGTCTCACCACATTTTTTCCGTTGAACAGCTTATTTCCGAACTGCCCCTGAAGACCAAAGGAGACATCAAAACTTCGATAATCCATGTCGAGGTTCAAACCGAAGATGAAATCGGGAATCGGGGAACCGAGGTAGGTGCGATCCAAGCCGTTCAGTACGCCATCTCCATTCACATCCTTGAACCGGAGATCGCCGATGCCGGCCTGAGACAAGTGCGGATACGCATCGAGCTCGGCCTGATTTTGGAAGACGCCATCGGTCACATATCCGTAAAACGCTCCGATCGGGAGTCCGACACGGGTAAGGGTCACAGGCTGACCATTTCCCAGATAGCCGCCGATCAACACGGAATCGATTCCGCTGTTTCCGCCGATGGCTTTCACTTCGTTATCGAGTGTTGTGCCGACAAAGCCGATCGCATATCCCGAATTCGTAAAGCGTTCTTGCCATTTCACACTGAACTCGAATCCGCGGTTTTGAACCGATGCCGCGTTGTACCGAATACGCTGACCTTGCCCATTGCCCAAGTGTCCCGGTGTGGCCAATTCAACCAAAATATCCTCGGTGAGGCGGTTGTACACATCGAACTCGGCCGTAAGTTTTCCTTTCCAGAAATCCAGATCCAACCCGATATCGGTTTGTGTCGTGGTTTCCCATTTCAGATCGGGGTTGCCGCTCTTGCCATAGGTGGCACCCGGGAACGCGGCGTCCGGATTCCCGAAGATGGCCGTCACATTCGATTCAATACGGGCGAAACGATCGTAGTAGCTAATTTTCTCATTCCCGATCATCCCCCAACTGGCTCGAAGTTTCGCGGCAGATAGCCAATCAAACGACCTCATGAACGATTCTTGTCCGATATTCCAACCCAAGGCGAAGGATGGGAAGTAACCCCAACGGTTTTCTTCGTTGAATTTGGACGATCCGTCGCGACGCAATGTGAAGGTGGTGAGGTACCGTTCATTGTAAGTATAGCTCAGGCGCACCAGGTACGACATCATATTGTAGTATTGACCCGGGTCCACCCCATTGAATATGCTGTTGAGCATGTTGATGTTGTTGGTCTCATCAATGATGTAGGGAGGCTCGACATACCAGAAATCGGGATCATCGCGAAGCACGTTTTGCCCGGCCATGCGCATCGACTCGGAACGGGTTTGTTGCATCGTGAACCCGACAACCGTATTCACATAATGTTTGTTCAGCGTGCGAACATACGATAGCGTGTTTTCCCATAGCCAGGTGTTGGTCTCCCCTGTTCCTTTGAAAATGTCGCTGAACTCATTGTTCTGTTGGGATGCGGTTCCATCCGGGTTGAAAATGGTGTACGCGGGTGTGAAGCTCTTCGAGCGGTTCAGTCCAGCATCGATACCGAAACTGCTGCGGATCAAGGCATGAGTGAACAAATTGGCTTCAGTGAAGACATTCCCTACCGCCCGGATACCGCTGTTGTAATTGTTTGAATATTCCAGATCGGCCAATGGGTTGCCCACATTATAGACCACGCCGAAACTGCCATCCGGGTAGTAAGGGGTCAACACGGGTTGCGCACGATAGACGGAGAATGTGACATTCGGAGCCACGCGTTGGTCGTATGGCGCCAGGGTGATGTTGTTCCCGACTCGGAAGGAGTTTGTGAGATGATAGGTGTTGTTGAGTTTCAGAGTGATGCGCTCGTACCAGGATCTGTCGATGATCCCACTCTGTTGGAACACACCCAAACTCATGTAATACTCGGATTGCTCGGATGAGCCAGCCACCGACACTTGGAATCGGCTCATCGGGGCGATACGAAACACTTCATCCTGCCAATCGGTGTTTGGTACCGCATCCACGTTGTTATAGGTTCCCGTTCGGATTTCATTGGCGATGGTGGCAAATTGGCGACCATCTAACAGATCAATGGTTTTTTCCAAGCGTTGAATGCCCGATTCCATCGACACGGAGATCAAAGGCTTTCCTTGTCCGCGGACACCCGTTTTGGTCTGGATCAACACAACGCCGTTTGCCCCTCTGGATCCATAGATCGCTGTGGCGGATGCATCCTTTAAAATATCCATCGATGCGATGTCGGATGGATTGAGGAAGGAAATATCATCGAGAATGACCCCATCCACCACATAAATCGGTGATGAATTGTTGAAGGTACCTGTACCACGGATGCGGACCGTTGCCCCTGCACCCGGCGCACCGGAACTGGATGTGATTTGAACCCCGCTCACTCGTCCCTGAAGACTTTGTTCGGCGTTGAGCGCGGAAATCTTCACGATATCCGTGGCTTGTATTGATCCGACCGAGCCGGTCAAATCCCGCTTCCGCACGACACCATATCCGATCACGACCGCCTCTCCCAGCAAGGTGCTCATGAACTGCATTTCGAGATCGATCACCTCACGGTCGCCGATCAAAATTTCGATGCGCTCATAACCGGCATAGGAGAAGACCAAGGTCTCATCCCCTTCACGAAGGGTGATGGAGTAGACGCCGTCCAAGTCGGTGGTGGTGCCTCGGATGGTTCCCTTAACGGAGATATTGACTCCGATAAGAGGTTCTTTGTCGTCGGAGGAAATCACCGTTCCGGTCACGGTCCTTTGCGCCACCAACGAGGAGGCGGAAAGCAGCAGTGCGACGATGGCCAGCGATATCCGAGTCTGTATGTGTGTTTTCATAGGGATCTTATTCAAATCGTTTGCAACCATCCGCCAGTGAATCCGGCTTTCCGCAGACCGTCACGGATATATTTGTTTCGTTTCAGCACGTCCCAGATCAATCCGGTCTGGTGATTTTCAAGCTGGATCAGGATCGGTCCCTGATCGATGCCGATGTAATCCGGATTAAACCATCCCCCATCCGCATAGGTCAGGTTGTAGGAATCCACAAATCCATAGGTGCGATACACGCTGTCGCCGTGCAACTTTTTCATGTTGAACAAGGTGGCTAAGGTGATGTCGGGGGCGAAAGGAATCGAGCCACCGGCCGCCGTTGGAACAATGGTGCCATCGTCATGGTCATATCCGACAGCCATGCCACGTGCATGGTATGTCTTATATTGGACTGTTTTGCCATTATGCAAGCCCGTGCGATTCGCTGGTCCATCGCTGGCTGTCCATCCCCATTGGTTTTCTCCATAGCCGTTGAACCCTTTTGGATTAGCGATACCATAGGCCTGTTGACTCAACGTGGCCCGACGCGAATTCTCGAAATAATCGATCCCTTTTTCTTTCATGTAAGAATCTTGGATGCCACGGAAATCGATAAACATTTGCGAGTATTGGTGACCAAACAAAGGACCGAAATTCACGTGCTCGTGTCCATGGAAATCGGCCCATTCATAGGTGGATGTCCACGCATCCCAGGAGCCGTCCGGCATGGGATGTGTGGGCGAGCCCAATCCGAGGATCAACAAGATCATCGCTTCATTGTATCCATCCCATGTGGATCGGATGAACCCTGATTCGGGCTTCCATCCCATCGACATCGTCGGATGTCCATTCATCGCCCAATCCCATTCCACACGCAGATAGAGAGAATCGGCGACTGAGCGGATGCGGGTTTCGGTGGCGTTGTCCGCATCGAAATACGATTGCGTTGTGAGGATGCCGGCCATAAGCAATGCGGTATCGATGGTCGACAATTCCACATCTTTGTATCGGACCCCATCCCCATAGGTCAGAAAATGATAAAAGAATCCTTTGTGTCCGGTGGCGCCATATGCAGCGGGGCTTTGCTTGGACGCCCATAACCAGTCCAACACCTTCTCCACGCGCCGGGCACCTTCTTCCCGGGTGATATAATTGTTTTCGACACCAATCACATAGGCTGGAAGTGCGAATCCCGTGGCCGCGATACTGGTGAAGGCTTTGGTGGGATGTCGGTCATCGGTCTGCCAGTTCACGGAATCAACCACTTCCCAGAAGTAACGAAATGTGCGTTCTTTGAGATCGGCCTGAAATCCATCCATGTCCATCGATTGCGGTTTCGCACAGGATGCAGACACAAGCAATAACCCAAGCGCAAAAGCGCTTCCAATCAAAGGTCGTAATAATCCTGATTGAGAGTGTACGGGCATGGAGTTCATTGGCGGGATGGTGACATAATGAAATTAGTCCACTCCGCTTAAGAATGAACGACCTAAATACTCATCTCGTCTACGTCAACCCAATGAAAGCGCTTTTCCGGACCACATCATCACTACGTCATTTGCCCTCATGGCTTTTGCATCCTATTGTAATTATGGATGTTACCCATTCCCGATTTATGAGAAACGTTCGATTAATAGGTCATGATTCGCTCGCTCAGATTCTCATCCGTATTGAGGTTCATACGCTTGCGGAGCCGGTAGCGTCGTTCTTCTACTCCTCGTACTGTAATATTTAATAAGGGAGCGATTTCCTTGGATGCGAGGTTCATTCGCAGATAGGCACATAAACGCAGATCACTCGGTGTGAGACTCGGGTAATCGGACTTCAACCGTTTGAAAAAATCACCATGGGCTTGATCGTACAGCGCTTCGAACAATTCCCACTCGGTTTCATTTTTCATCTCCTGATCGATGAGTTTGCTGAGGCGATTCACGTACTTGGTCGGCAAACGCGAACCCAGTTCCGTGCGCATCGCATCGATCTCAGACTGCAATTCTCCTAACATTTCGTTCTTGCGAACCATGGCCATGGTGCTGTTGGCTAGCTGCGACGACTTATAAGCGATTTCACTCTGAAGCTTTTCATTGGACAGGTGAACCAGATCGTTCTCGGCTTGTTCTTTCAATTTCCGCACGATTTCATGATCCTTTTGCAATTCCGCTTCACGCCGCTTCCATCGTCTGCGGGATATGTACAGGCGGATCATCACCAAAAACGACACGATCAGCATCACATAAATGAGGATGGCGAATGGTGTGAGATAAAAGGGTGCCCGGACTCGAAACGGTAGGGACACCGTGTCGGTCACGGACCCATTTTCCAATAACATCCGCACCTGAAAGGTATATTCGCCAAACGGAAGCCGCAGAAAGGTGACGTCGGTGTTCGCGGTCCAATCCGTCCAGTCACTGTCATATCCCAGCAATCGGTATTGCGAATAGGCCCGGTTGCCGCCGGTGCTGGCCGGCGACCACGACAAATACAAGTATTGCAAGGAACTGGGCAGACGTTGCAAGACCTTCGAACCGGTAGTAAGTCGGGTTTTCTTGGCCGGATCATCCCAGATCTGAACATCATTGATGAGCGGCGCCGCATTTTCCAGATCCTGACGAAGGATGCGGTTGTGGTTTAAAATGGCGAAACCGTCTTCCAAGCAGAACAAATGCATGCTATCGTTGAGCGCGACGATGGTCTCGTAATCGTCCATCAGCTTCATTCCGTACATGTCCGGCACCATTTTATATAACGGCTTCACGTTCCCGAAACGAATTTCAGCCATCACCACTTCATCCGTCTTGATGATCCAATAACGACTCAACCCGGCTGGAAGGATGTTCAAGATGCCGCTGGATGAACCCAGCACATCGGTCAGTTCCTTAAAGGGAACCATCGTGTGATTGATCGCATCCCATTGAACCAATTCCTCGGAAGTGGATACCAATATCCGGTTATCCGCTGTGAATACGCGGTTGGTTCGTTCACCCAATCCTTCTTTCTTGCCCACTTCACGAACAATCGTCACCGAGTCGTATCGCTCATTCGGCTGCAATTGATAGATGCCTTTGATGGTGTGCCCCAACCAGATGTTTCCGAGGTGGTCGAGCTCCAAGAAACGGGATGGTGCAGTGAAGCCGTCCAGTTCCACATCTTTACGCCACAATCCGTCTTGTTTGCGAAACACGACCAATGAACTGTAGGTGCTTTGAAGAATGATGTCGCCTTCCTGCGAACGGATGCGTTTGAACGTGTATCCGCCGGTCACATCACTCACACGACGCAACGTATTGTTCTGTAGCGCGAAGGTTCCTTCGTTCAAACCGGCATACAAAACGTCATCTACCACTTGAAGGAACCAGACTTGCCCTTCCGAGCCTTGAATGAAGGTGCGGTCGGTCAGTGTCCCGTCATCCCCCATCCGAAACGAAAAAATGCCCTGATTGGTGCCTACATACAAGATGTTGCCCACCAAACTGGCTGAATAGACACTTCCGATTTCATCACGGATATCCCGGTACAAGCTGATCGGCGAATCGAAGGCGACGTAATCGAAGCCTTTGTCCATGCCCACCCACACATTTCCGCGCTCATCGCCTTGAACAGCGAGCACGGTGTTGTTTTGCAATCCGGTTTCGGAATGGATGTGATTGAGCAAGGTTCCATCCACATCATACACAAACAATCCTTTGAGGATGGTGCCGAAAATGAGTCGGTCGCCGATACGGGTTCCCACATTCAACTGGTATCGGGTGAGGTCGGATGTGGTGCGTGGCGACCATTCCCGAAATGTGCGTCCATCATACCGATACACACCTTGCGTGGATGTGCCGATAAGGATGGATGAGCCCGTATGAGCGAGGATGGATTTGACCTCGGTGTTTTGTAGAAATCCGCTGTTTGGGATGGGAATGAGTGCTCCATCAATCAACTCCATTAACGGACCCCTGATTTGATGCGCGAATAAGCGACCATTCGCTTCATGAAGGAACATCATCGAACCGGGCGTCATCACATCGCGGATGGCGGAGCCGTCGTATTCGAGCAGGATTCCGAAGCTTTGGAAATAGATCTTCCCATCGAACTCGATGATTCGCCAGAATTCATCGTTCGTGAGGGTCACGCCCTGAAGCAACCCGACAAGACTGGTGTAGGTGTAACCGCCGGACCGATCGCGTTCCCAATAGCCGAATTCCTCATACGATCCGGTGTAGATGCGCTCATCGATATAGGCTACGGATCGGACGATCGTATTCTCGGGCAAGGAATACAGCGTCGAATTCTGGCCTTCCAGAACCAGGAGTCCTTTGTTGTTCGCGATGAACATGCGTCGACCATCGCTGCTGATGTCCCAATTCTGGTTCCCGGCGTGGTACTGCGTGGCTTCGTAATTGGTGATGTGGTAGCTGCTCTGCGCCCTTGCCACACTCCCAACCATCACCGCAATCAGAAGCAGGGCGAATTTTAAATGATAAATTTTAAATGATTTGCGCATTCCCATCACTTAAAATTTAAAATTTAAAATTTATCCGTAGAACGTCGGTGCCCCGGGCCCAACCGGCAGCCCCAATCCGAACACATACACCAAGAACAGAATGATCCATCCGATCAGGAAAAAGATCGTGTAGGGCAGCATCATGCTGATGATGGTTCCGATGCCCAAATTCTTATCATATTTGTTAACGAAAGCGAGGATCAATCCGAAATAACTCATCATCGGGGTGATGATGTTTGTGGTGGAATCTCCGATCCGGAACGCGGTTTGGGTCACTTCGGGCGAATAGCCGATCAGCATGAGCATCGGCACGAAAACCGGCGCCAGAATAGCCCATTTCGCGGATGCGCTTCCCATGAATAGATTGATGAACGCGCATAGGATGATGAAGGGTATGAACATTTCCGGTCCGGTCATGCCCAAGGATGTCAATGTTTCGGCGCCTTTCACGGCGATGATCGGACCCAGATTGCTCCATCCGAACAAAGCCACAAACTGAGCGGCGAAAAAGGTCAGAACGATGTACAAGCCCAATGAGCTCATCGACGCCGACATCCCGTTGATCACATCCTTGTCATTTTTCAGACTTCCGGTGATGCGGCCATACACCACACCCGGTACCAAGAAAAACACGAAAATGACGGCGACCAAGCCCCGCATGAACGGAGAATTGAGCACATCGCCTGTCACCGGATCGCGCAGGACCCCCCATTCCGGGTAGACACCGAGAAACAGCAGACCCGACACCACGAGCATGGAGAAACCGGCCCATTTGAGTCCGCGGATTTCGCCGGGGGTCAACGGTTCGATTTTGTTGTCGGGAAGCTTGCCTTGGGCTTGGGTCGGGTCGTACACGCCGAGCTTGGGTTCCACGATGCGATCCGTGACCCACGTTCCTAGTGCGGTGATCAGAAACGTGCTGACCATCATGAAATACAGATTCACTGCCGGATGCACGGTGTAGCCGGGATCGATGAGTCGAGCCGCTTCTTCCGAGATGCCGGATAACAACGGATCCACCGTTCCGATCAGCAGATTCGCGCTGTATCCGCCCGACACACCGGCGAATGCCGCCGCCATACCGGCCAACGGATGCCGACCCAGCGCATGAAACACCACTCCCGCCAACGGAATCAGAACCACATAGCCCATTTCTGAGGCCACATTCGATACAACACCGGCAAACACGATCGTCATGGAAACGAACATCTTGGCATAGTCACTTTTCGAAGTGGCCACTTTCACGACCAAAGAGCGGATGGCGGCTGTGATCAATCCCGATGCTTCCGCCACACCCACACCCAACAAGGCGACCAACACGGTTCCCAATGGAACAAACCCGGTGAAATTGGTCACGAAGTTCTCCATCAACCGACGCAATCCATAACCTGAAAACAGATTCACGATCGTGATCATGCCATCAGCCGAGCGCCCACGCGCGCCTTCTGGCCTCGGATCCATCACACTCAGCTCAAACCAACTGGCGATTCCCGAAATCACAATCACCATCACAGCGAACAAGGCAAACAGCGTGACCGGGTGCGGAAGCTTGTTGCCACCCACTTCGATCATGTCCAAGAACCGCGTAAAAAATGTCTTCTTCATTCTTCGTTCGTTGTTTGTCGTTAGTTGTTTGTTGTATGGCTAACCGATTCCTGATTCCCGATTCCCGATTTTACGTCCCACGTCTCACGTCCCACGGTCTACGGTCTACGTCCCACGATCTACGTCCCTACCACACCATCATCTTCATACAAAACACACTTCCACCGCTTTTCAGATATTCTTCGGTAGACACTTCATGCACGTCGAACCCGCGCTTCCGAAGCTCGGCATTCACCACAGTGCATCCTTCCTGGATGATCACATCTTTCCCGTTCGGACAGGTGGCATTGCACGCGAACAGGTGTTCGGCTTCGTGCTCATTGGCTTCGATGAGGTCGGGGATGAGGGCACGCAACAGGGCGAGTCCGTCGGTAGTGAATGCGGCCGGATAAATCAGCGCCGTGGTCTCATTCAGCATGCAGAAGCAGGTGTCGAGATGATAGAACGATGGCTGAAGCAATTCCAACGCGATGACAGGCACATCATAGGTTTTCGACACGATATCGTAGGCGTCGAGCGAGGAACGGAACCCATATCCACCCCAGATCAGTTTGCGTCCGGTGTGCCAAATCGCATCCCCCATCCCTTCAAAATCGTCGATGTTTTTTTCCGGAAGGTGATGGATGATATAGCCGTTCTGACGGTACCATTGTTCGATATACGCCACTTCTTCCTTGCGTTGATCCGCATGCATGATGCTCATGAGCACATGGCGGACGCCCTTTTCATCGATATAAGGCAGACTCTGGTTGGCGCAGAATACCATGTCGGGCAAGCCAGCCACGCCACGGATGCCGTGCACCCGCACGCCGGAGGTTTCGAACGCGGCTTTCACCTGTTCCCACTCGGCCCAGGCCTTGGCTTGGTCCACCGTACCGACCTTCCCCTCCATATGCGGGTTGATCACATAATCGACGGTGAAATGTTCGGGTGTCACCATCAAGGCCTGACCCGGAACGGGCATGCCCGGCAAATCAGCCATGGTGAAATTGAGTTGGGAAGGATGTGTGATGATCATGGGCGCAAAGATAGACGAAGTTTAAGAGACGAAAAGATAAAAAGATGAAATGATGAAGATTAAGAGACCAAGAGATGAAAAGATGAAATGATGAAGTGCATCTAGACAACTAAGGTGCTTCGTGGCCCTTCATCTTTTCGTCATTTCATCGTTTCATCTCTTACGCATTTCGACTTTTCCACTAAACCCATCAACATAGAATTCTTATATTCAATCAGCCCAATAATACGCCAAAAAAGCGCTTCCTGAATGAACATACTCGTCTGTATTAAGCAGGTGCCGGATGTATCCGCACCCATTTCCATCCGCAACGGACAACTCTCCATGGACACCGATCGCATGGTGCTCAACGCCTACGACGCCTCGGGTGTCGAAGAAGCCCTCGTCCTCACTGAAGCCCACGGCGGACAGGTGGATGTGGTTCTGGTCGGCCCTGAGAAAGCCAAAGAAACCATCCGCAAAGCGCTCGCGATGGGCGCTGAGGCTGGCTTCCATATCCAAGCGGAAAACCTGGACGATTTCGATTCCAACAGCTACGCCACCATCCTCGCCGCGTTCATCAAAACCAAATCATATGATGCGGTCTTCACCGGTAAACAATCGCAAGACACGGATTCTGGACTAGCTGGCGGGATGATCGCCCACAAAGCGGGACTTCCATATGCCGCGAATGCGGTCGGCATCACATCCGATGGAAACGGACTGATGGTGAAACGCCAAGGCGATACCGGACAAGAAATGTTGTCACTTTCCTTCCCTTGCTTGGTCACCTGCTCGAACGATATGAACAACCCTCGCATTCCGAGTCTGAAAGGCATCATGTCATCCAAGAAAAAGAATGTGGATACGATCAGCTTAGGTGATCTAGCCTTGGATGCGGCGGCCTTGAAAGGAAAAACGATGGTTACGGGTTATGCGAATGTTCCCGCCCGTGCGCCAGGCAAGAAATTTGAAGCGGATCCGGCTGAATTGGCATCACAACTGGTAAACTTGCTCCAAAACGAGGCCAAAGTCATTTAAACAAGGAAGATCAAGTGCTCAAGTACTCAAGCAAGATTATGTTCTCAGGTTCTCAGGTACTCAAGTGCCACTCTTCCTTGTTCTTCCATGAGTACTTGGGTACTTGTTCATTCTTATTCTTCCTTGAGTACTTGAGTACTTGTTATTTCTAGCTACCAATATCTTTCCCTACTCATGATTTTAGTATACCTGTCAACATCCAACGGCAAAATCAAGAAATCGTCGCTGGAAGTATTATCCCACGCCCGCTCCCTCGCCTCCAAGGCCGGCATTCCCCTCGCCGCGGCTGTCGTAGACCCCGACCCAGCTCGATATTCCGATGACATCGCATCCTACGGCCCTGCCGAGATCTTCACCATCGCCGATCCCATCTTCGCCTCGCATCTCAATCAGCCCCTTACACAGGCGCTTTCCCAGATTCTGTCCACAGCGAAACCCTCTGTGTTTGCCTGCGCATCCACCGAAGCGACGAAAGACGTGCTCGGAGCCCTCGCATCCTCCCTCGGCGCGGCCGCACTCCCGGATGTGTCCAGCTTTGAACTGATTTCCGGTGGTGTGAGCGCCACTCGTCCGGTCATGGCAGCAAAAATCCTCGCACAGGCCGAAGCCAAGGCCGATCTTGTGCTGGTTTCGGTCCGGTCCGGATCCTATGATGCCACCACGGCGCCGTCCACTCCCCGCATCACAACGGTGGAATACCAACCGGGCGACATCCGCATCCTGCTAAAAGAAATCCTATCAAGTGCGGGAAGCCAAGTGGATCTGAACGAAGCCCAAGTCGTGGTCGCAGCCGGACGTGGTATCAAAGACGACGAAGGCAAGAAACTCATTGATGAACTCGCATCCGTCACCGGTGCGGCGATTGGCGCATCACGGGCCGTAGTGGAAACCGGTATGTTTCCTGCGACGGCGCAAATCGGTCAGACTGGAAAAGTGGTATCCCCAACCCTGTATTTCGCGATCGGTATTTCCGGCGCCATCCAACATGTGGCCGGTATGCTCAACAGCAAAGTGATCGTCGCCATCAACAAAGACGCGGATGCACCTATCTTCCAATATGCCACCTATGGCTTGGTCGGTGATTTGTACAAAATCCTTCCGCCGCTGATCGCGGAACTGAAAACCGTGTATGGACGATAAATTCGATTGCATCATTGTCGGTGGCGGCATCGCCGGACTCTCCGCGGCCCTCACCCTCGCACGTCGCAACCTGAAATTCCTGCTCATCGAGCGGGGCGAATTCAGCGGCGCGAAAAACGTATCGGGTGGTGTACTATGGGGAACCCGCCTCAACGATCTCGTTCCCGATTATTGGGACGAAAAAGCCGGTTTCGAGCGGTTCGTGAATCATCGCCGCCTCACCTTTTTGGATGAGACATCCGCCTTTTCGATCGACTTCAAATCCGAGCATTTCAACCAACCGCCTTACAAGGGCATCATTGTGTTGCGGGCGAAATTCGACGCATGGCTCGCATCCAAAGTGGAAGAAGCCATCGCAGCCAGTGATTTTGCCGAAGAATCGCTGCTTGCCACCAGCATATTAGTGGAGGATGTGATCCTCAAAAACGGGAAAGCCGTCGGCATCAAAGCCGGTGGGGATGAGTTTTATGCCGATTCCATCATTCTGGCTGAAGGTGTCAACAACTTGCTCGTTCGCAAGATCGGCATGCAAACGGCGTATGTGCCGGCCGATTACATGGCCACAGGCATCAAAGAAGTGATCCGCTTCGACCGAAATGTGCTCGAAGACCGCTTCCAACTATCCGGAGACGCCGGATTGACGAATGAGTTCATCGGTCAAGCCAGTGGTGGCGTGGAAGGTGGCGGATTTCTATATACCAACAAAGACAGCATTTCGCTGGGTTTGGTGCTGAACCTGAAATCGATGCGCGAAACCCTGAGTGATCAGAAGAAAGTGTATGATGTTCTGAGCGATTTCAAGCAACATCCGGTCCTGAAAGACATGCTCAAAGGCGGCGAAACCGTCGAATATTCGGCACATGTGGTATCCACCGGTGATATGCGGGCAATGCCGAAAAAATTAGTGGGTGATGGTGTCTTGATCGCTGGTGAGGCCGCGAATCTGTTATTGAATTCTGGAAAAGCCATTCAAGGGATGGATTTCGCGATGGAAAGCGGCATCCTCGCCGCCGAAACCATCGCCGATGCGAAAGAACGGAATGATTTCGGCATCAAATCCCTTCAAGCTTACATGGAAAAATTGGAAGCGAGTTATGTCTTGAAAGATCTGCGGAAGTTCCAGGGCGCTGTGAAATTCCTTCACGAAAAAGAGATGTTCACAAGTGTTCCGAAAGTGGTGAATGAGTTCGGACGCCGTTTCTTCACCATCGACAATACGCCGACAGACAAGACATCGGCCATGCTGATGGGATCCATCAATAAATTTTCGAATCTGTGGACCATGCTCAAATTGGGCTTCAAAGGAGGACGATCGTTATGAGTCGAACATCCATCGCTGAGCGCTTGGGAAAAGTGAGGTTTGTAAATCAGGCACGGACCGACGCGAAGCCGCATATCCTGGTTGATACCGATATTTGCAACAGCGGCTGTCCGCATCAATGCACGACGTATGTGTGTCCGGCCAACTGTTATGTGAAAGATGAGGGCGGGAAAGTACATTTCCAGTTCGAAGACTGCATCGAGTGCGGCACCTGCATGTATGCGTGCGATCAGGGCGCCGTGACCTGGAACTACCCCGACCCTGAGGAAGGCCGCGGCGTGGCCTGGGTATTTGGTTAAAGAATGATTAACAGGAGGATGGGGGGACAGGAGGTGATCCTATATGGGGTACACACCTCCGAATACCATCTCGCAAATGAATGGTATTAAAGTTGATCAACAGCCCCACCGGTAGGTTCAGAATTTTCAAGTAGGTGATTAATTGAGCTCTATGAATTTGTAGTAGTGTTTCTACGGATTTCAATTCAAGAACAATCATCCCTTCCACAATCATATCTGCTCGGAATCCAATTCCCAACTCTTTGCCTTTGTAAAGTACCGGGACATCTACTTGCCTTTTGACAGTCAATCCCACTGATTGAAGTTCAATCTCCAGACTCGCTTCATACAACGATTCCAGTAGTCCCGGCCCAAGCTCAGTGTGAACTTGCATAGCGGATAGAATGATTTTACTAGTCAGTAGAGAGTGTTCCATATCGAAAAATCAGACACAGATTTCCAACTACCAAGAACTTTCATTCCTAAATCTGTACCAATATTTAAAGGGCTTGTAATAAACCCCTCCCGTCCCCCCATCCTCCTGTAAATATTATACTCCCATTCCCCCATCCTCCTGTAAATATTCCTATAAAAGCGCTTTTTATGCGGATTAATGGGTATTTTCCTCCTGTCCCCCCGTCCTCCTGTAAATTACTTTTTCATGAATTTCGCCCTAACCGAAGACCAACTCCTCATCCGCGATACCGCCCGTGAATTCGTTGAGCGCCATGTAGCTCCGTCCGTCATCGAGCGCGACATGTCCTGCCAATTTCCATCCGAACTCATCCCCCTTATGGCCGAAACCGGCCTGCTTGGTCTGTACCACGATGAGGAATATGGCGGCGGTGGCTCGGACATTCTCAGCTTCGCGCAGGTCATCGAGGAAATCGCCCGTTGGGATGCGAGCCTGGCCTTGACCGTCGCTTCGCACACCTCTCTTTGCTCCGGACACATCGCCCTCGCCGGACATCCCGAACTGAAAAAAAAGTATCTCACTCCGTTGGCCACCGGCACAAAATTAGGAGGATGGGCCCTCACCGAACCTGGTTCCGGAAGTGATGCGTCTGCCATGAAAACCACCGCTGTGAAAGATGGCGACCAATGGGTGATCAACGGCTCGAAAATCTTCATCACGCAAGGTTCAGTCGGGGAAATCTTTGTTGTATTAGCTGTCACCGACCGTGAAAAAGGTGCGAAAGGCGTCACCGCGTTCATTGTGGAAAAAGGAATGAAGGGATTTTCGCACGGACCCAAACTTCACAAGCTCGGCATGAACAGTTCCGACACGTGTGAGCTGTATTTCGAGGATGTCCGCATCCCCGCTGAAAATCAACTCGGCGCATTGAATCATGGCTTCATCGACACTATGAAAGTGCTGGATGGCGGACGCATCGGCATCGCCGCACTCGGCGTCGGCATCATTCGTGGCAGCTTGGAAGAATCCGTGAATTATGCTTCGCAACGCAAGCAGTTCGGCAAAGCCATCGGCGATTTCCAGTCCATCCGTTTCAAAATGGCCGATATGGCGGTGAATCTGGAAGCGGCTCGGAACATGGTCCATAAAGCTGCCTGGCTCAAAGACAATGGCAAGCCGCATACCATCGAAGCGAGTATGGCGAAGCTGTTCACGTCCGAAAAAGCGACACAAGCCGCGCTGGATGCCATCCAAATCCATGGCGGATACGGCTACACGAAAGAATATCATCCCGAACGATTCTTGCGCGACGCGAAACTCCTGGAAATCGGCGAAGGAACCAGCGAAGTTCAGCGGATGGTGATCGGGAAAGCGTTGATGGGTTAGGGCTGAACCAACGTCACGGCCACATCATACTTCGTGAAGCGCTTGTCTGCGGTGATGAGGGTCAACCCTTCGATCCGGGCTTGGGCGATCAGCATCCGGTCGAACGGATCGGCATGATGGCGGGGCAACGATCGATAGTCGATCACATGATTCAGGTCCACATCCAGCCGGATGAATCCTGTGCTTCGAATGGCATGATCAAACGTGGGAGGTAGAACCAATTTGCCTTTCTGCTCTTTCGTGTATACTTCCCATGGACTGACCACACTCATCCAAACCGGCTTCTTTTCGAGTATCGTCCGAATCGGCTTGGGCAACAGATGACTTTCAGTGAGCCACCAGAGCAAAATGTGGGTATCAATTAAATAATTCATCGTCATCCGACCCTTCAAAATCACGGATGATCTCTTCGTCGATCTCGTCAAAATCATCTGGGATGAATATCTCACCCTTGAGCGCGCCAGGCGTTCGAAGAATATCATCACTGAACCGGGTCAACCTTACTGTTGGCACGCCATTCCGCGCAATGACCACATCCTGACCGGCTAAGGCTTCTTCCACCAGCTTGGATAATTGGCTTTTGGCCTGATGCATGTTCACGAGTTTCATGTTAGCTAAGCTAACTGAATCCGATGGGTGAAACAATAGTTGAATTTATCCTAATCGACTAGTACATTGGATGATATCAAGATGAGGAACTCTCATGAACCTGATTAAACACATCATCTTAGCAGCTCTCGGCGCTAGCCTGTTCGCACTGGGTTGCTCATCGCCAAGTGGATCGAACTCAGACACGAATCTGACGGAGAATACCCTTTCCGTACTGTCTGTGTCTGGAAACACAAAAACGCCTCTGCAATTCGCATCGATCCGCATCACTAGCAGTGCACTGGACAGTGCGATTCACTTGAAAACCGATTTCGAGGGTAACACTTCTTTCTCGGCACAATCAGGATCCACCTACAATGTTGAGGTATACCACCGAGAACATCTCTTTTCCACACATTCAGTGAAGGCTATTAAAGACGGCCAATCTACATTGGAATCAGCCCAATCGAGTAAAGTCCGCGTCATTCAGATTAAAGAGTCCCTCCCAAACGGATCTTTGAACAATGTGACGAACGCTCACATGTTGATAGAAATCGATGGAATCGTGCGTGACTCGATCGGATTCGGTGCAACGTCTGAAAAATCGATCATCATCACGCACAATTCAGATTATGTGATCCGAGTCCGACACAGTGATTTTGCCCAAAACGTGATCACCATCGACCCTCATGCTACAACCGCAATCGTGGCGGCGATGACTCGCGAATTTGATTCCTATGACGTTTTCGCCTACCTGACATTCGAATCATCGCAATCACAAGCCATTTCAGATGTGCGGTTCGAAGAGACCTCAACCAACACCGTCGTCATATCCGACGAATATGGCAAGGCAACCATAAAACTCCCTGTCGGCACCCCTTGGAATACAAACTCCATCACCGCATCTATCGCAGGTCATGAGTTCGTTGCGACCGCGGGATCTGTTAACGCCGGATTCAGATTTTACTTCGAGTCGGAAACCCGGCCATTGGTCGATTTGTTTAATTTTGAAGTGGGTACGGAATGGCGCTTGCTCCATATTTACACGAAAACCCCAGCCGGAAACTGTCCGCCTTGTTGGCATGGCACGGTTAATACGTTCTACCGACACACGGTGCTTGCAAAGACACCTGAGGATGGAGGATTTCGATACTCGGTAAAGGTCGAACTGTTGGATCGGTCTATCACGGATACGGACACGACCTACACCACCACTTCCGAATCCATCCGTGAGATTGTGGAAACCAAATACGGTTACTGGAGTCTAGTCGCGCAAGATGGCGCCTTACCGATGCCTCCCTATAACGGCAACCTATCATCGTTTACGTTTAATGGGAGTACTTCATATTCCGCAGGTGTGAATTCCGGAGGAGGACCTGGTATGACAAGGCGCCGTGTACCTGCAGGTCTTCAGGAATTCACATTATCCATACCTACGAATTTTATGTATCCTGGCATTTCCGTCATCAATCATATCGGGTTCGCCCGCTACGATTATCAATCCCAAATCAGTAATAGCGGTTCTACAAGCTATCGATGGAGACGGTTTTAAGATCACTTCAAGAGCATCATCCTTCTCGTAATCACCTGCCCTCCGGCACTCAATCGGTAGATGTACATCCCGCTGGCCAATGAAGACGCATCGAATGTGACCTGATGCGCCCCGGCCGGCATCACACCATCCACCAGAACGGCGACTTCGCGACCCAAGACGTCATAGACAGTCAATCTCGTATGCCCGCTCTCCGATTTCTGATATCTGATCACCGTTGACGGATTGAACGGGTTCGGAAAGTTTTGAGCCAATCCGAATTCCAATGGCAGCTCACTCGGCGCGGCAGGCAATTCTGGTCCGACACGAAGCGCAAACCTCGGAACTTCTGTCGAAGCGGCTAGCACCGCTTTCGGGAGGAGCGCTTGGATGGAATCCGGAGCGGCCTTCGTCAGGGATTGGTGCTCGAATCCATACTCCGCCTCGTCCGACATCGGCACATAAGCCCCGGTTTGTTTATCCACCAGCATCATCGCCCACGTTTCGGGAAGATGCTCGGCGTACAACCGCATCGACAATGTTCCCGCATCGCGGATGTCGATTGCGATCGGTATTTCCAGATAGGTCGCAGTTTCGGCCGGCTGCTCCGACATATCGATTCGGTTTCCATCCGCATCCACGCTGAAGATCAGCATCTTGTCGGAATCCATCGGTTCAAGCTGGAGTGTGGGATAGCGTGATTCCAGCTCTTCGACGGATTTGTTGAACAGGATGGCGGTTTCTTCTTTCCTGTCGCCACGATTCAAAGTGAGTGTGATGCGAGGAATGGGTCGTTCGGCATCCATGAGTTCCTTAAATAGCGGCGTTTCGTCGGGCGTGACCGCTTCTACGGGTACGCTCAAATCCGCGGAAGCGCCCGTGCTTTGGATTAAAAAGCCTTGCAATGGCGAGATCCGCCTCGATCCGCTGTTCGTGCCGGCGCCTAGGGACCGGTTCCACGTCCGATAGGTGTTCTGAGTGTGGTCGTACACATACACCGTGGGTGAAATGTTAGAAAAATTCCATCCCGCATGCTCCCAATCAATGGCACGTGGTAGCGGATTCCCTACCAGATTGAAGCCCGAATGGATGGAGCCCGGCGTGTGACTTGCAGGCAGTTGGATGCGGCTCGGAAGCGATGATCGCGTCACTTTCAGCCGCTTCGGAAAGGTCCCTTCCACTTGGTAGACATCATTTTTATACACTCTCACCAAAAATCCGACTCCCGGTGTGGCTTCGACCGTCAAATCGGCGACGGCTTCATAGGTCCACGCCGCCTCATTCAGTCGATACACATTCGGCGACCCGGCATTTGGTGAATCCGAACCGACAGCGCCTTGGGTCCACAACGGCTCCAGGAACTGCGCCAGCGTGACGCCCGATGTTGGGTTTGATAGGAAGTACCACGCATCATTCGTTCCTTCGATAAAGGCTCCAGACTCGGGCAAATCAGACGTGGTATAGCTCGGATTGGTGGTGATCCCATTTCGTGCGGATGTGGTGACATCGTACGCAATCATTCCGGCTCCTTCATCGAAGTTCCATGCCGAGACCAGCCCGGTTTCCGAGCCGATCACGGGTTGATGCATCAGTCGACGGATCTGATCTGCGGTGCGAGCATTCGACCAGATTCGTACTTCATCCAATGCGCCGATAAACGGAAACTGGTTTGTGGTTGCGATCGCTCCGACCCGAAGTTGACCACTGGGGTTCGTCAAGTGCGTGAGCGTGGTGCTTGAAACCTGGCGACCATTCACGTACAGCCGCGCTGTTCCGGAACCGTAGGTGAGTGCGATGTGTGACCATTGGCCGATGACTGCGGTAGGCCCATTCAAAGTGACCCAAGCACTCGACGTTCCAAGCATCACTTGCCAAAGTCCGGTATCTGTGATGAGCACCTGATACCCGTTGATGGATGTCGTCCGCGATGAGATGGCCATCCGCAATGCGGTTCCACCTGTCGGTTTGGCCCAGAACTCGACGGTAAATGCTGCAGGATTCAGCGCCGCGGTGTAGGGAACCGTCACATAGCTGTTATTGGCAAAGACAAGCGCCGAGCCAGGCTCCGTCAACTTCACCGGACTGCTGGTGAAGCTCCAAACCTCGCTCCAAGGTCCGTTTTCCGCATTTCCGGAATTCACTCCACGCACACGCCAGTAATACACCGCGTTCGTGGTTAAAGAAGTGGTCATTGTGTAGGTGGGTGTGCTGATGCCGGTATACGACTGCATCCCGGTCGTGAAATCGGAGGATGCGGATACTTGAAGCTGATATGTTCCGGCCAGCATGGCCGCCGACCACGTGAAGGTGGGCCGAATTCCGGTCCCGACCGCATCGTCCAAAGGAGTGGCCAACGCCACTTGCGATGGCGTAGTCACATAGCCAGGCCGAGGCGACTGGGCTTGTCCACGCAAATACGGCATAGATCGGGCCGCACCCGACTCGCTCTGCCAAACCGCATTGAAATCGAACCCGGTGAACGTGCTGGAACTGCGCATCTCTATGCCGGTAAGTCCGGTGCTGTTCGGTGTGGAGGAAGTGGCCCGTCCATTGTCCGTGTTCCAGTACAAATTCGTGGTGGTCGCAGAAAAGCGATTTCCAATCAAAGCATCTGGTGAATTCGTGCCCGTCACAGTGTTCCAAGCATAGGCCCTTCGCAAGATTGCCGTATCCAAAAAACCTACCAAGCCTCCAGCGCCTGAGTTAGAGGTTACAGCGCCAGTAGCATACACATCTTCGATCACTCCACCGTACGCACGACCAACCACACCTCCCGCATAACTGCTGCTTGCCGAAACCGCGCCTGTCGAATAACTATGGCTGATGATTCCTGACGAATAACCGGCCAATCCACCCACATCTTGAGACCCGCTTACCGTGGCATGCGATGCCGACGAGTCGATCCGCGCACCCGATTGCAGCTCACCGACCAATCCACCGATGTACACATTGCTGCTGCTCACCGAACCTGTAACGGTCACATTCACAACCTTAGCGCCAGTAGTGAGGATGCCAACGGCTCCAGCACTGCGGTCACCGCCCTGAATGCTGACTCCGACCAGTCTGAGATCGCGCAACATCCCGTTGGTTGTGTTGATGGAGGCGAACAACGCCCGATACGACGACGTGCCGGTTGTGACAAGACCGTTGATGGCGTACCCATCCCCATCATAACTGCCATTGAAACCGCCAATCGCCGACCACGTGCCCTCTAGCGTGATGTCTGCCGTCTGGCGGTAGTAGGCGTTCACGTTGTTGCGAACATAATCCAATCCCGCCGCACTTGCGACCAAATAGGGATTGCCTATCGTGCCGTTTCCTCCCGCGAAATACGCAGGAGTGGTCACCGTTACCGTGGACGAATTCGCGCTCGAACCACCGTTCGGGTCTACAGTGCGAACACGCAAATAATAGGTGGTGCCGTCTGTAAGTCCGGTTAGTGTGAGTGCGTTGGAGGCTTCGGACCGGTTTTCATAGCCGCTCAGAAACGTGCTGAAATTGGATATTGTCGACACATCCACCCGATATCCGGTCGCATAGTTCACCGCCGACCAATTTGCCGTGAATGTGGTTTGCGAGAGAGCCGAAACGGCCGCCATCACTGGCGCGGCAAGAGGCATCGGGATGAATTGAATCGACAAGGTCGATGTGGACACCGGGTTCGGCGCGTTGTGATTCACCGTGAGAACACCGGTTTTCGTGACGGATGTGGACGATGAAACCGTGACCATCACGTTCATACTGGCTCCTGCATTGATCGTGCCAGTGGTCGGTGAAAATGTGAAATCAGGATTCGAGGATGTTATGGATGCGATCGACAAGGGCAATGATCCGGAGTTGCTGAGTGTCACCGTTTTTTCGACAGTTGATCCTGTAGCGCCATACCCTAGGTTCGTAAGTCCGACGGAGGCCGTGGCGCTTCCGGAACGGTTGTTGAAAAAGGCGATGCTCTGGTATGCCATGGCGACAACATCCGGCTTGCCATCAAGATCGGCATCGCCGATAGCCAGGCCGTAGATCGTCCTGACATCGGTCTGTTCTTGGTAAATGAAGGTCTGCTTTGCTCCCAGTGACACAGTCCCTCCACTGCTGGCATTTGGCAACATCACCAAGTGGGAACCCGGCTCGGTCGGACCGGCCACCAACACCTCTGGTTTCCCATCCCCATCCATATCCGCTAATCGGATATCCGAGTATGCACTACCTCTCTTCGCCGAATAGTCTTGGCGGGTGCCAAAAGAGATGGTTCCGCTGGTACTTGTGTTAGGGAAGACATTGATTGAAGATCCGCCTGATAAGGTGATGACGATTTCAGGAAGGCCATCCCCATTCAAGTCTCCTGCTGAAATCGCATAGGGCGTGTTTGTGGAGGCTTGATACATCTGTGACGTGGCGAATGAGATGGTTCCGGGGGTGGAGGTGCTGCGGAACACGCGCACAAGTTGATCAGCCATAGTGCCGCCACCCTGGGTGTAGGCCACATCGGCTTTACCGTCCCCGTCCATGTCGGCTACCGCAAGATGATTCGGCGTGCTGTTGATGATGGTGCGCGATTCTGTGAAGGCGAGTGCACCCGGCACCGAGGTGTTCCGCAATACGGATAGCCGAAAACCGAACTCCGAATCAATATATCCGGCGGTGACGATGTCTAACCTTCCATCCCCGTCCACATCGCCGAGGGCGGTTTCCCGAGGTTCATAACCGCCCATGTAGTTCGTATTGATGAAATGCGGGTCGAACGTGATGTCACCGATCGTACTAATGTTCCGCAACACGGTGATGGTATTGGAGCCTTCGCTGTAGACCACCAGATCCAGCTTGCCATCTCCATCCAAATCACCTACCTGCACATTTCTTGGGTTGTTGCCGGTGGAGATATCCTGCCGTGCAGCAAAGCTCGAGGCACTCATCGCTCCGCTCACATGAATGTTCCGAAATATGGAAACCCCTCCTGGTGAGCCTAAATAGCTATGTAGCAGATCGGGCTTGCCGTCTCCGTCGAGATCCACTAGCTGGCCGGCCCATCTATTTCGGGTACTGGTTTCAAACTTGGTGAATGTTGTACCAGGATGCGTTGGGAAGGAGGTGGCGCCAAGTGGGTCTGCGTCATACGACGTACTGAACGAAAGCTTGGAATGAACGGTCTTTCCCGCCAGAGTGACGGACACTGGCCCGAATCCAGCACCGAGCGGCACGGTTGCCGTCAGCGATGTGGTGGTGGATGCGGTCACATTCCCTTTCACACCTCCGAACCAGACAACATGGTCGGATGCGGTGGTACTGAATCCCGCTCCTGAGATGGCAATCGTGCTGCCGACACTGGCCGTAGTCGGCGAAATGCCAGTGATTACGTGGCTATGGCTGATTGGAACCGTGGAAGCAACGAGGCTCACGCCATTGACCAATGTCGCACTATGAGCCGCGTCGAAATTAACTGCGGCGATGATGTCGCTCGACAAGGGCGTCACCATCGGTACGCCATATTCACCAAGTATCTGTCCAGCTGTTCTAGCAACTCTCCATAGGCGGATTTCATCAACATCCCCATCCAATTTCGGTAAACCGGAGGAAGGTTTGGTGCCGATATGCCATTGGTCACCACCCGTCCAAGAGCGATAAAAGTTGTTGCCCGAGGCGTCTTCCACACCATTGATGTACAGTTTCATGGTTCCGGGGCTACCGTTTATCGCCACGGCGGCGACATGCACCCACTGACCGATCGTGAGCACGGTGTTGCCGGTAAGTGTGACCTCGGCATACGAATACCCTACAGCAATATCATTGGCCTTGTCGTCCAGAATCTTGTAGACAAGTCGACCATTCGCGTCAATGCTCAACAAGTTCGACCATTGTCCCGCCTCGAAGCCGCCAGCATTGGTTCGAATCGCCAAGGTCTGGTTATGTTTGTCCGGTTTGATCCAAAATTCGAGCGTCACATTCGGGCGATAGGTTCCATCCCCAATCACCAAATAATCATCGACCCCATCGAACGTGGCCATGTTACCGGGTTGGGCTTGAGCGGGGTTGATCGCAACAAATAACGCGACCAATAGGAAAAGGATGGGAGATTTCATAGGTGCGCGTAAGTAACAACCCCGCTACTCGCGATGAAATCCGTGTTACCCCTGAATCGACTAAGGGTTACCCCTTAGGATGGTGTCTTTGTTCGACATCGCGTATGCCAGCAAAGCGTTCTTGCCTTCAAGACCCAATTTCTTGCAGATGTTTCTGCGATGGCTTTCTATCGTCCGTTCACTCAGAAACAGGTCCGCCGCCATTTTGGAACTGGTTTTCCCTTCAGCGGTCATCCTCAAGATACCCTGCTCTTTATCTGTCAGTTCTGTATCGCGGTTCAGTGAAAATCCACCCAATGACGGACTCACATAGGTCTTCCCTTTCGCCACCGTCAACACCGCTCTCAGAATGTCATCAATGGCGCTTTCCTTCAGCACATAACCCGCGGCGCCCAAGCGCATCGCTTTGCGGAAGATCGGCTCCTGGTCGTACATGGTCAGAATAATGACTTTGACTGGCCGCTTTTCGGCCTGGATGCGGCCGAGAATAGTCAGCCCATCCGTACCTGGCATCTCAACATCCATCACCAACACATCCGGACGGAGGCGTTCGAGCAAATCAAATGTGTCCGCAGCTGTGCCTGTATCACCTACCACCCGGCATTCGGGATGCTCATTGAGCGTGTCGCGGATGCCCTTTCGCGTGATCGGATGATCATCAACCAATAGTATCGTTACGCTCATACACGGGTAATTGTATGGTGATGGAAACGCCATTCCCAGGTGCGGATTGGATAGACAAGCTGCCACCAAGTATACGCACACGCTCGGATATTCCGGACAATCCCAATCCCTTTGGAGAATCCAATTTTTGTGGATCAAAACCGATCCCATTGTCGCTGTATTGGATACCGATGTGGCCACTTTCCACATGAATACCGACTTGAATGTGTGTGGCGTTGGCGTGACGCATTGTATTGCTCACCATTTCCTGCATGATCCTCAAGACACTGATATGATGTTCAGATGCGATGTATTGATCTACGTCATCCATATCCAGTTCTATGGCGATGTCCGCCGCACGACAGCTTTCTTCCAATAGATAGCGCACGGTTTCGCTCACACCAATGCGATCAAGTTCAGGAGGCCGCAAATTGTAGGTGATGTTCTTCACCGACTTCAGAATAGAGCTGATTTGGTTCGACAAATCCGAATAATGGGTTTTCTCTACCTCTTGGGAGCTGTGTTTTGCCCACGTACTGACCCACTGCTTCATCACAAGCAGTTCTTGCCCTAGACCATCGTGCATTTCTTGCGCATATCGCGACCGTTCTTCTTCTTGACGTTCGATGAGCAAGCGCGACACTTCTTCCATGCGTTGGGTTTCGCGACGCATTTGACGGATCCGCCAGCGATAGGCCGATACAACGCTTCCTATAAGAATCAGACCCAACAACGAACGGAACCACCATGTCATCCAGAAAGGGGGCTCAATATTCAGCGGAATCTGTAATCCAACATCATTCCATATTCCATCATTATTGGAGGCTTGAACATGAAACACATACTCCTGTGGGGGAAGGTTGGTGTATGTCGCCGTCGGCGAAAACCGAGCATCCACCCAATCGCTGTCGTAACCGATCATCCGATATCGGTACCGGTTACGATCCGGCGCTGAAAATTCCAATGCCGCGAACTCGAAAGTGATCATGCGCTGATCATGCCTCAATCGGATGGGTTCGCTATCTGAAGTCATCCATACCGTACGTTGCACTGGTTTATTTGAGATCCTGAAATCTGTGAGTACCACATTCGGCTTTTGCTGATTGAGACGGACCTCTGATGGAAGGAAGGATGTGTATCCATTCACCCCGCCAAAAAAGAGTGTGCCATCCGGTAATTTCGCATACTCGTTTCGGTTGAATTCATTGCCTTGAAGCCGGTCGGACACATCGAAATTCCGTATGCTGAAATCAATCGGATTGAACCGGCTCAAGCCATTGTTCGAGCTGAACCATAGGTTATTCTGTTCATCCGTCAAGATTCCATACACCACCATGCTGGGCAATCCCTCATTCAGTCCGAAATGGCGGAACGTTTCCGTCGCGAGATCCATCCGATTCAAGCCGCCACCTTCGGTTCCGATCCATAAATACCGATCGGGTTCAATCGGATCAGAAAGAATACTTAAAACATCATCTGTCTCATTGGTTCTATACCACTGAAGTCGGCGGGTATTTGTGTCGTACCGGGCCAGGCCTTGGTCAGGTGTTCCAATCCAAAACACACCGGATCTATCCACATACAGAGCGGTGATGTCGGGTTTACCGCTCAAATTGTCGATTTCCCTCGGGATGGCGACAAAATCCACGTGATCGGCTTCTTCATCCAGCGCATATAACCCTCCGGGTCCCCCAAGCCATATCGACCCATCGATGGCCTCAACGATCTGAGTGAATCGCCTTGCGATTCCAATTGGAGACAACTGACGACCCAAACTGAATTCACGAACACGATCTGTTCGGGGATCATAAACAGCAAGATTGAAATAATCCGCGGCGACCCAGACACGTTGCTTAGAATCCGCTGTGACGATAGTTATCGAAGCGCCTCGATCGTTTCTATTCACTGGGAAATAGGGCTCGATTCGGTTCAACACCTGTTCATGAATGGTCGCGATCGGATTTCCGACGGTCGACTTGAACGCTTGCTGATTGGGGTTGTACTTGAGCAATCCCCATCCTGCGGTTCCCATCCATAGGATGCCGCTTCGATCCTCTACGATCGCAGATGTAAGTCGCACATCCACATCCGCGATGATTTTCTTACCAGATCCGTCCGCATCGAAATGAAACAGGTGTTCCAAGCCTCCCACCCACACGGATTTGTCTCGATTCACGGCTAAACTATTGAGACGGATGGACTCATCCACATCACTCGAATACAGCCGTTCCAATGTCCCGTTTCGGAACCCCAGCTTAAAAAACCCATAGTAGGTCAGACCCCAAGCGGTGGAGTCATCGATCACACGAAGGTCATTTGCGCGAATCAGCGTGGGTTGATTCAAATCCTCAATCAGTCGATCCGTAGCCGCATCATAGAAGTGGAATCCTTTCGCAGACACGATCCACACATTTCCGACCGCATCCATCCTCACTTCCTTGACCGTAGCATCGAGATGCGTTGAATTCCAATGTTCGAAAGGAGCCATGGTCCCTGATCGCAAATCATACCGATAGATGCCGGCCGCGGAAGAAGAAATCCAGACCGATTCGGCGTTTCCAGTGATGCTGTTCGCATAGCGCAAGGTCGACCATACCGAATCGACCTCGGGTGGATGGATCCGATAGAACGTTTCCATGCGTGGATCCAAGCGATGCAATCCTCCACCGTTCGTCACCATCCAGATGGATCCATCGGGATGTTCCCACAACTGGTTCACCACGTTGTTGGCCAGCGTGGTGCTGTCGCCCGGTACGTTGCGGAAGACCTTGAAGCGCAGTCCGTCATAGACATTGAGTCCGTCTTTCGTGGCGATCCAAAGAAACCCCTGGCGGTCATGAATCAGATCCAGAACCATGTTTTGCGACAATCCGTCTTCGATCGTCAACCGCTCGAATGGAGGTAAGATCTGGACAAATAGGAGAATCAGGAACGCAATCATGTGGCCTGAATGTAAGAATCCTACATCGAAAAGAGTTATTTTCCATGACCGCCAAACGAGTCTAACATCTTATGCAAAAATTCAATTTCGAAGACATCTTCCAGTTCGAATCGCTTCTCAATGAAGACGATCGCTTGATCATGGAAACCGCCCGCGACTACGCGCAATCCAAACTCGAACCCCGTGCCATGCGCGGCAATCAGGAAGAGATCTTCGAAAAAGAAATCCCGCTTGAAATGGCTGAACTCGGCCTGCTTGGCTCCACCATCGCTCCCGAATATGGCGGCGTGGGTGCGTCGTACACAGCTTACGGACTCATCGCACGCGAAGTGGAACGTGTCGATTCGGCCTACCGCTCCTTCATGTCGGTCCAATCCTCCTTGGTGATGTACCCCATCAGCGACTTCGGCACCGAAGAACAGAAACAACGCTTCTTGCCCAAACTCGCATCCGCCGAACTCATCGGCTGTTTCGGACTCACCGAGCCCGACCATGGCTCCGATCCCGGCAGCATGACCACCACCGCTCTGAAAGTGGATGGCGGATGGATCCTTAACGGCGCAAAGATGTGGATCACGAATTCACCCATCGCCGACATCGCCATCGTCTGGGCTAAAGCGAAAGAGAAAAAATCGGATGAGGGCGTCATCCGCGGATTCATCGTCGAACGCGGGTTCAAAGGCTTCGGAACGCCGGTCACGCACAACAAGATGTCGCTTCGTGCGAGCTGGACGGGTGAAATCACATTGGAAGATTGTTTTGTGCCGGATGAGAACTATTTGCCAAAGGTTTCCGGACTCAAAGGACCGTTTTCCTGCCTCAACAACGCCCGATATGGAATCGCTTGGGGAGTGATCGGCGCGGCTGAAAATTGCTTCCATCGCGCACGCACCTATACGCTCGAACGCAAGCAGTTCGGAAAACCACTGGCCGCCAACCAATTGATTCAGACCAAATTGGCGAACATGGCGACTGACATCACCACCATGCAATTGTTGGCATTCCGTTTGGGACAATTGAAAGATCAAGGCAATGCCCATCCGAGCATGATTTCCTTGGCCAAGCGCGATAACTGCGGCAAAGCTCTCAACATCGCCCGTGTCTCACGCGACATGCATGGCGGAAACGGAATCACCGGCGAATACCGCGTGATCCATCATATGGTGAACCTCGAATCCGTGAACACCTACGAAGGCACCTATGATATCCATGGGCTCATCATTGGAAGGGATATCACGGGGATTCAAGCGTTTACGCCTCTCGGATAGCAATTACTCAATTACTCAAGTACTCAGGTACTCAAGTGGAGTTATGCTTCGTCTTTCCTTGAATACTTGTTCTTCCCTGAGTACTTGTTCTTCCTTTTTCTTATCTTTGATCTTCCTGAAGAGGTGCAGCCGCCAGGCAGCGCATTCGAGGCACCGAAGCCGTTGACGATGCGTGAGGGGGCGTCCTGCCGAAATTCGATTCGTGTCGGAAGCGAGTCGGATTGGTTGATCGGGTTGAATCCCATCGACTGTCATGGGTCCTATGGGAATGGGACGCATGGAGCGCTTTAGGTGAAAGGCTCCTGCATCCGCATCGCTTTTCACTTGCCCGCATCCTCTGAAGGTGGAATTCCCGACATCACCTGATCGAATCAAAGAGGAGTTCATGAACATCGCCCTGCTAGGCAGCGGTAAAACCGGATCGGAGGTCGCTAACGTGGCCTCACTACGAGATGGTCTCACTGTCACTACGTTCAACCGCTCGAATCCCGCTTCCGAAGCGGCGCTCTCGGGTTGCGACGTTGTGATTAGTTTCCTACCTGGCGATGCGTTTCTGTCCCACATCCCGCTTCTGCTCCGAACCAAGCTGCCCGTGGTATGCGGCAGCACCGGCTTCACCTTTCCAGGTGGAACCGACGCGTTCTCTCGAAACCTCACCGAACAGAACATCCGCTGGATCTATGCCAGCAATTTCAGTTTGGGGATGCATCTCGTCCGAGAAATCCTTCCCATTTTGGGATTGGCTTCCGACGTGATGCCCGATGCCGGGTTCGGCATCCGCGAGACACACCACACGCAGAAGTTGGATGCTCCAAGCGGCACCGCGCTGAGTTGGCGCCAATGGTTGGGACATCCCGCCGACATCTCATCCGAACGGATCGGAGATGTGGTCGGTGATCATGAACTCACCGTGAGCACCGCCACCGAGCGGATCACACTCCGGCACGAAGCCCTGAATCGGCGCATTTTCGCCGAGGGGGCGCTTCAAGCCACGGAATGGATTCTCAATCCGGTCGTCATGCCGGATGGAGGCTTATTCGCATTCCATCAGGTGATACGTCAACATCTTTCCACCCTAAGACCACACGTATCATGAATCCTGTACTTTGGACCGCCATCGTTACGCCACTAACGGCCGATGGCGACCTGTCTTTAACTGATTTCGAAACCCTGCTGCGAATGCAGGAATCTGCCGGAAACGGCATTGTCATCCTCGGTAGCACCGGGGAAGGCTTGAACCTAAGCGAAGAGGAACGGCGGCGCATCGTCGCCTTCACCTGCTCGCTGAATCTGACCGTTCCGGTGATGTGCGGCGTGGGAGGCTTCGATCTTCCCGGCACACTCACATGGTTGCGCTATCTGGAAACACAACACCTCGACGCTTACCTGATGGTGACGCCGCTCTACTCCAAACCTGGCGAAAACGGCCAATATGCATGGTTTTCAGCTCTTCTGAACACGGCGACGCGGCCCTGCATGCTCTACAATGTGCCTGGCCGGACAGGATGTCAGCTGAACAAAGAGGCCGTGCGTCGACTCGCATCCCATCCTCATTTCTGGGCCATCAAAGAAGCGAGCGGCTCCGAAGAACAATTCGCGGCCTATGTGGCAGCGGCTCGGGATGTGCTCGTGTTCAGCGGAGACGACCCAATGATGGGAGAGTACGCGCCTTTGGGTGCTCACGGACTCGTTTCCGTGGCTGGCAATATCTGGCCTGATGCGACCCGGACCTATGTGGAGTTGGCATTGGCAGGTGAACTCACACCCGAGGACATCGCCCTCTGGAAAGAAGCCAGTGCGGCGCTTTTCATCGCATCCAACCCTGTACCCGTCAAAACCATTCTCATGCTGGACGGCCATATTTCCACGAATACCGTGAAATTGCCCCTTCATGCCAACGACATGCCTCCCTCCCACCCGCTTTCTGCGATTTCCCGCAGAGTGAGAGACTGGCATGAACATCACATCACTATACCTGCTTAAATCATGTCGAATTGGGAATCTGTATTGAACGCGCTCGAGCGCGGTGACCTTCGTAGTGCCAATGAATCCGAAACCGGTTGGACAGCCAACCCCGAGGTGAAGCAATCCATTCTGGATGCCTTCAAAGCCGGTGAATTGACAGAGATGGACGGAGGATTCGTGGATAAGCATAATCTACCACCACAGCGATTCACCACCGCGAATGGCGTACGCGTGGTTCCGGGCGGCACATCCATCCGTCGCGGCGCGTTCGTCGCGAAAGGCGTGATCGTGATGCCGCCGAGCTACATCAACACCGGTGCTTATGTGGATGAGGGCACGATGGTGGATTCACATGTGCTTGTTGGCTCATGCGCGCAGATCGGGAAACGGGTGCATCTATCTGCCGGCGTTCAAATCGGTGGCGTGCTCGAACCTATCGGCATGACACCGGTTGTGATCGAAGATGACGCCTTCATCGGGGCCGGAAGCGTGGTCGTGGAAGGCATCCGGGTCGGAAAACGCGCCGTGGTCGCACCCGGCGTTGTGCTGTCCCGTGGTGTGCCGGTATACGATGCCGTGAACGAACGGATCCTCGAGCGAGGTGAAGCCATTCCGGCGGATGCCGTCGTTGTGCCGGGTTCGCGCCCAGTTAGCGGAGACCGTACCTGGGCTTCCGGCCTGGGCCTGTCCATGTCCTGCGCCATCATCGTGAAGTACCGCGACGAACAAAGCAACGCCTCCTTGGAATTGGAGCAGACCTTACGGTAATTCGATGCGGGACGAATGGATGAGGGAGCCTTGCCAAATGCGGTCGACCACATCCATCCCTTCCACGACCTTCCCGATGTTGGAATAGCGTCCGTTCAGATGTGGCACCCACTGATGCATGATGAAAAACTGTCCGCCCTCGGTATCGCGACCCGAACTGGCCACTCCCAACGATCCGCGCTCGAAGTGATCTTCGATGCCTTCGGTGGGAACCGTAAATCTGGGCTCGGTCAATTCGCCTGAAAACGACAACCCGGCTTGGATCACGAAATTCTGAATCACACGATGGAAAAACGTGCCATCATAATATCCGGAATTGGCTAGGGTGACGATAGCATGGGTGGATGCGGGTGCGCGTGGTCCATCCAATTCAATCACGATCCGCCCTTCGGATGTCTCCAGAATCCAGATCGGGTTTGATACCATGGTTTCATAAGGTGGTACCATCAACCCAGGAATCGGGGTTTGGCGCTTTTCCCCGGCCACTACGAGTCGAGCATGATTTTGCTCATCAGAGGGCGACCAAAGTGCCGTTCGCTTCAACATGCCTACTGCAAAATCCGCGACTTGAGGTGCTGGATGCGACAATCCGAGTCGAACGATAACCCCGAGATTCCTTTCTTGCTCCAATTTCGGACCGATCCGCATCAAGGTCTGATAGGCACGGATAGGATCGGGATGGCGCATCATGATTTCGTACACATCGATCGAATCGCCCATCAAACCAATGTATTCTTGGGTCAGGGCTGGATTATCCGGGATGGATGTGGGTTTGAGCCCTTTGATGCGCATTGCGGCATAGGAAATCGGTTCCGCCACATCCGATCGAGCCATCACATAGTCCGCCAAAACGGGAGCAAGAGGTGCTGCATGAGGAATCTGATTGACGCTATTTAAGATTTCGAGAGCCAAAGGCACATTCTGTTCATCCAGGGCCCCATTCAATACTGTCACAAGAATTGCCGTGCGGGATTCACTCATGTCCGGATATCGGAACACAGCCCGAACGACCTCGGTCCGGAAGGAATGGGGTTGTGGTGTATCCAGATGACCGACTAGAAAATCAGATAATGACGCATGCTTCGCTTTGGCCAGTATGGAGACGATCATCTGCTTCACGAAGGGATCCATGTGCGTAGCACGATCATTCAGATACACAAACAAGTGTTCGGCTTGCAGCGAATCGAGCCATACAATCGGACTTCGATAAAATCCATATAACCAAGCTCGTTGTATCTCAGGTGATGACGACTGGGTGATGCGGAAGAGAATCGGTTCCAGCTGTTTTGGATCCGGTGCATCCACCAAGAATCGGCGATGTAGCGCCAATGCGAATTCGGATTCCCATGGAGTATTGGAACTGACAGTCGCTTGGGATAGAAGAAAATCACGGGATAGTTTGTCGCCTGTGAGCCCGAGGACCATGCTGATGGAATTGCGGAGATCTTCACGCTCGGACCACATCCCTTCTAATCGTCTGAGCTGCGTTGAATTCAGGGATTGCATGCTAAGGGAAAAGAAAGCGAGGTGGGATTCATCCGCCAATACCAATGACATCAGTGTATCGGTGTTTTCTACGGTGACATTTGCCAATGCCCGCCAAGATGCGTCGCGAACCAGATGATCTGGGCTGGAAACCAGGCTAAATAAGGAATTCACATCTTTTTCGGCACGGGCTTCGGACACCTGCATACGGTCATCCGACCGTGATTTGACCGCCATTTCGGCGGGTTTGCATCCTACCGTCAGTAAGAAACAAAGTAATAGTAGAAAAAAAGATGGTTTCATCGCTTGACCTTTACATGAATTGTTCATTTATTGCACATATATCATACAGTATCTATTTATGGACAATGCACAACTGACGTCGAAACAAAAGAAATTTTTCGATTATATCCTCACCTACAAGAAAGATAACGACATCTGGCCCACGTATCGGGAAATCGCCGATACATTCGGATTCCGTTCTCCGAACAGTGTGACGCAGAACCTTCAGTCCTTGGTCAAGAAAGGCTATCTGGTGAAGGGGGAAGACAGCGAGTATGACCTGCATCCCCGATATGAGAAAAAGCGCAAGGTTGTGCCGGAAGAACCGACGTACGGCGGCATCCCCATCCGAGGCATCATCACGGCCGGATACTTGCAGGAAGCCGTGGAATCGAGTCTGGGCACCATCACCTTGCAGCATCTGTTTCCGAACCTGAACAAACTGTTCGCGTTGCGGGTGTCCGGACAAAGTATGCGCAACGAAGGCATTTATGATGGTGATTTCGTGCTTTTGGTGGATGAGGACATTCGTGATGGGGATATCGGAGCGGTGATGTACAATGGCGAAACCTCGCTGAAGCGCATCTTTTATGGCTCGAATGGTCTCACATTGCAGCCCGCCAACGAAGAATATGAGAATATCCGCATCGAGCCCGGAATTTTCGAAGAAGTGAAGGTGGTTGGCAAATACATCGGTCATGTGAACAAAACCGGCATCTACAAGGGCGCAAGGAAGTCCTGAGGGCCAAATATTTATTTGTTTTTCTGCGTTTCGAGCGATAAATTTGGCGTCTATCCCGAAACTTTATCGACACGTTGGCAACCATGATTGCAATTGTAGAAATCGGCGGACATCAATACAAAGTGACACCTAATCAGGTGTTGTTTGTTGACCGTCAGGCAGGTACAGAAGAAAAACTCAGCTTCGACAAAGTCCTTCTCGTCCAAGACGACAAGGGCAAAGTGAAAGTCGGCACCCCGGTTGTCAAAGGTGCGAAAGTGGAAGCTTCGCTCTTGGGTGAAGTCAAAGCCGACAAACTCATCGTTTTCAAAAAGAAACGTCGCCACGGATATCAGAAAGAGACCGGCCACCGCCAAAAGCTCTCCCAGATCCGTATTGACGCCATCAACGCTTAAGGAATTCAGACACCATGGCACATAAGAAAGGCGGAGGCTCTACTCGGAACGGTCGCGATTCACATTCCCAGCGTTTGGGCGTGAAGAAATTCGGCGGCCAATTGGTTATTCCAGGCAATATCATCATCCGTCAACGCGGATCCACCTACCACCCAGGTGAAGGTGTCGGAATGGGCAAAGATTACACCTTGTTCGCGCTCAGCGCTGGACATGTCACTTTCCGCAAAGGAAAGAACGACCGTCAATTCGTTTCGGTCGTCGCCGAAGCATAAATGCTCTTTTGTTAGGTAGGTAAAAAGCCTCTCGGGTACTTCCAAGAGGCTTTTTTTTGTAAATTGACCTTATGTCACGTTTGCCCCTACCAGGTCTTCCAAACCTCTTTGCCCATACCCTCTTTTGCATCGGTCGCAACTACGCCGAACACGCGAAAGAATTGAACAATCCGATTCCGGATCGTCCTGTTGTCTTTACAAAACCGGTGACGACCATCATTTTTGATGGGGATGAGATCAAGATTCCATCCGTCACATCCGACGTCCATCATGAAGTGGAAATGGTAGTGGCGATTGGTGTCGGTGGCAAACACATACCGGTCGAATCTGCTCTATCCCATGTGGCCGGTTATGCGATCGGCTTGGATATGACGGCGCGCGACATCCAGTCTGACCTTAAATCCAAATCACATCCCTGGGACTTGGCCAAAGGTTTGGACACATTCGGGCCTTTGGGCCGCTTCGTTCCAGCATCTGACGTTCCCGATCCCGGACAATTGCGATTGACATTGACCGTTAATGGAGAGGTACGCCAAGACGGCACCACATCCGACATGCTTCATTCCGTTCCATCGCTTATCGCGTTCTTGTCAACATATTTCATGCTCCATCCGGGTGATCTCATCTTCACGGGTACACCGAAAGGCGTATCGGCTGTCAAACCAGGCGATAGGCTGGTTGCGACATTGGAAGACGGCCTATCGACATTAAGCGTTCGGGTTGGCCGCGATTCATGATTTTTTTTCTGGTCCTCGCCTCGATCCTTCCGCCACGACCCACGTTTTTGGCGGATACCGTGATGTACCTGTCTCCGATTGATCCGAACCTGTACATCTCCTCCACCTTTGCGGAAACACGCACCGCCCATTTCCATGCCGCCATTGATTACGGCACCCAAGGTCGGACTGGCTACCCTCTGTATGCGTCTCGAAGCGGGGTCCTGCATCGCGTATTCATGTCGCCTCTCGGATATGGGTATGCCTTGTATCTGAAGCATTACGACGGATCCTTCACGGTTTATGCCCACATGCGGAATTTCGCGCCGAAAATCGAACGGGTGGTGGATTCCATCCGTGTGGCCGAATCGATCTTCCTGTTCGACCGGGTGATGGAATCGTACAACATCCGATTCAATGCCGGAGATGTGATCGGATGGAGCGGCGATACTGGCGCCGGCCCCCCACATTTGCATTTCGAAGTGCGATCGCCAAGCAATCATGCCATCAATCCATTTTTGGTCGGTTTCGATATGGCTGACAAGGTGCCACCCCGCTTTCAAGGCGTTGCAATCGAACCTTTGCATGAGTCTACGCTGATTCAAGGCCGTAGAGCCATCGTGCAGGCATCCATCAGTGCGGATGGGACCGATTACCGCTTCAACCCCATCACGACCACAGGTCCTGTCGGGTTGGCTGTGCAAGTATCCGACCGTTCCGACCATATGCGGAATGTGTTCGCGGTATATCGACTCGAACTGCGTGTGAACAAAGAGCTCGTATTCGTCTCTCAAGTCGACTCCTTTCCCTTGCAGAATCAGAATATGATGCAGATTGATCGGATCTTTCCCATCCTCCAGCAGAATCGGAGAGCCTATCAACGTCTTCACTTGCATGATGGAAACAGCCTACCGTTTTATCGGACGATGGGAAATGGAGGAAAATTGGACCTACCAATTGGCCGTCACGATATCTCCATCACCGCATACGATATCGCCGGAAACGTCTCGACAATGAACGGCGTGCTGAACCGCATCGAACCGATATCAGACATTACAAAACCGGAATTCTATAGATTGGATGGACATCGGCAATTCCTGCATCCCACAGGGGAATCGGTCCGGCAATTGCAGAACCGATTCGAACCATTTCATAACTGGTGGGTACTCAAACAATCGGTGGACAGCATTTGGGTTCAGGATTCCGTGTTTTATCCGACATTGGAACGTGGCCGGGCGGTATCCCTACCTACTGACATCAAATTTGATGACATCACCTTTCATCGAATCCAGCCCAACCTTCAACGGCTTCTGACAACACCAGACGGACGCATGAGCTTGGACATACCCGAAGACGCCGTTTACGACACGCTAAGCATGGCTTTCGGTTATTGGGAGGAAGGCGACCAACTTCGAATGCAGATCTGGCAACCATTGGAGCCGTTCCGTCGCTCATTCCGGATCGGTTTCAATAACGGGCTCGAACCAGGTGCAGGCATTTATCGGATAAACGGAAGCGGAAAAGATCAGACCTTCGCATTTTTGGGGTCCTTGGGAGATGGTCCTTGGTTATACGCCAATTCATCAAGCCCGGGAATTTATACGATTATGGTCGACACCATCCCTCCTGTCATCAGCAATCCAAGGTTGTCTAAAAGGGGAAATCAATCCATCGTATCGCTCACCATCCGCGACGACCGTTCGGGAGTGAATTGGTCTACCGCGCGGATATCCGTCAATGGCGTGAGAGGCATACCGGAATCGGATCTTCAAGGTCGGTTGACCTTTTTCTTGCCAGGATGGAGACCATCCGGGAAAAGCCAGATCGAGGTTTATGTCATAGACCGGATGGGAAATGAATCGACTGCCGAATTCAGCTTGCCTTAACGGTGGGCGATGCAGCCGATTTCGACCAACCCATTCTTCGGTAACGTTTTGACAGCGACCGTTTCGCGGGCAGGTGGATTTTCGGTGAAATAACGACCGTAAATGGCGTTAACGGTTGCAAAATCGCCCATGTCCGCTAAGAATATGGTGCATTTGATCACCTTATCAAAGCTGGATCCGGCAGCTTCCAACACAGCAGACAGATTCTTCATGACCTGCTCTGCCTGAGCATCCACCGTATTCCCGGCAAATTCCATCGTAGCTGGATCCAAGCCGATTTGACCTGAGCAATATACCAGGCCTTCGTAGGTTACAGCTTGAGAGTATGGGCCGATCGCCTTTGGCGCATTCGAAGTTTGAATGATTTCCTTCATTGCAGATGCTTTCATTGTTGGTTACTTTTGAAAACTACGATAATTATTCAAGTTTCATTAACAACACCCGTATGAAATCGATGTTTACCCGAATCGGGATCTTCACAACCGCCGTTATTGTTTTGGTCAGTTGCGGTGGCGATCCCAATATCGAATCCGCAAAATTGAACCTCAGTCGCCGGGATTATGTGAAAGCGCTTGAGTCTGCGGATGCAGCGGTCGCAATGACTCCAAACAATCCGCTCGCTCATTACTACAGAGGCTACATCCTCTTGGAACAAGGAAAACGCGAAACGATTCCGAACCGCGCCCCCTTCTTCCACAAAGCTGACTCCGCATTCACGACATCCGAAAACCTGTACATGTCCCAACCGGAACAGAGCTCGGAATATCAACTGATCGAAGTGCATCGCACGAACACCTGGGTAGAAGAATACAACGCGTCGATCGCTGTGCTCAATGCGAACCCGGATGAGGAACTGACGAATGTGCAATACGATCAATCGATCGCACATCTGAACAACGCGTACGCGATTCAACCCGACAGCCTGAACACTCTCGAAATTCTCGGTGAAGTGTACTTGATGAAGGGTGACAATGCGGCCGCTTTGGCCACCTTCCAGCGCACCATCAACAGCGAAGGAGACCAAACCGCATATCGATACCAACGGATCGGCCAGTTACACATTCAAAACAAATCCTTTGAGGAAGCAGAGTCCATTCTGAAAACCGGGATCGAACTATTCCCTGCCAGTGTGGAATTGGTTCAGGAACTCGCAGATTTGTACATCCAAAGCAACAAATCGAGCCAAGCCATTGAAGTCTTGGGCGAATTGGTGGATCGGGATCCTGAAAATGCGCAATACCGCTTGGTGTATGGCATTCAGATCTACAGCATCACACAGACTCATGCGGATGAGCTTCGGAACACGTACACATCCATCGAAGATCTGAATCGTACCATACGTGAAGAAGAACGCAAATCGCGCCCAAATCGCGAACTTCTCGCTCAGTATCGTCAGACTCTGAGTGGCTTCACTTCGGATGCCGTTGCTGCTGAAACACAAATCGAAGATTTGACGGTTCGAGCCGAAGAGCAATTGAAACGCTCCATCGAATTGAACGACACAAATTCGTTCGCTTACAACGCTCTTGGTACCATTTATTATAACCGTGGACTGGCGCAGTTCGACAAACGCAACGCGACGAGCGACAACGCCGCCGCTACGACCTTCGACCAGCAAGGTCGCGCCTTCCTCGAACAATCCCTTCCTTACAATGAGCGCGCCGCTGAACTTGACGGCGACAATACGGATTATTGGATGTTCCTTTTCCGTGTGTATACCATGTTGGGCATGACCGAAAAAGCACTTGAAGCACAACAAAAAGCCGGACTTTGATTTCATCGGAGGATGGGGGTCGATCTTCATCCTCCTCTTTTTGGTTTCGTGCACAAGCTCGAAATTCACCACGGAAAATCCATCTGTCGATGCCGCGTCGCATGAGTCGACTCCCTGGTTGGTCGAGATTCAGCAGGCTCAAGCCATTCTGAATGGTCCTCTATCTCAACGAGCTGATTTCATGACCGGCTTGGATCATATGGCTACGGCCATTGTTCTTGGTCCAGACAGCCTGCTCACCTATACACTCTATTCCGAGCTGTATCTCAAAACCGGACGCATACGGGATGGAATTCTTATACTGGAAAAAGCCCTTGAGCGGGATGTTCCCAACGCCGAATCACTATGGTCACGGATCGCTCACTTGTATGATGTGGCCGGATCGCCGGACGCCGCCATCGCTTCATATGAGCAAGCCCTTTTGCACACACCAACCGATCCGAACTTGCAAAACGGCTACATCAATGTGTTGATTCGGGCCAATCGACTGGATGAGGCCCGATACCAACTCTCGACTCGGAACGAACCCCATCTTCTCGCCAAAGTGTTGTATAAGTTGGCCGAGCGGTTGTTGGAACAAGCCGATTCGGACAACTGGCTGCCTTTGGTAGATGAAGCCGAAGCTTTGATGAACGACGCCAATGAAGCGGATGTGATTTTTGCCGCCATGATGACTAGCAATCTGGTACTTTTGTATCAAGGCGAAGACGACACCATCCCTTCAAATTTGTATTCCAGAGCCATAAGATTGCTCGAATCCGTGAGCGAAGATACCGAGCAACCCGATATGGTTTGGTCGTTGTTACTCGAACTCTATACTACCGTTGGGGATGAGACAAAGGCGGCTCAAGCCCGATTGATGTTGTCACTCGACCCATCATATTGAAAAGGCTTTTCCATACCTTGTCTGTATGGAACAATTACGCTTCAACAGTCTGGTCATCCACGCCGGGCAATCGCCCGAAGCCACGTCTGGCGCGGTCATGCCACCCATTTTTCAGACCTCGACTTACGCTCAAGAATCGCCCGGTGTGCACAAGGGTCATGAGTATGCCCGAGTAACCAACCCGACCCGGACAGCGCTCGAGCAAATGCTTGCCGGACTCGAAAATGCTTCCGATTGCGCCGCATTCGCCAGCGGATGTGCCGCGATGGATGCCATGTTCAAAATGCTACGTCCGGGTGATGAAGTCATTTCCAGCAACGACTTGTACGGCGGCACTTATCGCTTGATGACCCAAGTCTTCGAGCCGTTCGGCATCCGTTTCCATTTCGTGGATATGACCGATCTTTCCCTCATCAAAGCTTTACTCAATCCAACCACTCGTATGATTTGGATGGAGACGCCGACAAACCCACTTCTGAATATTGTCGACATCCGGGCCGTCGTCAAAATGGCCGAAACCCATTCCCCACGCGTGATTACGGTGGTCGACAACACGTTCGCATCCCCATATTTGCAGCAACCCTTGAATCTTGGGGCTCATGCCGTGGTCCATTCCACGACCAAATATCTCGGAGGTCATTCGGATGTGATCGGAGGTGCGATTTGTACGTCGCATCCTGAGGTGATCGCCAACATGCGCTTCCAAGTGAAAGCGACGGGAGCCGTGCCGGGTCCAATGGATTGTTATCTCACCCTTCGTGGCATCAAAACCTTGGCCGTTCGAATGGATCGGGCGTGCTCTAATGCTACTGAGATTGCCAAATGGTTGGTAAAACACCCCAAAGTGGGACGTGTGCGCTGGCCCGGTTTCGAATCCCATCCCGGCCATTCCCTCATCCAATCACAGATGAGTGGATTCGGCGCGATGGTTTCATTCACGCTGCGCGATGACTCGCTCGAAACCGCGTTCAACGTGATGAGTCGCACCAACGTCTTCACATTGGCTGAAAGTCTGGGAGGCGTTGAATCGTTGATCTCGCATCCGGCGTCGATGACTCATGCATCCATTCCGGTCGATCAGCGACGGGCTGCAGGCTTGAACGATTCCCTCATCCGCCTATCTGTCGGAATCGAAGATGTGAACGACCTCATCACCGATTTGGAACGCGCGATCGCATGAGGAGGAAACTCCTCATATGGCTTTTTCCTATAGCGGCGTGGGTATCGTGCGTCAATCCATTTTCACCGGCTCTTGATGATTCCGACATTCTTGAAGACATATTGGGTAATCCGGTTACGGTAGAAGGTTTCTATACCCGGTTTCAGAACGCATACCAACTGCGCGACACCACACTGTATGGGCCGCTCATCCATCCCGAATTTATCTTTGTCTACCGCGACCCCGAATTGAACGTGGATGTGAGTTGGGGACGCGCAGAAGATCTGAACGCCACGACCCGACTCTTTTCGACCTCCCGCGATATCCAGCTTCAGTGGAACAACATCAGCAGTTTTTTTCAGAACGATTCAAAAACCCGCGCCCAAGTCATCCGGCGGTTTAATCTGATGGTGATGTTGGATCAATCGACGGTCTTTCGCACCGACGGCGCCACTAATTTCATCCTAACCCGAAGCGATTCGACCCAGGCCTGGCAATTGGTTTCTTGGCGTGACGAATCCGAACTCTAAATCCTTTTCATCATGTCATTTGTAGTGATCATCGACGGTGTTCGCACCCCTATCGGCTCATTCGGCGGAAAACTCGCATCAATAACAGCTCCTGAACTTGGAGCGACGGCGATCGGCGGCGTCTTGAAGCAAGCCAAAGTCTCACCGGATGTGGTGAGTGAAGTGATCATGGGCAATGTGCTTTCCGCAGGAATGGGTCAAGCTCCCGCACGTCAGGCCGCTCTCAAAGCCGGATTGCACGACCGTACCATCAGCACCACGGTGAACAAGGTCTGCGCATCGGGTATGAAAGCCATCATGATGGGAGCCAATCAAATTCAAACCGGTGAGTCGGACATCATTGTGGCTGGCGGCATGGAAAGCATGAGCAATGTTCCATTTTACTTGCCCCAGCAGCGTTTTGGGAATAAACTCGGTCATGTGAAAGCCGAAGACGGCATTTTGAAAGACGGCTTGTGGGATGTGTACAAGGATTATCACATGGGCAATGCGGCGGAATTGTGCGCAGCGGAATGCGGGTTCGGCCGTGACAAGCAGGATGAATACGCCATTGAATCGTATCGCCGCAGCATGCAAGCCCGCGACAACGGCTGGTTCGACAATGAAATCGTGAAGGTGAAAATCCGCGACCGTAAAGGCAATGCTACCGATATCGAGCACGATGAGGAATTGGATCGCGTCGATTTCGATAAAATGCGTCAATTGAAGCCGGTTTTCGTGAAAGACGGCACGGTAACCGCGGCCAATGCGAGCTCCATCAACGACGGTGCGGCAGCGGTTGTGCTGATGTCGGAGGAACGTGCTGCCGGGTTGGGACTGAAACCAAAAGCCCGCATCCTGGCGCAGGCCAGCGCGGAAAAAGCGCCTGAATGGTTTACCACCGCTCCATCCGATGCCATTCCAATCGCACTCAAACGAGCAGGATTATCGGTATCAGATATCGATTTGTTCGAAATCAACGAAGCGTTCTCAGTGGTGGCGTTGGCCAACAATAAGATCTTGAAATTGGACCCGGCGAAAGTGAATGTGAATGGAGGCGCGGTGAGTATCGGTCATCCACTCGGGTGTTCCGGCGCACGAATTGTGGTCACCTTGATGCATGCCTTGCATCGCACAGGGGGACGATACGGATGCGCCGCGATTTGCAACGGCGGTGGTGGTGCGTCGGCGATTGTGATCGAACGGATTTGACTTTCTCACCGTTATCCTCTAAACTTAGGCATCCCATCACCAAATAGAGAGCTTATTGCGTTCGTTTTTACTGTAATTATCTTCGACACCAGGCCAAACCAAGCCTAACGCAATACACTGTGAGTTCTCGTTTCCTACTTTTTTCAATGTTGTGGCTATTCCTGTCCGTACCGGTTGGGTTGGCGCAGACATTTGCAAAGATTTCGGAGTCACCTGCATTTGATGACTATGCCTTGGTGAACGATAGTCTGAACATCGGTCATTGGTATGAAGTCCTGATTCCATATGGCGGATCCAACGCAGGTTACCTGATCCTCGAGCAAGAAACCCGTCCCGTTCGACCCAGCACCATCACCCCAGACGGACTTCTCTCCCCCGACATCGGCGTATCCATTGCGGAAGTCGTAAATCCGGGTATCTATCGTAAACAAAGGGTGGCGTCGTTGAGGCTACATACTGCGCGACTCACCTCCCAACCCGATGTGATTTTAGTCACAAGAAGATTGATTGTCCGCGTATTCAAAGACATTGTTTGGGCGGATGAGGTTCGATTACGTGGGGATGTGGACGGTTATGCGATCCCAGCCGGACCGACACCTATCGCCACCGGAACCTGGTATAAGATTCCCATCACCCGCAACGGTATTCACATTCTCGACCGGGCGTATCTGCAGAACATCGGCATCAACATGACGACCGTCAACCAAGCCAATATCCAGATCTGGAGCACAAACGGGTTGCAAATGCCAAAGCGGAATTCCACAGCTCGTTCCCCGTTTCAGCAAATACCCGTCAGAATTGATGGGGATGCGGTTTATTTCTATGCGAACGGACCGAACGATGTGCGTTATACTGCCGGTTCGCAACGGTTCACGCAACACATCCATCCCTACACCACATCATCGTATGTGTTCATCACGGTGGGAACTACGCCCGGTTTGCGGCTGAGCGTGGCCAATTCGGAGGGTGCGGTTTCTGAGGAAGTGACCACCTTCATGGATTTCAGATGGAAGGAAATGGAGCAACGAAAGCCCTATAACCGACTAAAATCGGGTCAACAATGGCTGGGTCAGCAGTTCACCCCAGAGACGTTCGCACGTACCCAAACCGTGTTTGTGGATACGTTGGATGGGTTCGTTCAAGGATCATCGATCCGAGTGGAGGCCGTGTTCGCCGCAAGATCCATCACCTCCTCCACATTTTCCGTGAATTACTCTGGAGGACAAATCGGAAATGTGTTTGCCGGACAGATATCCAACATAAACGACTCCGATGCGCTTGCGGCAACCATAGGAACGTTGAATCGTGACCTATCGAACGTGACATTGGCCAACGACATCATCGAGATCAACGCGACGTTTAATAATTCGAACTCTGCCGCTTTGGGCTGGTTGGATTGGATCCGCGTGACGGCCACACGGTTGTTAAAAGCTCGAAACGGGCACTTGCGTTTCTATAGCCCGGTCAACGGCACCGGCGCCATGGTTCATTACCGCCTCACGGGTTTCACGTCAGCGCCGATGATCCTGGACATCACAAATCCACAATCTCCACTGCTGCTTCAATCCACTGCCAGCGGGTCTGATTTCCTTGTTCGACACACCGATTTGGCCCAACGGACGATCGTGGCTCAAACAAACTTCATCCGTCCTGGAGCAGGAATCATCGTGCCGAATCAAGACATCCGTGGTACCAGTTACGACCCCGATTATTTGGTGATCACCTCACCGGAATTGCTTGAAGCGGCAATCCAACTTGCGAATCGGCGGGAAAGTCAGGGATGGAAACCCTTGGTTGTGACCCAAACACAAATTTTCAATGAATTCAATGGGGGGATACCAGACCTCATCGCCATGCGCGATTTCGTTCGGTATTTCTATGACCGTGCGGGTACGGATGTGAATCGCATGCCGAAGAATCTGCTCCTATTTGGCGATTCCACCTACGATTACAAAGGAATCATGAGCTCGGATCCGCTCCGTAACCAGGTGTTCACATTCCAAAGTGAAGAATCCTTGTCGAAAATCAATTCCTATGCCAGCGATGATTATTTCGGGCATCTGGATGCAAGCGAGGGAGAATGGATTCCTACTGGCCAAGCCACTCCGTCAAGTGAGCGTTTGGATATCGGCGTTGGTCGCTTACCCATTCAAACCATGGCCGAAGCGCGCACGATGATCCGGAAAATCGAAGCTTATGAAAATCCGGAATTGTTCGGCGATTGGCGAGCATTGGTCACATTCACCTCCGATGATAACGTGAATGGATCTGTTGCTAACGAGGGTGATATCCATGTGTACAATGCCGATGGCACCATTGAGCGCGTTCCTTTGGACGATACCGGGGTTCGGGTGAACAAGATCTATCAAATCAGTTATCCCATCGTGAACAGTCCATTGGGTCGAATCTCACCAGAAGCAAACCGGGCATTCGTCAATGCGATCAACAACGGAACCTTACTGATCAATTATGCTGGACACGGCAGTGAAACACTTCTGTCTGCGGAGGGTTTATTCCGATCGGACGACGTGACCCGATTGAACAACCTTGAAAAACTGACCATTCTAGTGACTGTGACCTGTGATTTCGGACGATTTGACGACAGCGAATCCCAATCCGGGGCTGAGCTTCTCATTTTGCACCAACAGGGTGGAGCGATCGCGTCGTACACCACATCCCGAGTAGTGTACACAAGCTCAAGTCCGGATACCTATAATTTCGGTCTGAACATCCAACTCACATTGGCTATGCTCTCGCATGGGTCAGATGGCAAGCCCAAGACTTTGGGTGAAATCTACCGACAAACGAAAAACACGACCGTCGGTGCCACATTCAACAGCCGGAAATTCGTGTTGCTCGGAGATCCAGCCATGCGAATCGGCCTTCCTGAGTCCCAAATCCGCCTCACCTCTATCAACGGCATGGTTCCAGGTGCGGGCAACATCCAACTTCGCGCATTGGATCAAGCATCGATCGAAGGGGATGTGGTGATGAACAATGGAACGGTGAACACCGCGTTCAACGGTCAAGCATCCATCAAGGTGTATGATGCCAAACGGTATGTGGAAATGACCCAGTTCGGCAACACGGGTTGCAACATCCGAAATTGCGCTTACGGTGTTCAAAATGACGTGGTCTTCAGCGGCAAGGTGTCTGTGGCAAATGGTCGTTTTTCGAGCACGTTCATCATCCCTCGCGATATCAGTTACTCCGACTCCACAGGTCGTGTGGTGATGTATGCCGCCGATGCCACTTCCGACGCTGCCGGATCGTTTTCCAATCTGATTCTCAATGGCCGGAACCCGGATGCGGTGGATGACGGCTCTGGTCCTGAAGTCACCGTTTATCTCAACGATACCGATTTCATGGAGGGTGGGATTGTGAATGAAAACCCATCCTTGATTGTCGATATCACCGATCCATCCGGTATCAATACCGCCGGAGCCGGAGTGGGACATGAGTTGATCGCCATCCTGCGTTCGCGTCCGTTGGTGGGACCAGAGAAAACTTTCATGCTCAATGAATTCTACGAGAGCGCATTGAATGACTACACAACGGGTCGCGTGACATTCCCATTGCAAGAACTCGAGCCGGGATCATATGAACTTACCGTTCGAGCATGGGATGTGTTTAACAATCCGGGTGAAACCACAACCACCTTCACCGTAGCCGAACAGCAGAATTTGTCGATCCGAAACGTGTACAATTATCCGAATCCGACATCGGGATACACGCGGTTCATTTTCGATCATAACCAAGCGGGCAGCACGTTGGATGTCTTGATCCGCGTGTTCACACTCAGTGGGAAGCCTGTGGCCCAGCTTCGGGACCGAAACTTGTCTGTATCTGGTGGTACGGCAACGTTGGAATGGGACGGGATGGATGCGGATGGAAACCGCCTCGCATCCGGCACTTATTTGTATCACGTGCGAGTCGCGACGGATACGGATACGCGCGAAACGGTTGAAAAACTCGTGATCATCCGATAAGCAACGAATTGAAATTAACCTGTATATTTAACGCTCAAGCCAAATTTTCGATGAAAAAACGCATTTCCGCCTTACTCATTTCCGGACTGTTCAGCAGCATGTCGTTCGCTCAGGTTGCGATCACATCTGTCCCGTTTCTGCAAATCGAGCCTGATTCTCGTGGCGCAGGTATGGGAAATACCGGTGTAGCCATTGCCGACAACGCGTCGGCCATGTTCTGGAATCCCGCCGGTTTGGCGTTTCAGACAGGCAACCAGTTGAGCATTACGCATACCAACTGGCTCCCAAACTTCAACGCCGATCTTTTTTACGATTATCTAGCCGGTAAAATGTATGTGGATGGAATCGGCACCATTGCTGGTCACATCACCTACTTCGATCTTGGTTCTCAAGAGCAGACAGACGACCAGGGCAACTCGAAAGGAACCTTCCGCAGTTACGAGATCGCGACCGGACTCTCATACGGGTTCAAAATCACAGAAAATTTTGCGATCGGTACCGGGGCACGGTTCATCTTCAGCAAGTTGGTGCCAGTAGGCTTGGAAGTTGGTAGCCAAACGGCGAAAAATGGTACCAGCATCGGTCTGGATTTATCAGCCCTGTACCGCTCCAATGAATTCATCCTGTTGGATCGCAAATCCTCAGTGAATGCCGGCTTCAATCTGTCGAACATTGGTCCAGCCGTTCAATATTCGGATGATGCCCAGCGCGATCCGCTTCCTACCATTCTTCGTGTCGGGTGGGCATACAGCGTTCAATTGGATGAGGAAGGTTACAACAGCCTGACCATTGCCAATGATTTCTCCAAAATCATGGCGCGTAAGGATACAACCACATTGGAATCGATGGGTGCCTTCGAAGCGTTGTTCAAATCTTGGGATACCCACTATTATGAGCCCGTGCGTGGTGAAGGCTATGTCGGCGTTCCCCTGTCTGAGCAGATCATGATGGGTGTGGGTGCTGAATATTGGTACGACAAGAAGTTCGCTCTTCGTTCGGGTTACTATTATGAGTCGCCAAGCAACGGCGATCGCCAATTCCTGACCTTCGGTGCCGGACTGAGATACAACATTTTCGGTGTCGATTTCAGCTACATCTATACGCTCTCAGAAGACCATCCACTGGCCAATACCATCCGATTCTCGGTTCTGCTCAATTTCAGGTAATCGGGTTTTGCTCAGGCAGACCACACACTGGCTCTTGATCTGGCTCGTAGTAGGGGTGGGCGCCATCGGTGCCCAAGCCCCGCCTCGGGCATCCGGATCGATTCACATCATAGCGGCCATGGTCGAATTCCAACCGGAGGAGAATCGATTCACCTCTGGCAACGGAACCTTCCAACTCGATTTCCTCGAACGGAATCCGGCCATCATCGACCCGCTTCCTCACGACAAAGGCTACTTCGAAGCCCATTTGGAATTCGCAAAGCGTTACTTCGAACACGTATCCGGCCAAGCGCTCAACATCACCTATGAGGTTTTGCCCACGGTCTACCAGCTAGATCACCCCATGGCCCGGTACTCCCCCACTGGCCAGTCTGATTCCGCCAATTATCGATTGGGTTGGTTGGCACGCGACACCTGGGAGAAAGTAGCTGAATCCGGCGCGATGGATGGTTTTGCCGGAGATCCGGATCGCACCATGTTCGTCATTTTTCATGCCGGGGTTGGACGCGACCTCGAATTGACCGGAACCACGCTCACCAAAACCCCGCAAGACATTCCTTCCGTCTACCTGAGCCAGGATTCCTTCGCTCGGTTATTGGACGATCCCGGCTTCACCGGCTTCCCGGTAAATAACAGCGGCCTGCGCGTCGCCGAAACGGCAATCTTACCCCAAACCGAATCCAGGCCGGGCCAAGATGTGACAGGCTCCGAGTTCGTAATCGAATTGTCGATCAATGGCATCACCACCGCCATGGTCGGCAACTTTCTGGGCATGCCCGATTTGTACAACACCGAAACAGGAGCTTCGGGTATCGGCCGATTTGGACTCATGGATGGCGCCGGGTTTTTCTCCTATAACGGCCTCTTTCCACCCGAACCCTCCGCCTGGGAAAAAACCCATATGGGTTGGGTGACCCCGCAGGATATTCCGCTCTCCGATGTCGCACCTATTTCCGTGCCTCTCGGTAGCATCTTCCGACATCGTATCAGCGCCGACGAACACATTCTGGTCGAAAACCGGCATCGCGATCCGGATAACAACGGTGTGGATCTCACTATCCGCAAACCCGACGGCACGATCGAAACCGTCACGATTCCACGGGATGAAGAACGGTTCAGCCCGTTCGATCTGAGTAACATCGATGAGATTCTTCCAGCAGGAACTCTGATTGATGTGAGCGATTACGATTGGTCGCTGCCAGGTGGCATCGACACCGATCGCTATTTGGCCGGAGGCATACTTATTTGGCGCATCCATGACGGTGTGATTCGCGAAACCATCGCAGAAAATCGCATCAATGCGGATCCATCGCGGCGTGGCGTGCAATTGGTGGAAGCCGATGCCGCTCAGGATATCGGTCGCCCAGCCGGACTCAGCGCCAGTTACGACCAAGGCGCTCCGTTCGACTTCTGGTGGAGCGGAAATGATTTTACGGTGATCACTCTCTCCGGTGAACGCATTGTCTTGTATGAAAATCGTTGGGGAGACGATACCACGCCCAATAACCGTACCGCAGCAGGCGCACCTACCTATTTCGAGTTCTATGATTTCAGCGACAACCAGCCGAATGCCAGTTTTCGCGCCAAACGCATCACGCCTGATTCGTATTCGGTCAATGATGTCATCGAATTTCCTTACTCCGGATCCAGCGATCAGTCCGCTGAGTACGCCCTGAGTTATCCGTTGTCCATCGACCTCATCGGCGATCATCTTCTGATACCACAACAAGACCGTTTGGTAGTGATTCACAGGCCGACAGCTACGCTGATGCCCCATCCACTCGGGTCTGTCCACCAACCACTCAGAGTAGGAAATGATGTGTTTCTCACCTCGCATCAAGCCGCAGGCGCATCCCCATTCAACAGCCGGTTGGTTTCATTGACTAACGCGGCTTTGGTTCCGATATGGGAACAACCCGCCATCGCTGGAAGCCCTGGTTATCCCGTGCTGAATTCTTCCGGGGATGTGATCCTGATCGCCGGACAGCCCACCGGATTATCCGTTTCGGATGGATCTGTCGTGTCGATCGCCCATCCCAATGACGCGAACTCGACCGTTCGCCGTTTCGTGATTTCCGAAATCGAAAACGGAAATTGGATGATTTTAGGTGATTTGTTATCCCGCAATGGCGAATCCATCACAACCGAACCTTTCTACTGGCCGCATTTCGGCGATCGAAATGCCGATGGCGTGGCCGAAACGTATTATGTGAATCGGTCCGAAGGCACCCTGATGGCTCGCAATTCCAGCGGTGCCGTTCTCGATGAGTTCCCCATTCGTCCGCCTACCGGATTTCGTTTTCTTGGAACACCATTACTAGTTGATCAAAAACTCATCGTCTATGCCACCGACGGATATGATCTGTTGGTTTTTGGTGCAGCACCCTATCCATTATTAGTCGGACGCGCGCCGGCAGAAGGTCGCATCCCCATTGGAATGTTGTTCGCTGACCAAACCTTATTCGCTGCGGATGCGGCCGGAAACGTGGTCTCGTGGACATTTCCTGATGTAGCCTCATCCATCACAGCCAGAAGTTTTCAACCGGAATTCGCCGTCATTGGATCTCCTACCGGGCCGGATGAGCTCCTTGTATCGGCAGAAACCTATAACTGGCCGAATCCAGCCTCACACGAAACGTATGTCCGGTTTCAGAGCGTGGCAGGAGCATCCGTTCGAATGGATGTGATTCAATATGATGGCCGACCCATGGCACGACATTCGATCGCATCGGCCAGCGGTGCGGCGCAGGAAATCCGTCTCGATACCTCGAACTGGGGAAGCGGCGTGTACTTCTGTCGCATCGAAGCACGTCATGCAGGAAAAACCGCCCAAAAGCAGTTCAAAATCGTGGTGGTGAAATGAGATTCATCACCCTCATTATTCTTTTTCTTCTACCGGTTGCGGCGATGCAAGCCCAAGAACGGGATGTGTCGTTGTATGGATATCCTCATAACCATTTGTCCTGGTTCAGCTTGGAGACGGATCATTTCGTGGTGCATTTCCAGGAGGGAAATGAGCGACCGGCTCGTGTGATATCCAAAATCGCAGAAGAGGTGTATCCGGATGTGGTCGAGCTCTACCGACATGAGCCCGATACGAAAGTGAGCATTGTGCTGAACGACCGTCTCGATTACGCGAATGGTGCGGCGTATTTCTTCGACAACAAGATCGAAATATGGCTCCCAGCGTTGGATACGCCGCTTCGTGGCACACATAACTGGTTGCGGACCGTCATAACGCACGAATTCGTGCACATCGTGCAGATTCAGGCCGCGGCGAAGCAGAATAGAAGATGGCCCGCCACGTATTTGCAATGGCTGACATATGAGGATGTGCGTCGCCCGGATGTGTTATATGGTTACCCGAACGGTGTGATCACCTATCCTATCGCCAATCTGAGCATGCCTGCTTGGTTGGCAGAAGGAACGGCGCAATACGACCGCGAACATCTGCATTACGATTATTGGGATGCGCATCGCGATATGATCCTGCGCACACGCGTGTTGCAAAACACGCAACTAAGTTTGCAGCAGATGGGCACGTTTTCTTCAAAAACATCGCTCGAGCGCGAAACCACATATAACCAGGGATTCGCCTTCACGCATTGGCTGGCTCAGACCTATGGCGAAGACATCCTCCGCACGCTCACCAATGCCTTGTCCAAGCCAGATGTGACGGATGTCAACGATGCCTTGGAAATAGCCACTGGCACTAGTGGATATGAGCTTCATCGTCGCTGGATAGACGAGATGCGCGCCTTCTACACCGCTTCGCTCGGTGATCGGACATTCACGGAATCGGAGCTGATCGAAGCAGACGGATTCTTCAACTTTTCTCCGCGTGTGAGTCCGGATGGCACCCACATCGCTTACATCTCAAACAAAGGCGACGACAACGCACGAGTTGGGCTCTATCTGAAAAACCTAACTAGTGGCGAGAGCCTCTCTGTGGCCGAAATCCCTATCACGCCCGAGCACAATCACACCATGAGTTGCGGGTTCCATGCCGCACCTGCGATCAAAGACATTTCTGGCGCATATGATTTTTCGCCGGATGGCACCCAGCTCGCCTTCCTTCGCACCCGAGAAAATAAATACGGTGAATTGTACACCGACTTGTATCTGCACACCATCGGCAAGAAGGACAAGCCGAAGCGGGTCACGTTCAGCGCACGTATTTTCGACATCTCCTGGCATCCGGATGGGGATCATCTCATCGCCCTTCAGTTCCACGACGGAACCGTGAACCTCGTGAAGATCCTATTGGCGGATGGGAGCATCCAGCCCCTCACCAAATTCGCGAATGGCGAGCAGTTCTACTCTCCTGTCATCAGTCCGGATGGAAAACACGTCGCATTCGCGTTTTCGGATGCCGGCCAACGCGACATCCGTCTGATGGATTTGGCCACGAACGACATCACCATCCTTCTGACCGATGACGTGATTGATTACCGCGATCCGGCGTGGTCGCCCGATCAGTCGTCTTTGTTCTTGAGTAGTAATTTGGACGGCATCTTCAACCTGTACGAGTTGGATCTTCAATCGAAGGAGTTGCGCCCTGTTTCATCGGTGTTGGGAGGTGCGTTCCAGCCTCATGCGGACAAGAACGGAAACGTGTACTTCTCCCGATACGATTGGGATGGGTTCAAAATCGCCAGAATGGCGTCAGAAACGGCTCGAACTCAAAACACGACCTATGAGCGTCCTTTCACGCCCGACGCGCTTGTGTCGCAAGCCAGCGTGTTCAATGACCATGACATCGCCCGAACCGACACCATCCGCCGGTATGAAGACACCTTCACCTCGTTCAGCTTCTTCCCGGCCCTCCGTGTGGATCAGTATTCCAAGCAATATGGCTCCAATGCGGATTTGCTGAGCGCAGGCAAAATCGGAACCTTCGGAAAATCACTCTGGCGCGATACCAAGGCCGGACTGTATTTCGCCTCGCGAGACATGATCGATCGGTTCTCCATTTTCGGGGGAATCATGGTCGGTCCGGGATCCCGACCATCCCAAGGAATAGGCGATTTTGTGGCCCCATCCCGCCTAGTGAATCTGGATCGTGACATCTTTTTCATCACGGAATATCGCGGATTGCCTTTCATCAAAGCCTCTTGGTCGCCAACCATTTCCGTGGAAATCTATAACCTGCGCCGAAATGTGGCAGGTGGTCTGCAGGTGGAGGAATTCCCATGCACGGCGTGCTTGCCCGATACCACGTCGATCGACATCGCGTATGACATATGGGAAGCGCGCGTAGCTCTCATCAGCAAATTGAATCGCTTCAGCTTGGTGGAATTGGCCTATGCGCATAGTCCGTACCGGGTTGGAACGGAACCCTTCTTTTCACGCGAGTATCGGGAAGTCGTGTCCGGGTCCACATCCCGCTATTATGTCGGCAACACCCTCGCAGCGACCTATACATTCAATCTTGAATCGCGCTACAGGCATAGCGACATCGCCCCTCAAGGCGTGCGGGCATACCTGAAATATCAATACCAACCCAGCCGTTTGTTGGATGGATACGATATCGAAGGGGGTACCCTCGTGCCGAAGTACAATAGTTATAAGATGCACAGTGTGGAAACGGATGCGAGAGTTGGATTCGAGCTTGCCGGACAAAAACTTCGCCTCCATACCCGTTTCTATGCGAATCTGAATCCGAATGATGAATATTTCTTCCTTGATTACATCGGTGGATTCCCGGGCATGCGCAGTTATCCGTTCTTCGCATTGGGTGGAAATACGACATGGTTCAGTTCGTTGTCCTGGAATGTTCCTCTGAAAACCGGCATCAACAAACAAGTGAATCAATTCACCATCGACAAAGTGTACGCTCGTTTCTTCGCAGAAACAGGTAACGGATGGGATTCGCCTCTGAAAACCGGGTCCAATCTGAAATACGGTATCGGCTCTGAACTTCGTGTGAGTCTGAATAATTATTATCTGTTTCCGACCAGAGTGTTCGTTAGCGCGGCCTATGGACTCAATTCCTTGGATGTCCGCCTTCCCGATTCCTTCATCACCACCACAGGCAACAACGGCGTCCGGTATGGGCGGGAAGTATTGTTTAATTTCGGCGTGTTGTTTGATTTTGATTTCTGATATGAAACACATCCTCTATATCGCCCTCATTCTGCTGCTTCCGATCGATCTACTATCGCAAGACATCTGGCCAAGCTTGAACTACCGGGAAACGGCCAAAGAAAAACCTGGACTCTTGTTCGTCAGCTCTTTGGCGATACCGGGACTCGGACAAGCCGTGAACGAGCAGTGGTGGAAAACCGCCTTATTTGGAGCCGTCGAAGTCACCGCCATCGCCATGATCGTGGATTACAACACCCGTGCAAAAACCGGCATGCGGAGAACGTACCGTTATGGCGATACCAATTGGAGTGTGGTGGGTTACGCGGGATGGTTGCATGGGTATTATCATGATATGGGCCGCAAACCGGGTTCTCCGAATGTCCCCATCACCCAACTTCTCACACCCGAAGGCTTGGCGATATACAATTCCACAGGCCAATTCCCTTCACCAAATTATGTGAATGCGACAGATTGGTCGATGATCGACATCAACGCACTCCGGGAACTAGAAAAAAACAGCATTTTCTTGACGACCGGACGCGAATTCTCCCACACCCTTCCCGATTACGGCTCGCAACAATATTATGAGTTGATGAGCAAATATCCCCAGTTCGGTGCGGGATGGAGGGATTGGAACAACACCACAAATGACATGAATCTGGGTGTGAATGGGATGCCGGCGATGTTTCTAACACACAGCGACATGAGCGCCAACTTCAACGACCTTTTCCGGAATGGCGACAACATGACGATGCTCCTGCTCGGTAATCACATCATTTCCGCGTTTGATGCTTATTTCACCATCAAAATCCGAAATGCCCGCCTCGAACAAAGCGCCTTTTTATACCCTGGTGGGGGCGAAGTCAGGCTCCGGTTGTCCTTTTGAGTGAGTATATTTGTCCATGCGTCACATTCTGAAAGACATCCGCCTATACATCGTAATCGGTTCGATCGGACTACTTGGTGTACTTGTCCTTATAGTAGCCGACACATGGGTGATGCCGGCCTACACCAATTATGGCGAAGGCATCACGGTTCCTGATGTGAAAAACCTGTCGATGGAGCAAGCCGTCGCTCAATTCACCTCCATCGGCCTGCGTTACGAAGTGTATGATGAGCGCCCGAACGAAGTGCTTCCTCCTGGGCATGTGATGGATCAGAACCCCTTGGGTGGAACCATCGTGAAGCCGAATCGAAAAATCTATCTGATGATCAGCGCTGAGACGCGTCCGACTGTAAGCATGCCTCCATTGATGGGAAATTCGTTGGATAATGCCCGCATCCAGCTTCAAGTACGCGGGCTCCAGCTAGGCTCAATCACCTACGAATCATCGCCGTATCGGAATTCCGTGCTTCGTCAATCTGTTGCTCCAGGTGAATCCATCCGTCGCAATACCGTGATCCATCTTGTGATCGGCGATGGTATCGGGCAACGGAGAATCGCCACACCGAATCTCATCGGCTTACGACTCACACAAGCCCAGCTTCGCATCCGTGATTCGGCATTGCGCGTCGGGGAAATCACCTTTGAAGCCAGCTCCGTGTTCGAACCCAATCATGTGTTGCGCTTCACGCCTGCTGGTACCGATTCACTGTTCGAAGGCATGACGATCAACTTGGTTGTCACCGAAAAACCGAATGTGCAGGAAGCCATCGAAGGCGGTGTGGTCCTGAACGACTCCATCCCCCGATTCTGATGCGCCACACTCCGATCCTCGCTCCATCCATCCTTGCTGCAGATTTCACCCGATTGGGACAACACATCCAGCTAGCGGCCGATGGAGGCGCAGAATGGATCCATTGCGACATCATGGACGGCCACTTCGTGCCGAACATCAGTTATGGTCCGATGGGCGTCGATGCGGCGAACCGTGCCACCGACTTGTTCATGGATGTGCATCTGATGATCTATCATCCGGATACGTTCATCGACTCGTTCGTCAAAGCCGGCGCCGATCTCATTTCCGTTCATGTGGAAGCCGTCGACCATCTGCATCGCAGCATCCAACACATCAAAAGCTTCGGTATCCAAGCCGGAGTGGCCATCAATCCAGGCAGTAGTCTGAGCTTGTTGGAACCGATTTTGCCGGAAGTAGACTTGGTCGTTCTGATGAGCGTGAACCCCGGTTTCGGTGGACAAGCCTTCATTCCCGCATCCCTCGCAAGGATATCCGCTTTAGCAGATATAAGAAGTCGCAATAATTTATCGTTCCGAATTGAAGTGGATGGTGGCGTCGGCTTAGACAACATTCAGACTTGCATCAAGGCCGGAGCGGATGTGATTGTCGCCGGAAGCAGTGTTTTCGGCGCGAAGGATGTGACGGCCCGTGTGCGTGAGCTCAAAGCGTTGATGCGCCCATGAAACCATTCATCTGGTCAGAACGGTTCCGCATCCATGCCTTCGAATCGGATTCATCTGGGAAAGCCACGATCGCCGGAATCCTGAATCATTTGCAAGAAGCCGCTGGAAGTCACGCGGGCATGCTCGGATTATCCGTGACCCAATTGCTTCCAAAAGAACTCACTTGGGTTCTGAGCCGCATCATCGTGACGATGCATCATTATCCGTCCTATCAGGACATGATCCGCCTCGAAACCTGGCCCGCGGGCGTGGATCGATTCATGGCACTCCGCGATTTCGAGCTATTCGGGCGGGATGAAACCATGATCGCATCCGTCCGAACCCAGTGGGTGATGGTGGATCTCAAAACGATGCGTCCGGTTCAATTGCCGGATGAAGTTCATCAGATCGCAGCCGGAAACACCCGTTTTTCGATGCCCATCGATTCCCCACGTGTCAGCAAATTGGACGGAACGGGTGAGTTCTCAAAGGAATTCACGGTCCGCAGAAGCGACATCGACCTCAATCGCCATGTCAACAACGTTAATTATCTCATTTGGGCAATAGAATCCGTTCCGGATGAGGTCGGCTTGAAAAAGCGTCCCTATGAAGTGGATCTTGTGTTCCGCAACGAAACCCATTATGGAGATACGGTATTGAGTTCTTGTTCTCGGGTGGATGGGGATGACGACGTATTCCAGCATCGCATCGATCGCAAAAGCGATGGAAAGGATGTGTTTTTGGCCGTTACGCGCTGGCGATAAGGGATTTCACAAGCCGTGTGAAATCAACTTTGCGCCGTTCGGCCACATCCTGGATATGTGCATGCTCCAGTATCTCACCTGTCACACCTGTGGCCATATTCGTGACCAATGTGATTCCGACGGCCGACATCCCATGCTTTCCTGCAACCAATAGTTCGGGCATGGTCGACATCCCGACTGCATCCGCTCCCATGATCCGATAGGCCACAATTTCGGCTGGGGTCTCATACACCGGACCTTTCACATACAAGTAGGTGCCGCGCCGCATCGGAATGTCAAGGTCTGCCGCGGTTTTCTCCACATGAGATAGGAGTTTTTCATCCGGATAACGGTTTGGAAATACCTCTCCTGCATCGGATACCGGAAATCCGATCCGCATCACATCGTCGATCAACATCAGATCCCCGACCGCAAACTCCGTGTTGATGCCGCCCGCCGCATTGCTCACGACCAGTAGTTTCGCACCGAATGCGGCCGCGAGATCCACTGGAATGACCGTCGTATTGAATGGATGTCCCTCATAATGATGAAACCGCCCCGAAAACACGAGAATCGTTTTCTGCTGGATGCGGGCACAGTACAAGGTTCCGGAGTGCCCGGCTACCGTGACCTCAGGAAAGCCCGGAATCTCCGAATACGGAACACTCGCGATCAGATCGAGACCATCCGTAAAACCGCCCAAACCCGAACCCAAGATCACCGCCGCATCCACCTGTCGCGGAAATCCGTTCATGGGGATGTGAATGCGTACCCATTGTCTTCGCTATATCCGGTTAAACGAATAAGCGGCATGTCGACATCGTGGTAGCACAAAATGCCGAACACGTCTTCATAACACTGCTTCACAAGACGCTCGCGTTGCATCTGGCTTTTCTTTCCATCGAAATCATATTTCGCGGTGTATTTGCGGTTGATGCCGCCCTTTGTGCCGAGCACATCCCCTGCCATCAGGTATTTCACACCGGGAAGGTCGATCCAGATGCCTAGTGAGAATTCGGTATGTCCGCCGATCACTTCCACTTCCACGCCTTCAAATGGAGAATCTCCATCCGACAAAAAGTTCAAGTCGGCATTCGCGTCGATGAATTGGATGAAATCCGCCTTTGCGTTCTCGTCATCTTCGCGCTCGTTCACTTGCTTCCACTCTTGGCCAGACAGCCAGATATTGGCGTCCGGAAAGGTGAGTTCCATCTTTCCATTTCGTGTGTGGGCCAATCCGCCGATGTGATCCCAATGCAGATGGGAACAGATCACATCCGTGATATCGTCTTCAAACAAGCCGAAGCGTTTGAGATTCTCTTGCAGGATGGGGATATGGCTACGAACGCCATAATCACCGAGTCCGCAGTCGATCAGGATATTCCGTTCGCGGATTTGAATCAAAAAAGGGTTCAGGGAAATTTTTAGGGCGCCTTTAGCGGCTTGGACACTTCGTTGGATCGGATTGAATTGTTTATCCATTCCGACCGAAAACGTGCCTTCATTCAGAGCATCTATCATTCTTGGGTTTCTTCGTAACGTTCGTAAGCGGCTATAATATCGCGTACAAGTTTATGGCGCACAACATCTTCTTGGTCGAGGTACACAAATCGGATTCCAGGGATGTCATTCAAGATCGCCTGGATGTTGATCAGACCCGATTGTTTCTTCATGGGGAGATCGGTTTGTGTGATATCCCCTGTGATGATCGCTTTGCTGTTTGCGCCGAGGCGGGTTAAAAACATTTTCATTTGGCTGTTCGTCGCATTTTGAGCCTCATCCAGAATCACGAATGAGTTATTCAGTGTGCGACCTCGCATATAAGCCAACGGTGCGATTTCGATGATATTTCGCTGTAGGTTCTGCTCGAGGCGGTCGTGCTCGATCATCTCCTCCAACGCATCATATAGAGGTCTTAGATAGGGATCGATTTTTTCCTTCAGGTCACCAGGAAGAAAACCGAGGCTTTCGCCCGCTTCCACAGCCGGACGCACGAGCACAATCCGCTTCACGCGTCGCTCTTTCAGTGCTTTAACGGCCAATGCGACGGCGGTGTACGTTTTTCCGGTTCCGGCCGGACCGATCGAAAACAGAATATCATTGAGAACGGCTGCATCCACCATCCGGCGTTGGCCGGGTGTTTTCGCCCGAACCATCACGCCACCATGGGTATGAACGATCACATCGGACAAATCCGCACCAGCAGCGGCATTCTCATCCGAAATAGACTCATGACTCTTGCGGATGGCCAACAGCGCCATCACATCCGATTCATGCACCTTTCCTGTGCGCGACGCAATGACGACCAATTCGCGGATGAGGGACGTCACTTCTTGCACAGACGCATCCTCACCCGAGATTTTCACTTCATTTCCGCGGGCGGTGATCTTCACCTGAGGGTAGGCCGATTCGAATTTGGCCAGGTGTCGGTCTTGCAAGCCAAGCACCACGACAGGCTCGGCATTCTCGATAAACAGGATGGATTCAGTCAAAAGTCGTGAGGATGAAAGTTGGTCGGGCATAATACAACATTCCGGTCTACTATTTGGCGTAGGTTTTGAGGTAGGATTTCAGCTTTACTTTCTTCAACGTAGAATCGGTGCTCATATATCGGATTTGGCCGAATATCGGACGTTGTGGCGCCCAGGGTCGATCAAATCGTCCTAAGCACCAAAAGATGCCGGAATAAGAGTTCGGGTCGCGGCCGTCGATCGCCCATTTGTTGTTCAGCTCAATCATGTTTTGAAGCGCGGTTCGTGGATCCGGCGACCATTCCAGGATTTTCTTGCCCCATAACATCCTCAAATAATTGTGGATGATACCTTCTCTTCTCAACTGCCGCTGCGCCGCGTTCCAAACCTCATCATGTGTCTCGGCCCGCTCCATTTGTTCGTACGTGTAGCACACCGGCCGGGCATCCAAACTATGCGACTCCAGTGTGGCGATCGCCCAATCGGGCAGACTCTCGAATTTGTCATAGTTTTTCGTGTGATGGCAGAAATGAAATCCCACCTCACGCCATGTGATCACTTCATCCATGAACGATTCGATAGATGGATGCCCACCGAAAAACCCTTCTCTCTGCCCAGCAACCGGGGTCATATCCGACACCTTCCACCCCGGTGGCTGATGCTTGAGCGCCTCTTGCACCACTTCGAATTCCGATACTTTCCCGAAATGCAACCAAGCACTCAATCCGCTGGCTTTGTCCAGGTCCGGATGATTCCGAAGCTCGCCATAATCCATGAGCTTGGATTCAACGAAGTCCCGCATCACCGCCAGCCCCGCCGCGCGCGTCCCACGAATATCTAATTTCCCGACGCTGTGATCGATCGGCAACGAGGCCACAAAAGCGTCCACATCCCCAAAGAACCGTTCCCCACTGGGCCAATCGACCGTTGGATGCGTCCGATTCACCAACTCATTCAATGGATCTTCTTTCGGCGGATTCTGATACGCCTCAACGAAATGTCGTTGCATGATGCGCCGAAAGGTATACGCGGAGTAAGGCGCTTTCTCAGTGATTCCAAGCGGAATGATGCCATTTGAATCGATCGTAATAAACGGAACAGGCGATTTCGCCCGGAAATACCGATTCAACGAAGCGGCGATATACACCGGATAGTCGTCGCCAATCACAATGGCTGACTCTTTAGCCAAGCTCTCCAACAGGCCTTTCGACGCACCCGGTTTGTCTTCCAAGTATGGGAAATAGGCGATTCCTCTTTCCTTGCATTCAGCGGCAGTCTCGATCATTCCTTCCAGCATGAAATGATGAAAGCGATCGCATCCCCATTTGTTCTGAATTCCGATGGCCTCGTAAATGAGCAACGGGAGTCCGAGTTTGTTCGCCCACGCCACGGCATAATCAAGTGCGAAATTATAGGACAATCGGCGGTTCATCTGCATCCAATACAGCACATACCGGCCGGATGGATTCGGGTCACCTTGCGTCTGATGAAAAACGCGGAACGAATTGATGGTGCGATGGGGCATAATGGGATAGGGAATATAGCAGAAACGGGATTTCAGGCTCGTTCGTTCTGCCTTCCGATATCTTGGAACAAACGAACATCATGCCGTATACTAAGCGCAACATCAACCTATTTGGAGATTTAGTTATGGCACGTCTTTCACGTTCGTCAACCGATAAAATGTTACTCGGCGTCTGCGGTGGTTTGGCCAACCGTTTCGGCATGGATTCCACGGTCATTCGTGTGATTTTTGTGATCGCATCCGTTGTGGGATTCGGTTCCCCGATCTTGTTCTACTTCATATTGGCTTTCATCATGCCGCGCGACTAAATTGGCCGCATGAAAGATTCATTGCGTATCGGAATTGTGGGTCCTGCTGAACGCGGAGCTGTTTGGGAACAACGGCTCCGCCCGCATGCATCTGTGCGGGAAGTCATCCTATCCGATACGCTTGAAGCCATCGGATCGGTCGATGCCTGCATCGTGATGGAAGAGAACGAACACCGACTCGATTTGGCCCAGCAAGTGATCCGTGCGGGCGTTCATGCGTTCATCGTGGGTAAACTTCCAGTCGAAAGAAGTCTCGCCGAACGCTTGTTCCGCATGTCGGAAGAAAGTGGCACTGTCTTGCAATTTTCAAACTGGGCGTTTTACAATCCGACCACGCAATTCATGATGGCGAACATCCGCCGGCCGGATCTGCTGCATTTCCAGCGTGAATATGCGTTTAGCACCTATCGTGAAATCCGAGCGTCGTATTCGACCTATTGGCAGGAAGATCTGTCGCTGATCCTGAAATGGATGGATTCGAATGTGCATCGCATCGACACGAACCGCATTCCATTCGGAGACGGTGAAACGCTGTCCTTACATGTGTATATCAAGTTCGATAACGGAGCGTCCGCATCCTTGTATTGCGGCATGGCACATAGTGAAAATCGACATACACGATTCGTATCCGATGCCAACATGGCGGCTGAATGCGATGTATCGGCCAAAACGGTCCGCATCATCCAACATCATCAGGTGAAATCTCCTGTCTCGGATTTGCGGAATTTCGAGAAAGAAGAACCGGCCAAGCTGGCGGTGACCCAGTTTTTGAAAGCCGTACAGATGCGAGCGCCAGCCACCTATTCCGGTTACGATGTTTTGCGTTTTACCAAGGTGATGGAATCGCTTCATCGTGGTACCTTTGAGGTATGATGCGCCCGTCTGTTATCCTTGTACTTCTGTCGTTTCTATCCTGCACATCCCGAGAATCCGTCGTCAAACCTGTGTCCATCACATTGGATAACGGTCTGATGATTGAAGATCTCGTGGTCGGCTCAGGAGATCCGGTTGACTCACTCGCGTTCGTCACCTTGCATTATTCGGGCTATCTTCCGGATTCATCCTTGTTCGAAACCCGAGCCGCCGATGATGTCCCCCTCACGATCCAACTGACACGCGAAAATGTGATCGCAGGTTGGTATGAAGGCATACAGGGCATGAGAAAAGGTGGTGTGCGACGACTGGTGGTGCCACCGCAACTCGCCTATGGCTCGGTTGGCATCCAGGGCATCATCCCACCCGACGCAACACTTCGATTCGAGATCGAATTGCACGATTGGCAGGAAGTCCCGACAAAATGGGAGTTGAAATCGGGCGAATGGGTTTCGCAGTCAGATGGACTCCGATACGGAATCCATCGCAAAGGTAAAGGCCGCAAACCTATACCTGGCGACCGCCTCACTCTTCATTACTCGGGATATTTGGAAGATGGCCGTATCTTTGACAGTTCGGTTTATCGGGGGCAACCGTTCGAAATCATCATAGGCAGAGGGACGTTGATTCCAGGCTGGGAAACCACGTTGCTTGATATGGCCCCCGGTGAACGTCGAACCGTTTACATCCCGCCAACGCTGGCTTTCGGCGAAGCCGGCTACGCGCATCGCATACCACCGAATGCGACCATCCGTTTTGACATAGAACTTATCCGATCTGAATCACCATGAGCATACGCAACATCCGAATCAAACACGTCGACGCTTTTACCACGAAAGCCTTCACCGGAAATCCGGCTGGAGTTGTGGTGGAAGCCGATGGCCTTACCGCCGAAGAGATGCAGAAGATCGCCTCCGAAATGAACCTGTCCGAAACCGTGTTCGCTCTTCCTCCCTCCAACGAGGAATCGGATTTGCGCGTAAGATGGTTCACTCCGACGCAGGAAGTGGATTTATGCGGTCACGCCACCATCGCCCTGTTCCATGCTTTGGCCGAAGAAGGATTGTTTGGCTTGGAAGTGGATGAAGACCAAAGTTTCTTGATTGAGACGAAATCCGGATTGCTCACTGTGGATGTGGAATGGCGCGATTTCCAACCCTACATCAAATTCAGCATCCCCATACCTCGTTTTTTCCCCTATCCGGGTGACATCACCGAATTATGCGGCGCATTGGGACTCTCTCAGATCGAACTGGCGAAAAGCATGAAACCGAAAATCACGGATGCCGGCTATTGCTATGTTCCGGTGCGCGACTACGACTCGTTGAAAAGCCTCGAACCCAACATGACCCTCCTCCGCAAATTGAATTATCTGCACGATTTGAACGGGTTCGCCGTGGCCACAACCGATACCGGCGACAAAGAATCGGACTGGCACATGCGCTTCTTCGCCCCGGCTTTGGGTGTGGATGAAGACCCGGTAACCGGCTCCGCCCAAGGTCCTATGGCCGTTTTTCTGAAAGAAAACGGACTGGTCGATACCAAAGTAAATTTCCACACATTTCATGGCGCGCAAGGCCGGTCGCTCAAACGTCCTGGACACGTAACCATTCATATGGGCATGAAACAAGGGGTTGTGGACGAGCTGATCATTGCCGGGCAGGCTGTGACCGTGATCGACGGAGTGGTTCGCCTTTAATTAATTAGTGAATCACACGAGATTTTCGGGATCAAAAGACATATCCGCGCGTTAGACTAAAATAATTTATGACGCAGTGCGTTGTAAACGGACTAAGAATACCGTATCTTAGACGATCATTTTAACGAAGGAGTGTGCCATGCGCGCCAAGATTTACGAAGAATATTACAAACTGGGTTTCGACCACCTCATCTACAAAGATGTGATGGGCTTAAAAAAACCCAAGAAAAAAATCAAACGCTTTTATTATGTGTTGATGACATTAATCATCACATCGGCGTTGTTGATTACCAGTCTCTAAGATTCAGACTCATAGATCCTGGCGATTCGATCGCTGAACTTCTCATGGATCACCCGACGTTTCAGTTTCAATGATGGGGTCAATTCACCCGTCTGAATGCTGAACTCCGTATCCAACAATGCGAATTTCTTGATTTTCTCCCAAGGCGGGAGCTTTTCGTTCACGTCGTCAACCACGATGCGAATCAGAGCTTCCGCCTTTTCAACATCCAGTTCGCCTTTCGTTTTTAGTGCTTTTTTCAACGCCACTTGATTGGGAACGATCAGTGCGGAGCAAAACTTCTGATCGGATCCCAAAATCGCCACATGATCGATCAATGGCGACATCATCAAACTGGTTTCGATGTGGGCCGGCGCCACATATTTGCCGGTTGAGAGTTTGAACAGGTCTTTTTTCCGATCGGTGATGAACACGTACCCATCCGCATCCATTTCACCGATATCACCGGTGTGAAACCATCCATCCGGCTTTAGAACTTCGGCTGTTTCGGCGGATTGGTTCCAATACCCTTTCATGATATTGGGTCCGCGGGCTAGGATTTCCCCATCGTCGGCGATTTTGAGTTCGACGCCACGGATCGTTTTACCGACCGAGCCCTGTTTCATGTTTCCTTCCTCACATAACGTGAGAAGAGGAGCCGTTTCCGATAGGCCATATCCTTGGAGAAGCACCAAACCGATCGCATTATAAAAGTTGAGCAATTTCGGACTCAAAGCCGCGCCTCCGCTCACCATCCCCATCAGATCACCCCCTAATGCGGCACGAAGTTTCTTGTAGACGAGCTTGTCTGCGATGAAAAATTGGATTCGTTTGACTAGGTTTCGCTTTTCTCCCACATCTTGGTTCTCGGCCATATCCAAAGCCCAGTTACCGAGCTTGTACTTCAACCCGGTACTATCATTTACTTTTGTACGGAAGGCGGTATGTAGTTTTTCCAACAGACGTGGCACCGTACCAAAGAAATACGGCTTGATGAATTTCACGTCTTCCGGAATGTCATCCACTTTCTCGAGGTTATAGATCGTGAAGCCGTATTTCATATACACCAAGTCGATGGCACGCTCGAAAATGTGTGACAATGGCAAGTAGGCCATCACGGAACGGTCGGCATGATCGACCAGCTCAAATGGAATACGCTCAATGCCCACATTGATGGTAAACGACAAGTTTCCATGCGTGATCATCACGCCTTTCGGATATCCGGTCGTGCCGGATGTGTAAATAAGCGTAGCCAGATCGTCTGGCGTCACTTCCGACTTCAAATACTCCCACATCCCCTTGTGTTGCTCGGCTAATTCAGAACCCCGAGCGATGAGCGATGATAACGTCAGACTGTCGTCCACTGGTGTGACTGTCGTCACCACATGTTTCAGGAAGGGGAATTGAGAGCGCTCTGGCGCGAATGTGGCAAAGAGTTCGGGTCCGGAAACCACGTAAGCCACGGCTTCGCACGAGCGGATGATATACGCGATCTGATCGGTAGGAAGTGTGGTGTAAATCGGTACAGGTACGGCACCAATCGTCATCAGAGCTTGATCCACGATGATCCATTCAGAATTGTTCTCACTGTGAATGGCTACTCGTTCGCCCTTTTTGATGCCGAGATCATGAAACCCAAGTGCGGCATGATGCACCATCCGCTTGAAATCTTCGGTGCTGGTTTCGAGCCAAACACCATTTCGTTTGGTTACCATTTGAATGCCGCGGGCATTGCGCGCGTATCCTGATTCGACAATGTCAAAAAGACGACTTTTCATAATTTGAACCTCTGGTTGAGGGCCAATTTAGCAGAAGATGGGGGAATCCAAAAATCCTTACTTTTTGGGATGTTCATCGATGACGAAATCCGTGATGCCGTCGACGTTTTTTTCGCACAAATGCCGGCGAACATGGGAGATGCGCTGGGTATCCGCTTCACCTGGTTAGCCAAAGACAAAGTGGAAGCCACCATGCCTGTGGACGATCGCACACGTCAACCCTTGGGCCTGCTTCATGGTGGCGCTTCTGTCGCCCTGGCCGAGACCGTCGCATCGGTCGGAGCTTGGCTGAATGTGGATCAGCGCACTCAAACGGCGGTCGGCTTAGAGATCAACGCGAATCACATCCGTGCGGTTCGGTCTGGCCTCGTGACCGCCACCGCAACTCCGATCCACAGAGGTGGGAAAACGCAGGTGTGGGACATCCGCATCCATACAGACGATCGAAAATTGGTGTGTGTGAGTCGATGCACGCTTGCCATCATCTCCAAACCCGGTACTTGACCCGTTTATGTCGCGTCTACTCCACGTCTTGGTCGCTTTCGGCGGCCCATCTCCCGAACACGAAGTTTCCGTCTTAACCGGCATGCAAGTGATCGCCGCATTGCGCGACACGCATCACACGGTCACACCTCTATATGTCTCTAAATCAGGGCGTTGGTTTACTGGACCCTCTTTGGCCGATCTCAAAACCTTCACCGATGTGAAGCGTGCCGAAGAATCTGGGGTTGAGTGCGCCTTTGCACTTCAATCCACAGGCAAAGCTCATTTGCAACAGACATCCAAACCAGGTTTTTTTTCGTCACCTCAATCGTGGCAGGTGGATGTCGTTGTGCCAGCGTTTCATGGGTCGGATGGTGAAAACGGCGCATTTCAAGGGGTTTGTGATGTGTTTAATATTCCATTCACCAGCTCGGGAGTCACCGGTTCAGCGATCGGGATGGACAAGCGGATCGCCAAAGCCGTTTGCCGGGCTAATGGATTTCCTGTCGTGCCGGATGTCTCCTTTCGCGAACCTCAATGGGCGGCGGACCAGCGCCATTGGATCGAGAAAGCCGAAGCATTGGGCTATCCCCTATTCGTGAAGCCGGTTCATTTGGGATCAAGCATCGGGGTGGGTCGCGCGACAGACAGAGCTAGCCTCATCACCGCTGTGGAAGACGCCTTCCGATATGATGTGTCGATTTTAGTGGAAAAGGGTGTCACTCCGCTTCGAGAAATCAATTGTTCCGTGCTTGGGTCCCCTGATGTAGCCATCGCGAGTGTTTGCGAGCAACCGAAAGGAACCGGAGAGCTGCTCAGTTTTCAAGACAAGTATCAAAGCGGAGACGCCTCGAAAGGAATGGCTTCGGCCGAGAGACTTATTCCGGCACCTATCGATCAAGCTGTATCCGACCGCATCCAGACTTTGTCTGTTGCCATCTTCCAAACGTTCGGATGTTCGGGCGTGGCTCGTTTGGATTTTCTGATGAACGATTCAACCGGCGATGTGTTTTTCAATGAGATCAACACTCAACCCGGATCGTTTTCGTTCTACTTATGGACCCATTCTCAAATCAGCTTCACCACATTGATGGAGCGCTTGATCGAGCTCGCTTTCGAGCAACATCGGCTGAGAAATGGCCGCGTTCGAAGCTACTCCACCAACTTGCTCAGTCAAAAAGCCGCGACTGGCCTCAAAGGACTCAAAAAATGATGATACGTTCCGCCTTATGGATGGGGATTCTTCTGGTTGCGGCGGCGTGCAGTCGCACCGAGACCATCATTGTGCGGTCACCTGTGATCGTTGCCACGCCCTCATCCGAACCATTGGGAGAGGATTTCCAGCCCATAGTGGCTTCATCGTTGCTTCGCATCGCCGAATTGCTGCCGTTCGAAACGTTTGACCCCTTGTTGGCCCGGAACAATTCCGATTTTCGTAAGATCCAGCTCGCTTATGAAGGTTTGTTCCGTCTGAACAGCCAAGGCGAACCGGTGCCCAATCTGGCACAAAGTGTCGAAATCAGTGCTGATTCGCTGGTTTACACGTTCCGACTCCGGCAGAATGCGTTTTATCACAATGATCCGTCGTTTTCCAGCGGATTGGGTCGGCAGGTCACATCCAACGATGTGATCCAAACATTCGCTCGCATGACAAGCCGGGAAGTGCCTGAAAATGCGGCGGACCTGTTCGCTCCCATCATCCTTGGATTTGACCTTCACAACCGTGAACAAAGGGATTTGTATCTGACGAAATTGAGACAAACGACATCCATCCCCGGAATTGAACGTGTGGATTCCAGAACGGTGCGATTCGTCCTCAATCAACCGAATCCAAACTTTCTTCACCTTCTCGCATCACCCTATGCGATGATTTATCCAATGGAATCCGTATCGGTGATGGGCTCACGACCGGTCGGAACTGGCGCCTATCGCTTGCAAGCGCAGCATGGCGATTCGTTGACGACGTTCGTGCTGAACTTGGGCCACCCGGATACCGCTTCTTTCAAGATCCGTCGTGTGGATTTCATCCATAAAACGAACGAACCAAGAACCTATCGCGCATTGGTGTTGAAGGATGTGGACATGATTGCTGAAGTCGGCCCGATCATCGCGCAGGGCATACCCGACATCCAACCAAATCAATTCTCCATCATTTCCTTTCCAAACCGCGATCAAGTATCGGTTTCCCTAAACCCGACGAATGCGAACGGTGTGAGCATGGAAGATGCGGCAGCCCTCATCCGCGCCGTGTTCTCGGATAGTTTGAATGCGAATCTGCGGCGTTCAGGCTATGAGCGGATCGCTTTCGCCGATGTGGATGCCGACCAAATCCCGAACCGCCCCATCTCCTACAAATTGACACCGCACATGCATGAAGACCTCGTATCGCGCCTGTTGTATGTGCAACTTCGCCGGATGGCGGATGTGGGCTTGCTTTCGGGCGAGGCGATCAGTAGGGAAGTGACCTTGTACACATCCCATTCCACCCGCTTCTCTGCGGAACGGATGAGTCCGGATTATCGGGATGTGGTTCGATTCGACATCCACGGGTATCGGATGGTCCATCCCTATGTCAGCGGTTTCGATGCATCACCCTATAGTTGGTGGTTGGATCTTCGGGGCGTCGAGATCCGCCGATGAAATCCATTTCCATTATCGCCATGCCAGGTAAATACGGCGTTCAAGAAACGTTGAACGCCGTGATCGAGTGGATGCGCACACATGATGGGGATGTTCGCATTGCGGCATCTCTTGCCAAGTTTGTGGGACATCCCCTACCAGATCATATCCGGATTTCGGGTACTGAAAAAGAAGCCATCGATGGCTCGGACATCGTCATTGCAATCGGCGGTGACGGAACCATGCTTCGAACGGCTCGATATGTGATCGGAACTCGGATTCCGATCCTAGGAATCAATTCGGGTCGGCTCGGCTTTTTGGCCAATACGCCGCAAGGGCAGCTTCAAGACGCATTGGACAAAACCATGCGGGGCGACTTCACGATCGATACTCGATGGGTGCTGGAATCGAACGATGCTCTTGGCAACATCCATTATGCCTTGAACGAGTTTTTATTTTCGAAATCATCATCGGCGTCGATGATCAAACTCTCGGCCTATTTCAACGACCAGTTCATCAATACCTACTGGGCGGATGGGCTCATCATCGCCACACCCACCGGTTCCACAGCGTATAACATGAGCGCTGGCGGACCTATCGTTCAGCCGGAATGCGATGTGATGGTTCTCTCTCCGATCAGCCCGCACACCCTTACAACAAGACCGCTTGTATTGCCCGGCAACGGGCGAATCACCATCCGTTCAGAGCATGCGGGACAAGAGGTTTTGTTTTCAAAAGATGGGGAAAATGCGGATATTGAGATGAACCGGATCGAGGTTCAAGTCATGCGCTCGAAGCACACGATTGATCTCATCCAACTACCCGGACAGCACTATTTCGACACGCTCCGGACCAAGCTGATGTGGGGACTTGACCTTCGCGAACAAAACGGTTCTACCCAATAATTCTATTATCTAAATCAGCGGATTTCCCATGAAAATCACAGTAGTCGGCGCCGGCGGAAATGTAGGCGCAACCGTATCTCTTACCATCGCTCAGCGCGATTTTGCCAGTGAAGTTGTCCTCGTCGATCTCGAACGCAAAGAAAACGACAAAACATTCTATCCGTCGAAAGGTCGCGGGCTCGATCAATGGCAAACCGCCCCGATCCATGGGTTCGACACTCGTCTGAAAGGCACGACCGATTACGCCGACACCAAAGATTCAGATATCTGTGTGATCACAGCAGGAATTCCACGTCGCCCAGGCATGAGCCGTGACGATTTGTTGAGCATCAATGCGAAGATCGTGGAGTCGGTCACCAAAGAACTGATCAAATATTCTCCTGACACCATCATCATCGTGGTATCCAATCCGTTGGACCTGATGACCCACGTGGCTTGGAAAGCCAGCGGCTTGCCAAAAGAAAAAGTGATGGGCATGGCCGGTATTTTGGATACCGCACGCTACCGCGCCTTCTTGGCTGAAGCCTTGGATGTGTCTCCGAAAGATATCCAAGCTGTGATATTAGGCGGACATGGCGACACCATGGTTCCCCTACCACGCTACACAACCGTTGCAGGCATCCCAGTGACCCAATTGATCGATAAAGCCACCTTGGACGCCATCATTGAGCGTGCGAAGGTCGGTGGAGGCGAGTTGGTCGGATTGATGGGGACATCCGCTTGGTACGCGCCAGGTGCGGCTGCCGCTCAGATGGTCGAAGCTATCGCATTGAATCAGAATCGGATTTTCCCATGCGCGGTTCAACTGTCGGGCGAATATGGCATCAACGACTTGTTCGTTGGCGTGCCGGTCAAACTTGGCAAAGGCGGCATCAAACAGATCATCGAGATCGAATTGGATGCGAAAGAAAAAGCCATGTTAGACAATTCCGCTGAAGCCGTTCGTGGACTCATGGTCGATCTGGAACGTATATTGGCCTCGTGAATGAATCCATCCGCAAAGATCTGATATTCGCTGTAGACGATCTTCCTGAGAATCTACAGATGCTCAAGCTCGCTCTCCGAAGCGCGCCCTTCGAGATTGTGACCGCCACTTCCGGGGAAGACGCCCTGGAGTGGTTGGATCACAACCAGCCGGACATGATCCTCATGGATATCCAGATGCCGGGAATGGACGGATATGAGACCACGATCAAGATCAAAGCAAATCCGAAATTGGCGAATGTGCCGGTTCTGTTCATCTCCGGCATCACCGATCAGAACGCCATCGTGAAATGTTTTGAAGCCGGAGGTGTCGATTATGTGAGCAAGCCGTTCAAGCGTCAGGAATTGGTCGCCCGTATCGCCGCCCATTTACAGATCAAACATTTGCAAGAACGGATCAGTACCGAGCGCAACAAGATTGCAGCCATCTTGAGCAACATCCTTCCGGACAGTTTGATTGTCCAATTGAAAAACGGCCAACGTCCCGTTTCGGAGACCTATCCCGATGTGGTCGTACTCTTCACGGATTTCCGAAATTTCACAGGACTCACACGCAAATTGGGTCCGGATGAAGCCATTCGGCATTTGAACCATTTGTTCTATGCATTCGATGAGATCGTATCACACTACAATCTCGAACGGGTGAAAACCATCGGAGACGGGTACTTCGCCATCGGCGGGGTGAATACACCTGCTGAGGGAGCCGGGCTACGCGCCATGCACGCCGCCTTGGCCATGCAAGGGTATGTGCGATTTTATAACCAGAAAACGGAGTCGGACAATTGGAGTCTGCGGATCGGTGCCCATATCGGATCGGTGATCGCAGGCATCATTGGGTTTCAAAAAATCGCCTTTGATGTATGGGGCGATGCGGTGAATGTGGCCAGCCGACTCCAGAGTGTGGCGAAAGAATCCGGCGTTGTGATATCCGAAGCTTTGTACGAGCGATTGAAAACCGATATCATCGTGAACGAAATTGGAAAAGAAGATCTACGTAACATTGGAGATCATCATGTGATGAATGTGGTCGAGATTTTGAATGCGGATTCCATCGCATCACCCGATTTCGAAGCCATCCATCAGCGATTCACCTCGGACGATGACCTGCTGCGCCGACTCTTGTCGTAATGCAAGCATAACAAGGGGATAACCCAGGGGTAATGTCGGATGCGGAACTTTCGCACATGGCAAAACGACACCTCGATGTAGTGGTCATTTCGGATGTGCACCTCGGCACAGGCGGCTGTCAAGCCACCGAATTGAACCGATACCTGAAAAGCATCAAACCGTCCATTCTCGTTCTGAACGGAGATATCATCGACGGATGGCAGTTTAAAAAATCCTTTTTCCCAGAAGCGCATTTCAAAGTCGTTCGGCGCTTCATGAAAATGATGGAACAAGGAACCAAGATTTATTATCTCACCGGCAACCACGACGAAGTGCTTCGTCAGTTCACCGATCTGAATTTGGGATCGTTCCAACTGATCGACAAACTGGTACTTGATCTAGACGGAAAACGTGCATGGATCTTCCATGGCGACATTTTTGATGTCACCATGCGCTACTCCAAATGGATTGCCAAGCTCGGGGCTGTCGGGTACGAGTTCCTCATCAAACTGAATACTCTGGTCAACAACATCTCGCGCTTCTTCGGAAAAGGGAAGATCTCCCTATCGAAGCGCATCAAAGACAGCGTCAAAAAAGCCGTCAGTTTTGTCAGCGATTTCGAGCTGACCACCACTGAACTGGCCATCGATAACGGCTACGATTATGTGGTAGTTGGACACATCCACAAGCCGAACATGCAACGGTTTTCAAATGAGAAGGGTTCTGTTTTATATCTGAACTCTGGCGATTGGGTGGAAAACCTCACAGCCTTGGAATACAATGAAGGCGAATGGTCTCTCTTCCGCTACGCCGAGTCCGATTTCGCAGACGTCGACATCCGGATTCCGGAACCACCGGAAGAAGTTGAACTCAACATCCGAGAAAAAGTGATCGGTACGCTCTTAACCAATGGATTTTCCAATGCGCATACTTTACGGAATACAGGGAACGGGTAACGGTCACTTCTCACGAGCCAAAGAATTCATCCCCATCCTCAAAGAACATGGATCGGTTGATATTCTGGTGAGCGGAAGCAATGCGGATGTGAGTTTGGGTCACCCCATCACGTTTCGAAGAAGCGGACTCAGTTACACCTTCGGACGCAATGGCGGCATCGATTATGTGGACACGGCGAAGAACTTCCGTCCAATCCGCTTCATTGAAGATGTTCGCGCGATGGATGTGGATCGCTATGATCTCATCATCACCGATTTCGAGCCCATCACGGCCTGGGCGGCCAAACTCGCGGGACGGCAGTGCTTCGGACTGAGTCATCAGGCGGCGTTTCTGTCGGCGAAGACGCCACGTCCATCGACACCGAATCCCGGAACAGAACTTCTGTTCAAGAACTTCGCCCCCTGCACCGATCCCATCGGACTGCATTACAAATCGTACGACGAATTTATCTGGACCCCGATTATTCGCAGCGATGTGCGCGAATTGAACCCCACCTCCGGCGAGCATATCACCGTCTATCTGCCGGCTTATGGAGATGACGTGTTGCTACCGATATTCCATGCCTTCCCCTCGATCCAATGGCATGTATTTTCCAAGCATAGCAAAACCACCTATCGGTCGGAGAACGTATGGGTGCGCCCGGTGAAGAATGAAGATTACTTGCGAAGCCTCGAGGCCTGCCGCGGACTCATATCCGGTGGCGGCTTCGAAGCTCCCGCAGAAGGCTTATATCTGGGTAAACCCATGCTCATCGTGCCAATGCGCGACCAATACGAGCAGAAGTGCAATGCCGAAGCGCTGAAAGAATTCGGTGTGATGTCGGTCGATGCCGTCGATGCCCGCTTCAAAGGGTTTGTGGAGCAGTGGTTGGATGAAGCGACCTCCATCCGAATCGACTTCCCGAATCAAACGGTTCCTATTGTAGAGCATATGCTGAGAACGGGATTGGGAGTGAAGGCGGGGTAATAACCAAGTACTCAGGGAAGAACAAGTACTCAAGTGGATATTTATCATCCTCAGGTTTAAACAGGGGCTGAAATAACGAATACAGGTCCTTCGGTCGTTTCACTCCCTCAGGATGACAACGCTTCGCTAATGAATATGAGGCGGCATAACACTTTCCAAAGCATGCTTGGGATGTTGTTATGCCGCTTCTTCTATTTTACCCACGCGGCGTTGTCATCCTGAGCGAAGCGAAGGACCTACCTACGCCGAGCACTCGTCTTTCCTTGAGTACTTGATTTCCCTGAGTACTTGTTCTTCAAACCACCTTCAACACCACCACCGTCATATCATCGGCAAGATCATACTCGCTGTAAGTGAGGATCTCGACCCGGATCACGTCACAGATCTGTTCGGCGGATAAGGTTTCCGTATCGATATCCATCAAGAGTCGTTCCATCTTCGGATAATCATAGAGGTCTCCTTTCGCATTGCGCGCTTCTGGGAGCCCGTCAGAGTACAACATCACCACGTCACCAGGCTGAAGCACAAACTCGGTTTCGTTGTAGGTCACATCCGAACGCAACGCGAGAGGATAACGTGGGATGGGCGCTTTCAAATATTGCACCGATCCGCCGCGCTTGAGAAGCGGTTCGCAATGTCCGGCATTCGCGAATCGGAATACCCGGGTATTGAAATCATAACGAGCGAGCAAGCAGGTGATGAACGTTTGCTTGTCGGTTCGCTCATGAAGCATCGGGTTGATGTCGGTGAGCACTTGGGCCGGATGCTTGGACGTCACGCGCGACAATAGTAGTCCGCTGGTGAAGATGGCGCTGAACGCGGCTTTCATGGCCTTGCCGGACACATCCACCACCGTGATCATCAAATCATCCCCAACGGTCTGATAGTCGAAGAAATCGCCACCTACTTCAAAGGATGGAATAAAGAATCCTTTCACTTCCGAATCGCTACAGATCGGCGCGGTTTTCGGCATCAGAGCGAATTGAGAGTCTTTGGCGATCTGAAACTCTTTTTCAATCCGCATCTGCTTCATGTTTTTCTCTTCGTAATCGGGAATGAAGCGTTTGCCACCGACAGATGACCCATACCGATACATGAAAAACCCGATGACGAACGGAAGTCCGGTCACAATCAACAATTGAATGCCATTGGATAGGATGAAGGGATCGTTCGACCACAGATACACGCCCAAGCGGATGACCATATACCCGAACCACCAGGCGGTCAGGGTCGCAATCAAACCGAAGTAGCGATAAGCGATCACTAGAGGCGCGCAGTACGCGATCATCATCCAGATATCTTGAAAAACCGTCCCTGTGCTGGCGGAGGTGCGACCGATGAGCGTCAACAAGATTCCGATGGAAACGGACCCGATGATCATCACCAGAATGCTGTTTTTGATGCGATTCTGAAGCAGAGACAAGACCACTCCGAACGTGGAGAAACCGATCAACCAGGTGCTCGACCAGCTGTTCAACACCGTGCTGAACGCGGGCCAACGGGTGCTGATTTCAGTGAACCCGAGATTGCTGTCGTATTGGAAAAAGACGATGTGCTGACCAAACAGGGCAACCGCCCACATCGCCAATGCCATCCCGCCGAACGCGTATCCGACCAATAGAGACTGTCCCGTTTCGCGGGTGAAGATCGACCCGCTCCACATCGCATCCACCACATCCATCTGACGGTCGTTGGTCTGTCGGGAGAGGGATTCCCAGGTCATGTAAGACAGCGCGCCGAAGAACGACAGGATGAAGAAATAGAAGGCTTGGCCAATCATATCCATCCCGATCAACCGTTGCGAGAAAAAGGTATAGATGGTGCTTTCATAGGTCACAAAGCGCCAAATCATCATGGTGATGAATAAAATGGCAAAGATTCCGAGTCCGCGGCGCCAGAGCACACGACCCTTGAAGATCTGTGTGAAGCCACTTACGATCACCACACCTGCGAGAATGAAGATGGTCGAGAAAAAGAAAAACACTTCGGAAGCAGGGCTGTCGATCGCAGTGCTCGATTCTTCCAATTCGTGATAAACCGCTTTCACGCCTCGCAGATCCACACCTTGCATCACGATGGATGTGGAATCGGTTTCGATGGTTCGGATGGCGGGGCGGATGTCGACTTCAATCCGCAATGGTCCCCGACCTGATGCACTGATGCGATCCCAACGGATGGTGTGCTCAGTTGTTGGGTCTGAAGCGGAGCTTACATCCATCGACATCCCGAAATCGGGTGAAGGCGAATCCAACGTGTATTGAGTCGGATCGTAGCCCATCACATCTTTTAGAATGCGGGCCATCAAACCGTCCAAAGAATCACCGGCAATGAATGTGGAATAGGTGTCGTCTAAGACCAGGGATCGGATCCGGAGTTCATCATCGAAATTGACGCGGATGTCCATATCACCGGTCAGATACACATTCAGATTCGCAACGGGAGTGTTGTCTGTGATCTTTTTGCCCGCTTGTACCTTCCATCCACTTAATGGCACGCCGGCACGATTCAGGAAACTGGGATTGATGCGGGTGGTGGGGCGAAGCGAATCGCTGAGATGGCGGTAAAAACGGGACCGTTGTTCTCTCGATCCCATCACGATCAATGAATCTGACGGGATGTCGAGCAAACTGAGCACCTGATTGAACTGCGCCTCCGCTTCAACTTTGCTGACACGGATGGGTGCCGACGAATGAAAATCGATCGCCGGACGAAGTAGCAAGAATAGCAATACCCCTAACGCACCGACGTAGAGCAGCGTGTAGACCGATCGAAAATTGGGGTGCAGTACGGAGGGTGCCATGAGGGGAGTAACTTAACGCGACGGACGGAAACAACAAAGGCTCGTCATAAGACAAGCCTTTGAAAGATGTGACGGATGTTGCTCGGGCTTATCCTTTCACCGGTTCTTCGCAGAACGCATCGAAGATCATTTTCAGATCGGCGGCCACGTCTTGCGCGGTACGTCCTTCCACCCGATGGCGCGGAACCATCGCTTTGATCTCGCCATCTTTGAAAAATGCAAAGGATGGGGATGAAGGTGGATATTCGCTAAAATATTCACGAGCACGGGCGGTTGCTTCTTTGTCTTGTCCGGCGAATACCGTGTACATGATGTCGGGCTTCTTGTCATTGTCCATCGCGATTTTCACCGCTGGACGAGCATTGCCGGCCGCACAACCGCACACCGAGTTGATCACCAACAGCATGCTGCCGTTGGCTTTGGCACCGAGAACGGAATCCACGTCTTCTGGGGTGCGAAGTTCTTTCACGCCGAGGTCGGTCAGTTCCGTGCGCATCCAGCTCGCGTCTGGACCTATTCCAAATCCGAATTGCATAGTGTTCCTGAGATTGGTTACGGTTAAATAATGGTCAAATATAACTACTTTCAAGCACTTATGAGGAACCTTCCAATCGCTTTGATCATCTTGCTTGCGGCTTGCAGCAGCACAAAAACCTATGTGAGTCCGATGGCTCTTCAACCCGTCGGTGAACGGGATTTCGATGTGGCCGTGAACCAAACCGACACCCATTTGAATGTGACCGTCTCCTTTCGGAACAATCAATACTACGGCGCGGTGATGCAATATGGCTTCACCTTATATGTGGATGGGGACCCGAAATTCAAACGGTCCATGGGCTTCACATACCCGTTGGGAATCCATCATTTCATCAATATGGTTCCCGGTGCGCGCGAAGCTGTTCAACGCGGCGAACGAGTCGAAGCGGTGGATGATCTGTCCACGCGGTTACGTCCCCTATCCGCCCGACTCCTATACCGCACAAATCCGAAAAGTAGTGCCATTTTTGGGGATGTCACCATCACCCAATTGGAAGCCCAGGGCGTAGTCATCCGCATGGACGAAACCCAGGCGTTGCTTCGCATCGACTATCAGATTCCATTGGAAACGACGCGGGTTTATCCGTATGCCGTGGATGCGAAGGACCGAGAACTATTGCTCGGCTTCGAGATCAAACCACCCATCGTGGAAGGCACATCCGGGATGGATCCATCCAGAGGCGGAAACGACCGGATGGGGATGGGAACCACCCGCACACCCTATGGCAGCATCAACCGGGATGATGAATTATCCCAATCGATGCGTCGCCAAATGATGGGGGACTATGTGAAGTGGGTGAGGATTAAGTTATAGGTCCTTCGCTTCGCTCAGGATGACAGTCACATCATTTAAATAACAAGAAGCGGCATAACGATTTCCTAAGTACACTTGGGATTTTGTTATGCCGCCTCTTTTTTAGTGGCACTGCGCTTGTCATCCTGAGGGCCGAAGGCCCGAGGGATCTATATATCCATTGCGACGCCACCTCATCCTGAGCGCAGCGAAGGATCTCTTGAGTACTTGAGTACTTGATCTTCCTTGAGTACTTGTTTCATACCCACCCCCCCCTTATATTGTAAAGAATCCTCATCAAATAAGCGGTGGTAACCTTATGAGACGCTCCAAAACCATTTTCTTCGCATTCCTCATTGTTGGGTTGTTCAATACACCAGCCCAAACCCAAGCTCAAACCGACTCCACTCAATTTCACTTTCCACTCGAAGTGGGTACGATTTGGGTATATCAATTCAAATCAGCATTTATCACAGAGAAATGTGGATTTGGATGTCCAATTGAGCGATGGGAGGTTGTTGAACGAACCGAATCTGAAGAAAATGGGGTATGCGGACGGATTGAGGCAACTAGGAAAGGGACAAATTTGCACTACTATGAATTTTCACTTTGCTTCAACAATGAGCGGTTGACTCGGTTTCCAGCCACGGATGGTGGTTTTCCTTTCACCAGTTCTTCACATCTTGCCTCCGAAGTATTGGCCGATTTTTCCAAACCAATTGGAGTCTATTGGCCGACACCTATTGCGACTTATGCTGATGCCTATAAGCGAAATGAGATAGGCATAACGGACATAGAGGGTGACATCACTGTGAATACCTACTATCGAAGTTACAATGGTGAGTATGAACCGGGTTCAAACTTAAGGTATGTATATGCGGAAGATCACACCTATCGTCCTGGAATCGGTTTCGTTCAATTCCATTATTGGCACACGTTTGGAGATAAAGAAGAACTCCGTGGTGCGGTCATTAATGGCACTGTAATCGGCGATACGACGTTCGTCTACCCCACTTCGATCGATGATGTGCTACTTACGGAGCGTAGCGATGGGCCTCAACTTCTCGGCGCCTACCCCAATCCGTTCAATCCTTCAACGGTTGTCAGTTATCGGTTGTCTGTCGGGCCGCATGGCGATGCGCCCTTACATGTCCTCATCCACGTCGTGAATCAATTAGGTCAGAGAGTTGCCACGCTATACAACGGTATTCAAACTCCTGGTCAACACTCCGTCACATTTGATGCGGCTGGTTTGCCGAGTGGGATGTATATCGTAGTACTTGAAACGAATAGTGGGCTCGACGTCAGGAAAGTGACATTAGTTAAATAATGCGCGAGGAGCGTTGTGCGAAGTCAGAGGGTCTTAACACTAACCCCCAGCTTTAGCTGGGGGACATCAAAATATTATCGGTCCTTCGCTTCGCTCAGGATGACAGTCACATCATTTAAATAACAAGAAGCGGCATAACGATTTCCTAAGTACACTTGGGATTTTGTTATGCCGCCTCTTTTTTAGTGGCACTGCGCTTGTCATCCTGAGCGCAGCGAAGGACCTCGCGAGTACTTGTTTACCTGATCTTCCTTGTTCGTCTTACTTCCCGTACAGCTCCGAGACTTTCTCCCAATTCACCAGATTCCAAAACGCGGTGACATAATCTGGACGACGGTTCTGGTAGTTCAGATAGTAGGCATGTTCCCATACATCCAACCCGAGAAGCGGAGTTTTTCCATCCATCAACGGTGAATCCTGGTTCGGAGTGGAGGTCACTTCCAATATTCCGTTGCTCACAACGAGCCAAGCCCAACCGGAACCGAAGCGGGTAGCCGCTGCTTTGCCGAACAATTCTTTGAAGGCATCGAACGATCCGAATGCGGTATCGATGTCCGAAGCCAATGCGCCGGAAGGTTTTCCACCGGAGTTCGGTGCCAGGATGGTCCAGAATAAGGAGTGGTTGGCGTGTCCGCCGGCATTGTTGATCAAGGCTTGCTTCTTATCGGCCGGAACATCGTTGATGCGGCCCAACAAGTCTTCCACGCTCAGATTTTCGAATTCCGTTCCAGCCAATGCGCCATTCGCATTGTTGATATAGGCCTGATGGTGCTTGGTATGGTGGATTTCCATTGTTTTCGCATCGAAATGTGGTTCCAAGGCATCGTAGGCGTAAGGCAGTTTGGGTAATGTGTAAGACATAACGTTTCCTATGTTTTTTGTTCGTGTTTTACTTGTTTATAGCTTAAATATAGCCAAAGCAGTTGGGCATTCCCTATCTTTAGGGCTTCTAAACCTATCCTATGACTTACGATTTCGACCTCATCATATTGGGCAGTGGTCCAGCTGGTTTCTCTTGTGCGATGCAAGCCAGCAAATTCGACAAAACCGTTCTGATCATCGAAGCGGACGATTCCCACCTCGGCGGAGCCTGGATCAACAACGGCACCGTTCCCAGCAAAGCCCTTCGCGAAGCGGCGATGAACATCCACCGCTTCACCCGTCAGTTTGGGGATGTCGATAACAAAAAACCCTACCAGATTTTTGAGATGCAGGATCTTCTCAAAGCCAAATTCAGGGTGTTGGCTCACGAAAATTCCGAGATCAAGCGCAATCTGATCAAGAATGAAGTGAAGACGGTTCGCGGATTCGGACGCCTGATCGATCCGCATACCGTCGAAGTGTCCGACTCGATGGATGTGAAAAAAACCTATTCCGCTAAATTCATTCTGGTTTCGACTGGATGTTCTCCTACGCCACCGAAGACATTCAAAGTGGATCAGAAACGGGTGCTCGACAGCAACTCGGTGCTCAATTTGGAACACATTCCACGTCGTCTCATTTTAGTCGGCGCAGGCGTTCAAGCGATCGAATTCGCCACCATTTTTGCGGCACTAGGCACGAAAGTCACCATCTTAAATCCGGATCCGGATTTCCTTCCATTCCTGGATCCCGAAATCAAAGAAATTCTGGAAACAAGCCTCGAAGAATTCCGGGTCTTGATGTATCACTCGGCGAATGTGTCCGCGATCGGAGCAAACGAATTGCGCAATTGTACGGAAGTTCATTTCACGACCAGCGACAACCAACTTCGTGTGATCGAAACCGAGCAAGTCTTGTATTTCGGTGGACGCACCCCGAACACACGCAACATCGGATTGGAAGAATTGGGCATCGAGATTGATGATCATAACTTCATCACGGTCAGTCCGAACTACAAAACGGCTGTGAAAAGTGTCTATGCCGCGGGTGATGTCGTAGGATTTCCTCAGCTCGCATCCGCATCCTTTTCACAAGGTCGGCTTGCGGCATGCGATATGTTCGACATACCGGCGAGCGAAGTCTCCGGACTCATCCCCTTCAGCATCTACAGCTATCCTGAAATTTCAAGCATCGGGATGTCGGAAGACGAAGCGAAAGCCGCCGGTCATGATGTGACTATCGGCCGGGCGTATTGGGAAAACCTGACCAAAGCCGCGATCGCCGAGAATCAAAACGGCATGCTGAAGTTGATCTTCGAAACGAGCACATTCAAGCTTCTAGGCGTTCACATCATCGGGATGGGTGCCTGCGAAATCATTCACTTGGGTCAGACTGTGATGGCCTTCGGTGGCGACATCCGCTATTTCATCGGACACATGATGAACTACCCGACCTACGCCGAAGCCTACCGCGTGGCGGCGTTCAACGGCGTAAACCGGGTGTACAAAGCGGGTGTGAAGTACCGTCAGATCTTAGGCTGAGGCACGACGCGGATATGCAGCTCTTCGAGCTGCTTGTCGTCCACCACATCGGGACAGTTGTCCATCAACGACACGGCACGCTGATTTTTCGGGAACGCGATGACGTCGCGCAGGCTGCGTGAGCCCGTGAGCAACATTACGATGCGGTCGAGTCCAAGTGCCAAGCCACCATGGGGAGGCGCACCGAAGCGAAACGCATCCAGCAAGAATCCGAATTTCTCTTGAGCTTCGGCTTCTTCGATACCTAGAAGTTTGAACATTTTGCGTTGAAGCGTCGGATCGAAAATCCGGATGCTTCCGCCGCCGATCTCACTGCCATTCATCACCAAATCGTAGGCACGAGCGCGGACTTTCCCCGGATCCGTATCCATCAGCGCCATATCATCCGGATGCGGTGATGTGAACGGATGGTGCATGGCCATCCAACGTTTCGATTCTGGGTCGTAATCCAGCAATGGGAAATCCGTAACCCACAGAAGTGCGTTTTTGGATGCATCCACCAGATTGAATTCCTGAGCCGCGATCAATCGCAAGGTTCCGAGTTGGGTGAAGACGGTTTCCTTCGGGCCGGCCAGAATCAGGATCAGATCGCCTTTGGCTGCGCCGGATGCGGCCACCATTTGAGCCGTGATGTCTTCGGAAACAAATTTCGCGACAGACGAATAGACTTCCTCTTCATTGTTTTTGATATAAATCATGCCACCGGCGCCGGCTTCTTGCTTGGCGCGTTCGGTAAGGCGATCCATCATGCCGCGACCCAAATGTCCTTGGCCGGGCACCGAGAATCCGACGACAGCTCCGCCTTCGGCTACGGTTTTCGAGAACACACGGAATTCAGATTTGCCGACGATGGACGAAAAATCGGTGAATTCGAGTCCGAAACGCAGATCCGGCTTATCGGAACCATAGGTGGTCATGGCATGATGGTAGGTCATGCGAGGCAGCGGCGTGGCCACATCCATCCCCACAGTCTCCTTCAACAGGCGGGCGATGAGGCCTTCGGTCATCGCGTAGATCGATTCTTCATCCACGAACGACATCTCGACGTCGATCTGGGTGAATTCAGGTTGACGATCGGCGCGCAAATCCTCATCACGGAAACATTTCACGATCTGGAAGTAGCGGTCCATTCCGGCCACCATCAGAATCTGCTTGTATGTCTGCGGTGATTGCGGAAGCGCATAGAATGTGCCCGGGTTCACACGGCTCGGCACCAAATAATCACGCGCGCCTTCCGGGGTCGAGCGCATCAGAACCGGGGTTTCCACTTCCGCAAAATCATGCTTGTGGAAGTAGTCGCGCACGATATGTCCGGCTTTGGAACGCAACATCAGATTGCGCTGCATGATGGGGCGACGCAAATCCAGGTAGCGGTATTTTAGGCGGAGATCTTCATTGGTTTTCAACTCATCGATGATCTCGAACGGAGGCGTGTCGGCGGCGTTGTAAATTTCGAGTTTGTGCACACGCACTTCGATCGCACCGGTTTGCATTTTCGGGTTGATGTTGGACGCATCCCGGCTCAGCACCACACCTTCGATGCCGATCACATATTCGGAACGCAACACATCCGCTTGGGCATGGGCTTCCGGATTGTCCTGAGGCGACAATACGATTTGAGTGAGACCATAACGGTCGCGCAAATCGATGAAAATCACACCGCCCAGATCCCGGCGGGTATCCACCCATCCGTTCAACATGACACGCTCACCGGCGTTGGTAGCCCGAAGTTCACCACAAGTATGGGTGCGTTTGATCAACATAAATTTGAATCCCTAATCTGTATCGTTTGAGGCGTGAAAGGTACGGAATTTCCGGCACCGCTTGAATGTGAGGATTCAGGGATGTAGCTTCTCCAGATGAAGGAATCCACCATCGAACGATTCAGCGACCAGCTCATCACACAGTTCCTGGAGGAAGTGCCCGCCGCCATCGCCATGTTCGATCGCGATATGAATTATCTGATCACATCCAGACAATGGCTTAAGGAAGTTCAGCTACCCGATGAAACGAGTCACATTAGTAAGAACCTGTATGCCACCCTTCCGAACCAGCCCGAACATTGGATAGAATCGCATAAACGAGCTCTGAACGGGGAGCGATTGGCCTATGATTTGGAAGAAGTGGTCATACCCCAAGGCGATAGTGTTTGGTACCAATGGGGTGTGAGTCCATGGTTTGATCGAGATGGGCATATCGGCGGTGTGCTAATCTATATGCAAAATATGACGCAACGGGTGATCGCCGACCGACTCGCATCCAAAATGAATGAAGAAAGGATGCGTCGGCAGATCCGTGTGGAAGCGGGTGAAACGGAACGCCGAAGGATTTCGCGTGAATTGCATGACGGATTGGGTCAATTGCTTACCGCAGCCCAATTGAATGTGAATCTGGTGATGGAAAAAACCGATCCAACGACAGAATCGATTCAACATTCGATGGGCAAGATCCGCGATCTGTTGGAGTATTCGATTCGGGAAATCCGGACCATCGCCCATGAGTTGCGTCCGTCGATTTTAGATGATTTCGGCCTCATCCCCGCGTTGCGGCATTTATGCAACGAATGCTCAACACCGCATCGGGTCATCACCTTTCGGGAGAATGTGCCTGACCGACTTCCACCAGTTATCGAATCGTCTGTTTTTCGAATCTGCCAAGAAGCCGTCACCAACATCGTGCGTCATTCCGGCGCAGAAACCGCCCGCGTGGATCTGTATGTGAGCGACAATCAGGTTCATCTCATGATTCAGGATGACGGGGTCGGGATGTCGGTGACCACGACCGAACTCAACGGCATCGGAATCATCAACATGCGCGAACGTTCGGAATTGCTGGGAGGCAGTTTCATGATTGAAAGTTCACCCGACAAAGGCACGGACATCATCGTGGAGGTCCCGATCTCATGAGCATCATCCGAGTTTTAGTGGCCGATGATCATGATATCGTTCGTTTCGGAATTGTAACGGTGCTAAACACATCCAAAGAAATCCAAGTGGTGGCGGATGTGGCCACTGGCGAGGAAGCGTTGGAGGCTTATCCGAAATTGAAACCGGATGTGTGTTTGCTGGATGTGTCTATGCCTGGAAAATCCGGAATCGACACGGCGACCGAAATCCGCAAATTGGATCCGAAAGCCAAGGTCTTGATTTTGACGATGCATCAAAACGAAGAATATTTGAGTCAGGCCCTGAAAGCGGGCGCATCCGGCTACATCCTGAAAAATTCGTCCATCAAGGAATTGGTGAATGCGATCAGCCAGGTGATGAAAGGAGAAACGGTGTTCAGCGAATCCGTCGGCAAATGGATGGCGGACCAATATGTGAAGAACGCCACGATGGGTGGTGGGGCCATGGACGAATTGATGAGCCTGACGCGGCGCGAAAAAGAGATCACGAAATTGATCGTGGATGGGAAAACGAGTCAGGAAATCGCGGATATCCTGTTCATCAGTCCGCGTACGGTTGAAGCGCATCGAGCCAATCTCATGCAGAAGCTAGGCCTAAAGAATACGGCCGCCTTGGTGAAGTTCGCTGTTGCGAACGGCTTGGGCTGACTACGTAAAACTACGTACAAAAATTACGCAGTTCCCTCGATTGTTGAGACGGAACCCCTCGCTTACCTTTATATGAAAGCAAATGGGGTAATAGCCGTCTGTAGATGATAAAAAGGCGCCTCTCCTTGACGGGAGGGCGCCTTTATTTTTGTTGTAGCGCGAGGCAGATTCGAACTGCCGACCTTAGGGTTATGAATCCTACGCTCTCACCAACTGAGCTACCGCGCCGTGCAAAGGTCCCAAATATACGGCGAAAAGTCCGTAATTTGCCAACCATGGCTAAGAATATCACACCCCGTTCGTCCGATTACTCACGCTGGTATCTGGATATCATCCGCGAAGCGAAACTTGCTGAACATGCCCCTGTGAGAGGTTGTATGGTCATCCGCCCAACAGGGTATGCCCTGTGGGAAAATATGCAACGCGTGTTGGACCAGATGTTCAAAGACACGGGGCACGAAAACGCGTATTTCCCGCTCTTTATTCCAAAATCCTTTTTGTCGAAAGAAGCGAGCCATGTGGAAGGATTCGCAAAAGAATGTGCGGTCATCACCCACTCTCGACTGATCAGCAAAGATGGTGGCGTGGAAGTGGATCCCGATTCGAAGCTCGAGGAAGAGCTCATTGTGCGTCCCACATCCGAAACCATCATTTGGGACACCTATCGTGGATGGATCCAATCCTACCGCGATCTTCCGATTCTGATCAACCAGTGGGCGAATGTGGTCCGATGGGAAATGCGGACCCGGCTTTTCCTTCGCACGATGGAATTCCTGTGGCAAGAAGGACATACCGCCCACGCCACACGCGAAGAAGCGGTGATCGAGTCGGAACGCATGTTGGAAGTGTATCGTGTTTTCGCGGAAGAATACATGGCGATGCCGGTTCACACGGGTGTCAAAACGGCATCCGAGCGCTTTGCCGGCGCCATCGATACCTATTGCATCGAAGCCATGATGCAAGACGGGAAGGCGTTGCAAGCTGGAACGTCCCACTTTTTAGGGCAGAATTTCGCCAAAGCCTTTGATGTGAAATTTCAAGACAGCAATTCCCAACTCGATTATGTCTGGGCCACCAGTTGGGGCGTGTCCACCCGATTGATCGGAGGATTGATCATGACCCATTCGGATGACGACGGACTCGTACTTCCTCCCCGCCTCGCTCCCACCCAAGTGGTGATCGTGCCGATTTGGAAAAATGATGAGGAAAAAGCCTTGGTCGGCGAGTACGCAAAAGGAATTCTGAACGAACTCAAAATGGCCGGCATTCGCGTGAAATACGACGACCGCGAGCAGTATAAGCCGGGTTGGAAGTTTGCGCAATACGAAGTCGAAGGCGTGCCTTTGCGTGTGGCTGTGGGTCCCCGAGATGCCCAGAACGGCATGACTGAACTTGCCCGGCGTGATACGAGAAGCAAGGAATTGGTCAGTCGCGATAGCCTTGCCACGACTGTTGTGGATTTGTTGGACGTGATTCAAACCACCTTGTTCGAAACCGCCAAGAAACGCCGTGAGGATCTCACATCCGTCTGCGATGATTACGAGACCTTTAAGAGAACTTTAGACGATAAAGGCGGCTTCATTTACGCCCATTGGGATGGAACACCGGAGACCGAAGCCAAGATCAAGGATGAAACCAAAGCCACTATTCGCTGCATCCCGTTCAATAATCCGCACGCTGAACCTGGCACATGCATGATTTCAGGAAAACCGTCCTCGCAACGCGTTTTGTTTGCTCGGTCGTATTAACTTTGGGAATGACATTGGCAGAACGCATCGCCCGGCTTTGGTCGGACATCCTAAACCCTCTTTACCTCTCCCCTCCGCTGTTCGTGGCATGCGGATGGCTGGTCGGTAGCGATTTGTTCAGCATCGGAACGGCGTTCGGCATCAGTCTCACCAGCCTGACCTTCGCTCCACTGATGTATCTGACCATCCTCACCCGTCAGGGACGCATCGAAGGGTTTGATGTGTTGAATCGCGCCGACCGTCCGAACATCTATATGTTCAGCCTAGCCTGTTACATTTCCGCGATTTTGCTTTTCGCCATAGCCGATATCTCACCCAAAAGTTTGTATGTGTTCATTTGTTTGCTGTACACGGTCAACACTTTGATCTTTTTCTCGATCAATCGGTGGACGAAAATCAGTGTCCATTGCGCATCCATCGCTACGGTCGGAACCTTGATCATCACCTTCATCCCAGTTCATCAGACAGGTTTGATCTTCGCCGCACTCGTTTTGTTTTTCATTTCGGTTGGAGTCATGATCTGGGCACGTGTGCTTTTAAAATGTCACACGATCGGCCAAGCGGTTTCCGGTGCGATGCTTGGCACATTACTTCCCATCATTGAACGGTATATCATCTATCCATTGATGGTATGAGGCCAGACCGCATCGTTTGCAATGCCGAACAGGCGCGTGAACTGGATGCGCATACGCAACGGGTGCTTGGAATCGGCTCGTTGCAACTCATGGAAGCCGCAGGACTAGGATCTGCGATGTTGATTAAACAGCATCACCCAATCGGAACACCTGTATTGGTTTTAGTCGGACCCGGAAACAACGGTGGCGACGGACTCGTGGTCGCACGTATCCTTTCCCAATTAGGCTATCCGGTTCATGTGCATGCGCTGGGTTCATTGCACGCTGAGCAGTCCTCGTATCTGAAATCCTTATCCGATTTTATCAACTATTGTTCATCTATCGCCGAGTGGCCAGATTCCGGAATCATTGTAGATGCCTTGTTCGGCATCGGATTAAGCCGTGGATTGGATGGGGATGGGGATGCGGCTCGGCTGATAGAGGCGGCGAATGCCACGGGTCGGGCTATTTGGAGCATCGATATCCCAAGCGGGCTGGATGCGACGAATGGGACGGTGGCGGGTGCGGCGATCCGGGCGACGCATACCGTCGCGATGGGCTGCTACAAATCGGGGTACTACAGCGGCGAGGGTCCGGATCGATGTGGCTCGGTGCATCTGATCCCATTGGGATTTCCGAAAGACAAATGTGAGGAAAGTCGACTGGAGGTGATGTTCGCTAGCGACGACAGCCCGTTGAAACGCCAGGAAGGACGCCATAAGTATGAGAACGGTGTGGTTCATGTGATCGGCGGATCCTCTGGCATGTCTGGTGCGGTGGTGATGGCGGCGAACGCGGCGTGGCGGAGTGGGTGCGGTGCGGTGATGGTGCACGTTCCTATGGGATTGCTTCCTCGAATCGACGCACACCTCATCCAACAAGTCAAAATCGGTCATGGCTCACCAACGGATACCCGATTCACGACATCCCATGCCGAATCGGTCTTGGAACGCATTGCCCAAAAACCAGGTGTGATTCTCATCGGTCCCGGAATGGGACAGGATGCGGGCACACAAGATTTTGTCCGGGCCATCGCAGCAGATTCGACTGACCTGATCATCGTGGATGCGGATGCTCTGAGCGCGGTTGCCGGCTCGACACGTGGCAACATGATCCTGACACCTCATCCCGGGGAACTCGCTGAGCTTGCGGGCGGTGACGTTTCCAATTGGGCGAAACGCTTGGATGCCGGGCGACATCTCGCATCCCTCATGAATTCGATCGTGGTGAGCAAGGGGCAACCCACCGTTGTCATCAGACCGGATGGATTCGCAACCCTCACCGGATACGATACACGGCTATTTTCGAGGATGGGCTATGGGGATGTTCTCGCCGGTACGATTGCCGCCTTTTGCTCGTTTGAATCAGACCGGATCACGGCGATCCGACACGCACTGTTGGCTGGATATCGGCAGGCGATGCAAACCCAAGACCCGTACAATCCCATATGATTCGTCTCATCCCCCTGCTGATCCTCATTTGGACCGCGATCACTATCTACCTCACCTTGGTGCCAGCTGACTATTTGCCGGAAACGCAATTATTCGGTTACGACAAAATCGGTCACTTCGGAATTTTCGGCGGATGGACCTTCCTCAGTGGCTTGTTCATCGTTTATTATATGGATCGGCCCGACTTCCCGACGTGGAAAATCTGGGTGTATGGCGTCGCCTTCGGGGCGCTGATTGAATTGGCGCAATGGGGATTGCCCGTGAATCGAAGCGCGGAAATCGGCGATATGGTGGCCAATGTGATCGGAATATCGGTGGCCACCTACATCTTTATGCGACTGCGCCGAAACAATCTGAAGAAGTACCTTGCGTTGGAAAGATAAAGTAGTATTTTTCCCCATTCCCACTCAAACCAGGTTCACATCATGTCATTAACCCGTAAAGCTCCCGAAGTCGATCTTCGCAAAAGCTATCGAATCTATCTCCAGTTCGGGCTGATTGTCACCCTTGCTTTGCTGATCGGATTGTTCCGCGCACCGATCAACCAGGGCGAAATCGCTGATTTCACACCACCTGAACAAGATATTGTGGAAGTGGAAGAAATCATCCAGACCGAACAAATCGAAACCCCGCCACCACCTCCTCGTCCTCCCGTGCCGGTAGAAGTACCGAACGATGAGATCATTGAAGACGAGATCATCGGGTTCGATTTCGAATTGAACTTGGATGGACCCATGGCCCTGCCACCACCTCCTGCCCCTGAAGATGAGGAGCCAGAAATCTTCATCGTTGTAGAACGCATGCCTGAGCCAGCCGGCGGTATGGATGCGATCTATCGCCGGGTGAAGTATCCTGAAATCGCTCGGAAAGCTGGCATCGAAGGACGTGTTGTTCTCCAGTTTATCGTTGACGAGCGTGGAAACGTAGTGAACCCGATTGTGATCCGCGGTATCGGCGGTGGTTGCGATGAAGCTGCTATCGACGCTATCAAAGGTGTGAAATTCACCCCAGGCATGCAACGCGGACGCCCAGTGAAGGTGCAGTTCCAATTACCGATCGTTTTCCGCCTACAGAACTAAGAGTTTGTTTGGTTGAGTTAAAAAAAGGCTACCTCCGGGTAGCCTTTTTTGTTTGTGGGAATTCCGATTACAATAAGCGCAGCACATGAATCAACGACTCGAACCGAACCCGCGCGAGAGCCTCCTCAACGGTGACCCATTCGAGTTGTTCTATGTCTTCCTCGGTTTGGGGAGTCAGTTCACCCCCATCCCCATCGATGCTCATGAGATACCAGTGCGTCGTTTTGCTCCACATCCCCCACTCATCATCATAATCATGATGCGATTGGGCTAAGAACCGTGTGATGGTGAGTCCGGTGACTCCTGTTTCCTCATTCACTTCACGGAGCGCACATTGCTCGATGGTTTCACCCGGATCGAGTTTGCCCTTGGGCAAGTCCCAGGCGCCTCGGCGGAACATTAGCAGGAGTTGCTCTTTTTCATCAACGGTTCGGATGACCACGCCACCCGCGGCCGTGACCGGAACCGGAGCCTCACTCACCTTTTTTCGTTTCGTCGACGTAATTCAGCCGCAAGGTATTGAGAACATGTTGAAGGTAGGAGTCCAACTCGGGCTGAAGGTTGCCTTTGGTATAGCTTTTGAGCATATCCAGGGTATCGATCATGTATCGGGCCTGGGTGAGGTCGCGATCGATGGCGTCGGTGGACGGATTCTTCAATTTGCCCAATCCCATCATGGCCAACTGCTCGTGTTGCTGAACCAATGTGAAGAACAGGAGTTGATGTTGCTGATCTTGTGAGAGGTTTTTCGGGTCGTTTTCCATAGGTGATTTCTTTTTTGCTAAGATACGGAGTTCGTACCTTACAGTCAGATATGTTGCGCATCCGCCCTTTCCGTGCTTGGAGACCAAAACCCGAAACCACTTCTGAAGTGGCCTGTGTTCCATACGATGTGATTGACACGGATGAAGCCCGAGTCCTTGCTGCCGGCAAGCCAAGAAGTTTCCTCCATGTCATTCGCCCCGAAATCGGTCTCCCTCCATCCACCGACATCCATGCCGATTCCGTTTATGAAAAAGGTCGTGTGGTATTGGATCAGTTTTGCGCCGATGGCACCCTCATCCAAGAAGACGAACCGACATGGTATATCTATCGAATCGTAATGGGTACCCATTCCCAGATCGGATTGTTTTGCTTGGTTTCGACCGACGATTATGATGCGGGACTGATCGTGAGACATGAGCTCACGCGTCCGGATAAGGAAGACGATCGCACCCGACACATCATCACACAAGGTGCGCACGCAGAACCTGTGTTGCTCATCGCGCCACGCTTGGCTGGCTTCGCCGATGCGCTTCGCGCGGAAGAGGCCCACACGCCGCTGTACGACCTCACAACCGACGACGGCATACGTCACACCATTTGGAGAGCCGCGTCGATGCTCCCGGGCCGAATGCTCACCCAGGCCGACCGCTTATATGTCGCCGACGGCCACCATCGTTGCAAAGCCGCATCCCGCGCAGCGACCAAGCTTACCGAGCCCGACGCCAAGTTCTTCCCTGCGGTCATTTTCCCGCAAGAGCAACTCCGGATCATGCCGTACAATCGCGTGCTGACATCAGTCAGTCAAGCGCAGGTTGATGCGTTTCTTACACAATTTCCTGCCTTGCCAGAAAGTGGTCCAACTCCCGGCAACCGCGGACGCATTTCTGTCTATCGCGCTGGACAATGGACGACTCACGACCTCCCATCCTCTACCAGCGTGAAAGCCGACGATATGTTGGATGCGTCGCGTTTACAGAATGGCATCCTCGAACCTGTTTTCGGAATTGAAAATCCACGTACCGATACCCGAATCGGATTCATCGGCGGCATCCGCGGAACCAAGGAGCTCGAACGGCTCGTTGATTCGGGCAAGGCGGATCTTGCGATCAGCATGCATCCCACCAGCATCGTCGAATTGATCGCCGTTTCGGATGCGGGCTTGCTCATGCCTCCCAAATCCACTTGGTTCGAACCGAAACTACGCTCTGGATTATTGATTCATCGAATGGGCGCATCGTACGGGCGCATCAATGATGCGCCCCTGCATGCGCCCCAATGATGCGCCCCTGCATGCGCCCCAATGATGCACCCCTGCATGCGCCATTTGCGCGCCAAATTTCATCCATAAACAAATCCAATCATGTTCCGCTCTTATAATTTCGCTGCCGGCCCATCCAACCTCCCAACCGAAGTGCTGCTCAAAGCCCAGCAGGAATTTCTTGATTACCGAGGCACGGGTTCGTCCATCATGGAGTTGAGCCATCGCGGACCCGAATACATCGAGGTCGATGCCCAAGCCACATCCCGTATCAAATCACTGCTCGGATTAGGCGATGATTTTGAAGTAATGTTCTTGCAAGGGGGCGCGAGTCTGCAATTCATGATGTTGCCATATAATTTTATGGTAGGCAAGACCGCTACCTATTTGAACACTGGTGAATGGGCGCGCAAAGCGATCAAGGAAGCCAAGATGTTCGGAACGGTTCACACTGGATTTTCTTCCGAGACATTGAATTACACCCGTGTTCCATCGGCTGGCGAGATATCGATCGCGGATGGATCAGAGTACGTGCATTTCACATCCAACAACACGATTTTCGGAACGCAGTACGCCAAAGAGCCTGAAACCAATGGCATACCGCTGGTCTGCGATGCGAGCTCGGATTTCCTATCGCGTCCGTTGGATATCGACCGATATGGGATGATCTATGCGGGGGCGCAGAAGAATGCGGGTCCGGCGGGCGTAACGATCGTGATCATCCACAAAGAATTCTTGGCTAAAGGCCGCAAAGAAGGGATGTCGACCATTCTGAATTACAACACCCATGTGGGCACGATGTTCAACACTCCGAATACCTTCGGCGTGTATTTGGTGAATCTGGTGCTGGAATGGATCGAGAACAATGGTGGATTGGACGGCATCCAAACGATCAATGAGCGCAAAGCCGGGAAATTGTATGCCGAAATCGACCGTGATGATTTCTACACCGGGACCGCGGAAAATGCATCGCGTTCGTTGATGAATGTGACGTTCCGCTTGCCGAATGAAGACTTGGAAAAAGCCTTTGTGAAGCAGACGGAAGCGAACAACTTGGACGGACTCAAAGGCCACCGCAGTGTGGGTGGCATCCGCGCGAGTATCTACAACGCCATGCCGGAAGCGGGCGTGGATACGTTGGTCGCCTTCATGGCCGACTTCCGCAAGAAGAACGGCTGATTAGCTGTTCTTCTCGATCGCTTTAAGGAGTTCTTCGGCTTCGCGGATCAGATCTTCCGCTTTTTGCTGGGCGTCGGCCACCACTTTGCTGCTGGCCGATGCCGGAGCTCGCTCCGAGCGCTTGAGATTCTCGATGGTTTCCGAGATCTCATCAACCAGATTGTCCAATTGGTACGACAAGCGTTTGCGAAGAACCGATCCTTTTTCCGGAGCATAAAGCAAAGCGACGGCTGCGCCTGTAAGTGCTCCTGTGACGATTCCGAATGCGAATCCTTTAGAAAATTGGCTCATAGTAGGTTACGGTTTTTCGGAATATAGGAAGGATTACCTCGCCAATCGGTACGCAATGACGGCTTTTCTACGTTTTTTGGTGATCCCGACCAAGAATACCGGTACCACATACAACGTGAAAATCGATGAGAAGGTCAATCCTCCGATCACGGCTTTTGCTAACGGACTCCATGTTTCCGAACCCGTACCCAATTCCAAGGCCAATGGCACCATCGATCCGATGGTGGTGAGCGCGGTGAGCAATATCGGGCGAAGACGGTCTTTAGAGGCTTTGATCAATTCGGTGATATACTCCACATCGGAAAGTCCTTTGTCGCATTTCTGATGGATGAAATCTACCATCACGATGCCATTGTTGATCACAATTCCAACCAAGATGATCATCCCGAGGTAAGCCGGAACACTCGTTGGTGTGCCGGTGATCCAGAAAAAGAAATAGGATCCGAAAAAGGCCAATGGAATCGAGAACATGATGACGAACGGATCTGTCAAGTTTTCGAACTTACCGGCCATCACCATGTACGTAAGTAACAATCCGGAAAGCAACGCCCAGATCAGACTTTGATTGGCTTGCTGTTGATCGCGGTTGCTACCTGTGAACTCGAACCGATACCCATCCGGCAATACCACCTCTTCCTGCAACAATCGAGTGATGCGTGCTCGATGGATTTCAGCACTTCCGCTCACGGTGATGCTCACATCCATGATGGTTTCCCGATCGCGTCGCGTGATGCGGTTCACACCCTCCACAGCCTCGAAAACGCCCAACTGGGCCACCGGAACACGCTGGTCTCCTACTTGTAAGATTTGCAACTGCTCCAAATCTCGAAGGCTTCTGCGATAGGTTTCATCCACACGCACCTCGATGGGCACTTCACGTCCGCCGGTGCGATAAAATCCGACTTGAGTACCACGTGCCTGGGTTTTGAATGAATTCGCCACTTCACTGATACTCGAACCCATACGGCTCACCAACTGTCGATCGAGCTGGAAATTCAATTCAGGTGTGCCGCTTACACGAGGATTATCGACTGAAATGACCGATGAATCTTGCAACATCACTTCTTCGATTTTTGTGGTGATGCCTTTCAGCACGTCGGTATCGGCCCCGATCAGCGTTACTCTCACGCTTTGTCCGAAGCCGCCGAATCCACCTCCGCCTCCCCCACCAAATCCGCCTCCTGCAGAAATGGAAATACGAACACCAGGGATGTCGAATCGTCGACGAAGTTCCATGGCGATTTCTTCACTGCTTTTTTCTCGGTCATCCGCACTGACCAATTGCAATGTGATGCGCCCATAATTCGAATCAGCACGCCATCCGCCCTGACCTATGCTGCTCACCACAGTCTCCACTTCAGGTTCTTTCTGCAGATCCGATGCGATTTTCCGTACCGTTTCCGCGGTCTGAACCAAGGTGCTACCTGCGGGAAGTTCCACATTCAGATTCAACTGACCCGAATCCGTGCTTGGGAAAAACGTGGATTCCAACTTGCTGTTGAAGAAGTAGGTGCCATACATCACACCTAAAATCAATAGAAGAACATATTTTTTATGCAACAAGGCCCACTCCAATGACCTCGCATACGTTCCTTCCAACTTCACAAACATCCGCGACACGCCTTTGGTCGAATCGATACTCTCATTTTTCAGAAATGTGGATGCGAATACTGGGATTAGTATAAACGATGCCAAGAATGCGAAGGTGATGGCGAGGGAGATGGTCACGGCCAAATCATAAGTAAACACAGCTACCTGACCTGTCACAAACAGGAATGGAAGGAACACGACCAATGTGGTGAGAGTGGATCCCCACAAAGCCCCGATCACTTCTTTTGTGCCATCCACGATCGCACGATAGCGTGGCACGCCGTCTTCCAGCTTTCCGACAATGCTTTCCAACACCACGATGGAACTATCGACCAACAATCCGACGGCGAGCGCGAGTCCGGTGATGGATACGAAATTCAGCGTCAACCCGAGCGCATACATACATGCGAATGTGGCCGTGATGGAAATCGGGATGGATAGAGCCACAACCGATGAGGATCTCCATCCACCTAAGAAAATCAAGAGAATAAGGACCACAAGAACCAATGCGATCAGGGCGGATTGCGCCAGGTTTGAAATCTGCGTCTCGATCGAACTTCCATCATTGGTCAGAACTTGCACGTTCACACCGGCCGGAAGTCGTTCCAAGATGCCGGGTATGGCGTCTTCAACGCCTGTGGTCACGTCGAGTGTGTTCGCATCGGAGCGCTTCTGCACATCGATCGTCACACTGTTCTTGCCATTCACTTCTTCGAGGGAGGTGATGTCCACAAATCCATCATTCACAAAAGCGACATCTTTCACCCGGACCGGATTTCCGTCTTCCTTCATCACGACGATCGTTTCGGCGACTTCTGAGACGGCATCATACACCGATTGAGCGCGGACATTGTAGCTGAGGCGATCTGTGACCAAGCTCCCTACCGGAATTTGCTGATTGTTTTGACGGATGGCCGTCTCGATTTGAGCCGTTTCGAGGCGATGTTGCCCCATCAGCATCGGATTCAGATCCACATAAATGGTGCGTTGCAAACCACCACGAGTATCGGCGGAGGCAACGCCAGGTATGCGTTCAATCAAGGGTTCGATCAGCTCGATGGATAAGGATCGAAGTTCATCCAAGCCACGGTTGCTGGCCTGAACGCTCATCCTCATGATGGGGAAATTCTCCGGATCGAACTGAAAAATGACTGGAGGCGTGGCTTCGCGGGGCAGGTTGTTCCGGATGCGATCGAGCTGTTCTCTCGCTTCCAATTCCACTCGTCGTGCGTTGGTGCCGGGCTTGAGTCGAAGGGTAATGAAGGCGCTGCCTTTTCGGGCGTTGCCTTCTACCGTTTCCACACCATCGATGGATCCGACCGCGGCTTCGATGGGCTCAACCAATAATCTTAGGATATCCTCGGGCGACACATTTCGATAGCCGGTCGAAATCGCCACAACCGGAATGTCAAACGCCGGATATAATGTGACTTTCAGGCGGGAAAGCGAGAAGAGTCCGAAGCCGATCACCAATAACGACAACATGGTTACCGTTACTGGCCGCTTCATGATGCGGTCAATGATCGAGTAGTTCATCGGCTAATGGATCTGTTTTGTGAATGGCATCGAATCCGAGTCGCTCAACCAATCCGTTGATCACGTAATAGATACTGGGAACAACGAAGAGCATGAGAGCGGTGGAAAATGTGAGTCCGCCAATAACCGTTCGGGCCATTGGCGACCATGTTTCCGAGCCGGCACCGAGTTCCAGCGCCAGCGGTACCATCGAAAGAATCGTGGTTCCGGCCGTCATCAGAATCGGACGCAATCGGCGCGAGGCGCCTTGTACGACCGCATCCAAACGCGAATATCCTCGCGATTGTAGCACCTTGATGTAATCGATCATCACAATTCCGTTGTTCACCACAATTCCGGCAAGAAGGATGAGTCCGATGAGAGCCGTAACGGAAACCGCGGTACCCGTTAAGAACAACATCAGCAAAACACCGGTCAGCGCTAGCGGAATCGTCATGATGATGACGAAGGGTTCGACCAAACTTTCGAATTGAGACGCCATGATCATATAAGCCAATATGGCTGCAATCAGAAATGCGATCATCAGATAGCGGAAACTGGCTTCTTGATCTTCTGCGGTACCACCGATTTCAAAACGGTATCCATCGGGCCATTCCACATCGGAGATCTGGGCGCGGGCATCGCTGGTCACCCGTTTGAGATCGGCATCACCGAAATCAGCTTGGATTTCGGTCACACGTTCTTGGTTGACCCGCAGAATATTGGACGGACCTTGATAGCGCTCCACACGGGCGATGCTGCTTAATGGGATGTAGGAACCATCGTTGAGGCGGACTTGAATGTCCTCGATCGATCGCGAATCGGACTTGTTCTCAGCGGCCAATTGTACAAGAATGGTGTATTCCACGCCTTGATCCACAAACGTGGTGGCTTCCGATCCACGAACCGAATTGCTGATGGTTTGGGCGACGGATGATGTGGAGAGTCCCAGTCTCGCGATGCGTTCGCGATCCATGATCACGCGAAGCTCGGGACGTCCGGCGTCCGCCGAGCTCGTCGCACTAACCACTCCCGAGACCTGCATCAATTGCGACTTCATTCCATCCGCCAAATCTTTCTTCTTAGCCAGATCAAATCCGAAAATGTTGATGATGAGTCCTTCCTCGCCTTCCGGGTTCAGTGGGTTTTGCCGCACTTCGCGGATTTCCGCGCCTGGTACTTCACGTAGTGCCACCAACACATCCGCGGCGATCTCGAACTGACTCCGGCTTCGCTCGCTCCGTGGCACCAATTCAACTCGAACCGTTCCCTGATACCCGCCCGGACTGTCGGCCCCTTCCACGCCGCGTTTGTCGCCATAATCGGAAACCACGAGCCTCGCTTCGGGAACCGTACGCCCGATCACCGACTCCACTTGATAAATCGTATTCTGCAATTCGAACAAGTTCACACCGGGTTCGCGCTTCACATTCAACACGAATACATTCTCATCCACCGGAGGGAAAAACTCGCCTCCCAATGTGAAAAACAAGGGAAGCGAAAGCAAGAACATCACCACGCTTCCGCCGATGATCAACTTATTCTTGGTCAACGTGCGTTGAAGGGCTGCCTGATATCGGACATCCATCCGCGTGAAAAAGTCTTCCAATTTCTGAGCGACTTTGTTCTTTGGTTTTTCGACGACATCTTTTTGGTCTTCGATATCTTTGTCTTTTTTCGAGAAAAATTTCGATGCCAGCAACGGAACAACCGTGAGCGCGGCGATGGTCGACATCACCAACGCGAAGGAGACGGTCAACGCCAAATCCTGAAACAGGACACCTGCAATGCCGGGCACAAACAAGACCGGTAATAGCACGACCAATGTGGTAAGGGTCGACACGATGACCGGAACAGCCACTTCTTGAGCACCAAGAGTAGCGGATTTCTTACCATCATACCCGTCTTCGCGGTAACGGAAGATGTTTTCCAACACGACGACCGCATTATCCACGACAAGTCCTACCGCTAGTGTGAGCCCGGATAAGGAAATCACATTCAAGGTCACATTCGCAAAATCCATGATCGAAAATGTGGCAACGATTGACACCGGAATCGAAATGGCGATAATGAGGGATGTGCGCACACTTTGCAGGAAGACCAACAAAATGATGACAACCAAGACGATGGCTTGGATTGCCGTCGAATACAGATTATTCAGCGACAATTTGATGAATTCGGCTTTGTTGGTGAGCACCTCGAGCGTCATGTCGCTAGCCAGGATTCCGCGGATGCGATCCAGCTCGGTGAGCACATTCGAAGCCGTGGTCACCACATTCACATCGCTTTGGCGATACAAATTGATGACGAGTCCTTCTTCTCCGCGCACATGCACGTTTCCGATGGGCTGAGCCACGCCGTCTTCCACATCCGCCACATCTTTCAGCATGATGGGGACATCATTCCGAACACCGACAATCGTATTGCGGATCTGTTCGATGTTCTTGAATTCGCCGATGGTTCTTAGTGAATAGACGATGCGTCCTTCAATGAGCTCACCGGCAGGAACTTGTAAGTTTTCCTGACGCAGACGATTTGCCACCGTAGCCACATCCAATCCGAATGCCAAAATCTGCTCGTTGCGCATCCATATGTTGATCTGGCGCTCTAGTCCACCCGCGGTTTCAGCTGCGGCGATGCCAGGTATGCGTTCGAGGCGTTGCTCCAACTGTTGTGTGGCCACCGTGCGAAGTTCGCTGGAACTACGGGTTGGCGACGACAACGTGAGTACAATAATGGGTTCCTGGTTCGGATCGTAGCTGAACACGATCGGCTGATCGGCATCCTGCGGAATCGCGCGACGTGCGAAATCGATCTGCTTGCGCACATCCGATTCAGCGATGAACAGATCCGTTCCCCAATTAAAATACAGTTTGATGACCGACGCCCCTTGGCTGGACAGCGACCGAATGCGTTGCAATCCGCTCACCGATCCCACTTGCTCTTCGATGGGGCGGGAAATCAACGTTTCGATGTCTTCCGGCGCTACGCCTTCATAGGTCGTGTAAATGGTGATCGTCGGAAACGACACATCCGGATACAGATTCAGGCTCAGTCGACTCAGACCGAACATACCGAACCCGATCACGATCAGCGTCATCATGATAAAGGTTACCGGACGATCGACCGCTAGTTTGCTCAGATGGCTCATGGGCGCGAAGCGGTGGAATCCGTGGCGATGGTTTGTCCGCCGGCGTTGAAGCGTGGCAATCCCGAAATGCGGATCTTCGCGCCATCTTCCAAGCCAGATTGGCCGGTGATGATGAGTTTGTCGCCGGGTTGCAGACCGGAAAGAATTTCGATGCGGTCGCCCTGCTGTATCCCGAGTTCCAATTCACGTCGCACGGCCACGGAATCTCCTTGGGCGACGAACGCGGCGTAGGTACGCGACAATCGGATGACATTCGACTCAGGCTGAATCACCGTTTGCACATTTTCAACCAATGTGGAGCGCGGAACCACGACGGATCCAGTCTTGGTGAGCACGTTGATGCGGGCCTCGACCAAAGCACCAGGCTGCACGGAAGCCGATCGCTGGGTTAGGGTGATCACAACTTCACCGAGTCCGGTGGTGGCGTCCAATTGCGGTGCGATGCGGGTGATGACCCCGGTTGCACCGGCTTGCGCCTCATTGGACAGGCGAAGTTCAACGGATTGATCCACGCGGGCATTCTGCCAATCATTCATGGTCAGGAACAGGCGAACTTCATATCCACCGGAATTGGAGAGCTCGAAAATGGCTTGTCCGCCACCTGCGATATCACCAACCGCGAGATTCCGTTTGGCGATGTATCCTGTAACCGGAGCCCGGACTTCCGTGTACCGCATATTTTGCGCAGACAACGTGTAGGCCGCGAATGCGGAGCGATATTGCGCGCGACTGGATGCGGCGACGGCGCGAGTGTTGTCGAACTCAGCCTGGCTCGTGAGTTCGCGATTGAAGAGGTCCGTGGCGCGGGCGAGGCTGGTGCTGTCGCGCTGCAATGCGATTTTGGATTGCTCGAGCTGGGCTTCATCACGAGCCAGTTGTTCGCGGAACGAGGTATCGTTCAATTTGGCCAACGATTGACCAGCTTGAACCCGATCGCCCAAATCCGCATTGATGCGAACGATGCGCTCGGTGACCTGCGCCGTAACCTGAACATTGTCTTGTGATTTGACGGTTCCGTAAGCTCGGATCTGATCGGAAATCGGGGCGATGGACACATCCCTCACTTCAACGGATGTGGCGCGTTGACCGGGTCCGCCGGCACCGGGAAAACCACCACCTGCTTGAGGGGAGCCGCCACCGCAAGCCGCGATGAATAAAAAGGATGCGAAAGTTAAATACGTTTTCACGGAGAATAGGACTGATGGGTAAACGGTAGACAACAAAGGTATCGCTTTCAACCCGGTAAGATGAATGAACGTTTAGACTTAAGCGGTGCTTTAATGGCTTTTTACATGGGTGGAAATCGGTGAGCGGGAATCGGCGAGCGGAAATCAGAAATCGGAAATCTGAAAGCAGAAATCACGTAACTTTGTGCCATCTCAACAAACGATATTCTTATTCCGATTCACATGAAATTCTTCATCGACACAGCAGACCTCGCCGAAATCAAAGAAGCCCATTCCATGGGGATTCTCGATGGCGTTACCACGAATCCATCCCTTTGCGCAAAAGTGGGTGTGCGGGATTTCGAAGGCCACATCGCAAAAATCTGTGAAATCGTGGCGGGTGATGTGTCGGCGGAAGTGGTCGCGACCGATTATGCCGGAATGATGGAAGAAGGACGTCGTTTGGCGAAAATCGCGCCCAACGTGGTCGTGAAAATTCCATTGATCAAAGACGGCATCAAAGCGATCAAAACCTTCACCGACGAAGGGATCAAAACGAATTGCACCTTGTGCTTTAGTGCGACTCAAGCCTTGGTCGCCGCGAAAGCCGGAGCTACGTACATTTCCCCGTTCGTTGGGCGCTTGGATGACATTTCAAGCGACGGCATGATCCTGATCGAAGAAATCTGCACGATTTATGACAACTATGGATACGAGACCGAAGTATTGGCCGCATCCATTCGTCACCCGATGCACGTGGTCGCTGCCGCCAAACTTGGCGCCGATGTGGCCACGATGCCCTTAAGCGTGATTGAAATGATCATCAAGCATCCATTGACGGATATCGGCCTGGAAAAATTCCTGAAAGACTGGGAAAAGCTGCAGGCTAGTTTGAAGTAGAGTTATACTGTCCGCAAGTCCCTCTTTCTGTATACAAAACGCCGTAATTGGCTTCTTAAGCACGATTTTTGCGCGTCATTTTTCGGAATTTGCACAGATTTCACAGATTTTTTACGTAGCGAAAGTCGCGTTTTAGTGCTTGACTGGCTGGCGCAAGAGTGGAAATTGTGCGATCTGAGAAGTAGGAAGTAGGAAGGGAGAAGCGAGGCGATTCACCTCTCCCTTCCTACTTATCCGTTCCTACTCCCCCGCAAACACACCTGCTAAAAACAGGATATGCGCGTCGAGCTCCAGTCCGATAAGCTCGGCGCCGAGGCGGATGTCGTCTCGACTGACGGCCGCGGCGAACTTCGGATCTTTCAGCTTCTTGGTGACGGATTTGGCCGACATCCCGACAAATCCTTCCGGACGCATCAACGACACCGCGTGCATGAATCCGCTGAGTTCATCGCAAGCGAACAGATAGCGCTCGATCTCGGTTTCGGGGTGCTTGCCCGTCCTTTCCGGCGCGTGGGCCTTGATCGCATCCAACACATCGTCCCACAGGCCGCGGCCAGGTAAGATCTGAGTCAGCGCGTAGGTCGGATGCTCATCCGGATGCTTCTCCCAATCCAGATCGTGCAACAATCCGGCCAATCCCCATTGATGCCGTGTCTCCGCATCCTTCCCAAGCTTGTCGGCATATGCGAGCATCGCCGCGGACACCATCCTGCAGTGGTGGCGCAGCGCTGGGTTATCGATCCAAGTTTCGAGAAGAAGTTCAGCGTCGGGGCGGGTCATAAGGAAGGTTGAAGGTTGAAGTAGGAAGGTAGAAGGTATAAACTTACATCTTCCTACTTCCTACTTCTACCTTAAATCTTCATCCACCAACTTCTCTGCAATAATCGAGCTCGACAATACACCCGGCAGTCCGGCACCTGGATGCGTACCGGCTCCAACGAAGTATAGCCGTTCGACATCTTCGCTTCGGTTATGCGGACGAAACCAGGCACTTTGTGTGAGAACCGGCTCAACGGAGAACGCCGATCCGAGATAGCTGTTCAAGTCGTTCTGAAAGTGCAGCGGATCGATATGATGCTCGGCCACGATGTTCGCTTGAAGATCTGGCAAGTAATTTTCTTCCAAGAAATTCATGATACGATCGCGGTAGGTCTTCGCGAAGGTGGTCCAATCCGTCCCCGATGCCAAGTGAGGCACGGGCGAAAGCACATAAAACGCTTCTCCCCCATCCGGCGCCATCGACGGATCGGTGTAGGTCGGCATATGCAGATAGAGCGAGAAATCATCCGCAAGGTGCTTTTTGTGAAAGATGTCGGTGAGCAAATCTTTGTATCGCGGACCCAGAATGATGTTATGGTGCTTCAGTTTGGTGTCGGTGTAGCGCTTCTTCGTCCCGAAATAGATCACAAAAAGGGACATGCTGTAGCGCATCGATTTCACCTTTTTGTCGGTGTACTTGCGTCGATGTTCCGGCTTGATGAGGTTCAAATAGGTGAAGGGCACATCCGCATTCGATACAACCGCATCCGCATCCAATTTTTCACCGGATTTGAGCATCACGCCCCGAGCCCGTCCATTGGATATAAGAATTTCGGCCACTTCCTGTTCATAGTGGAAACGTCCGCCCATGTCCTCGATCAATTTCACGAGCGCGTTGATGATGGCACCTGTGCCACCCATCGCGTAATGCACGCCCCACTCCCGCTCCAAATAATGGATCATCGCATAGATGGATGTGGTGTCGAACGGATTTCCGCCCACGAGCAACGGATGAAACGAGAAACACTGACGAAGAAAATCGTTCTTCACGAAGCTGCTCACGTAGCTGTACACCGATTTGTACGATTGCAGCTTGATGAGATCCGGCGCCACTCGCATCATGTCCATCACCTTGAGGAAGGGCTGGTCGGCGAGCTCCACAAATCCTTTCTGGAAAATGGCTTTCGTAGTCTTGATGAAATCGAGATAACCCTGCTTGTCGTCGGGATTCCATTTGTCGATTTCACCTAAGGTGAAGGCCTCATCGCCATTGTAATCGAACTGACGTCCTTCATGGTTGAAAATGCGGTAGAAAGGATCGCAAGGGACGAACGTGATGTAATCTTCGCGCTTTTTACCAGCCAGCGCGAAGAGGTCGTCGAACATGAATGGCGCGGTGATGACGGTCGGACCGCCATCGAATTTGAATCCGTTCACATCATAGACATAACCACGTCCACCGGGTTTGTCTCGTTTTTCATAGAGATCGACGGAATAGCCCTTTGCGAGGAGACGGACGGCGGCACCGAGGGCGCCAAAGCCCGTGCCGATAATAATGATGTGCTTTTTCATGGAGCTTTTAACAGGAAAGCGAGCCGAATTCGTTCGGAATGGTTATTTAAATAGATACACTGTCCGCAAGTGTCACTTTTGATAGGAATATTGCTGCCAATTTTCCTGAATCCACGATTTCAGTCTCGGATTCCAAGCAAACTGCACAGATTTCACAACTTTATTTAGGAATGAATAACACGTTTTAGGGCTTGATTTCAAAAAGCAAGAATGAAAAAACGATTCCCGATCAACCTAATTCTGCACCTGCTTCACGAACCCTTCCACACCCTGGCGCTGAAGCGCCCGACGCGTATCTTCAGCTTGGTCTTTGTTGCCATACCGACCAACCATCACCCGATACACACGCTGGCCATCCACCCGTGCAGGTTGCACCCATCCACCGCGGATTTCGTTCGCCCGCGCTCTGGCCGCATCCGCATCCGACAAAGAGGCCACCTGAACGGAGAATATTTCACGGCTGATGTCGCCCGTCAACGGGCGATCCGTTTTCAATATCTCGATTCTAACCCGCGCGACACCCGAACCGATCATCTCCACTTCCCGAGCTGCCGCACGCGACAAATCGATCACGCGTCCACGTGCATACGGTCCGCGATCGTTGATCCGAACCGTCACTTGCTTTCCATTGTCCAAATTCGTGACGCGCACAACAGAGTTGAAAGGGAGCGTTTTGTGCGCGGCCGTCAACTCATTCTGGTTGTAGGTCTCACCGTTCGCTGTGGTTTTTCCATGGAAATCGGGTCCATACCAACTCGCCATTCCGGTTTCTGTCGCCATCTTCGTACTGGCACATCCTTGCACAAACAGAGCAGCAATAAATAGTGTCAGGAATACTCTCATGCGCTTTAATCCGCTCGAATGATGAATACGTCAAGATATTGGGTTTCCGGCATCGATGGAAGAACCGGATGATCTGCCGGCTGGCCGCCGCGATGGATCAACTGAATTTCGCGACCTAATTTATTCGCCGCCACATGCAATGAATCGAAAAAACGATCCGCTTCGATGTGATGCGAGCACGTCGCTGTGCATAAAATTCCACCGGGTTTAAGTACTGCCAACGCCGCCTCATGCAATTTCTGATACCCTTTCAACGCCGCTCCGGCCATTTTCTTGTTCTTTGCGAAGCCAGGCGGATCCAGATTCACTACATCATACAAGGTTTTGCCCGCTTGCTTCGGCAGCCACTCCATGATGTCGTGCGATTCGAACCGGATTCCTTTCAAGCCATTCAGTTCCATGTTCGCTTTGGCACGTTCAAGAGCCGGCTTGGATGAATCCACAGCAAGGATGTCGCTCGCACCTGCTTTCGCCGCATGCAGAGCGAAGCCGCCGTCGTTGCAAAATGCATCCAGCACAACATCACCCGGACGCACAAACTGCCTGAAGTTCCATCTATTCTCTCGCTGATCGAGATAAAAACCCGTCTTCTGTCCATCTAACAGATGCACACGATAGGTGATGTCGTATTCATTGATGTCGATCGACTCCGGCTGTTCGTTGCCTTTGATGACCTTCACGTAGGATTCGAGTCCTTCGAGTGCTCGGAGTCCGGAATCGTTCTTCAGAATGATGGTTTCCGGATGGAGATGTTCTTCGATAGCGGCCACGATCCAATCCAGATGTCGCTCGGCACCGGCGGCGACGATTTGGATGACCACAGCCGTGCCGAATCGGTCGATCACAAGGCCAGGCAGACCATCGGCTTCGCTATGGACCACGCGATACGCATTGGCTTCCGGATAGCGGCGTTTGCGAAGCTCGAGAGCGGTGCGGATGCGGTCTGTATAAAACGCAGCCTCGGGAACAATGCGTTCATAGGTGAGAATGCGGCCGGCGATGAGGGAATGCGGATGAAAGTAGGCATAACCGAGGTGATGCCCATCGGTGCGTCGCACCTGAACAACCTCGCCCACTTCCGGTTGGCCTTTGATTTCAGCGATTTCGTTGCTGAAAATCCATTTGTGTCCGGTGGCTAAGCGGCGGTCGCGTTTCGGGTGGAGCTGGATAAAATTCATAGACCGGTAAGATACCGCTAATCGACCAACTAAAACGGGGCGGTCGTCTCAACCACCCCGTTTCGATTTTAATCTATTTGACTTTCGATGAATAAAAGAAAGCTGCTCCGGCTAGGGCCGTATCCTTTAAAAAACTTCCCAACGCCATCTGATCGCCACCGATCACAGCCGCCAAGTGCACAGTAAATGCGAATACCAACATCAACACACCCAATAGAAAGCTGGCTAATTTCGCTTCTTTGTTGATGATGATGGCCACACTTGCAGCGATTAATGCGACACCTGTGAGGTAAACCCAGAGAACGCCTCCTGGTAAATAGGCAGGTACCAACCCCGACATCGCATCGGCCATCATGAGGTGCATTAGTCCGAAAACGGCGAACGGCAACGCGAAGATGTATTTCGCTTGCTTGGTGATTAAATCCATATGAACTGACTCCTAAGATTTAGATTAATAGGCGGAAGCGAGCCGAAAATGACAACGCCCCGCTTCCTTAATGTAAGAAAACGGGGCGTAAGAGCCGAAGATCGGACTTGAACCGACGACCTATTCATTACGAGTGAATTGCTCTACCAACTGAGCTACTTCGGCGTCACAGAAATTCTGTGATTAGATCTCGTCGTCGAAACCAAGAACTACGTCCTTGGCCACAATCGATTCGAACACTTTGCTAGCTGCTTCAAGTCCGTCATTGTCGGCTTTCGAGCCAACAATGATTTCGTTGTATTTGCGCAGACCGGTACCTGCAGGCACTTTGTGACCCACAACCACATTCTCCTTGAGGCCGAGAAGTTTGTCTTCTTTGGCTTCAATGGAGGCTTGGGTGAGCACTTTCGTGGTTTCCTGGAAGGATGCGGCTGACAACCAGCTATCGGTGGACAAGGCGGCGCGAGTGATACCCAACAAGATTGGACGTGAAATCGCAGGTTCCGCTTCGCGGGCTTCGATTTCAGCTTTTCCATCCTTGATGAGTCCGGAATTGATTTCGCGGATCTCACGACGGTCGAGGGCCATTCCGATGGCGACAGCGCTGTCACCATTGTTCGTCACCACAAACTTGCCGATAAGCGAGTCGTTGGTGCGGTTCACTTCGAAACGGTCCACTTTATCGCCTTCCAAGTACATCGTATCGCCTGGATCGGTGATTTCAACTTTCTGCATCATCGTGCGAACGATCACTTCGATGTGCTTATCGTTGATTTTCACACCCTGCAGACGGTATACTTCCTGAATCTCATTCACCAAGTACGACTGTACCGCGAATGGTCCAAGAATATTGAGGATGTCCTGTGGAAGGATTTGTCCGTCGGACAAGCGCTCGCCAGCTTTCACATAATCGTTTTCTTGCACAAGAATGTGCTTGGCCAGAGGAATGAGGTAGGTTTTGGTCTCCGTACCGTCTTTGCTCTTGACCACGATTTCTTGAGCACCGCGTTTGCGGGCACCCATCGACACGATTCCTTCGATCTCGGAAACAACCGCAGGATCGGAAGGCGGACGTGCCTCGAACAATTCAGTCACACGTGGCAAACCAGCTGTGATATCTTTCGATTTCGTACCGGAAGCACGTGGGATTTTCGCGATCACTTGACCTGCGAATACCACATCACCTTCATCCACAACAACGTGGGCACCTACTGGGAGGGCCACTTCACGGTTTTGCTTGCCTTCAACCACAAGGATAAGGGCAGGTACAAGACCACGATCTTTCGAATCGGTGATCACTTTTTCACGGTGACCGGTTTGAGCATCGGTTTCGTCGCTGGATGTCGCGCCTTCAACAATGTCTTTGTACTTGATCGTCGCATTGATCTCGGACATGATCAAGGCGTTGTACGGATCCCAACGGCAGAGTGGCACGCCTTTTGGCACGAGGTCGCCCTCGTCGCAAAGAAGTTCCGAACCATATGGGATGTTGTAGTTGGTGAGCATTTTTCCAGTCTCATCAACAATCTTGATTTCACCCACACGGCTGAGGACGACTTTGCGTTCTTCCTCGCCATCGTCGAAGTTTACGAAGCGCAAGTTCTCGAATACGAGTTTACCTGCGAATTTCGATTTGTGCATCGACTCGGCTTCCATACGAGCTGCCGTTCCACCTACGTGGAAGGTACGAAGCGTCAACTGTGTACCCGGCTCACCGATCGACTGAGCAGCGATAACACCGACCGCCTCACCAACTTGAACCATTTTGCCACGGGCAAGGTCACGACCATAACATTTGGCGCAAACGCCACGTCCGGTTTCGCACGTAAGTACCGAGCGGATCTCAACTTCTTCAATCGAGGTCTCAGCGATTTTCTTAGCGATGCGCTCGTCGATCAAATCATTCGACGCAACCAGCAATTCGTCGTTCAGCGGATCGTACACATCGTGCATCGATACGCGGCCAAGAATCCGGTCTTCCAAGCTTTCCACAACGTCTTCGTTGTCTTTGAGCGCCTTGATTTTGATACCACGAAGCGTTCCGCAATCGTCTTCGGTGATGATGAGATCTTGCGACACATCCACCAAACGACGGGTGAGGTAACCGGCATCGGCTGTTTTCAAAGCCGTATCGGCCAACCCTTTACGAGCTCCGTGAGTCGAGATAAAGTATTCCAATACCGTCAGTCCTTCTTTGAACGACGACAAGATCGGGGTTTCAATTACTTCGCTACCGGACGATTCAACCGACGATTTCTGCGGTTTGGCCATCAGACCACGCATCCCGCCCAACTGGCGGATCTGGTCTTTGGAACCCCGAGCACCGGAATCGGCCATCATGAACACGGCATTGAAGCCGTCTTTATCACGAGCCAAGGCATTGAACAAGGTTTCGGAAACCCGGTTCGTGGTGCTGGTCCATTTATCAATGACCTGGTTGTACCGTTCATTATCGGTGATGAAACCATTCTCGTAACGCTCTTGGATGATTGTCACTTCCTTCTGAGCAGCATTGATGAGTTGCATTTTCTCATCCGGAATCACGATGTCTTCTAAGCTGAACGACAATCCACCGCGGGTAGCTGTGGCGAATCCGAGATCTTTCATGTCATCGAGGAACTTGGCCGCTTTCACGGTTCCGCTCACGGTGAACACTTCCAAAATCAGATTCCGCAATTCTTTCTTGCCGAATGTCGTGTTTTTGAAGCCGAGATCGTTCGGGATGATCATGTTGAACAACACACGACCGGTCGTGGTCTTGATCATCTCGCCGGTTTCCCAACGAAGGGTGATTTTGTCGTGGATTTGGATCACACCTTGGTCGAAGGCGACAACCACTTCACCCGAATCAGAGAACAGACGCTCTTTAGGAGGCGTCACTGGACTCATTTTCGTCAAATAATAAATACCCAAGACCATGTCCTGCGACGGTACCGTGATCGGTGTTCCGTTCGCCGGGTTCATGATGTTGTGCGAACCGAGCATCAAGACCGATGCTTCCAAAATCGCATCGTGGCTCAATGGAAGGTGAACCGCCATCTGGTCACCATCAAAATCCGCGTTGAATGCGGTACATGCCAATGGATGCAGACGGATGGCTTTGTCTTCGATCAGTACCGGTTGGAAAGCCTGGATACCGAGACGGTGCAAGGTCGGTGCACGGTTCAGAAGAACCGGGTGACCATTGATCACATTCTCCAATACGTCCCAGACTACTTCATCGCGGCGATCCACTACTTTCTTGGCGCTTTTCACCGTTTTGACATAGCCACGCTCAATGAGGCGACGGATGATGAATGGCTTATACAATTCGACGGCCATCTCTTTTGGAAGTCCGCACTGATGCATTTTCAGCTCAGGTCCCACAACGATAACCGAACGGCCGGAATAATCGACACGCTTACCGAGCAAGTTTTGACGGAAACGACCGTTCTTCCCTTTCAGCATATCGCTGAGGGATTTCAACGGACGGTTGTTGCTACGAACCGCGTTGGTTTTACGCGAGTTGTCGAACAACGAATCCACCGCTTCCTGCAACATGCGCTTCTCGTTGCGGAGAATCACATCTGGAGCTTTGATGTCGATCAAACGCTTCAAACGATTGTTGCGGATGATCACACGACGATACAGATCGTTCAGATCGGAGGTCGCGAAACGACCACCTTCCAACGGCACCAACGGACGCAGTTCTGGTGGGATGACCGGAACCACGCGCATCACCATCCATTCCGGACGGTTTTCAACGCGCTTGTTGGCCGCACGGAACGACTCCAAGACTTGAAGACGCTTCAGATATTTCTTCTTCCGCATCATGGACGTCTCGCCTTTTACCGCTTGACGGTATTTGTAAGCGGATTTATCCAAATCGATGGCTTTGAGAAGCGACTCAATCGCTTCCGCACCCATCATCACAACAAATTTGTCGGCATCATCGTCGTCGAGTTCGCGCTGCACGTCAGGCAACTGACCTAATACGTCTTGATATTCCTCTTCCGAGAGCATGTCGCCCATCTTGTAACCGAGGTCGCGCGCCATACCTGGATTGATAACCACGAAAGATTCGTAGTACACGATTTTTTCCAAGTTCTTGGACGACAGACCCAACAGATAGGCGATCTTGTTCGGAAGCGATTTGAAATACCAGATATGAACAACCGGAACGCTGAGGGAAATATGTCCCATGCGCTCGCGACGAACGGCTTTACGGGTCACTTCCACGCCACAACGGTCGCAGACAATGCCTTTATACCGGATTCGCTTGTACTTGCCGCAATGACATTCCCAATCCTTTACAGGACCGAAAATCTTCTCGCAGAACAGACCGTCTTTTTCCGGTTTGAATGTGCGATAATTGATGGTTTCCGGATTCAGAACCTCACCGCGTGAGCGAGACAATACCGTCTCGGCCGAAGCCAATGAGATGCGGATCAGGTTGAAATCTTTCGTTGCGGGTTCGCTTTTGGTGAATGCCAAGGGATTACCTCCGTGAAATATAAAATGTCATTAGTCGATGTGAACTTCGAGACCGAGGCCTTGCAATTCGCGAAGCAGTACGTTGAACGATTCCGGAGTACCGCCATCTGGCAAGTTGTCTCCTTTCACGATCGCCTCGTACACTTTCGAACGGCCCTTCACGTCGTCACTTTTCACCGTCAGCATTTCTTTCAGGATGCTAGCCGCACCGTATGCATACAGTGCCCACACTTCCATCTCACCGAGACGCTGACCACCGAACTGGGCTTTACCACCCAGAGGCTGTTGCGTGATGAGGGAGTATGGTCCGATCGACCGGGCATGCATCTTGTCTTGAACCAAGTGGTTCAATTTGAGCATGTAAATGTAGCCGACTGTGGTTTTCTGTGCGAAGCGGTCTCCGGTACGTCCGTCATACAAGTATGTGCGTCCGTCTTCCGGAAGTCCTGCTTTGCGCAGCCATTCCTGAACATCCGAGTAATGGGCGCCATCGAAAATCGGGGTGGCGAATGTCACACCCAATTTGCGTCCGGCCCATCCGAGGATGGTTTCGTAAATCTGACCCAAGTTCATCCGCGATGGTACGCCGAGTGGGTTCAGCACGATATCCACCGGTGTTCCGTCCTCGAGGAACGGCATGTCTTCAACCGGTACGATATTGGCCACAACCCCTTTGTTACCGTGACGTCCGGCCATCTTGTCACCCACTTGAAGCTTGCGCTTCTTGGCCACATAGACTTTGGCTTTCTGCACGATACCCGGTGTGAGTTCATCACCCACTTGGATCATGTATTTCTTGCGTTTCAATTCGGTCTCGTGATCACGACGAACCGTTTTGTAGCTCTCAAGGAGCGTCCAAACCACTTGGTTCGTCTTCTCATCGGTGCACCATTGCTGGCGTGAACGAAGTTGAAGCGGATCCATTTCATCGAAATGGGTCTTCTTGTATTTCTCTCCTTTCGGAATCACTTCATGTCCGCCTCTGTACACCACACTTGGAGACGTTTTGTCTTTCAAGAGTTTGTACATGCGCTCCGACCAGCTCGCATTCAAACGAAGGATGAGATTGTCGAACGTTGCTTGCTCGTTCTCAACCAACTCTTTCTCTTCTTTGCGGGAATACTGCTCGTCGCGTTTGCGGCTGAACAATTTGGTTTCGATCACCACACCCGACACACCCGGAGGCATTTTGAGGGAGGCATCTTTCACGTCACCGGCTTTGTCGCCAAAGATGGCGCGAAGCAATTTCTCTTCCGGTGTCGGATCGGTTTCGCCTTTCGGAGTGATCTTACCAACGATAATATCGCCTGGACGTACAATCGCACCGACGCGAACAAGTCCGTTTTCGTCGAGGTTGCGGGTTGCTTCTTCACTGACGTTCGGAATCTCACGGGTCAGTTCCTCTTCACCACGTTTCGTGTCACGAACATGCTGTTCGAACTCGGTGATGTGGATGGAGGTGTAAATATCTTCAGAAACAATACGCTCGCTCACCACGATAGCATCCTCGAAGTTGTATCCACGCCATGGCATGAAGGCAACGAGAAGGTTACGTCCCAAGGCTAATTCGCCAAGGTTGGTGGCGCATCCATCCGCAAGAGCCTGACCGGCGCGAACGCGGTCGCCCACTTTCACGATGGCAGTCTGGTTGGAGCAGGTGTCTTGGTTGGTACGCTCGAATTTGCGGAGCTCATATCCTTTCACGCCTTCATCGAAGTAGGCGAGAGCTTCCATATCGTCGCGATCGTAACGGACACGAATCTCCGTAGAACTCACATACACAACGGTACCATCGCCTTCGGCGGCGATCAGGGCGCGTGAATCACGGGCAGCACGATACTCCATCCCCGTTCCTACAACCGGACGCTCAGGGCGCAGAAGCGGTACGGCTTGACGTTGCATGTTTGATCCCATCAAGGCACGGTTGGCATCATCATGTTCAATGAACGGTATGAGTGCCGCCGCTACGGATGTGATTTGGTTCGGAGCCACATCCATATATTCAACTTGTTCCGGACGAGCCAAACCTACGTTCGAGTCACGGAAACGGGAGAAAATGAACTCGCTCGAGAAGGTCGATTTCTCATCGAGGATGGCGTTAGCCTGCGCGATGATGGTTTCGTCTTCCTGCTCAGCGGCAAGATATTCCACGTTGTCGGTTACATGTCCCGCCTTCACTTTACGATAGGGCGTTTCGATGAAGCCGAACTCGTTCACTTTGGCGTGAACGCAGAGCGAGGAAATCAGACCGATGTTCGGACCTTCCGGTGTTTCAATCGGACACAGGCGGCCATAGTGGGTATAATGAACGTCACGGACTTCGAATCCTGCGCGCTCACGGGTAAGTCCACCAGGTCCCAGGGCCGACATACGGCGTTTGTGGGTCAATTCGGCCAACGGGTTGGTCTGATCCATGAACTGGCTCAGCTGGTTGGTACCGAAGAAGGTGTTGATCACGCTTGAGATGGTACGGGCGTTAACCAGATCCTGAGGTGTGAACTGTTCCGCATCGCGGGAGTTCATTCGCTCGCGGATCGTGCGGGCCATACGAGCCAAACCTAAGGAGAACTGTTGTCCGAGCTGCTCACCAACTGTGCGTACACGGCGGTTGCTCAAGTGATCGATATCGTCCACTTGTGACTTGAGGTTCTTCAGACGGATCAATTCTTTGATGATCGCGCAGATGTCGTTCACCGTCAGAACCGTTGTTTCCAACGACTCATCCAAATGCAGACGTTTGTTCAAGCGGTAGCGACCCACTTCACCGAGATCATATTTCTTATCGGAGAAGAACAGGCGTTCGAGCACTTGGCGGGCCGTTTCCATATCCGGCATTTCACCGGTACGGATTTGGCGATACACTTCAGCCAAGGCGGTCTCTTCGTTGAACGTGGTGTCTTTGCGAAGCGTGTTCAGAATGACGGAACGATCCGCATCCTCGTTGGAGATCTTCAGGATGTGGATCTTGTCGTAGCCGGCTTCCTTGATGAGACCGAAATCGTCTTCTGTGATTTCATGATCGCGTGGGATGATAATCACACGTTGTTTCACTTCCTTCACTTCACCGGTCTCTTCATCGACCACTTCAACCACTTCTTCCTGGCTGATGTCGGATGCGAGACGCTTACCGATCGCGTCAGCAAACGATTTCTTGGTTTTCAGCTCGATTTCCTGTGACAGATCGAACATGCGGAGGATGTCGAAATCCGACGAAAAGCCCAATGCGCGAAGCAATGTGGTGACCGGAAGCTTTTTCTTACGGTCGATGTAGGCCCATAGAACATCGCGGATGTCGGTCGTGAACTCAATCCACGATCCTTTGAACGGAATGATGCGCGCCGAATAGAGTTGTGTGCCGTTCGGGTGGAGCGACTGTCCGAAGAAGACGCCAGGTGAACGGTGCAGCTGCGATACGATGACACGCTCAGCACCGTTGATGATGAACGTTCCACGCTCGGTCATCCAAGGCAGATCGCCGAGGAAAACTTCCTGCTCGATCGTTTCGCTGGCTTCATCGGTCTGGTCTACAGACGATAAGCGCAGCTTGGCTTTGAGGGGGATGGAATAGGTGAGTCCGCGTTCCTGGCATTCTTTGATCGTGTACCGAGGGGTATCGACCGTATAGTACAAGAATTCGAGGATGTTCTGCTCGCGCGAATCGGTGATCGGAAAATGCTCGTTAAAGATCTCTTGAAGTCCGGCGTCGTCGCGGTCTTCGGGATCCACATCCCATTGGGTGAATTTTCGGAACGAACCCAACTGGATGTCCAGAAAATCGGGGTAGTCTAAAACGTGTTTTGTTCGAGCAAACGTGATGCGGTCGGTGAAGGGAAGAGTTTGGGTCTTGGTAGCCAAGGAAACCTCGCGATTAAGTGAGTAAACTGCTCAAAACAATAAATCTGGCACGGTTGAATTGCAGTCGAAAGATTGCCGTGCGCTCTAAAACGTAAAGACAGCATAAGCCAATGCTGTTTCCAGCATTGGCTTAGCTATCACATCCAACAAAGTCAAACTTATTTAAGTTCGACTTCAGCTCCAGCTTCGGTAAGCTTGGTTTTAATGGATTCGGCTTCCTCTTTGGAAACACTTTCCTTGATATTGCTTGGTGCGCCATCAACCAAATCTTTGGCTTCTTTCAAGCCGAGGCCCGTGAGTGCACGAACTTCTTTGATCACACCGATTTTGTTGGCACCTGAGCTTTTCAGGACAACGGTGAACTCGGTTTGCTCTTCAACGGCAGGCGCGTCAGCGGCAGCGGAAGGAGCGGCAACAGCAACAGCCGAAGCAGCTGGCTTGATACCATATTCGTTCTCGAGGATCTGAGCCAATTCATTGGCTTCTTTGATGGTAAGGTTTACCAGTTGTTCGGCAAGGGATTTAACGTCAGCCATTTTATACTTCTCCAGTTAGTTGAATTCGAAACAAGTTCGGGTGTTAGTTTTTCTTTTCGGCGATAGTCTTGACGGCGCCAACAAGCGTGGAACCGGGAGACTGAAGTGCGCCGAGCACATTGCGGATCGGGGATAAGAGCAAGCCCATGATATCGCCGATCACTTCATCTTTCGACTTCATGGTGGAAAGAGCCTCAAGCTGGTTGTCACCGAACATAACGCCATCCATGATGGCACCACGAAACTTGGGTTTTTCACTGTCTTTCAAAAAGGCTTTGAGCACTTTCGCTGGTTTTGTCAAATCGCCCTGCACGAAGGCATAAGCGGTTTGTTTTTCCAATGTTGGAAACACCGCGTCATATCCGCCGATTTCTTTCATCGCACGCTTCACCATCGTGTTTTTATACACTTTGTAGGTGACGCCTGCTTTTTTGAATTCACGACGCAATGCGCTGATCTGAGCTACGGTCATCCCGGTGTAATCGGTTAGATACACCGCATCAGACGCTTTTAGACGTTCGGTCAGTTCTGCGATTACAACTTCTTTTTCTGCTTTTGTTGCCATTTCGGATGTCCTTTTAGAGCATTCCGACACGGGATACCGGAACGCCGGGACCCATCGTCGAGCTCAGATTGATACTTTTCACGTAGGTGCCTTTCGCGGAAGACGGTCTCAATTTGATCACCGTTTGTATGAAGGCTTCCGCATTCTCCTTGATTTGCTCAGGAGGGAAACTGGCTTTGCCAATCGAGGAATGAAGAATTCCAAATTTATCGACCCGGAAGTCGATCTTACCGGCTTTCACTTCCTTGACCGCTTGACCTACATCCATCGTGACGGTTCCGCTTTTCGGGTTCGGCATCAGACCGCGGGGTCCGAGTACGCGACCGAGTTTACCAAGCTTGCCCATCACATCCGGAGTTGCGACAATCACATCGATGTCTGTCCAGCCTTCTTCGATTTTGGCCATATAATCATCCAGACCAACGTGGTCGGCACCTGCGAGGCGAGCCTCTTCCTGCTTGGCAGGATTCACAAGAGCCAGTACCCGGATCGTTTTGCCGATACCGTGTGGAAGGGAGACCGTACCGCGAACCATTTGATCCGCGTGGCGTGGATCCACACCCAAACGGATGTCGATGTCTACCGAAGCGTCAAATTTCGTGGTGGTTGTTTTCTTTACCAAATCGGCGGCGTCGGTCAAGTTGTATTCTTTTCCAGCTTCGATCAGTTTCGCCGCGTCAGTATATTTTTTTCCGTGTTTTGCCATGATGAGTTCCTCAGATTATTTAGACCGATCCACACGAAGACCCATGCTGCGGGCCGTTCCTGCGATCATTTCAGCACCAGCGACTTCATCATAGCAGTTCAGATCCGCCAACTTGACGCGGGCGATATCCAAACACTGTGTCCAGGTCACACTTCCGACTTTGGCGCGGTTCGGTTCAGCCGAACCGGACTTGATTTTGGAGGCTTGTTTCAACAGAACGGGAGCGGGTGGAGTCTTTGTAACAAAAGAGAACGATTTATCTACATATACCGTGATCTCAACTGGCGTTACGACACCGATCTTGTCTTGCGTTCTGGCGTTGAAGGCCTTGCAAAACTCCATGATGTTCACACCGGCTTGACCCAATGCCGGCCCTACTGGAGGTGCCGGGTTGGCTTGGCCACCCGTGATCTGGAGTTTGATGATTTTTATGACTTTCTTTGCCATCGATAGATTGGATTAGATGTGTGTGCCGGGGATCAGTTCAGGCTCAGGCTTCCGACTCAACTTGGTTCACGTCCACTTCGACCGGAGTTTTCCGACCGAAAATGCTTACCAACACGCGGAGTTTGAGCTTGTCCGGATAGACTTCTTCGACTGTACCATCAAATTCTTTGAACGGTCCGTCGATGACACGAATGAGATCACCCTGTTTGTACGGAATGCTAACAGTTTGACCCACGTCGCGATTATGCTGTACCACGCCAAGGATCCGATCCACTTCATCCCGGCGGAGAGGTGTCGGTTTTTTGTGACCCTTGTCGGTTTTCAGGAATCCGATAACGGACGGCGCATTGCTGATCAGGTTGTTCACACTGTCGTCGTAAATAGCTTCGACGAGTATGTACCCGGGGAAATAGTTCTTTTCCCGCGTCCGCTTTTTTCCACCACGTATCTCGACTACCGTCTCGGTCGGGACAAGAATTTCCGTAATCTTCTCGCCTAACCCTTGAGTGGCCACTTCCTCCAAAAGGTAATCACGTACCTTTTTTTCGTGACCGGAAAAAGACCGGACCACGTACCATTTTTTGGTGTCGGATTGGCTCATCGGTAGAGAAGCTCTAAGACCGTGCTGAATACGTTATCGATTCCGAAGATGAAAAGTGAAACAATCAGCGAAAACACGAATACTACCGTGGTTTGCTCAACGAGTTCAGATTGTGTCGGCCAGGAGACTTTCGCCATTTCCTTGCGGACGTCTTCAAAGTATTGCGTGATTTTGCCCATATGTTTCTTTGTTGCACGGGTGAAGGGACTCGAACCCCCAGCCAACGGTTTTGGAGACCGCTACTCTACCAATTGAGCTACACCCGTACGATATAATCTTGTCTGTCCTTACTTCGTGATTTTGGAAACGACGCCAGCGCCTACGGTACGGCCACCTTCACGGATGGCGAAACGCAGACCTTCTTCCATGGCGATCGAGTTGATCAGTTCCACCTCGAAGCGGATGTTGTCGCCCGGCATGACCATCTC
>JBGTBY010000001.1:0-39851 GCA_041749075.1 Balneolales bacterium | reverse complement strand
CTTCAAACTGTTTTATTACAATGGAGAGTTTGATCCTGGCTCAGGACGAACGCTGGCGGCGGGCTTAACACATGCAAGTCAAAGGGGGCTTGTCAGCAATGGCAAGTTCACTGGCGCACGGGTGAGTAACGCGTAGGCAATCTACCTCGGGGAGGGGGATAACCCGCCGAAAGGCGGGCTAATACCGCATGACGCAGCCGGTCCGCATGGACCTGGCTGCCAAAGGGGCAACCTACCTTGAGATGAGCCTGCGTCGCATTAGCTAGTTGGTGGGGTAACGGCCCACCAAGGCGATGATGCGTAGCTGGTCTGAGAGGATGATCAGCCACACTGGCACTGAGACACGGGCCAGACTCCTACGGGAGGCAGCAGTGAGGAATATTGCGCAATGGAGGAAACTCTGACGCAGCCACGCCGCGTGCAGGAAGACGGTCCTATGGATTGTAAACTGCTTTTATTCGGGAAGAACAAGTGGGTTTCGACCTGCTCTGACGGTACCGATTGAATAAGCACCGGCTAACTCCGTGCCAGCAGCCGCGGTAATACGGAGGGTGCGAGCGTTGTCCGGAATCATTGGGTGTAAAGGGTGCGTAGGCGGGTTCTTAAGTCTGGGGTGAAAGTCTGCGGCTCAACCGTAGGATTGCCTTGGATACTGGGAGTCTTGAGTATGACAGAGGCCGGTAGAATTCGTGGTGTAGCGGTGAAATGCATAGATATCACGAAGAATACCAGTGGCGTAGGCGGCCGGCTGGGTCATAACTGACGCTGAGGCACGAGAGTGTGGGGAGCAAACAGGATTAGATACCCTGGTAGTCCACACCGTAAACGTTGTATACTAGGTGTTGGCCCGCTTTCGAGTGGGTCAGTGCTGCAGCTCACGCAATAAGTATACCACCTGGGGAGTACGCCGGCAACGGTGAAACTCAAAGGAATTGACGGGGGCCCGCACAAGCGGTGGAGCATGTGGCTTAATTCGATGCAACGCGAAGAACCTTACCCGGGCTAAATCACACAAGACGCATTTGGAAACAGGTGTTCCCTTCGGGGCTTGTGTGAAGGTGCTGCATGGCTGTCGTCAGCTCGTGCCGTGAGGTGTTGGGTTAAGTCCCGCAACGAGCGCAACCCCTATGGTCAGTTACCAGCACGTAATGGTGGGGACTCTGGCCAGACTGCCTACGCAAGTAGTGAGGAAGGTGGGGACGACGTCAAGTCATCATGGCCCTTACGTCCGGGGCTGCACACGTGCTACAATGGGCGGTACAGAGGGAAGCTACCACGCGAGTGGATGCCAATCTCGAAAACCGTTCTCAGTTCGGATCGGAGTCTGCAACTCGACTCCGTGAAGGTGGAATCGCTAGTAATCGCGCATCAGCTACGGCGCGGTGAATACGTTCCCGGGCCTTGTACACACCGCCCGTCAAGCGATGGAAGTGGGTAGTACCTGAAGTCGCCGCAAGGTGCCGAGGGTAAGACTCACAACTGGCGCTAAGTCGTAACAAGGTAGCCGTACCGGAAGGTGCGGCTGGATCACCTCCTTTTATGGAGTAAGACCAACCCTGTTTCGGCTCCTCTCTCGCTATGCGATCCCCTTGTCGTTTCAACTTTTTATGTTGAACAGAAAGTTCTGTTCTTTGATTTAATGTGTGAGAAGAAGTAGTAGAAAACGAGCACTTACAAGTGAGTTGGTGTTTGGTGAGGAAGGCAGCGATGCCGGCCGAGCCGGATATTGACAGACAAGATAGTAAGGGCACACGGTGGATGCCTAGGCATGGGAAGGCGAAGAAGGACGTGTCAAGCTGCGAAAAGCCATGGGGAGCTGCACAGAAGCGTTGATCCATGGATGTCCGAATGGGGCAACCCACCTCGAGTGATCGAGGTATCCCTTAGGGGAAGCGAACCCCCCGAACTGAAACATCTAAGTAGGGGGAGGAGAAGAGAACAAGACAGTGATTCCGCAAGTAGTGGCGAGCGAACGCGGACGAGCCCAAACCGATACGGCGTGCCGCATCGGGGTTGTAGGACCCACATAACGAACGAGCGAGCGAGTCGAACGGCCTGGGAAGGCCGGCCGCAGCGGGTGAGAGCCCCTTAGGCGAAGCGAGCGAGTTCCGGTGGGTATCCTGAGTAGCGCGGGACCGGTGAAATCCTGCGTGAAACCGCCAGCACCATCTGGCAAGGCTAAATACTCACCCATGACCGATAGTGAACCAGTACCGTGAGGGAAAGGTGAAAAGAACGCCGAGAAGGCGAGTGAAATAGTACCTGAAACCGTGTGCCTACAACCAGTCGGAGCTGCGATTTATCGCAGTGACGGCGTGCCTTTTGCATAATGAGCCTACGAGTTATGGCTGGTCTGCAAGGTTAAGCCCCTCAGGGGTGCAGCCGAAGCGAAAGCGAGTCTGAATAGGGCGTGAAGTAGACCGGCATAGACGCGAAACCACGTGATCTATCCATGGCCAGGGTGAAGCGAGGGTAAGACCTCGTGGAGGCCCGAACCGATTAGCGTTGAAAAGCTACCGGATGAGTTGTGGATAGGGGTGAAAGGCCAATCAAACGTGGAAATAGCTCGTACTCCCCGAAATATATTTAGGTATAGCGTCCGTCTCAGACCCATGCAGGTAGAGCACTGATTAGGCTAGGGCCCTTCACCGGGTACCAAACCTTGACAAACTCCGAATGGCATGGGGAGTTGGCGGGCAGTCAGCGGCAGGGTGATAACGTCCTGTCGCGAGAGGGAAACAACCCAGACCACCAGCTAAGGTCCCAAATCCGGACTAAGTTGATCAAAGGAGGTTGGGATGCCTTGACAACCAGGAGGTTGGCTTAGAAGCAGCCATTCCTTTAAAGAGTGCGTAATAGCTCACTGGTCGAGCGTCCCGGCGTCGAAAATTTTCGGGCATAAGTTCGGAACCGAAGCTGTGGGATTCAGCAATGGATCGGTAGGGGAGCATTCCGCAGGCGGTGAAGGCGGGCCGGGAGGCCCGTTGGAGCGTGTGGAAGAGAAAATGTAGGCATGAGTAACGATAAGACGGGTGAGAATCCCGTCCACCGAAAACCCAAGGGTTCCTGATCAACGTTCATCGTATCAGGGTGAGTCGGGTCCTAAGGTGATCCTGCTGAAAGCAGGTAAGCCGATGGCAAACGGGTTGATATTCCCGTACCACGCCCAACGCGTGGCCAAGGCGTGACGCAGACGTGAAACCTGCGCGCCGTGACGGAATACGGCGTTGAAGGCGTTAGGCTGGGGATCAGGCAAATCCGGTCCCCGTTAAGGCTGATCGCCGACAGTACCGCGAGGCTCCGGCCGAGCGGATAGTCAGGGTAAGCATGCTGCCAAGAAAAGCGTCGTGGTTTGTTGGGTGTGTCCGTACCGTAAACCGACACAGGTGGGTGAGGAGAGAATCCTAAGGTGCTCGAGTGATTCATGGCTAAGGAACTCGGCAAATTTGATCCGTAACTTCGGGAGAAGGATCCCCCCTGGCAACAGGGGGCGCAGTGAAAAGGCCCAAGCGACTGTTTAGCAAAAACACATGTCTATGCAAAGGCGCAAGCCGACGTATATGGACTGACACCTGCCCGGTGCCGGAAGGTTAAGGAAGGGGGTTAGCGCAAGCGAAGCTCTTGACCGAAGCCCCGGTAAACGGCGGCCGTAACTATAACGGTCCTAAGGTAGCGAAATTCCTTGTCAGGTAAGTTCTGACCTGCACGAATGGTGTAACGACTTGGGCACTGTCTCGGCCATGAGCTCGGTGAAATTGTGGTGCCGGTGATGACGCCGGCTACCCGCATTGGGACGGAAAGACCCCGTGAACCTTTACTATAGCTTTGCATTGAATTTGGTTGTGTTATGTGTAGGATAGGTGGGAGACTGGGAAGTGGCGGCGCCAGCCGTCGTGGAGTCACCCTTGAAATACCACCCTTGGCTTAGCCGGATTCTAATTGCGCTCAGCGCAAGACAGTGCATGGTGGGTAGTTTGACTGGGGCGGTCGCCTCCTAAAGAGTAACGGAGGCTCCCAAAGGTTCCCTCAGCACGGTCGGCAATCGTGCGTTGTGTGTAAAGGCATAAGGGAGCTTGACTGTAAGGCCTACAAGCCGAGCAGGGACGAAAGTCGGGCTTAGTGATCCGGTGGTTCCGAATGGAAGGGCCATCGCTCAAAGGATAAAAGGTACTCCGGGGATAACAGGCTGATCTCCCCCAAGAGTTCAAATCGACGGGGAGGTTTGGCACCTCGATGTCGGCTCATCGCATCCTGGGGCTGGAGAAGGTCCCAAGGGTTTGGCTGTTCGCCAATTAAAGCGGTACGCGAGCTGGGTTCAGAACGTCGTGAGACAGTTCGGTCCCTATCTAATGCGGGCGTTAGGAATATTGAGGAGATCTGCCTCTAGTACGAGAGGACCGGGGTGGACGAACCGCTCGTGTACCTGTTGTGGCGCCAGCTGCAGTGCAGGGTAGCGATGTTCGGACGGGATAAGCCGCTGAAAGCATCTAAGCGCGAAGCCCACTCCAAGATAAGTATTCCCTTAAGGACCCTGGCAGATGACCAGGTTGATAGGCGGAGGGTGTACGCATGGCAACATGTTCAGCTCAGCCGTACTAATCGTCCTTTCGTCTTGTCTATCAGCATCCGGCTTGACCGGCAATGCGCCAACGTCTATACTACTTCGCTCACACATTACCTTTTTGATGAGGTGGCTCTGGCGAGGAGGCCACACCCGTTCCCATTCCGAACACGGCCGTTAAGCTCCTCTGCGCCGATGGTACTGCAATTCGCGGAAGAGTAGGTCGCTGCCTCATCTTTTATTTAAAGCCCTGAATGCGTTTTCGCATCAGGGCTTTTTTTATTTTTACCTTACGCTCTCGGCAACCTATCACCTTCCAGATCCTTTGATGGCCTCACCTCACATCACGATTGTCATCGTCAATTACAATGTGAAGGAATATGTGGCCAGCCTGCTCATCTCCATCGAGAATGCCAAGCACGATCTGGTTCTTGAGACGATCGTGGTCGATAACGCCTCTACCGATGGCTCACAGGAATTCCTGACGTCACGTTTCCCGAACGTTCTGCATATCCATAACGCGGTCAATGTTGGATTCGGCAAGGCCAACAACCAAGCGATCCGAACCGCATCCGGCAAGTACACCCTGATCATCAATCCGGATACGCTGATTCAGGAGAATACGCTGACGACTCTGTATGCGCATATGGAGGCGAATCCATCCACTGCAGCAGCAGGATGCAAATTGCTGAATCCGGATGGAACCTTCGCTCCTGAATCGAAACGTTCCATCCCAACTCCTTTAACGGCGTTATACAAGGTGCTGGGGTTCGGATCCGATTATTATATGTCAACCATCGGAGAGGATGAAGCCGCACCGATTCCCGTTCTTTCGGGAGCGTTCATGTTTTGTCGGACTTCCGTTTTGCAAAGGTTGGATGGGTTTGATGAGCGCTTTTTCATGTATGGTGAGGATATCGATCTTTGCTACCGCATGACCCAGGCCGGACATGCGATCGATTATGTGCCAAGCACCGCCATTATCCATTACAAAGGTGAGAGCACGAAGAAAGACAATCTTGATTATGTGATTCTCTTTAACAAAGCGATGTATCAGTTTTTTGACAAACATTACAGCGCCGGGTACACGTTTTGGTTCAAAGTGATCGTGAAGGCGGGAATCATCCTCCGTGGCATGGCCTCCTACCTAGCCACGGTAGTGAAACGCTTGGCCGGCCCCGCTTTGGACCTCACCATCCTGAATCTGATTCTCGTGGTCCTGTTCATGCTACGGTATGGTATCGCACCCAGCGCCATGCCCGAGTCCTATCAGCCTGGCTTTGTGCTTCTCCATATCCTCTCCTCGCTGCTCTTTTTCTCCATAGCGAAATTTCATGACCTGCATGGCCTGAACCGCAAATCGTTCAGCGCCCTGTTCAAGACCACCGCGTTCACTTTCGCAACTCTGGCCTTCATTACGTTCTTCCTGCGCGATTACGCCTTTTCGCGCTGGATCCTCCTACTTGGTTTTGTCTCCTCAACCATCTTTCTATCGGTACTGCGCTTGTTCTTACCTGGGTATCCTGGCAATTTGAGCCGTACCCGAATGCTGATCGTGGGGGTGGGTCCGCAAACCTCGGACCTTGTCCGCCTCATCCGCTCCAAAGTGGATTGGAACGCCGATATCGTGGGAATCCTCATCCAAAAAGAATCGAAATGGACCGACACCTTCGAGGATATTCCCATCATCGGTCGACCCGAACACGCGCCGGATCTCATCCGATTTCATAAGATCGATCAGGTGTTGTTCTCAGGAAATGCGATCCAAACCGGAGACATGCTTTCGGTGATGTCGCAAATCCGGAATCCACTGGTTTCTGTGAAATTGGTGCCGGAATCGATGGATTTCGTGATTGGGAAATCGAATGTGGAATATCTCGACGACATCGCGGTTGTGGATGTGGACATCCCCTACACGCGCGCATGGAACCGGTTTTTGAAGCGGAATCTGGATGTGGCTGTGTCGGCCGTCGTATTACTGATCACCTGTGTTCCTGGATCGCTCGCGTGGTTGTTTGCTGTGTTGCGCGGGAAACAACGAGACGAGGTACGGCTCTACGCGGAAGAACATCATGCGACGATCATTCGGCTGTTCAAACCCCATGCGACGAATGTGTGGCTGAACCGATATTTGCTGTTTGGATACGTGTTTTCAGGGAAGTTGAGCTTGGTGGGAGCACCGTTGCACCCCGACCGACATCCTCTGCCCGTGTATTGCAAACCTGGTCTCACCGGCTTGCGGCAGTTGAATGAAGACCGTCTCAAAACCACCGGCGAAAAAGAGCACTACGAGCGGCATTATGTTCAAAACCATTCGGTTTGGCTGGATATCGGAATCTTATTCAATTCCGTTATCGCCGGCAGATTCTACGACGGGCGCTTATAAGCGTCGATCGAGCTGCTGCGCCATCGGCTGATACCAGGCATCAAACGTATCGTTTTCGATGCGGGTGCGGATTTCTTCCATCAGCCATAGATAGAACTGCAGATTATGAACGGATGCAAGTTCGAGTCCGAGCAATTCCCCACAACGGAACAAGTGATGCATGTACGCCAAGGTATGATCCGTGCATAGAACCGAGGGAAATCCGGCATCTGCGGATTCGAAATGGTCTTTCCATTTGGCGTTTCGAAGGTTCACGGTGCCATTCCGGGTGAAAATCATGCCATTGCGTGCGTTTCGGGTCGGCATCACGCAATCGAACATATCCACACCCAGGGCCACATTATGCAAAAGATTGGCCGGCGTGCCGACTCCCATCAGATAACGGGCTTTTTCGGCAGGAAGATGATTGGTGACCAAGTCCGTCATTTCATACATCATGTGGGCGGGTTCGCCGACACTCAAGCCTCCAATGGCGTTACCATCAAAATCCAGATCGGCGATGGCCTTGGCCGAATCGGCTCTCAAATCATCATAGGTGCTGCCTTGCACGATTCCGAAAAGAAACTGCTTATGTCCGTAGCGAGGCACGGTTTCCTGAAAGGCCACTTTGCAACGTGCCGCCCATCGATGCGTGAGGTGCATGGATTTGACCGCATACTCGTGGTCGCTGGGGTACGGCGGACATTCATCCAACACCATGATAATGTCGGCACCCAAGGTGCGTTCGATCTCGATCACACGTTCAGGAGTGAACGAATGCTTGCTTCCATCGATATGGCTTTTAAATATCACACCTTTTTCTTCCAATTTCCGCTGTGCTGCGAGCGAAAACACCTGATATCCACCTGAATCGGTGAGCATCGGAAGATGCCAGTTCATGAAGGAATGGAGTCCGCCGGCTTTCGACATGATGTCCATGCCCGGACGCAAATACAAATGATAGGTATTGCCAAGAATGATCTGCGCTTTCACCACATCGCGTAGCAAGGTCTGATGCACGGCCTTCACGGTTGCCAGCGTGCCGACCGGCATGAAAATCGGGGTTTCGATGACACCATGATCGGTTTGAAGCCGACCAAGGCGCGCTTTGGTCGTGGAAGACCGCTTACGTAGGGTAAACAATGGGATTCGTATATTTAGGCGCAAATTTACCCATTTTTCGTGGACAGATTCCGGGACATCGCCCCCTTTTTAATTTCGGATGCCTTGGCGCTACTCAGCTCTTGGTATGTGTTCTATTTCCTTCGTTTTGAATGGGGATGGTTGGACATGGGTTTGCATGTGACGCCCCCGGAGCTCCTGGCCCCTGCTGTGATCGTCACCCTTTTTTGGATGCTCATCCACGCCATCTTCGGCTTGTATCGAAATGTGTACCTGATTTCACGCTTCGATGAGATCATCCGAGTGATGAAGGTGACCACCATCGGCGTTCTGATCCTCTTTTTTCTTCTCTTCATTGATTCCCTCGGCTGGGACCGTGACAACCTCGATTACGCCAAATATGTTACTCTGATGTACTGGGGAGTGGTTTTCGTGTTGGTCACGACAGGTCGAATGATCGTCCTCACCGTGCAGATCTATCTCGTGAAGCAAGGTCGTGGCGTGCACAAGGCCCTGATTGTGGGCGTGGGATCGATGGCCATTTACATCCACGAAAATCTGATGCGTCACAAGCTTTCAGGTATGAATGTGGTAGGATTCATTTCTGATGTGGACAATCCGCCAAACGTTGTGCATGGGGTTCCGGTTGTTGGTAATGTGGCCGACATCAACCGCATCATCCGCGAAAAAGACGTGAAAGATGTGATTGTTGCGTTTGATGAGACCCAGCAAGATGTGTTGATTGCAGTGCTGGATGCGATCGAAGTGCCAGATGTATCCGTGAAAATCGTTCCGAATTTCTATCAGCTGATCAGTGGTATGAACCAAACGAATCAAATTCACGGACTTCCGCTGATTGAAGTGATGCCAGATCCCATGCCCACCTGGGAGAAGTTTACCAAACGCACGTTGGATGTGGTCGCATCCCTACTCATTCTTATGGTTTTATCACCAGTGATGTTGATTGTGGCCCTCTTGGTGAAACTCACATCCAAAGGACCGGTCATTTTCGCACAGAACCGGGTCGGACTACATGGCCATGAATTCATGATTTACAAGTTCAGAACGATGGTGCAGGATGCGGAAAAAGTGACAGGTCCGGTGTTCGCACAGAAGCAAGATCCGCGCATCACGCCATTGGGACTCATCCTTCGGAAACTGCGTTTGGATGAATTGCCGCAATTGGTGAATGTGCTGTCGGGCGATATGAGTTTGGTGGGTCCGCGCCCGGAACGGCCCTTCTTCGTGGATCGGTTCAAAAAAGAGATTCCGTTGTACAGCAGACGCTTACGGGTGAAGCCCGGAATCACTGGTTGGGCCCAAGTGAAATGGAAATATGATGAATCCTTTGAGGATGTGGTGGAAAAAACCAAATATGACCTGTTTTATGTGGAAAATATTTCCCTTAGAATGGACCTCAAGATTCTTCTCAATACGATAGTAACTGTGATAACTGGAAAAGGGCAATAGGGAATGCGTTCGGAGACTCTCATCATCATCCCAACGTACAACGAAAAAGGGAACATCGATCGGATGATCACGAAGCTCATGAACAGCTATATCCAAGTGGATGTGCTGGTTGTGGATGATGGATCGCCTGATGGTACCGCCCTCATCGTGCGTGAAATGCAGCATGAATATGCCGGGCGGGTCCACCTGATCGAACGCCCAGGCAAATTGGGTCTAGGAACGGCGTATGTCACGGGTTTCCGCTTCGCATTGAGTCAGCATTATCAGTTCATTTGTGAGATGGATGCGGATTTTTCGCACGATCCGAACGACATCCCTCGTCTTGTGGATGTGGTGAAGCGCGATGAAGCCGATTTGGCGATCGGATCGCGATACAGCAACGGAATCAGCATCATCAACTGGCCGCTGTCGCGGCTCATTTTGTCCTATTCGGCGAATCTGTACGCCCGCGTGATCACCGGAATGCCGGTGAAAGACACCACGGCCGGATTCAAATGCTTCCATCGCCGCGTGCTCGAAGCCATCAACCTGGATCACATCAAATCCAACGGCTATTCGTTCCAGATCGAGATGCATCTGCGCACCTACGATCTCGGTTTCCGCATCAAAGAAGTGCCCATCATTTTTCGTGAGCGGATGGAAGGCGTGTCGAAAATGTCGCGATCGATTATGTGGGAAGCGATTTGGCGTGTGCTCACACTCAAAGCCCGTAGCGTCTTCGGCACCCTGTAAATTGGTATATTTGTCACTCTCACCATTATTCAGAGGAGCCGGATTGGTATGAATTACCTCGATTTTGAAAAACCGATCTTCGAACTAGAAAAGAAAATCGACGAGCTTCGCAAGTTGGACATCGGCGACAACAAAGTACTCGCACCCGAAATCAAGCGTCTGGAATCACGAGTTTCTGAACTTCGCGATTCGATCTTTCAGAACCTGACGCGTTGGCAGCGGGTTCAGCTCGCCCGCCATCCCGACCGCCCCTACACGCTCGATTACATCTACAAGATCACCGAGCGGTTCATGGAATTGCATGGCGATCGGTCGTTTGGCGACGACAAAGCCATTGTCGGCGGTCTGGGTACCATCAACGGACAATCCGTTATGATCATCGGTCAGCAGAAAGGTCGCGACACCAAATCGCGCCAGTACCGAAATTTCGGTATGCCGAATCCGGAAGGGTACCGCAAGGCGCTTCGCCTGATGAAGTTGGCGGAGAAATTCGGTGTTCCGATCGTCACCTTGTTGGACACACCTGGCGCGTTTCCAGGCCTTGAAGCCGAAGAACGTGGCCAAGCGGAAGCCATCGCCCGCAATTTGAAAGAAATGGCGATGCTGAAGGTGCCGCTTATTTCGATCGTGATCGGTGAAGGCGCATCCGGCGGTGCCATCGGCATCGGAATGGGAAATGAAGTCTATATGATGGAAAACACCTGGTATTCGGTGATTTCCCCAGAATCGTGCTCATCCATCTTGTGGAAAACCTGGGATTACAAGGAACAAGCGGCGGATGCGCTCAAGCTTACCGCAGACGATCTCATTGAGTTGAAAATCATTGATGGCATCATCAAAGAACCCAAAGGTGGCGCTCATCGCGATCATGATGCCGCGGCCGAGCTGGTGAAAGCACAAATTTTGGATTCCTTAATGCGTCTAAGCGTGCTGTCGCCTGCCGAATTGATCGATCAGCGCATTGCGAAATACTCGCAAATGGGTCACTGGACATCCGTCTGATATGCTACCCCCATCCGAACCCCTGTTCGTCTATTCGCACGACATGAGGAGCCGTTATGGGGAGACAGACAAGATGGGTTACGTGTACTACGGCCGCTACATGGAGTATTTCGAAGTGGCCCGCACGGAGATGATCCGTGCCGCGGGCATCCCCTATAGGCAATTGGAAGAACGCGGATTCATGTTACCCGTCGTGGAATCGCATATCCAATACAAGCTACCCATCTTATATGATGAGCTGATGTCGGTCCGCGTAATCCTACACGATAAACCTGGCGTTCGGCTCAACACCTACTATGAAATCCGCACAGACAACGGTACCAAATTGCACACGATCGGACAGGTGGTGCTGTGTTTCGTGGACGCCACCACGCGTCGACCCGTAAAAGCACCTGAGTTTTTTTTATCCGGCATTGAAGAGTTGATCCATGACTCACGAGGTTGAACGCCTGATCGAAGCCGCCTTGGCTGAAGACATCGGCACAGGCGATATCACCACATCGGCCATTTATTCCGGCGCCGATAACGCACTTGCTCGAATCATCGCCAAAGAAAGCGGAGTCATCGCTGGATTGGAATTGGCGGAATGGATCTACACGAAAGTCGACCCTTTAATACGTGTCGTAGTGGTTTCGCAGGACGGGGCACGCGTGGAACCAGGGGATGAGGTGATGAAGGTCCATGGTCCTGCGAATCATCTGTTGCTGACCGAACGAGTGGTATTGAATTTCATGCAACGGATGAGCGGCATCGCCACCAAAACGAGGCAATTCGCGGATCTCGTGGCTCACACGAACGCCAAAGTGCTAGACACGCGCAAAACCTTACCCGGACATCGGACTCTCGACAAATGGGCTGTGCGTTTAGGTGGAGGGGAGAATCACCGGATTGGGTTGTATGACCGCTATCTGATCAAGGAAAATCATATTTCCGTGGCGGGGGGAATTGGCAAAGCGATACGGGCTTGTGCGGCGCATCGGGAGAAAACGAAGAGCTCGGCGGAGATTGAGATCGAAGTGGGAACGCTGGCGCAATTGGACGAGGTGCTGAGGTTTCCGGACGTCGCTATTGTGATGTTGGACAACATGTCACGGGACGACATGTCCGTTGCGGTATCACGGATTGCGGGACGGATGAAGGTTGAAGCGTCGGGGAATGTGTCGCTCGATACCATTGCGCCCATCGCCGAAACCGGTGTGGATTACATTTCCGTGGGCGCTTTGACGCATTCCGTTCGCGCGCTCGACCTGTCGATGCTGTTCGGATGAAAGGCCATCTGGCGTTGCTGGCCTTGGTGGCCGCATTGTTTATGATAGCACTAGGTCCAGGACTTTGGGGCCCGAGCGACATCACAGACTGGTACTCCAGTTGGCAGCGATCCGTCTTCGCATCCGTCTGCCATCAGCAACCCGGTCGGAGTTTCTGGTTGAACGGCGCACCATTGGCGGTCTGCGAACGGTGCTTCGGAATCTATTTTGGTCTGCTATTGGGCGTGTTGATCGCCTTCATCCACCATCCATCCCTATCCTTTCTGAAGCCAGCCGCAATCGTCGCTGTGATCCTATTATCTGTGGATGGAATTGCATCGATGGTCGGAATCTGGGACGGAACGCTCTTCATAAGGGTCGGAACGGGCTTGCTCTTAGGCTTGATTGGAGGCTTCCTCCTCGTATCTTGGAGGCGATTCGAAAACCCTGAATAATCCCTTTTATAATGGAAATCACACCTAAGCCGTCTTACATGCCTCATGCGATCCGTTACGGAGCCATCCTTGCCGTGATCTTCACCGCTATTTCGTACATGGCGATGTATTCAACCATTTCTAGCCCACCTTCGGGTTCCTTGTTCAGTCTGGGTTCGATGGTGCCTGTGTTCGCTTGCCTCATCGCCGCATTCGGCGGTTTATTGGTTGTTCGCGCGTATGCGAAAGAAACCGGATTGCCGATGAAAGCCGGCCAAGGCGCCGTGATCGGACTCGTGACTGGTGTGATCATGTCGGTCATCGCTATTGTGATCGGTCAAATTTGGACCCAGCTCATCGATCCGACGATGATGGATCGTTTTGCGGATGCAACCATCGCCAATTTCGAAGCCGTTCCTAACTTGCCAGACGAGCAGCGCAATGCGATGATTGATGGAACCTATACCGGCTTTCAGGAAGCGAAGACTTTCATGGGCATTGTGAAATCCTCCTTGATCAATCTTGGCGTCTTGGGTGTGCTCAATCTGATCACAGGCATCATCGGCGTGGCCATCTTCGCGAAGAAAGAAGAGGTATTGTGAGTGATTGGATGACCCGCAACGGGTTTGCCGGTTGGTTGGTGGCGGTGCTATGGCTCGTCACCGCCTTCATCGGTTTTCAAGTCTTAGCGGCACTCGTTGCGCTCGGCATCCTTTATGCTCAAGGCAATTTATCGGATGTGATTGCGAACATGGGCAACCTGGTCAACTACCCGGATGCCCTGTTCACGGGTAATTCCACCGGACAAATCGTGGTTCTCGGCCTCGGTTCTTGGTGGTTGAGCCGCATCGCCACCTCCAAAGAAGGTCGAAAGGAGTATTTCCGCCTGAATCCGGTTCCGGGTCTTGGTAAAACCATCCTATTCGCCATCTTGCTTACCATTGCCGTGCAACCGCTCATCCAATGGTTTGCTTGGTTCAACACGCAGTTGCCGATTCCACAATCATGGATCGATCTTGACAAGAGCCAGATGAAGATGATCGAGCAGTTGCTTCGCGGCGACATGTCGATCGTCATTATGATGTTTCACGTGGCGATGGTTCCTGCGGTGTGTGAAGAACTGATGTTCCGTGGCGTCATCCTTCGAAATTTCGAACGCTCACTTCCACCTTGGGCCGCCATCGTGATCACGGGAACCCTGTTCGGCTTGTATCATTTGCGCTTTTCCCAAGCCATTCCGCTCATTCTGTTGGGCATTCTCATCACGTGGCTCGTTTGGAAAACGGGCAGTTTGCTTGTCGTGATTGCCGTACATTTCGTGAACAACGGAGTTTCCGTGGTCTTTGCCAGCTATTTCCCTGAAATCGCGTTCGACCCTGCGTTTTCCGAGTCGCCGCCCCCCGTTTTCTTGTTGCTTGCAGGACTGGTGCTCACTCCGGTCGTCTTCTATCTTCTAAACCGACATCTTCATGACACCACTACACGACCTGAATCCGGATGACTTGTACGAATGGACTTGCATCTTCGAAACCGCTGTCGAATTCGAGGCGGAATTGGTAAGAGGGTTTCTGGCCGATGCCGACATCCCGGTGCAAATCCTATCGAAAAAAGACAGCAGCTATACATCCAATGTCGGACATTTATCCCTCATCTATGTTTATGTTCCCGTGGATAAGGAAGCCGAAGCCAAAGCGGCACTTGAAAGTCTAGATAACAAGGATTAATCGACATATGACCGAAACGGTTCGCCGGACACTCTTCGCCGCACTCGCCGCGCCGGCTTTTCTATTTGTGATTTGGTTGGGTGGATGGATGTTCGCCTCGATGATGGTTCTGCTGATGCTCCTGATCCAGAGGGAAATGATTTCGATGATGTCGAAACAAGGGTTCCGTCCGAATCCGGTTCTAACCTATGCGTTCGGCCTTGTCATCGTATCCTTCGCGATGTGGTCCTATTCCGTTCCAGCCCTGTTGGTGATGTTGCTCGCGTTCATCTCCGTAGAAACACTCAACAAGGAGCACCGAAACCTGTACCGCATGATGAGCACGCTCTATTGCAGCATGTACGCACCGGTAGCGGTTCTCACTATGATCGCCATGCGCCACGGACCTACCCCGTATTCCGGTTTCTTCCTGTTTTTGCTGATGTGTCTGATGATCTGGGGCAATGACACGTTTGCCTACTATGGCGGACGCACATTCGGCCGGCATCTGATGGCCCCGCATTTGAGTCCGAAAAAAACATGGGAAGGCTTTGCGGCGGGTTTCATCGGCTCCGCCGTCGCGTTTATTCTGGCGTTTACCGTGTTCACGATCATTGAGACGCCTCCATTTCCATGGCAACATGCCTGGCCACTGATATTGCTTGCTAGCATTTTCGGTCCGATCGGTGATCTGGCCGAAAGCAAAGTGAAGCGTGCCGCCGGAGCCAAAGACTCGGCCAACATCCTACCTGGTCATGGCGGATTCTGGGATCGCTTCGATTCCATGCTTCTCGTAGCGCCAGCTATTTATCTGTACATCCTTCTGTTGCCCCTCTTTTGAGTATGACCCGCTTTCGCGTCATAGCCGAACCGCTCAATCTCACGCTTCGCCGAACGTTCACGATTTCCCGTTGGTCGCGGGATGTGGCTCCGAATGTGCTGGTGCGCTTGCATGCCGACGGAATCGAAGGCATCGGGGAAGCCGCCCCGAACGCGCGTTATCAAGAGAGCCAGGATTCAGCCATCGCCTACATCCAGAAAGTGGATTTGTCGCGCATAAAGAATCCGTATGATGTGGAAGCGTTTCTGACCATTCTCGATACCACAGCGCCGGGCGACTATTCCGCGAAAGTGGCCCTTGAAATGGCCTTGTACGACTGGATCGGGAAATCCTTGAATGTGCCCATCCATCAGTTATGGAATGCGGGTGATGCCACCGGACCGGTTTCCACCTACACCATCGGCATCGATGCGCTCGAAAACATGCAGGGTCGGGTCGACGAGGCCCGCGACTTCCCCATCCTCAAAGTCAAACTCGGCACAGACAACGATGAAGCCGTCATCCGCCATCTCCGAACTCTGACTTCCAAACCCATTTGGGTGGACGCGAACGAAGGTTGGAAGGATGTGGATACCGCGCTCGCCCGCATCCGATTCTTAGCCGATCAAGGTGTCGAGATGATCGAACAACCCATGCCTTCGGCCATGAAACGGGAATTGGCCGAGCTTAAAACCAAATCCCCACTTCCGTTATATGCGGATGAAAGCTTTACTGGGTATGAAGATGTGAACGAACTCGCCGCGTGCTTCCATGGCGTGAATATCAAGATCATGAAAACCGGATCCTTGCGGCGCTCCATGCAATGGGTGCATCATTCCCGACGCGCCGGACTCAAGGTGATGGTCGGTTGCATGATTGAATCGTCCCTGGCCGATACCGCCTCCGCCTTGATCAGTCTCTGGGCCGACGCTGCCGATCTAGACGGTCACGTGCTCATCAAAGACGATCCGTTCATCGGACTCACTTTCGACGACGCCCGCCACGTGGTGCTCAACGATTTGCCGGGTTTGGGTGTTATCCCTCGATAACCCGAATTTTATGAAACACTGGCTACTCGCAGGCGGCACCGGATTGATCGGTACCCGCCTCACCTCTCATTTGGAATCACGTGGTCTCCGCGTGTCCATTCTCAGCCGCAGCGCGAAACATGGGATCACCTGGGATTCGCTGCCCGAGCACATCGGAACGGTCGATGTAGTGGTGAACCTGGCCGGGGAAAACTTGGTCGGTGCTCGTTGGACCGAAGCCGTAAAGAAACGCCTCGTTTCGAGTCGGATCGAGTCCACTCAAAACATCGTGGAAGCCATTCAGCGATCCGAAAGCCGCCCTTCCGTACTCATATCGGCATCTGCAGTGGGATATTATGGCGATCAAGCCGATCGTGAGCTCACCGAAGACAGTGCCGCGACCGATGATTTCCTAGCGCAACTCTGTGTGGATTGGGAAGAGGCCGCAAAACCGGTTGTAGCCTATGGCGTGAGACTTGTGGCACCTCGGATTGGTGTGGTGTTGGATGCGAATGGGGGGGCGCTTCAAAAAATGAAACTTCCGTTCATGCTGTTTGGCGGCGGACCGATTGGATCCGGTAACCAATACCTGCCGTGGATCCATATCGACGACCTATGCCGGATGTTGATTTGGGCGGCCGATACGCCGACCGTGGCCGGACCCTTGAATGCCACGGCACCAAACCCCGTGACCATGAAAACGTTCGCATCCGAACTGGGTACGGCCTTGCGCCGCCCGTCATGGTTCCCGGTTCCGGGCGCGCTCGTCCGAGTGGTGGCAGGTGAAGCCGCATCCGCGGTGTTGGCCAGTCAGCGCGTGCTTCCTAAAAAAGCCTTGAGCTATGGGTTCGAGTTCGGATTCACGGAAGTGGGTCCGGCACTGAAGCAGTTGCTTCGCTGACATCCCCCTGGATTCGCCACACCCGAATTCCATCCGGGGAATCGCTCACCATGTACGGCACGTTATCTTTACCGAATCGGGTGCTGAACGCCGGCTCATAGCTTGTGTACGCCGGCAAAAGATCGAGTTTGGAGCGGTTGCGGATGTCCCACGCATACACACGTCCATAACTGCTTCCAGCGATGAGATCCAAATGTCCGTCGCGGTTCAAATCCAATAGCATAGGCGTGGAAGGACTCATCGTCACGAACATTTCATCGGAATAGACCAATTTCCCAAATCGATCGAGAACTCGAACCTCGCCTTGTTGCCCTACACCAACCATCGATTCTCCCACACGACCAGCGAGCCTCAACGATTTGCTGGCTGTCGCAATCCGTTGATAAACGAATCCATTCGTCAGATCATGATACCTAACATGCGTGAAATACCCGGTTTTGCCGATGGAAATGATGTCTCCATCAATGGTTCCGATATGGACATGCTCATTTGTGAGCAACAATTCACCGGTACCAGGGGATGATAGTTTAACTGGAAATCCGGGTACCGGACGTCCATTCAACGTCCAAGCATAGATACCGTCGTCGGCATATGTGAGAATCATTCGCTGTCCCCAGATGCGGGCATAGACAGGTCTCACGGTCGAAATATCGCGCATGCGTTGTGGCCACCCGGATTCTGGACGACCGCGGCGGTCCAATATCGCGATGCTATGATCGGTGGTGGACACCACGAAACTGGCCAAACCGCGTCCTTGCATATCCGCGACCAAGATGGGGGCCGATAGCCAATTGTCGAGTTCGATCGGGAAGCTGGGTAAGGCCACGCCGTTCGAGCTCCAGCCATACACGCCATTCGCCGCGCCGACCAAAATGGTTTTTTCCCCGTTCCGGAACCAATCTGTGACAATGGGTGATCCTTGAACCCCATCCGACCCGATGGCCGTGCTGAACAATTCCACGCCATCCGATCCGAAACCATACAAGCGGCCGCCGGATGTCGCCACAACCACATCCGCTTGACCATCACCAGTGATGTCGTCCAATGCCGCAGGTCCGGATATGCTGAATCCATCCAAATTCGTCGACCATCCATCCACAATCGGCTTACGGGATGCTTCGATATTGAAAATTCGGAAGGAAAGCGTGGATGTGTTTGTCGAAGACGCGCTGAACGACATCGCGAACACATCGAACCGATTGATGTACCGATCCACGCGATGTGTCGGATTCAGCCATTGGCCGAATTGACGAATCAAGCCATCGCTTCGCACAAACACAAATCCTGTGACGGATTCTGGAAAATGGGATCGGAAGGATTGATAGGCCTCATCCGTCTTGATCACACGATCGCGAGCTTGATCGGCTACGATCCGGGAAATCACCCCATGCCGTTCCGACAGATAAATGGCGTTGCGGAGGTGCTTCAAATAATAGGTTCCTTCATTGGTCATATCCGAGCTGATCAAATTCAGGATATCCGGATTTTTTACGCGGTACATATCCCGCTCCGGAATGAGATCGCCACGGGTGACCAATTCGAGCAAGGTTTGTTCCACCGATTGTGCTTCCGCGAGTAGACGCACATACACGCCCTCGTCACCCACGGAATTCGTCGTGATGGGGATTCGGATATACCCGAAATGGGAGGATAATCCGCGATTCAAGGAGCTTAGAAGCTCATCCGACGGATCTGAGGTGGATTTCCCGTTCAACTGGGCATACACCACCGCGTCGCGTGGCACATACAAATCCAGATCGGAAATGGATGATTCGGATGTCAAATTTCGCAACAATGGCGAAAGTCTGTCTGGAGCATACGTCATATCTCCTGAGGCGCGATCCAGATTCACCACTTTCAGATTCACTGGCTGCAACCCTGTGAAGACAGATTTGAGGTCGGAATGCACATCGACAACGGTTTCGAGTCCGAGCAAGCGGTGCAGCAACGATGTCTGAACCAAGATCGAGCCCGGTTCAGGCGTACCCTTGATGGGGAAGGAAATCGATTCCTCCTTGTACGTACGGATGGATTCTTCCACCGAGGTGCTGTTCACCGACACAATCAACATTTGATGGATTTGTGCCGCATGCAAGGTCACATCTCCGATACTGTAGGTGTAGATGGTTTCGCGAAGATACTCGTATCTGGATGAGGGTATTTTTCGGTCGAATTGGAGCCCTGTGGATTCCAAGGTGCCTACCGGCGCAGACACGATCCACAACGGCGCCCATTGGGTTGCGCTGATGGGGATAAGAGCGATGGCATCGGCTTTTTTGATGCCCATTTTGTAGAAATCCACAGCCTGGATATCCGACACCCGTGCAGGCGTGAGCTGATCCAGCCATTGAACATAATCTCGACTCAGCAAGGTCTGAAGATTGGGATGTTCAGCTGGAATGATGACGACAGTGGCGGATGCGGGTATGGCGGCGGTCCAACGTGCGGATGGGTTTCGGTCGCAGGTGGCGGTCAGCGCCAAAAGGATGCCGAGAAAGAATTGAAATCGAATTGGTATCATCTCAACAAAGGTACAATGTTTACTCAATGGCTTTTTTAGCTCCATTATTTCTTATTGCATTAACGGCGGTGGCCCTTCCTGTATTGGTTCACCTGCTACAGGTTCACAAACCGAAGACACTCACGTTCTCGACACTGGCGTTTTTCTCGTCACTGCAGAAGAAAACGATGCGACGCCTCGCGATCAAACGTTGGATTCTGCTCGCGTTGCGCATTTCTGCGATCGTATTGTTGGCGCTAGCGTTGATGCGGCCCTTTCTAAAACCCGATGCCGTTTTCTGGAGTGGTGGACCGGTGATGTATGCCATTTTGATCGAAAACGGCCCGTCGATGACCCGTGTGGATCAAAACGGACCCTATATGGATCAGGCCCTTGCCGCTGTCGAGGCCCTCATCGATCAAGCTTCGGATGAAGACCGCTTCCTCCTGCAACCCTCTTTCGGGCCATTCACGCCTACCCCACCCCTCGCCGCGGCCGATGCGCGCACCGTGCTGCGCAGCATGTCGGTCTCAAACGCGGCCAACCAAGCCGCCGAGCGCTGGGCGGCACTGTCCACGGCCGTTCAAGCTGAAGCCGCCGGGAATAGAGCCTATTTCTGGGTAACCGACGCGAGACTCACTCAAGATGCGCCACTCCAGTCGGCACCACTCGAAGGACTCACCGTGGTGCGCATCGGTTCCCAGACCGTCTCGAACCTCCAGGTAACGGATGTGCGCGTGCGCAATACCTTGGGCGGACCCGGAAAGCCGCTCTTCATCGAAGCCGACATCCGCAACAGCGGAAGCGAGGCCGTCGCCGCCGGATTCGTTTCCTTGGAACAAGACGGACGTCTGCAATCCCAATTTCCTGTGTCCTTGGCGCCATCGGAATCCGAAACGGTGCTGTTCGAAGCCGTTCCCACATCCGAACAATTCAATGCCAGCATCCTTCTGGAAGGTGACGGCTATTCGCCCGATAATCGGTATCCATTGTCGTTCCAAATTCCATCACGTCGTGAAATCGCGTTGGTGGGAGACGCTACTCCGATGCGGTTTTTGAATGGCGCGCTCGTTTCGGCTCAGGATGTGTCGAGCACACTTGACATCCGCCGGTACACACCGGATGAGGCGCGAAATGCGACCTTCGAATCGGCCGATGCCATCGTGCTTCATCAGCTCACGACCATTTCCGATGTCTTGCGCGAACGTCTTGCCGCGCGTGTCCAAGCCGGTGCGGGCGTTGTGGTGTTTCCGGCTGTGAACGCCGATTTGGTGTCATACAACCGCCTGTTTCAAGTGCTTGGCGCCGGACGCTACACCACATTGGGTGGCGAAACCGCTGTGGATCGCATCCTAGAAGGACATCCCGTGATGGACGGCTTATTCCAAACCACCGAATCGGGCGATATCCGTGCTCCGTTGCCGGATCTCAACCGGATTTGGCGATACGATCCGAGAGGGACCACAACCGGATCCGTGATCTTGTCCACATCCACTTCCGATCCGCTTTTCACAGAACATCGGTTCGGGCAGGGATTGGTCTTGGTGGCCTCCATCGGTACGGACCCAAACTGGAGCGATTTTCCATCCAATCCCTTGTTTGCGCCATTCATGACCCGATTGGTGATGTATTCGGCATCGGTTGGTGGCGTACAAACCCGAATGCTTGCGACGGGTGACCCATTGGATCTTCAAATCCGGGTGTCGGCGCGGGAGGTGAGCATAGAACGGGACGGAGCTGTCTTCATACCCGACATCACTCGAATGGCTTCCGGAGGCACTAGGTTGCGATATCCGGCCATGGAATGGACGCCTGGAACGTACCGCATTTTGGCCGAATCGCATGAATCGAGTGTGTCCGTCGTACCAAACATATCAGATCACGATCTTCGTGCGTTACCCGATGAGACGTTGGAACAAGGAGCCGGTGTATCGGTGGTCGATACAATGGCAGCCGTGTTCGGACGCGAAATCAGTCAATTCTTTCTATTGATGGGTTTGCTGATGCTTCTGTTGGAATCATTGGTAGCCCGATATCTGACCGTATGATGGACATCGCCGAACATCCTCTGTGGCTAATTCTGTTGGCCACGTTCAGCATCGTATTCACGATCCTCGCGGTGGTGACCGCTTCGAATGCGTTCCGCCTTCGCCGGATTCTGCTTCAATGGCACGGCGGACAAGAATTCGCCGGCTTCTTTTTGATTGCCATCGTTGGGATCTGGGGATTGAGCCTGTATATGGATGTTGATGTCCCTGTCTTCACCTGGCTCTGCTACGGATGGATCGCAGGAACCTGGTACTTCTCCTCTGTGTTGATGTCGATGCGCTTCTTGACAGACCACGGCATCGTCAAAAACTTGAACGACCCCGACCAAACCGTTCCATGGTACGGCATCCACGATTATAGCGAGCAAGAAACCGAGGAAGGTGTGCGCTTTGTCTTCCTGTATCGGTCGCCGGACCTCACCAGGCTCGAAATCCTGGTACCGAATAAGCGATTGGAGGCGTTTAGGTCGGTTCTTATGCGTAAATTTGAGCGCCGATTCACCGAATCACGGAATACCATACTTGATCGATATTTCAACGAAACGTCCTGAGACCGCCATCCTGATTGGCGTGTACGCCTCGGGCATTCAACGAGCCAGATCGGAAGAATATCTAGCCGAACTGGCTTTACTCACCGATACCGCTGGCGCACGCGTCGTTCAATCGATCTTGCAGCAACGCGATCGCCCCCATGTGTCTACCTACTTCGGCAAAGGGAAGCTCGAAGAGCTGAAATTGCTCGTAAAAGAGCTGGAAATTGATCTTGTGATCGTAGATGATGATCTCTCGCCAACGCAAGCGCGAAACATCCAACGAGCCATCGAAACGAAGGTATTGGATCGATCCGGCCTCATTCTCGACATTTTCGCATCGCGCGCGCAATCCGCCGCATCGAAAACGCAGGTGGAATTGGCCCAGCTCGAATATGTGTTGCCTCGCCTGACTCGCTTGTGGACTCACTTATCGCGCCAAAAAGGTGGTGTGGGAACGAAAGGTCCAGGTGAAACCCAGATCGAAACGGATCGACGGCTTGTTGGCAAGCGCATCGCCTTGCTCAAAGAAAAGTTGGTCAAACTCGATCGTCAGCGCGAAACCCAGAGACAAGGACGTGGCGACTTCCCTCGAATTTCGTTGGTCGGTTATACGAATGCCGGCAAATCGTCGCTGATGAATGCGATGGTGAATGCCGATGTGTTGGCCGAAAACCGGTTGTTCGCCACACTCGACGCCACCGTAAGACGCTATGAAGCGGATGGGAATACGTTCTTGGTATCCGACACGGTCGGATTCATCCGGAAATTGCCCCATGGATTGGTGGAAAGTTTCAAATCCACGCTGGATGAGATCCGCGAATCGGATCTCTTGCTTCATATCGTGGATGTGTCGTCGCCCTATGCCTCGGAATACATCAAAGTGGTGCACGACACCTTGCGCGAAATCGGTGCTGAAAACAAAGCCGAAATCCTGGTGTTCAACAAAGTCGATCTGATCGACAACCCCGAGACCTTGGTCGCCATCCGCAAAGAACATCCCGGTTGTGTGTTCATATCGGCGGAACGCGGCATCGGTTTGGACACCTTAAGAGACCGACTCCTCACTCATTCGTTCGACGATTTCGTGCATATGGATTTGGAAATTCCCGCATCCGAAGGCCGAACCATCGCGCGATTACACGAATGGGGCGAGGTTTCGAAGACAGACTATCTCGACAATTCCGTGCGTTTACATGTCGTAGTGCCACGTAAATTCTTGGACCGGGTCAACGCCTTACCCGGAATCGCCTAATTCATGCTTGTAGCCGAACTCATCCGTACCGATCGCGCCTTAACCGACACCCAGATGGTGGACGACGCCCTGTCGTATCTGCATGAGGTGAACCAATCGGAATGGCCGGTTGTGAATGAACTCGGTCTGCCGATCGGAATCGCCATCGAAACCCAATTGCTCATGCAAGATGGAAAAAAACGGCTTCATGATGTGATGGAGCCCGAAACGCTGGCATTATCATTGGATATGCATGTGTTTGATGCGGTTCGGAAAATGAACCACCTCAAGCGCGAAACCATCGCTGTAGTGGACGAAACCGCCGCTTATGTCGGAACCTTGGTGCGTGCAAAGATGATCTCCTCGCTCACATCCGTCTTGCATCTGGACGAATCGGGCTCGGTAGTCACCGTTGAGCTGAAAGAGCGAGATTATGAACTGACGGTGCTGGTTCGACTCATCGAACAAGAAGGCGCCCGCATTCTCACCATTTCCGTGGAAGCCCCCGATGAGCATTTTCCGCTGTACCGGATTTCATTCAAATTGAATCTGGTGGATGTGGGACGGATCTCGTCCACCCTGCGTCGGCATGGATTCACGGTATCAACCGAATCGCGAAGCGAGGAACAGGAGGCCGAATGGGCCGATCGTGCCGATGCGTTTCTGCGCTATCTGGATATGTAGGTATATTGCATGATGCGAATTCTCCTTGTTTTTTGGCTTGTCACAACCGGTTTCACGTCCAACCCACCGGATTATATGGACGGCTTCCGATTATATCAGGAAGGCTTGTTTACCCAAGCGGAAACCGCATTCCAGCGCTATCTAGATACCGCGACAGAAGAACCGCTGCGTGAATCGGCTTGGTATTTCCTGGTTAAATCGCGCGCTGCCGCTGATTCTGCCAACATCACCGTTTACTACAACGAGTATGTCGAGCGTTACGCCTACAATCTGCGCTCCGCGGAATTATTGATTGAAGCGGGTCAGCGATATTCCCGGAATGGCTCGCATATGATGGCGGCCGAACATTTTGAACGGGCTCTCACGATTTCGATGCCGGACAACCAAGGCGCCCAAGTCTCGTGGTGGCGTGCCGAAGAATATGTGGCGATGAATGATGTGGATGGGGCCATCGGCGCGTTTCTCGATCTCGCCGACACGTATCCACGTTCCGAATGGGCACCGAAAGCCTTGTATTCCCGCGCCCGACTCTATTTGCGAGAAGCCAAATTCGCGGAAACCACGGAAGCCTTCGAGCTGCTTCGCCAACGCTTCCCGTTCGATCCGATGACCCGCCGCGTGGGCACCGCATTGGGCGAATCCTACTTCCAACAAGCCCGCTATCGCGATGCCATCACCGCATTGCGCAACGCCTTGCAATCGTTGGATGATTCAGACGCTCAGCACAAAGCCATCTATCTGATCGCTGAAAGTCACAACGCACTCAATGAGCTCTCAGAAGCATCCACTTGGTATCTGCGTTTGGCCAACGAAACCCGCGGAACCGATATGGAACGCAACGCCAACTATGGATTGGGTTGGGTGTATCACAAACAAGAAATTTATCACTGGGCCGCGCAATCATTCGGTAAAGTGACGAGTGGGGATGACGACCTCGCACGTCGCGCATTGTATTACAAAGCGGTGAATGAAAAACTCGCCGGTCGATATGATTTGGCCTTAGGCACATTCGCCACGTTCGGTGAGCGGTACAAAGAGGGATTTTGGATCGAGCAAGCCTATTATGAATGGGCGGTAACGACTTTTGAAGTGGGTGATTTTCCGTCGACCATCCGGACCTTGTTGGAATTGATCCGCACCGGTATAAAATTGGAAAAACCCGGTGAGACCTACACATTGTTAGGTGAGGCCTTTTTCGCGAACAATGAATTCGGTCGTTCGGTAGATGCCTTCACCGTAGCTGAGCAACTGACCGATATCGATCCGTTCATCCGTTGGCAGGCGCGTTTCCAACGCGCTTGGGTTCTGTTCCAGAATCAGGCCTATGCCGATGCCCAGCGCCTCTTCCTTGAGGTCTACACTCATGATCCGAAAGGCGTGCTGGCTGCGGAGTCGCTCTTTTGGAGCGCGGATTCGTGGTATAATTTGGGGGAATACGGTCGCGCGGCACAACAATTCCAGAAATTCCTGGATGAGTTCCCGAGGAACGAGTTCACCGGTGCCGCACGGTATTCGTTGGGATGGAGTTATTTCGCCAGCGGCGATTACGAACGATCGATCACGCCATTGCGCACCTTTCTCGATTCGTATCAGCCGCCGCCGATCGCGTTGTTTCCCTACGACATCGATACGCAGCTTCGATTGGGCGACGCCTACTACGCCATGAAGCAGTATCCGAATGCGATCCGATATTATGAATTGGCTTCCGGAATGGACCGTGGTGGTGATTACGCTCTCTATCAAATCGCGAATTCCTATTACCGTAGCGAGCAGACCTACGAAGCCGTTCAGAGCTTCCGTCGGTTGTTGCGGATGTATCCTCAAAGCCGGCTTCGTGAACAGGCGATGTACAACATCGGCTACTTGTATTTCCTTGCAGGCAACTACGCGCAAGCCATCGAAGAATTCGAGACGGTGACCCGCCAATACCGCGGCACCAATTGGGCGGCTCGCGCGCAATACAACATCGGCGATGCGTATTACAACGCCGGTGAGCATCAGAAAGCGGTTGAAGCGTACCAACGCGTGTTGGACCTGTATCCGCAGAGCACCTTCATCATCGAAGCGGTGAATGGTATCCAATACGCAATGCTGGCCGCCGGACAAGACGATACCAGCTCGGACGTGTTGGAAGCCTTCATCGACAATCATCCACAAGCTGGGACGGCAGACCGACTCCGCTTTCGTCAAGCCGAAACCGTGCTTCGAACCGGCGATTATCCTGCCGCCATCGAAGCGTTCCGTCAGTACATCCGCACAACAAACACCACTCAGTTTGTTCCCGAATCGTGGTACAATATCGCCGATGCCTACCGACAAATGCAGGATGATGATGGTGCGATCGACGCCTATCAGACCATCGTCCGTGATTTTCCAAACTCCTCGCGGGCCGAATCGGCATTGTTGAACCTCGGAACCTTGCATTTGGAACGAAACGAGGCCAATCAATCAGTCACGTATTTCCAACAATTGCTCCAGAGAACACGACGCTTGCGGAATGAAGCGAATATTGGATTGGGCCAGGCTTATCTGGCATTAACCCGCTATGCCGAAGCGGAGGCCGCCTTCAAAGCCGTCTTACAAGCCAACGCGACGAACGACCAAGCCCGTCTCGGACTCGCAAAAACGATGCTCGCTACCAATCGCGGTGCGGAAGCCGAGCGCGTTCTGCGCGCCGTGGCCGAATCGAACACCCTCGAACAGGGTGCCGAGGCGCAGTACCTCCTCGGAACCGTCTTACAACAACGGCGCGATTATACCGCAGCCGTAGAAGCGTATTCCCGTGTGCGTGTGCTCTACGAAGCGTACGAGCGCTGGGTCTCGCTATCCATGCTCCGCTCCGCGGAATCGCTTGATGCCCTCGGTAACACCACCGAATCCCGACGCACTCTGCAAGCCATCATCGATCGTTTTCCCGGCACACCTGCGGCTGCAGAAGCCCGCCGCATTTTACAATAGCACCTGAATGGACCTTACTCGATCCGATCTCCGCTCTGTCCGGGGAACGCTAACTCTGCCTCCCGACAAATCCATCGCGCACCGTGTAGCCATGTTCGCCTCGTTGGCGGATGGTGAATCGGTGATTGAGAATTATTCGTCCGCGGCCGATCCTCAAACCACCTTATCCTGTTTTCGCCAGTTGGGAGTCGACATCCAGCAACATGGTAAAACAGTCACCATTCGGGGTGTGGGTAGAAAAGGTCTTCGCGCGTCCGATGGTGCCATCGATTGCGGCAATTCAGGCACGACCATGCGATTGCTGTCTGGTATTTTGGCAGGAGCCGGCATCCGTGCCGAGCTCATCGGCGATGCCTCGCTGAGTTCCCGAACCATGAAGCGCATTTTGGACCCGCTTCGTCAGATGGGTGCCGATATCAGCGCAAGACAAGATGCCTATGCGCCAATCGTCTTGTCGGGCGCGCAAACGCTTCGCGGATTCAGGTACCCGTTGCAGATTCCATCCGCTCAAATCAAAAGCTGCATCCTGCTTGCGGGATTGTTCACAGACGAGCCGACCGAAGTCGTGGAATTCACTCCGAGTCGGGACCATACCGAGCGTCTGCTTCAACTTCCGAGTGAAAAATGCGGCGATGGCAGCGTCATTTTGCGTTCACATAGCGGCATGTACATCCCGAAAATGAATCTGCGTGTGCCGGGAGATTTTTCCGCCGCGACATTCTGGCTTGTGGCAGGGTCTATTTATCCGGGCAGCGAACTGTCGTTGCCCAATACCGGTCTCAATCCGACCCGTACCGCCGCCATGAAGATCCTGATGCGGATGGGAGCCGATATCGACGTCGATGTGGACGACGACAGTGTGGCCGAGCCAACCGGAACCTTATCCGTGCGCACAGCGGCTTTGTCCGCCACTATTGTGGAATCGCATGAGATTCCGAATGCGATCGACGAACTGCCGATCCTGAGCGTGGCGATGGCCTTCGCCGAGGGAATTTCAGAATTCCGTGGCGCGGAAGAACTTCGACACAAAGAGACAGACCGCCTCAAAGCTGTGGCGGATATGCTCAAAACCGCTGGCGTGAATGTGGAGGAATTACCCGATGGATTGCGCATCCACGGGCGTCCGGATTTCGTGCCTACCGCCGGAACCTTCGAAAGCTGGCATGATCATCGAATCGCGATGTCGGCGGGAATCTTGGCCGGCCGTGCGCCCGGATTGTCGGTAATCACGCATGCCGAGTGCACCGCGATCTCCTATCCACGGTTCTGGGACGACTTCACCGCTGTGTCCGACTGACATCCGCACCCTGACAGTTCGTCAGAATTGGCATGCGATCATCCGGAAAGGCACGTTCATTGTCATAAGGTGGGGTATGTCCAATTTAGGAAAAACACTTGGCCGGCTGACCAAAGAGCTCGAATCCATCGCAGCGAAGATCCTTCCTGAGGATCTTCTGGACAGTTTTCTGCCCGACGCCGATCTGATCGACGCCGGAACAGAGTATCATATCCAGTTGGATGTGCCAGGGATGACGAAAGACCAGTTGAAGGTGGAAGTGGTCGATGGCTCGCTTGTCGTACGCGGCGAACGCACCATCGAAACCGAACACACCTTCATCAAGCGCGAACGCCGTTTCGGCACCTTCCACCGGTCGTTTTCCATCCCGGAATCGGTCACCAAATCTGACATTTCCGCCCGCTTCAAAGATGGCGTTCTCACTCTCGTAGTGAAAAAGAACACGGTTGAAGCCGGCGACTCCACCATCGACATACAAGACTAAAACAAGAGAATATCATGGGTAAAATCATTGGAATTGACTTAGGTACCACAAATTCGTGCGTATCGGTAATGGAAGGCAACGAGCCGGTTGTGATTGCGAACTCCGAAGGCGGACGCACCACACCATCCGTTGTGGCCTTCACGAAAGACGGCGAACGGCTTGTTGGCGCGGCGGCGAAACGCCAAGCCATCACGAATCCGGGTAAAACAATCGCTTCAATCAAACGCTTCATGGGTCGGATGCACAACGAAGTGAGCTCCGAAACCAAGCATATCAGCTATGCGGTTGTGAAAGGTGAAGACGGCACCGCGCGTGTTCAGATCGACGACCGTCAGTATGCACCACAAGAAATCTCAGCCATGGTGCTCATGAAAATGAAGCAAACCGCCGAAGAATATTTGGGTGAGAAAGTGACCGAAGCCGTCATTACGGTTCCAGCTTATTTCAACGATGCGCAGCGCAAAGCCACACAAGAAGCCGGAAAAATCGCCGGTTTGGATGTGAAACGCATCATCAACGAGCCGACTGCGGCCGCGTTGGCGTATGGCTTGGATAAAAAAGACAAGCTTCAAACCGTAGCCGTGTATGACCTCGGTGGCGGAACCTTCGATATTTCGATCCTGGAGCTTGGCGATGGCGTGTTCGAAGTGAAATCCACCAATGGCGACACCCACTTGGGCGGAGATGACTTCGACGGACGCATCATCCAATTCCTCATCGACGAATTCAAAAAATCGGATGGTGTGGACCTCAGCAAGGATCCGATGGCCATGCAGCGTTTGAAAGACGCCGCTGAAAAAGCCAAAATCGAATTGTCAGGTTCGCAAAAAACGAACATCAACTTGCCGTTCATTACGGCGGATCAATCCGGTCCGAAGCACTTGAACATCGACCTGAGCCGCTCCAAATTCGAGCAGTTGGTGGATGATCTGGTGCAACGTAGCTTGCGTCCGACTGAGAAAGCCTTGAAAGATTCCGGTCTGAATGTGAGTCAAATTGACCAGGTAATTTTGGTCGGTGGATCCACCCGGATGCCAAAAATTCAGGAAGTCGTGAAAGCGTTCTTCGGAAAAGACCCGCATAAAGGCGTAAATCCGGATGAAGTGGTCGCCATTGGTGCCGCCATCCAAGGTGGCGTATTGACGGGTGACGTAAAAGACGTGGTTCTGTTGGATGTGATTCCGTTGTCGCTGGGTATCGAAACCCTCGGAAGCGTGATGACCAAGCTGATCGACGCGAATACCACCATCCCGACCAGCAAAACCGAGACCTTCTCCACTGCGGCAGACAACCAGACCAGCGTGGAAATCCACATCCTGCAAGGCGAGCGCACCCGCGCGGCGGATAACAGGACCTTAGGTCGTTTTCACCTCGATGGCGTGCCACCCGCACCACGCGGATTGCCACAGATCGAAGTGACTTTCGACATCGATGCCAACGGCGTGCTCAGCGTGAAGGCGAAAGACAAAGCCACGAACAAAGAGCAGACCATCCGCATTGAAGCGAGCTCGGGTCTGAGTGATGCCGAGATCGACAAAATGCGCAAAGCCGCAGAAGAACATGCCGAAGAAGACCGTAAACTCAAGGAAACCATCGATAAGCTCAACGCCGCCGATAACCTCATTTTCTCAACGAAGAAGCAATTGGCTGAATTCGGCGACAAACTGAGTGAAGGGAACAAAACCGCGATCGAGACGGCCTTGGCCAACGTGGAAGAACTCCACAAAGCCCAGGACGTGGACGCGCTTGAAGCCGCCACCAACGAGCTCAATGCCGCTTGGAACGCCGCATCGCAAGAAATGTATGCCGCTGCCGCTCAGAACACCGAAGAACGCGGCGCGCAAGGTTCCGCACCCGATGCCGAGCCCGTAAACGACGCCCAGAAAGACAATGGCGCCGTAGATGCGGACTTTGAAGTGATGGACGATAAGAAGTAGGGGTCGATGGCATCGACCCTAACGTGAAAATGTGGAAGCGTTAAAACGTGGAAACGTGAAGAGGCCCCGGAGCGATTCGGGGCTTCTTTGTTTTAGGAGTTGCGACATCGTGTATATTCTCATAATATACATTCATGATTGAGATGAGCAATATCATTGGATTCGATTGGGATGACGGCAACCGCTTTAAGAATGCAAAACATGCCGTTGATTCATTCGAAACGGAGCAAGTTTTTTTCAATCAACCATTGATCATCGTCTCTGATGAGTTTCATAGCAAAACAGAAGCCAGGTATCATGCGCTGGGCATCACAAATGAAGGAAGGACTCTTCATTTGACGTTCACACTTAGACAGGAGATGACCAAAATCCGTGTCATTTCTGCAAGAGATATGAGTCGAAAAGAAAGGAGGATATATGAAGAAAAAAGTGACTAAACCGATCCCTGTATTCGCGTCAGAAGCCGAAGAGCGTGAGTTTTGGATGTCCCAGGATAGTGCCGATTACCTTGATTGGAGCAAGGGAAAAAGGAGCGTGTTCCCGAATCTGAAACCGTCCACTCAAACCATCTCATTGCGCCTGCCTGAACATCTTCTTGATTCCATCAAATCGGCTGCCAATAAACGCGACGTCCCTTACCAATCTCTGATGAAGATCTGGCTTCAAGAAAAATTGGATTATGAAATCGGGAGTATGGAGACAAGCCAAACGATAAAAGTGCGTACAGAACTCCTTGAAGGCATAGCCCGAGGTGAGAAAGCGATTGCTGAAGGTCGAACTGTGACAAATGAGGAATTCAAAAAGCGGTTCGCAAAATGGTTAGAGTAACTCAACGTAAATGATCCTCGGCATTGAATCTTCTTGCGACGAAACATCGGCTGCGATCTATCATCCCCAACGCGGGATGCTCAGCAACGTGATCAGCTCGCAATCGGTGCATGAACGCTTCGGTGGCGTGGTGCCGGAACTGGCCTCGCGGGCGCATCACACCCACATCACGCGGGTGGTGGACCAAGCCCTTTCGGAAGCGAACATCACAAAACGTGAACTTTCCGGAATCGCGGTGGCGAACGGTCCCGGTCTGATGGGAGCCTTGCTCGTTGGCATGAGCTTCGCTAAAGGCTTGCATCTTCAACTCGGCATCCCGCTCGTGGGTGTGAATCACCTCGACGCACACATCTACGCCAATTTCATCGAATCCAAGCCAGAATACCCGTTTATCGCCCTCATCGTGAGCGGCGGACACACCCGACTGGTAAAGGTGAGCGCCTTCATGGACCATGAGATCTTAGGTGAAACCAGGGATGACGCCGCCGGCGAAGCCTTCGATAAAACAGGGAAATTACTGGGTCTGCCGTATCCAGCCGGACCCTACATGGATTCACAATCCGTGAGCGGAAATTCACGATTTGTGAACTTTCCAAAATCCTTCATGAAAGATGGGTATGAATTCAGCTTCTCCGGACTCAAGACCGCCGTGCTCTATCATCTCGAAAGCATCAAGGAGGCGGATCGTGAGGAGTACATCCGCACACATCTTCCAGACTTGTGCGCGTCGATTTCCGAAGCCATCACCACCGTGTTGGTGACCAAAGTGGAGCGGGCCGTGCGCGAAACCGGCATTCGGACCGTCGTGCTGGCCGGGGGCGTCAGTGCGAACTCGATGTTGCGAAGGAAAATGCAAAAGGTCATCAACAAGGAGCATCTGCATATCCCGCGCCCCATCTACTGCACCGACAATGGGGCGATGATCGCCATCACCGGGCATATGAAATTGCAAGCGGGGATGGGGGATGGATTGGAATTGCAGGCGTTCGCAACTGGGAGTTAAGAATTGTTACAGGAGGACGGGGGGAGGGGAGGTTTTACTCAAGAATCCCTAATTAATGCCCGCCAATAAATACTCCCGTACTCCCGTCCTCCTGTAAATAATACCTTCTCTCCCCCCATCCTCCTGTGAAATCGCATCTGCATGGTTGTTACTAAGATCTCGTACTTAGAGATCGAATCGATCTAGGGAAATCGTTACATATACCCCGCCCATTTTCAGCCAACGACAATGCTTCGATGATCGCCATTACGGGTCATATGAAATGGGAGGCTTGCAGGCGATTGCGCGACAGGGAGTTGAACAGAGAGACGATTTATTAATGGAGAGTAATGGTTATAAGGAATCGGAGATTCCAGAACAAATAACCCCTCCCAGATGACGTTGATTCCTGTTCAGTTATATCGCCCAATTCGCAGATTTTCGCAGGTAATGTGCAATGTTAATAGATTCATCTCCCCTCAGACCATTCATCCCCAGGAGCAAAGCCCAATGGCAAAGACGTCAAGTGATTCATCTGCTGCGGTGCACCACATTCGATGTCAATACAAAACGCGTCAACGAGCTGATTCAACTATTCCCATCCGACGCTGTCGATCTCATCGTAGACGAGGCGTTGTCCACATCTACCATCCCTAAACCGCATTTCGCTGAAATTGGCGACCCCCCTTCCAGCGCTACGTCCCAAGAAAAGGCTGATTACGCTGCCATCCTCCCCACGTGGCGTGTCGAGTTCAATCGCTCGCTGTCCATGTGCATCCTCTCGGGCGGACTCCAAGGCAAACTCACTCTTTTTTGGCACAGTCATTTCGCCACCGAGTACACCATTTATTCTCAGAGGCCGCAATTTGCGTATCGCTATATCAAGCTAATTCAGGATCACGCCTTAGGCGATTTTAAAGCCTTCACAATCGCCATGGGCCTCACGTCGGCCATGTTGATCTATCTCAATGGAAATCTTAATCGGCGAGGCACGCCGAATGAGAATTATGCCCGCGAGCTGTTTGAACTGTTCACATTGGGCGAAGGCAACGGCTACACGCAAACCGACATTCAGGAAATGGCCAAAGCGCTGACCGGTTATACGGTGAATTATTCGACTCTGACCGTATCATTGAATCCGAGCCGTATAGACAATTCGGTCAAACTCATTTTCGGTAAGAACGACGCCTTCACCTATGAGACCGCGCATGAACAGCTGTTCGAGGTGCGTAGCGAGCTGATCGCATCGCACATCTGTAGAAAGTTGTATCGGTTTTTCGTGCATGCCACACCCGATGAAGAGGTGGTCGCCGCAATGGCGGAGATTTTCTTGGCAAACAACTTCCAAGTGGAGCCCGTGCTTCGCGCGCTGTTCAAAAGTGAACATTTCTTCGCTGAGGAACGGATGGGTGCCATGGTCGCATCGCCGTATGATTTGATGGGTCAGCTCATGAACGCCATGGCCATCCCGCGAAATCAAGCCGATGCCAATGAATTCCTTCGAATCGCCAAATTGCTTGGGTTCGAAATCCTTGAGCCACCCAATGTGGCCGGATGGCCCGGACATCGTGCATGGCTCGATACCAGTCTCCTTATCACACGTTGGGATACGATCGCCACCTTTCTCAATCGCTATCCCACACACATGCTGGACTTTGGTAAATCCCTGCCCGACAATGCCGATGCCTATAAACTTGCGGCCCACATCGCCGAATTGTTCCTGGCTGTGCCGCTTTCCGAAGAAGACAAACGCAACTTGGGTGATGTGTTGCTATCCGGCATCCCCGTTTATGAATGGAATGTGAATGGCGACGGCGCCTTAACGCGCTTGCAGGGCCTTATGGCCTACATCATGACCCTTCCCGAATACCAACTTAACTGACCCATGTGCGACACACCCCATATCGGAGCCTCTCTGGAGCATGGCGAAGCGCATACCGCCGACCATGCCAAATGGACCCGTCGAGATTTCCTCACAGCCGGTCTGACCACCGCCGGGATGGGATTTCTGCTTGGCAACACGCCGATCCACGCGTTCGCTGCACATCCGGCCATGGCGATGCTCGCAGGCTTGGAGACGGACCGCGTGCTGGTCCTCATCCAGCTGAATGGAGGAAACGATGGGCTGAACACGGTCATTCCCATACAGGACGATATTTATTACCAGAAACGGCCGGTAATCGGGATTAAGGCGACGGATGCGTTCCAGTTGAATGCCGATACCGCGCTGCATCCGGGTATGGCGGGCTTCGAGTCCATGTGGAACGAAGGTAAGATGAGGATTTTGCGCAACGTAGGATACCCAAGCCCGAATTTGTCGCATTTCCGAGCGACAGACATCATGGTGTCCGGCTCCGATAGCAATGTCATTGAAACGAATGGATGGATGGGGCGCTTTATCGACGGTCAGTATCCCGAATATCTTGGGACTTCGTTTCCGCATCCGTTGGCGGTGCAGATCGGCACGAATCAATCGTTGCTGTTTCAGGGTCCGAATGGCGGGATGTCAATGAACATCGCCAATATGAAACTGTTTGAGCGGCTGGCTTCGAGCGGAAAGGTGTATGATGAGACGGCTGTACCGAACACATTGATGGGCGAAGAACTCTCGTACTTGCGCAGCTTGTCGAATCAAAGTTATCGGTTCGCGGGTGTGGTGCATGAGGCCAGCGGACGTGCGAGCAATGCGGTGGCATATCCTAGTAACAATGCCCTGGCTTCGAATTTGGCCATCGTGGCGAAACTCATTAAAGGGAACCTGGGTGCGCGTGTGTATATGGTATCGCTCAGTGGATTCGATACCCATGCCAACCAACTGACCTCGCACGATACACTGATGCGCCGCTTGACCGCGGCTGTGACTACCTTCTATGCCGATCTCGCCGCTGGAGGTATGGCCGACAAGGTGGCCGCCATGACCTTCTCCGAATTCGGTCGGCGCGTGAACCAAAACGGAAGCGACGGCACGGATCACGGCACGTCGGCGCCCATGTTTTTATTCGGAGACGGCATCAAAGGCGGGTTTACCGGAGAGGCACCAAGCTTGACCGACGTCGATTCAACTGGAAACATCAAATTCGAAACCGATTACCGACAGGTGTATTCCACATTGATGGGTGATTGGTTCGGTGTGCCAGGAACCGTGAACGAAGAGGTGTTCGGACGTGCGTTCGGCGGGTTGGATCTGGTTCGCAACCCGATCACATCCGGAATTCGTCGGGATGGGGAATTGCCTGCGGATGTGGTGTTGCATCAAAATTATCCGAATCCGTTCAATCCATATACGTTCTTACGATTTACGCTGGGGGCACATGGCGATTCGCCCTTACAAACACGCCTCGCTGTTTATGATATACAAGGTCGCGAGGTCATTATTTTGATGGATGAGGTGATGTCGCCGGGGACGCATCAGGTCCGGTTCGATGGATCACGACTGGCCAGTGGGGTGTATATGGCGCAATTGACGACGCCAGGTGGGGTGCTAACACGGAAAATGACCTTGTTGAAGTAAGATATTGAACAGGGAGTATGGGAGTATGGGAGAAGAATTGCTCGGCGGGCTTTAATTGGGTCATCGAATAAAACAATCTCCATTGCTCCTTTGCTCCCTGTTAGAAATCTTCCTCCATGTAAAATTACCTCCTGTACTCTCGTCCTCCTGTGAAATTTTCGTACGTTGTGAGACGATGTCATCTGTGTCTTCCTCCCTCGCTCCGTACGTCCCTTCGGCCAGCCTTCCGTGGAACAGGCGACGTGCATTGCATCTTTTGCGTCGAACCGGGTTCAGCGGCACAAACGCGACCGTCGAACAGATGATCCGGATCGGTCCGAGCACCGCGGTTAATTTCATGATGGATGTGGCCGTGACCATCGATCCCATCGCAAGACCGTCCTGGGTCGATCTCGGTGGTCCATATCCCGGTTGGACCGCCGCTCAGGTATCCGCAGAGCAAGCCGAACGCGCCGCAAGGGTTGTCGAATTCCGCAATAACCTCGCTCTTCACATCCTTGGAACTGGGCTCCATGGAAAGCTCACATTGTTCTGGCACAGCCATTTCGCGACGGAGTACGATGGCTATTTCCGTCGCCCGCAATTCGCCTACCGGTACATCAAGGTGATCCAGGATCATCTGCTGGGCGATTTCAAGCAGCTGACCTACGACATGGGCATCACCCCGGCCATGCTCTCCTACCTGAACGGGAACCTGAATGAGCGCACGAGTCCGAACGAGAATTACGCCCGCGAGGTGCTCGAGCTCTACACCTTGGGCGAGGGCAACGGCTACACGCAGAACGACATCGTGGAGCTGGCCAAAGCGCTCACGGGGTACACGCTGAGCTACAGCTACCTCTGGGTGAGGTTCGATCCGAACAAGTTCGACAACTGGAACAAGACCATCTTCGGTGTGTGGGATAATTTCAATTACGGCACTGCGATCGATCACCTGTTCACGGTGAAACGCGAGCTCATCGCGCGACACATTTGCCGCAAGTTGTACCGGTTTTTCGTGCATTCCACACCGAATGAAGAGGTTGTGGAGGGAATGGCGCAGATTTTCCTTGCGAACGGACTCCGAATAGAGCCCGTTCTGCGCACCTTGTTCGCGAGTCGGCACTTTTTCGACGACGAGCTGATGGGAGCCGTGATCAGTTCACCCTATGAATTGCTTGGAAACGTTATGGTGATGCTGAATGTGCCGCGCAACCATACCGAAAGCGCGCAATTCCTGCGGCATACCGTCACCTTGGGACAGAATATCCTGGAACCGCCGGGTGTGGCCGGTTGGCCCGGACATCGGGAATGGCTCAATACCAGCCTGCTTCCGAACCGATGGAATTCCATGAACGCGTTTCTCGTGCGGCATACATCCCGCATCCTCGCCTTCGCGAAAAGTCTGCCGGATAACCAAAATCCAGACCTGCTTGTGAGGCATCTGACCGATTTCATCTTCGCCGTTCCCCTTACCGAAGCCGGTTATGCCGAACTCACCGCGGTGATGCTCTCGGGAACTCCCGCGTACGAATGGAACATCAACGACCCGGGCGCCCCCTCCCGGATCATGGGTCTGATCTCGTATATGGTGAGCATGCCCGAATTCCAACTGAACTGACATGTGCGATCATCCACACAAAGGCGCCTCTCTCGACCATGGCCAAGCCCATGCGGACGACCACGCCAAGTGGACGCGCCGCGATTTCCTAACGGCCGGCCTTGCCGCCGCAGGTTTCGGATTTCTAATTGGTAACACGCCGGTCAAGGCATTCGCCTCGCATCCGATGTTGTCGATGCTGGGTTCGCTGGAGACAGACCGCGTGCTGGTCCTCATCCAGCTGAATGGCGGGAACGATGGATTGAACACCGTCATCCCCATCAATAATGATATTTATTATCAGAGGCGGCCGGGATTGGGGATCCGCGCGAACGATGCCTATGTGCTGAACCCGGATGTGGCGCTTCACCCCGGTATGCGTGGATTTGAGTCGATGTGGGAAGAAGGGAAGATGGGAATCGTGCGGAATGTGGGATACACGTCGCCGAATTTGTCGCATTTCCGTGCAACGGACATCATGGTGACCGGTTCGGATAGTGATGTGCTCACCAAAACCGGTTGGATGGGACGATTCTTGAACGGCGAATATCCCGAATACCAAGCCACGGATTTCCCCCATCCGCTTGCGGTTCAGATCGGCACGAACCAATCGTTGTTGTTCCAGGGACCCGAATCAGGTATGTCGATGAACATCAGCAGCATCGGACTGTTCGAACGCCTGGCCAGCGATGGGAAAGCCTATGATGTGCATGCGGTTCCGAACACACTGTATGGGCAAGAACTGGCGTACCTGCGCTCGCTCACCAACCAGTCGTACACCTTTGCGGGCGTGGTGCATGAGGCCAGCGGACGGGCGACGAACGAAGTGGCGTATCCGGCGGGCAACGCCTTGGCCGCGAATCTGGCCATCGTGGCGAAACTCATCAAAGGCAACCTCGGTGCGAAAGTGTACATGGTGGCCTTGAACGGATTCGATACGCATGCCAACCAATTGACGTCGCATGATCTGCTGATGCGGAATCTGACCGGCGCGGTGACCTCCTTTTATGCGGATTTGGCCAAAAAAGAGATGGACGGGAAGGTGACGGCGATGACGTTTTCCGAATTCGGACGTCGCGTAAACCAGAACGGAAGCAACGGAACCGATCACGGGTCATCGGCACCGATGTTCGTGTTCGGAGGTGGGGTAAAGGGCGGGATGGTCGGCTCGGAACCAAATCTGAGCGCGCTCGATGCCAATGGAAACCTGCAATATGAAACGGATTATCGCCAGGTGTACGCCACCATGATGAACGATTGGTTCGGGGTTCCGGCGGCGGTGACGACGGATGTGTTTGGTCGCCAATTCACCAAGCTCGATCTCATCAAAGAACCGGCCACAACGGGATTCAGGACGGATGAGGGAAGGCCGAATGAGGTGACCTTGGAGCAGAATTACCCGAATCCGTTTAATCCGAGAACCATGATTCAATTTACAGTAGGGACGCAAGATCTTGCGTCCCCACACGTGCGATTGGCCATATATGATCTCATGGGACGCGAAATCCAGGTCTTGGTGGACGGATTGATGCCGGCCGGGGAGCATCGGGTTGATTTCAATGGATCGGGCTTGGCCAGTGGGGTGTACATCGCGAGGTTGACCACGGGCGGGCAAGTGATGTCGATCAAGATGACATTGGTGAAGTAAGATTATTAACAGGAGGATGGGAGTACAGGAGAAGAAAAATTTAACAGGAGGACGGGAGTACAGGAGAAGAAGAATTTAACAGGAGGATGGGAGTACGGGAGGTGTGGGAGTCTTCAATTAACTGTGTCATCTTTTAAGAGCCGGTCTTCAAAATAAGCATACAGGTCCCTTCGGATTGCCGACCAGCCGAATATGGATCCAGACCATTTGGTCTGAGCATTGATCGTGGCCAGATAGATCTGTTTC